>NZ_JARIXO010000004.1:0-340778 GCF_029269135.1 Pseudomonas sp. 1928-m | reverse complement strand
CCATGAGCTGAAAGCCCGCTGTCGCCATCCCGGTATTCCAGCGCCCCGGCTCCAACGCCATCGAGATTTCCGATGCGGTGCGTGAGCGCATGGCCGAGCTGAAGCAGAGCTTCCCGCAAGGCGTGGACTACGAAATCGTCTATGACCCGACCATCTTCGTGCGTGGCTCCATCGAGGCGGTGGTACACACCCTGCTCGAAGCCATCATCCTGGTGGTGCTGGTGGTGATTCTGTTCCTGCAAACCTGGCGCGCCTCGATCATCCCGCTGGCCGCCGTGCCGGTGTCGTTGATCGGCACCTTTGCCGTGATGCACATGTTCGGCTTCTCGCTCAACGCGCTATCGCTGTTCGGCCTGGTGCTGGCCATCGGCATCGTGGTGGACGACGCCATCGTCGTGGTGGAAAACGTCGAGCGTAATATCGGCCTGGGCAAAACCCCGGTGGAAGCCACCAAGCAGGCGATGAAGGAAGTGACCGGGCCCATCGTCGCTACGGCACTGGTGCTCTGTGCGGTGTTTATCCCTACAGCCTTTATCTCCGGGCTGAGCGGGCAGTTCTATCAACAGTTCGCCCTGACCATTGCCATCTCAACGGTGATCTCGGCGATCAACTCGCTGACCCTGTCCCCTGCCCTGGCCGCCATATTGCTGAAAAGCCATGACGCGCCGAAAGACCGCTTCTCCAAACTGCTCGACCGGCTGTTCGGCGGCTGGTTGTTCAAACCGTTCAACCGCGCATTCGACCGTGCCAGCCATGGCTATGTCGGCACCGTAAAGCGCGTGCTGCGCGGCAGCGGCATCGCCCTGTTCGTCTATGCCGGGCTGATGGGCCTGACCTACCTGGGTTTTGCCACGACACCGAGCGGTTTCGTGCCGCCGCAGGACAAGCAGTACCTGGTGGCCTTCGCCCAACTGCCGGACGCCGCCACCCTGGATCGCACCGAAGGTGTGATGAAACAGATGTCGGAAATCGCCGGCAAGCACCCTGGCGTGGCCAACACCATCGCCTTCCCGGGCCTGTCGATCAACGGCTTCACCAATAGCCCAAATAGCGGCATCGTCTTCGTCGCGCTGAAGGATTTCGATCAGCGCAAAGACGAAAGCATGTCCGCCGGAGCCATCGCCGCTGAGCTTAACGGCCAGTTCGCAGGTATTCAGGAAGCCTATCTGGCGATCTTCCCACCACCACCGGTACAAGGCCTGGGCACCATCGGCGGCTTCCGCCTGCAGGTGCAGGACCGTGGCAACCTGGGCTATGACGAGCTGTACCTGCAAACCCAGAACGTTATCGCCAAGGCCCGCCAGCTGCCGGAGCTGGACCCGATGTCGGTGTTCACCAGCTATCAGGTCAATGTGCCGCAGATCGATGCAACCATCGACCGCGAGAAGGCCAAGACCCACGGCGTGGCGATCAGCGACATCTTCGACACCATGCAGATCTACCTGGGCTCGCTGTACGCCAACGACTTCAACCGTTTTGGCCGTACCTATCAGGTCAACGTGCAGGCTGAGCAGCAGTTCCGCCTGGAGCCGGAGCAGATCGGCCAACTCAAGGTGCGCAACAACCGTGGCGAAATGGTGCCGCTGTCAGCCTTCCTCAAAGTCAGCGCTAGCTCGGGCCCGGATCGGGTGATGCATTACAACGGCTTCCTCACCGCCGAGATCAACGGTGCGGCAGCCCCCGGCTACAGCTCCGGTCAGGCCGAGGCGGCGATTGCCAAGCTGCTTAAGGAGGAACTGCCCAACGGCATGAGCTTCGAATGGACCGACCTGACCTACCAGCAGATCCTCGCCGGTAATAGCGCGATCTTCATCTTCCCGCTCTGCGTGCTGCTGGCCTTCCTGGTGCTGGCCGCCCAGTACGAAAGCTGGAGCCTGCCGCTTGCGGTGATCCTGATCGTGCCGATGACCCTGCTGTCGGCCATTACCGGGGTAATCCTGGCGGGAGGCGACAACAACATCTTTACCCAGATCGGCTTGATCGTACTGGTGGGATTGGCCTGTAAGAACGCCATCCTGATCGTCGAATTTGCCAAGGAAAAACAGGAAGAAGGCATGGACCGCGTCAGCGCGGTGCTGGAAGCCTGCCGCCTGCGTCTGCGGCCGATTCTGATGACCAGCTTCGCCTTTATCATGGGTGTGGTGCCACTGGTACTGTCCTCCGGCGCCGGCGCAGAAATGCRCCATGCCATGGGTGTTGCGGTGTTCAGCGGCATGCTCGGCGTAACCTTCTTCGGTCTGCTGCTGACCCCGCTGTTCTATGTACTGATCCGCGCCTTTGTGGAGAAGCGTGAAGCGAAGAAAGTCGCGCGTTTGCAGGAGGTACAGGCATGAAGACCATTACCGCCAAACCTCTAGCTATTAGCCTGTTAGCACTGGCGCTGACGGCATGCGCCGTCGGCCCGGATTACCAGGCGCCGCAGACTGCAGATGCCCAGCTGAGCAGCGCGCAAAGCAGCAGCTACGACCGCTCGCGTTTCGAAACCAGCTGGTGGCAGCAGTTCGACGACCCGATCCTCAACCAGTTGGTGCAACAGTCGCTGCAGGAAAACCGTCAACTGCGCGTGGCCTTTGCCCGCCTGCTGGCGGCCCAGGCGATCCGTGACGACCTCGGCAACGATCAGTTACCGACCATCACCAGCCGTGCCAGCGGTGAATTCGGCAAGACCCAACAACCTGGCGTCACCGAGCAGCGCGTGCGCGGCGAACGTTACGACCTGGGCCTGGACATGCTCTGGGAGCTGGACCTGTTTGGCCGCATCCAGCGTCAACTGGAAGCCAGCGACGCCGAGTTGGACGTGGCCGAAGCGGATTACCAGCAGCTGCAGGTCAGCCTGATCGCCGAACTGGTGGATGCCTACGGCAGCCTGCGCGGCGCACAACTGCGTGAACGCATTGCCCGCGCCAACCTGCAAAACCAGCAGGAATCCCGCGCCATTACCGAGCAACTACGTGAAGCCGGCGTCGGTAGCCAGCTCGATGTACTGCGCAGCGATGCGCGCCTGGCTGGCACCGAAGCCAGCTTGCCGCAACTGCAGGCCGAACAGCAGCGCGCCAAGCACCGCATCGCCACCCTGCWCGGCCAGCGTCCGGACCAACTCAGCGTCGACCTCTCGACTCAGGAGCTGCCCGCCATCGCCAAAGCCCTGCCAGTTGGCGACCCCGGCGAGTTGCTGCGCCGSCGCCCGGATATCCGCGCCGCAGAACGGCAATTGGCCGCCGCCACCGCCAATATCGGCGTGGCCACGGCGGACCTGTTTCCACGGGTGAGTATGTCCGGCTTCCTCGGCTTTACCGCCGGGCGTGGCTCGCAGCTAGGCTCGTCAGCAGCGCAAGCCTGGGGCCTGGCACCGACCATCAGCTGGGCGGCGTTTGATCTGGGCAGCGTGCGTGCWCGCCTGCGTGGGGCCGAAGCCGAAGCCGATGGCGCACTGGCCAACTATGAACAACAGGTGCTACTGGCCCTGGAAGAATCCGCCAACGCCTTTAGCGACTACGGCAAACGCCAGCAGCGCCTGCTCGCCCTGCTGCGCCAATCCGACGCCAGCCGCGCCGCAGCCGAACAAGCCCGCGTGCGCTACCGCGAAGGTGAAGTGGACTTTCTCGTGCTGCTCGACGCCGAACGCGAACGCCTAAGCGCCGAAGACGCCCAGGCCCAAGCGGAAGTCGAGCTGTATCGCGGCATCGTCGCCATCTACAAGGCCCTTGGCGGCGGGTGGCAGCCTAACGCTTAACCTTGAGAACCTGTTTACGATCTCGCGAGCTAGAGACCTGCAAGGCAAAAATAGGCGAGATAYGCAGCGCAGCGGAGTAACAGCCGTAGGTTGGCCCGCTGGGTGAGCGCAGCGAATCAAGCGGAGTTTACTGGTGTAAATGAGCATTACTCGTTTCACTCGCCCTTCGGGTCGCGCTGAAGCGCGTTAGCCGCAAGCGGCTTACCGAGCCTGTTTTTAACGCAGCAGGGCCGAAGCGCAGCAGATTGTAAGCAGGTTCTTACAGACTCTCCCCCCGGTTGGCCTAGCCAACCCCTTCCCGCCCCCACGGCATCCGCTCCTTGCCGTGGGGCTTTTTTATGAGTGAAACGGCCGCACCTCAATCGGTGCCCGGCAGGCAATGGCGGCCTGCGCCCCCAGGCCAGCGCCTCATCCATATCAGCCGTTTCCAGCACCCAGAAACCACCTACGTGTTCCTTGGTCTGCAGGTATGGCCCGTCACTAACAAGCACCTCGCCGTTGGGCTGCGCTCGTAGCGATTTTGCGCAGCGCGCCGGGTGCAGACCGCCGACGAAAACCCAGACACCGGCCGCCACCATCGCGTCATTAAGCACGTCGATATCGCGGGTCATTGCCTCATCCTCGGCAATGGCCGGGTCGTAGTCATCGGGATGGTGGATCGCCACCAGATACTGCGCCATAACGCCTCCTGCTAAGGGCTTTAGTCGCCTGGATAAATATGCTGAGCGCGCTCAGCCCTGCGTCATATGCGCTCTTGCGTCGTGAATGAGCGCAATCCGCCGAGCGCACTTGCAAACAGCAATGCAAAACCGGCATTGAGCAGCGCGTTTTGCCAGAAGCCAGAGAGCAGCGAATAGGCTGTGTCAGGGATAAACCAGGCGAGCAGTGACACAACAAACATCCACCATGCGTCTTGGCTGCCTCTGCGCACGGGGCCAAGCGCGAGAAACATCAGCACAGCGCCCCAGCCGAACATCACCGAGCCCAGCACGGCATGCACCAGGCGGATATAAGCCAAGGCTTCAGGGCCGAATGTATTGAGGTGTGCCGCCGATGCGTAAACCAGCAGGCTGAATGCTTGCAGGGTAAAGCCCGGCATCAACACAAGCGCAAGCCCGAACAACATCAGCCCTGCGGTGGCTGCAACGAGTAAACGCCAGCAAAAAAGCTGAATACGGTTCACGGCTTCTCCAGATATCTAATGCCTGTACCGAGGCCGTAAACACTGGTTTGTGCCCACGCGGTACGGGTGTCCATGGGCATGATTCGTTAGCCCGCCGCGCGAGCGCCACTGAGCCTTTTTTGCATAAACACGCTCAGCGGATGTTCAGGGTAGTCGCCGAATGCGCCGCAGGTCTGGAAGCCATGCTTCCGGTAAAACGCCAGCGCCTCTGCTTGGTAAGGGCCCGTTTCAAGTTGCAACATCCGACAACCGCGCTTTATCGACTCGACTTCAAGCTGTAGCAACACCTGCGCAGCCGCACCTTGCGCGCGGTTGGCTGGGCGCACAAACATGCGCTTTAGCTCCCCCGCCCCATTGCCAAGCACCACCGCAGCGCAAGCAATGGCCGCCCCGTCGTTGCCTCTGGCCACCGCAAACAACACGTTGTCCTGCTCCAGCGTGGTCAGGTCCAGCGCATAGCGCGCTTCGGCCGGGTACAAGGTGTCCTGATRCGCATCCAACTCCGCGATAAGCGCAATAACTTCAGGCTGGTTTGGAGGCTCTAGCTGCACGCGCATGCTTGTATTCTCTGCGGTTTGTACTGTGGTTAAGCGAATGAACGAATCGAGCATGCCCCAATAAGCAAAGCAAACGCGTTAAGCATTCAACGCCATGGCCAATTTATAAATCTGCGGCATCGGGCGCACGGAAGGCTTTGCTGTAGTAGCCCGACTGGTCGAAACAGCAAACATGCTTCTTGCCGGACGCGAGCATATCGCAGGCATCACCAATTCGTTTGCTGCGCGTCTTAAGTTGCTTGGCTGAAGTAATCCAATGTATCCAGTCCAATCGGGCGATGGTCGTCGTATCGGTCCAAACCTTATGGGCCTCAGGTGTGGCTGCCAGCGCCTCCTGAAAATCAGCTGGAATTTCAGGCTCTGGCTCCTTCTCCACCGGGGTTAACTCTACCGTGACGATATCCCCAACCACCGCGCCTGCACCTTCGTACAACGCTCTACTGACCTGCAGCCAATGGCTCAGCTGACCATCAGGCTCAAGAGTCGCCTGGAAATGCTGTCCATTAATTGTGCCCTCAACTGTCGTTCTTCCTCGCCTCGGAAGCTTTTCACTGGCATCTCTCGGCAGTACTACGAACGCCCACGATGTATCACTACCAGGCTTTGCCGGACGAAGAAGCTTTGCTTCAAATCGGGATGTCACATCGACTTTGCTCATTGCCACTCCGCCCAACATATGCGCTTGGTTAAACTGGCCACGGCCTGAATTAATCAGACGCCGGCTTCAATCATTAACTTAATTTTTGTTGCCTTCTCGAAATGATCAAGCTTGTGAGTTTCTATCCACCACGTTGCAGCTTCCATAAGAAGCTCCGGATCATTATTTTTATTTGCGAAGAACGCATAAAAAGAAACGCCAACGACCTCACCTTTGGCAAGTATCTTCTTTGCACAAACCCTGATGATTTTATCTCTTAGATCTTGCCGCATTAACTTGAGCCACCTTTTAATTAACGCTTTTAACTAAACAGGCTAGCTATTGCACTTGCTATGCCCTCGATAACTGCCACCACTCCATCAATCATGGCCTCGAAGGTTCCGACTACCATCTCCCAAATTCCTTCGTTGCTTTGAGCAAGAGGCGCAGCTGCTCCGGCAACGGAAATAGCGATAGCGGCCATAGCAACAGAGTTGAAACCCATCACGACAATGTAAATTGCAGCCCCCATAAACAATGCTGCACAAAGTGAATTTAAGACCCTCAGCAATTTTGACTTTTCTAATTTATTTTTCATTTGCGGCACCATTTGCGGCTGGATGAAAAACATTCCGAGCATGCATAACGTTTGGTTAAGGGGCAGGCTTTAGCCTGTTCCAGTGAGCGAAGCGAACGATTTGTTATACGAGGCTCACAATTTCGCTTCCAGTTTTTGACGTTTTTCCGCAAGCTTTTCTTTGGCCAGCTTTACATTATTTAACCGCGCCAGGGATTTAAAGTATGAGAAACAGCCGGCGGCGGCAGCAGCCCAGGCGGCAACTGCAAACATATAAATAATTCTTTCCAATACATCAGGAAATGGGAATAGTTTTGTTGAGAGGACCATAGAGCCTGACAGCAGCACGATAAAGAGAGCAAGTGATAGAACCCGAAAGCCAGAGCGTATTAGCTCGACGTTACCCCTACTTATTTTATCAATGAATTGTTCCTCATATTCTAGTTCTGCAATAGCGGATTTAATGCGTTTTTCCCTGCCGCGCAGATACCAAAAAAAGGCGAGACTGCCCAAGAAAGATGTGAGCACTGAAAATATAAGAGCGAATAGAGAGAACTGTTGATCCATGGATATTTCTCTTTCGTATAACGTTTTCTAAGGGGCAGGCTTTAGCCCGTTCCAGTGAGCGAAGCGAACGATTTGAGCCTGTTGTCATGTTTCGGCACAACTCTCTAAATTATGCCAGCTTCTTTTTGTAGTTTTTTAATATAGCCATTCAATGATTTATTAAAAACAGGGATGGTATCGCTCACAAAATCCCAGTTAAAAGTCAATAAGGCGCTGCTCCAGCCTACGCTATAAATAACCCCGTCTTCGTCGGGTTTTTTATTGCCATGCGTCATGATAAAACCTTCTTGATCAAAGTGCGCGCCGCGTTTGTTGCGGTAAGCTCTGGCATCTTCTATAAATTTATTGAATTTGACTTTAATTTCACCAGAAAATGCATCTGAAATTATCTCATCAAGAATCGGCTCCCAAAATTGTTTGTTGTTGGCGGCAATAACCCCTTCCTTCCCATAGCCGCCGTTAAAAACAGTGCAAAATTTAATAATTATTTCTTCAGTTGTTAGCTCGTCAATGAGATGGATGTCATGAATGTCAGGAAATAAAGAGCCATGTTTTTCTTCAAAGCTATTTAATTCCTCTCCATCAAGTCGCAAACCAGTTTTCAATCTTCTGCGCTCAATATCATATAGTTCGGTAATATGTAAAGGCCTTCCGGTGTTGAAAAAGCGGTGCACTCGCTGCCTAAGCGCTAAAAGATCAATGATTCTATTTAGGGCTATTTGCCACAGATATAATCTACCAAGAATTTCTTTCACTATTAGCATTGCCTTTATTTAGCATTGATGACGAAATTGAAATAACCCAATCAAACTAAGTAAACATAACGTTTGGCTAAGGGGCGGGCTTTAGCCCGTCCCGGCGAGCGAGGCGAGCGATTTGAACCACTTGCTAGAGCGGGCTAGGCTATTTTTTAACCAGTTTTTTGCCGGCTGGCAGCACAATCGGAACACTAAACTTAACCTTTGTTACGGCCACGCTTTCAGAATCAGAGTTGTTTCTTTTGCCCAAGGATATACTCCCTAGAAACACTCCAATTCCTTCACTTGAACCCGATTTATCAGTTGAAGTTAGGCCGACATCAAATTCTACTTGCTGCGGCATTGCATGATGATAAATGCTCCGCTGTCCATCTTTGAAATAATCCATGCCTGCCGGATTGACTATGCCACCTTTGGCATCAATGCTTTCTTGAGCCTGATAAACTCCTTCAACTATCTGTTCAAGGGTTGCTCTGACAAAATCCTTTAGTTCCATTGTGACCTCGTGCTTTGTAGCTCTAACGTTTGGTTAAGGGGCGGGCTTTAGCCCGTCCCAGTGAGCGAAGCGAACGGTTTGAACCAGTTGTTAGGTGCATTGCTGCTCAAAACCACTGCACCAAAACAACATTGTTTGAATGCTTTTTATAGTTTCTTTATCTTCTATGTCCGGCAGTAGATCGTTTAGGAAATTAACTACAACGTTTGTGCCAAACGCTTTGCACCAATACCATGGTAGTTCTTCAATGCTGTAATCCCAAATTTTTGCTGCTGCATAAATTGAGCCCTCCAGCTCAAGGGCTGATGCGGGCGCCAGTTCAAATAGCAATGTTCCGGCAACTTGTTGTCGTTGAAATTTGTTTACCTGCAGGGATGGGTCGTAAAAGAAAGAAAATAGTGCGAAATACACATTGCGCTCAGGCGCTTTTTGGCAATAGGAGATAAGCTTTTTAATTTCTTGCGGGTTGGACGGGCCAAATCTATCAGCAGTATCTCTGACCATATCCACAATTTTTTTGCGATCCCGCATTTTGAATATGCACCTAACGTTTGGTTAAGGGGCGGGCTTTAGCCCGTCCCAGTGAGCGAAGCGAACGATTTGAACCTATTGTTAGAGCATGTTTTTGTTATTGAGCTTTTTAAACATTAAGCCGCACAAAAAACCAATCAAAACAATAAAAATACTTGAAGCTATCAATGTGTTTTCCGGTCTTTCTTTTGTATTAATCTCGCCAAGCACGCCTGCAAATAATATTAGCGAAAAGCTAGTTGCGATATATATAAGCCATTTTTTAATGTTGGACGTGTGTGACTGATTTTTCTTCATAAGTGCCACAAGCGCTAGACCGCTGATGAGTCCATATAGGTAGCTTGTTACAATATATAAGGTAGCCAGCATGGTGTCTCGATTTTGCTCTAACGTTTGGTTAAGGGGCGGGCTTTAGCCCGTCCCAGTGAGCGCAGCGAACGGTTTGAACCAATTGTTAGAAGCCAACACGCGGTTGTTTTCTAGCTTACGCAACGCCGCGATGCTGTTACTGATATTTCATTGTTTTCGCTAACTTCAGCCTGAGTGCTGAGTTGTACAGTGCTTTTTTCTTTGGTGTCGTAACCGGTGTGGGTAATAACAACAGAATAACCGTTGCGGTGGTATGGGATGACGGAGCCACTTTCGTAGTTCCACCCATACTTGGATTCGAGTGGTTCGTTTTCTTTGACGTGCTTCATGATTGCAGTTGTGGCTTCCGGCCATTCGCACCAAAGATCGTCTAGAGTTTCGTACTTTTGCACCATACTTTCTTTGGCCTTCTAACGTTTGGTTAAGGGGCGGGCTTTAGCCCGTCCCAGTGAGCGAAGCGAACGATTTGAACCTATTGTTAGGCGGAATTGAACAGTAATAGTGAGCATTAAATATGGCGAAAGTAGAAAGAAATTTGTTTGTCGTTTAGCAAATCAATAGCTGGCGTGCTGGGTGACACTTTAAACTCTGGCTCCCTGTTATTGGTAAAGTGCTGGCTGAAGACCACAACAATTTCCTTGCCGTCAATCTCGCCAGTTATGCGGTTGTGGCTTGACGAAAACTGAAGAAAGTTTGATTTAACTACATCTTGGATAAATGAAGAAATAGTTGTATTCGCACCAATGTTAAATTCGGCTTCCAATGGCCCTAGCTGATCATCTTGTGAGCAGCAGGCTTGGCGATACACTGTGGTTTTCATGATGTTGCCTAACTATAATTAGACGACGTTCCCGTCGCATAACACCCCATAGGATGTCGTATAAAGTCCCGGACTAGCACTACCCGTTTGAGCAATCCAAAAAATTGCCAAATGCCAAACCGACACAACTCAACACCAACCAGAACCTACGTCTTTGCCGCCGCACTGTCTAGCAGCCCTCGATCAATTCCTCAGTAGCGTCAGCCCAATGCCAAGCCTCGGTTTTTCACGTTAAAAACAAGCGCCCCCCTTAAGAAATGTTCACCAAGCCAGCAGCGTGCGGGTGTCGAGCAGGCATGGGCTGATAAAGCTGCGCCACGCTGGTTTTGTGCTAGATATTTAGCTGATGGTTTTGCCGTTTTTTAAAACCCCAAAACAATAATCGCAAGGGACGGTACGTGCATATGAGTACAGAGCTGAACACAGCCCAGCCCAAGTCCGCCCATTGGCGGTTTAAGTTGGGTATCGCGATTATCTGTTTGATTCCGGTTTTGTGGCTTCTGGTGCCGCTGGCAGCGGCGGCGGATGTGCCGGGGTCCAAGGTGGCTGCGCTTTCGGGGGCGCTGTTTATCCTTAACAAGATTCTCTTGCTGCTGGTTATCGCCATCATGGGCAAGGCGGGTTTCCAGGAGCTGAAGCAGCATATCTACGGCTATATGTCTTCGATGGTGCCGAGCACTGAGGATGAGATCAGCCCGATGCGCCATCGCATTGGCTTGGTGATGTTCTGTCTGCCGCTGATTTCGTCCTTTCTTGAACCCTATATCGACGCTATCGCGCCGGGCCTGCGGCCTAATAACTGGGCGCTGCAGATGCTCGGCGATGCCATGCTGATTGGCAGCTTCTTTGTTTTGGGCGGCAACTTCTGGGAGAAGCTGCGTGCGTTGTTTATTCGCACCGCACGGGTTAGCGGCCCCGACGCTGCGTGATTTACCCCGCACTGCCGAGTCAACCTTGGTGCTTGCTCCATCTGCCTTACGGGAACCCTTATGTCTGAAGCATTAGAGCAGCCTGACAGCCCACCACCGGCCGAGACGCCGGTGGCCGTCGATAAATCCGCGCCGCCAACCAACCCGCTGCGACGTATTGCGTTGATCGTGGTGTCAGTTGCCGCCGCGCTGTTTGTGCTGTCCATCCTGATGGAGCGCAGCACCCCGTCCACCTCGCAGGCGGTGGTGCAGGGTTATGTGGTGCAGATGGCATCCGAAGTGGGTGGCCGCGTGGTGGAAATCGCGGTGCTCGACAATGCGCGGGTGGAGGCTGGGCAGCTGCTGTTTCGCATTGATCCGCAGCCTTACAAGATCGCCATTGCCGAAGCCGAGGCGCGCCTTGAGCAAACAGGCCAGTCGTTGGGGGCCAACACCGCATCGGTAGATGCGGCCCAGGCTCAGCTCGTTTCTGCCCGCGCCCAGCGTGACAATGTGCGCGAGCAAGCGCGCCGGGTAATGCAGCTGGTTGAACGCGGCGTTTATGCGCGGGCGCGTCTGGATGAAGCCACCGCGTCGCTGAACTCCGCCGAAGCTGCCGTGGTCAAGGCGCAGGCCGATTTGCAACGTGCCCGTCAGGAACTGGGGCCAACCGGTACGGATAACCCGCAGTTCAAGCAGGCCCTCGCGCAGCTGGAGAAGGCCCGACTTGATCTTGTGCGTACGGAAATTACCGCGCCGGCCGACGGGGTGATCACCAATCTGCAGCTCGCCGTTGGCCAGGTGGTCAGCGCCGGCCAGCCCGCGCTGACCTTTATCGACACCGGYACCGTGTGGATTTCCGCAGCCTTTAAAGAAAACAGCCTGGAACACGTGCAGACCGATGATACGGCCGAGCTGGTGTTCGACGTGTTGCCTGGGCGTATTTTCAATGCGCGGGTCGAGAGTGTCGGCTGGGGCGTTGCAACAGAAGGCAGCAGCTCTTCTGCCCTGCCCTCGGTACGCAACCAGAGCGGCTGGGTACGTGACCCGCAGCGCTTCCCCGTGCGCCTGGTGGTGATGGAGCCTTATCCGAAAGGCCTGSGCTATGGCTCACAGGTTACGGTGGTGATTTACACCGGCGATAACCCGCTGGCGAATATGTTTGGCGTGATTACCGCGCGGCTTGTGGCCCTGCTGACCTATGTCAACTGAGGCCTTGGCGGCGCCTTCCCCGTCAATCGATCTGGCGCGCGCCAAGCGCCAAGGCTTGCGTGTGGCTCTGGCAGTAACGCTGGGATTCAGCCTGGGCTTGGTCAACGGCAGTGTGCTGCCCTTTCTCGCGCCGTTATTTGCCACTCAGTTTCTGCTGGCCAGCTACAGCCCGCCCGGTTTGCGTCAGGGGCTGGGCACTGTGTTGCTGATCTTTATCGTGGGCGCGCTGCTGATCTTCCTCACCGGCCTGCTCGGTGAGCGGCCGTTGGTACTGCTGCCGTTGCTCTGGCTGTGCTACTTCAGCTGCTTTTTCGCCCAGGGTCGCCGGGTGGGTGGCGCGGGGCCGGCGTTGATGCTGGTGATTGCGATTGTGGTGCCGCTGCTCGACATCCTCCAGCGTGACCTCGGCGAGTCGATTGTCTTGGTTCTGGCCAAGGCGGTCAGCATCGGCCTGCTGCTTGCCTGGGGCGCTCATGCCGTATTCCCGGATCTCGGCCCAACGCCGGTAACCCCTGCGCCTTTGCTGCGCGCGGAGCTGGGCTACGTGACGCGCCAGGCCATGGTCAGTGGCGCCATCCTGCTGGGCATGGTTGCGCTGTGCTTGATCGACTCGCGCCTGGCCACGGCGATGGTCATACCGATTACCGTGGCCTCGTTGCTCAGCCAGTTCGAGCTGGGGATGAGCAGCCGAACCGCTGCCGCGCTGATCGTCATCAACCTGCTGGGCGGGGTTGTCGCATCCCTGGCATTTACCGTGATCGAACTGCGGCCCAGCCTCTTGTGGGTCATCCTAATCCTGCTGACGGTGAGCCTGCTGTTTGCCGGCCGAGCCGTGATGGGCGCGGTGACGGGCAAGGTGTTTGGCGGCGGGCTGACGACCTTTCTGATTCTCTTTGGTCWGGGCGTCTCGCCATTGCCCGGCGAAACGCCGGAGCTGTTTTCAACGCGAATTGCCTATGTGCTGTTCGCGGTTCTGTATGCCTTGTGCATGGCCAGCCTGTTCTGGCCCAGGCCGCGTAACGCCAGTCATTAATCGCTGTATTGCTGCTAATCAGGTGCCGTCTATGCGCAAGCTCTGGAGCAAATACCTGGCGCTGCTGGATGCAGATTTAAGCGCCAAGATCTTCGACAACATCAAAAACCTGCTGGTCTGCGCGCTGCTGTTTGCCGCCGGCACTGACGCGTTGCATGGCAACCATCAGATCTTTATGGGGCTCTGGGGCTCAACCCTGGCAGGTTGGGGGTTGATCATCGTGTCGGCGCTTCTGCTGCTACTGAATATCAGCGACGCCCTGCGGCGCCTGGCCAAACTGCGCCATCACGTGGTGCTGCAGCTCATCCTGTTTCTGCTTTACCTGATCCTGGCTGTGCGCGTGGTGGAAATCGTCTGGAGTTTCAGAAGCACATAGCGCCCCACTACACCTCAGCGGCCGCGCGGGTAACGACCAGCAAGCTCACGCAGAACCCATTGCCCGTATTGGCAAACTCAAGTTCGCATCCACAGCGTTCGGCAATCGCCTTGACGATGGACAGCCCTAGGCCGCTGCCTTCGCCGGTGGAGTTGCGCCAGAAGCGCTCGGTCAGCTGGGCGAGCTTGTCCGCAGCGACGCCTGATCCCGAGTCGCGCACGCTGAAACAGACCTTATCCCCACGCATTTTCACGCTCAGGCTGACGGCAGTGCCGGGCGGGGTATGCCGTTGGGCGTTGTCCAGCAGGTTGCGCAAGGCAGCAATCGCCAGGGTTGGTGGCATATCCAGCAAGCGCTGGGCGCTGGCGTCGAGCAGCTGCAGTTCGATGATGGGCTGGCCCTGCTGCTGAGCATCGCCGATGGCCATCTGCGCCACGTGCTCGGCGCTGTATTGCAGATTCTCGTCAAACGGCAGTCGACCCTCGACCCGCGCCAGGAGCAACAACTGCTCCAGGGTCTGATGCAGGCGGTCGGCACCGGCTTCRGCGTTGKCCAGTGCCTGGCGGGCGGTCTCGCCCTCGGTCATACCGGCCACTTGCAGGTGGGTCTTGATCGCGGTCAGTGGGCTGCGCAGTTCATGGGCGGCATCGTCGGTCAGGCGGCGTTCACGCTCGATGGCCTGGGCGATACGCTGAAACAGCTGATTCTGGGTAGCCACCAGCGGTTGCAGCTCTTGCGGCAGGCCTTCAATTTGCAGTGGTTCGATGCAGTCGGCACGACGCTGGGCCAGTGCTTGGCGGATGCGCTGCAGAGGCGACAACTCACGGCTAAGGCCAAACCAGAGCACCAGCAGACTGCCGACCAGGGCCAGCAGCACTGGGGCGGCGGCGGCCAGCAGAATGGAACGTTTGAGCGTGTCACGCTCGTCCAGTCGGTCTGCCGTGGTCACCCGCATATCGCCTTCAACCAGGGTGAAGGTGCGCCAGGTCAGATCACCAATGGTGCGTTCATGAAACCCCGTTTCCGCCATGCCCAAGGCGCTGTCCGGTGCGGCGCGACTGCTGGCGAGGATCTCGCCACGTACCGAACTGATCTGGCAAGCGATGCCTTCGGGAATGCCCAGCTGTTCGGTGCTGAGCGGTGCACCGCCCTCCCCCTGTTGCGGTGGCGGCAGCTGGGCGAGCAATCCGGCGACCATGCGCGCGGAAGACGCCAAGCGCTGATCGAGCGAGAGGGTCAGCTGGTTGCGCAGGTCGAACAGCATCCACACGGCGGCCAGCGACCAGAGCAGCACGAAGGCCGAGCCGAGAATCAGGGTCAGGCGCAGACGCAAACTCATGGGGCGTTGCTCTCGTCAGGGGTGGTTGCATGCCCGGCCGGCCCCAGGCGGTAGCCCATGCCGCGTACCGTCTCGACGATGCCGTTGCCCAGCTTGCGCCGCAGGTGATGGATATGCACGTTGAGGGCGTTGCTTTCGACCTCGCCATCGAGGCCATAGACCGCATCCTTGAGCTGTTCGCCGCTGAGCACCCGGCCTGGGCTGTGCAACAGCGCCTGCAACAGCACCTGCTCGCGGCGCGACAGGTCGACCGGCTGCTCATGCAAAAACGCCTGGCAGGCCACAGGGTCGTATCGCAATGGGCCATGCTCGACCTGCGGGATGGCGCGTCCGGCAGCGCGACGCAGCAAGGCATGCAGGCGCGCGGCGAGCTCGCGCAGGTCGAAGGGTTTGACCAGGTAATCGTCGGCGCCGTCCTGCAGGCCAGACACGCGGTCGGCTACCGAGTCACGGGCCGTCAGCAGCAACACGGGCAACGTCACACCGCGCTGGCGCAGGCGGCGCAATAGACTTAAACCGTCTTCGTCCGGCAGGCCCAGATCCAGCACCAGGGCGTCGAACTGTACCGTGCGCAGCAGCGCCTCAGCCTCGGCCGCAGTCGCGGCGTGCATCACGCGAAAGCCCTGGGCGGTGAGCCCAGCCACCACGCCGCTGGCGATCAGGGCGTTGTCTTCAGTCAGCAATATGTACATGGAACCAGTCCGTGGAGGAGATTGAAGTATCCGTTGTCAGGATTAAGCCGACGTTATCGCTAGGCACGAAATGATAACCGGCGACTGCAATTTGCGCCGATTATCACATCGTTAATCCTGACTTAACCGCCAACTGCGATGCTCTGCGCCTCGACATTCACAGACGTGGTTATGCATGCGCACGCTTCTACTGTTCTCTCTGATGTGGGCCTGGCTACTGCAGCCGGTACAGGCCTCCAGCTTTTCAACCAGCCCATTGCTGACGGGTAACAGCCAGCAGGCGGACTTTCTCCCCGCCGAGCAGGCGTTCGAGCTTAGCGTCGAACCTCAGGCCAATGGTGAAACCCTGCTGCGCTGGGATATTGCCCCCGGCTACTACCTCTACCAGCACCGCTTGCAATTCAACGGTCTGCCCGCCGGAGTTAAACCCGAGCTGCCACCTGGGCTGCCGTATAGCGATGCGTTTTTTGGCGACTCGCAGATCTATCGCGACCGCCTTGAGCTGATTCTGCCTGCCGGCAACACCGGCAGCATTCAGATTGGCTGGCAAGGCTGCGCCGATGCAGGGCTCTGTTATCCACCGCAGACCCAACAGATCGACCTGTCTGGCAGTGCTGCGACAAGCCAGCCGGACACCACCCTGGCTGAAGACCAGGCCCTGGTCGGCGGCCTACAGAACCAGACCCTGGCCTTGAGCCTGCTGGTGTTCTTCGGCCTGGGCCTGCTGTTGGCCTTTGCACCCTGCTCCTTGCCGATGCTGCCGATCCTCGCCGGTATTGTGGTGGGCAGTGGTGCCTCGCCGCGTCGCGGTTTGGCACTGGCCTCGGCCTATGTGGTGAGCATGGCGCTGGTGTATGCCGCGCTAGGGGTGGTCGCTGCACTGATGGGCGCCAACCTGCAAGGCCTGCTGCAGCAACCCTGGTTGCTGGCCAGCTTTGCCGCACTGTTTGTACTGCTGGCCTTGCCGATGTTCGGCCTGTTCGAGTTGCAGCTGCCGGCGGCCCTGCGTGACCGCCTGGAGAATGCCGGACGCAAGCAGCAAGGTGGCAGCCTGATGGGTGCCAGCATGCTCGGCCTGTTCTCAGGCCTGCTGGTCGGCCCGTGCATGACCGCGCCGCTGGCCGCCGCCCTGCTGTATATCGCCCAGAGTGGCGACGTGCTGCACGGTGGACTGGTGTTGTTTGCCCTGGGCCTGGGTATCGGTACGCCGCTGGTATTGCTGGTGACCCTGGGCAACCGCTTCCTGCCGAAACCGGGCGCGTGGATGGACCGGGTCAAGGTGGTGTTTGGTTTCCTGTTCCTGGTGACTGCGTTGCTGGTGATCCGTCCGCTGCTGGACGAGTCGGTCTGGCTGGGCCTGTGGGGTGCGTTGCTGATTCTGCTGGCCAGTGCCCTGC
Source organism: Pseudomonas sp. 1928-m (assembly GCF_029269135.1). Lineage (NCBI taxonomy): Bacteria > Pseudomonadati > Pseudomonadota > Gammaproteobacteria > Pseudomonadales > Pseudomonadaceae > Pseudomonas > Pseudomonas sp. 1928-m. Next base: position 323,593 of record NZ_JARIXO010000004.1, on the reverse strand, counting down.
TGCAACTGGCGCGTCAGGTGCAGCAGCACACCAGCCTGAGCAAGGCCGCTGGCGCACTACTGGGTCTCTGGGGCATGGCGATGCTGTTGGGCGCCGCCGGTGGTGCCAGCGATCCACTGCAGCCGCTTAAGGTGTTCACCGGCACCGCTGTTGCCGCTGCACCGAGCGAGCAACACTTTATTGACCTGAACGAGCCGGCAGCGCTGGAGTCTGAGCTGGCCGCTGCCAAGGCCGAGGGCCAATGGGTGCTGGTGGATTACTACGCGGACTGGTGTGTGTCGTGCAAAGTCATGGAGAAGACCGTGTTCGGTAACCCCGAGGTGCAGGCCAGCCTGCAGGGCGTGCGCGTACTGCGCCCCGACGTGACCGAGAGCAACGCGGCAAGCCGCGCGCTGCTCAGCCGCTTTGACGTAATGGGCCCGCCCACCCTGCTGTGGATCGGCCCGAATGGTGAGGAACGCCGCTCGCAGCGCATCACCGGCGCGGTGGATGCCAAGCAATTTCTGCAGATTTGGACGACTACCCAGGAGCGTGGTTGATGTTAAYGATCAATGTCGGGCCGCTGGCACTCAGCACCGCCCATGTGCTGTTGCTGCTCAGCCTGCTGCTGGCGACGTTTACCGGCTGGTACGTCGGCCGGCGTGGCGCGGTAAACCCCGAGAAACAGCTGTTTCGCTTGCTGCTGGTGGCCATGCTGGTCGCCCGAGTGGCGTTCGTGGCGGTGTATTTCGAGCACTACCGCGAGCAACCCTGGCAGGTGTTGGATATCCGTGACGGCGGTTTTATCGCCTGGCCTGGTTTGTTGGCTGCCCTGCTGCTGGGTGCCTGGTTGGCCTGGCGCACGCCAACTATCAGAACCTCGCTGGTCAGCGCGCTGGCTGTCGGCGTACTCAGCTGGGGCCTGGGCAGCCTGACCCTGCACGGCCTGGAACAAGGCACGCGCCTCCCAGAGCTGTCCTTCCGCGACAGTAACGGTGCCACCGTGGCGCTGGAGGATTATGTCGGCAAACCACTGGTGGTCAACCTCTGGGCCACCTGGTGCCCACCGTGCCGCCGCGAAATGCCGGTACTGGCCGAAGCACAACGCGACAACCCCGAACTGACCATCCTGTTCGTCAACCAGGGCGAAGGCCAGGCCGTGGTCAACCWGTACCTACAGGCCGAGGCCCTGGGGCTGGACAACGTACTACTCGACAGCGGCGGCCGCCTGGGCCAGCACGTCGGCTCCATGGCCCTGCCCAGCACGCTGTTCTACGACGCCGAAGGTCGCCAGGTAAGTAGTCATCTGGGCGAACTCTCCCGCGCCAGCCTGGCTCGCGCGCTTGAAGTATTTAACAAGGAACAGTAACCGTGAAAAAACTGATCAATCTCCCCGTAATGATTTCAGCCTTAACCCTGCTGACCGTGCCCTTGTTGCATGCAGAGGATTGGCCAGCTCCGATCAAAGCCGTTGAGGCGCGCGGTGCCGAAATTATCCAGCGTTTCGATGCCCCGAGTGGCCTCCAGGGTTATGCCGCCCGCTACAACGGGCAGGGTGTCGCCCTGTACCTGACGGGCGATGGCCAGCACGTACTGGTCGGCAGCCTGCTCAATGCCCAGGGTGAAGACCTTTCGCGGCAGCCGCTGGACAAGCTGGTGTACGAGCCGCTGGCCAAGGAAATGCTCGGCAAGCTGGAGCGCAGCACCTGGATCGCCGATGGCAGCGCCAAGGCGCCGCGCATTCTCTATATGTTCTCCGACCCCAACTGCCCGTACTGCAACATGTTCTGGAAACAGGCGCGGCCCTGGGTCGAGGCCGGTGATGTGCAAATCCGCCACGTGATGGTTGGCATGCTGCGCCAGGACAGCGTCGAAAAGGCCGCAGCCCTGCTCAGTGCCAAGGATCAGCAGGCGGCGCTTCATCAGCATGAGTCCGCCGGCAAAGCCAGCCAGCTGCAAGGGCTAAAGAAGATTCCAACGGCTATCCAGCAGCAGCTCGACAGTAACCTTGGACTGATGGCAGAAATGGGCGTATCGGCTACGCCAGCGATTTTCTACCCGGACGAAAACGGCCAGATGCGCCAGCAGCGAGGTGCGCCAAATCCCGATGTCCTCAAACAGATCATGGGGCCGCGCTCCTGATCGCAACATCGCGCGCTGAGCGGTTTCGCTCGATAATCCGAGTCCCAGGCGCGCTGCAATAGATTGCTCACACCTTAGTCAGACCGACTGACTTAATTTTTGTAATGGAGATACAGCATGACCTCTACCCAAACACTGCAAGGCAAAGTGGCTTTCATCCAAGGCGGTTCGCGCGGTATCGGCGCGGCCATCGTCAAACGCCTGGCCGCTGAAGGCGCAGCAGTGGCCTTCACCTATGTGTCCTCCGCCGAGCGGGCCAATGCCCTGGCCAGCGAAGTCACCAGCGCTGGCGGCAAGGCCCTCGCCCTCAAGGCCGACAGTGCCGACGCAGCCGCCGTGCAACAGGCCATTCGCGCTGCGGTCGAGCACTTCGGCGGCCTGGATATTCTGGTTAACAACGCTGGTGTGCTGGCCTGGGGCAGCACCGAAGAACTGACCCTGGAACAGCTGGATCACACTCTGGCAGTCAACGTGCGCAGCGTGTTCGTCGCCAGCCAGGAAGCCGCCAAGCACATGGTCGACGGCGGGCGCATCATCAACATCGGCAGCACCAACGCCGACCGCATCCCGGTGGCCGGCGGCGCGGTATATGCCATGAGCAAGTCGGCGCTGGTCGGCCTGGCCAAAGGCATGGCCCGCGACCTGGGCCCACGCAACATCACCGTGAACAACGTACAGCCCGGCCCGGTGGACACAGAGATGAACCCAGCCGATGGCGAAGGTGCCGAGTATCTGAAAGGCCTTATGGCGCTTGATCGTTACGGCAAGGCAGAAGAAATCGCCGGCTTTGTCGCCTACCTGGCCGGCCCGGAAGCGGGTTACATCACCGGGGCCAGCTTGATGATTGATGGCGGTTTCTCGGCCTAACCTCTGACTGAAACAAGGGCATGTGCGGCTCACCACATGCCCCGATCAGCTGGCGAGGCCTTCGAAAAATTCGATCAATTGCGCATCAGCTGGTCTGGGTGCAACTTGGCTGCCCAGCCGAGTAACGCACGCCGGGGCTGACTGCGGCGTTGAATTCTTTCAGGGCCGATGAGCCGATCAGCAGCGGAAATTCAAAGGCGCTGCGGTCGGTCAGGTTGACCTCGATATTCTTCAGCTCATCGCCCACGCAGATGTCCATCTCGATCACCGGGCGCGCGCTGTATAGCTGCTTGTCGCCGGGCTTGCGGTCATCCGCGCGGCGTTTGATATAGCTCATGCGCGCCAGCGGCTTTTCAATGATCTGCGCTTGCTTGGCGTTTTCCATACCCAACTGAAAGCGCACCCACTCGCCGMCATCACGTTTGAACATTTCAATATTCTTGGCGCTCAGCGAGGCGGTTTCAGCGCCGGTATCGAGTTTGGCGGGCAGTTCCAGGGCCAGTTCATGCAGCGAAACCTTCTCGTGCAGGCCGTAGATCTGCGGCTGGTTGGCCATCGCACCGGTGGCGAACAGAGCGGCGCAAAGTGCAAAGGCGGCCGGAACCTGTTTAAGCGGTACGCAGGCGATGTTGGACATAAAGAGACTCCCAAGGCATTTAAAAAGATGGGGCAAGGTTAACCGCGCTGGCTGAATTCAAACTTAATCAAGCACTTATAAAAAACTTCGCCCCACCATGAGTGACCATGGCGGGGCGAAGTGGTTTCATCTGAGGCCTATTAAGCCTCTATAGTGGGTCACTTGAGATCGAAGCGATCCAGGTTCATCACTTTGGTCCAGGCGGCGACGAAGTCCTGCACAAACTTCGCGGGTGCATCGCTGGTGGCATAAACCTCAGCCTGAGCGCGCAGCTGCGAGTTGGAGCCGAACACCAGGTCAACCTGGGTGGCGGTCCATTTCAGGTCGCCAGTTTTACGGTCGCGGCCTTCCAGCACACCTTCGCTGGCAGACTTCTGCCACTTGGTACCCATGTCGAGCAGGTTGACGAAGAAGTCATTGCTCAGGGTTTCCGGGCGCTTGCTGAACACCCCATGCTGGGCTTTGCCGGCATTGGCATTCAGCGCGCGCAGACCGCCGATCAGCACGGTCATCTCCGGCGAGGTCAGTTCCAGCAGCTGCGCCTTGTCGACCAGCAACTCGGCAGCAACGTTTTCGTAACCCTTGCGGGCGTAGTTACGGAAGCCATCGGCCTTGGGCTCCAGCACCGCGAAGGATTCGACATCGGTCTGATCCTGCGAGGCGTCGGTACGGCCTGGGGCGAACGGCACCACTGCATCCACACCGCCCTTCTTCGCCGCGGCTTCCACCGCTGCGGAGCCGGCGAGAACAATCAGGTCGGCCAGGGAGATTTTCTTGCCGCCGGCGGCCGAGACGTTGAAGTCCTTCTGGATGGCTTCCAACGCTGCCAGCACCTTGGCCAATTCGGCCGGCTGGTTAACTTCCCAGTCCTTTTGCGGCGCCAGACGAATACGCGCGCCGTTGGCACCACCACGTTTGTCGCTGCCACGGTAAGTGGAGGCTGACGCCCAGGCCGTGTTGACCAGTTGCGCAATCGACAGGCCGGATGCCAGCACCTTGGCCTTGAGGCTGGCGATGTCCTGCGCATCCACCAGGGCATGGTCGACGGCCGGAACCGGGTCTTGCCAGATCAGCACTTCGGCAGGTACCAGCGGACCGAGGTAACGAGCACGCGGGCCCATGTCACGGTGGGTCAGCTTGAACCAGGCGCGGGCGAATGCATCGGCGAATTCCTGCGGGTTCTGGTGGAAACGGCGAGAAATCTTCTCGTAGGCCGGGTCCATACGCAGCGACATATCGGCGGTGGTCATCATCGGCGGGTGTTTCTTCGCCGGGTCGTGAGCGTCCGGGATCAAGTGCTCGGGTTTGACGTTCTTCGGTGTCCACTGGTGGGCACCGGCCGGGCTTTTGCTCAGTTCCCACTCGTAGCCGAACAGCATGTCGAAATAGCCGTTATCCCAGGTGGTGGGGTTAGGCTTCCAGGCGCCTTCGATACCGCTGGTGGTGGTGTGCACGCCTTTGCCTGTGCCGAACTTGTTGATCCAGCCCAGGCCCTGTTCTTCAAGCGGTGCGGCTTCGGGCTCAGGGCCGACCAGTGATGGATCACCCGCACCGTGGGCTTTACCGAAGGTGTGACCGCCGGCTACCAGGGCCACGGTTTCTTCATCATTCATGGCCATGCGGGCGAAGGTTWCGCGCACATCGCGGCCCGACGCCAGCGGATCAGGGTTGCCATCCGGGCCTTCCGGGTTGACGTAAATCAGGCCCATCTGCACGGCGGCCAGCGGGTTTTCCAGCTCGCGGTTGCCGGTGTAACGGCTGTGCGGTTTGTCGCTGGTGGCCAGCCACTCGGTTTCCGAACCCCAGTAGGTGTCTTCTTCCGGCTCCCAGATGTCCGGACGGCCGCCGGCAAAACCGAAGGTCTTGAAGCCCATGGACTCCAGGGCGACGTTACCGGCCAGAACGAACAGGTCAGCCCAGGACAGCTTGCGGCCGTACTTCTGCTTGATCGGCCAGAGCAGGCGACGGGCCTTGTCCAGGTTGCCGTTATCCGGCCAGCTGTTGAGCGGCGCAAAACGCTGGTTACCGGTGCTCGCACCGCCACGGCCATCGTGGATGCGGTAAGTGCCTGCAGCGTGCCAGGCCATACGAATCATCAGGCCGCCGTAATGCCCCCAGTCGGCTGGCCACCAGTCTTGCGAGTCGGTCATCAATGCCGTGAGGTCTTTGATGACGGCATGCAGATCAAGGGTTTTGAATTCATCGGCGTAATTGAAGCCCGCACCCATGGGGTCGGACTTGGAGGAATGTTGATGGAGAATTTTCAGGCTGAGTTGGTTAGGCCACCAGTCGGCGTTCTTCGGTGCGCCGCCAGCCACACTGTTGGTTCCGGCAGCACCCGAGAACGGGCATTTCGCATCGTTTGACATGTCTCTCTCCTGTTGTTTTTACCTAACGGGGTGGACTCAGCTTGGTAGCTGGACTGCGAACGAGCCAATAGGATTTGGGTATGACCTTTATAGTAGTCAGGGTATATGACTCAGTGACTATAGAGTCATCGCCGTAAAACAGCTGATAAAGTGGCAGGTGTCTGCGCCCTGTTCGCGCCGAAAAACACCGCGTTAAATCACCCCAAATGAGCGCTTGAACCGTGGAAGATACCCGCCAAACAGCAGCCGCCAGCGACGCCGAAGTACTGGCTTATATGCAGCGTCAACTGCGCTCCGGCCGCGTGAAACCGAGCGTGCTGGTGAGCCTGACGCAAAAGGAGTTCGCCGATGTCAGCCATGAGCGCATCGTGCAGTGCTTCAATCAGTTGGACTCTTCGTTGCTTAAACGCTGATCCAGAACAGGACAAGGAGCACAGCATGCCCGCCAGCCGCGTCGAGGAAATTCTACATACGTATCTGCATGTTCAAGATGGCGGAAAAACCCAGCAGGTTGCCGTCACCGAACAGTYCTGGAGTGATATTGCTGGCGGGGCCAAGCCTGAGTTGGACCAGGGCAGGTTGATGTCCGCCTTCAGCTTTTCGGCAGACTGGCCCAGTTGGGAACGCCACCCGGCTGGTGAAGAGCTGGTCATGCTACTAAGTGGCAGTGCAGTGCTACTGCTTGAAGAAGCAAACGGCGAGCGCGAGCTACTGCTGGATATGGTTGGCAACTACGTGCTGGTGCCACAGGGTGTGTGGCACACGGCCAGAACCACACAACCCACTACCCTGCTGTTCCTCACACCCGGCGCCGGCACCGAGCATCGCCTTGTTTGATCTAGCCCTCGCTTGCCCGCTCGACCCGGCACTGGAAGCAGTTGAACTTGGAGCGGATATGCACGTAGGCCACGCTGGGGTCGCGAAGAATCTGCTGACAGACCGCTGTTAGCTCTTTGCCTGGCACCACCTGGCCGGTGTCGTAACGAATCCAGTCGTCGCTGCCGTAGCCACGCACAATCGCCGGTTCCAGAAACGCAAACCAGGCAGGCAATGTCGCCTGTTCATACCGTTCACAGGGTTGCTGATGCAGAAAGATCGGTCCAGTTTCGGCATAGGGTTGTAGCGCCGCAAAGGGCCGGTAAGCCAACACCAGTTTGGTCGCGCCGGGGGTAATCAGGTTCAAGCAGTGMCTGCAGGGATTGGCCAGGCCTTCAGCCGGCCGTTGTACGGGTAACTGGCCGTTGGCATCCAGCCCGCCCTGCCAGATATGCATGGCCTCGGCACTGGCTATGCCGCGAACGCGCAACGCAATGGGTGCTGCATCAGTGGATGGGTTCATCGCCAAGCTCCTTTGTCCGGGGTGTGCGACAGACCTTAGCCAGCTGAAATGCTGCCCGCTATGCACTTCTGGCTTTCAAACTTCAGGGCTTTTGCTCAACGCCTGGTACGCCGTTATGCTCGCGCAATTCCAATGCCGTTCTACAGGGAGCGTTACCCATGCTTGGCAAACTGCTGGTGACCCTTGGCATCGTGTTTTATGCCGTGGTGGTGCCGATCTTCGAGCTGAACGACTCGCATGTGTTTAACCCAAGCTGGGAGGCGCATGCGCGTTTGCATGAGGTCTGGCAGCTGGCGACCAATTGCGCGATTGGCGCATTCTCGTTCTGGCTGGTGTGGTTTAGGGCCAACCTGCGCCTGAGCAGCCTGATGACCCTCTTCGTCACCGGCGGATTTCTCCTGGCCTATGCCTTGCGCGGCAGCTATGGCGGCTCGATGGTGTTGTCCGATGGTTCGGAAAAAATGATCCTGGGCATCAATCTGGGCTTGTTTGCCTATTCGCTGGCGATCATCCTTGCGCTGCTAGCCCTGTATCTGGATCGCTCAAACAGGCCTGCAACTTAAATTCGCGCCGGGCATCTGATGCCTCGGCAGAGTATCTGCCTCAGTCAATGCGAACGCCTCTACCGGAGATTCAGATGTCCCGCGCCACCTCAATCAAGCCTCTGCTCGCCCTGATTGCTCTCGCCTGCTTTGCCATGCTCGGCGGTGCCTTGCTGCTGCAGCATCTAGCCGGTTGGGAGCCTTGCACCCTGTGTATTCAGATTCGCCTGTGGCTGCTCTGTGGTGGCGTTGTCAGCCTGTTGATTCTGGCCGCTGAAGCCCTCGGCCTGCGCTGGCTGACCTTGCCGCTCTGGCCGTTACTACTGGCCGCTGCAGGTATGGCGGTGTATGACAACACKCACCTGGTACTGATCGAAACCGGCGTGCTGGAAAGCTCAAGTTGTTCGCCCTTCCCCTTCTATGCCTTCTACCTGCCACTGCATGACTGGCTGCCCAGCGTATTTATGAGCGCCGGCGTGTGCGGGCAGAACGWCTACAGCATCCTCGGTCTGTCGTTTACCCACTGGACCCTGCTCAGCGTCGCCCTACTCTTGGCTTTGTGTCTGTTTACTGCCTGGCGCGCTGCACGCCGCTGATCCGCCGATAGCACTTCCCCCGCAGGTGGCGGTAAAACGCCACCCACGCCCTCAATAAGCGGTTTTTTGCCGATTTTTGCGCACAAATGGCGATTTCTCGCCAGCCGCTGTGCGTTCGATCACGGCCACTTTGTGGCCGCTCAAGCCCTGCAGCCGTTTTGCCACTCTGGCATAGGCATTGCGATATAGCCGGTGCACTGCGCACGGCAACCTAGCGTGCTGCCGCGCCAACCTGACAGCCCGCACCAGCCAGCCTGCTGAAACGTACCCTGGCACGCCGTCAACACAACAACATAAGAAGAATAGGAACACCGCTATGTTCAAGTCGATCTGCGCTATTGCCGCTGGCAGCCTGCTGCTGGCGTCTACCACGCTTCRCGCGGCAACCGACAAGGGGCCAATCGTGATCAAGTTTGCCCACGTGGTTGCAGACAACACCCCCAAAGGCCAAGGCGCATTGCTGTTCAAGAAGCTGGCCGAGGAACGCCTGGGCAACAAGGTAATAGTCGAGGTGTACCCCAACTCCACGCTGTATGGCGATGCCAACGAACTCGATGCTTTGGCTAAAAACGAAGTGCAACTGCTGGCACCGTCGCTGGCCAAGTTCGAGAAATACACCAAGCAGCTGCAGGTGTTCGATCTGCCGTTTCTGTTCGATGACCTAGATGCTGTCAACCGCTTCCAGAAGCGCGCCAAAGGCCGCCAGCTGCTGCGCTCCATGGAAGACCACAACATCGTCGGCCTGGCCTATTGGCACAACGGCATGAAGCAGCTTTCGGCCACCAAGGCGCTACTGGTACCGGGCGACGCAGCCGGTTTGAAGTTCCGTATCCAGCCTTCCTCGGTGCTTGAAGCGCAGTTCAACCAGCTCGGCGCCACGCCTTTGGTCATGCCATTTGCCGAAGTCTTCGACGCGCTGAAAAGCGGCAAGGTGCAGGGCGCAGAAAACCCCTGGTCGAACATCTACAGCAAGCAATTGCACAGCGTGCAGCCGTTTATCACCGAGACCAACCACGGCGTGCTCGACTACATGCTGGTGAGCAACCCACGCTTCTGGTACGCCATCCCGCACCAGATCCGTATGGAGCTGGAAGGCATCATCGACGAGGTGACCTACGAGGTGAACCGCCAGGCCGAAGCCGCCAACCAGGCCGACCGCGACCGCATCGCCGCTGCCAGCGGCACCCAGGTGACCGCCCTCAGCGACGAACAACGCGACGCCTGGCGCAAAGCCATGCAGCCGGTGTGGCAACAGTTCGAAAGCGTGATTKGGGCTGACGTGATGAAGGCCGCGCAAACGGTTAACCGCAACAAGCGTTAAGACGTGCGCCATCGCACTCCACGTCCTCACCAAGTGCAGTAACCTGCGCGCCGCTCTAACTAGCCCCTCGCCCATCCCTGGTTGATCACCAGGGATGCCGGCAAAAAGCCGCTACGCTTTAACCTGGGTTTAAACCCCGACTATTCAAGACTGCTCGCCTGCCTCAACCAAGGACTCACCTATGTTCAAGTCGATTGCTGTTATAGCCGTTGGCACCCTGCTGTTCAGTGCATTCAACCTCTGCAACGCTCAAGAACAGGAGCCCATCCTGATCAAGTTTGCCCATGTCGCCGATGAGCACACGCCCAAGGGCCAGGGCGCACTGCTGTTCAAACAGCTGGTCGATCAACGCCTGGCAGGCAAGGTCAACGTCGAGGTTTACCCGACATCCAGCCTATTTGGCGATGACAACGAATTGCAGGCTTTGGCTAACAATGAGGTGCAATTGCTGGCGCCGTCGCTGGCCAAGTTCGAGAAATACACCAAACAACTGCAAGTCTTCGACCTGCCCTTCCTGTTCGATGATCTGGAAGCCGTAACGCGCTTCCAGAAACGCGCCAAGGGCCGCCAATTGCTGCGCTCCATGGAGGCGCATAACATCATTGGTCTGGCGTATTGGCATAACGGCATGAAGCAGCTCTCGGCAACCAAAGCGCTGCACGTGCCCAGCGATGCAGCGGGTTTGAAGTTCCGTATTCAGCCCTCCAGCGTGCTGGAAGCGCAGTTCTATCAGATCGGTGCGACGCCACTGGCCATGCCTTTTGCCGAAGTCTTCGACGCGCTGCAGAGCGGCAAGGTGCAGGGCACCGAAAATGCCTGGTCAAACATCTACACCAAGCAGTTGCACACCCTGCAGCCGTTTATCACCGAGACCAACCACGGTGCGCTCGACTACATGCTGGTCAGTAATCAGCGTTTCTGGTTTTCCATTCCTCACCATATCCGCAGTGAGCTGGAAGCCATCATCGATGAAGTGAGTTTTGAGGTGAACCGCCAATCCGAGGCCGCCAATCGTGCTGATCGTCAGCGTATCGAGGCGTCGGGCAGCAGCCAGATCATCAGCCTCAGCGACGAACAACGTGCGGCCTGGCGCGCCGCCATGCAACCGGTTTGGCAGCAGTTTGAAGCCGACATCGGTGCAGACATCCTCAAAGCCGCGCAAACGGTTAACCGCAAAAACCGCGAATAGCACTCCCTGAGCCTTGAGCGTCAATACGGCGGTAGTCCGTACTGACGCTTGGCTTRTTTAGCGGTCTTCTTGCTTTTGCTCTTGCACCTCTAAATCACCCTGCCAACCACCACCCAGCGCAGCGATCAGTTGCACGCTGGCGGTCAAACGGCTGCCCAGCAGGCTGAGATTGCTGCGTTCGTTGTTCAGCGCCGTGGCCTGCACGTTGACCACGCTGTTGAAGTCCACGGTGCCGGCGCGGTACTGGTTTTCGATCAGGCGCAGGGATTCACGGGCGGCGTCCAGCGCTTCCTGCTGGATCACGGCTTCCTGCTGCAGTACGCGCAGTTGCACCAGGTAGTCCTCCACCTCACGGAAGCTGTCGAGCACCGACTGGCGGTATTGCGCCACGGTCTGGTCGTAGGCTGCTTCGCTGCGTTCCAGCTCGGCGCTGCGCGCGCCGCCATCGAACAGGGTCAGTGCCAGCTGCGGGCCGAGGGACCAGAAGCGGTTGGGCAGATCAATCCAGTCGGCAAAGCTGCTGCCACGGTAGCCGCCGCTGGCGGAGAGGGTCAGATCCGGGTACCAGGCGGCTTCGGCGACGCCGATCTCGGCGTTGGCGGCGATCACCCTGCGCTCGGCGGCGGCCACATCCGGACGACGCTCCAGCAATTGCGATGGTRGGGCCACAGGGATCTCGGGCAACGCCGGGAGTTGTTCACGTGGCGCGATGCTGAGCTCGCTGGGCGGTACGCCGACCAATACGGCAATCGCATGTTCCAGCTGAGCGCGCTGCCACTTCAGGTCAATGGCCTGGGCCTGGGTGCTTTTCAGCTGGGTCAGGGCCTGGCTGACATCGGATTTCGGCACGATGCCGGCGTTGTACTGGTTTTCCGTGAGCTTCAGCGAACGCGCATAAGCTGCGACTGTGGCATCGAGCAGGCGTTGCTGATCATCCAGCACGCGCAATTGCAGGTAGTTCTGCACCAATTCCGCCTGCAGGCTGAGTTTTAGCGCGGCGAGATCCGCGGCGCTGGCCTCGAAGCCGGCGCGACTGGACTCCAGCGAGCGGCGCAGCTTGCCCCAGATATCCAGCTCCCAGGCGGCATTCAGGCTGAGGTTATAGCTCTTGCTGATATCGCCCGTGCTGCTCGTGGTGCTGCTGCTATTGGCACCGCTGCCCTGACTGCTGCGGGTGGCTCCGGCGCTACTCGACAGGCTCGGATAAAACGCCGCGCGCGCGCCGCGCACCAAGGCGCGGGCCTGGCGATACTGTGCCTCGCTGGCGGCGAGGTTCTGGTTAGAGATATTCAACCGCTCAACCAGAGCATTCAGCTCAGCATCGCCATACAGCTGCCACCAGCTGCCGCGCTCCAGTACATCGCCGGGCTTGGCCTGGGTCCAGCCTTCTATCTGTTTGAACTGCGCCGGGGTTTGCAGCTGCGGGCGCTGATAATCCGGGCCGATGGCGCAGCCGCCTAACAATAAGCTGAGTGTAAGCAGCCCCATGTAGGCGCGGGCCATGCCCGCGAATGGCTTCGCAACAGAACAGGTTTCGCGAGCACGGCTCGCTCCTACGGGTATTGGCAGCAGGGTCATAACGGGGTTTCCAGAGCAGCGTCAGTGCGCACACCGCGCCAGCGGTTGACCCGGTGGCGCAGGCGGTCGAAATACAGGTAGATCACCGGTGTGGTGTAAAGGGTCAGCAATTGGCTCAGCACCAGCCCGCCAACGATGGTGATGCCCAGCGGCTGGCGCATTTCCGAGCCTTCGGCGCTGCTCAGCATCAGCGGCAATGCGCCGAGAATCGCCGCCAGGGTGGTCATCATGATCGGCCTGAAACGCAGCAGGCAGGCCTGGCGGATCGACTCCTCCGGGCTCAGGTGTTGTTGGCGTTCCAGCTGCAGGGCCAGGTCGATCATCAGAATGGCGTTCTTCTTGACGATACCGATCAGCAGAAACAGCCCGAGCAACGAAATCAGGCTGAACTCAATGCTCATCAGCTGCAACGCCAGCAGCGCGCCGACGCCGGCCGAGGGCAAGGTGGAGAGAATGGTCAGCGGGTGGATATAGCTCTCGTAGAGCACGCCGAGCACGATATACACCACCACCAGAGCCAGCAGGATCATCCACGGCTGGTTCTGCTGGGTTTGTTTAAAGGCCCCGCCGGTGCCGCCCATCATGCCTTGCACCTCGGTGGGCAAACCGATCCGGGCAATAGCGTTGTCGATGGCCTGGCTGGCCTGATCCAGGCTGACGCCTTCGGCCAGGGAAAAGCCGATGTTTTCTGCGGCGAACTGGCCCTGGTGGTGCACGCGGTCCTCTTCCAGGCTGCGCTCCCAACGGGCGAAGCTGGACAGCGGCACCCGCGCGCCCTCGGCGCTAATCAACTGAATCTGGTCGAGGGTTTCCGGGTACTGGGCGAACTGCGGGTTGATCTCCATCACCACGCTGTACTGATTCAGGCTGTCGTAGATGGTCGACACCTGGCGCTGGCTAAAGGCGTTGTTCAGCACGGCGGTGATCATGTTCATGTCCACGCCCAGGCGTTTGGCCATATCGCGATCAACCACCAGGCGGATCTGCTGGGTGCCTTCGGCTTCCTTGGCGTCGATATCGGTCAGTTCCGGCAAGGCCCGCAGCGCCTCACGCACCGGTGGCAGCCACYTGCGCAACTCGTCCAGGTCACCCGACAGCAGCATGTATTCGGTTTCCGAGCTGCGCCCTTCCCGCCCGCCGATCTGCAGGTCTTGGTCGGGCATCAGGAACATCCGCCCGCCGGGCACTTTCGGCACCGAATGGCGCAGGCGGTTGATCACCTCCTGGGAGCTGACCTTGCGCTCGGCGWCCGGCTTGAGGCGCACGATCATAAAGGCGTTGTTGATCCCGCCGCTGCCGCCGATAAACCCGGCCACACTGTCCACCGCAGGGGCGGCCAGCACCGCGCGGCGGAAGATTTCCATCTTCGGCTGCATCACCTGAAACGACAGGCCGTTGTCGCCACGGATCATGCCCACCAGCTGACCGGTGTCCTGCTGCGGCATAAAGGTCTTCGGCACGCTGACAAACAGGAAGATATTCAGCGCGATGGTCGCCAGAAGGCTAAATAACATCAACAGCGAATGGCGCAGCGCCCAGTCCAGACCACGCGCGTAAAACGCCAGCACGCGCGTCTGCACGGCCCCGCCCCAACRCTGCATGGCGCTGGGCTGGTGCTCGGCGGTTTCAGACTTGAGCCAACGCGCGCAGAGCATGGGCGTCAGGGTCAGCGACACCAGCAGGGAAATCACGATGGCCACCGCCAGGGTGATAGAGAACTCGCGGAACAGCCGCTCGACGATGCCGCCCATAAACAGGATCGAGATAAACACCGCGACCAGCGACAGGTTCATCGCCAGCAAGGTGAAGCCCACCTCGCGCGCGCCCTTGAACGCCGCCGCCATGGGCGTTTCACCGGCCTCGATATGCCGCGAGATGTTTTCCAAAACGACTATGGCATCGTCCACCACCAGACCGGTGGCGATAATCAGCGCCATCAGCGACAGGTTGTTCAGGGAGAAATCCAGCAGGTACATCACCGCAAAGGTGCCGACCAGCGACACCGGCACAGCCAGGGCTGGAATCAGCGCCGCGCGCCAACGGCCAAGAAAGGCGAACACCACCAGAATCACCAGCACCACGGCGATCAGCAAGGTCTGCTCGGCCTCATGCAGGGTGGCGCGAATCACTGGCGAGCGGTCCATCGCCACTTCCAGTTCGATACTGGCGGGAATCACCGCACGCAAGGCCGGAAGCTGCTCGCGAATGCCAGCGATGGTTTCGATGATATTGGCCCCGGTCTGGCGGTTGATCACCAGCAGCACCGCCTGCTCATCGTTGAAGAAGCCGCTGTTGTAGCGGTCCTCAACGCCATCTGTGACGCTGGCCACATCGCCCAGGCGCACGGCCGCGCCGTCCTGATAGCGAATGATTAGCGGCAGGTAATCGGCGGCTTTTTCCAGCTGATCGCTGGCCTGCACCTGCCAGTGCCGCTCGGCATCTTCCACCGCGCCTTTCGGTCGTTTGGCATTGGCTGCGCTGATGCTCTGGCGCACTTCATCCAGGGCGATGCCGTACTGATCAAGCAGGCGCGGCTCCAGCGCCACGCGCACAGCGGGCAAGGAGCTGCCGCCAATCTGCACTTCACCAACGCCGGTTACCTGGGCCAGCTTCTGCGCCAGAATGGTCGAAGCCACGTCGTACAACTGGCCCTTGTTGAGCACGTCGCTGGTCAGCGACAGCACCATGATCGGCGCCTGCGACGGGTTGACCTTGCGGTAGGTCGGCATGCTGCGCATGCCGCTGGGCAATAGCTCGCGCGAAGCATTGATCGCCGCCTGCACCTCGCGGGCGGCGGCGTTGATGTCGCGGTCCAGATCGAACTGCAGCATGATCCGCGTACTGCCCTGGCTGCTGCGGCTGTTCATCTGGCTGATGCCGGCGATGGTGCCGAGCGAACGCTCCAGCGGCGTGGCCACGCTGGAGGCCATGATCTGCGGGCTGGCCCCCGGCAGGCTGGCCTGCACGGTAATCGTAGGGAAATCCATCTGCGGCAGCGGCGCCACCGGCAGCAGGCCGAAGCTGACGCCGCCGAGCAGCAGAATCGCCAGGCTCAGCAGCAGGGTTGCCACCGGCCGGCGGATAAAGGGCGCGGAGAGGTTCATGGATGCATGCCCTGCTCCCTCTCCCATTTATGGGAGAGGGTTGGGGAGAGGGTCAAGAACGTCACGCGATCTCCACCCTCCCCCCCGGCCCCTCTCCCGCAAGCGGGAGAAGGGAGGAAGAGCCAGATACCACTCATACCGTCACCCCTGCCGCGCTACGGCGGCTGACCCGCCGCGACAGGCGGTCGAAGTACAGGTAGATCACCGGCGTGGTAAACAGCGTCAGCACTTGGCTCAGCAACAGCCCACCAACCATCACCAGGCCCAGCGGCTGGCGCAGTTCAGCCCCGGAGCCAGTGGCCAGCATCAGTGGGATCGCGCCGAACAGCGCGGCCAAGGTGGTCATCAGAATCGGCCGAAAGCGCAGCAGCGCCGCCTGGTAAATCGCCGCTTCCGGCTGCATGCCCTGGTTGCGTTCGGCGTCGAGGGCGAAGTCGATCATCATGATCGCGTTCTTCTTGACGATGCCGATCAGCAAGATGATGCCGATGATCGCAATCAGGCCCAGTTCGTTCCCGCTGATCAGCAACGCCAGCAGCGCGCCAACCCCGGCCGAGGGCAAGGTAGAGAGAATGGTGATCGGGTGGATATAGCTCTCGTAAAGCACGCCGAGCACGATATACATGGTGACGATGGCCGCCAGAATCAGCAGCAAGGTGCTCGACAAGGAGGCGCGGAAGGCTTCGGCCGCACCCTGGAAGCGGCTCTGCACCGCCTGCGGAATGCCGATCTCCTGCTCAACCCGCTCGATCACCGCCACTGCCTCACCCAGGGATACACCACTGGCCAGGTTGAATGACAAGGTAGCCGCCGGGAATTGACCGATATGGTYGATCAGCAGGCTGGCGGCGCGCTCCTCGACCTGGGCCAGGGTCGACAGCGCGACCTGCTGACCATCAGCAGCCTTGACGTGAATCTGCCGCAGCGCGGCTGGGCCGATGCTGCCGGCATTCTCGCTTTCCAGCACCACGCGGTACTGGCTGGCCTGGGTGTAGATGGTGGAAATCTGCCGCTGGCCAAAGRCGTCGTACAGCGCGTTGTCGATATCGGCAATGCTTACGCCGAGGCGCCCGGCCATGTCGCGGTCGATCTGCAGAAACACCTGCAGGCCACGGTTCTGCAGGTCACTGGCCACGTCAGTCAGCTCCGGCTGCTCGCGCAGCGCGCTGACCAGCTTGGGCACCCACTCTTCCAGCAGGCTGATATCCGGCGACTCCATGCTGAACTGGAACTGCGTGCGACTGACCCGATCCTCGATGGACAGGTCCTGCACCGGCTGCAGGTACAGCTCAATCCCGGGAATCCGCGCCAGTTCTGGGCGCAGACGCTCGATGATCTGACTGGCGCTGACATCGCGCTCGGCCCGTGGCGTCAGATTGATCAGCAGACGGCCGCTGTTCAGCGTCGGGTTGTCACCGTCGAYGCCGATATAGGACGRCAGGCTGGCCACCGCCGGGTCCTGCAGAATGACTTCGGCCAGGCGCTGCTGACGCTCGCTCATGGCGCGGAAGGAAATCGACTGCGGCGCCTCGGAAATGCCCTGGATCACCCCGGTGTCCTGCACCGGGAAAAAGCCCTTGGGCACCGCCAGGTACAACAACACGGTCAGCGCAAGGGTGCCGATGGCCACCAGCAAGGTCAGCGGCTGGTGCTTGAGCACCCAGGTCAGCCACACGCCGTAACGGGCGATCATGCCGTCGATCACCGCCCCGGCGGCGCGGTAGAAGCGCCCTTCTTCTTCGGGCTTTTCCGCCTTGAGCAGGCGCGCGCACATCATCGGCGTCAGGGTCAGCGACACCACCAGGGAAATCAGAATGGCCACCGCCAGGGTGATGGCGAATTCACGGAACAGCCGCCCGACTACGTCGGCCATAAACAGCAGCGGAATCAGCACGGCGATCAGCGAGATGGTAAGCGAGACCAGGGTAAAACCGATCTGCCGCGCGCCTTTCAGCGCTGCATTCAGCGGCGTTTCGCCCTCTTCCAGATGGCGGGCGATGTTCTCCAGCATGACGATGGCGTCGTCCACCACAAAGCCGGTAGCGATGGTCAGGGCCATCAGCGTCAGGTTGTTGATGGTAAAGCCGGCCAGGTACATCACGCCGAAGGTGCCAACCAAGGACAGCGGCACGACGATGGACGGGATGATGGTCGCCGATACCTTGCGCAGAAACAGGAAGGTCACCAGCACCACCAGGGCGATGGCCAGCAGCAGTTCATGCTGCACACCCTTGACCGCCGCGCGGATGGTTTCGGTGCGGTCGGTCAGCACACTGACCTCGACGCTGGCCGGCAGACCCTGGGTCAGATTGGGCAGCAGGGTCTGGATACGGTCGACCACATCGATGACGTTGGCCCCGGGCTGGCGCTGCACGTTGACCAGCACCGCCTCGTTACGGTTGGCCCAGGCGGCCAGGCGCTGGTTTTCTGCGCCGTCGATGATGGTCGCGACATCTTTCAGGCGCAGGGTGGCGCCGTCCTTGTAGCCGAGAATCAGCTCGCGGTATTCGTCGACGGATTTCAGTTGGTCGTTGGCGTCCAGTTGCGACACCCGGGTTGGGCCGTCGAAGTTGCCCTTGGGCTGGTTGACGTTGCTGGCGGTAATCAGCGTGCGTACATCGCTGAGGTTCAAGCCATAGGAGGCCAAGGCTTCCGGGTTGACCCGCAAACGCACCGCCGGGCGTTGCCCGCCGGCCAGGCTGACCAGGCCTACGCCGCTGGTTTGCGCGAGTTTTTGCGCCAGGCGAGTATCGACCAGGTCAAACACCTGCGGCAGCGGCAAGGTTTTCGAGCTGATGGCCAGGGTCAGTATCGGGGTGTCAGCCGGGTTGACCTTGTTGTACACCGGCGGTGCCGGCAGGTCGCTGGGCAGCAGGTTGCTCGCGCCATTGATCGCGGCCTGCACTTCCTGCTCGGCGACATCCAGCTTCACCTCCAGGTTGAAGCGCAGGGTAATTACCGAAGCACCGCCCGAGCTGGTCGAGGACATCTGTTTCAGCCCGGCCATCTGGCCGAACTGACGCTCCAGCGGCGCGGTGACCGCACTGGTCATCACGTCCGGGCTGGCGCCGGGATACAGGGTCATCACYCGGATGGTCGGGTAATCCACTTCCGGCAGCGCCGATACGGGCAGCATACGGTAAGCGATCAGGCCGCTGAGGAAGAYCGCCAGCATGATCAGCGTGGTGGCGACCGGACGCAGGATAAACAGGCGGGAGGCGTTCATTGGACGCGCGGCGCTCCTTTGCGCTCAGGCGTAAGTGCTTCGCTCTGAGCAGCAACCGGTTTATCGCCAATCACTTCGACCGGATTGCCCGAACGCAGGCGGTCGGTGCCTTCCAGCACCAGGCGATCACCCGCTTTGAGGCCCTGCTCGACCACGCTGAGCTGGCCGTCGCTGGCGCCAACGCTGATCGGCGTCAGCTGCACCTTGTCTTCAGCGTCCACCACGTAGGCGAAGGTGCCGCTGGCGCCGAACTGCAGCGCTGCGGCTGGCATCAGGGTGACGTTCTGCAGGGTTTTCACCCGCAGGCGCACGTTGACGAACTGATTGGGGAAGAGCATTTCTTCGGCGTTGGCGAAGCGTGCCTTGAGCTTGACCGTGCCGGTGGCGGTGTCGATCAGGTTGTCGACGCTTTCCAGCTCACCGTCGGCCAGTTTGAGCTTTTCACTGCGGTCCCAGGCCTCGACGGCCAGGGTTGCGCCGCTACGCAGCTGCTGCACCACCGCCGGCAATTCGGCTTCGGGCAGTGTAAACATCACGGCAATCGGCAGAGTCTGGGTAATCACCACCAGCGGTAATGCATCGCCGGAGCTAACCAGGTTGCCGACATCGGCCTGGCGAATGCCCAGGCGGCCGCTAATGGGCGCGCGTACCTGGGTGAAATCCAGATTTAGCCGCGCAGTGGCAACATTCGCCTGCAGGCTTTTGATCCCGCCACGGTATTGGTTGACCAGCGCTTCCTGGGTGTCGAGGGTCTGCTTGGCAATCGAGTCTTCGGCGAACAGACCGCGGTAACGCGCCAGGTCCAGCTCGGCATTACGCAGCTGCGCCTGGCTTTCCTGCAACGCGCCTTGAGCTTGCTGCAGGGCGATCTCGTAAGAGCGCGGGTCGATCACTGCGAGCAGGTCGCCGGCCTTAACCTGCTGGCCATCCTTGAACAGCAGCTTGACCAGCTCACCCTCCACCCGGCCACGCACATTCACCGTGTTGTAGGCGGTCACAGTGCCCAGGGCCTTGAGCTCAATCGGGAAATCACCCTGGCTGACGGTCGCCACGCGCACCGGCACCGGTCCGCCATCGCGCCAAGGGCCACCACGCTTGGGCGCTTCCGGCGGGCTGGGCCAGAACCACCACAGCAATAAGGCGAGAACAGCCAGCGCGAGCGAGCCGACCAGCCATTGGCGCGACAGGTTGCGAGGACGGGGGGCGAGCTGTGTATCAGGCATGGCAACGATCACTTCCTTGGGGAGCGTGAACGATATGCAGTATCAGCCGGCCTGCAAAGCTTCTTTACCGCCTATTTACCTTTTCCTTACGTAACTAAATATCTGATCCACATATGAAAAGTGCTTGTCATAAAAACCTTCATCAACAAAAACGGCCTGCAGAGCAGGCCGTTGGACACGCATTAAGCGGGTGTTACTTGAGCGCAGCAATCGCGGCGTCGTAGTTCGGCTCATCGGCAATTTCGCCAACCAGCTCGCTGTGCAGCACCTTGTCGTTTTCATCCAGCACCACGACCGCACGGGCGGCAACACCCACCAGCGGGCCGCTGGCAATGGCCACGCCGTAGTTCTGCAGGAAGTCAGCGCCACGCATGGTCGACAGGTTGATCACGTTTTCCAGACCTTCAGTACCGCAGAAACGCGCCTGGGCGAACGGCAGGTCGGTGGAGATACACAGCACCACGGTGTTGGCCAGTTTGCTCGCGCTGGCATTGAACGTACGCACGGAGGTGGCGCAGGTCGGGGTGTCGACGCTTGGGAAAATGTTCAGAACTTTGCGCTTGCCGGCCAGGCTGGCCAGGCTCACATCGCTGAGGTCACCGGCAACCAGGCTAAACGCCGGCGCTTGCTGACCAACTTGCGGCAGTTGACCGGTGACTTCAACCGGGGAACCTTTGAGGGTGACTTGTGCCATGGGAACGATCCTTATCAACGAAATTGGAGAGGGCTAACAAGTAAGGGCGCGAACCCGCCAAATGGCAAGCCCGCGCCCTCTTGAAGGGAGGCCGGCATAGCTGACCAAAGAGTCAGACTACCCTGCCCGCCCAGGCGACACATCAATTTTTTGCGAAGTGATCCTTGGTCAGCTTGACCACGATCGGGCTGAGCAACAGCAGCGATAGCAAGTTAGGAATCGCCATCAGACCGTTGAGGGTATCGGCCACCAACCAGGCGAAGTCCAGCTGGGCAATCGCACCAAACGGCACGGCTACAACCCAGAGAATGCGGAACGGCAGGATCGACTTGGTGCCGACCATATATTCCCAGCACTTCTCACCGAAGTAGCTCCAGCCGAGGATGGTGGTAAAGGCAAACACCACCAGGGCGATGGTCAGAATATAACCACCGACGCCCGGCATGGCCTGCTCGAAGGCTGCCGCCGACAGTGCCGCACCGCTGGCACCGCTGGTCCATACGCCGGAAGTAATGATCGCCAGGCCAGTCATCGAGCAGATGATGATGGTGTCGATAAAGGTCCCGAGCATGCCGATCATCCCCGAACGTACCGGGCTATTGGTGGTGCCGGCCGCCTGAGCGATACCTGCAGTACCCAGGCCTGCTTCGTTGGAGAAAATACCGCGCGCCACACCGAAGCGAATCGCTGCCATTACCGCTGCACCGGCAAAACCACCGGTAGCCGCAATCGGGGTAAAGGCGTAGGTGAAGATCATTTCAAAGGCTTTCGGGATTTCCGAGGCGTTGACCACCAGCACCACCAACGCGGCGATGATGTAGGCCACACACATAAACGGCACCAGAGTCGCCGCCACCTTACCGATACGCTTGATACCGCCGAGGATCACCATGCCGACAAACAGCATGGTCACCACACCGGTGACCCACAGCGGAATGTTGAAGGTGGTGTGCAAGGCGGCGGCCATGCTGTTGACCTGCACCATGTTGCCGATGCCGAAACCGGCAAAGCCGCCGAAGATGGCGAACGCGGTACCCAGCCACAGCCACTTTTTGCCCAGGCCGTTTTTAATCGCGTACATCGGGCCGCCGACGTGTTCGCCGCGCTTATCCTTCTCGCGGTAATGCACCGCCAGCACCACTTCGCAGTACTTGGTGGCCATGCCGACCAGTGCGGTACACCACATCCAGAACAATGCACCTGGGCCGCCGAGGAAGATTGCGGTGGCTACACCAGCGATATTACCGGTACCCACAGTGGCGGCCAGGCAGGTCATCAATGCCTGGAACGGGCTGATCTCGCCGCTCTCGGCATCGCCTTTCTGGCGGCCTTGCCACATCAGTTTGAAGCCGGCGCCGATCTTGCTCAGCGGCATGAATTTCAGGCGCAACATGAGGAACAGACCGGTGCCGAGAATCAGCACCAGCATGGGCGGGCCCCAGACCACGCCATTGAGTTGATTGACCAGGGTGTTGACGAATTCCATGCTCATTTCCTTATTCTTGTAGTGAACGCGAGGTGGGTAGCCTTCGCTTGTCCGATTGCCGGGTAGGCCAGGCTGTTACGCAGAACGCGAGCCGGGTTGGCGCGTCTGCAAACAACGGATCGGGCTATACCAGTCAGCGCAACGACTGCCCGGTGATCAGCGGCGGTCAGTATATGAAGACTGTGATAGTGGTTTTCACTGTTTAGATTTCAACGCTCAGACGTTTTGAGCGAGGGGCGCAATTTAAACGCGAATTAACTGGGTTAATCCAGCGCTGCCCCGCAGAAACATGGCCTAGAAATCGCGTCGATAGAACAAATCCAGAGAACTGGCCAACCCGCTGGCAGCCTCTAGGTAGAGCCGTCGGCTCAGTTCATAGCGCAAGGCGATGGTATTGGCGGGCTCGAATACCCCCACGCCGTAACGCAGGCTCAAACGCTCGGACAGGTTGCCGCTGGCCACCACGCTGGTAGTCACCCCCGAGCCCTGGGTGTCGAGTTGAAAATCGCTGATGCCCAGGCCCTGCGCCAATGTATTGACCAGCGGTGCACTGCCGGCCATGCCCAGGGCCAGTGCAGCTTGCGCCAGCATGCTGTTGTCACCACCGCCCTGCCCCAGCGGCCGCCCCATAACCAGGTAGGACAGTGCTTGCTCCTGGCTCATGGCCGGCTCGGAAAACACCGTACTGGTCGGTTGCGCTGCATTGCCACTGAGGCGCAGGCCGGCAGTCACGTCATCGACCTGACGCACCGCCTCGATATCAAGAAACGGCTGATCGATAGGCCCGGCAAATAGCAGGCGCGCGCGGCGCACATTCAGGCGCTGACCATAGGCGCGGAATCGGCCCTTGTTCAGGCTCAGCTCGCCACGGGTATCCAGGTCATTGCCGATGTGCACGCGGCCGAGCAGCTCGGCCTCTAGGCCAAAGCCGCTGAAGGTCAGGCGCTGCTGGCCGACTTCAACATCGATATCCATGGCGATTGCCGTGGCCTGCTGCTGCGTGCTGTCGCGGCCCACCACCACGGCATCGCTGGAAACCTGCACGGTTGAGGGCGGCAGTTCGCGCACTTCTATCTTGCCGCTGGGGATCAGCACCTTGCCAGCCACCGCCAGCTGTTCACCACGCAGGCTCAGACGCAGATCCGGCGCGACTTCCAGCGCGGCGTAGGGCTCCACCGTCACCGGCAGACGACTGCCGCGCAGCTGCATATCCGCGAGCAATCCATCGGCCCAGCTCAGCTCGCCATTCAGGCTGCCCTGGCCCTGCTCGCCACTGCGCCAATCGCCCTCCAGCTGCAGCCGTTCACCCTCGATGCGCGCCTGCAGTTGCAGCTGCTCGATATTCATCGGCAGCTCGCCACCGCTGATTTCGCCATTCAACACGCGCAGGTTGCCGTTGATCTGCGGCGCCAGCAGCCCGCCTGACAAGGTGCCCGCGCCATTCAGTTGCCCGGCGATACGCTCGACCATCGGCACAAACGGGCGCGCCAGCGCCAGGTCCAGGCCGTTGAGACGGAAGCTGCCGGACAGCGGCTTGCTCACTGGGCGCGGATCAAGTTGAGCCTGCAGGGATAGTTCGCCGATAGCCGGGCCACGCAACTCCAGCAGGCTGTCGATGCGTTGCGGGCGCAATTGCGCGCTCAGGCGCAGGCTGTCGTAAGCAAAATCCAGCCACTGTTGTTGATCACGAATACGCCAGATACCGCTGCCGGCATCCAGCTCCAGGCTGCCGTTCGGCCCGCTGGCCGGCAGATCCAGCTGCAGCCGGCCATTGAGCTGGCCTTGCCAGGCGAAGTCCTTGGGCCACCACTGCGCCAGGCTGTCCATGGGGAAGTTGCTTAGCTGGTAGTTCAGCTTGGGCTGCGGCAGCAGGCGCTGCTCCGCGCCACACATGCTGGCATCGCCAGAACGCCAGCAATGCGCGCCCAAGCTGAGCTGCCCATTGGCCAGCCGCACCAGCGTGGCCGGCTGTTGCAGGCGCCAATCCTGGCCGCCGCTTTGCACCTCGCCACGGCTCAGGCTGCCGCGCCAGTTGCCCTTATCCAGCTTGCCGGCCAGGGCCAGCTGACTTTGCAATAAAGGACCTTGCAGTTGCAGCTCCAGGCTTTGTTGCTGCTGATCACCGGCGGCAGTGACATCCAGGCGACCCAGTTCGGCTTCACCCAGCTGAATTCCCAATGCCTCCAGGGTTACTCGGCCGCGTTGGGCACTGTTCAGGCTGGCATCGAGCTTGAGCTGTTGCAGGCGTTGGTCATCAAAGGCCAACCGCAGGCCTTGCAGCTGCAACTGTCCCTGGGGTGCTTGCAGACTCCCAGCCAGATCCAGCTGACCATTGAGTTGGCCCTGCAAGCCCGGCCATAGCTGGCCCAGCCGCGGCATTGCCAGCAGCAATTGACCGCTCAACTGTTGACGCAGCGCCGCTTGGCCACTGATGCGGTTATCTCCCAGGCGGATATCCAGGGCACTCAACTCGCCCTGCTCCAAGCCGCCGGCAAACTTCGCCAGCAGCTTGGCCGGCTGCCCGCGCAAACGACCGCTGAGATCGATATCGGCGTTGAGATTGAGCTGCTGATTAATCAGGCTGCCGGAGCTATTTAACGGGCCGGCCAGGCTGCCGGGCAATTCGGCCAGCCAGTATGCGGGGTCAAGCTGACTCAACTGCAAACGCACATCCCAGCTCAACTGCTCGGCAAACCCCAGGCTGACCTGGCCTTCGGCGCGGCCCTGGCCGGCCTGCAGGCGCAGCTCAGGCAAATACAGCTTCTGTAGATCGCCACTCAGCGGGCTTTGCAGGCTAATGGCGCCAGCGGGGCCATCCAGCTCGGCGGCGAAATGCCCGAGGTAGTTGCCATCCTGATAGGCCAGCTCACCATTAAGTACCCGCAGCGCCACAGGCGGCTCTTCATCCAGAGGATAGAGGCGCTGCCAGGGAAAGTTCTGCCAATTAAAGTGGCTGTCCAGGCTCAGGCCCTGTTGCCAGCTCAGCTCGCCGCTAAGCTGCACCTGCTGCTCCGGGCTGGCGGTCAGGCTCAAGTTGCTGATCGCTGCGCCGTCGGCCTTAAGCAACCCCGCCAGCGCCAAGGCAATCGGTCCCTCGGTTGCCGGCAGGCTGGCGCTGCCGACGACCTGATAGCCGTCCTGCAGATCGCCCTGGGCATTTAGCTCAAGCTGCTCAAGATTCAAGGTATCGGGCAACTCGGCGCTGGCCTTGAAGGCGGCAACCTGCAAACGCAGTTGCGCCGGCAGGTGCTCCGCCAAAGGCTGCAGCCAACCGCTCAGTTCGCCAGTCAGATAACCGCTGCTGCTGGCCGTGATCTGCACCCGCTCGCGCAGCTCACCTTCGAGCTGCAGTGCCAGCGGCCAGGCCTGCTGCTCGGGCGCTGGCAATTGCAGCTGTCCACTGAGCTGCAGCGGCCAATTGCCGGTGGTTTGCACCCGACCCTGCAGCGCCAGCTGCAGATCGGCGGTGTGCAGGCTGAGGTTGTCGACCTGAATACCCTGCGCAGTCCAGCGTGCGGCCAGCTGCAGGCCTTGCAGCTGCTCGACGCCATTAAGCTGCAGGCTGTCGATCCGCACCTGCCCCAGTTGCAAGGTCAGTGGCAGGCTCAGGTCCGGCAAGCTGAACGGCTCGCTGCTGGGCTGCTGATCATCCGGGAACACCAGGCTGATCGGCCCGCTGTGCAGCTGCTCGATACACAGGGCCAGGCGCAGCAGACATACAGGCGACCACTCCAGGCGAGGCGCCATCACCTGCACGCTGTCATCGCCCTGCTGCCAGCGCAGCTGTGTCGCGCTCCAGCTGCCGCCCAGGCGGCCGTTGAAATCGTCCACCTGCAAGCCCGGCACCTGCGTCAATAACCAGCGGCTGCCAGCCTGGGTGCCCAGCAGCAAGCTCAGGCTGATGACCAGCACCAGCAGCAGCCCTAGCAGACTGAACAGCCCATTACGCAGCCCGCGCTTCACAGTTCCGGCCCCATGGAGAAATGCAGGCGCACACCGCCCTGATCATCCAGCGGATGCGCCAGATCGAGGCGCAATGGCCCCAGTGGCGACACCCAGCGCACGCCAACGCCCACCGCGCTTTTTAGCGAGGGAATCTCCAGCGAATCGAAGGTATTGCCCTGGTCGAAGAAGCTTGCCAGGCGCCAGCGCTCGGTCAGGCTGTATTGGTATTCCAGGCTGCTGGTAAACAGATAGCGCCCGCCGATCTTGTCGCCGGCACGGTTCTCCGGCGACAGGCTCTGGTAGTCATAACCGCGCACACTCTGGTCGCCCCCGGCGAAGAAGCGCAGCGACGGCGGCACCTTGGCAAAGCCATCGGATTCAGTGCCGCCCACTTGCACCCGGCCGAGCAGTCGATGGCGGTTAAAGACAGTGGTCAGACCCTTGAGCTGGATATTGCCGTGCAGCACATTGGCATCGGACAACAGCCCCTTAGCCGCACCAGACAGATCGAGCTGCAGGCGATAGCCGTGGTTGGGGTCGATCTGGTTGTCACTGTGCAGATAGGAATAACTCAGGCCCGGCATCAACAGCGTGCTGGTGCCGGCGTCATCACCGAGGTCGTACTGTTCGTGCCGCCACTTCAGCGAGAGCACGCGCTGCCAGCCGCTGTCGAGTTTGCTGTGCCATTCCGGGCCGAAGGTCAGCAGGCGGCTGCTGCTGTCGGTATTGGCCAGGTCTTCGGCCTGGTAACCGCCGGCCACGCGCAGTTTGTCGGTCAGCGGTGGATCGAGCGGCACGTCGTACCACAGGCCGACATTCTGCCGCGGCGCCGATAGCTCGAACTCCGYGCCATAGCTGTGCCCCTGCGGGTTGGCCCAGTGCCGCGTCCAGTTGGCCCGGCCACGCGGGCCAACGTCGGTGGAAAACCCCAAGCCCAACCCCATGCTGCGTGGCTTGCGCGCCTGTAACTGAACCTGCACGGGGATCTGTTCGGCGGCAGCGCTGCCAGGGTTGGCATCCACCTGCACCGACTCGAAATAGCCGCTTGAGCGCAGCGCCTGATACAGCTCGGCAATCAGCGCCGAGTCGTAGGGCGTGTCGGCCGGGAACGGCACCATGCGCTGCAGCAACTGCTCATCGAACGGCGCATCGCCGACAAAACTCACTTCACCCAGTTGATAACGCGGCCCGCTGAGATAGATCAGCTCGATATCGGCAACCCCGGCGGCGGGATCGATGCTCAGTCGCTGCTGACTAAAGCGCCCGGCGAAGAAGCCATAGCGCGAGGCCTGATTCTGAATCTCGCGCTTGGCCGTGTCGTAACGCCCGTGATTGAGCTGCGCGCCGCTGCGCAGCAGCGGGTCATTGGGCGTGCGAAAGGCGCGCAGCTGTGCGGCAGGCCCTTCGACGCGCACTACCACATCACGCAGACGCACCGGTTCACCGGGCTGAATGCGCAGGGTCAGGCGCGGTGTCGTGCCCTCGCTGACTTCGCTGCTGATCTGCGCCTGGTAGTAGCCCAGGGCCTGGGCGGCTTTTTCCGCCTGGTTCTCGGCGACTCGGCGAAAACGCTGCAGGGCCTCGGCATCGCGCTCGCCCAGGCTGCCGATATAGCCCTCGATATTGCTTTTCAGCGCGCTATTAGCCGGTTCAACCCGCACACGCAACTGCGCTTCGGCCAGGGCCGTAGCACTCAGCAGCAGGAGAAACAGCCCGGCGAGAAGGTTGGGGAAAACACACATGAGGGCGATGCTAGCACGAGCTCAGGGCCGACTTAGAGCACCAGGGCGGGCAAATAGTTGCGACTCGATGTGTCGGTAAACACATCGAGTCGGCCATTCTCAGGCGCTGGCCTTGATTGCTTCTTGCGGGCTGGGATGGAAAAACACGTGCTCGATAATCGGGCCAATGGCCACTTCGCCGATTTCCTCGTAGCCCTGACGCTTATAGAAATCCAGGTAATGTCCATTGCCCGTATCCAGTACCACGCCTTGGGAACTGGCGTCTTCGGCGCACCAGTTGTGCAGCGCCTCAAGCAGTTGCTCGCCGAGGTGCTTGCCCTGGTATTCCGGGTGAATGCCCAGCAGTGGCAGTACGTGATACGGCCCCGGCGGCAGGCAGGCGATCACTGCGTCGTGATATTCCAGATAACGCTTGGTGCAGCGAAAACCAGCGGTCAGCAGCATGCGCATGCGCCAGCCCCAGCTTTCGGTGATGTCCATGCGTCGTTGCGGCGGTGCAATCAGCGCCATGCCGATCAGGCGGTCGTCGATCAGCAGGCCAATGGCCGGCAGGTCCTCATTAAAGTGCTGCTGCACCAGCTCGCGCACAGTGGCGCGCACACGCTGGTCATAGCCGGGACGCTCGGCTTCAAACAGGTAGGCGAAGGTGGGGTCGTGGCGGTAGGCGTGGTACAGCAGCGAGCGTGCTTCGCGGGCGTAACCGCCATCGAGCATGCGTACTTCGGCGAGACTGTTGGGCATCTGCTTGACCTCTGTTGTTCTTGATTTACTGGGCCTGCAGCCACGTTAGCACCGCGCACCCAGCACCGCCACAGGCTGGCCGGCAGGGCCGCTAATCGGCTAGCATCGCTGGCTTTCCAGAGCCACAGCCAGGACTGCCGCCCATGAAGATCGTCTCCTTCAATATCAATGGCCTGCGTGCACGCCCGCATCAACTGGCAGCATTGATCGAGAAACACCAGCCGGATGTGATCGGCCTGCAGGAAACCAAGGTGGCCGACGAGCAGTTCCCCGAGGCGGATATCCGCCAGCTCGGTTACCACGTGCATTACCACGGCCAGAAAGGCCACTACGGCGTCGCCCTGCTCTCGCGCCAGGAACCACTGAGCCTGCACAAGGGCTTTCCCGGCGATGCCGAAGATGCGCAGCGGCGCTTTATCTACGGCACCTTCGCCGATGCCCAGGGCAACCCGGTCACGGTAATGAATGGCTACTTCCCGCAGGGTGAAAGCCGCGACCACCCGACCAAGTTCCCAGCCAAGCAGCGCTTCTATGCCGACCTACAACAGCTGCTGCTTAGCCAATTCAGCCCCGAGCAGGCGCTGGTAGTGATGGGCGATATCAATATTTCGCCGGAAGACTGCGACATCGGCATCGGTGAACCCAATCGTCTGCGCTGGCTGAAAACCGGTAAATGCAGCTTCCTGCCGGAAGAGCGCGAGTGGCTGGCCACCCTGAAGAATTGGGGTCTGGTCGACAGCTTCCGCCACCTCAACCCGGCGGTAAATGACCGCTTTAGCTGGTTCGATTATCGCAGCCGCGGTTTCGAGGACGAACCCAAGCGCGGCCTGCGCATCGACGTGATTCTCGCCTCTCAGGCGTTGCAGGCGCGGATCAAGGATGCTGGCGTCGACTACGACCTGCGCGGCATGGAAAAGCCATCGGATCACGCGCCGATCTGGCTGGAGCTGGCGCAGTAACCCTGTACTAGAGCGCTCAATCGAAAAAGTGACTGTCATATTGCAGTCACTTTTTTGTCTTATCGTCGCGGCACTTTCACTCACCCATATAAGGTGTTTGCCGCATGTTGCGCGCCTGCTCTGCCTTCGAACGTGATACCTGGATTCGCACCGTCAGCTTTCTGCTGCTCGGCTCCATCTGCTATGCCCTGCCCTGGTCGGTATTTGCCGCCCTGCCCATCCCCAGTGACAACAGCAGCGTGCTGCGCATTCAGGGCTCCAACACCATCGGTGCGCGCCTTGGCCCGGCGCTGGTCAAAGGCCTATTCGAAGAACAGGGGCTGAGCGCCATTCGCATCGAAGCGGGCGCGGCGGAAAACGAGCAGAAGATCATCGGTAAGACCGCCGATGGCCGCAGCGTAAGCATTGAAGTGGCGGCTCACGGTTCGGGCACCGGCTTTACCTCATTAGCCGATGGCAGCGCCGAACTGGCCGCCTCGTCCCGGCCGATCAAGGACAGCGAAGCCACCAGCCTGCTAAGCCTGGGTGACCTGAAAAGCGCCAGCGCCGAGCAGATCATCGCCCTCGACGGCCTGGCTATCATCCTGCATCCAAGCAATCCGCTCGCCGCACTTAATACCGCGCAGCTGGCGCAGATATTTGCCGGCGAGATCACCAACTGGGCGCAACTCGGCGTCCCAGCTGGCGCCATCACCCTGTACGCCCGCGATGACAAATCCGGCACCTTCGACACCTTCAAGGAGCTGGTACTCAGCGCCAACGGCAAAACCCTGGCCCCTGGCGCCAAGCGTTTTGAATCCAGCGAAAAGCTTTCCGACTCGGTCAGCCAGGACCCTAAGGGCATCGGCTTTATCGGCCTGCCGTATATCCGCCAGGCCAAGGCCGTGGCGATTGCCGCCGGCGACTCGCAACCGATGCTGCCGAGCCTGACCCTGGTGGCCACCGAGGATTACCCGCTGTCGCGCCGGCTGTTTCTGTATAACCAGCCGGAGCTGAGCAACCCCTGGGGCCGTGCGCTGGTGCAGTTCGCCCACAGCACACGCGGTCAGGCGATTGTCGACCAGAGCGGGTTTATCGCGCAGACCGTACAAGCGGTGACAATCCCCGCCAACGCGCAAATGCCGGCGAACTATCAGGCTCTGGCGAAGAACGCTCAACGTCTGTCGGTGAACTTCCGCTTTCAGGAAGGCAGCGCTAACCTCGACAACAAGGCCCTGCGCGACCTCAACCGGCTGATGGCCTACCTGCAGGAGCAGAACAAGCTGCACGACAAGGTGGTGCTGGTCGGCTTCGGCGATGCCAAGGCCGACACTGCCCGCGCCGAGCTGTTGTCCAAGCTGCGCGCCATGGCCGTACGCCGTGAGCTGAACAAGGGCGGCGTGATCTTCCGCGACATCATCGGCATGGGCGATGAACTGCCGGTGGCCGCCAACAGCGGCGATGACGGGCGAATCAAGAACCGCCGGGTGGAAGTCTGGGTTTACTAAACCTGACTCAGTCCCGGCGTTGTTTGCAGGTATTGCAACATCAGGCAGTGATTAACAGCGCCGAGTGGCTAAGCTGAACACACCCCCAACGCCCTGAGGTTTTGTCATGCCTGCAAGCAAGCCTCTGCACCTGATTCTGCTGCTGGTTATGCTGTTCGGGCCAACCGCCCAGGCTGAAGTGTTCCGCGTATTTGGCGCGCATGATGGCTTCCCCAAGTACTTCGAGGAGGATGGCGAGGCCAAGGGCATTGTCGTGGACATCAGCAAACATTGCCTGAACCAGATGCAGGTGCCTTATCAGATCCAGCTGCTGCCGTGGAAACGCGCTTACACCATGGCCGAGCGCAGTGAAGGCGGCGTAATTGGTTTGTCGATCAGTGATGAGCGCCTGACGCTGTTCGATTTTTCCGAGCCGATCTTTACCGAACATATCGTGCTGGTGGTGCAGAAAGGCCGCGAGTTTGCCTACCAGAACATCACAGACCTGAAAGACAAACTGATTGGCGCCACCATCGGCACCAGCTATGGCACTGCGTATGACGAGGCTGTGGCCAACGGCACCCTGACCATCGTCGGCTTCAACGACACCCGCAGCGGCCTGGGCATGCTGCAGCGTGAGCGCATCGACGCGATCCTGATCGGCTCCAGCGTCGATATTCGCAGGCTCGCCCAGAGCTGGCCTGGCCTGCATCCGGATGCCTTCACCACCTTACCGGTGCCATTCAAGAGCGACAGCAAGCACATGGGCATTGCCAAAGCGCTGAAGATGGGCTGGTTCCTGGAGCAGTTCAATCAGTGCCTGAAAAATGGCCACGACACCGGGATTTTTGCCCCGATCATCTACCAGTACAGCAACTGAATCCCCCACTCCTGCGCTTGCCAAGTTCGCCGCCAAGGCCTATTGCTTAATCAGCGTGACGCCGGGCCCCTCTGGCGGTGAGCCTTCACCGTGATGTCGGAGTCACTGAGTTGATTTTCAACTTAGGCAGACATTCGAGGTGGCTCCATGGATAGCCTGACAAGCATGCTCACGACCCCACTGTTCGGCACCCCCGGCTGGTTTTGGCTGGCCTTTCTGCTGATCATTCTCGGCCTATTGATACTCGACCTCGGCGTGCTGCACCGCGATCAGCACGAGATCGAGATGCGCGAAAGCCTGCTGCTGTACAGCGGCTATTTCAGCGTTGGCCTGGCCTTTGGCGGCTGGATCTGGTGGCAGCTGGGCGCGACCAAGGCGCTGGAGTTCTACACCGGCTTTCTGGTCGAGCAATCGCTGTCGATGGACAACGTGTTTGTCATGGCGGTAATTCTCAACTTCTTCGCCATCCCCCGGCGCTACCAGCACCGCGTGCTGTTCTGGGGCATTCTCGGGGTGATCGTGCTGCGCGCAACGATGATCGGCCTGGGCACGGCGCTGGTGCAGAACTTCGAGTGGGTGCTGTACCTGTTTGGCGCGTTTCTGCTGTTTACCGGCGTGCGCATGCTTTCGGCCAAGGAAGAACAGCACCCGGACCTCAGCCAGAACCGCCTACTGCAGTTTCTGCGCAGACACCTGCGGGTAACCGAGGATATGCACGACGGGCGCTTTCTGGTTCGCCAGCCGGATAGAAAGACAGGCAAGCACCTGCTGCATGCCACGCCGCTGCTGCTGGCGCTGGTACTGATCGAACTGGCCGACCTAGTGTTTGCCGTGGACAGCGTGCCGGCGGTGCTGGCCATCTCCCAGGACCCGTTTATCGTCTACACCTCGAACATCTTTGCGATTCTCGGCCTGCGCGCGCTGTACTTTGCCCTGGCGGCGTTGATGCACCGTTTTATCTACCTGAAATACGCCCTGGCATTGGTGCTGATGTTTATCGGTGGCAAGATCTTTCTCCACGACATGATCAAGGTGCCCGCCCTACTCTCGCTGTGCATGACCCTCGGTTTGCTGGCGGGCGGAGTGGTACTGTCGCTACTGAAAACCCGTGCCCCCAGACAGGAGCATTGATCGTTTGAGTTCCCCGAGCATCGTTATTGAACCGCTGCTGCAGCGCGGCAAGCTGCGCTGGCAAGTACGCATGGGCCGCCGCAGCCTGATCTTCCACCAGGAACAGGCCGCGCGCGCCTTCGCGGCGCAGTTGTATATGCGCCTGCTCTGGTTGCAACAGAGCGCGAGTCCAGATGATCAACAAGCTCCGCCGGGCTAAACACACGAACAGACTGCACTATTGTGGGAGGGGCTTTAGCCGCGCCGCTTTCACGATCAATCGCGGCTAAAGCCCCTCCCACACAGCCAGGCATTGCAACCTGAAACTGCATAGGCCACAACGCACAAGGCCCGCAGATGCGGGCCTTGTGGTTTTTCAGTGACGCGCTTTAGCGGCTGGCGTTCATCACTTCTTTCGACACGTACTTGCCGATTTCGAACTTGCCGATAGCCGCGCGGTGCACTTCGTCCGGGCCGTCGGCCAGGCGCAGGGTGCGCTGCATGGCGTACCAGTAGGCCAGCGGGAAGTCGTTGGACACCCCGGCGCCGCCGTGGATCTGGATCGCCCGGTCGATCACTTTCAACGCGACGTTCGGCGCAACCACCTTGATCTGGGCGATTTCACTGGCGGCAATCTTGTTGCCCACTGTGTCCATCATATAAGCCGCGTTCAACGTCAGCAGACGGGCCATATTGATCTCCATACGCGAGTCAGCGATGTGATCGATATTGCCGCCCAGGCGGGCCAGCGGCTTGCCGAAGGCGGTGCGGTTGATCGAACGCTCGCACATCAGTTTCAGCGCGCGCTCGGCCATGCCGATGGAACGCATGCAGTGGTGAATACGGCCTGGGCCAAGGCGACCCTGGGCAATCTCGAAGCCACGGCCCTCACCCAGCAGCACGTTCTCGTAAGGCACGCGGACGTTTTCGAACAGCACTTCGGCGTGGCCGTGCGGCGCGTCGTCGTAGCCAAATACCGGTAGCGGGCGCAGCACTTTCACGCCTGGGGCGTCCATCGGCACCAGAATCATCGAATGCTGGGCGTGACGTGGGCCATCCGGGTTGGTCAGGCCCATAAAGATCATGATCTTGCAGCGCGGATCACAAGCACCGGAGGTCCACCACTTGCGGCCGTTGATCACCCACTCATCGCCCTGGCGCACGGCGCTGGCCTGCATATTGGTGGCATCGGAGGACGCTACGCCCGGCTCGGTCATGGCGAAGGCGGAACGGATGGTGCCGTCCAGCAGCGGCTTGAGCCACTGCTCTTTCTGCGCGTCGTTGGCATAGCGCACCAGCACTTCCATATTGCCGGTGTCCGGCGCGGCGCAGTTGAACGGCTCGGCACCGATCAACGAGCTGCCCATGATTTCCGCCAGCGGCGCGTATTCGGTGTTGGTCAGCCCGGCACCCAGTTCGGACTCCGGCAGAAACAGGTTCCACAGGCCTTCGGCTTTAGCCTTGGCTTTCAACTCTTCCATGATCGCGGTGGGCTGCCAGCGGTCGCCTTCATTGACCTGTTGCTCGAACACGGCCTCGGCTGGATAGACATGGCTCTCCATAAACGCGGTGACGCGTTCACGCAGCTGCTGAACCTTGGGGGAGTAGGCGAAATCCATGATGGCTACCTTCTGACGCTGATTTTTGGGGAGTTCGGTGAAGTGGAAATGATGCTAGAACAGGGCTTAGGATTTATCTAATCTATTCTCACCGTGTATTAACATTCATCACCGATATATGTTCCACTGATAGCGATCATCACTCGGAGTGAGCGTGCAATGAATCTGAACAAGGTCGACCTCAACCTCTTTGTCGTCTTCGATGCCATCTACACCGAGGCCAATCTGACCCGGGCCGGGCAGATCGTCGGCATTACTCAGCCCGCAGTATCCAACGCCCTCGCTCGCTTGCGTGAAACCTTCAATGACCCGCTGTTTGTGCGCACCGCTCAGGGCATGGTGCCCACGCCTATGGCACAGAACATCATCGGCCCGGTGCGCAACGCGCTGCAGCAACTGCGCATCTCCGTGCAGGAAAGCCGCATCTTCAACCCGGGGCAGGCCAACAAGACTTTCCGCATCAGCATGACCGACCTCACCGAGGCCATCGTCCTGCCGCCGCTGTTTCAGCGCCTGCGCCGCCTGGCGCCGAACGTGAATATCGAGAGCATGCTGGCCCGGCGCCGCGAAACCACTAAAGAGCTGGCCGCTGGCCGTCTGGATTTTGCCGTGGACGCGCCGCTCAACACCGACCCGCAGGTACGCCACGTCAAGCTGATGGAGGACCGCTACGTGTGCGCCATGCGCCGTGGCCATCCGCTGGCCAAAGAGAAAATCAGCCTGGACGAATACATGGGCATGACCCATATCCATATTTCCAGCCGCCGCAGCGGTCTGGGCCACGTCGACCTGGCCCTGGGCCGCATGGGCATCCAGCGCAAGATCGCCCTGCGCTCGCAGCATTACCTGATGGCCACCACCGTACTGCAAGGCACCGACATGGCCATGACCGTACCCGAGCGCTTCGCCCGGCGTAATGACCTGCACTTTGTCGAGCTGCCGATCAAGGACATGACGCCGCTGGAAACTCACCTCTACTGGCACGAAAGCACCGACCAGGACCCGGCCAACCGCTGGATGCGCGAGCAGATCATCGAAATTTCCCAGCAGGCCACGGCTCAGGAAAAGAAAGCCTGACGGCGAATAAGCCGCGCTATGTGTGATCAAGTAAATCGCCTGCAAAACGCCAGCACTGTGTTTCAATGGCCTGGACGGCCCTGCCTATGAAACCGCTGGCGATTAGCTCAGGCGCTGCACGAGGATCACAGCATGAATTCAATCCGGATTATCTCTATCGCACTGGTCGTGGCGGGCCTGTTGGGGCTGCTGTATGGCGGTTTCAGCTACACCAAGGACACCACCGCAGTGAAGCTCGGCCCGCTCGAACTCTCGGTGCAGGAGAAGGAAAGAGTCAACGTGCCAGTTTGGGCGGGCATCGGTGCCATACTCGCCGGTGGTTTGCTGTTTGGCTTTGCCGGTAGAAAGCCGTAAACCTTCCATTTATCCATAGCGCTTAGCTCGGCGCCGATCAGGGACGATTGTTTGCCACTGAAACTGCTGTTTATCTGCGCCAAGAACCGCCTGCGCAGCCCCACTGCCGAACAACTGTTCGCTGACTGGCCTGGCGTGGAAACCGCATCGGCCGGCGTCAACCACGACGCCGACACGCCGGTCTGCCCCGAGTTGTTGGCCTGGGCGGATCTGATTCTGGTGATGCAACGGGTGCATCGCAGCAAACTCACCAGCAAGTTCAAGGCCCAGTTGGGCAACAAGCGCATCGTCTGCCTGGATATCGCCGACGACTATGGGTTTATGGACCCGGCGCTGATCGACCTGCTAAACGCAAAGGTGCTGCGCTATTTGCCTGCGCGGCAGCCGATCAACTAGCCAAGCGCTTATCCCTAGGCGGCCAGACTCCGCGGTTAGCCAGCCTCAATACTTTATGGCGTGTTTAGCTAAGAGCGCTAAGCGACTGTTTT
Source organism: Pseudomonas sp. 1928-m (assembly GCF_029269135.1). Lineage (NCBI taxonomy): Bacteria > Pseudomonadati > Pseudomonadota > Gammaproteobacteria > Pseudomonadales > Pseudomonadaceae > Pseudomonas > Pseudomonas sp. 1928-m. The sequence goes on along the minus strand of NZ_JARIXO010000004.1, from coordinate 286,920 downwards.
TAAAGTGATCAAGCCCCGCTAACAACTCCACTCGCAAGGCGCTAAATCAAGCAGGTTGACTAAACCGGCTTGCAGCATTACGTTAACGTAAAGGTAAACAAGAGCGCTGCCGTATGTCCGCCACCACCTACTCCATTTCCGAACTGGCCCGCGAGCTGGATATCACCACCCGCGCCATTCGCTTCTATGAAGAACAACAGATGCTCTGCCCCGAACGCCGCGGCCAGGAACGCATCTACACGGCCAAGGACAAGGTCACCCTCAAGTTGATCCTGCGCGGTAAACGGATCGGTTTCTCGCTGGCCGAGTGCAAGGAACTGATCGAGCTGTACGACCCGGTACACGGCAATCACAAGCAGCTGCATACCTTTATGGCGAAGATCGCCGAGCGCCGCGCCCAGCTGCAGCAGCAACTGCTGGACATCGAGCAGATGCAGCTTGAGCTGGATACTGCCGAAGAGCGCTGCCTGGCCGCGCTAGCTGAAACTGATAAAAAACAAACTGTTATCTCCTGAACTTAATTCGAACAATTACAGGTGGAACCATGAGCTACCCATCCCTCAACTTCGGTCTCGGCGAGACCATCGACATGCTGCGCGACTCGGTGTATCAGTTCTCACAGGCCGAACTGGCACCGCGCGCCGCGCAGATCGACCGCGACAACGAGTTCCCCATGGACATGTGGCGCAAGTTTGGCGACATGGGCCTGCTCGGCATGACGGTTGAAGAGGAGTACGGCGGCACCAACATGGGCTACCTGGCGCATGTGGTGGCCATGGAGGAGATCAGCCGCGCTTCGGCTTCGGTCGGCCTGTCCTACGGCGCGCACTCCAACCTGTGCCTGAACCAGATCCGCAAGAACGGCACCCACGAGCAGAAGGCCAAGTACCTGCCCAAGCTGTGCTCCGGCGAACACGTCGGCGCGCTGGCCATGAGCGAGCCAAATGCCGGCTCCGATGTGGTGTCGATGAAGCTGCGCGCGGAAAAACGCGGCGACCGCTACGTGCTTAACGGCAACAAGATGTGGATTACCAACGGCCCCGACGCCCACACCTATGTGATCTACGCCAAAACCGACATCAACGCCGGCTCGCGTGGCATGACTGCGTTTATCGTCGAGCGCGACTACAAGGGTTTTTCCCGCCATCAGAAACTGGACAAGCTGGGCATGCGTGGCTCCAACACCTGCGAACTGGTGTTCGAAGATTGCGAAGTTCCGGAGGAGAACATTCTCGGCGCCGAAGGCGCTGGCGTGCGCGTGCTGATGAGTGGCCTGGATTACGAACGCACCGTGCTCTCGGGCGGCCCGACCGGGATCATGACTGCCTGCATGGACGTGGTGCTGCCCTACGTGCACGAACGTCAGCAGTTCAAGCAGTCAATCGGCGAATTCCAGCTGGTACAGGGCAAGCTGGCCGATATGTACGCTGGCATGAACGCCTCCAAGTCCTACCTCTACAACGTGGCCAAGGCCTGCGACCGCGGCGAGGAATCGCGCAAGGACGCCGCCGCAGTGATCCTCTACACCGCCGAAATGGCCACCAAGATGGCCCTGGACACCATCCAGCTGCTCGGCGGTAACGGCTACACCAACGAATACCCGGCCGGCCGCCTGCTGCGCGACGCCAAACTCTATGAGATCGGCGCGGGAACCAGCGAAATCCGCCGGATGCTGATCGGCCGCGAGCTGTTTAACGAAACGAAATAACCCTACGCCGCAAGAACCGTAGCCCGGATAAGCCTTGGCGCAATCCGGGAGCAGTTGGCGCGATACAGAGTCCCCGGATTGCATCCGGGCTACCAATGGAGTGAGCCGAATGGCCATCCTGCATACCCAGATCAATACCCGTTCACCGGAGTTCGCTGCCAATAGCGCGGCGATGCTCGCCCAGGTTAACGACCTGCGCGCCCTGCTCGCCCGCATCCATGAAGGCGGCGGTGCCAAGGCCCAGGAGCGCCACACCTCGCGCGGCAAACTACTGCCGCGTGAACGCATTAACCGCCTGCTGGATATCGGCTCGCCGTTTCTGGAGATCGGCCAGCTAGCCGCCCATGAGGTGTATGGCGAAGAAGTCCCTGCGGGAGGCGTAGTGGCCGGTATCGGTCGGGTCGAGGGTGTGGAATGCATGATTGTGGCCAACGACGCCACGGTAAAAGGCGGTAGCTACTACCCGCTGACGGTGAAAAAACACCTGCGCGCGCAGACCATCGCTCAGCAGAACCGCCTGCCGTGCATCTATCTGGTGGATTCCGGCGGCGCCAACCTGCCGCGCCAGGATGAAGTGTTCCCGGATCGCGAGCACTTCGGGCGGATCTTCTTCAACCAGGCCAATATGTCGGCCATGGGTATCCCGCAGATTGCCGTAGTCATGGGCTCTTGCACTGCCGGCGGAGCCTACGTACCGGCCATGGCCGATGAAGCAATCATGGTGCGCAACCAGGCCACCATATTCCTCGCCGGCCCGCCGCTGGTAAAAGCCGCCACCGGTGAAGTAGTCAGCGCCGAAGACCTCGGCGGTGCCGATGTGCACTGCAAAACCAGCGGCGTGGCCGACCATTACGCCGACAACGACGAACATGCCCTTGCCTTGGCCCGGCGTAGCATCAGCAATCTCAACTGGCGCAAGCTCGGCGTGCTGAACAACCGTGCTCCGATCAACCCGCTGTACAGCGCTGATGAGCTGTACGGAGTGATTCCAGCAGATGCCAAACAGCCGTTCGATGTGCGTGAAGTGATCGCCCGCACCGTCGATGGCAGCGTATTCGATGAATTCAAAGCGCTGTTCGGCACAACCCTGGTCTGCGGCTTTGCGCATATCCACGGCTATCCAGTGGCGATCCTCGCCAATAACGGGATCTTATTTGCCGAGTCCGCGCAAAAAGGCGCGCACTTTATCGAACTGGCCTGCCAGCGCGGCATCCCGCTGCTGTTTTTGCAGAACATCACCGGCTTTATGGTCGGCCAGAAGTACGAAGCCGGCGGCATCGCCAAACACGGCGCCAAGCTGGTCAACGCGGTGGCCTGCGCCAAGGTGCCGAAATTCACCGTGATCATCGGCGGCAGCTTCGGCGCGGGTAACTACGGCATGTGCGGCCGCGCCTACGATCCACGCTTTTTGTGGATGTGGCCGAATGCGCGCATCGGCGTGATGGGCGCCGAACAGGCCGCCGGCGTCTTGGTGCAGGTCAAACACGAACAGGCCGCTCGCGCCGGGCAGCGCTTCTCCGCCGAAGATGAAGCTGCACTCAAGCAACCGATCCTCGAACAGTACGAGCGCCAGGGCCACCCCTACTACTCCAGCGCCCGCTTGTGGGACGACGGCGTGATCGACCCGGCGCAAACCCGAGACGTACTGGGCCTGGCGCTGTCCGCCAGCCTTAACGCGCCGATTGAGCCGACCACCTTTGGCGTGTTCAGAATGTAATCAGGACAAACCGTAGGATGGGTGCAACCCATCGATATCGTTTGATGGGTTAGCACCCATCCTACAGGTGCAACGCACGCGCCCCAGTGAGTGACCATGACCGACTTCAACACCCTCGAACTGCAAACAGACCCACGCGGCTTTGCCACGCTCTGGCTCAATCGCGCGGACAAGAACAACGCCTTTAACGCCGAGATGATCCGCGAGCTGATTCTCGCCCTCGACGCGGTGATGGCCGACAAAAGCCTKCGTTTCCTGCTGCTGCGCGGCCGTGGCAAGCACTTCTCCGCCGGTGCAGACCTGGCCTGGATGCAGCACGCGGCGACCCTGGACTACAACGCCAACCTGGCTGATTCGCGTGAGCTGGCCGAGCTGATGCACAACCTTTATCAGCTGAAGATCCCCACCTTGGCCGTGGTGCAAGGCGCGGCTTTTGGCGGTGCACTGGGTTTGATCAGCTGCTGCGACATGGCCATCGGCACCGTTGACGCCCAGCTGTGCCTTTCCGAAGTGCGCATCGGCCTGGCGCCGGCGGTGATCAGTCCCTTCGTCGTGCAGGCCATCGGCGAACGTGCTGCACGGCGCTATGCCCTGACCGCCGAGCGTTTCAGCGGCGAACGCGCCCAGGAACTGGGGCTGTTTGCCGAATGCTATGCCGCCGATGCCCTGGAGCCGGCAGTGGCCGAGTGGGTCGACACATTGCTGCTCAATAGCCCGCAGGCGATGCTCGCCAGCAAGGATCTGCTGCGCGAAGTCGGCAGCGGCGTGCTGACGCCGGCGCTGCGCCGTTACACAGAAAACGCCATTGCCCGTATCCGCGTCAGCCCCGAAGGTCAGGAAGGGCTGCGTGCCTTTCTGGATAAACGCAAACCCGCCTGGCAGGAGCAATAAGCATGAATATCCCCCGCAATAGCCGGCTGGATAAACGCCCATACCTCCGGCAGGAGCCACAAGCATGAGCCTTAAGCCTATCGACACCCTGCTGGTGGCCAACCGTGGCGAAATCGCCTGCCGGGTGATGCGCACGGCCAAAGCCATGGGCATTCAGACCGTGGCGGTACACAGCGCCATCGACGCCAGCGCCCGCCATGTGCGCGAAGCCGATCTGGCGGTGAATCTGGGCGGCGCCAAGCCGGCGGACAGCTACCTGCGAATCGACGCATTGATCGCTGCAGCCAAGGCCAGTGGTGCCCAGGCGATCCATCCCGGTTATGGCTTTCTTTCGGAAAACGCCGGCTTTGCCCGCGCCATCGAAACCGCCGGTTTGATCTTTCTCGGCCCGCCCGCCTCGGCCATCGACGCCATGGGCAGCAAATCGGCCGCCAAGGCCCTGATGGAAGCCGCCGGCGTACCGCTGGTGCCGGGCTATCACGGCGAAGCGCAAGATGTAGAAACCTTCCGCGCTGCCTCGAACGCAATCGGCTACCCGGTGTTGCTTAAGGCCGCAGCCGGTGGTGGTGGCAAAGGCATGAAGGTGGTCGAGGTTGAGAGCGAACTGGCCGAAGCCCTGGCCAGCGCCCAGCGCGAGGCGCAATCGTCGTTCGGCGACTCACGCATGCTGGTGGAAAAATACGTCCTCAAGCCGCGCCATGTGGAGATTCAGGTTTTTGCCGACTCGCATGGCAACTGCCTGTACCTGAATGAGCGCGACTGTTCGATCCAGCGCCGTCACCAGAAGGTGGTCGAAGAAGCCCCTGCCCCCGGCCTGTCAGCCGAACTGCGCCGCGCCATGGGCGAGGCGGCAGTCAAGGCCGCCCAGGCCATTGGCTATGTCGGCGCCGGTACCGTGGAGTTTCTGCTGGATGAGCGCGGCGACTTCTTCTTTATGGAGATGAACACCCGCCTGCAGGTCGAGCACCCGGTTACCGAGCTGATCACCGGTCTCGATCTGGTGGCCTGGCAGATTCGCGTCTCCCGTGGTGAAGCGCTGCCGATCAGCCAGGAGCAGGTGCCGCTGATTGGCCACGCCATTGAAGTGCGGCTGTATGCGGAAGATCCGGACAACGACTTTCTCCCGGCCACCGGCACCCTCGCGCTGTACCGCGAAGCCGCCGCCGGCCTAGGTCGCCGGGTAGACAGCGGCGTCAGCGAAGGCGATGAAGTCTCGCCCTTCTATGACCCGATGCTCGGCAAGCTGATCGCCTGGGGCGAAAACCGCGAGGAAGCACGGCTGCGCCTGCTGGCCATGCTTAAGGAAACCTGTGTGGGCGGAGTCAGAACCAATCTGGCCTTTCTCACCCGAGTGCTGGCCCACCCGGCCTTTGCCGCCGCCGAACTGGACACCGGCTTTATCCCACGCCATGAAGCGCAGCTGCTGCCGCCAGTGAGCGAATTGCCCGCCGAATTCTGGCAACTGGCCGTCGAAGCCTTTGTGCAGAGCGAAGCGCCACGGCAACGCCACGACGATTTCCATTCGCCCTGGTCACGCAACAACGGCCTGCGTCTGGGCCTGCCGGCAGAAACCGACTTGCACCTGAGCTGCCAGGGCGAGCGCCAGGTGGTACGCCTGCGCCATGCCTCGACCTCCACCGTGCACCTACAGGGCGAAGTCCTGCAGGTAGAGCGCGATGGCCTGCGCCAGCAGCATCTGGCAATTCGTCGCGGCGATGCCCTGTATCTGCACTATGCCGGTGAGCTACGCAGCATCCAGCGCGTCGATCCGATTGCCGAAGTGGAAGCCAGCCACAGCCATCACGGCGGCCTGACGGCACCGATGAACGGCAGTATCGTGCGGGTGCTGRTGGAAGCCGGCCAGCAGGTCGAAGCCGGTACTGCGCTGGTGGTGCTGGAGGCGATGAAGATGGAACACAGCATCCGCGCGCCACATGCCGGTACGGTCAAGGCGCTGTATTGCAATGAAGGCGAGATGGTCACTGAGGGCGCCGTGCTGGTGGAGCTGGAGGACGCCAGCGCGTAGGGTGGACATCGCTTTTTATGTCCACCAAGGCATTCACAGCCGATGGCCATGGCGGATGTATAAAACGACATCCACCCTACAACCACCCGAGCCTCAGCATCCGCGCAATGATATGTAGGGTGGAAAACCGCGTAGCGTTTTCCACCAGGCAACGGTGGATCGAAACAGCGTCAGCTGCGCCCCCCGATCCACCCTACGGAGAAGATGCATGAACCTACCCAAACAAGTGCGCCTGGTCGAAGTCGGCCCGCGCGACGGTTTGCAGAATGAGAAACAGCCGATCAACGTGGCCGACAAGGTGCGCCTGGTCGATGACCTGTCTGCCGCAGGCCTGAGCTATATCGAGGTCGGCAGCTTTGTCTCGCCCAAGTGGGTGCCGCAGATGGCGGGCAGCGCCGAGGTGTTTGCGCAGATCCAGCAGCTGCCAGGCATCACCTACGCGGCCCTGGCACCCAACCTGAAAGGTTTTGAGGGCGCGCTAGAAGCAGGAGTCAAGGAAGTTGCGGTATTTGCTGCGGCTTCGGAAGCCTTCTCGCAGAAGAATATCAACTGCTCGATCAGCGAGAGCCTTGAGCGCTTTGTCCCGGTAATGGACGCCGCCAAGCAGCATGGCATTTGCGTGCGCGGTTATGTTTCCTGCGTGCTGGGTTGCCCGTATGACGGCAGCGTGCCGCCCGAACAGGTGGCCAGCGTAGCCCGTGAGCTGTACGCCATGGGCTGCTATGAGGTTTCCCTGGGCGACACCATCGGGGCCGGCACTGCCGGAGCAACCCGTCACCTGTTCAACGTGGTCGGCCACGAGGTGCCACGCAATCTGTTGGCCGGGCATTTCCACGATACCTACGGCCAAGCTTTGGCCAATATCTACGCCAGCCTCTTGGAAGGCATCAGCGTATTCGACAGCTCAGTCGCGGGGCTGGGTGGTTGCCCTTACGCCAAGGGTGCCACCGGCAATGTCGCAACCGAAGATGTGCTGTACCTGCTTGAGGGTCTGGGTATCAAAACCGGCATTGATATGAACAAGCTGATCGCAGCCGGTCAGCGGATTTGCACAGTACTGGATAAACCCAATGGCTCGCGGGTCGCGCGGGCCAAACTGGCCAACGCCTGATTGGTAGACGGCGTAGCCCGGATAAGCCGCGGCACGCGGCGCAATCCGGGAAGCATCTCCGGATAAGCCCCGGATTGCGCCAGGGCTTATCCGGGCTACGTCGGCTGTAAGGTTTTATTTACGTACTGTAAAGCGCCCCCATCAGGTTCGCTGCAGGTTGCCTGGGAGCGTTGCACAGTGGCTACAGGCGCGGCGGCTGCCGATCAGGATCAGCCCCGCGCAGCTCGACGCAAGCCATCCGCCAGCCAGTAGGCTTGCAGCAATAAGCCCGCATTGCGCAGGCATAACAAGAGTTCGAGGAACCAACATGCAACAGCCTTTGTGGACGCCTTCTGCCGAACGTATCGCGGCGACGCGGATGGACAGCTTCCGCCACTTCGTCAATCAGCGCCACAGCCTGCAACTGGCCGACTATCCAGCCCTGCACAGCTGGAGCGTGACGCAGCGCGAAGCTTTCTGGCAGGCCGTTATCAAGTTCTTCGAGATCCGCTTTAGCGCGCAACCCGAGCGCATATTGCAGGAAAGCAGCGCCATGCCCAGCGCTCACTGGTTTCCTGGCGCAACGCTGAACTTTGCCGAACACCTGCTGCGCCGCCGTGATAACCACCCGGCCCTGGTCGCCATTGGCGAGGACGGTTCGCGCGAACAGCTGAGTTACGCCGAGCTGGCGGCCCACGTCGCCGGCCTGCAACGCAGCCTGCGCGCTGCTGGCGTCGGTAGTGGCGACCGCGTTGCCGCCTTTATGCCCAACACCTGGCAAACCCTGGTCGGCATGCTTGCGGCCAGTAGCCTGGGCGCGACCTGGTCGAGCTGTTCGCCGGACTTCGGCACCCAGGGCGTGATCGACCGCTTCGGCCAGATCGAACCCAAGGTGCTGATCGCCGCCGCTGGCTATCGCTACGCCGGTAAGAACCTTGACCTGACTGCCAAGCTCAATGRAATCCTCGAACGCCTGCCCTCGCTTGAACAGCTGATTGTGGTGCCCTACTCCAATACCCAGGCCAAAGCCGCCGACTTCCATTCGGCGGCCAAGGTCGCGCTATGGCAGGACTTCCACCAGGCCGGCGGCGAGCCCGAATTCACCCAGGTGCCGTTCGATCACCCGCTGTATATCCTCTACTCCAGCGGCACCACCGGCGTGCCCAAATGCATCGTGCATGGCAGCGGCGGTACCTTGCTGCAGCACGTCAAAGAACTCGGCCTGCACACCGATCTGCACGCCGACGATACGCTGTTCTACTACACCACCTGCGGCTGGATGATGTGGAACTGGCTGGTTTCCGGCCTGGCCCTGGGCGCCACCCTGGTGCTGTTTGACGGCTCACCCTTCCACCCCGGTGCCGAGCGACTGATCGACCTGATCGATGCGGAAAACATCAGCATCTTCGGTACCAGCGCCAAATTCCTCGCGGCCCTGGAAAAAGCCGGTGCAAAGCCGGGCAGCACGCACAAGCTGCAACGGCTCAAGGCGATTCTGTCCACCGGCTCGCCGCTGTCCCATGAGAGCTTCGAGTACGTCTACCGCGAGATCAAAGCCGATCTCTGCCTGTCATCCATCTCCGGCGGCACCGATATCGTTTCCTGCTTTGCCCTCGGTAACCCGGTGCTGCCGGTGTGGCGTGGCGAGCTGCAGTGCAAGGGTTTGGGCATGGATGTGCAGGTCTGGAATGACGCCGGCCAACCAGCGACCGGCGAAAAAGGCGAACTGGTCTGCGCGCAGCATTTCCCCTCGATGCCGATTGGCTTCTGGAAAGATGCCGATGGCAGCAAGTTCCAGGCGGCTTACTTCGACACCTTCCCCGGTATCTGGGCCCACGGTGATTACGCGGAAATCACCGCCCATGGTGGGCTGGTGATTCATGGCCGCAGTGACGCGGTACTTAACCCCGGCGGCGTACGTATCGGCACTGCGGAAATCTATCGCCAGGTGGAAAAGGTCGAAGCCGTGCTGGAGTCCATCGCCATCGGCCAGGAGTGGGACGACGACGTGCGCGTGGTGCTGTTTGTCCGTCTGCGCGAGGGCGTCGAACTAACCGACGCGCTGCAAACGCAAATTCGTCAGGTGATCCGCGCCAACACCACGCCGCGCCATGTGCCGGCGAAGATCATCGCCGTGGCGGATATCCCGCGCACCATCAGCGGCAAGATCGTCGAACTGGCGGTGCGCAACGTGGTGCACGGCAAACCAGTAAAAAACACCGATGCCCTGGCCAACCCGCAGGCGCTGGAGCTGTACCGCGACCTGGCAGAACTACGGGACTGAAGTACCAAAAACTCCAGCCGAGCCCGGCGCGCAGTGCTTATACTCCAAGCCAGTCGTTGTTGGAGTGCTGCCGTGGCTGTGCGCTGGATCTGTCTCGCTGTACTGCTGACCTCGCTGAGCCTAAGCGCAACAGCACAGGAACCGCTGGAGCTGCATATGCCAGACGCGCCGCCGCTGACCTTTGTCAGCTTTCAGGGCGGCTACGGCATGGTCGGCGATGTGGCATTGGCCGCGATTGCCCGCGCGGGCTACCTCAGCCATATCCATGTAACCCCCTGGGCCCGGGCGCAGCAGCGGGTCAGTCGCGGGCAAAATCTGCTGATCATCCCGCTCTCGCGTACTCCCGAGCGGGAAGCGCTGTACACCTGGATCGCCCCTATTTCGCCACTTGAGCGCGCCTTCTTCAGCCTCGATGCGCCCGTGGCTGACTTTGCCGAGGCGCGTCAGCGTTACCGGCGTATTGCCGTCGGTCATGGCACAGCACAGATGGAAATCCTCAAGCGCGAAGGCTTTAGCGAAACGCAGATTGTCAGCCTTAAGCTTGGCGATAACCCTGCGCGCATGCTCGAGCTGGGCCGCGTCGATGCCTGGTTTACCGGCGTGCCGGAAGGGCTGTATCTATGGCCGCAAAGCAACAACAAACTGCAGATGAGCCCCGTGCTGGCCAGTACCGATATGTACCTGGCCTGCTCGAAAGACTGCGATGCGCAGTTGCAGGAAGATCTGCGCAAGGCCGTTGAAGCGCTACGCGCCGAAGGCATGATCCAGCGTATTCAGGACGCCTACCGCCCCGAACAACGCTAGCGGTAAGCCGCTCTATCGGCGCCGGTGTTCAAATACCTTTGCGCCCTGGGTCCTCTGGCAGCTGTTCTTCTTCAATATCTTCCAGCTTCAACTCCAACCCCCACTCTCCCGCCGAAGTAGCGGGCGCCGCAGGTGCAGCAGGCGTCGGTGCGGCGGCCGCTGGCGCGGGCGCGGGCGCAGCGGCAGGTGCTGAGGTGCCTGGGTTGTCGCGATAGAGTTTGAGCTTGAGGCGTACGTTGTTCGCCGAGTCAGCGTTTTTCACCGCTTCTTCTTCATCAATCGAGCCATCGTTGACCAGGTCGATCAGCGCCTGATCGAAGGTTTGCATGCCGAGGTTTTTCGACTTTTCCATGATCTCCTTGATCTCGGAAAACTCATTGCGCTTGATCAAATCACGAATGGTCGGCGTGCCCAGCAGCACTTCCACCGCTGCCCGGCGCTTGCCGTCGATGGTCTTGACCAGGCGCTGGGAGACGAAAGCCTTGAGGTTGTTGCCCAGGTCATTGAGCAATTGCGGGCGGCGGTCTTCCGGGAAGAAGTTGATGATGCGGTCCAGCGCCTGGTTGGCGTTGTTGGCGTGCAGGGTGGAGATTGCCAGGTGGCCGGTGTCGGCAAAGGCCAAGGCATGCTCCATGGTTTCGCGGTCGCGGATTTCGCCGATCAGGATTACGTCCGGCGCCTGACGCAGGGTGTTCTTCAGTGCGGCGTGGAAGCTGCGGGTATCCACCCCCACCTCACGCTGATTGATGATCGACTTCTTGTGCTTGTGCACATACTCCACCGGGTCCTCGATGGTGATGATATGGCCGCCGCTGTTACGGTTGCGGTAGTCGATCAGCGCCGCCAGCGAGGTCGATTTGCCCGAACCGGTGCCGCCAACAAATAGCACCAGGCCGCGCTTCTCCATCACCGTCTTGAGCAGCACTTCCGGCAGTTTGAGGTCTTCGAATTTGGGAATTTCCATCTTGATATTGCGCGCGACGATCGACACCTCGTTGCGCTGCTTGAAGATATTGATGCGAAAACGCCCAACGCTGGGAATGGAAATCGCCAGGTTCATCTCCAGCTCACGCTCGAATTCCTCGCGCTGCGCGCTATCCATCACCGAATCAGCAATGGCTGCCACCTCACCGGCCTTGAGCGGCTCGGCACTGAGCGCCTTGAGCACACCATTGAACTTGGCGCAGGGCGGCGCACCAGTGGAAAGATAAAGGTCGGACCCGTCCTGGCTGGACAGGATTTTCAGCATGGCGTTGAGGTCCATAACGAGATTTCCCGCGAGTTGGATTTATTACGTTAGGCCAAGATTACGCATCGCTCCCGAGAAAATCGGCGCGTGCCCGGCTCAAGCGCTAAGCGGCTGAAAATACTGGCACAATACGCCCCTTGAAATCCGAGGAGCCCGTCATGCCGAAGGCAATGGCCCGCCATATTCTGGTGAAAACCGAAGCAGAAGCCGCCGCGCTGAAAAAACGTATTGCCGCCGGCGAGGCGTTTGACGTGCTGGCACGTAAATACTCAACCTGCCCATCCGGCAAGAAAGGTGGCGACCTGGGTGAAGTGCGTCCGGGACAGATGGTGCGCGCCATTGATCAAGTGATCTTCAAAAAGCCGGTGCGTGAAGTCCACGGCCCGGTGAAAAGTCAGTTTGGCTATCATCTGGTGCAGGTTTTCTACCGCGAGTAACACAGGAGCGTCCCCGGCATGACCATCGAGCAAATCGCCGCGTTCTGCCTAAGCCTGCCGGGTGCCCGTGAGGACATCAAATGGGGCGGCGTGCGGGTGTTCTCGGTGGCAGAGAACAAAATGTTCGCCCTGTTCCACCTGGGTAGCCATGACGGCCTGGCCTTCAAGGTCGATGCCGACCTGTTTCTCGGCTATTGCGACCGTCCCGGCATCCGCCCTGCCCCGTATCTGGCGCGCGCTCGCTGGATCAGCATGGCCGCGCCTTACCCGCTAAGCGATGGCGAACTGCGCGAGCTGCTAACGCGCTCCCATCAGCTGGTGGTGGCAAAACTGCCCAAACGCCTGAAACTGGCTCTGTTGCTCGACCCACGAGCAGCGGATTCGTAACAGCCGCGTCATGCCGATGTAACCCTCGCCAAGCAGACTGCGCTGGCGCTGGTCTAGCCCACCCACCTTTCGATCATTCTCGCGTTTAACGGTGACTGGAAGACTGGCCATTCCCCTACCCGGAGGCCACCCCATGCATCGATGCCTGTTGCCACTGTTGTGTTTTAGTACGCTTGCCCTATCCGCCCCGACGTTTGCCCAGGCAAGCCCGGATGAGCAGTTCAAACTGCTGGCACATAACGTATTCCTGCTGCCCAGCACCATAAAGCCGGGTTGGGGCCAACAGCAGCGCGCGGCGTTGATCGCTGAGGCGGCGTATATCAAGGGCCAGGATGCAGTGATTCTCAACGAGCTGTTCGACAACCCAGCGTCGGCCATTCTGCTCAATGGTTTGCAAAGCCAGTACCCGTTTCAGACGCCCGTGCTCGGTCGTAGCCGCACGGGCTGGGATGCCACTCTGGGCGCCTATTCGGACACCACCCCGGAAGACGGCGGCGTGGCCATCGTCAGCCGCTGGCCAATCGAGCAACGCGTGCAATATGTCTACAGCCAGGGTTGCGGTGCGGATTACCTGTCCAACAAAGGCTTCGTCTACGTCAAACTCAATCGCAATGGTCAGGCCGTGCATATCATCGGCACCCACGCACAGGCAGCGGACACCGGCTGCCCAGATGGCAAAGGTGCAGCGGTACGGGCCAGCCAGTTTGATGAGCTGCAGAACTTCATCAGTGCCCGCGGCATTAGCCTTGATCAGCTGGTGTTTATTGGTGGCGACTTCAACGTCATCAAGGACAGCAGCGAGTACCACGACATGCTCGCCCGCCTGCAGGTCAACGCGCCGGATAGCTATGCCGGCAGCGACACCACCTTTGATACCAAACGCAATGGCATCGCCAACTATCAATACCCCAACCACGCCCCGGAATACCTGGATTACATCTTCCTTTCGCGCAACCACCGGCAATTGCCGTTCTGGCACAACCAGGCCCTGGATACACCGGCGCCCCGCTGGACAGTCAACCTGGCGGGCGCGACCTGGCAATTTCAGGACTACTCCGATCATTCCCCGGTAGCCGGCTTTACCCGCGCCGACAGCACGACGCCAACCCGCGCCAGCAAGCCGCAGCAAAACCTCTACGGCGAAGTGGTCTTGCAAAGCACCACCACCGGCAAAACCCTGCGCGCCGGCAGCAGCAAGGCCAACGACTGGGTGAAGATCAACGGCAACGGGCTGGAGCCAGAAAGCCTGTTCAGCCTGCGCAACTGGTATCACCCGGAGAGTTTCTGCATCCGCAGTGGCGACTACATTGAAGTCGAATCGCGCCGCCACCCGGGCTATTGGCTCAACTGGTGGCTGGGCGGTGGCGGCGGTAACTACGCCTATTACATGAAAGCAGGCGACTCCTCCAACCAGCTACGCATCGAGCTAGCCAACAACAACGGCTGCCTCAAAGATGGCGACAACATCCGCCTGCGCGACCGCGACACGGTGCGCGGCACTGACTACTACCTGCAGAACTGGGCGTCCGGCAGCTGGAAAGAGCACCTGTACCTGTGGAGCAGCTCACCCGCCAATGCTGAACAGTTCCGCGTGCACCTCAAACGCCCGGCGCACTACCCGGACTGGAGCAGCAAACTGCACTACTGATAGGCAGAAGGCGGCAGTAATAAGCCGCCGTTCGTGACGGGGCCTGTTTGGCAGCCAGGGGGGTATCTCTGAACGACCCATGCCCCGTCATCTGCTCTGAGCGTTTAGCCAAACGTCTGGCTAAACGGCTGAGCGCTTGCCCGGATGGCTGCGGCCACCTGGGGAGCTTGCTCGCAGAGTTCGGGAAAGCGCGCGAGCACCCTTTCATGAGCGGCTAACAAGCGCAGAATGCGCGCCTTGGGCTGGTCGACATCACAGGTTTTGGCGAACTCCAACAGCCCTTGCCGTGAAGCGAACAACGACTTGTTACCGAGCAGATCCAACGCCAGCACATCGTCTGGGATATAGGCGGTGGTATTGACGATGTCATAGGCCGGGGCCAAGCGCGCATCACGCTGCGTCGGGTCGCAATAGAGCAAGCCAAAGTTCTTCAGGTGCGCATCACCATTGCCGACGATGCAGCTCAGGGCCACGCTGTCGAACAGCTGATCAAGCGAACTGCGCAGGTGCTCAGTCGGGCAAAACAGGCGGATGGCTTTGGCGATGGCGGCGTAGCTTTTGCTGTATTTCTGCTCGGCAGAAAGCCCCATCAGTGCCGCCATATCTTCAAAGCCAATCGGGTTCTGCTGCTCATCACGGTCAAAGCGGCGCATGACAAACAGCCTGGCGTTATCTGACAGGTAGAATTCCGGGGTGGGAATGCCGGCTTCTTGGGCAATCGACATGCAGAGAAACTCATTGATCGCCAGGCCGGGAAACTCATCGCGGCCACTCTTGATGATCAAGTCAGAGGTTTTGCTTGTGAATTTATGCGGCACAGACGCCGCATGTTCCGGCACCAGAACCTTGGGCTGAACGCCAGAAATGCCGGCGCGCAGAATGTAGCGGTCGACCAAATCGATAAAAATATCCTCAGCACCGTCCCAGGTGAGAATTTCCTCCAGGCGTTCACCGGGAAACTGCTGGCGCAGCAATAACGCATCGACGGCCTGAGAACTTACGAAGACCCGACCAATAGGGGCGCTGCTGCCTGAAAGCGCCAGCAACAGCATCGGGTCGACATTAACGGTCTTGGCCAGACGGTTACGCAGCTGTTCCAGCACATAGCCTTCAGGAAGATTCATCTGGAAAATCGGGTGCAGCTCGCGGCGGCGATACTCATCCATGCGCACAGGCATCAGCAGGCTGATCGCGGCACGGGCAGTCGCTTGGTCGGCATAGCGGAAAATATAATCCTCGGCGCTGGTGAAGATTCGCCCGCTATCCCCTGCCGGCGTGCTGACCCGCAATGGCGTGCTCACTCAAACACCCCCTGCACTTCTTCCAGCGTCGGCATGCTGGCAGGCACAACCGACAGCTCACAGCCAAGGGCACCCAGCACGCGGGCATAGGCCGTCATACCCACAGAAATGCTGCCCTTTTCCACGGCAATGACTTTTTGCCGCGTAAGCCCGGCAATATCCGCAAGCCTGGCTTGAGTCAGCCCACGGTTAAGCCTCCGCGCGCGGATCTGCTGGCCTAAACGCTGAGTAAGAAGTAGATAGTCCATGTTACGTATACGAGACCTTTATTGATAAATGTAACGTATACGAAACCAAAGCTAAGATCAAATCGCCCGCTAGGAGGCATATGCCGCCGAATGACCTCTGCACGCAGCAAGCCTGCGGTTATTCAAACGGCGCCATTACTGCTGAGATTGGAAGGCGCAGAGTTCTGATCAGCAGGCTGTGGCAAACGGCTGTCACGTTGCACACAGGGGTAGCCCTGCGCAAAGGCTGTACCTGGCAGCCTTGATCAACGACCATTGGCGAGGGCCAGGTTTGCCTGCCCCGCCCCACAGCTATTCAAGGCCATACCGTGTTCTCCTCTGAGCGTTTGAAAGGCATCGATGTATTCGTCTGCGTCGCCGAACTCGGCAGCTTTACTGCGGCGGCCGAACGCCTGAGCCTGACCAGCTCGGCGGTGAGCAAAGGCGTCGCGCGCCTGGAAGCCCGCCTGGGCATACGCCTTTTCGAACGCACCACGCGCCGGCTGGCGTTGACGGATGCGGGTACAGCCTTCTACCAAACCTGCACCCGGGTGCTCGCCGATCTGGAAGAGTCGGAGCTGGCACTGCATGCCGAGTTCTTCGAGCCGCGCGGACGTATCCGTATTGATCTACCAGCCTCCTACGGGCGCATGCACGTGCTACCGGTGATTCTGCAATTCGTAAAGCAGCATCCGCTGCTGATGCCGCATATTTCCTTTACCGATAGCTTTGTCGACCCGGCCGATCAGGGCATCGACATCCTGGTGCGGATTGGCGGTACGGATGTTTGGCCAGCTAGCTTGGGCYATCGCTACCTGGGCGCTGAACGGCTGATCTACTGCGCTGCTGCCGAGTACCTGTCCAGGCGTGGCACGCCGGCAAGCGAAGCAGAGCTTGAGCAGCACGACTGCGTGCTCTACGGCCATAACGATGGCCAGATCAGCCCCTGGTATCGAGAAGGCCCTGAGCCTAGCGACAAGAAGCGGCGAATCATGCCGGCGCGAATCGCTGTCGGTGATGGCGAAGGTGAGGTGCTGGCCGTTCTCGCTGGCTACGGTATTGCGCAATTGCCCACCTGGCTGGTGCAAGAACATCTGGATAGCGGCGCATTAGTCGAGGTGTTGCCGCAGCTGGCCACCGACGGCCTGCCCATGAACCTGGTCTGGCTAAAGAAGCGCGAAGCGCTGCCCAAGGTCAGCGCCTTGCTGGAAGCCCTCGCGGCCTGCCTCTCTCCCGCAGGCCACTCCTTGCCCGCGCTAACAGATAAGTGAATTCAGCTCAGTAATAGCCAGAAAAAACGCCAGCAATCGCCATCTAAAGAATCAATACCATGACGCCCTCCTTCACGAAGAGCGGCGTCATGAGTGCTATCGAATCACCCCGACCACTGGTTATATCTGCTGCTGGCTCCACGCTGAGCATCACCATCCTGGCCATCTCGGCCTTTCTGATCGTGACCACGGAGTTTCTGATTATCGGCCTGCTGGCGGCCTTGGCCCGTGACCTTGGCATTTCAATTGCCGCAGCCGGTCAGTTGGTCACGCTGTTCGCCTTCACCGTCATGCTCTCTGGCCCACCGCTGACCGCCGCCCTCGCCCACCTGGACAGGAAGAAGCTGTTTATCGCGATCCTGCTGGTCTTTGCCTGCGCCAACGGTCTGGCGGCGCTGTCGTCAAACATCTGGGTACTGGCCATTGCGCGCTTTATCCCGGCGCTGATGCTGCCGGTCTTCTGGGGCACCGCCAGTGAAACGGCAGCGCAACTGGCCGGCCCGGCAAAGTCCGGACAGGCGATTGCAAGGGTCTATCTGGGTATCACCGCAGCGCTGCTGCTGGGTATTCCCCTGGGTACAGTGGCGGCCAACGATATCGGCTGGAGGGGCGCCTTCTGGCTGCTGGCGGGTCTGTCACTGGTGATGGCCGTTGCCATGGCAATCTATATGCCCAAAGTCGCGCGCACTGCGCGGGTCGATTTCCGCAAACAAGCACGCATCTTCAAAGAGCCGCTGTTTCTGGCCAACATCGCGCTGTCGATCATCATCTTCAGCGCCATGTTCGTTGCCTACACCTACCTGGCCGACATGCTTGAACGGGTGGCCGGCGTGGCTCCTGCTCATGTCGGCTGGTGGATGATGGGCTTCGGCGCCATAGGCCTGATTGGCAACTGGATCGGCGGCAAAGCAGTGGATCACTCGCCACTCAAGGCCACGGCCTTGCTCGTCGGGCTGCTTGCGCTGGGTATGGCGGCAGTCACCCCACTGGCAGGAGCAGGCCTACTCGTCTGCGCCGCACTCGCGCTCTGGGGCATCGCTAATACCGCGCTGTACCCCATCTGCCAGGTGCGGGTGATGAACTCGGTGAGCCATTCCCAGGCACTTGCAGGGACAACCAACGTTTCTGCGGCCAACGCCGGAATCGGCATCGGCGCAATTGTCGGAGGTTTGGCGATCCAGGCCATAGGCATCGCCAGCGTCGGCTATGTAGCGGCGGCCGTGGCCGGCCTTGCGCTAGTGCTAATGCCGTTAGTGAGTCGCCTGGCCACACCCAAGCAAGGCATAAACTAAGCGGAGTTGGCTTCCCGCCAGTCCCATGCCCTGCCCTTTGCGCCCGTAAACCGCTACAATCGCGCCCCTTTCGCGCCCGTGCGCCCGTTTATCTGGACCAAGATTCGTGATCTCCACCGCCAATATCACCATGCAATTCGGGGCCAAGCCCCTGTTCGAGAACGTTTCCGTGAAGTTCAACAACGGCAACCGTTACGGCCTGATCGGGGCCAACGGCTGCGGTAAGTCGACCTTTATGAAGATTCTTGGCGGCGACCTGGAACCGAGCGGTGGCCAGGTGATGCTGGAGCCGAACGTGCGCCTGGGTAAGCTGCGCCAGGATCAGTTTGCTTACGAAGAATTCAGCGTGATCGACACCGTGATCATGGGTCACGAAGAGCTGTGGAAGGTTAAGGCCGAGCGTGATCGCATCTACTCCCTGGCGGAGATGAGCGAAGAAGACGGCATGAAGGTCGGCGAGCTGGAAGGTGAGTTCGCCGAGATGGACGGCTACACCGCCGAATCCCGCGCAGGCGAACTGCTGCTCGGCCTGGGCATTCCGCTGGAACAGCACTTCGGCCCGATGAGCGAAGTCGCTCCAGGCTGGAAGCTGCGCGTACTGTTGGCGCAGGCGCTGTTCTCCGATCCGGACGTGCTGC
Organism: Pseudomonas sp. 1928-m; assembly: GCF_029269135.1. NCBI lineage: Bacteria > Pseudomonadati > Pseudomonadota > Gammaproteobacteria > Pseudomonadales > Pseudomonadaceae > Pseudomonas > Pseudomonas sp. 1928-m. Next base: position 267,950 of record NZ_JARIXO010000004.1, on the reverse strand, counting down.
TGCTCGACGAGCCGACCAACCACCTGGATATCAACACCATCCGCTGGCTGGAAACAATTCTGACCGTGCGTAACAGCACTATGATCATCATTTCCCACGACCGTCACTTCCTCAACTCGGTCTGCACCCACATGGCCGACCTGGATTACGGCGAGCTGCGCCTGTTCCCCGGCAACTACGACGAATACATGACCGCTGCGACCCAATCGCGCGAGCAGCTGCTGTCGGATAACGCCAAGAAGAAGGCGCAGATTTCCGAACTGCAGAGCTTCGTCAGCCGCTTCTCGGCCAACGCCTCGAAAGCCAAGCAGGCCACTTCGCGCGCCAAGCAGATCGACAAGATCCAGCTGGCCGAGGTCAAGCCGTCCAGCCGCGTCAGCCCGTTTATCCGCTTCGAACAGAACAAGAAGCTGCACCGCCAGGCCGTAATGGTTGAGAAAATGGCCAAGGGCTTCGACGGCAAGCCGCTGTTCAAGAACTTCAGCTTCCAGGTTGAAGCCGGCGAGCGCGTGGCGATCATCGGCCCTAACGGCATCGGCAAGACCACCCTGCTGCGCACCCTGGTCGGCGAGCTGACGCCGGATGCCGGTAGCGTTAAATGGACCGACAGCGCCGAGCTGGGCTACTACGCCCAGGATCACGCCCACGACTTCGAAGACGACGTGACCCTGTTCGACTGGATGAGCCAGTGGACCCAGGGCGAGCAGATGGTGCGCGGCACCCTCGGTCGCATGCTGTTCTCCAACGACGAGATCCTCAAGTCGGTCAAGGTCATCTCCGGTGGTGAACAAGGCCGTATGCTGTTCGGCAAGCTGATTGTGCAGAAACCCAACGTGCTGGTGATGGACGAACCGACCAACCACCTGGACATGGAATCGATCGAATCGCTCAACCTGGCGCTGGAGAACTATCCGGGCACGCTGATCTTCGTCAGCCATGACCGTGAGTTCGTCGGCTCGCTGGCCACGCGCATCATCGAGTTGTCGCCTAACGGCATCACCGACTTCAGCGGCACCTACGACGACTACCTGCGCAGCCAGGGCGTGATCGTCTAATTCCGCAGTAACGCGTCACCAAGAAAAAGCCCGCTCAATTGAGCGGGCTTTTTGTTTTATGCCGCGCTATCAGGCGGTGGCGAACAGCTCAGCGACTTTCGCCTGCGCTGCCGTGAAGGCATTGGCGCGTGGCTCTTCACCGTAAGCCAGACCTTCAGCGCGGACGATCTCGATATCGGTAATGCCGAGGAAGCGCAGCACCAGCTGCAGATACTCTTCATGGGCCTGACCGCTTGGCTGGCCGGCGTGAATGCCGCCTGCGGTGGAGACGATCACCACCTTCTTGCCGCCCGCCAGGCCCTTGGGGCCGTTCTCGTCGTAGGCGAAGGTTTTGCCGGCGACAGCCACGCGGTCAATCCAGGCCTTGAGCTGGGTCGGTACAGTGAAGTTGTACATCGGCGCACCAATCACGATGGCATCGGCGGCGAGAAATTCATTGAGGGTAGTTTCAGCCAGCTCAACCTCGTGCTGCTGCGCCGCATTGCGCAGTTCGGCGGGCGTACCGCCGGCCACCAGGCTGGCGGCGGACAGATGGCTCAGCGCATCGCTGGCCAGGTCGCGGTAGCTCACCTGCGCCTCAGGCTCAGCAACCAGCCAGGCGTCGACCACGGCGCGGCTGAGTTGGCGGGAAGCGGACGAGTCGCCGAGGATGCTGGAATCGAGGTGCAGTAGTTTCATGACAATCTCCAAATTGAGATCGCCCCACGGCGATCAAGATGCTGGAGATACTATCGATGAAAGCAATAGCCGATTAGTCAGCGCAAATGCGATAGTTCGTCCCACTGATAGGACGATAAAACCATGCACGACCTCAATGACCTGTTCTACTTCGCCAAAGTGGTGGAAGCCGGCGGCTTTGCCGCAGCCGGACGCATCCTCGGCATCCCCAAATCCCGCCTGTCGCGACGGATTGCTGAGCTGGAAAACCGCCTCGGCGCGCGCCTGCTGCAACGCACCACACGCAAACTGGCGCTGACCGATATTGGCGAGCGTTACCTGCGCCATTGTCAGGCCATGCTGCAGGAAGCCGAGCAAGCCGAGGAAACCGTGGCCAGCCTGACCAGCGAGCCGCGCGGCCGCCTGCGGGTCAGCGCGCCGGGCGGGATCGCCCTGCTCTCGGAACTGGTGGTGAGTTTTCTCGCGGCCTACCCCAAGGTGCAGCTGGAGCTGATCCAGACCAATCGGCGTATCGACCTGCTCAACGAGGGGGTGGACGTTGCCTTACGTGTGCGCAGCGCCGAGGATGAAGACCCAACGCTGATCACCCGCCGCCTGCGTCCGGCACAAGCGTTTATGGTCGCCGCACCGGCCTTGCTGCAGCAGGCGCGAATCAACACGCCAGATGATCTGGCTGCACTGCCAGCGCTAGGCGCCCTGGAGGYGGACCGCAAGATTCACCTGCGTTTGCAGCACGACAGCGGGCGCGTGCAGGAAGTGGTGCTGGAGGCGCGCCTGGCCATCGAGGATTTCAACGTACGCAAACACGCCGCCATGAGCGGCCTGGGCTTTACCATGCTGCCCGCACCCCTGTGCCTGGATGAACTGGCCGATGGCCGCCTGATCCGCCTGCTGCCTGACTGGGCGCTGCCCGCCGCTAATCTACAAGCGGTGTACACCCACAGACGCGGCATGCTGCCGGCCGTGCGCGCGTGGATCGAACATATCAGTGAGGCCTTTAGCCGTTGGGATCAGCCGGTCTAGGGCATTACAGCGGCAGATAACGAGCCAGCAGCTCACCGAACAAGCGGCCATTGAGCAGCAACCAGTCAATCCATACCAACTGATGTGCGGCGATGATCAGCCAGACCAGCAGTTGAAAGGAGAACTTGCGCGTTTTGTGCCGAAAGCACTGCTGCGCAACCAGTGCACCCGGCCAGCCGCCAAGCAACTCGACCACATGCAGGCTATTTTCCGGCGTGCGCCAGCGGCCGGCCTGAGCGCTGGACTTGTCCCACCAGTACTGCAAAAAACTGACCAAGCTAGCACAGGGGTAAACCACCAATACCCAGACAAAACCCGACTGCCAGAGCAGCTGCAAGCCGCCCATTACGGGTAGTACGCAGAGTGCTGCCAGTAGCAACAGCTTGGGGCCAAGGTACTGAACGGCTTTGCCGTTGCGCGCAGGTTTTGCCGGGAGTGCCCTGGATTTGCTAGCGGCAGCAGCCGCAGGTTTGCCCGGGCGGGGTTTACGGCGAATAGCCGGACGGTCAAGCGCCAGCTCACCGGCTACGCGGATATGTTCTGCCCGTGCACGGCCCTGGGCATCCTTGCCGGCGATATACATGACGTTATCCCCGGCAACGGGGCGGCGATCACCACGCATGGCCGAGATATGGGCAAACAGCTCAGCGCCACCCTGCTCCGGCTGGATAAAGCCAAAGCCCTTGTCGTCATTCCAGCTGCGTAACAAGCCGCGCTGCTCCATGGCTATCTTGTCCCGGAAAAGAAAACGCGCATTCTAGACCGGGTAATAGCGACTTAGAAACGCCAGCAGCAACTGATTGACCTGCTCGACCTGCTCGTTCTGAATCCAGTGCCCGCAGTCTTGCAGCACATGCTGCTCCAGCTTGGGCACGCGCTTGGGCATCTGCTTGAGGGTGTAGGCCTCCAGGGTGCCGACCGGGTCCTTATCACCGAGCAGAAACAGCGCCGACTGTTCAATCTGCCGCTCAGCCAAGGCCTCGGTGCGCTGCCAGTTGCGCTCGAAATTGCGATACCAGTTCAGCGCGCCATAAAAGCCGCGGCCCTCGAAGGTTTTCAGGTAGTGATCGAATGCTACGCTGTCACACCAGGCCGGCAGCGTACCGGGGTCCTGCATACCATCAAACAGCCCAGCGCCAGCAGGTTTCTCCTGCAGAAAGTGATCCCTGGGCACGGCCGCCGAGGTGTTGTGCATCATCATGCGCAGGGTGCGTGGGATATCGGCATCCATCTCCGCCTCAGCCACACCAGGCTCCTGGAAATGCAGGATGTAATGGAAGCGCCCAGCATACAGCTGGCGCATGATCTCGATGGCCGGTTGCCTGGGCCGTCCACCAAATGGCACTGCCATCCCAACCACCGCTTGCACCCGCTCAGGTTCAAGCAGGGCTAAATGCCAGGCAATCGGTGCGCCCCAGTCGTGGCCGACCACACACACCTGCTGCTGACCAAGCTGATCCATGGCCGCCTGTATATCGGCGCAGATGGTCAGCAGGTCATAGGCTGCAGGATCACGCGGCGCACTGCTCTGGCCATAGCCGCGCATTTCCGGGATCAACACGCGATAACCGGCAGCTGTCAGCGGCGCAATCTGCTGGCGCCAGGAATGCCAGCACTCGGGAAAGCCGTGCAGCAGCCAAACCGGCCGCCCCGTGGCGGGGCCGGCGCTGTACAGGCTGAGGTCGATACCGTTGACCTGAAGGATTTGCTGTTCAAGCTGATGCATAGGCGCCTCCATTTAACCGAGGCCACTATGACAAAGGCGCACCCTGAGGTGCGCCTTTATTTATCCGCCGAATACAGCGCCAGCAATCACGGCTGCGCCGTGCTCCAGTCGATCCACTGCAGCTGCCAGGTCGCCAGAATCAGCAAACCGAAACCGATGCGATACCAGGCAAAGGCGGCATAACTGTGCTTGCCGATAAAGCTGAGCAGCGCCCGCACCGCAATCATGGCGAAGATAAACGAGGTGACAAAGCCGATGGCAAACACCGGCAGGTCACTGGCCTGGAACAGATCGCGGTACTTGTAGCCGGAGTACACCGCGGCACCGACCATGGTTGGCATGGCAAGGAAGAAGGAAAACTCGGTGGCCGCCTTGCGCGACAGGCCAAACAGCAGGCCGCCAATGATTGTCGCGCCAGAGCGTGAAGTACCCGGAATCATCGCCAGGCACTGGGCGAAACCGATCTTCAGTGCATCCTTCCAGGTCATGTCATCCACGCTCTCGGCGTGAACCAGGTGCGTACGCCGTTCAGCCCAAAGCATGATCACCCCGCCCACCACCAGCGCCAGGGCTACGGTAATCGGGTTGAACAGATAATGATGAATAAGGTCGGCAAACAGCACGCCCAGCGCCACGGCCGGCAGAAAGGCGATCAGCAGGTTAGCGGTAAAGCGTTGCGCCTGCGGCTCTTTGGGCAGGCCGACGACAATGTCAAGAATCTTGCGTCGGTACTCCCACACCACCGCAAGAATTGCCCCCAACTGGATGATGATATTGAAGGCCATCGCCCGCTCGCCGCCAAAACCAATCAGGTCGGCGACGATGATCTGGTGCCCGGTGCTGGAGATCGGCAGAAACTCGGTCACGCCTTCCACAATGCCCAGAATCAGCGCCTGAACAGCAACCCAAAGATCCATCCCCACTCCTAAATACGTGCGTTATCCAGCACGAACCGCAAAAATATGATGATGAACGTGTGAGGGCGTCCGACCGATTTATTTAGAAAAGGTTCCTGTCGGACAGAATAAATAAGCAAATCACGCACTTAACTCGCTACGGCGCAAATCCTAGCAGAGAACCTGCGCATTTAGCGCATGCCGCACCGCTCCGTCCCCTATTCACAGCACAGAGAGCCCCACGGCATAGCTCACCTACACTTTGCATATCTGCCAATTAGCCTAAGGTCTAACGTAGCCAATAAACGCTCTTGACCTATAAGAGGCGTAAAACAACAAGGGAGAATACCCATGAATAGCCTGCGCAGCCTGCCCATTAACCGTCGCCTCTGGCTGATTCTGGTCGTTGCCATCGTCATGCTGATTATTCAGGGCGCACTGTTGCTCCAGCAGATCCATGCTGATCTGTACGCCGCCAAAGCCGAGAAAACTCAGCACGTAGTACAGAGCGCCGCCGGCATTCTGCAGCACTATCACGCCCTGGAAGCTGCCGGCAGCCTGCCCCGCGAGGATGCGCAGAAGCAGGCGATGGAAACCATCCGCGGCCTGCGCTACGCCGGCCAGGAGTACTTCTGGATTAATGACCAGACCCCAGTGATGGTCATGCACCCGACCAACCCCAAACTGGAAGGGCAAAACCTCTCAGGTTTCAAAGACCCAGATGGCAAGGCACTGTTCAATGAAATGGTCGCTATCAGCAAAAGCCAGGGCGCCGGCCAGGTCGACTATCGCTGGCCCAAACCGGGCGCCAGCGACCCCGTGCCCAAGGTGTCTTATGTGCAACTGTTCCAGCCCTGGGGCTGGATCATCGGCTCGGGCGTCTACGTCGATGATCTGCAGGCCGAGTTTCAGGCCCAAGCGCTGAAAGCCATGCTGATCGGCCTGGTGATTGCGGCGTTGGTGGCCCTGCTGATCGTGTTGATCGTACGCAGCATCACCCAACCCCTGCAGCAAGCTGTCAGTGCCATGGCCAATATCGCCAGCGGCGATGGTGACCTGACACGCAACCTCGATACCCACGGCAACGATGAGTTGTCTGCCCTGTCCCGCCACTTCAATGCCTTTACCGACAAGCTGCGCCTGGTGATCAAGCAGTCCCTCGACTCTGCCGGCCAGCTCGATGCCGCCGCGCGCAACCTCGGCGAGGTTTCCGGCCAGGCCCAGCAACACAGCGAACAGCAGTCGCAGCAAATGGAGTTGGTTGCCACCGCGATCAATCAAGTGACGTACGGCGTGCAGGATGTGGCGAAGAACGCCGAGCATGCCTCATCCGAAGTGCACTCGGCCGAAGAACAAGCCCTGCAAGGCCAGCAGAGCATTGAAGCGAGCCTGCGGCAGATCAACGAACTGTCCGGCACCATCGACCAGGCCGTGACGGTGATTCAGGCCTTGGCCCAGGAAAGCACGCAGATCGGCAGCGTATTGGAGGTGATCCGCTCGATTGCCGAACAGACCAACTTGCTGGCGCTCAATGCCGCCATCGAAGCCGCCCGCGCCGGCGAGCAAGGCCGTGGCTTTGCCGTGGTAGCCGATGAGGTGCGCCTGCTGGCGCAGCGTACGCAAAAATCCACGGCGGAAATMCAGGTCATGATCGAGCGCCTGCAAGGCAACTCGGAGGCTGCGGTCAAGGTCATCAATGACAGCAGCAAAGCCTCGCAGCTGACCATCGAACAAGCCAGCCAGGCCGGCGCCAGCCTGACGCTGATCGCCAGCGGGCTGCGCAATCTCACCGGTTTGAACGCTTCCATCGCCAGCGCGACACTGCAACAATCGCACGTGGTCGAAGACATCAACCAGAACGTCACCCAGGCAGCCAGCCTGGCCCATAACAACGCCCTGGCGGCGCAACAATCCAGTGATGCCGGGCAACACCTAGGTCAGTTGGCCGAGCAGCTAAACCGGCTGCTTGGGCAGTTCAGGGTATGAAAACGCAATGAGCGATATGGAACACCAGGAAGTCGACCTGAGCAAACCACAGAACCAGGACCTGATCTGGGATCTGGACAGCATCGCCCGCCGCGAGCTGGCGGAACGCTTTATCAAACTGTTCGAGAACCGCCTGTGCGTGTACTCGGAGTCAACGCGCCAGTTGTACACCAACTACGACCTGCACTTCCCCAGCGATATGGGCCGCAAGATGGTGGTGCTGCCCAACCCCTACGCCTTCCACGACACCCTGCATGGCATCGAAGCGCATGCTGTGCGCAAAACCGGATTGTGCGTGCTGCCCGGCGTGGTCCTGCGCAAACCAGGCTTGCTGCTGACGACGATGATCAAGGAAGGCGGCCCGGCACCGAAAACCATGCCGTTCAAACCGGCGTTGGCGCAGATCATCAGCAACCAGAAGAAGGCCGGCGATATCTTTCTGCCGATCATGATGAAGGGCGACCTGCGCGAGTTCGATCAGCAGATGCCCTACATTCACTTGCATCGTCTGCAGGTCGGCCGCCTGACGCGACTATCGACCTTCGAGCGTGACGATATTCAGCAGTCCATTACCCGCAAGCTGCTTATGCTCTATCGCCAGGCCGACAACCTCAGCTGCCAATGAATAGCAGCCCTACCTTGCGGACAATAAAAAACGGGCACTCGTTAACGAGTGCCCGCTGTGTGTTTTAGCCGCTGCTAGGTCTTATTGCTGGCTGACCCAGAACACCGCGGTGACAACGAAAATCACAATCAAGGCGAAAATAGCCTTGGCATCGACCACGCTGTCAGCATTATCCGGTTCACTGTGTTCGCTCATGGACTACCCCTCTTGTTGTGTTTATGGGTGAATCGTCTTGTGCAGTTAAGACCAGCATGCCCGCTTACTCAAGCCGTGGGGCTATGTTCAACGGCCGTCTTATCCCTTTAAGTTCTTTCCATATACTCAAACATCACTTTTGCGCATAACCCTGAGCTGGTATCTTCCTCCGGCTCCGCAGGGAGTGCGCGGCCGTGCGCGCTGATTAGCTGTGAGAACCGGTTTACGATATAGCGAGCTAGAGCCATGCCAGGCAAAAACAGGCGAGGAAGCGCAGTGTACGAGCTGTACATGAGMATTACTCGTTTCACTCGCCCCTTCGGGGTCGCGCTGAAACGCGTTAGCCGCAAGCGGCTTCCGAACCTGTTTTTAACGCAGCAGGGCCGACGCGCAGCAGATCGTAAACGGGTTCTAAAAGCCTGATAACAGGACACCCCATGTACGTATACGACCAGTACGACCAAAAAATCGTCGAAGACCGCGTCAAGCAGTACCGCGATCAAACCCGCCGTTACCTCGCCGGTGAACTGAGCGGTGAAGAATTCCGCCCGCTGCGCCTGCAGAATGGCCTGTACATCCAGCGCTTTGCGCCCATGCTGCGCGTTGCCGTGCCGTACGGTCTGATGTCGTCCGCCCAAGTGCGCATGATGGCCAAGATAGCCCGCGACTACGACAAGGGCTACGCACACATCAGCACCCGTCAGAACGTCCAGTTCAACTGGCCGGATCTGGAAGATGTGCCTGACATTCTCGCCGAGCTGGCTACCGTGCAAATGCACGCCATCCAGACCAGCGGCAACTGCATCCGCAACACCACCACCGACCAGTTCGCCGGTGTGGCCAAGGATGAAATCATCGATCCGCGTCCGTGGTGCGAAATCATCCGTCAGTGGTCGACCTTCCACCCTGAGTTCACCCACCTGCCGCGCAAGTTCAAGATTGCCGTCAACGGCGCAGTCAGCGACCGTGCCGCGATTGAAGTGCACGACATCGGCCTGGAAGCGGTGCAGAACGACGCCGGTGAGCTGGGCTTCCGCGTATCCGTCGGTGGCGGCCTGGGCCGTACCCCGATCGTTGGCAGCTTTATCAACGAGTTCCTGCCGTGGCAGCACCTGATCAGTTACCTCGATGCCATCCTGCGTGTGTACAACCGCTATGGCCGTCGCGATAACAAGTACAAGGCGCGCATCAAGATTCTGGTCAAGGCGTTGACCCCTGAAGTGTTCGCCGAGCGCGTGAATGCTGAGTGGGCCCACCTGAAAGACGGCCCGACTACCCTGACCGAAGCCGAAGTGGCCCGCGTTGCCGCTCACTTTATCGACCCAAGCTACAAAGCCCTCGACGATCAGGATGCCGCACTGGCTGCCCTGGATGCCGAACACCCAGGCTTTGCCCGCTGGCGTCAGCGCAACACCTTCGCCCACAAAAAGCCCGGCTACGTTGCTGTCACCCTGTCGCTGAAACCGACCGGTGTGGCGCCAGGCGATGTCACCGACAAGCAGTTTGATGCGATTGCCGACCTGGCCGACCGCTACAGCTTTGGCGAGGTGCGTAACAGCCACAACCAGAACATTATTCTGGCGGATGTCGAGCAGGCGCAGCTGTTCACCCTGTGGGGCGAGCTGCGCGAGAATGGTTTTGCTACGCCGAACGTCGGCCTGCTGACCGATATCATCTGCTGCCCGGGCGGCGACTTCTGCTCGCTGGCCAACGCCAAGTCGATCCCGATTGCCGAAGCCATCCAGCGCCGTTTCGACGACCTGGATTACCTGTTCGACATCGGCAATATCGACCTGAATATCTCCGGTTGCATGAACGCTTGCGGTCACCACCACGTTGGCCATATCGGCATCCTCGGGGTGGACAAGAAAGGTCAGGAGTTCTATCAGGTGTCGCTCGGCGGCAGCGCCGGTCGTGACGCCAGCCTGGCGCAGATCCTCGGCCCCTCCTTCGCCGAAGCGGACATGGCCGATGTGATCGACAAGATCGTCAAGGTTTATGTCGAGCGCCGCACCGAAGAAGAGAGTTTCCTCGACACCTTCCGCCGTATCGGCGTCGACCCGTTCAAGGAGCGCGTATATGCAGCGAATCATTAAGAACGGTCAGCTGATCGACGAAAGCTGGCACCTACTGCCCAAGGACGCAACGCTGGACGGCATTCCCAACTGCGACGACCTGATTGTGCCGCTGGGTTTGTGGGTTGAGCACAGCACCGCGCTCAAGGCCCGCGATGGCGGCCTGGGCGTGTGGCTGGATGCCGGTGAGGAAATCGAGGAAATCGCCGATCAGCTGGATAACTTCCAGGTCATCGCGCTGAACTTCCCGGCCTTCACCGATGGACGCCATAGCTCCACCGCCTACCTGCTGCGCAACCGCTACGGCTACAAGGGCGAAGTGCGCGCCATCGGCGATGTACTGCGCGATCAGTTGTTCTCCTACCTGCGCGTGGGCTTTGATGCCTTCGCCCTGCGTGAGGACAAAGACCCGCTGGATGCTTTGAAAGCCTTCGAGGAGTTCAGCGAGGTTTATCAGGCCTCCACGGACCAGCCGCTGCCGCTGTTCCGCCGCCGCGCCTGATTGACTCAGCACTGAAAAGCCCCGCTCTGCGGGGCTTTTTAATTCAGGCTTTCACACTGTCCCAGGCCACCTGAGCCAATAGTTCGCGACAGTCCGCCAGCTGTGTCTGCGTGCGCCCCGCCAGCCAGTTGCGCGAGAAGTCGTGGGTCGGTCCGATGATCACCGAAGCAAAGCAGTCCATCGGCATGGCCTTGAATAGCCCCTCTTCGCGGTAGCGCGAAAGTGCGGCAAATATGCGCTGAAAGTGCTCGCGGTTGGCTTCACGCATCTGCTCCCCCATTTCACCCGCCTCTACCCGGCTGCGGCTGTGCAGGACAAAACGCGCCCAGTCGGGGTTGGCCGCCACCCAATCGATATAGCTGGTGACCAGCAGCTTGACGCAGGCCTCGGCGCTGTCAGCCGTGGCAAAGCCCTCCTCCAACATCGCCGCGTACTCAGCCGTACCTGCCAGATAGAGCGCAGCAATGATTCGCTCCTTGTTGCCGAAGTGGTGATACAGGCTGCCGATGCTGGCCTCGGAACGATCACGGATCATTTCGATGGTGGTGCCATCGACTCCGACCTCGGTGAAACAGGCCAGCGCGGCCTGGAGGATTTCATCTTTGCGGGAACGACGGGCCATGCTTTCCTCGGCGACAACTTAACTAGAATATATTTCTAGAATTGAATTCCAATGCTCGTATACTGCCCTGGCGCGCACGTCTCTTCAATCAGTAAACAGGCCAGGAGAACCCCATGAGCCAGATGTTACAGATGTTCCAGCAGGCAGGCCCGGTGCAGTTCAGCGCCATGATCGGCCAGGTCGCGCCCTACTTCGCCAGCATCGCCCCGCAATTCGTCGAGCTGCGCCCAGGCTACGCCGAAGTCACCTTCCCCAAACGCCGCGAGGTGCTCAACCATATCGGCACCGTGCACGCGATTGCCCTGTGCAACGCAGCCGAACTGGCCGCCGGGACCATGACCGACGCCTCCATCCCTAAAGGTTGCCGCTGGATTCCGCGCGGTATGACGGTGGAATACCTGGCCAAGGCCGATGGCGATATACGCGCCGTGGCCGATGGCAGCGCCATCGACTGGAGCCAACTGGGTGACGTAACCGTGCCTGTACAGGCCTTTGTCGGCGACAAAGCGGTGTTTCGCGCAGATATCACCATGTACGTCAGTCAGGCCTGAACCCCAGAAACACAAAGGCCCGGTAATACCGGGCCTTTTTAGTCGCGCAACCACTCAAGCCAGGTTAACCAGCACCCGACCGACCTGCTTGCCAGCGAGGATCTGCGCAATCGCATCGGGCAACTGCTCAAGCGTCACTTCGGTGACCAGTGCATCGAGCGTGACCTTCCACTGCAGCGACAGCTTGTCCCACATCGACGCCTTAACCACCAACGGCAGCTCAACCGAATCAACTCCGAGCAGATTCACCCCACGGAGAATAAAGGGCAGCACACTGCCCTTGAAACCGACACCAGCCGTCAGGCCACAGCAGGCGGCGCTGGCGCCGTAGCGCAGCGACTTGACCACGTTGAACAGGATATCCCCGCCCACGCAATCCACCGCGCCGGCCCACTGCTCCTTGAGCATCGCTTTGTCGGTGCCGTCCAGCAGTTCGGAGCGCAGCACAATCTGCTGCGCGCCCAGTGCCTTGAGATAATCACCCTGCTCCACCTTGCCGGTCGATGCCGCCACGCGGTAACCCAGGGTGGTCAGCAACGCCACTGCGACACTGCCAACACCACCGGTGGCACCGGTCACCAGCACGCTGCCAGCATCCGGCGTCAGCCCGCTTTGCTCCAGCTTGTCCACACACAACGCGGCAGTCAGCCCAGCGGTACCAAGCACCATGGCCTCGCGCAGCGACAAACCCTTGGGCCGCTTCAGTGCCCAGCTGGCGGGAATACGAATGTACTGAGCAAAGCCGCCCGAGGTGTTCATGCCCAGGTCATAACCGGTGACGATCACCTCATCACCGGCGCTGAACTCGGCCACGCTGGACGCTTCCACCACACCCGCAGCGTCGATGCCCGGGGTATGCGGAAAGTTCTTGGTCACGCCGCGGTTGCCACTGGCGGACAAGGCGTCCTTGTAGTTGAGCGAAGAATACTTGACCCGAATCAGCAGCTCGCCGGCCGRTAAATCGTCGATCTCGCGCTGCACAATCACCTGTTCGAAACCGCCCGCTGCGCTTTCACGGGCTTGCAATGCGTTGAACTTGCTCATGTTCTTCCTCTATATGGCGAACCGATTACCAGAAGCGCTGCTGATTCAAACGACTCAACCAGCTCAGAACGAAGCGATCCAACGCCACGCTACCCGCCAGCCCAACGCGCTCCTGCAGGGTTTTCTTCTCGGCATAGTGCAAATGAAACAGCTCGGCGCTCTTGGCGCGTTCTGCCAGGTATTCGTCACTGGTCTTGAGTTCATCGACCAGTTGCTTCTCCAGCGCCGCCAGACCCAGCCAGACTTCGCCGGTAGCAATCTGGTCAATGTCCAGCTGCGGGCGGTAGCGGGCAACAAAACCTTTGAACAACTCATGGGTGGTTTCCAGGTCTTCCTGGAACTTCTCCCGGCCCTTCTCGGTGTTCTCACCAAATACGGTCAGGGTGCGCTTGTACTCACCGGCGGTAAGCACCTCGAAATCGATGTCATGCTTTTTCAGCAAACGGTGCACGTTGGGCAGCTGCGCCACCACGCCAATCGAGCCGAGGATGGCGAACGGTGCGGAGATTATCTTCTCGCCAATGCAGGCCATCATGTAACCACCGCTGGCCGCGACCTTGTCGATGCAGATGGTCAGCGGCACGCCCGCCTGACGAATGCGCGCCAGTTGTGATGAGGCCAAACCATAGCTGTGCACCATGCCGCCGCCGCTTTCCAAGCGCAGCACCACTTCATCCTGCGGCGTTGCCATAGTCAGTAAAGCAGTGATTTCGTGGCGCAGGCTGTCGGTGGCTGAGGCTTTGATATCGCCATCGAAATCCAGCACGTAGACGCGCGGTTTGTGGATACCGGCCTTTTTCTCCTGCTTGGCGGCCTTGGCTTCGGCTTTGTTCGCGGCTTTCAGCTGCTCCTTGTCGAGCACCGCGTGCTCCATGCGCTGATGCAGCTGCTTGAAGAAGTCATTGAGTTTGTTCACCTGCAGCTGGCCCGTGCTCTGCCGGCCTTTGCTGCGCAGTGCGGCAATCGTCACCAGCACCACCAGAATGGCCACAACCAGGGTCACTGTCTTGGCCAGAAAGCCGATGTACTCTGCAAAAAACTCCACGTATTCCCCCTTGTCCCAATGGCAGCGCGCGCTCATCGACCGCGCGTAATAGTGCCCAAGCATACCGAGGCCATGGGTTGGCGGCCAGCAAGCAAGGTCTAGACATTCAGCGCATCCATGCAATTCAAACAAGCGTATGTTTTTACGTTGACAGCTCCTGAGCTTCCTCATACCCTCGCGAAACTTTCAACGTACCGGAATCGAGCGGACGTGGGCAGCATCTACCTGATTCGACATGGCCAAGCCTCCTTCGGTGCAGACGATTACGATGTGCTATCGCCCATTGGAATTCGCCAGGCCGAAGTGCTGGGCGCGCACCTCACGCAACTCGGCACGCGTATTGATCGCAGCGTCAGCGGTGATCTGCGCCGCCAGCAGCACACGGCCAACAGCACCTTGCAGCAGCTGCACGAGGCCGGCATTGGCATACCACAATTGGAGATTGACTCGGCCTTTAATGAGTTCGATGCCGACGCGGTGATCCGCAGCCTGCTGCCGGGCATGCTTGGCGAAGAACCTGAAGCCCTGCACATCCTGCGCAATGGCGCGCAGAACCGCGCTGAGTTTCAACGTCTGTTTGCCAAACTGATTGGCCGCTGGATTTCCGGCGAGCACGACACGCCGGACCTGCAAAGCTGGCAAGGCTTCGTCAAACAGGTTCAGGGCGGCCTCAGCCGTCTTCTGGAACAGGCCGACAGCAAACAGAACATTGCCGTCTTCACCTCGGGCGGCACTATTACCGCTCTGCTGCACCTGATTACCGGTATCGCGCCTGCGCAGGCGTTCGAGCTGAACTGGCAAATTGTTAACACCTCACTAAGCTGCCTGAAGTTTCGCGGCAGCCAAGTGAGCCTGGCTTCCTTCAACAGCCATGTGCATTTGCAGCTGTTGAAGGCGCCGGAGCTCATCACTTATCGCTGAGCTGCGGCCCACTGCACCCATCACGGGCGCTAGAAAAACCTGAGAAAAAGGAAGAAACCATGAGCGTTGCAGACATCGTCAATACCATGCAGTCCAAATTCAACGCCGGTGCCGCTGCAGGCCTGGACCTGGTGTTCCAATTCAACATCGAAGACGGCGAGAACTACGCGCTGATCGTCAAGGACGGCACCTGCGCCGTTGAGAAAGGCGACAACGCCAACGCCAACGTGACCCTGATCATGGACACCGAAACCCTGAAAGGCATCACCAGCGGCGAAACCGACGGTATGCAAGCGTTCATGTCCGGCAAACTGCGCGCCGAAGGCGACATGATGCTGGCCATGAAACTGGGCGAGCTGTTCCCGGTTTAAGCGGCAAGGCAACGAAGATACAAAACAAACCGGAGTCCTCGACTCCGGTTTTTTTATGTTCAGCACATCCATGTGCTTCTCCCCCTTGGGGCTTACGCGCAAAAATGCTCCTGGCGTTTTTGTGGCCTGCCATCCATGGCGGCCACCCTACGGGCCGTCGCTACGCGACGTTAACACTGGCTCCCGGCCATTGTTTTATGTCTTGCAGCGCACACCAGAATGACCAATCAGGCAGCTTGATTGGGTAGCAACACGCGCGCCTATAACGGCGGGTAATCCTTGTGAGCCGCAGGTTGCAGCATTAGATTAGCTAATTATCTTAGGCACCCATCATAAGCAGAAGGGATAAACATGGCGCTTACTGACCAGTCCACCCGAATCCGCGAAGGCGAAGAGCTCGACGCCGCGGTCATCGACCAGTACCTCAAGGCGCATATCCCCGGTTTGACGAGCGAGCCACGCATCAGCCAGTTCCCTGGCGGCGCCTCGAACCTGACCTACCTGCTGGAATACCCAGACAAAGAATTCGTCCTGCGCCGCCCGCCCTTTGGCCATAAGGCCAAATCCGCCCACGACATGGGCCGCGAGTACCGCATCCTCAATCAGCTCAACGCCGGCTTTCCCTACTGCCCGAAAGCCTACGTGCACTGCACCGACGAGTCGGTGATCGGTGCCGAGTTCTATGTGATGGAGCGGGTCAACGGCATCATCCTGCGCTCAGACATGCCAGCCGAGCTGAACTTCAGCGCCGAACAGACCCGCGAGCTGTGCAAGAGCTTTATCGACAAGATGGTCGAACTGCACAACGTCGACTATCAAGCCTGCGGCCTGGGCGACCTGGGCAAGCCCGAAGGTTATGTACAGCGGCAGATCGGCGGCTGGAGTGATCGCTACGACAAAGCCCTGACCCCCGACGCGCCGCTGTGGGAGCCGGTCAAAGCCTGGCTCAAGGACAAGATGCCGGCCGATCACCACAAGCCTGGGATCGTGCATAACGACTACCGCTTCGATAACGTGATTCTCAACCCGCAGAATCCAAGCCAGATCATCGGCGTACTGGACTGGGAGCTGACCACCATCGGCGATCCGCTGATGGACCTGGGCAACACCCTCGCCTACTGGATCGAAGCTGGCGACTCGGCACCGATCCAGCTGATGCGCCGCCAGCCAAGCAATGCGCCGGGCATGCTGACTCGCCAGCAGTTCGCCGATTACTACGCCGAGCGCTCGGGCATCGAAATCAAGAGCATCGATTTCTACTACACCTACGGCCTGTTCCGCCTGGCCGGCATCGTGCAGCAGATCTACTACCGCTATTTCCATGGCCAGACCCAGGACAAACGCTTCGCGCAGTTCATTCACATGAACAAGCTGCTGGAGCAGATGAGCCTGCAGGTCATCAATAAATCGCAGCTGTAAACGGCCGAACAGGCCCTACCTTAAAAGGAAATCCCATGTCCAAGACCCAACTGTTCGACCTCGACGGCAAGATCGCTTTCGTTTCCGGCGCCAGCCGTGGCATCGGCGAGGCCATTGCCAAACTGCTGGCCCAGCAAGGCGCACATGTCATCGTCTCGAGCCGCAAGATCGATGATTGCCAGAAAGTTGCCGACGCGATCATCGCCGACGGCGGCAAAGCCACCGCAGTGGCTTGCCATATCGGCGAGATGGAGCAGATCAGCAACGTCTTCGCGCAGATCAAGGAACAATTCGGCCGCCTCGACATCCTGGTCAACAACGCCGCCACCAACCCGCAGTTCTGCAACGTGCTCGACACCGACCTGGGCGCGTTCCAGAAAACTGTCGATGTGAACATTCGCGGCTACTACTTTATGTCCATCGAAGGCGGCAAGCTGATGAAGGCCAATGGCGGTGGCAGCATCATCAACGTGGCCTCGATCAATGGCGTTTCGCCAGGCGAGTTCCAGGGTATCTACTCGGTCACCAAAGCGGCCGTGATCAGCATGACCAAGGTCTTCGCCAAGGAATGCGCACAGTTCGGCATCCGTTGTAACGCCCTGCTGCCAGGTCTGACCGACACCAAGTTCGCCTCGGCGCTGACCAAGAACGACGCCATCCTCAAAATCGCGTTGCAGCGCATCCCGCTCAAGCGCGTGGCTGACCCGAGTGAAATGGCTGGCACCGTTCTGTACCTGGCCAGCGATGCCTCCAGCTACACCACCGGTGTGGCGCTGAATGTGGACGGTGGCTTTCTCTCCTGAGAAAAACTGTCCACTAAAAAAGGCGACCCAAGGGTCGCCTTTTTTACATCCACTGGCAGTTATTGCCAGTCTTTCAGCGCCTGCTTGGCTGCCGGGTTCATCGGTTCAGCAAGCAAACCGGCGGGCGTCAAGTTGATGCTGTACACCGCCTCATCGGCCAGCGGCAGGTAAGTCACCCGGCGCGCCTGCGGATCGAAGATAAACAGGTCATGCTGGCCCAGTCGCAGCCAGCGCCACAGATCGATGCCGTAAGGGCTGCGCGCCAGTTCGACGCGGGTGTGCTGCGCTAGGCTTTGCTGCTCGATGGAGAGAAAACGCCCCGAGAGCTTTTCCAGGCGATAACCCGGTTGTAGACCGATCAACGCAGCCAGGCCCTTCCATTGCAGAAAGCGCGCATCCAGCTGCCAAAGATCGCCTTCCATGGTCAGCGTGCGCTCACGGCCGCCCTCCAGCACACTGACGCGATACAGCGGGCCGTCCGCCTTGAAGCTCAGCGTGGCCAACGGCTTTCCTTCAGGAATGGCTGCATAGCTGCGCAAATCGTTGGCCAGCAAGCCAATCAGCGCCGCCAGGGCGAGAAATGCCAGGCCGCAGGTGCCACGCAACCAGCCGAGAAACCACTGCCGATTGAACAGAATGCGCGCCGCAATAAACGCCGCCAGTAACCCCAGCAATGCCGTTGCCCATGCCAGTCCGCCGTATTGCATCGCCGTGCATTCCTTATGCTTGAAATTGCCGGCATTATGCGCAGCTACCTGGCTGTAGAACAGCAAGAGAACACCACAATTAGACACAGGACGTGTTTTTAAATGGCTTTCCCGTTTGAACTCAGTGTTGACCTGACCACCCTGGCGATTCTCGCCCTGGTCGCGTTTATTGCCGGCTTTATCGATGCAATTGCCGGCGGTGGCGGCTTGCTGACCATTCCCGCGTTGCTGACTGCCGGCCTGCCGCCGCACCTGGCCCTGGGCACCAATAAACTCAGCTCGACCTTTGGCTCGGCCGCCGCCAGCTACACCTTTTACCGGCGCAAACTGTTTGACCCCAGCCAATGGCGCAATGCATTGATCGGTACGGCGGTCGGCGCCCTGCTGGGCGCCGCGATGGCGCAATGGCTGCCGTCGGAGTGGTTGAACCAGTTGTTACCAGCCGTGGTATTTGGCTGCGGTCTGTACCTGCTATTCGGCAAAACCCCGGATGCGCCGCTGCTCGCCGAGGCGCCGATTGCCAAAGGCCGGCAGTGGCCACAAAGCCTCAGCCTGGGTTTCTATGATGGGGTTGCAGGGCCGGGTACTGGCGCCTTCTGGACGGTCAGCAGCCTGCTGCTCTACCCGCTCGATCTGGTCAAGGCCAGCGGCGTGGCGCGCAGCATGAACTTCGTCAGCAATATCTGCGCGCTGACGGTGTTTATCATCAGCGGGCAAGTGGCCTGGCTGCTGGGCATCTGCATGGGCTTGGCGTTGATGATCGGCGCGTTTCTCGGCGCGCGCACGGCGATCAAGGGCGGCTCGAAATTTATCCGCCCGGTGTTCATTCTGGTGGTTTTGGCGTTGACCGTGCGCCTAGCCTGGCAGCACTGGTTCGGGCAGGCCTAGGCGGCGCGCCACATAAACGTCGATCAGATAGCGGGCAATCGAACGCGAAGCCGGCAATGGCGGCAGGTCATGTACGCTGAACCACTGCGCATCCTCAATTTCATCGACCTGCATAACGATATCGCCACCGGCGTATTCGGCATGAAAACCTAGCATCAGTGAATGTGGGAACGGCCAGCCCTGGCTGCCGAGGTACTGCAGGTTGCTGATCTCGACCCCGACCTCTTCGCGCACTTCACGGGCTACACAGTGCTCGACTGATTCACCCGCTTCAACGAAGCCGGCCAAGGTGCTGTAGACCCCAGCAACAAAGCGCGGCGAGCGCGCCAGCAGAATCTCATCGCCGCGGGTCACCAGCACAATCATGCTCGGTGAAAGCCGCGGGTAATGCTGTAGCTCGCAGCGCACGCAGTGCATCGCGCGTTCACCCGGCACATGCTGCATCGCTCCCCCGCAGCTACCACAGAAACGGTGCTGGCTGGCCCAGGTGCCAATCTGCGTGGCGTAGCTGAGTAACTTGAAGGTATCTGCATCGCCCTGCAGCATAAATTGGCGCAGGCTCTGCCAGGCACAGCCCGGCATATCGAAAGGCTGGCTCAGCTCCAGCAGGTAGACCGCATCACCATCAAAATGGCCGAGACCATGCTCGGCGATAATCGGCAAATCCTGCTTTTTCAGCCATTCACGGGGAAACAGCACACCGTTGCTGTCCGCGAGAAAGTGCTGCTTGCAGTGCGCGACCACCCAACCACCAGGTTGCTGACTATCAAGCAGAGTGGGCTGCCAGCGTTGCATGCTCAAGCCCCCAGCGGCATGCCCAGGGCCCGCACGCTTTCTGCGGCGAGATCAAGCACACTTGGCTGGGTTTCCGGACGCATCACCGCACCTGCTTCGAGGTAGTACTCAAGACTGCTCAAGGCATCGGCGAGGGTTTCCAGCATCTGCTCGGACGGCATCTGCGGCGCATCGAACATATGCTGCTGGATGTAATCGGCGCAGGCACCGACCAACAACGCAGCGCGCTCCTGACCGAGGAACCACAACCCGCCGCGCACGGCTTGCAGGCTGAACGGTACATTGGACAGCTGCATGCGCTCGCCACCCGACTCCAGGTACGCGGTAATCGCTCGCTTGGCCAGGGCCAGGCCAGCCTGGGCCTCATCAACGACGACGATGCGTGCTTCATTAAGCTGATGCAGGGCGAAGGAGTCAGCCTCTTCGCCTGGCTGCGCCTGGGCAGGACGCGTTTCACGGCGCTCGCCGCGCTCCAGGCTGGCAACCATGCCTTCAACGTACAGCACGGCATCGGCCAGTTTGTGCAGCTCCTGAGGCGCTGGTGCACTCTCCTCACTCCAGCTGGCAACGATTTGCAGCTGAGCGTTGAGGGAGTTGCCAGCCGAACTCAGGCCGACCATGCCGAGGGTCTTGCTCAGCTTGCCGAGCAGGGCGTGCAGGCTATTGAGGCTGTCGCTTTGCAGAGTGCCACGCTCGATCAAGTCGAGCATGTCCTTGACGCTGTTGAGCTCTTCACGGATCGCCGAACTCAGCGAACGCATGACCGCCTGCCCAGGCCCTGCCAGACGCTGGTATTCCTCTTCCAGCAGGTGATCGGTAAAGGGCAGCGGCGTCAGGCCGAATACTTCACTGAGGGCTGTTGCCAGCGGCCCACGGCTGTCCGCCAAGGCCACCAGGTAGAGCAATTCCTTGAGCAGGCCACGAGGCGCTTCGTACTGCCCATTGACCAGCATCTGCTTGAGTTCGCGATCAATCCGCGAAAACAGCTGTTTACGCGATTTGCGCGCCAGCAACTGCCCCTCAACCTGCGCCTCAACGGCCGCCGCACCGACCCAGCACAGGCGACCGCGCGGCTCGTTGGCAAACAGGTTATCGAGCCGCGTCAGCGCGCGGCCCATCAGCTTGAGGCTGGCCTGCGGGTTTTGCTCACGGATAAAGCCCAGCAAACCCACTTGATACATGTGGCGCAGACGGCGCCCTTCWCTTTCACGCGCCGCACCATCGACCGATGGCGGCGAGGTACGCGGACGAGCGTGATCGAGGCGCACGCTGAAAAAGAAGCTTTCCGGCAAGGCGGGCTGACCGCCGGCCAGACGTAGATCGTTGATCGCCGGTAGCAGCAGTTCCGGCATTTCCTGGCGATGCGCCTCAACGTTTTCCAGATAGCGGCGCAGTACGTGCAGCGCGTTGCTCAGGGCGGAAAGCTGTACATCACGCTCTTCGCCGGCACCGGCGGGAATGTCGGTGGCCTGGTCCAGCACTTCCTGGGCCAGCAGCTCGGCACCGGCCAGTTCGATCAGGTTCAGCGTGCCGCGTACCTGATGCAGGTTTTCCACGGCCTGTTGCAGCAGACTGCCGTTGTGGCGGTCGGCGATAAAGTGTTCGAGGCTCGATTCTGCCTCTTCCATGGTGGTGAACAGTTCATCGCGCACCAGATTAAGCGACGTGGCTCCAGAAACCATGAGCTATTGCGCCTCCCGCGTCGGTGATAAAAACAGGTGGAAGGACAGCATCAGTCAGCGAACTCCGGTTTCTGCTTGCTCATATGAGCCGTCATGGCCACTCGCAGATCCGCCGATTGCAGCATGGCGGCGTTCCAGGTGGCGATATATTCCAGGCCGTCATCGACCCGGTGATCACGCATGTAGCGAATCATTTCCTTGGTGCCACGGATGGCGACAGGCGACTTGCTGGCAATCTCGCGGGCAATGCCCATCACGCCATCAAGCAGTGCATCGGCATCGGCGTAAGTGCGGTTGACCAGGCCAATGCTGCGCGCTTCTTCACCATCAATGGTGCGGCCGGTAAAGGCCAGTTCGCGCATCATGCCGTCACCGATAATGCGCGGCAGACGCTGCAGGGTGCCAACGTCGGCGGCCATGCCGATGTCGATTTCCTTGATCGAGAACTGCGCGTCAACGGTCGAGTAACGCATATCACAGGCCGAGATCAGATCAATCGCGCCACCCAGGCAATAGCCTTGAATGGCTGCAAGCACCGGCTTGCGGCAATTGTCCACGGCATTGAACGAGGCTTGCAGTTCGAGAATCTTGCGCCGCAGTTTTTCGGCATTACGGCCAACATCCGGGCCCAGCTGGCTGCCGACGGAGGCCAGCATCATCAGGTCGATGCCAGAAGAGAAATGCTTGCCCGCACCGGAGATCACCACTGCGCGCACTTCATCGGTGGCGTCGATCCAGCGGAAAATCTCGATGATCTCGCTCCAGAAGTCCGCGTTCATCGCGTTGACTTTTTCCGGGCGATTGATCACCACATGGGCGACCTTATCTGCCAACACGACATTAAAGGCTTTGTAGTCGGACACGGCAGTCATCCTCAGCTGGGGCGCAAGCGCACAATGAAAATCTTCTTATGCTAAAAATCGAGCAACTATAACAACCAACCGACAAATGTCGATGCTGGCCACTGTGACGCAGACCACGTCATCAAAGTTAAGCTCAATTTTTACTTATCGGCGATAAGCGCTTGATCTACTGAGAAAGACTGGCGGCAACCGATGAATAACACCGGTGCCGCCTAGCAAAGCTGCAAGCCAGAGCAGGGTCAGGCCTTGATGCAGTCCACGGTGTAGACACCGTCCTCACGCTGCAGGCCATGCACATCGGCATCGAAACCGGGGAAGCTGCGGTCAAAGGTGCGGGCAAAGTCCAGATAATCGATGATCGAGCGGGTCTGCGCAGTAAAGCGCTCGCCCGGCATGATCAGCGGAATACCTGGCGGATATGGCACCAGCATCACCGCAGCAATGCGGCCTTCCAGTTGCTCAATCGGCACCGCCTCGACTTCACCACGCACCAGCTGGTTATAGGCATCGGCAGGCTTGATCGCTACTTCCGGCAGCACCGTGTACATACGTTTGAGTGCCTTGGCCGTGGCGTTCTCGCGGTAGCAGGCATGCAAGGCATCGCACAGGTCACGCAGGCCCATCCCTTGATAGAAGGTCTTGCCAGCCTGGGCAATCGAGGGCAACACATCGCTTAACGGCAAGTTGGCATCGTAGCTGCGTTTGAACTCCAGCAGCTCGGTCAACAGCGTGCTCCACTTGCCCTTGGTAATGCCCATGGAGAACAGCACCAGGAAGGAATACAACCCGGTCTTCTCTACTACCAGGCCACGCTCCCAGAGGAACTTGCTAACCACTGCGGCCGGAATGCCGCGCGCGTCCAGCTTGCCATCGGCGGTCAGCCCCGGCGTCACCAGGGTTACTTTGATCGGGTCGAGCAGCACGTAATCTTCGGCAACATCGCCAAAGCCGTGCCAGTCGGCTTGCGGCTGTAACAGCCAATCCTGGGTCACCACATCATCGGTGCCTTCGGCCTTGGCTGGCTGCCAGATGCTGAACCACCAGTCGTCGCTGCTGAGGTTCTGCCGCAGGTTGGCCAGGGCGCGGCGGAAACTCAGGGCTTCATCGAAGGTTTCCTGAATCAGCGAGCGCCCTGCCGGCCCTTCCATCATCGCCGAGGCCACATCCAGCGAGGCGATAATGCCGTACTGCGGCGAGGTGGAGATGTGCATCATAAAGGCTTCGTTGAAGCGATCCCGATCCAGTTGACGCACACCGCCATCCTGTACATGGATCATCGAGGCCTGGCTAAAGGCCGCCAGCAACTTGTGGGTGGAGTGAGTAGTGAACACCAGCGGCGCCTTCTCGGTGCGCGCGGTGCCCATGCCGTAACGCCCGGCATAGAACTCGTGAAACGCCGCATAGGCGTACCAGGCCTCGTCGAAATGCAGCACCTCGACGCTATTGCCCAGGGTCTGCTTGATCAGCTCGGCGTTGTAGCAAAGACCGTCGTAGGTCGAATTGGTCACCACCACCAGCTTGACCATCGCCCCGCTACTGCTCGGCATACGGCCACGCGCCAGCGGGCTGGCATCGATCTTGGCCTGGATCGACTCACGGCTGAATTCGCTCAGCGGAATCGGCCCGATAATCCCCAGCTCGTTGCGCTCCGGGCACAGGTACAGCGGGATCGCGCCGGTCATGATGATCGAATGCAGGATCGACTTGTGGCAGTTGCGATCGACCAGCACTAGATCATCGCGGCCGACCATGCTGTGCCAGACGATCTTGTTCGCCGTCGAGGTGCCGTTGATCACGAAATAGGTGTGATCAGCGCCGAAGTTACGCGCCGCGCGGGCTTCGGCTTCGGCCAGTGGGCCGGTGTGATCGAGCAGCGAACCCAGCTCCGGTACCGATACAGAGAGGTCAGAACGCAGAGTGTTCTCGCCGAAGAACTGGTGAAACGCCTGCCCCACCGGGCTTTTGCGATAGGCCACACCGCCGCCATGGCCAGGTGTGTGCCAGGAATAGTTGGACTGTGCGGTGTGCTGCACCAGCGCCTTGAAGAACGGCGGCAGCAGGCAATCCAGATAATTGCGCGCGGCACGGGCCACCTGGCGGGCGAGGAACGGCACAGTGTCTTCGAACAGATAGAGAATGCCGCGCAACTGGTTGAGGTCGACCATAGCCTCGGCCGGCGCGTTCTCGATGGTCACCTGTTCACCGAGGGCGAAAATCGGCAACTGCGGCGCACGACGGCGAGCGATACGGATCAGCTCGACCATGTCCTGCAGCAGGTTCTTGTTTTCACCCGCACCTTCGGCGGCGACCAGAATGCAGGCCAGGCCATGGTGGGTGGAGGCAACGATGCGCCCCTCGGCGGAGCTGGCGGTGGAAAGAATGCTGAAGCCGTCCTGCTCCAGTTCTTGGGCGATGGCGCGAACCCGGTCACCGGCCACGGTATCGGCCTTGATGTCACGGTGCACGATCAGGACGGGGAACTTAAGGTCTTTATACATTGTGGCGTCCCTGAAGAGTGGCAAGTACTGGCCTGCCTATCGCCTCAGGGTAGAGGCTGACTCCGCCAGGCGGAACCCCCTCTGCGTGACGCTGTACGAAAAGGTCGCGAGTGGATAACTCGCGACGTTCCTACACCTCAGCCTTGGGCTGCTCCATCTGCACCCAGAGCGGCGGTGCGCCAGCGGATTTTTCGATGATCGCCAGGCGCGCGGCATGCTCAGCAAGCTCTGCAGCGCTGGCCTGGATCACCCGAGTACGTGCGCGCTCAGCGGGCAAGCGGCGGATCGCACTGGGCTGTTGACGGCCATTGCTGTCGCCTTCCGAACCATCGCCAGCCAGGGATAGATTGGTCTGCCCGCCGGTCATGGTCAGGTAGACGTCGGCAAGAATCTCGGCGTCGAGCAAGGCACCGTGCAGGTCACGACCGGAGTTGTCGACGCCATAGCGTTTGCACAGGGCATCGAGGTTGTTGCGCTGCCCTGGGTGACGCTCGCGGGCCATCATCAGGGTGTCGAGAATCGAGCAGTGCTCGCTGATATCGGCGCGGTCGTCCTGCTTAATCAGGGCAAATTCGTTGTTGATAAAGCCAACGTCGAACGCTGCGTTGTGGATGATCAGCTGCGCGCCCTTGATGAATTCGAAGAACTCATCGGCGACTTCCTTGAAGCGCGGCTTGTCTTTAACAAAGTCATTAGTGATGCCGTGAACGGCGATGGCGCCTTCGTCGATCTCACGATCAGGCTGCAGGTACACATGGAAATGCCGCCCGGTCAGGCGTCTGCCGATCAGTTCGACACAGCCGATTTCGATGATCCGGTGGCCATCGGCCACCGGCATACCAGTGGTCTCGGTATCGAGTACGACGCTACGCATGCTTCTTTGCCCTCACTTCATCAACACCGCGGTTGGCCAGTTGATCGGCCTTCTCGTTACCCGGATGGCCGGTATGACCGCGCACCCACTGCCAGGTAACGTCATGCCGATTGACCTGTTCGTCCAGCGCCTGCCAAAGGTCGGCGTTTTTCACGGGTTCCTTGGCGGCGGTCTTCCAGCCACGCTTCTTCCAGTTCGGCATCCACTCCTGGATGCCTTTCATCACATACTGCGAGTCGGTCACCAGACGTACCGAGCAAGGCCGAGTCAGCGCAATCAAGGCACAAATCGCCGCCATCAGCTCCATGCGGTTATTGGTGGTGTTGGGCTCACCGCCCCACAGTTCCTTCTCCACACCTTTGCAAACCAACAATGCGCCCCAGCCACCAACGCCAGGATTACCCTTGCAGGCGCCGTCGGTGTAGATCTCGACCTGTTCACTCATGTATCTGCAATCTCTCGCTCAATTAATCTGGCCGGTTGTGTTTCCGCCAGCTACTTCTCAGGTGTTTCGCGGCGGCTGACCTTGGCCACGGGCATCGGCAGCAGCTTGCCTACCGGTTGCCGGCTGGGTTGGCGCAACGGCCGCAGCCCTACCACCAGCTTGCGGGCTACCAGCACGTAAAAACCGCCACCGGGTGGTTGCCAGGCCGCACCCAACCGCTCCAGTCCAGCCAGCCGCGCCTGCCAGGCCGGCGCAGAAAGCGGCGGACGATAGCACCCGAAGCGGCGTTTCTCCAGCGCGAAGCCCAGCAGGTGCAACCAGTCGCTGACCCGGCTGGGCGCAATACAGCGGGCTTGGCGCAGCGCGTCGCGGGTAAACAGATGGCGGATGCCCCAACTACTCATCGGATTGATCCCGACGATCAACAGATGACCGCCCGGGCGCACGCTGCGCGCCGCTTCACGTAGCAGACCATGGGGCGACAGGCTGAAATCCAGCCCATGCTGCAACACCACCACATCGGCGGCGTGTTCGGTCAACGGCCAGGACTGCTCCTCACAGACGATCTCCACGCCCTTGAACGGCGCCCCCAGGCGCACACTGCGCTGAATTTGCTGAGCATCCGGCGGCGTGTCGGCGGCTGGACCGTAATGCACTAAATAGCCGCCAAAGAAACGCGCCAGCTCTTCCTCCAGCAATTGCCGCTCCTGCTCCAGCAGCAACTGCCCGAGCGGGCCGCTCAGCCAGCTGCGCGCGGCGGCGATAAGGTCGAGCCATTCACTGTCTGCGAGGGCAAAAGGGTGATCGGACATAAGGGGCTACTCCCGTATTATTCACGACCGAGCGGGGGCTTAGAACCTACTCACGATCTCGCGAGCTAGAGCCTGTTTTTAACGCAGCAGGGCCGACGCGCAGCAGATCGTGCTGCATAGCCAGCACCGCCATTGCGTCCTAAGATGCACCTTTGTGCCCTGCTTAGCGACCCACTGATGATTAAAATCGACGCCCTGCCTGCATTCTCCGACAACTATATATGGCTGCTGCAAGACGCCGAACAGCGCCGCTGCGCTGTTGTCGACCCGGGCGACGCCGCCCCGGTAGAAGCCTGGCTGGCGGCCAACCCCGGCTGGCAGTTGAGTGACATTCTGATCACCCACCATCATTTCGATCACGTCGGCGGTATCGAGCGCCTCAAAGCCGCTACGGGTGCACGAGTGCTCGGGCCGGCCAATGAGAAGATCCCTGGCCGTGACCTGGCGCTGCGCGACGGCGACCAGGCCGACGTGCTGGGCCAGCGTTTCGACATATATGAAGTACCGGGGCACACCCTTGGGCATATCGCCTATATCCAGCCCGAGCAGCACTGGCTGTTCTGTGGCGACACACTGTTTGCTGGCGGCTGTGGTCGCCTATTCGAAGGCAGCCCCGAACAGATGCACAACTCGCTCAGCCGCCTGGCCGCCCTCCCCGAACAGACTCAGGTGTTCTGCACCCATGAATACACCCTGAGCAACCTGCGCTTTGCCGCCGCCGTTGAGCCGGATAACGCGGAAATCCAACAACGCTTGGCGCAGGTCAGCCAATGGCGCGAAGCCGGACAAATCAGCCTGCCGTCATCGATTGCTTTAGAGCGCGCGACCAATCCTTTTCTACGCAGCGCACAACCGTCGGTCGGCGCCCGCATCAGCGAGCGCGAAGGGCCTGCAAGCCGCTCGCCAGCGCAGGTGTTCGCCGCGTTACGCGCCTGGAAGGACCATTTCTAAACCTCGACAACCACACAAAAGACTGGTTAAAACTTGACCAAGGGCAGGCTGGTTCCTAGAATCGCCCGACCTTTTCGCCGGGAAGTACATCGCCGCCAATGCCTCTATCACCACGCAAGACCTTGAATTTAAAGGCATTGGCACAAAGCGCTCAGACGCTTGTGGTGATCATGTGCGTAACCCTGGCCGGTTGCCAGACCAGCAACCAATACCGCCCTGACAGCGGCCGCGACACCGACCGCGCGGTCGGTCTTGAGCAAGAGCCGGAATGGCTGAACAGCAGCGTGGCACCAACCCCCGAAGAACCCAAAGACATCTGGGAACGGGTGCGCAACGGCTACCAGCTGCAAGACACCATCACCCTCAACCCGCGCATCGAGCAACAACGCCTGTGGTTCGTCAGTAACCCTTCGTTTATCGAGAAAGCCGGCGAGCGCAGCAGCCCCTATATCCACTTTATCGTTGAGCGCTTGGAACAGCGCAATATGCCGATGGAGCTGGCGCTGCTGCCGATGATCGAAAGCTCGTACAACCCGCTGGCCTACTCCCATGCCCATGCTGTCGGGCTGTGGCAGTTCATCCCGTCCACGGGGCGCAACTTCAACCTGCGCCAGACCAACTGGTACGACGGCCGCCGCGACGTGATGGCCTCGACCGATGCCGCGATCAGTTACCTGACGCGCCTCAAGGAAATGTTCAACGGCGACTGGCTGCTGGCCTTGGCGGCCTATAACGCCGGTGAAGGCCGCGTCAGCCGGGCGATTGAGCGCAACCAGAAGCTCGGCCTGCCAACCGATTACTGGAACCTCTCGCTGCCGGTGGAAACCCAGAATTACGTGCCCAAGCTGCTGGCCCTCTCGCAAGTGGTAATGACGCCGCAAGCCTATGGCGTCAGCCTCGCGCCGATTGCCAACGAACCGTATTTCGAGAAAGTTGCATTCACCCAGCGCATGGACCTTTCGCGCGTCGCCGCCATGGCCGACCTGGATGAGGACGAGCTGTACCTGCTCAACCCTGCGTTCAAGAAAGGCATAACACTGGATGGCCCGCAGCACCTGCTGGTGCCAACCGACAAGGCCGAACTGCTGACCGCCAACCTGTCGCTGATGAAACCGCAGGAGCGGGTCGACTGGCAGCAGTACCGGGTGCGCTCAGGCGACAGCCTGCACAGCATCGCCAACCGCCATCAGCTGACGGTGAACACCCTCAAGGACATCAACAAGCTCTCCGGCAACAACCTGCGCATCGGCCAGATGCTCAGTATTCCCGCGCAGCCCGGTGTGCCGGCGCGCGAGCCCGTGTTCCAGCGCAGCGTCGCACACAGCGCGCCAAGCCGTACCTACCGGGTGAAAAACGGCGACAACCTCTGGCTGATCGCCAAGAACCACAATGTTGCCGTCAAGGATGTGCAGCGCTGGAACAAGCTGTCTGGCAACAGCCTGCGGGTCGGCCAGGTGCTCACCTTGCAAGCCAGTGCACCCAGCCGTGGTGCGAGCGGTAGCAGTGGCGGTGCCCCCCGGCAGAGTGCGACTTATTACAAAGTACGCCAGGGCGACTCGCTGTACCTGATCGCCAAGCGTTTCAAGGTGCCAATGAAAAGCCTGCAAAGCTGGAATCCAAAAGCCGGCAAAGCGCTCAAGCCAGGGCAGACCCTGACCCTGTACAGCCTCAACTGATCAGGCCTTCTTGCTCATCGCCTCCAGGCAGCGCCCGGTCAACTGGGTAAAGCGTTGAAAGGCGACAAACTGCTCATGCTTCAACGCCCGCCCAGACACCCGGCTGTCGGCATACAGCAGGCCAATTTCGCGGGTGCCCGCCAATAGCGGTGCAATAAAGAACATGCCCTGCCCCAGGCGCTGGCGAATCGGCTGGGTGACCAGCTCATTAAGGTTGTAACTGGCGGGCACGCCCATCCAGAGCGCTTCTTTATTACGCAGCGCGTAACTGAAGATATGCGGCTGCTCTTGCTGCGCCACGGGCAAGACGAAGTCATGGTTCCAGCCCTCAGTGCCTTCACCAATCACCCGTTTGGCACGGAAACAACTCTGCCCGTCCGCCAGCACCACCAGCATGATGCGCTCCAGCCCTGCGCCCTGATGCAGGCCCTTGAACAGCGTATCGAGCACCAGGCCGAGATCGGCACGGCGCGAGACCATTAGCCCAAGATCCTGCAAAGCCTGCTGCAATATCAGCAGATTGGGCTGTAACAGGCGCGCCTTGCGCTGCTCCTGCTGCAGGCGGATCTGTTCCGGGTCGGTATTGGGGATCAGTTTGCACAGCTGGCTGGCACCGAAGGTCGCCGCCATCTTCACGGTTTCCTCGGCGCTGGCCAGCACCTGTTGCATGGCCTCCTGCGGAGTCACCCCGATAAAGCTGGCCAGCTGGCCGACCAGAGCCTCCATGGCCGGGGTATCCCAGCCATCCAGCGCGGCCTGACTGATCTTCGCCCCTAGGGTCACGGCTTTGACGGCCGGGTCATTCTGGCTGGTCGACTGATGCGCCAGGCTGACGGTGTCGCCCAGGTTCCAGCTTTTCACCAACGCCAAACTCAGTTGGCGAAAACTGGTGCCCAGCAGCTGCATGACCACCTCATCCTCATCGACACCCGACTGAGCCAGGGCGCTGGCCAGATCATCCGCCGCATCGCCGGCGCAGCCCCAGAACGCCAGCTCACCGACGTTATGTAACAAGGCGGCGATAAACACTTCCTCATCATTTTTCGTCAGCACGTAGCCGGCGATATTGCGCGCCTGCACGGCGGCATGAAACGAGCGTGCCAACAGTTCGGCAAGCTGATCGCGGGAGCTGCGTGCCAGCAGACCATCGATCAGGCTGACCGACAGGCCGATCTGCCGTACGTTGTCGAAGCCAATCAGCACGATGGCCCGGGAAATGGTGCGGATAGGCTCTTGAGAGGGGTTGTAGTACACACTGTTGCCGATACGCAGCACCTTGGTGGTCAAGGCCGCGTCGCGTAGCAGAACGTCTGCCAGTTGCTGCACAGAGGATTTGTCGCCCAGGGTCAAACGATGCAGATCCTGCACCACCGCGGCCAGGGCGGGTAATTCGGCTTGGTTGAAGCGATCGATCCATGACTGCAAACCATGGCAGGCTGTTACCAAAATGATGCCCTCGCAGTGGATAGCTTGAGTGTAGTCAAAGTGCCGCTATTGCTTGGCCGCGAGCCTACCCTTTTTCCAGCCGATACAAGCTGTTAATGTGCCTGACCAGCAGCCCACAAGACGCCACGGATCGGATATTTCACTTGATACGTCCCCTCCTCTCGTTACTTCTCTGCATGGCCATCAGTTCATCTGCCTGGGCCACTCTGTATAAAAGCCACGGTTACGCCCAGTTTGGCGAGCTGAAGTATCCCGCCAGCTTTACCCATTTTGCCTGGGTCAACCCGGAAGCCCCCAAGGGCGGCACACTGCGGATGATGGCCAACGGCACATTCGACACGCTCAACCCTTACACCCTCAAGGGCAGCAGCCCGATCAGCACGGCCAACTTTCTGCAGTACGGGGTCAACGAGCTGAATGCGCCGCTGATGGTCGGCACCGGCGCCTATGACCCTTCCGGTGACGAGCCGGCCTCCAGCTACGGCCTGATCGCCGAGTCGGTTGAGTACAGTGATGATCGCAGCTGGGTGGTGTTCAACCTGCGTCCCGAGGCGCGCTTTCACGACGGCAAGCCGATTACCGCCTATGACGTGGCCTTCTCCTACCGCCTGCTGCTCAAGGAGGGTCACCCGCAATACCGCACCAACCTGCAGGAAGTAAAACGGGTCGACATCCTCAATCGCCACAGCATCCGCTTTGTGCTCAAGCGTGCCGGCAATTCCCTGCTGATCCTGCGTTTGGGCGAATTGCCGGTGCTGCCGCAGCACTACTGGAAAGACCGCGACTTCAAGGCCACCACCTATGAACCGCCGCTGGGCAGCGGGCCCTACCGGATTACCCAGGTCAGCCCCGGGCGCAGCCTGAGGTTTGAGCGGGTCAAGGACTGGTGGGGCGCCAAGCTGCCGGTCAATCGCGGCAAATACAATTTCGACCGGGTCGATGTGGAGTTCTACCGCGACAGCCATGTCGCCTTCGAGGCATTCAAGGCCGGCGAATTCGACGTTTATATCGAACAGCAAGCGAAGAACTGGGCCAACGGCTATCGCTTCCCGGCATTGAGTCGGGGCGAAGTGATCCGCGCCGAGATCCCCCACCAGATCCCGACCCAAACCCAGGCGCTGTTTATGAACACCCGCCGCGCGGTATTTGCCGACCGCCAGGTGCGCGAAGCCCTGGGCCTGATGTTTGATTTCGAATGGGCCAACCGTGCGCTGTTCAACAGCTCCTACACCCGCGCCCAGAGCTACTACCCCAACAGCGAGTTTGCCGCCACTGGCAAACCGGAAGGCGCCGAGTGGCTGTTGCTCTCGCCCTATCGCAAACAGTTGCAGGCGCGCCTGTTCAGCGAGCCGTTCAGCATGCCGCAGACCGATGGCCGGGGCATCCCACGGGAAACCTTGCGTCGTGCCCTCGGTCTATTGGCCGAAGCCGGCTGGAAGCCCTCCGGCCAACGCCTGCTCAACAGTGACGGGCAACCGCTGCGCTTCGAAATATTGCTGGTCAACCCAAACCTTGAACGTATTCTCCAGCCCTTTACCGAGAACCTCGCCAGCATTGGCATCCAGGCCAACCTGCGCACCGTCGACCGCGCGCAGTACAAGCAGCGCCTCGATCAATACGACTTCGACATGATTTTGCTGACTCTGCCGCAAACCCTCAGCCCCGGCCTGGAACAGTCGCTGTATTTCCATTCATCCCAGGCCAAGATCAAAGGCGGCAGGAATTACGCCGGCGTTACCCATCCGGTCGTCGACGCCATGATCGAAAAACTGCTGTCGGCACAAAGCCGTGACGAGCAGGTCGCCGCCACCCGTGCCCTTGACCGGGTACTGTTGTGGCAGCACTACAGCATTCCAAACTGGTATATCGATTACCACCGCCTGGCTTACCGCAACCGATTTGCCTTCGTCACCACGCCGCCCTACACCCTGGGCCTGCGTACCTGGTGGCTGAAATCCATGGAGAACGCTGAATGACCCATGCATTGCGCGCCCTGTTTATCCACGTCAGCAGCATTGCCCTGCTTGGCGTTGCCAGCCTGGCCCTGGCCGGCCCCAAGCACGCGCAAACCCTGTATGACGAACCGCCCAAGTACCCGGCCAATTTCAAGCACTTCGACTACGTAAACCCGGATGCACCCAAAGGCGGCAGCTTGCGCCAGGCCGGCTTTGGCGGCTTCGACAGCCTCAATCCCTTTATCAACAAGGGTGTCGCCGCCGAAGATATCGGCATGATCTACGACACCCTGACCCGCCACGGCCTGGACGAACCCTTTACCGAATACGGCCTGCTTGCCGAGAAAATCGAGAAAGCACCGGACAATGCCTGGGTACGCTTCTACCTGCGCCCCGAAGCGCGCTTTCATGACGGCCAGCCAGTCACCGCCGAAGATGTCAAATTCACCTTCGATACGCTGATGAGCAAAGGCGCACCGATGTACCGCGGTTATTACGCCGACGTCGACAAGGTTGAAGTTGAAAGCACGCACCGCGTGCGCTTTATCTTCAAGCAGGCCGGCAATCGCGAACTGCCGCTGATTGTCGGCCAGTTGCCGGTACTGCCAAAACACTGGTGGGCCGAGCGCGACTTCAGCAAGGGCAACCTGGAAGTCCCGCTGGGCAGCGGCCCCTACAAGGTGGCGAATGTGCAAGCCGGCCGTTCGATCCGCTATGAGCGGGTCAAGGACTGGTGGGGCAAGGACCTGCCGGTCAACCGCGGCTTCTACAACTTCGACACCCTGGAAATCGACTACTACCGCGACAACACTGTCGCCCTCGAAGCACTCAAGGCCGGGCAGTTCGACTACTGGCTGGAAATCAGCGCAAAGAACTGGGCCACCGCCTACAACAACACCGCCGTGGCCAACGGCCAGCTGATCAAGGAAGAGATTGCCAACCACAACCCCACCGGCATGCAGGGTTTTATCTTCAATACCCGCCGCCCGCTGTTCAACGACCGCCGCGTGCGTGAAGCCCTGGGCCTGCTGTTTGATTTCGAATGGGCCAATCGCCAGCTATTCAATGGCGCCTACACGCGCACGCGCAGCTACTTCGACAACTCTGAACTGGCCTCTGTCGGCCTGCCCTCCGCAGATGAGTTGAAGCTGCTAGAGCCTTTGCGCGCGCAGATTCCGCCCCAGGTATTTACCGACGAATACCAACCTTCGCTCACCGATGGCAGCGGCATCATTCGTGAGCAGCAGCGCCGCGCTTATCAGTTGCTGCAGGAAGCCGGCTGGCGCGTGGATGGCGACAAGATGCTCGACAGCACCGGCAAGCCGGTGAGCTTCGAATTCCTCCTGGCGCAAACCGAATTCGAACGCATCCTGCTGCCGTTCAAGCGCAACCTGGCCGATCTGGGCATCGATCTAGTGATCCGCCGCGTTGACGTGTCCCAATACATCAACCGCCTGCGTTCGCGTGACTTTGACCTGATCGTCGGCGGCTTTGGCCAGTCCAACTCCCCCGGCAACGAGCAGCGCGAATACTGGCACTCCAGCAGCGCCGACAACCCCGGCAGCCGCAACTTTATCGGTCTGAAAGACCCTGCCGTGGACAGTCTGGTCGAAGGCCTGATCAATGCCGACTCGCGCCAGAGCCTGATCAGCCACACCCGCGCCCTTGACCGCGTGTTGCTGTGGGGCCACTACGTGGTGCCCAACTGGCATATCAAAACCTGGCGCGTGGCCTACTGGAACCGTTTCGAGCATCCCAAGGTCAGCCCGAAATACGACATAGGCCTGCACACCTGGTGGGCCCGCGGCAAATCACCAGAAGCAGCGGCTGACGAAGCGGCCGCCCAGCCCACCACCGACGTGGAGCAATAACATGCTGGCGTATATCTTTCGTCGGCTGCTGCTGATCATCCCCACGCTGTTCGGCATTCTGCTGATCAACTTCATCATCATCCAGGCCGCCCCCGGTGGCCCAGTCGAGCAGATGATCGCCAAGCTGGAAGGCTTTGACGGCGCTACCAGCCGGATTGCCGGTGGCGGTGCAGAAGTCTCGGTGGCCGGTTCCAACTACCGCGGTGCCCAGGGACTGGACCCGGAGCTGGTGGCGGAAATCGAACGCATGTACGGCTTCGATAAGTCCGCCCCGGAACGCTTCTGGCTGATGCTCAAGAGTTACGCGCAGCTGGATTTCGGCTCAAGTTTCTTTCGCGATGCCGAGGTCATCGACCTGATCATCGAGAAGATGCCGGTATCGATCTCCCTGGGGCTGTGGAGCACGCTGATCATGTACCTGGTGTCGATCCCGCTGGGCATCGCCAAGGCCACCCGCCATGGCAGCGCCTTTGACGTCTGGACCAGCTCACTGATCATCGTCGGCTACGCCATCCCGGCCTTCCTCTTCGCCATCCTGCTGATCGTGCTGTTTGCCGGGGGTAGTTACTGGGACTGGTTCCCGCTGCGCGGGCTGACCTCGAACAACTTCGACGAGCTGAGCTTTACCGGCAAGCTGCTCGACTACTTCTGGCACCTGGCACTGCCCGTCACTGCCCTGGTTATTGGCAACTTCGCCACCCTGACGCTACTGACCAAGAACAGCTTTCTTGATGAGATCAACAAACAGTATGTGGTCACTGCTCGCGCCAAGGGCCTAAGCAACAACCGCGTGCTCTATGGCCATGTGTTCCGCAACGCCATGCTGATCATCATCGCCGGCTTCCCGGCGGCCTTTATCGGCATCTTCTTTACCGGCTCATTGCTGATCGAGGTGATCTTCTCCCTCGACGGCCTCGGCCTGATGAGCTTCGAGGCTGCGATCAACCGCGATTACCCGGTGGTGTTCGGCACCCTGTTTATCTTCACGTTGCTGGGCCTGGTGGTGAAATTGATCGGCGACATTACCTACACCCTGGTCGATCCGCGTATCGACTTCGAAAGCCGGGAGGGTTGAGATGAAACTGTCGCCAATCAATCAACGCCGCTTCCAGCTGTTCAAGGCGCACAAACGCGGCTGGTGGTCGCTGTGGGTGTTTCTCGCGCTGTTCTTCGTCACCCTCGGCGCCGAGATGATCGCCAACGACAAACCGTTGGTGGTGAGCTACGACAGCGAACTGTATTTCCCGGTCTTCAAGCGCTACCCGGAAACCACCTTCGGTGGCGAATTCCCGCTGCAGGCCAACTACAAGAGTCCGTATATCCAGGAACTGATCAAGGAAAAGGACGGCTGGATGATCTGGCCACCGATCCGCTACAGCTACTCCAGCATCAACTACGACCTGCAGGTGCCCGCCCCGGCGCCGCCTTCGGCGGAAAACCTGCTGGGCACCGATGACCAGGGCCGCGACGTGCTGGCGCGGGTGATCTATGGCTTCCGCATCTCGGTGCTGTTCGCCCTGATCCTGACCCTGGCCAGTTCGGTAATCGGCGTGTTTGCCGGCGCCCTGCAGGGCTTCTACGGCGGCTGGGTCGATCTGGCTGGGCAGCGCTTTCTGGAAATCTGGTCCGGCCTGCCGGTGCTCTACCTGCTGATCATCCTCGCCAGCTTCGTGCAACCGAACTTCTGGTGGCTGCTGGGCATCATGCTGCTGTTCTCCTGGATGAGCCTGGTGGATGTGGTGCGCGCCGAGTTCCTCCGTGGGCGCAACCTGGAATACGTGCGCGCAGCCCGTGCCCTGGGGATGCAGAACGGCTCGATCATGTTTCGCCATATCCTGCCCAACGCGATGATTTCCACCATGACCTTTATGCCGTTCATCCTCACCGGCGCGATCGGCACCCTCACCGCGCTGGATTTCCTCGGTTTCGGCCTGCCGCCTGGCGCGCCGTCACTCGGCGAGCTGGTGGCCCAGGGCAAATCCAACCTGCAGGCGCCCTGGCTCGGTATTAGCGCCTTTGCCGTCCTCGCCCTGATGCTCAGCCTGCTGGTGTTTATCGGCGAAGCGGCACGTGATGCCTTCGATCCGAGGAAATGACATGACCGACTCCAACACCCTCATCGAAGTCCGCGACCTGGCGGTCGAGTTCGTCAGCGGCAGCCTCAAGCAGCGTGTGCTGGAAGGCGTCAGCTTCGACATCAAGCGCGGTGAAACCCTGGCCCTGGTGGGCGAAAGCGGCTCGGGCAAATCGGTCACCGCGCACTCTATCCTGCGCCTGCTGCCCTACCCGCTGGCGCAGCACCCCAGCGGCAGCATTCACTACGCCGGGCAAGACCTGCTTAAACTGAACGAGAACAAGCTGCGCGGCATTCGCGGCAACCGTATCGCCATGGTCTTTCAGGAGCCCATGACCTCGCTCAACCCGCTGCACAGCATCGAAAAGCAGATCAACGAGGTGCTGGCCCTGCATAAAGGTCTGCGCGGCAAGGCCGCCACAGCGCGCACACTGGAGCTGCTGGAGCTGGTTGGTATTCCCGAGCCGCACAAGCGCCTCAAGGCCTATCCACACGAGCTGTCAGGCGGGCAACGCCAGCGTGTGGTGATCGCCATGGCCCTGGCCAATGAGCCGGAACTGCTGATTGCCGACGAGCCAACCACCGCGCTGGACGTCACTGTGCAGCTGAAGATTCTTGAACTGCTCAAGGACCTGCAGGCGCGCCTGGGCATGGCGATTCTGCTGATCAGCCACGACCTCAATCTGGTGCGACGGATTGCCCACCGCGTCTGCGTCATGCAACACGGGCATATCGTTGAACAGGCGGCCTGCGAAACCCTGTTTAAAGACCCACAACACCCCTACACCCGCGAGCTGCTGGGCGCCGAACCCACGGGCGACCCGGTCGATCAGCCGCCGGGCAAAACCATGCTGGAAATCGACAACCTGCGCGTCTGGTTCCCGATCAAAAAGGGCTTGCTGCGCCGCACGGTCGACCATGTCAAAGCCGTGGACGGCATCAACTTCAGCCTGCCGCAGGGCCATACCCTGGGCATCGTCGGCGAAAGCGGCTCGGGTAAATCCACCTTGGGCTTGGCGATTCTGCGCCTGCTCGGCAGTCAGGGCAGTATCCGCTTCCAGGGCCAGACCATCGATCAACTCTCGCAACACGACGTGCGCCCGCTGCGCCGGCAGATGCAGGTGGTGTTTCAGGACCCCTTCGGCAGCCTCAGCCCGCGCATGTGCGTTGGCCAGATTGTCGGCGAAGGTTTGCAGATTCACCGCATGGGCAGCGAGGCCGAGCAGGAACAGGCGATTATCGCCGCTCTGGTGGAAGTGGGCCTGGACCCGGAAACCCGCCATCGCTATCCCCACGAGTTTTCCGGTGGCCAGCGCCAACGCATCGCCATCGCCCGCGCCTTGGTGCTGAAACCCGCACTGATCCTGCTGGATGAGCCAACCTCGGCCCTCGACCGCACCGTGCAGCGCCAGGTGGTCGAGCTGCTACGCTCGCTGCAGGCCAAATACAATCTGACTTACCTGTTTATCAGCCATGACCTGGCGGTAGTCAGGGCCTTGAGTCACCAGGTGATGGTGGTCAAACAGGGCAAAGTGGTCGAGCAAGGCCCGGCGGCACGTGTCTTTGCCGCGCCACAGGACATCTATACACAGCAGTTGCTGGAAGCGGCCTTTATGGTCCCAGCTGACTAACAGGCTATTGAAAAGCGTTGGCGAGGCAGCCAGCGCAAGGCAAAAGCAGGCGAAAAAGCGGAGTTTACGCGCTGTAAATGAGCATTTTTCGTCTGTTTTTAACGCAGTGATGGCAACGCAGGTAGCTTTTCAACTGCCTGCCAATCCTTGTAGACAGGAAGAGGAACAACACCCATGGGTTTTCTAAGCGGCAAGCGCGTACTGATCGTTGGCGTCGCCAGCAAACTGTCCATCGCCTCCGGCATCGCGGCAGCCATGCACCGTGAAGGCGCCGAATTGGCCTTCACCTACCAGAACGAAAAGCTCAAAGGCCGTGTCGAAGGCTTTGCCGCTGATTGGGGCTCAGGTCCTGAGCTGTGCTTCCCTTGCGATGTAGCCAACGATGAGGAAATCGCCTCGGTATTCGAAGCCCTGAGCAAGAAGTGGGACGGTCTGGATTGCATCGTTCACTCGGTAGGCTTCGCCCCTGGCGACCAACTGGACGGCGACTTCACCGACGTCACCACCCGTGAAGGCTTCCGCATTGCTCACGACATCAGCGCCTACAGCTTCGTTGCCCTGGCCAAAGCTGGCCGCGAGATGATGAAAGGCCGCAATGGCAGCCTGCTGACCCTGTCCTACCTGGGCGCAGAACGCACCATGCCGAACTACAACGTCATGGGCATGGCCAAGGCCAGCCTGGAAGCCGGCGTCCGTTACCTGGCCGGCAGCCTCGGCCCAGAAGGCACCCGCGTCAACGCCATCTCCGCTGGCCCGATTCGCACCCTGGCGGCTTCCGGTATCAAGAGCTTCCGCAAGATGCTCGCGGCCAACGAGAAGCAGACCCCACTGCGCCGCAACGTGACCATCGATGAAGTCGGCAACGCCGGCGCCTTCCTCTGCTCGGATCTGGCCTCGGGCGTCAGCGGCGAGATCATGTACGTCGACGGCGGCTTCAACACCACCGCCATGGGCGCCATGGAAGAGTGAGTGGTTAAACCGCAGCAATGAAAAAGGCCGCTTAATCAAGCGGCCTTTTTTATACGTCAGCGATATCGATCAGAAGCGCTCGATATCAGCCTTCTCTTCCAATAGCTTGCGGAACGCGGCGAAGTCCTGCTGACCAACGCGCGAGGCGAGGAAGCGGCTGTACATGGCCTTGTCCTCATCCGACAGCGCTTGCTCAGGCTGGCTTACGCCATTGAGACGGATGATCACGAAATCGCCATTGCTCAGACTGATACCGGCGAAAGTCGGCTTGTCGGCCGCTTCAGGCTTGGGCATGCGGAACAGCGCCTGCAGCACCACCGGCTCAACGCCTTCCTGGCTACGCGTCGCCGCTTCAACAACATTCCAGCCTTGCGCAGCATCGGCCTGGGTAACCGGCGTCTGACCTGCGCGCAGAGCAGCCAGCTGCTCCTCGGCTTGGGCTTTGACGGCTTCGCTTGCACGAACCTTGGTCAACTGAGCGCGGATGCTATCGGCAACCTGCTCAAGCGGCAGTTGCTCAGGCTTGTTGTGCTCTTTAACGCGCACCACCACCACAGTGTTCGGATCAAGCTCGATCACACTGCTGTTGCTGCCGTCTTCCAGCACTTCATCGCTGAATGCCGCTTGAATCACCTGACGATTGGCAGTCAGGCCTTCAGTACCACCCTGACGACCAAAGGCCTCAGTGGTCTTGACCTCAAGACCCAGCTCCTGAGCTGGCTGAGCCAGGTCAGAGGCTTCAAACGCGGCGTCTTCAAGGTCTTTGGAAACTTCGACAAAGCGCTGCTCAACCTGACGCGCCTTGAGGTCGCGCTGCAGTTTCTCTTCCAGGCTGGCGAAGCTCGGCACTTCCGGCGCCTGAACGCCCAACAGCTTGATCAGGTGCCAGCCGAACTCACTGCGTACGGGAGCCGATACAGCATTCTCGTCCAGCGCATACAGCGCTTCTTCAAAGGCAGGGTCATATACGCCAGGGCCGGCAAAGCCCAGATCACCGCCCTCACCTGCCGAACCCGAATCATCGGAGACTTCTTTGGCCAGCGCGGCGAAATCTTCGCCCTGCTCAAGACGCTTCTGCACCGCAACCAGTTTGGCCTGGGCTTGTTCGTCATTCAGCTTATCGTTGACCTCAACCAGAATGTGCGCGGCACGGCGCTGCTCGGCGAGATTGGCGATTTCGCTCTGATAAGCGCTTTGCAGCGCCTCATCAGTGACTTCAACCTGATCGAAGAAGGCATCCTTCTTCAATTCGACGTATTCCAGCACAACCTGCTCAGGACTCATGAACTCGCTGGCCTGAGCGTCGTAATACGCCTTGATGTCGTCATCGCTAAGCGTGACTGCATCCAGATCAGCTTTGAGGGTCAGCGTGGCGAAGTCGCGGGTCTGCTTTTCC
Organism: Pseudomonas sp. 1928-m; assembly: GCF_029269135.1. NCBI lineage: Bacteria > Pseudomonadati > Pseudomonadota > Gammaproteobacteria > Pseudomonadales > Pseudomonadaceae > Pseudomonas > Pseudomonas sp. 1928-m. The sequence goes on along the minus strand of NZ_JARIXO010000004.1, from coordinate 226,880 downwards.
AGGGCGGCAAAGGCTTGCACCTGGGCATCGGTCACAAAGCCGCTGTTGGCCAAACCAGCGCGCAACTGACCGATGAGCATTTCCTGCTCAAGCATCTGGCGGAACTGCAAGCGGCTGTAGCCCAGCTGACGGATAACCTGATCGAAACGCTCAGCGTTGAACTGGCCATCAACAAGAAACTCAGGTGTTTTCAGGATCAGCTGATCCAGCGCTTGTTGCGAAAAGGCGAACTTGGCGTTTTTGGCGCTATCGAGCAACAAGGTGCGCTCAACCAGGCCATTCAGGGCGGCTTCACGCAGCAGCTTCTCGTCCAGCAGGGAGGCATCAAAATCGCGCCCCAACTGTTGCAGCAATTGACGACGCTGCATCTCGACAGCCTGGCTGAGCTCGGCAGAAGTGATCTTCTCGCCATTCACTTCAGCGGCATTCTGGCTATTACTGGTGCTGGTAAAAATGGCATCCACACCCGTCAGCGCGAGCAGCGCGACAATGATGCCGATGATGGTTTTGGCAATCCAACCCTGTGAATTGTCCCTGATGTTTTGCAGCATGCGTCCCCCAGAACGACTGTACAAATAAAGCAGTCGCGCAGTGTGGGTAAAATCCGGATAGAAGAAAGGCGCATCAGTGGATGCGCCTTCTCGTAACTGGCGAAGCGGATCGAACTCAAGCAGCTGATTCGTCGTGTTCAGCGAGTTATGACTGACTGAACATCCCGCCCCGCGTCAGATCAGCCATTCAACTGATCTGCTGGGCAAAACCGAAAGAGGCTTAGTTGACAGCGTCTTTCAGAGCTTTACCGGCTTTGAAGCCTGGAATCTTGGCAGCAGCGATGCTGATCGGGTTACCAGTTTGTGGATTACGGCCAGTGCGAGCAGCACGCTCTTTAACAGCGAAGGTGCCGAAGCCAACCAGTACTACGGAGTCACCAGCCTTCAGAGCGCCAGTAACGGATTCAATTACTGCGTCCAGCGCACGGCCGGCAACAGCTTTTGGGATATCAGCAGATGCAGCGATGGCATCGATCAGTTCCGACTTGTTCACTCTTAAGTCCCCTTAATTTCTGTTGAGTTTATTTCTTGCTTTTAAATGTAAGCGAAGCTGGTGCGGAGAGCCTGCCGACACGATAAGAGCCGCTTTATAACAAGGGCTCTAAAAATGTGTCAAGAAACCCCTCCGGCTAATGCGTGCTAATTCGCTCCTTGGAATCAGTCTCGCGTTTTTCATCCTTTGCAACCATGGGAGCCGCATCAGGCAAGGGCTCCGGGGCGTATTGCAGCGCAATTTGCAGGACCTCGTCAATCCATTTAACCGGTTTAATCTGCAGGTCTTGCTTAATATTCTCCGGAATCTCTTTCAAATCGCGCACATTCTCTTCCGGAATGATCACGGTCTTGATTCCACCACGGTGAGCGGCCAGCAGTTTTTCTTTCAAACCACCAATGGCCAATACTTGACCACGCAGGGTAATTTCACCGGTCATTGCCACGTCCGCACGCACCGGTATCTGCGTCAGGGCTGAAACCAGCGCCGTACACATGCCAACGCCTGCGCTGGGGCCATCTTTGGGCGTCGCCCCTTCCGGCATATGGATATGGATGTCCTGCTTCTCATAGAAGTCCACAGGCACGCCCAGACTCTTAGCTCGACTGCGTACAACAGTCTGCGCAGCAGTGATGGATTCCAGCATCACATCACCAAGCGAGCCGGTTTTGATCAGCTGACCTTTACCAGGCACCACAACCGCCTCGATGGTCAGCAGCTCACCGCCAACCTGGGTCCAGGCAAGGCCGGTGACCTGACCAATTTGATCCTGCTGCTCGGCCAAACCATAGCGGTGCTTACGCACGCCGAGGAAATGCTCAAGCGAATCAGCTGTGACGGTGACCTGGAAGCGCTTCTCGGTGGAGTGCTCCTTGACCACCTTACGGCACACCTTGGCAATCTGCCGTTCCAGACCGCGCACACCCGCCTCGCGAGTGTAATAGCGAATGATGTCGCGGATCGCTGCGTCCTCAAACACCAGCTCAACCTTCTTCAGACCATTGGCCTGAACCTGCTTGGGCGCCAGGTATTTGATCGCGATGTTGATCTTCTCGGCTTCGGTGTAACCCGGTAGGCGAATCACCTCCATACGGTCCAGCAACGGCCCTGGAATGTTCATCGAGTTGGCCGTGCAGAGGAACATCACATCGGACAGGTCGTAATCGACCTCCAGATAGTGATCGTTGAAGTTGTGATTCTGCTCTGGGTCCAGTACCTCAAGCAGCGCCGACGCAGGGTCGCCGCGCATGTCCTGGCCCATCTTGTCGATTTCATCGAGCAGGAACAGCGGGTTGCGCACGCCAACCTTGGTCATCTTCTGAATCAGACGACCTGGCATGGAACCGATGTAAGTGCGGCGATGACCACGGATTTCCGCCTCATCACGTACGCCGCCAAGGGCCATGCGTACGAACTTGCGGTTGGTGGCGCTGGCAATCGACTCAGCCAGCGAGGTTTTACCCACACCAGGCGGGCCGACCAGACAAAGCACCGAACCTTTGATTTTCTTCACGCGCTTTTGCACGGCGAGGTATTCAAGAATGCGCTCTTTGACCTCATCCAGACCGTAATGGTCGGCATCGAGGATCGCTTCGGCACGCGCCAGATCCAGGCGTACCTTGCTCTGCGCCTTCCACGGCACATTGACCAGCCAATCGATATAAGAGCGCACCACGGTGGCTTCAGCCGACATCGGCGACATCTGCTTGAGCTTGTTCAGTTCAGCATTTGCCTTGGTGTGCGCTTCGGCAGTCAGCCCAGCATTCTCGATGCGTTTTTTCAGCTCATCGAGTTCGTTATGACCTTCTTCGCTGTCGCCCAGCTCCTTCTGGATGGCCTTCATCTGCTCATTCAGGTAGTACTCGCGCTGGCTGCGCTCCATTTGCTTCTTGACCCGACCACGGATGCGCTTCTCGACCTGCAACAGGTCGATTTCAGCATCAAGCAGCGCCAGAACATGCTCGACCCGCGCCTGCAGATCAGTGATTTCCAGGATTTCCTGCTTCTGCTCGATCTTCAGCACCATATGCGCGGCCATGGTGTCGACCAAGCGGCTCGGCTCATCGATGCCATTGAGGGACGCCAGCACCTCGGCAGGTACCTTCTTGCCGAGCTGTACGTACTGCTCAAATTGGCTGAGCAGGCTGCGGGTGAAGACCTCGGACTCACGCTCGGCGGCAGCCACCTCATCGATCAGCTGCACTTCAGCCCGGCAGTGACCATCGACCTCGATAAAGCGCTCAATCTCGCCGCGCTGCTCGCCCTCGACCAACACCTTGACGGTGCCGTCTGGCAATTTCAGCAGCTGCAACACAGTGGCGACGGTACCGACGCGGTAGAGGCCAGCCTCATCCGGATCGTCGTCAGCAGGATTCTTCTGTGCGAGGAGCAGAATTTGTTTGTCGCCCGTCATCGCAGCCTCAAGGGCCTCAATGGATTTCTCACGCCCGACGAATAACGGAATGACCATGTGCGGATAGACCACAACATCGCGCAACGGCAGGAGAGGCAATTCGATGGTTGTCTTCATGATTTTGGCTCTACAGCGGCCATACGGCCGTAAACAGATGGGATGACCCTTAGCCCTAAGATGGGGGCAGCCCCAACAAAAAACAAGCGCTGGCGCAGCAAAAGCAAAGGGGCCCGCAGGCCCCTTGCTTTCAACATGTTGCAAAGCTGTTACGCGTCAGGCGCAGCCTTGGCTGGCAGCTCGTTGTTCTCATAAATGAGCAACGGCTTGGAGGTGCCATCGATGACGCTTTCATCGATAACCACCTTGCTGACATCAGACTGCGACGGAATCTCGTACATGGTATCGAGCAGGATACCTTCGAGAATCGAACGCAGGCCGCGGGCCCCGGTCTTACGCTCCAGCGCCTTGTGGGCAACCGATTTCAGCGCATCCGGACGGAACTCCAGTTCAACCCCTTCCATCTCGAACAGCTTGGCGTATTGCTTGGTCAGGGCGTTCTTCGGCTCAGTCAGAATCTGCACCAAAGCCGCTTCGTCCAATTCATCCAGCGTGGCGATAACCGGCAAGCGGCCCACGAACTCAGGAATCAGGCCAAACTTGACCAAGTCATCAGGCTCAACGGCGCGCAGTGACTCGCCGATTTTCTTGCCCTCTTCCTTGCTGCGGACTTCGGCGCTGAAGCCGATACCACCCTTGGTCGAGCGACCCTGGATAACTTTTTCCAGACCAGAGAACGCACCACCGCAGATAAACAGAATGTTGCGCGTATCAACCTGCAGGAACTCCTGCTGCGGATGCTTGCGACCGCCCTGCGGCGGCACTGAGGCAACCGTACCCTCGATCAGCTTGAGCAGTGCCTGCTGCACGCCCTCGCCCGATACGTCGCGGGTAATCGACGGGTTATCCGATTTGCGCGAAWTCTTGTCGATTTCGTCGATGTAGACGATGCCCATCTGGGCTTTTTCCACATCGTAATCACACTTCTGCAGCAGCTTCTGAATGATGTTCTCGACGTCCTCACCGACATAACCGGCTTCGGTCAGGGTGGTGGCGTCGGCGATAGTGAACGGTACGTTAAGCAAGCGTGCCAGGGTTTCGGCCAGCAGGGTTTTACCCGAGCCAGTCGGACCAATCAGCAGGATGTTGCTTTTGCCCAGCTCGACATCGTCTTTCTTGTCGCGCTGGTTGAGGCGCTTGTAGTGGTTGTACACCGCTACCGCCAGAACCTTTTTCGCACGCTCCTGACCAATGACGTACTGATCGAGGATGGTGCTGATTTCCTTGGGAGCAGGCAATTTATGCGCGCTGCTCTCGGCCTGGGCTTCCTGCACCTCCTCACGGATGATGTCATTGCACAGGTCGACGCACTCGTCGCAGATAAAGACCGAGGGGCCGGCAATCAATTTGCGCACTTCATGCTGGCTTTTGCCGCAGAAGGAGCAATAAAGCAGCTTGCCGTTGTCCTCGCCGTTGCGGGTGTCAGTCATTCGTTCAATCCAAATCCGATAGGCTTGCAACACAAGATGAAGGCTTATGCGGGCTTTTTCAAGCCCGCCAGAGGCCGGACACGCCGACCCGCCCTATTTTGAGTTGCTTATATTAAGCGGGGCGCTTTTCAATCACTGCGTCGATCAACCCGTACTCACGAGCGGCTTCGGCGCTCATGAAATTATCACGGTTGGTATCGCGCTCGATTTCTTCCAAGGTGCGTCCACTGTGCTTGGCCATCAGCATGTTGAGGCGCTCACGGATGAAGAGGATTTCCTTGGCGTGAATTTCGATGTCCGACGCCTGCCCTTGGAAACCACCCAGAGGCTGGTGAATCATCACGCGCGAGTTCGGCAGGCAGTAACGCTTGCCCTCGGCGCCAGCGGTCAGCAGGAATGCGCCCATGCTGCACGCCTGACCAATACAGGTAGTGGACACGTTAGGCTTGATGAACTGCATGGTGTCGTAAATCGACATACCCGCTGTCACCGAACCACCCGGGGAGTTGATGTACAGGTGAATGTCCTTGTCCGGATTTTCCGCCTCAAGGAACAACAGTTGCGCACAGATCAGGTTGGCCATGTAGTCCTCTACAGGGCCAACAAGAAAGATCACTCGCTCCTTGAGCAGGCGCGAATAGATGTCGTAGGCGCGCTCACCGCGAGCCGTCTGCTCGACAACCATGGGTACCAGGCCGCCAGCGGCTTGGATATCAGGCATTTGCTGCATAAAAGGATTGCGGGACATGCGTGCACTCGCTCCCTAAATAGTCATGTCACAAATACGCATAAGCCAGCACGGAGGCTGGCTTATGGCGTGTTCGAACGAGGTAAAGAAATCAGGCGGCTTGTGGTGCTTCTACCGGCTTGACAGCTTCTTCGTACGAGACCGCTTTATCGGTCACGTTGGCCTTCTGCAAAACAGTATCTACAACTTGCTCTTCCAGTACAACCGAACGCACTTCGTTCATTTGCTGGTCGTTTTTGTAGTACCAGGCCACAACCTGCTCAGGCTCTTGGTAAGCCGAAGCCATTTCCTGAATCATTTCGCGAACGCGGGCGTCGTCCGGCTTCAGTTCACACTGCTTGACCACTTCAGCGACAACCAGGCCCAGCACAACACGACGCTTGGCTTGCTCTTCGAACAGCTCAGCTGGCAGCTGCTCAGGCTTGAGGTTGCCACCGAACTGCTGAACGGCCTGCACGCGCAGACGGTTCACTTCGTTGCTGATCAGCGCCTTCGGCACTTCGATCGGGTTGGCAGCCAACAGACCGTCCATCACCTGGTTTTTAACCTTGGATTTGATGGCCTGGCGCAGCTCGCGCTCCATGTTCTTGCGCACTTCAGCGCGGAAGCCTTCCAGACCGCCTTCTTTCACGCCGAACAGGGCGAAGAAGTCATCATTCAGCTCAGGCAGCTGAGGGGCCGCAATGCTGTTGACGGTGACAGTGAACTCGGCAGTTTTGCCAGCCAGGTCCAGATTCTGGTAATCAGCCGGGAAAGTCGGGTTGATTACGCGCTCTTCGCCGGCCTTGGCGCCAACCAGGGCATCTTCAAAGCCAGGGATCATGCGGCCGGAGCCGAGAACCAGCTGAGTGCCCTTGGCCGAACCGCCCGCGAAAGCTTCGCCGTCGATCTTGCCAACGAAATCGATATTCAGCTGATCGCCATTCTCAGCAGCACGCTCGGTGGCTTCGAAACGGGTGTTCTGCTTGCGCAGGATTTCCAGCATGTTGTCGACGTCGGCGTCAGCCACGTCAGCCTGCAGGCGCTCGATGGCGATGGACTCGAAGCCGCCAACGGTGAACTCCGGGAATACTTCGAAGGTCGCAACGTATTCCAGATCCTTGCCTTTCTCGAACGACTTCGGCTCAACGGCCGGAGCGCCAGCTGGATTGAGCTTCTGCTCAACAACGGCTTCGTAGAAAGTGGATTGGATCAGATCACCCAGAGCTTCCTGACGCGCAGCATCTTCATAACGCTGACGGATCACGCTCATTGGCACTTTGCCAGGACGGAAACCAGGGACCTTGGCACGACGGGCAGTCTGCTGCAGACGCTTGTTGACTTCAGTCTCGATGCGCTCAACAGAGACGCCAACGGTCATACGGCGCTCGAGAGCAGAGGTACTTTCAACAGAAACTTGCATGGATAATCCTCGTTGCACAGACATAAGCCGGCCGCTTGCCGGCCCCTAATCAAGGGCATGCATTCTAGAGGGTCGATTTGCAGAAGTCACCCTAGATGCAGGCGGCAAACGGGAGGGAGTTAAAAGATGGTGCGGACGGAGAGACTCGAACTCTCACGCCTTGCGGCGCTGGAACCTAAATCCAGTGTGTCTACCAATTCCACCACGTCCGCGTGGTAAAGCTTTATACAAAAACGCCAGGAATTAACCTGGCGCTTTGGAATATGGGGTGGACGATGGGGATCGAACCCACGACAACAGGAGTCACAATCCTGCGCTCTACCAACTGAGCTACGCCCACCATATTGCATTTTGCTTGAGCCAAGACCGCCAAATGGCACGCCCGGCAGGACTCGAACCTGCGACCATCCGCTTAGAAGGCGGATGCTCTATCCAGCTGAGCTACGGGCGCCTATCCATCTGCAGATGCAGACTTAAAGCTTTCGGCTTCGGAAAAAACTTTGCAGCTTCGACCTTTGCCGTCTTACCCAGCGACTGGCTGTGCTCGACAAGCGGGGCGAATGTTATAGAGGCAGTTTCAGGTCGTCAACAGGAAAAGTTAAAAAAATTCAGCCATTTAAAGGAGTTACGCGAAAACCGCGGCGTGCGCCTTTGCCCCACAGCATGGTCATGCGAGAATGCGCGTCCTTTTTCCATCCTTTCTTTATGGTTAACCAAGCGCAATGACCGCACAACTGATCGATGGCAAAGCAATTGCCGCCAGCCTGCGCCAGCAGATCGCCCAACGTGTCGCCGAACGACGTCAGCAAGGCCTGCGCGCACCCGGGCTGGCGGTGATTCTCGTCGGTAGCGACCCTGCGTCCCAGGTCTACGTTTCGCACAAACGCAAAGACTGCGAAGAAGTCGGCTTCGTATCGCAGGCCTATGACCTGCCAGCCAGCACCGGCCAGGACGAGCTGATGGCATTGATCGACCGCCTGAATGACGAGCCGAGCATCGACGGCATTCTGGTGCAGCTGCCACTGCCAGAACATCTCGACGCTTCTTTATTACTGGAGCGCATTCGCCCGGATAAAGACGTTGATGGTTTCCACCCTTACAACATCGGCCGCCTGGCCCAGCGCATGCCACTGCTGCGCCCTTGCACCCCGAAAGGCATCATGACCTTGCTGCAAAGCACCGGCGTCGACCTGTACGGCATGCACGCGGTGGTGGTTGGCGCCTCGAATATCGTCGGCCGCCCAATGGCGATGGAGCTGCTGCTCGCTGGCTGCACCGTCACCGTGACCCACCGCTTCACCAAAGACCTGCCGATGCATGTCGGTCAGGCCGACATCGTCGTGGTAGCGGCCGGCAAGCCTGGCCTGGTGCATGGCGAATGGATCAAGCCTGGCGCCATCGTTATCGACGTTGGCATCAACCGTCAGACCGACGGCAAGCTGATTGGCGATGTGGTGTATGAAACCGCCCGGCCCCGCGCTGGCTGGATCACTCCGGTCCCGGGCGGCGTTGGCCCGATGACCCGCGCCTGCCTGCTGGAAAACACCCTGCATGCCGCGGAGCATTTGCACGACTGAGTGCCGCGCCGACAGAAATAGAAAACGGCACCTTAGGTGCCGTTTTTTTATGCCTAGTTCAACCCACAGCGTCAGTCGCGGGCTTGTTCCCAAGATTTCAGCAGTTCGTTGTAGTTGATGGTTTCACCCTTGGGCTTCTCGTTGGCCAGTTTCGGCTTCGGTGCGCCAGGCTGATCCAGCCAGTACTGCGGATCACGCGGCTCGTTCAKCTTCGGTCCACACTCGCCGAGCACGCCGGAACGCTCAAGGCGACCCAGCATGGTGTCCTGCGCCGCTGCCAGGCCATCCAGCGCCTCTTGCGGTGACTTGTCGCCGCTGGCTGCTTCGGCAATGAATTGCCACCACAGCTGAGCCAGACGCGGGTAGTCAGGCACGTTGGTGCCGGTCGGAGTCCACTGCACCCGCGCCGGGCTGCGATAGAACTCCACCAGGCCGCCCAGTTTCGGCGCAACGTCGGTCATGGCCTGCGAGTTGATATCCGACTCACGAATCGGCGTCAGGCCAACCAGGGTCTTCTTCAGCGATACGGTTTTCGAAGTAACGAACTGCGCGTAGAGCCAGGCGGCCAGGCGTTGTTTCTCCGGGGTGGATTTGAGGAAGGTCCAGGAACCGGCGTCCTGATAGCCCAACTTCATGCCCTCTTCCCAGTACGGCCCTTTCGGTGAAGGCGCCATACGCCACTTCGGCGTGCCGTCTTCATTTACTACCGGCAGACCTGGCTTGGTCATGTCAGCGGTAAAGGCGGTGTACCAGAAGATCTGCTGAGCGATGCTGCCCTGCGCTGGCACCGGGCCGGACTCGGAGAAGGTCATGCCCTGCGCTTCTGGCGGCGCGTATTTGCGCATCCAGTCGACATACTTGCTGGTGGCATACACCGCCGCCGGGCCGTTGGTATCGCCGCCACGGGCGACGCTGGAACCCACCGGACGGCAACCGTCTACGCGAATACCCCACTCATCCACGGGCAAGCCGTTAGGCAGCCCCTTGTCGCCGCCACCCGCCATAGAGAACCAGGCATCGGTAAAGCGCCAGCCCAGGGATGGGTCCTTCTTGCCGTAATCCATATGGCCGTAGATGCGCTGGCCATCGATTTCCTTGACCTTCTCGGAGAAGAACTCGGCGATGTCTTCATAGGCCGACCAGTTGACCGGCACACCCAGCTCGTAGCCGTAGATTTCCTTGAACTTGGCCTTCAGCTCCGGACGCTCGAACCAGTCGGCGCGGAACCAGTAGAGGTTAGCGAACTGCTGGTCCGGCAGCTGATAGAGCTTGCCGTCAGGTCCGGTGGTGAAGGAAATTCCGATAAAGTCCTGCAGATCGAGGGTCGGCGAGGTCACCGCCTTGCCTTCGCCTTCCATCATGTCGCTGATGGCTACCGCTTTGCCGTAGCGGAAGTGGGTGCCAATCAGGTCGGAGTCGTTGATATAGCCGTCGTAGATGTTCTTGTCCGACTGCATCTGGGTTTGCAGCTTTTCGACGACATCGCCCTCCTGCATCAGGTCGTGCTTGAGCTTGATCCCGGTGATTTCGCTGAAGGCCTTGGCCAGCACCTTGGACTCATATTCGTGGGTGGCGATGGTTTCCGAGGCCACGCTGATGCTCATGCCGCGAAACGGCTCGGCGGCCTTGATAAACCACTGCAGCTCAGCCAGCTGCTGCTCGGGCGTCAGGGTCGAGGGGCTGAACTCCTCGCCGATCCACTTCTTTGCCGCTTCTTCGTAGGCATCAGCCCAGGCTGCGCCGCTCAAGCCGGACAACGTCAGCAGGGCAGCCAGCGCCATGCTATGTCGAGTTTTGTTGTTATTGTCGAACATAGAGACCTCCATCTCAGGGTTTGGAATGAGGCAAGCGGGTCATGGCCGCGCCCAACCAGCGGGCACGGCCAAGGCAGCCCGGTTCAGCCCCAACGCATCACTGCAAACAACCAGAACAGGGACAGCACCGAGGCTATCCAGACACTCCAATCGGTCGCGCCCACCACCAGCAGGTGCAGGTAGGCACTTCCAAGCAGACCGATAAACAGCCGATCACCACGGGTGGTAGCAATCGGCAACAAGCCTTTGCGCTCGATACAGGGCGAACGCAGCTCCCAGATCGTCATGCCGACCAGCAGCATGCCGATAAAGCCGAAAAACAACGCCGTTGGCAGAGTCCAGGCCATCCAATCCATAGTCGCGACTCCTATACCCGGCCCAGGGCAAAGCCCTTGGCCACATGGTTACGGACAAACCAGATCACCAGCATGCCCGGCAGAATGGTCAACACCCCCGCCGCCGCCAGCACGCCCCAATCGATCCCCGATGCCGACACCGTACGCGTCATCACCGCGGCAATCGGCTTGGCATCTACCGAGGTCAAGGTGCGCGCCAGCAGCAGCTCAACCCAGGAGAACATGAAGCAGAAGAACGCGGTAACGCCGATGCCCGAGCCAATCAGCGGAATAAAGATCTTCACGAAAAATTTCGGGAAGCTGTAGCCGTCGATATAAGCGGTTTCATCAATCTCCTTCGGCACGCCGGACATAAAGCCTTCGAGAATCCACACCGCCAGCGGCACGTTGAACAGGCAGTGCGCCAGCGCCACGGCGATATGCGTATCGAACAGGCCGATCGACGAGTACAGCTGAAAGAACGGCAGCAGAAACACCGCCGGTGGCGCCATGCGGTTAGTCAGCAACCAGAAGAACAGGTGCTTGTCGCCGAGAAAGCGGTAGCGCGAAAACGCATAGGCCGCCGGCAGCGCCACTGTCAGCGAAATCACCGTGTTCAGGCACACGTAATACAGTGAGTTGAGATAACCCTCGTACCAGCTCGGGTCGGTGAAGATCACCTTGTAGTTATCGAGAGTGAAGCCATGCGGCCACAGCGTCAGGCCGCCAAGGATCTCGGTGTTGCTCTTGAACGACATGTTCAGCAGCCAGTAAATCGGCACCAGCAGGAACAGGACATACAGCCCCAATACCACCTTCTTGCGTAGGGTCATGGTCGGCCTCAGCGAGTCTTATCGTTGTGGGTCATGGCGGTGTAGAACAGCCAGGACACCAACAGGATGATCAGGAAGTACACCAAGGAGAACGCCGCCGCCGGGCCCAGATCGAACTGGCCGATGGCCATTTGTGTCAGGGTCTGGCTAAGGAAGGTGGTGGCATTGCCCGGCCCGCCGCCGGTCAGCACAAAGGGCTCGGTGTAAATCATGAAGCTGTCCATAAAGCGCAGCATTACCGCGATCAGCAGCACGCTTTTCAGCTTGGGCAGCTGGATATGGCGGAACACGGCCCAGTCGGATGCACGGTCGATGCGCGCGGCTTGGTAGTACACATCCGGAATGGCGCGCAACCCCGAATAGCACAGCAGCGCCACCAGCGAGGTCCAGTGCCAGACGTCCATGATCAGCACCGTGACCCAGGCGTCGCTGGTGTTGGAGGCGTAGTTGTAGCTGATGCCCAGGCTGTTCAGGCTCCAGCCGAGCAAACCGATGTCGGCGCGGCCGAAGATCTGCCAGATGGTGCCAACCACGTTCCACGGAATCAGCAACGGAATCGCCAACACAATCAGCACCAGCGAGGCCATGCGACCCTTGGTCGGCATACACAGGGCGATGGCGATGCCCAAGGGAATCTCGATCAGCAGCACGCAGGCGGAGAAGATGAACTGGCGCAGCAGCGAGTCATGCAGACGGGTGTCCTGCAGCACTTGCTTGTACCAGTCGACGCCGACGAAATAGCGCGTGGAATGGTCGAAGATGTCCTGCACCGAGTAGTTGACCACCGTCATCATCGGCACGATGGCGCTGAACGCCACCAACAGAAACACCGGCAGCACCAGCCACCAAGCCTTGTTGTTCTGCACCTTCATGGCTGCACCTCCTGCGCTTGCGCCTCAACCAGAAAGTCATCGGCATAGAGCATCAACCACTGCGCCGGAAAGCTCAGGTAGACCTGCTGCTGCGGCACGGGCTGGTCTTCCTGCAGGCGCACCTTGAGCGACTGGCCATCGAGTTTTAGGGTGAGAATCTTGTAGGTGCCAAGGTCTTCGACATGCACCACCTCGCCACACAGCGCGTCTTCGTTGGGGCCATCCCAGACGTGCACGAACTCCGGGCGGATGCCAATTTTCAGCTTGGCCCCAGGCCGCTCAGCCAGGCGCCGATTGAGCGCTGCCGACAACGGCAGCACGGTATTGTTGAAGCGCACACCGCCGGCATAAGGCAGCACATCAATCAGGTTCATACCCGGGCTACCAATAAAGTAGCCGACAAAGGTATGGCTGGGCCGCTCGAACAACTCACGCGGGGTGCCGAACTGGACGATCTGCCCGCCGTACATCACCGCAATCTTGTCGGCGAAGGTCGAGGCTTCGAGCTGGTCGTGGGTGACGTAGACCATGGTGATATTGAACTGCTCGTGAATCTGCTTGAGCTTGCGCCGCAGTTTCCACTTCAGGTGCGGGTCGATCACCGTCAGCGGCTCATCGAAGAGAATCGCCGACACGTCATCACGCACCAGGCCGCGGCCCATGGAGACCTTCTGCTTTTCGTCGGCAGTCAGGTTGCGAGCGCGTTTGTGCAGCAGCGGGTGCAACTCCAGCACCTCGGCAATTTCATTGACCTTGGTGAGGATCTTCGCCTCGTTCATGCCCTGATTGCGCAAGGGGAAAGCCAGGTTATCGAACACCGTCATGGTGTCGTAGACCACCGGAAACTGGAAAACCTGGGCGATATTGCGCAGCTCCGGCGGCAGTGCGTTGACCACTTTGCCATCAAACTGTACTTCGCCATGGGAGGGGCTAAGCAGCCCAGAGATAATGTTCAGCAGGGTCGACTTGCCGCAGCCGGAAGGCCCCAACAGCGCATAGGCACCGCCCTGCTCCCACACATGGTTCATCTCGCGGATGGCGTAATCGGCTGATTCAGTCGGCGCACGGCTGTAACTGTGGGCCAGGTTATGCAAGCGGATCTCGGCCATCAGGCGACCCTCCCCAAGCGGCGACTGGGCGCCTGAATCAACTGCCCATCAGCGGCGAAGACAAACAGCTTATGGGTGGGGATATAGATGAGGATCGGCGTGTCCACGTCGTACTCATGCACCCCTGGCAGATGCAGCACCAGCACGAACTGCTCGTTGCGCACATGCAGAAAGGTTTCCGAACCGCTGATCTCGGCCAACTCGACCGTGACCGCCAGCTCCAGGTCGTCATCGTTGGACGGCACCAGGCCGATATGGCTGGGGCGCACGCCGAAGCGGTATTCACCCTCGGCAATGCCTTGCAGGTCCGGATTGAGCGGGAAATGCACGGTATCGGCAAAACTTACTTCGGTGCCGCTGACGCGCCCCGGCATCAGGTTGATCGCTGGCTCCGAGAACAGCTCGGCGGCCAGCACCTGCTGCGGACGGTGATAGACCTCGGCGGTCTTGCCGCTCTGCACCACCCGCCCCTCATGCAGGATGGTGGTGGTGCCGCCCAGGGCCAGGGCTTCGTTGGGCTCGGTGGTGGCATAGATGGCGATGGTATGACGAGCCTGGAACAGCTCGCGCATCTCCTGGCGCAGCTCTTCTCGCAGCTTGTAGTCGAGGTTGACCAGCGGCTCATCAAACAGAATCAGCGAAGCATCCTTGACCAGCGCCCGCGCCATGGCTGTGCGCTGCTGCTGGCCGCCGGACAGCTCCAGCGGGTAGCGCTTAAGCAAGCCATCAATGCGCAGCATTTGCGCTGTGGCGTGGACTTTTTCCAGAATCTCAGCCTTGCTCACACCAGCTTGACGCAGCGGCGAGGCGATGTTCTCGAACACCGTCAGGGTCGGGTAATTGATGAACTGCTGATAAACCATGGAAACGTTGCGCTGGCGCACCGAGACATTGGTCATGTCCGCGCCATTCATCAGGATGCGTCCGCTGCTGGGCTTGTCCAGTCCCGCCATCAGGCGCATAAGGCTGGTCTTGCCAGACAACGTGCGCCCCAGCAGCACATTGAAGGAGCCAGGTTCGAAGCTCAGGCAGGCATCGTCGATATACAGCTGGTGATCAACGATCCGCGTGACATGCTCCAGGGTAAGTGACATGGGCCGTCCTTTTTCTTGTTATCTGCCCAGCTACAAGGCGAGTTCCGTGCCAACCCTTTGAGACGCATCCAAACCATTGATTTAAAACAACTACCGCTAAACATAAACAACACACAGAGACAGCACTGAACACTTTTGAACAGTGCACAGTGAACAACTGAACAGTCACAGCGTTGACATTGAACAGCCTTCGGCGACACTGCAGGGGCCCGGCGCAGACCGTGGCCCATAACAACAAGAACCCGCGCGAGAGACCTGTCATGGCTGACGCTGTCACTGCCCTGCCCCACGAGACCATCATCCAGGACTCCTGGACCCGCTGCCGCGACTACGGCCTGACCCACCAGAGCACGCCGATCTTCAACCAGCCAGAGCGCGGCGAAGTCAGCGCCCTGCTGGAAAGCCAGCACGCCCTGGTGCACACCACCCATAAAGAAGTGCTGCCCTACTACGGCACCATCCTGGCCAACTCCAATTGCCTGATCATGCTGGCCGACCATCAGGGCCAGGTGCTGCAATCCTGGGGCGACCAACGCTTTATCGAACCGAGCCGCGCCGCCGGCTTTGTCGCCGGAGCCACCTGGCTGGAGCGTTATACCGGCACCAATGCCATCGGCACCGCCCTGAGCTGCGCCCAGGCCGTCCACATTCAGCACGATGAGCACTTCCTCAAAGCCAACCGTTTTATGACCGGCTCGGCCTCGCCGATATTTGATGAGCAGCGGCAGATGATCGCGGTGCTGGATGTGTCCAGCGACAGCTACCTGCCGCCTTCGCACACCCTGGGCATGGTCAAGATGATGAGCCAGTCGGTGGAGAACCGGCTGATCCTCAACCTGTTCCAGCAGCGCTACTTCCAGCTGAGCTTTAACACCAGCCTGGACAACCTCAGCAGCCCCTGGGCTGGGTTGCTGATTTTTGATGAGCAAGGCCAGGTGGTTTCCGCCAATCGCCGCGCCGACAGCCTGCTTGGTGTCGGCCTGGCCCAAGTGAATATCGAAAGCCTGTTCGACGTGCCGCTGCAGCAACTGCTCAACCAGCCCGAGGCGCTGCCATTTAACCTGCGCGCCAGCGGCCGCTTTCGTTTTCACGCGCAGATCAAACGCCCACAGCAGCCCGCGCCGATCCAGGCACGCGACTTTCGCCAAACCCAGCAGCCGCCTGCCAACGCCACTCGCACCCCATTCACCCTCGCCTCGCTTAACCTCGGCGATCCACGAGTCGATAAAGCCGTGCGCCAGGCCGAACGCCTGCTGGAAAAGAACATCCCGATCCTGGTGCACGGAGAAACCGGTGTCGGCAAAGAAGTCTTCGTTAAAGCCCTGCATCACGCCAGCTCGCGCGCCAGCCAGGCATTTATCGCCGTCAACTGCGCGGCCATTCCCGCCGAACTGGTGGAGTCCGAGTTGTTTGGCTATGAAAAGGGCGCGTTTACCGGGGCCAACCAGAAAGGCAGCATCGGCCTGATCCGCAAGGCCGACAAAGGCACGTTGTTTCTCGACGAAGTCGGGGATATGCCACTGCGGGTGCAGGCCCGCCTGCTGCGGGTATTGCAGGAGCGCTGCGTCCAACCGCTGGGCAGCAGTGAGCTGTACCCGGTGGATATCCGCCTGATCTCGGCCACCAACCGTCCGCTGCGCCAGGATGTGGAAGGCGGGCTGTTTCGCCAGGACCTCTACTACCGCATCAGCGGCCTCAACCTGCAGTTACCGCCGCTGCGCGAACGCACCGACAAGGCCGCCATGGTCCAGCGCATCTGGGATTACCACCGCGAACCGCAACAATGGGCAGGACTGAGCAATGAAGTGCTTAGCCTGTTCGAGCGTCACCCGTGGCCCGGCAACCTGCGCCAACTGAGCAGCGTCTTGCAGATTGCCCTGGCCATGGCCGATGACCAGCAGATCCGCGCCGAACACCTACCGGATGATTTCTTTGCCGATTTGCAGCCAGCAGCCGCCAGCCAGCCGCAACCGCTGGCCAGCACCAGCGCGGATGATCTGGCCAGCCAATACCAGGCCTGCGGCGGCAATATCTCGCACCTGGCGCGCAACCTCGGGGTCAGCCGCAACACGCTGTACAAACGGCTACGGGAAGTGGGCCTGGCGGCTCGCTAGCACAGGCTGTCGCAGCTGTAAGCCTTAGCCTGATTCAGCCGTCTTAGTCAGCCATGGACTTATATGGCCCTAATAGGGTCGAACCCCTTAGATCGCCATTACAGATTCCCACTGCGACCWGCGCCGCATAGACTCCGCGCCCCGCCTTCTATCCTGCGCCTCCACTGCACCCGCCCTTTTCCCTCGCGAGTCAAAGCCTAATGCGTTACCCCGCAACTCCCACACACGCTTTTTCGCGAATCACGCCATTGGCCTGCGCCTTAGTCAGCATGTTGCTGTTGAGCGCCTGCAGCAGCCTTGCGCCGCCTAAACCCAACCCCGTGATTGAGCCGATACGCTTTCTCCTGAGTTTCGATGACGGCCCCAGCGCCAGCACCCGCGATAACCCAACTGAGCAGATCCTCAACACATTGGCAGACAACCCGATCCAGTCAGGAATCAAGGCACTGTTCTTTGTCCAGACCCGCGCTGCCGGGGCCGGTGGCAGCGTGCAAGGGCAAGCGCTGCTGCGTCGCCAGCAACGTGAGGGCCATCTGCTGGGTTTTCACACCGCGACGCCAGGCCATGCCAACCACCGCTTCCTTAGCCCAGCGGCTCTGGATCAATCATTGAAAGATGGCGTAGCCGACCTGACCGCCATTAGCGGCGCCGCGCCGCGCCTGGTGCGCCCCCCCTTCTGGAACTACGACGAACGCACCTTCGCCGCCTACCAGGCACATGGCCTGCGCTTGCTCCTGACCGATTTGAGTGCCAACGATGGCAAGACCTGGGGCATCAATGGCAGCCTGCGCCGGCGCAGCAATCTGCGTGACCAGCTCGCCCGCGCAGCGCAGCAGATCAGCGTCGGCGCCTTACCAGCAGTCGATGGGGTTATCCCGGTGGTGGTGACCTTCCACGACCTCAACCCCTACACCGCGCGGCATATGCAGGAGTACCTGCAGATCCTGATGGATGTGGCCGAAGATGTTGGCCTGGCCACCGATAAACAGCCGTTCTATGGCCAGCGCGATGCTCTGCAACGTGCTGCTCTCAGACGCGCGCTTGGCGACCCACTGCAGTACGCCCGCCTGCCGGGGCTGTGGAACTGGCTGTGGAACTAGCAGACCGCAATAAAAAAGGCCGCTCGAAGCGGCCTTTTCATTCCAGCAACGCAGCTAGTCAGCCAAACGCCAGGTAGTGCCACCCTTGCCATCTTCCAGCACCACCCCCATGGCGGTGATCTGATCGCGGATGCGGTCGGACTCGCCCCAGTTCTTCTCGGCGCGAGCCTGCAGTCGCGCGGCGATCAAGGCTTCAACCTCGGCAGCATCGACCTTACCGGCAGCACCGGCCTGGAGGAACGCCTCAGGCTCAAGCTGCAGCACACCCAGCACTCCAGCCAGCTCCTTCAAGCGCGCCGCCAGGCCGGCAGCGGCTTGCAGATCACTGTCACGCAGGCGGTTGATCTCGCGAGCCAGCTCGAACAATACGGCGCAAGCTTCCGGCGAGTTGAAGTCGTCATCCATGGCTGCCGCAAAGCGCTCGACAAAGGCATCACCGCCAGCCGGTGCCGCATCGGGCAGGCCTTTGAGCGCGTTATAGAAGCGCTCCAGCGCACCCTTGGCTTCACGCAGGCTGTCTTCGGAGTAGTTGATCGGGCTGCGGTAGTGGCTGGACACCAGCAGGTAGCGCACCACTTCCGGGTGGTACTTCTCCAGCACTTCGCGAATGGTGAAGAAGTTGCCCAGGGATTTGGACATCTTCTCGCCATCCACGCGCACCGCACCGGCGTGCATCCAGGCGTTGGCGTAGAGCTTGCCGGTGGCCGCCTCGCTCTGCGCGATTTCGTTTTCGTGGTGCGGGAACACCAGATCCGGGCCGCCGCCATGAATGTCAAAGGTCTCACCCAGGCAGCAGGTGGACATCACCGAGCACTCGATATGCCAGCCTGGACGGCCTGCGCCCCACGGCGACTCCCAGCTCGGCTCGCCCGGCTTGACGCCTTTCCACAGGACGAAATCCAGCGGGTCCTGCTTGGCTTCATCAACTTCGATGCGCGCGCCAATCTTCAGGTCTTCGATCTTCTTACGCGACAGCTTGCCGTAACCGACAAACTTGCCAACGCGGTAGTACACGTCGCCATTGCCGGGCGCGTAGGCAAAACCCTTATCGATCAAGGTCTGGATCATCTCGTGCATGCCGGCGATATGCCCGGTGGCACGTGGTTCCTGATCCGGACGCAGGACATTCAGACGCGCCTCGTCTTCGTGCATGGCCGCAATCATGCGTTCGACCAGCGCTTCAAACGGCTCGCCGTTGTCGTTGGCGCGCTTGATGATCTTGTCGTCGATGTCGGTGATATTGCGCACGTAGGTCACGTCATAGCCGCGATGGCGCAGCCAGCGAGTCACCACATCGAACGCCACCATCACCCGCGCATGACCGATATGACAGAAGTCGTAAACCGTCATGCCACACACATACATGCGCACCTGGTTACCCACCAGCGGTTTGAAGACGTCTTTGCTTTTGGTCAGCGTGTTGTAGATCGAGAGCATCGGAGTTCCTTGGAAAACCACGGGCCAGCGCACTGGCCCGGTTCTAATCAGAGCGACTGAGCACTAGAGCCTGTTTCGGATCTCGCGAGCTAGAGCGAGACAAGGCAAAAATGGCCGAGGAAGCGGACTGGGCTCGCATGCGAGTTTACTAGCTGTAAATGAGCATTCCGAGGCCATTTTTAACGCAGTATCGCTGACGCGCAGCAGATCCGAGGCTGGCTCTTAGGCCCAGGAATCGCGCAACGTTACGGTACGGTTGAAGACGGGCGCACCCGGCTTGCTGTCCTTGATGTCGGCGCAGAAGTAGCCTTCGCGCTCGAACTGGAAGCGCTCTTCCGGTGCGGCTTCGGCCAGGGATGGCTCGGCGCGACAACCTTTCAGCACTACCAACGAATCTGGGTTGATATTGTCGAGGAAGCTGCCGCCTTCTTCGTCCTTCTCCGGATTAGCAGAGCGGAACAGGCGGTCGTACAGGCGCACTTCACACTCAACGCTTTCAGCGGCCGGCACCCAATGGATCACGCCCTTGACCTTACGGCCTTCAGGGTTCTTGCCCAGGGTGTTTTCGTCGTAGCTGCAGCGCAGCTCGACGATATTGCCGTCGGCATCCTTGATCGCCTCGTCGGCGCGAATCACGTAGCTGCCGCGCAGACGCGCTTCGCCGCCAGGGATCAGGCGTTTGAAGCCGTCCGGCGGGACTTCTTCAAAGTCACCAGCGTCGATATAGATCTCGCGGCTGAACGGCAATACACGCACGCCCATGTCCTGCTTGGGATGACGCGGCAGTTCGAGGTTCTCGACCTGGCCTTCCGGGTAATTGGTGATCACCACTTTCAGCGGTTTGAGCACGCACATGGCGCGGCCCGCGTTGGCATCCAGGTCATCACGGATGGCGAACTCGAGCATGCCGACATCGACCACACCACCTGCGCGGTTGACGCCGATCATGTCGCAGAAAGTGCGGATCGAAGCCGGGGTGTAACCACGGCGACGGAAGCCCGACAGGGTCGACATGCGCGGGTCGTCCCAACCATTGACGTGGTTTTCGTCAACCAACTGCTTGAGCTTGCGCTTGCTGGTGATGGTGTAGTTCAGGTTCAGACGAGCGAACTCGTACTGACGCGGCTGCGCCGGCACTGGCAGTTGCGCCAGGAACCACTCGTACAGCGGACGGTGATCTTCGAACTCCAGGGTGCAGATCGAGTGGGTGATGCCTTCGATGGCATCCGACTGACCGTGGGTAAAGTCATAGCTCGGGTAGATGCACCATTTGTCGCCGGTCTGGTGGTGATGGGCGTGGCGAATGCGGTACAGAATCGGGTCGCGCAGGTTGATGTTCGGCGAGGTCATGTCGATCTTCGCGCGCAGCGAACGGGCGCCATCAGCGAATTCACCGGCTTTCATGCGGGCAAACAGATCAAGGTTTTCCTCGACACTGCGCTCACGGAACGGGCTGTTCTTGCCCGGCTCGGTCAGATTGCCACGGTAGGCGCGCATTTCTTCGGCGTTGAGGTCGCAGACAAAGGCCTTGCCAGCCTTGATCAGCTCGATGGCCCAGGCATGCAGTTGGTCGAAGTAGTTGGAGGCGTAACGCTCCTCGCCCGCCCACTGAAAGCCCAGCCACTGCACGTCGCTCTTGATCGCGTCGATATATTCCTGGTCTTCCTTGGCCGGGTTGGTGTCGTCAAAGCGCAGGTTGCACTCGCCACCAAACTCCTTGGCCAGGCCGAAGTTCAGGCAAATCGACTTGGCGTGGCCGATATGCAGGTAGCCATTAGGCTCCGGCGGAAAACGGGTAATGATCTTCGCGTGCTTGCCGGCATCCAGATCGGCCTGGACGATGGGACGAAGAAAGTTAGCGGCGGCGACGGTTTCTGGCTTGCTCATGGGGTCCTTGATCGTGCAGGTGCGCGGCACAGGGTAGGCCGACTAAAACAAAGCGCTTATCATAGCCGAAGCTGTCAACCCCCTGACAGGCCCAAGAACCGCTGCAATGCCCTTTGCTGGAAATTCAGCGGCTCACGGATTTATCGACAGAGCGATTACCTCCATGATCAAGCTGCACACCAACCACGGCGTTATCACCCTCAACCTGTTCGAAGACAAAGCCCCGGAAACCGTGGCCAACTTCAAGCAGTACGTTAAAGAAGGCCATTACGACAACACCGTTTTCCACCGCGTGATCAGCAACTTCATGATCCAGGGCGGCGGTTTCGAGCCGGGCATGAAGCAGAAAACCACCCGCGCCCCGATCAAGAACGAAGCTAACAATGGCGTCGCCAACAAGATCGGCACCGTGGCCATGGCCCGTACCATGGAGCCGCATTCGGCCTCCGCGCAGTTCTTTATCAACGTGGGTGACAACAGCTTCCTTAACCACAGCGCACCAACCGTACAAGGCTGGGGTTATGCGGTGTTTGGTGAAGTGGTTGAAGGCATGGACGTGGTCAACGCCATCAAGGCCGTTGCCACCACCAGCAAATCCGGCCACCAGGATGTACCGGTTGATGACGTGATCATCGAGCGTGCCGAGATCGTTGAGTGATTCTACTGATCTCCGATCTGCATCTTGAACAGGAGCGCCCGGACATCAGCCGGGCGTTTCTGCATTTTCTCGAAACCCGCGCGGTCCAGGCCCAGGCGCTGTATATCCTGGGCGACTTCTTTGAAGTGTGGATCGGCGACGATGCCATTACCCCCTTTCAACGTTCGATTGCCCAGGCCCTGCGCCAACTCAGCGAGCGCGGCACGCGCATCTACCTGATGCACGGCAATCGCGACTTCTTGATCGGCAAAGCCTTCTGCCGCGAAGCCGGCTGCACCCTGCTCCCCGACCCTAGCGTGATCGAACTGAATGGCCAGCGCGTGCTGCTCATGCATGGCGACAGCCTGTGCACGCGGGATACGAGCTATATGAAGCTGCGCCGCTGGCTGCGCAACCCACTGTCGCTGTTTATCCTGCGTAACCTGCCGCTGAGCACCCGGCAAAAGCTGGCGCGCAAGCTGCGCAATGAAAGCCGCACGCAGACGCGGATGAAAGCCAGCGAGATTGTCGACGTAACCCCGGACGAAGTGCCGCGCATCATGGCCGAGCACGGCGTACGCACGCTGATTCACGGCCACACCCATCGCCCCGCCACCCACGATCTGCAGGTCAACGGCCAAACAGCGCAGCGCATCGTGCTGGGCGACTGGGACAAACAGGGCTGGGCACTGCAGGCAGACCGTCAAGGCTTGCAGCAAAGCGCCTTCGATCTTGCTCCTGCATAAAACTTTGACGCCGCGCACAAAGCGCTGAGTGCCCCCACTTGACGGACGATTCGCCGATCATCAGCATCGGCGACCTCAAAACGCCATCAGGGACCGACCATGCTGCTCAGCAAGGAACACCTTCTTAAATACGCCATCGCACCGGCCGCACTGGTTGCGGTGAGCTTCGTCACCTTCAACAGCGTGTTCTTCTATAACGAAGCCGGTTTTGCCACCCACGTGCGCACCATCTTCGGTGAAGAGAAAGTGGTCGACGACGTTGGCTACGCCACCAAATGGTTCGGCCGCGCCACCGCCTGGAAGAAGGCCCTGAGCGTGCAATCGGTGCTCACCGAAGCTCTGGCCATCGACGACAGCAGCGACAACGACTCGCTCGGCGCGACCATTGAAGCCTTCCCCATCGTATTTCTCGGTAACGTCGACGCCAAGGTCGAGTCCTCGGCGCGTTTCCGCCTGCCGGCGGGTGAGCAGTTCCTGAAAATCGCCCAGGAATACCGCAACCCGGAAAACTTCATCAAGACCGCCCTGGTGCCGGCCATCAAGGAAACCCTGCAGGCCACCGCCTCGCTGATGAGCGCCGACGACTTCTATGCCGGTGCACGCAGCGAGTTCGCCGCCGAGTTCGAAAACCAGCTGAATGATGGCCTGTACCTGATCAAGCGCAAGGAAATCCGCGGCCCGCGCGGCCATCAGCCGAGCCAGACCGCGATTCTGCAAGCCGGCACCGAACAGGGCGCGTTCGGCGATAACAATGTCAGCCAGTTCATCACCGAGAAGGTCATGGACAGCAAGGGCATTCCGGTGCGCAAGCAGCAGCAGTTCCGCAAATACGGCGTCGAAGTGGTCGAGGCGCGCATCACCAACGTCGACCCCAACCCGCAGTACAAGCAGCGCATGGTCAAGGTGCAGCAAGCCCTGGCTGAGCTGGCCGTCGCGCGGCAGAACCGCCTGAAGGAAGAGGAAGAGAAGCTACTGGTGACCGCCCGCGGTGAGAAAGAAGTAGAAKCACGTCGCCAGGAAACCCTGCGCGACCAGATCGAACGCACCACCCAGGCGGAAACCGAGAAGCAACTGGCGATCATCAACGCCGAGCGTGAGAAAGGCCGCGCTGAGATCGAWAAACAGACCGCCGAACTGCTGCGCGATAAAGCGGCGATCACCGCCGATGCGACGAAGATCACCGCTGATGCTGAAGCCCACGCCCGTGAAGCGGTGATCAAGGCCGACGGCGCGCTGCAACCCAAGCTCGATGCGCTGATCGCGATCAACAAGGTCTGGGCCGAAGCCGCCGCCCAGGCGCCGGTGCCGAGCGTGATGATGGGGGGCGGTAGCGATGGCGCCAGCAGCCGTCAGGACGAAATCAGCCAGCTGATGGGTGTGCTGGCCAYCAAGGCCGCGCGCGACCTGTCGCTGGATCTGAAAGTGCAGCAGTAAGCACCGCACACTCGCCTACAAAAAAGCGCCCGATTGGGCGCTTTTTTGCTTTAGAGCGGCGGCACACCGCTGTGAAAGCGAAACTCAGTGTCCGGCGACTCGATCAGCTCGCGCTCCGCCGCCCTCACCCGCTCGATGGCCTGGTCTACGTCACGCGCCTCGCCGTACTGATAAGCCAGCTTCAGATAGTTCTGAAAATGCCGCGCTTCGCTTTTCAGCAAGCCGAAGTAGAACTTGCCCAGCTCTTCATCCAGATGCGGCACCAGCGCCTCGAATCGCTCGCAGCTGCGCGCCTCGATAAACGCACCGACCACCAGGGTATCCACCAGTTTGTGCGGCTCGTGGGTACGCACCACCTTGCGCAGACCCGAGGCGTAGCGCGCCGCCGATACCGGGCGCAGGCCGATCTTGCGGCGCTTCATGATGCGCAGCACCTGCTCATGGTGCACCAGCTCCTCACGGGCCAGGCGCGACATGGCGTTGAGCAAATCAACATAGGTGCTGTACTTGGCCATCAGGCTCAGGGCCGTGCTGGCAGCCTTGAACTCGCAGTTCTTATGATCAATCAGCAGGGTCTGTTGATCAGCCAGGGCCGCAGTGATCCAGGCATCCGGCGTGCGGCAGCCGAGAAACTCGTGGATTTCCGGCAGGTTCATCGGCGCACACTCAACATCGGGCTATAACCGGAGTGAAGAGTGGCGCAACGCAGCAAATGATCGATTTCGGCTAACAGATACATAAATTCACAAAAATGGGCGGGCTTGAGTGGTGCGGCTGCAGGGCCGCCATTATACGAATGAACACGCGAACAGCCACTCGATTGACGCCGGTCAAGCACCAAGCCAGTGGCAGCGATCTATAGTGATAAACAGTACAACCGACTGCACATGGAGATGATCATGCAAGCTATTCGCAGCATTCTGGTGGTGATGGAGCCCAATCACACGGAAGACCTGGCCCTCAAACGCGCCAAACTGATTGCCGGCGTCACCCAATCGCACCTGCACCTGCTGGTCTGCGACAGGAAAAGTGATCACACCGGCTACCTGCGCGATCTTACCGGCTTGCTCAACAGCGAAGGGTTCAGCACCTCCAGCCAACAGGCCTGGGATGAAAATCAACACCAGACCATCATCAACGTGCAACAGGCCGAAGGCTGCGGCCTGGTGGTCAAGCAGCACTTCCCCGACAACCCACTGAAAAAAGCCCTGCTCACCCCCGATGACTGGAAACTTCTGCGCTACTGCCCGGCGCCGGTGCTGATGGTAAAAACCGAAAAATCCTGGGCGGGCACCGCCATCCTCGCGGCGGTTGATGTAGGTAATGCCGACAGCGAGCACCGCACCCTGCACACCAGTATCGTCAGCCATGGCTTTGATATTGCCGCCCTGGCCAAGGCCGAACTGCATGTGATCAGCGCTCACCCGGCGCCGATGCTTTCGGCTGCCGATCCGACCTTCCAGCTCAAGGAAACCATCGAGGCGCGCTACCGCGAGCAATGCAAGGCCTTCCAGGCTGAATACGAGATCAGCGATGAGCGCCTGCATATCGCCGAAGGCCCGGCCGACGTGCTGATCCCTCAGGCTGCGCACCGGCTCAATGCTGGCGTGACGGTGATCGGCACCGTGGCGCGCACCGGGATTTCTGGCGCACTGATCGGCAATACCGCCGAGGTGATTCTCGACTCGCTGGAAAGCGACATTCTGGTACTCAAGCCGGATGACATCATCGCCCATCTGGAAGAACTGGTCGCCCAGCGCTAACCCGACTGCCGCGCAACAAAAAGCCGCCTGGATAGGCGGCTTTTCATTTGCAAGATGGCTTCAGACTCTTATCTCAAGCCCTTCAAGCAGAAAGCGCGGCGCGATATAGCGCTCGTAGTGCGCTTCGGACAGCAGAAAGAATTCGCGATCAATCGCATCGCGCAATTCCGGCAGGCCCCAGTCGCGAAACTCCGGCAACAGCACCATGCCATAGGCATTCAGCTGACTGATCACCCGCGCGCCACGGGCAATCAGCTGATAGGCCCAGCAATACGGCGATTGCTGCGGCACAAAGCGGATCTTGCGCTGTTCCAGCTGCATGCGCAGGCGATCGGCATCGAAAACTTCCAACTTAGCGGCCATCACCTGCACCAACAGCACCTCCAGGCGCAGCCATACGGCGCGTTTTTCCTCGTCGTTATAGCCGTTCCAGTTGATCACCTCATGGTGGAAGCGCTTGCAGCCACGGCAGACCAAATCGCCGTAAACCGTGGAGCACAGGCCGACACAAGGGGTTTTGATACGTTGGTTGGACATAACGAAAGGCATGGGTACTGGCGGACAGGCTGGCATCTTAGCCCTTTGTCTAAGGCAGATCACCCCTATATAAGCGGGGCCTTTGGCTTAACTTATTCAAAGCTTTCCAGTAGAATCGGCCGGCCTTTTAGAGGCAGCAACGTCCGTTGGAAGCTGTTTTCAAAGCGTCACGAGCACAGTCAATCCTGCAGGTTCGATGTTGGTGCCGACCCTTGAGCCACCCTTCAAGTGTCTGCACCAGCCCTCATCCAGCCCGTCCTGCCGGCGTAAAACTTTGAAAACAGCTTCTGCAAGAAAGCAGCGCAACCTCGGCTGAGCGGCCCATAAAGCCACGAAGCGCCTGGTTTGTTGCTTTCTGGATCGCGTCCCGGACAACCCTTTGGGACCACTGATGAGGGTAATAACTGTGCTTGAAGCCTATCGCAAACATGTAGCAGAGCGTGCCGCTCAGGGTATCGTGCCCCAGCCGCTGAACGCCGAACAAACCGCAGGCCTGATCGAGCTGCTGAAAAACCCGCCAGCCGGCGAAGAAGCTTTTCTGCTCGACCTGATCACCAACCGCGTGCCGCCAGGCGTCGACGAAGCCGCCTACGTTAAGGCCGGTTTCCTCTCTGCCCTTGCCAAAGGCGAAGTCACTTCCCCACTGATCAGCAAGCAACACGCTGTTGAACTGCTCGGCACCATGCAGGGCGGCTACAACATTGCCACCCTGGTTGAGCTGCTCGACGACAGCGAACTGGCTGCCGTGACTGCCGAGCAACTGAAGCACACCCTGCTGATGTTCGACGCTTTCCACGACGTCGCTGAAAAAGCTAAGAACGGCAACGTTCACGCCAAAGGCGTACTGCAATCCTGGGCTGACGGCGAGTGGTTCAAGAACCGCCCGACTCTGGCCGACAAGATCAGCCTGCGCGTGTTCAAGGTCACCGGCGAAACCAACACCGACGACCTGTCCCCGGCTCCAGACGCCTGGTCGCGTCCGGATATCCCGCTGCACGCCCTGGCCATGTTGAAAATGGCCCGTGACGGCATCGTGCCGGACGAGCAAGGCGTAACCGGCCCGATGAAGCAGATCGAAGCCATGCGCGGCCAAGGCTTCCCAATCGCTTACGTCGGTGACGTAGTCGGTACCGGTTCCTCGCGTAAATCCGCCACCAACTCGGTGCTGTGGTTCTTCGGCGACGACATCCCTAACGTGCCGAACAAGCGCGCTGGTGGTTTCTGCTTCGGCAGCAAGATTGCTCCGATCTTCTACAACACCATGGAAGATGCCGGCGCTCTGCCAATCGAATTCGACGTTTCCAACATGCACATGGGCGACGTGATCGACCTGTACCCGCATGCTGGCAAAGTCTGCAAGCACGGCACCGACGAAGTACTGACCACCTTCGAAATGAAGACCCCAGTACTGCTCGACGAAGTCCGCGCTGGCGGCCGTATTCCGCTGATCATCGGTCGCGGTCTGACCGAGAAAGCGCGCGCCGAACTGGGCCTGGGCCCAACCGACCTGTTCAAGCTGCCTGAGCCACCTGCTGCCAGCACCAAGGGTTTCACCCTGGCGCAGAAGATGGTCGGCAAGGCGTGCGGCCTGCCAGAAGGCAAAGGCGTGCGTCCAGGCACCTACTGCGAACCGAAGATGACCACCGTCGGCTCCCAGGACACCACTGGCCCGATGACCCGCGACGAGCTGAAAGACCTGGCTTGCCTGGGCTTCTCCGCTGACCTGGTGATGCAGTCGTTCTGCCACACCGCGGCTTATCCGAAGCCAATCGACGTCACCACCCACCACACCCTGCCGGATTTCATCCGCACCCGTGGCGGCGTGTCCCTGCGTCCTGGCGACGGCATCATCCACAGCTGGCTGAACCGCATGCTGCTGCCGGATACCGTCGGCACCGGTGGCGACTCGCACACCCGTTTCCCAATCGGCATTTCCTTCCCGGCCGGTTCTGGCCTGGTTGCCTTCGCCGCTGCCACTGGCGTAATGCCGCTGGATATGCCGGAGTCGGTACTGGTGCGCTTCAAGGGCAAACTGCAACCGGGCATCACCCTGCGTGACCTGGTGCATGCCATCCCTTACGTGGCCATCCAGAAAGGCCTGCTGACCGTCGAGAAGAAAGGCAAGAAGAACATCTTCTCCGGCCGCATCCTCGAGATCGAAGGGCTGGACGAGCTGACCGTTGAGCAGGCTTTCGAGCTGTCCGACGCCTCGGCCGAGCGTTCCGCCGCTGGTTGCACCATCAAGCTGCCGGAAAAGGCCATCGCCGAGTACCTGCGTTCGAACATCACCCTGCTGCGCTGGATGATCAGCGAAGGCTACGGCGATGCCCGCACCATGGAACGTCGCGCTCAAGCGATGGAAGCCTGGCTGGCCGATCCGAAGCTGATGGAAGCCGACAAGGACGCCGAGTACGCCGAAATCATCGAAATCGACCTGGCCGAGATCAACGAGCCGGTTCTCTGCGCACCGAACGATCCAGACGACGCTCGTCTGCTGTCCAGCGTTCAGGGCGAGAAGATCGACGAAGTGTTTATCGGTTCGTGCATGACCAACATCGGTCACTTCCGCGCGGCTGGTAAGTTGCTGGAAAAAGTCGAAGGCACCCTGCCGACTCGTCTGTGGCTGTCGCCGCCGACCAAGATGGACCAGCATCAACTGACCGAAGAAGGCTACTACGGCATCTACGGCAAAGCCGGCGCGCGCATGGAAATGCCGGGCTGCTCGCTGTGCATGGGTAACCAGGCACGCGTTGAGGCGAACTCCACCGTGGTGTCGACCTCCACCCGTAACTTCCCCAACCGTCTGGGCGATGGTGCCAACGTCTACCTGGCCTCGGCCGAGCTGGCGGCTGTTGCGGCCATCACCGGCAAGCTGCCGACTGTTGAGGAATACATGGTCTACGCGAAGAAAATCGACACCATGGCAGCGGACGTTTACCGCTACCTGAGTTTCGACCAGATCGCCGAGTTCCGTGAAGCTGCTGCAAACGCCCAGATCCCTGCTGTTCAGGTCTAAGCGTTACCCGCAACAAGAAAGCCCCGCCTAGTGCGGGGCTTTTTCTTTTCCGTCGTACTAGCTCGCAGACAGATGGCATATACCTTGCTCTGGCTTAAGCCATCAGGCCTTTCCAACGGCGGAAATGGCTGAAATAGACAATGGTGTCGTTCTGATCGCAGACTGAAGTCGGCGTTTGGTACG
Source organism: Pseudomonas sp. 1928-m (assembly GCF_029269135.1). Taxonomy (NCBI): domain Bacteria; kingdom Pseudomonadati; phylum Pseudomonadota; class Gammaproteobacteria; order Pseudomonadales; family Pseudomonadaceae; genus Pseudomonas; species Pseudomonas sp. 1928-m. The sequence goes on along the minus strand of NZ_JARIXO010000004.1, from coordinate 197,238 downwards.
GCACCTTTTTGTGTGGGCACAGGAAACGCACCATGAATGAGCACGACATCAGCCGCAGCGATACGCCGGAAAAACCGGTACTGAATATCGGCTTTATGGCCCTCACAGACGCTGCATCGGTCATCGTGGCCGCCACCCAGGGCTTCGCTGAGAAGCATGGACTGACCCTCAACCTGCAGCGCCAGGCCTCCTGGGCCACCTTGCGCGACAAACTGCTGAGCGGTGAGCTGGACGCCGCCCATAGCCTCTACGGGCTGATTTATGGCGTGCAGCTCGGCCTGGGCGGTGCGCCAGCCACCGATATGGCGGTGCTGATGGGCCTGAACCAGAACGGCCAGAGCATCAACCTGTCGCCCGCCTTGCAAGCCGCAGGCGTGAGCACTGGCAGCGCATTGGCGCAGCGTGCGCACCAGTCTGGCGCAAAACTGACTTTCGCCCAGACCTTCCCCACCGGCACCCACGCCATGTGGCTGAATTACTGGCTGGCCAGCCAGGGCATTCACCCGCTGAGCGATGTCGACAGCGTTGTAGTGCCACCACCGCAGATGCTCGCCCACCTCAAGGCCCGGCGTATCGACGGCTTCTGCGTCGGCGAGCCCTGGAGCGCCCAGGCAGTGGATGAACAGATGGGCTGCACCCTGACCACCAGCCAGGCGATCTGGCCCGATCACCCGGAGAAAGTCCTGGGCTGCACCCGTGAATTTGCCGAACAGCACCCCAACAGCGCTCGCGCTTTGATCATGGCGGTGCTGGAGGCCAGCCGGTTTATCGATGAGAGCGAAGAAAACCAGCGCAGCACCGCGCAACTGCTCAGCGGCAGCGAGTATGTCGACGCGCCGCTGTCGGCCATCCAGCCGCGCTTTCTCGGCCAGTATCAGGACGGCCTCGGCCACGCGTGGCAGGACGCCCATCCGCTGCGGTTTCACGCGGGCGGCGCGGTCAACCAGCCCTACCTATCCGACGGCATGTGGTTTATGACCCAGTTCCGCCGCTGGGGCCTGCTGCGCGAAGACCCAGACTACCTGGCTATTGCCCGCCAGGTGCAGCAACTCGACCTCTACCGTCAGGCCGCCTTGGCCCTCGGCATCGCCGTACCCAGCGAGATGCGCAGCAGCCAGTTGCTTGATGGACAGATCTGGGATGGCAGCGACCCGGCCGGTTACGCGCGCAGTTTTTCCCTGCATGCCCTGGCCGATGCGCCCCTCAGCGCCCAACAGGAGAGCCGCTAACATGCTGCGCATCCTGCTGATCAACGACACCGCAAAGAAGGTCGGCCGCCTGAAAACCGCCCTGACCGAGGCCGGTTTCGAGGTAATCGACGAATCCGGATTGACCATCGACTTGCCGGAGCGGGTCGAGGCGGTACGCCCCGATGTAATCCTGATCGACACCGAATCGCCGAGCCGCGACGTGATGGAACAGGTGGTGCTGGTCAGCCGCGATCAGCCGCGGCCGATTGTCATGTTCACCGACGAGCACGACCCCGGCGTGATGCGTCAGGCGATTCAGAGCGGCGTCAGTGCCTATATCGTCGAAGGCATTCACGCCCAGCGCCTGCAGCCGATTCTCGACGTGGCCATGGCCCGCTTCGAGAGCGACCAGGCCCTGCGTGCACAACTGCAGGCACGCGATGCCCAGCTGGCCGAGCGCAAGCGCATCGAATTGGCCAAGGGCCTGCTGATGAAGATGAAAAGCTGCGACGAGGAACAGGCCTACACCCTGATGCGTCGTCAGGCCATGAGCCGTCAGCAGAAGCTCGCGCAGGTGGCCGAACAGATCATCGCCATGCACGACATGCTCGGCGGCTAACCACCGCGCCTGTAGCCCGGATGCAATCCGGGGATTGCGCCCCCGGATTGCATCCGGGCTACGACCTACCAACCTACGGCTGTACTGCCGAGTTTCACGGCAACTGCTCTAGACAGGACCACTGCGCCCCGCTTATCTTCGCCGCCTGGCCAGCGCACTGGCCAACGTCGCTCGGACGGTTCCGGGCGCTTACGTATCCGAGGAAAGCATGGCTGACCAAGCTTCGCGCCGCTTTGCGCGCATTGATCGACTCCCCCCCTACGTTTTCAATATCACCGCCGAGCTGAAGATGGCCGCGCGTCGCCGTGGCGAAGACATTATCGACTTCAGTATGGGCAACCCGGATGGCCCCACCCCGCCGCATATCGTCGAGAAGCTGGTGCAGGTCGCCCAGCGTGAAGACACCCACGGCTACTCCACCTCACGCGGCATTCCGCGCCTGCGCCGCGCCATTTCGCGCTGGTACAAGGACCGCTACGAGGTCGAGATTGATCCGGAAAGCGAAGCCATCGTCACCATCGGCTCCAAGGAAGGTCTGGCGCACTTGATGCTGGCCACCCTGGACCATGGCGACACCGTACTGGTGCCCAACCCCAGCTACCCGATTCATATCTACGGCGCGGTGATCGCCGGCGCCCAAGTGCGTTCGGTGCCGCTGATTCCCGGCGTGGACTTTTTCGCCGAGCTGGAGCGGGCAATTCGCGAGTCGATCCCCAAGCCGAAAATGATGATCCTCGGCTTCCCCTCCAACCCCACCGCGCAGTGCGTGGAGCTGGACTTCTTCGAGCGCGTGGTGGCCCTGGCCAAGCAATACGATGTGCTGGTGATTCACGACCTGGCCTACGCCGATATCGTCTATGACGGCTGGAAAGCCCCGTCGATCATGCAGGTGCCCGGCGCCAAGGATATCGCGGTGGAGTTCTTCACCCTGTCCAAGAGTTACAACATGGCCGGCTGGCGAATCGGCTTTATGGTCGGCAACAAAGAGCTGGTCAGCGCCCTGGCACGGATCAAGAGCTACCACGACTACGGCACCTTTACCCCTCTGCAGGTGGCGGCGATTGCCGCGCTGGAAGGTGATCAGCAATGCGTGCGCGATATCGCCGAGCAATACCGCCAACGCCGCAATCTGCTGGTTAAAGGCCTGCACGAGCTGGGCTGGATGGTCGAAAACCCGAAAGCCTCGATGTATGTCTGGGCGAAGATTCCCGAGCAGTACGCCGCACTCGGCTCGTTGGAATTCGCCAAGAAGCTGCTGCTGGAGGCCAAGGTCTGCGTCTCCCCGGGCATTGGCTTCGGCGACTACGGCGATGACCATGTGCGCTTTGCCCTGATCGAAAACCAGGATCGCACCCGTCAGGCGATTCGCGGGATCAAAACGATGTTCCGCGCCGATGGCCTGTTACCCGGCAAGAAGGCCAAGGCCGACGAGTAAACAAACAGAGGGCACCTTAGGGTGCCCTCTTTAGTTTCAGCCGGAGTAATCCAACACCGTCCAAACCCGGGTAAGACCATCAGCAATTACGCAGCCGCTCTGCCCCAGTTGATTATTGCTGTGCAGCGACATCAGGTTGGTCATGCCATCCGCCGCATCCGAGCGCTCGCTCAGCCACTGCACACGGCCGCAATTGGCCGTTTCGATCACATAACTGGCTGCCACGGCAGAATCCTCGCTCGGCAATCTGATCACATCCACCACCGTGCCTTGCTCTTCCACGCGTTTGCCGTCAGATACCAGCACCGCCCAAGCCTGCCCGTTCTCGATCACCAGGTAGGTGCCATTGACCCTCGGTTGATCAAGCTGCGGTTGCGCACAACCGGCCATAAGACCCAACAGCACAATTGTCATCAGCATCTGTTGCATTGTTAGTGACTCCTCTGCAGTGCCTGTGGCCATTGGCTTTGCGGGCAGATGGCGCGAGTGATCGAGTAGGTGCCGGTTAGGGCCTTGGGCTTACTATTATCGAATACTGTTTATTTGTACAGTATTTTTCGATTACCCTTGGTCATGCCATCCAGCCAACCGTTCAGCCCGGCTAACGGGCCCATACAAGGCGTTAACAGGAGTACCCAGATGCTCGACGTACTGCAGCTGAAACACAGCGTAAACCGCATGCACCTGGACAAAGTCCGGGCCACCGTCAATGAATTGCAGCTTGAAGGCATCGTTACCGAGGGCAAGACGCCGTTTTCCCGGGTGCACTTCAACACCTGTTTTGCCGAGATCGAAGCTTTGCTGCAGCGCGCCGGCTATCACCGTCAGCTGGATGTGGTCGGCTATCAGGGCCTGGCCTATGCCATGTTCGACCCCTCACGCTGGGAGGCGGTGGAGGTGCTGCGCTGGCTCAAGGAGTTTGTCGAGGAAGCCCAGGGCAAAACGCTGTCGCGCTAGGCCACTGACACGCATCAACACCTGGACTCGCCCAGCACCAAGGCGAAGCAAAAGCGCTCAACCGCAGTTCGGCCATGCACAGCATTGGCTCAATAAGCTGGCTGAGAGCGCTGCTGATCTGCGGCATGGCGCACTGCTACGGCAAGAAAACTCTGCTCTAGCCAACATTCAATACTGCGCTTAAGCCTATGATTTATAGCGCTTAAGCCTGCCAACCTAAGGCTCGTTCGAGCCGTCTTCAGCGCGCCACGACAGCGGCTAACTGTGGTGCTGCAGCAAAACTGGCAAGCCCCTTGCAATTGCCCTCACAAGATTCCTGCGCAGCCCACCAATGGCGGTGAGCCGCGGATCACGGACAACGGCGTCCGTCAGGCCCCCTCCTCGAGGTGGCCTGGCGTACGCCGTTTTTTGTTTCAGCCGGTTTATCGGCCAGAAAGGACAGACCTATGACTGATCGTGATTCGAAGCACCCAAGCCTGCACAGCCGCCGTAATTTCCTGAAAACCTCGATTGCCGTAGCCGGCACCGTCGGCGGTGTCGCCGCCCTTGGCCTTAGCGCGCCCGCCTCGCTGCGTAGCGTGGCTTGGGCCGCCGGTTCCGATGCGCCAGAAAAGGCGGCGCTGAAAGTCGGCTTTATTCCGTTGACCGACTGCGCATCGGTAGTAGTCGCCGCTACTCAGGGCTTTGGCGAGAAATACGGCCTGACCATCACCCCAAGCAAGGAAGCCTCCTGGGCCGGTGTGCGCGACAAGCTGAATACCGGCGAGCTGGATGCCGCCCACGTGCTGTACGGCATGATGTACGGCGCACAACTGGGTATCGCCGGGCCGCAGAAGGATATGGCCGTGCTGATGGGCCTGAACCAGAACGGCCAGGCCATCACCCTCTCCAAACAGCTCAAGGAAGCGGGCGTCACCAACGGCGCACAACTGGCCGAGCATGTGAAAAAAGGCGGCAACCCGCTGACCTTCGCCCAGACCTTCCCCACCGGCACCCACGCCATGTGGCTGTATTACTGGCTGGCGAGCCTGGGCATCAACCCGATGAGCGATGTAAAAACCATCGTCGTGCCGCCACCACAGATGGTCGCCAATATGCGTGTCGGCAATATGGACGGTTTCTGCGTCGGCGAGCCTTGGGGCGCGCGGGCGATTGCCGACAAAATTGGCTTCACCGCCGTCACTACCCAGCAGATCTGGCCGGATCACCCGGAAAAGGTCCTCGGCACCACCCGCGCCTTTATCGAGCAATACCCCAACGCGGCACGTGCGCTGATCATGGCGGTGCTGGAAGCCAGTCAGTTTATCGAGGCCAGCGAGGAAAACCGCAAGAGCACGGCCAAGCTGATTTCCGGCAAGGCTTACGTCAATGCGCCGGTCAAGGTGATCGAGCCGCGCTTCCTCAGCCACTACGAGGACGGCCTGGGCAACAGCTGGAAAGATGACCACGCCATGGCCTTCTGCAAGGACGGCACAGTGAACTTTCCGTATCACTCCGACGGCATGTGGTTTATGACCCAGTTCAAACGCTGGGGCCTGATCAAGGAAGACCCGAACTACGCCGCCGTCGCCGCCGGGGTCAATCAGGTGGCGCTGTTCAAGGAAGCCGCCAGTGCGCTGAACATCCCTGTGCCGGCCAGCTCGCTGCGCAGCAGCACGCTGATCGACGGCAACGTGTGGAATGGCTCCGACCCGGCGGCCTACGCCAACTCCTTTGCGATTAAAGCCTGATTGGGAGGTTCGTGATGAACGCACCACTGAAAACCCCATTGCCGTTAGCTGCGCCGATCAGCAAAGCGCCACGCCTGGTTCTGCCAGGCGTGGCGGCGCTGACCAGCCTGCTCAAGGCGGTTGTGCCGCCATTGCTCGGCATCCTGCTGTTTATCGGCGTGTGGGCGCTGATTGCGACCAAGAGCGAGGGCCTGCCTGGCCCGGTCAGTACCTGGGCTGCAGCGCTGGAGCTGTTTGCCAACCCCTTCTATGACAACGGCCCGAATGACATGGGCATCGGCTGGAACATCCTGCATTCGCTAGGCCGCGTCGGTATCGGCTTTGGCTTGGCGGCGCTGGTGGGCATTCCACTGGGCTTTGCCATCGGCCGCTTTGCCTTTCTCGCCGGCATGCTCTCGCCGATCATCAGCCTGCTGCGTCCAGTGTCGCCGCTGGCCTGGCTACCGATTGGTCTGCTGGTGTTCGAAGCAGCAGGCCCTGCCTCGATCTGGGTGATTTTTATCAGCTCGATCTGGCCGATCATCCTCAACACCGCTGCTGGCGTGGCCAGCGTGCCGCAGGATTACCTGAACGTGGCGCGGGTGCTCAAGCTGTCGGAGTTCAAAGTACTTACGCGCATTCTGTTTCCTGCCGTATTGCCGCACCTGATGACCGGCATCCGCCTGGCCATTGGTGTGGCCTGGCTGGTGATCGTCGCCGCCGAGATGCTCACCGGCGGCACCGGCCTGGGTTTCTGGGTGTGGGATGAGTGGAACAACCTCAACGTCGAACACATCCTGATCGCCATCATCATCGTCGGCCTGGTCGGCCTGGCCCTTGAGCAACTGCTGTTGCTGCTGGCCAAGCGTTTCGACTACGCCAGTTAAAGCAGGCCAGCTGATTACGCCCGTTTAAGGAGCCGCAACATGGATAAATTCGTGGAGCTGACCCAGGTCGGCAAGCATTTCGACACCAAGAAAGGCCGCTTTCAGGCCCTCACCGACGTCAACCTGAGCATTGCCAAGGGTGAGTTCGTCACCCTGATCGGCCATTCGGGTTGCGGTAAATCCACCGTACTCAACCTGATCGCCGGCCTGCTGGAGGCCAGCGAAGGCGGCCTGATCTGCAATGGCCGCGAGATCGACGGCCCTGGCCCGGAGCGCGGCGTGGTGTTCCAGAACCACAGCCTGCTGCCCTGGATGACCTGCTACGGCAACGTCTACCTGGCGGTGGAAAAGGTCTTCGCCGGCAAGGAAAGCAAGGCCCAGCTCAAGGAGCGCACCGAAGCGGCGCTGGCCATGGTTGGCCTGAGCCACGCCACCTACAAGCATCCCAATGAAATCTCTGGCGGCATGAAGCAGCGCGTCGGCATCGCCCGCGCCCTGGCCATGCAGCCCAAAGTGCTGCTGATGGACGAGCCCTTCGGCGCGCTGGATGCCCTGWCCCGCGCGCACCTGCAGGACGAGTTGCTGCGCATCGTCGGCGAAACCCACAGCACGGTGGTGATGGTGACCCACGATGTCGATGAAGCGGTGCTGCTGTCAGACCGCATCGTGATGATGACCAACGGCCCGGCGGCGACCGTGGGCGATATCGTCAAGGTCGAGCTGGCGCGTCCACGGGATCGCCTGGCCCTGGCCAATGACCCGCAGTACCACGCCTACCGCACTGCCGTGTTGGAGTTTCTCTACCAGCGTCAGCAACGCCCGGCTGCATAAGGCACGGTTTTGCCCGTCGCGTTCGCCGCTCTGGCCGGACGCGACGGGTAAAGGTGCTTAGCCGCCGATCAGGCTGATTGAACTTCGCCCAGCGATATTCAACGAACAGGAGCCAGCACCTCTTCTCTAAGGATCACCTGTGCTCGACCTCACCACCTGGAATCTCTCCGTGCCCAGCGCGCCCGCGCCCAGCACCATCAGCACCGCCCGCCTGAACAACGGTTACAACAGTCAGTATTTCCGCCGCAACGCCGACGACAGCGTGACCTTCTGGGTGCCGGTCAACGGCTCGCGCACCGCCGACGCCCGCTACCCACGCAGCGAACTGCGCGAGACCCAAGCCGATGGCAGCCTGAGCAACTGGTATCACGCCAGCGCCGACAACTACCTGAGCGCGGTATTGACGGTCAATCAGGTGCCGAGCCAGAACAAGATCGTGATCGCCCAGGTACACAGCAAGGACGAGCCCGGCAGCAACAACGACCCCCTGCTGAAATTGCAGTACCACTATCTGCGCGGCGTCGGCCGCCTCGAACTGCTGCTGCGCAAGCGCCCGGGCGACAGCGGCGTACAAAACATTCTGCTGGCGGAGAATATCCAGCTTAATCAGCGCTTCAGCTACGAGCTGCGCATCACCCCAAGTGGCAAGCTCGGCGTCAAAGTCACCAGCAGCCATGGTGATAATGGTTCGTTTTACCAGCAACTGAGCGGATACTGGAGCACGCAACTGCTCTACTTCAAAGCCGGCGCCTACGTTCAGGACAACTACGGCCCCAGCACCGAAGGTGCGCGGGTGACCTTCTACTGGCTTAACAGCCTGCACCGTTAAAACACATCTCTAGGTTAAGCCTCGCTTAAGCCAGCAGCATTAGGCTGCAAGGCTTCGTGCATCTCTAATAAGGAACTGTCTATGCCCCCCTTTGCGCCCGCGCGCCGCGTTGATGCGTTGTATTGGCTGTTTACCTGGCTGGCCGTAGCCATTCACCTCGGCCAGCTTTTCGAACCGGCCGAATCACTGGGCATGGGGGTGTATCAGGGTGCGCTGATCAGCAGCTACGCCTTATTGTTTATCAGCCCGTTCTGGCTACTATGCCGGCTCTGCGGGCGCTGGCTGGGGGCGGCGCGCATCGTTTTGCTGATCGCTCTGGCCAGTGCGCTACAACTGCTGATCTACGCCGACATGCTGCTGTGGAAGCTCTATGGCTTTCACCTCAACGGTTTTGTCTGGAACATTCTCACCACCCCCGGCGGAATTGCCGCACTGGGCTCATCGGAATCCAGCGAGCGCGGCTTTGCCTTGATTGCCCTCGCCACAGTGGCCGGCCAAGGCGCGCTCTATCTGCTGGCCGCAGGTCTGCTGCGCAAGGCACGCGGCGTGCCGGTACCGCGCCTGCTGTGGGTGCTGCCGCTGTTTATCCTGCTGGCCGTAGGTGAGCGAACCAGCTATGCGCTCAGCCATTTCTATGGCTACAGCCCACTGCTGGAAACCGCCCAGCGCATGCCGTTTTATCAGCCCCTGACCATGCGCGGCTTCCTCGAAAAGCGCCTGGGCCTGGAGCGCCCGCAGCGTATGGAAGTGGAAAATGTCGCGTTGAAAGGCCAGCTGGCCTACCCGCAAGCGCCCTTGCGTATTGAACCGCCGGCCAAGCCATTGAACGTGGTCTGGTTGGTGGCCGAGTCCTGGCGTGCGGATAGCCTCAACCCGCGGGTAATGCCGCAGACCAGCGCATTCGCCGAGCGCGCGCAACGTTTCGACAATCACTTTTCCGGCGGCAACGGCACACGCATCGGCATGTTCAGCCAGTTCTACGGGCTGCCGGCCAACCTCTGGTTCCCGGTGCTGGACGCACGGGTGGGCAGTCCGCTGATCGATGTGCTGCAACAGCAGCAGTACCAGATGAAGCTGTTTACCAGTGCCAAATTCAGCTACCCGGAGTTCGACAAAACCCTGTTCGTCAAAGTCCCCGCAGAGCAGATGCAGGCCTTTGACCAGGGCCACAGCTGGCAGCGTGACCGCAAGAATGTCGATGACCTGCTGCAGTTCATTGACCAGCGCGCGCCGGCCAAGCCCTTTATGACCTTTATGTTTTTCGAGTCGCCCCACGCCAACTACGAATTCCCACCTGAGTCGGTTATCGAGCCGGACTACCTGCCGGACTTCAGCTACGCCAGCATGGATCTTGAGCGAGACATCCAGGGCATCTACAAGCGCTACCTCAACTCGGTGCACCACCTCGACAGCCAGATAGCGCGCATCACTGAGCATCTGCAGGCCAAGGGACTGCTCGACAACACGCTGATCGTGATCACCGGCGACCACGGTGAAGAATTTATGGAAAAAGGCCGTTGGGGCCACAACTCGACCTTTGTTGATGAGCAGATCAAGGTCCCGCTGGTGCTCTGGGTGCCTGGCCAGGCGGCGCATCGCGAAGTGCTGCCGACCAGCCATGTCGACCTGCTGCCAACCCTGCTGCCGCTGCTTGGGGTGAATAACCCGCCCCGCGACTACAGCATCGGTCAAAGCCTGTTCAAACCCAGCGCCAAGCGCATGCTGATTGCCGGTGACTGGGACCGCCTGGCCTTTATGGACGGCCAGCACAAGGTGGTACTGCCGTTTTCCAGTGGCAGTTTTACCGCGATGCAAACCAGCCACGCCGACGACCGCCCGATAGTCGATGCCTCGCGGCTGTTGCCACTGGCCATGCCGGTGATACGCAGCGAACTGCAAGGCATTCGCCGCTTTCTCGCGCATTAACTAGCGCGGGTGTAGACAGCCATGGATGGCGCCCAACTCTAGTGGGTAAACTGGCAATCTTTCTCGACTGCGATTTTGCCCATGGCCCGCCTGACCCTTGAGTTTCCCGAAGACCAGTTCTGCTACAGCACCCACCTGACCGTGCGGGTGACCGATATCAATGCTGCCAACCACCTGGGCAACGATTCGATGATCTCGATGATTTCCGAGGCGCGGGCGCGTTTTCTGTTTGAGTTCGGCATCGAAGAAACCCAGGAAGACGGCACCGGCATCATCGTCACTGACCTAGCCACCACCTACCGCGCCGAGGCTCACGCCCGCGATCAGTTGCTGTTCGAGGTCGGCGTGATGGACTTCAACACTTACGGCGGCGATATCACCTTCCGCATCACCCGCCCCGCCGATGGCGCGCTGGTGGCCATGGCCAAATCCGGTTTCGTGTTCTTCAACTACAAACTGGGCAAAGTGGTGCAGATGCCGGCGACCTTCAGCGGCAAATTCAGCAAGGTCAACTGGCTCGGTAAGTAACCTGGCCCTAGCGACATAAAGCTGGCAATTGCCTGCTTGATCACGCCTGATCGCGACAATACGTCCAGATCGCAGCTTAATTGCGCAATTATTCGGCTGCTACCGTGACAGCTGGCACATCCTCTGCTACGCCTTAGGCATAACAACAAAAGCAGGGGAATTGCTATGCCGACCACGCGCAGCCATGTCCGCCACGCCGGGCTCTTGAGCAACCTACTCGCTCTGGCCCTCCTCACCCTTCCCTTACCCACCCAGGCTGCAAGCACCGCCGCCGACGCCACATCCAGTGAATCACGCTGCAGCGCGCTAACGCGTATCAGCTGACGCACTCGAACCAAGGCCCATCGCGGCCTGCCCTTCCCCAACCTGGTTTGCCAGAACCGGGAACAGTCTCTGCGCCCTATTCAGGGGCAAGCCATTCACTAACGCCTCCTTTTGCAGCACAGCCGCAGCTATCCAACAGCTGAAAGCCCCGTAAAACCGTGGATTACCCGGTTGGCGCAGCTCTTGCTATAGCCCTGTTACAGGTAGCCAATGGCGGCTGCTCAACAAACGACAAAGACGTCGCATAAACCACGCCCCAGGGCGTTCGGCTTATGCGGCGTTTTGCGTTTTATGCCCCAGCGTTTGGGGCTGGCACCTGCCCTGCGATCCAGGACTTGCGCTAGTAACTCTCTCAACCCAGCTGTGGCGGAGGGTCTGTTGATGTTTCGCCGCAATCGCGTCGAAGCGTCAACAGACCCTGTTCCTCAGGGTGGCGTACCACAAGTACACCACCTCCCCGATGGGTTGCGGCCGCCGTGTCCACGACCATGGCGTACCGCACCCCACCGGGACCCTTTTTTGCTGAATGAGGTTTTCGATGAATACAAGTTTCTGGAAATCCGGCCACGCCCCAACCTTGTTCGCCGCGTTTCTGTATTTCGACCTGAGCTTTATGGTCTGGTACGTGCTCGGCCCACTGGCTGTGCAGATCGCCACCGATCTCGACCTGACCGCGCAACAACGCGGCCTGATGGTCGCCACGCCAATTCTCGCCGGCGCCGTGCTGCGTTTGCTGATGGGTTTTCTGGCTGATCGTCTGTCGCCCAAGAGCGCCGGCCTGATTGGCCAGGTAATCGTCATCGTGGCGCTGTTCTGCGCCTGGCAGATCGGCATCAGCAGCTATGAGCATGCCTTGTTACTCGGTCTGTTCCTCGGCTTTGCCGGTGCCGCGTTCGCCGTCGCCCTGCCGCTGGCCTCGCAGTGGTATCCGCCGCAGCATCAGGGCAAGGCCATGGGCATTGCCGGTGCGGGCAACTCCGGCACTGTGCTGGCTGCGCTGTTCGCCCCCGGTCTGGCGGCGCTGTTCGGCTGGCAGAACGTCTTCGGCTGGGCGCTGATCCCACTGCTGGCGACCCTGCTGATCTTCGCCCTGGTGGCCAAAAATGCTCCGGAGCGCGCCAAGCCCAAAGCCCTGGCCGACTACCTGAAAGCCCTGGGTGACCGCGACAGCTGGTGGTTTATGTTTTTCTACAGCGTGACCTTCGGCGGCTTTATCGGCCTGGCCAGCGCCCTGCCCGGTTATTTCAACGACCAGTACGGCCTGAATCCGGTGACCGCCGGCTACTACACCGCCGCCTGTGTCTGTGCCGGCAGCCTGTTGCGCCCCCTCGGCGGCGCCCTGGCCGACCGTATCGGCGGCATCCGCACCTTGCTGATGATGTACACCCTGGCGTCCTTGAGCATTGCAGCAGTGGGTTTCAATCTGGAAAGCTCGACCGCCGCACTGGCCTTGTTCGTCACTGCCATGCTCGGCCTTGGCGCGGGTAACGGCGCAGTGTTCCAACTGGTGCCGCAGCGCTTTCGCAAGGAAATCGGTGTAATGACCGGACTGATCGGCATGGCCGGTGGTATCGGCGGCTTCCTCCTGGCCGCTGGCCTGGGCACCATCAAGCAGCAGACCGGTGATTACCAGCTCGGCTTATGGCTGTTCGCCAGCCTCGGCGTGCTCGCCTGGTTCGGCCTCTATGGAGTCAAGCTGCGCTGGCGCACCACCTGGGGCAGCGCCGCAGTGACCGCAGCCCGCGTGTAACTACACAAACGTAGGGTGGATGGCGCTTTCTCATCCACCATCAAGCAACGGTGGATCGCTAAAGCGCGATCCACCCTACGCCAAACCATTGGAGCACTGAGGCAAAGGCGAGGCTGACTGGCAGCGCTTATTGCACTGGTCAGGAAAGGCGGGAGAAGTCGGCAGCGGCTCTCCTTAGCTGCCTCACCAGCCTCGCCTTTGCCTCAGCGCTTCCTCAGTAACAGACCCAGGAATTTCAGCATGGCCTTGCAACTGACCTTCGGCGAAGCCAGTGCCACCGGCCCACGCAGCGAGAATCAGGATGCCATTCGCGTGGTCACCCCGGTACCGGCGCTGGCGGCCAGCAAGGGTTATCTGTTCGCCCTCGCCGATGGCGTCAGCCAGTGTGCCGATGGCGGTCTGGCGGCGCGCGCCACCTTGCAGGCGCTGGCCCTGGATTACTACTCCACCCCGGAAACCTGGGCAGTCACCCAATCGCTGGACCGCGTACTGGTCGCGCATAACCGCTGGCTGCAAGCCAATGGCGGTGGCCAGCCGTTACTCACCACCCTGAGTGCGCTGATCCTGCGCGGCCGGCGCTTTACCCTGGCGCATGTCGGCGATTGCCGGGCCTACCGCTGGCTGGACGGCACGCTTGAGCGCCTCAGCGAGGACCATGTGTGGGAGCAACCAGGCATGCAGCATGTGCTCAAACGCGCCATGGGCCTGGATCAGCACCTGGTGATGGATTACCTGGATGGCGAGCTGCGCCAGGGCGAATGTTTTGTGCTGGTCAGCGACGGTATCTGGGCCACCCTGGGCGATGCGGGCATTCAGCGCATCCTCCACGATGAGCAGGATCTGCCCGCCGCCAGCCGTGCGCTGGTCAATGCCGCGCACCTGGCAGGCAGCCAGGACAACGCCAGCGCACTGCTGCTGCGCGTTGAGGCATTGCCGCAAAGCGATCTGGCCGACACCCTGGCGCAACTGCAGCACTGGCCACTGCCGGCCAAACTGCGTGAAGGGCAGAATTTTGAAGGCTGGCAGGTCGAGCGACTGCTGGCCGAATCGCGCCAATCGCTGGTGTATCGAGTGCGTGATGCTCAAGCGCGGCGCTGGCTGCTGAAAACCCTGCCGCCCAACCGCAGCGATGAGCCACAAGCCGGCCCCGCGCTGCTGCTCGAAGAGTGGTTTCTGCGCCGCGTGGCCGGACGCTTCTTCGCCGAAGTGCATCCGCTGCCGCAGCGTCAGCATCTGTATTACGTGCAGCGCGAATACGCCGGACAAACCCTGGCCGAACACCTGCGCCTGAGCGGCCCGCTGGGGCTGCCGGAATGGCTGGACATTGCCCCTAGGCTGATCAAAGCCCTGGGTATGCTGCATCGGCGCAATATCCTGCACCGCGATATCAAGCCGGAAAACCTGCTGTGGGGCGATGACGGCGAGCTGCGCGTGCTGGACTTCGGCCTGGCCTACTGTCCCGGCCTGACCCGTGATGAAGCCTGCGAACTGCCCGGCACTCCCAGTTATATTGCCCCGGAAGCCTTTACCGGCGCAGCGCCCAGCCCACAGCAGGACCTCTACAGCGCAGGCGTTGCGCTGTATTTTCTGCTCACGGGGCACTATCCCTACGGCGAAATTGAAGCCTTCCAGCATCCACGCTTCGGTCAACCGACCCCAGCCAGCCGCTACCGGCCAGATTTGCCCAACTGGGTCGACGACAGCCTCAACCGCGCGCTCAGTGCCGAGCCGAAACAGCGCTATGAAACCGCCGAAGAATGGCTGCTAACTTTAGAGCAGGCCGAACGTAAATCCCTTAGCAGCCGGCCACGCCCGTTGCTGGAGCGCGAGCCACTGCTGGTCTGGCGCAGCGTGGCATTGTTTTCCCTGCTGCTGAATCTGCTCCTGCTGATCGGGCTGTTGCGCTAAAGCCAAAGACCACGCACCAATGTGGCGCAAGGCGCTTTAAAAAGGTGCGTAAAGGCATCACAAATCGACCGTAAGCAACTGATAAGCCTTTAAAAATGCTACTAAGCAAGTTGGCACAAGCTCTGCATTGCCAGATGCACAATTTAATAAAGCGCGGCCTCAACGAAGCAGGCTGCACTTCCCGATAGAACGGGACTTGGACAAAGGCGTCCTCGCTAGGTAACTAGCGGGACGCCTTTTTTGTTTCCAGCCATCCGAAATACACAAGGCCCGAGGAGATCAATATGAGCGCAAAAGTCTGGCTGGTAGGCGCTGGCCCCGGTGACCCGGAGCTGCTGACCCTCAAGGCGGTCAAAGCCCTTAACCAGGCCGAGATCGTGATGATCGATGATCTGGTCAATCCAGCCGTACTGGAGCATTGCCGCAACGCGCGGATCATGTCGGTCGGTAAACGCGGCGGTTGCCGTTCAACCCCGCAAGCGTTTATCCACCGCCTGATGCTGCGTTATGCGCGCCAGGGCAAATGCGTGGTGCGCCTCAAAGGCGGCGATCCCTGCATCTTCGGCCGTGGCAGCGAAGAAGCCGACTGGCTGAACGAGCACGGTATCGAGGTGGAAATGGTCAACGGCATCACCGCTGGCCTGGCCGGCGCGACCAATTGCGGTATTCCTCTGACCCTGCGCGGCGTAGCACGCGGGGTAACCCTGGTTACCGCCCACACCCAGGACGACAGCAGCCTGAACTGGCCCGCCCTGGCCCAGAGTGGCACCACCCTGGTGGTGTATATGGGCGTGGCCAAGCTGCCGGAAATCCGCGAAAGCCTGCTAGCGGGCGGCATGCGCGCCGACATGCCGGTGGCCATGATCGAAAACGCTTCGCTGCCACACCAGCGCGAGTGCCGCAGCAGCCTTGCAGCCATGCAGCAGGCCGCTCACGACTTCCAGCTGAAAAGCCCGGCCATTCTGGTAATCGGTGAAGTCGCCGCGCAACCGAATATGCAGCTCGCTGCTATCAGCGCCTAACCGCTTCGCGCTCCGAGAAGTTCCCCTTGCCCGCCACCAGCGGGCTTTTTTTGCGCGGGTTTTTCTTTATGACTGCCCAGGATGGCATGCCATAAAGAAAAACCCGGCCGAAGCCGGGTTTTCTATACAGCCAGATCGATTACTGCTTGATCTGAGCTTCTACTTCAGCTTCTACGCGGCGGTTAACCGCGCGGCCGGCGTCGGTAGCGTTGTCAGCAACCGGACGAGCTTCGCCGTAGCCAGCAGCGTTAACGCGAGCAGCGTCTACACCGTACTGGTTGACCAGCACGTCACGAACAGCGCTTGCACGACGCTCGGACAGGTTCTGGTTGTAGGCGTCGCTGCCTTTGGAGTCAGTGTGACCCTCAACCACGGTGGTGGTCTGTGGGTACTGCTTCATGAAGTCAGCCAGGTTCTTGATGTCGCCGTAGCTTTCTTCTTTAACGCTGGCTTTGTCGAAGTCGAACTTAACGTCCAGCTCAACGCGAACCAGTTCCATCGGCTCTTCAGCAGCAACTGGCTCAGGGGTCGGCTCAACAGCAGCGACAACAACTGGAGCCGGCTTGCTGCCGCCACCGAAGTTCATGCCGATACCGACGCTTGGAGCCCACTCGGTGTCGCCCTGGTCGATGTTGTACTGAGCTTCAACGCCAGCACGGGCGTAGAAGTTTTCAGTGAAGTAGTACTTGGCGCCGCCGCCGATGTTGGCGAAGGTGGAGCCGTTACGACCACCGCGACCGGACTGGCCGATGCTCTGATCAGAGAAGCCTGCCGAAACGTAAGGACGCAGTGCGTCGCCAGCGTTGTTGAAGTGGTACAGAGCATCCAGAGCGGTGTTAGAGCCCTTGATGTTGCGGCCGTCTTCGCCACGAGCGTTGTGCACTTCGTCGTAGGCCAGGCGCAGTTCAACGTCGTCAGTCAGGTAGTAGCCGATGCTACCGCCGAACAGGTTGCCGTTGTTTTTGAAGTCACGGGCGCTGTCGAACATTTCCTTCTTAGCAAAACCCTCCACTTCGACAGCGCCTTGACCCTGAGCCAGAACGCTGAGGGAGGATGTGGCCAACAGCGAGCCAATGACAACGCCTAAAGTGTTTTTCAATTTCATTACTAATGTTCCCTATCTTGGTGGTCAGTAAGTTGTCTGACAGACACAAGACAACTCAGCCGGCTATTCTAACAGAATTAACCGTTAGCTATGACGGGTTTATTCAAGATAAGTTTCAGTGCTATCGGAAAATTTATCACGCAGACGATCAAGTGCGCGTTTATAGCGCATTTTTGTGGCACTCAGGCCCATGTGCATAATGTCGGCAATCTCCTGAAACTCCAGCTCTGCGACAAAACGTAGCACCAGAATTTCTCGATCAATCGGATTGACGTGCACCAGCCAACGATCAAGACCGGCCTTATCTTCAGGCTTTGGCGCCTTTTCTTCGGACGCTTCTTCAAGCGGGTCCAAACTTAAGGCGTCAATAAGACGGCGCTTACGCCGTTCTTTGCGATATTGAGTAATACATTCGTTGTAAGTAATGCTGTACAACCAGGTTTTGAACTTTGATTTGCCCTCAAAGTTCTTTAGGCCATATAAGACCTTGAGCATGACCTCCTGACAAACATCGTCAGCATCGCGGTCGTTACCCAAATAACGCGCACACACGTTGAATAACGTGCGCTGGTAACGACGCATCAGTTCTTCATAAGCACGGGTTATGTGAAATAACTCGTCATGGGCACGCGCCACCAACTCTTCGTCCGAGAGTTCGCGGGGGTCGTAACGCAGAGACGCAGAGTGGGCTTTATTCAAAACGAGTCGGGCCGACAGTCAGGACATAAGCCAGCGCAGCCTGCAAATCAGGCTGCGGATTGGCCGCATACAATAACAGGGATTAGCCTTAGCGGCTGCTTACCTGCTGCTCGAGCAAGGTACGGTTGGCCACTGAAACCAGCTCGCCGGCTTCCGTCAGCAACGTGGTTTTGACCGTGCCGATTTCCTCGATCTGCCCTTCGACCGCACCAACCTGCACTTGTTGCCCAACCTCATACAACTCGCGCACATAAATGCCGGCCAGAATCTGGCTGGCAATATCCCGGCTGCCCAGGCCCAGCGCCAGGGCGACCGCCAGACCCACCGAGATCAGCACAATGGCGATCACGTTGTTGAGCAGGTCGGTTTTCACTTCAAGCTGACCGATCGCCACCGAGATACTGATGATGATCACCAGACCCTGAGCCACGCGACCCAGCCCGCTTGCATAGTCCAGCCCGACACCTTCTGCGGCGCCGCGCACCAGGCCGCTGACCAGCTGCGCCAACAGCACACCCGCGAGCAGCACCAGGGCTGCACCGAAGACTTTCGGCAGGTACAAGGCCAGCACATCAAGGGTTGCGGAAACCCGCTCCAGCCCCAGGGATTCGGCGGCCGTAACCAGGAAGATCAACAGCACGAACCAGTAGACGATCTTGCCGATCAGGGTCGACACCGGCACCTGAATGCCGGCGCGGCTCAGCAGCTTGGTCAGGCCCGTACCGGCCATCAGGCGATCCAGGCCGATCTTGCCGAGCAATTTCGACAGCAGCGTGTCGAGGAACTTGGCCACCACAAAACCCAGCAGTACCACCACCATGGCGCCAAACAGACGCGGGATAAAGGCGGCAATTGGGGTCCAAACGCTGGCCATCGCGTCAACCAGAACTTGAGTAAATTCCATGCTCAGTCAGCCTTATTAACAGTTGATTCGGTGGTTTTACGGCGCGAGACCGGCGCCACATGCGCCGAGCCGTTATTCAGTGCCAGCATCAGTGCGCCGGCCCAGTGCCCCATAAGGGCAAACAGATCGCCTGCACCGACCTGACGGTTGGCGGTTTTCAGCACGCGATGCAGACAAGCGTCATCGTCGTGACTTGAGGTGGGCGACTTGAGCAAATCGCGCAGTGATTCTTCAAAGGGATCGTGCATGGCGCACCTCACAGGATGTGTCGGCTAGACGAGACGAGTACCGAGCAAGTCACATCAGATCCAGCGCAAGCGACGAAACAGCAGCCACTGCACCAGCGCCACGGCGGCCATCAGCGAACAGGCCAGAAGAAAGCCATGGGGGCTTTCCGAACCCGGAATACCGCCAACATTGATGCCGAGCAGGCCGGTAAGAAAACTCATCGGCAGGAAAATCCCGGTAATGATGCCGAAGCGGTACATGGTGCGGTTCATCCGCTCATCCATGCGCCGATTTTCCGCCTCAAGCAGCAGGTTGACCCGTTCACGGCTCAACTCCAACTCTTCGAGGTAGCGCGTCAGGCGGTTATTCAGCTCGTTCCAATAACTGCTGTCGGCGCCCACCAGCCAGGCCTGGGCACTGGCCGTGAGCTGCCCGTAGATATCGCGCTGTGGCGAGAGAAAACGCCGCAAGCTGGCGGCACGCCGGCGAATTTGCAGCAGCGCGGCATGATCGGGTGCCTGACTTTCCAGCGCATCAGCACGCTCTTCCTGATCGTCGACCTGCTCGGACAACTCGCCGACCAGCAGCTCGATCTTGTCGGTCAGGTAATGCGCCAGACGCAGGATCAGCTCAGCCGAGGTTTTCGGCCCCCTGCCCGCCAGCAAGTCCTCGATCAAGGCTTCGGTTGCGTGCAACGGCCGCAAACGCAGGGAGATCGCGCGCTGGGCATCGGCAAAAATGCGCACCGACACCATGTCCTCGGGTTCTGCCCCAGGGTTGAGGTTCAGGCCACGCAGGAACAGCAGCAGTTGCTGTTCAGGCAGCGCCAACAGACGCGGACGGGTGTTCTCTTCCAGCAGCAGATCGCAGGCAAAGCCGCTCAGGCCACTCTCTGCACGCAACCAGGTATGCGTCTGCGGATGACTGCGATCCCAATGCAGCCAGAGGCTTTCCTGCTCGCCCAGCACCAGGCCGTGCAGCTCCTGCCGGGCAATGCTGCGGGCGCCGCCCTGACCATTGAGGACAAAGGCGTGCACCAGACCCCATTGCGCGTTGTCACCTTCGTGCATGACAGTTTCCTGCAAGCGCCCTACTCCGGCATCTGCAGCGCAGACGGCGAGATGATCACGCCGTTGTTGTCGGCATAAACAAACTCGCMCGGACGGAAGGTCACGCCGCCAAAGGTCACCGCGACATTGAGGTCACCGATACCGCGCTTATCGGTTTTCATCGGGTGGCTGGCCAGGGCCTGGATGCCCAGGTCGGTTTGCGCCAGTACATCGACATCACGCACGCAGCCATACACCACAATGCCTTCCCAGCCATTCTTCGCGGCTTTCTCGGCGAGCATGTCACCGAGCAGCGCGCGGCGCATGGAAGCACCACCGTCAACCACCAGCACTTTGCCTTTACCTGGAAGGTCGACCTGCTCCTTGACCAGCGAGTTGTCCTCGAAGCACTTGACGGTGACGATCTCGCCGCCGAAAGAGTCGCGACCACCGAAATTGCTGAACATCGGCTCAACCACCTGGACCAGTTCCGGGTAGGCGTCGCACAAATCGGGAGTGATGTAGTGCATGGCAAAGCTCCTTGGATAGTGTGAGGGTGCTTACAGGTCGATCCCGACCCGGTCCGCATCATAAGCCACAGGCAAATACACAAGACTGGCGCAGGGCGCATTCAGCGCGCGGCCACTGGCCAGGTCAAACTCAATTCCGTGCCGCGGGCAACGCAGCACACCAGCGGTGATGCTGGCTTTATCGAGCGCTGCACCTTGATGGGGGCAGCGGTTTTCCAGCAATAAGGTACGACCTTCGACCACCAGCAACAGCAGACTACGCCCCTGCAGCTGAAAAACCTGCCGGTAGCCGTCATCCAGGTTGAGCAAGCGTTCAAGAGCAATAAACATCGCACCTGCGCCTTCGCGGCAAACGTGAACCGCGATACTAGCCGCAAGCTTACTCAGCGGAAACGGCTTTATTGCCCTCTAACTCGCTGTTTTCCAGCTCTGCAGCCACCTGTGGGCTCTTGCGCAACCATTGCTCGACCAGCGGCCAGACCTCGCGCTGCGCTTCTTTACTGACGAGCATTTCGACATGACCGAAATCACCGCTAAAACCATGCTTTTTGCCTAGACAGAGAAACTCGCTCAGGGGCGAACCAAATTGCTTGAGCAACTTCTCGCAGGCCCAGGCCGGGTCCTGATGATCACCCAGCGCGGCCACGGCCATAACCGGTACACGCACCTCCGCTAGGCCTGCCCACCAATCACGCTCAGCATCGCCAAAACGGCCGAACAAGCCATGCCAACGCAAGCTTTCGACCGCCAGACCAATCGGTTCATCCTCAGGGCCGCGCTTGAGCCGCGAGCCGGAAATCACCGAGAAACGCTTGAGCAGCAAGCGGCTGCCCCACTCCAGTGGCGGCAACTTCAGTGGCCAGTAGACCCGACTGACCTGGCTGCCAAACAGCACGCCAGAGGCAACTTTGCTTTCACTCAGGTAATGCCCGCCAAGCGCACCGGCGAGAATGATCCCGCCAAGGGAATGCCCCAGCCAATGGGCCTTCTGCGGGTTCTGCTCATACACAAAATCGGCAATCGCCGGCAAGTCGTAGCGTACGTAGTCACTGACCGTGTTGCGTGAATAGTCGCGGTTACGCGGCGACAGGCCATGGCCACGCATTTCGGCGATCCACACATCAAAACCGGCGCGCGCCAGGTAAGGCCCCAAACCAATGCACTTGGGCGAATACCAGAAACGGCGGTTGGAAAAACTGCCGGGAATCAGTATCACCGGCACGCCGCGATGCTGCTCATGCCCGGCGCGGCCGAGACGCGTCAGTGCCAGCTCGACACTGCTGTCCGGGCTGTTGCCGGGTTTGAGGCGATAGACATCCTCGCTCAAATCGCCACGGAACTCCGCGCTGATCAAGGCGACGGGGAAAAGCTCACTGCTGCTTTGCATTTTTGCTCTGGCGTAAAAAAGGGCAGGATTAACCCGCCCTTGAATAGAGATTTTAAAGCGCTATCAGGCTGGCGCTTGACCTTCGGCCAGGAAGAACCAGGTATCGAGCACCGAATCCGGGTTCAGCGATACGCTTTCGATGCCCTGCTCCATCAGCCAGCGCGCCAGATCCGGGTGATCGGACGGGCCCTGACCGCAAATACCGATGTACTTGCCGGCCTTGTTACAGGCCTGGATAGCGTTGCTCAGCAGCTTCTTCACTGCCGGGTTACGCTCATCGAACAGGTGCGCGACGATGCCGGAGTCACGGTCCAGGCCCAGGGTCAGCTGAGTCAGATCGTTGGAGCCGATGGAGAAACCGTCGAAGAACTCAAGGAATTCCTCAGCCAGGATGGCGTTGGACGGCAGCTCGCACATCATGATGACCTTCAGGCCATCCTGACCACGGGCCAGGCCGTTGGCAGCCAACAGATCGACCACCTGGCTGGCTTCGCCCAGAGTACGCACGAACGGCACCATGATCTCGACGTTGGTCAGGCCCATCTCGTTGCGCACTTTCTTCAGCGCACGGCACTCCAGCTCGAAGCAGTCGCGGAACGATTCGCTGATGTAACGCGAAGCGCCACGGAAACCGAGCATCGGGTTCTCTTCTTCCGGCTCATACAGCTTGCCGCCGATCAGGTTGGCGTATTCGTTGGACTTGAAGTCCGACAGACGCACGATGACCTTCTTCGGCCAGAACGCAGCAGCCAGGGTGCTGATACCCTCGACCAGTTTCTCGACGTAGAAATTGACTGGATCGTCGTAACCGGCGATGCGCTTCTCGACGCTGTCCTTGATCTCCGGCGGCAGGCCGGCGAAGTTCAGCAGAGCTTTCGGGTGCACGCCGATCATGCGGTTGATGATGAATTCCAGACGCGCCAGACCAACACCTTCGTTGGGCAACTGGGCGAAGTCGAAGGCGCGGTCGGGGTTACCGACGTTCATCATGATCTTGAACGGCAGCTCGGGCATGGCATCGACCGAGTTCTTGCGAATGTCGAAGCCCAGCTCACCTTCGAAGATAAAGCCGGTGTCGCCCTCGGCGCAGGAAACCGTCACACCCATGCCGTCTTTCAGCACCTGGGTGGCGTTGCCGCAACCGACTACAGCAGGGATACCCAGCTCACGGGCGATGATCGCGGCGTGGCAGGTACGCCCGCCACGGTTGGTGACGATGGCGCTGGCGCGCTTCATCACCGGCTCCCAGTCCGGGTCGGTCATGTCGGATACCAGCACATCGCCGGGCTGGACTTTGTCCATTTCGGACACGTCATGGATCACCCGCACGCGGCCTGCACCGATCTTCTGACCGATAGCACGACCTTCCACCAGCACGGTGCCGGTTTCCTTGAGCAGGTAGCGCTCCATCACATTGACGTTGGTGCGGCTTTTCACCGTTTCAGGACGGGCCTGAACGATATACAGCTTGCCGTCATCACCGTCTTTGGCCCACTCGATGTCCATCGGACGACCGTAGTGCTTCTCGATGATCATGGCCTGCTTGGCCAGCTCGCTGACCTCGGCATCCGTCAAGCAGAAGCGCGCACGTTCGGCGCGATCGACATCGACCACCTTGACCGATTTACCGGCCTTGGCTTCGTCGCCATAGATCATCTTGATGGCTTTGCTGCCCAAATTGCGGCGCAGAATGGCCGGGCGACCGGCTTCCAGCGTCTGCTTGTGCACATAGAATTCGTCCGGGTTGACCGCACCCTGCACCACAGTTTCGCCGAGGCCGTAAGCGCCGGTGATAAACACCACGTCGCGGAAGCCCGACTCGGTGTCCAGGGTGAACATCACGCCGGCCGTGCCGGTTTCCGAACGCACCATGCGCTGCACGCCGGCAGACAGGGCGACCAGTTTGTGGTCAAAGCCCTGGTGCACGCGGTAGGCAATGGCGCGGTCGTTGAACAGCGAGGCGAATACCTCTTTGGCGGCACGGATCACGTTGTCCACGCCGCGGATATTCAGGAAGGTTTCCTGCTGGCCAGCAAACGAGGCGTCTGGCAGGTCTTCGGCGGTGGCCGATGAGCGCACGGCAACGGCCATATTGTCGTTACCGCCGGCCATTTCGGCGAAGGCGGTGCGGATCTGGGCGTTCAATTCTTCGGGGAAAGCCGCATCCATCACCCACTGGCGGATCTGCGCGCCGGTCTTGGCCAGGGCGTTAACGTCATCAACGTCAAGGGCATCCAGCGCGGCATGGATCTGCTCGTTCAGGCCGCTCAGTTCGAGAAAGTCCCGGTAGGCCTGGGCCGTAGTGGCGAAACCGCCAGGCACCGAAACTCCGGCACCGGCAAGGTTGCTGATCATCTCGCCCAGGGAGGCGTTCTTGCCCCCTACGTGCTCAACATCGTGATTGCCGAGCTTATCGAGGGAAACTACGTACTCTACCAAGGTGATCTCTCCACTAAATGTTGGAAAAGCTCAGAACCCGTTCAAGGCTCTCTAGGGGCTGGGAAGCTCGGCGGCAGACATGCCCGCACGATTGTGGCCTGGCCCTGGAAAATAAGTAACAATGCCGGCCAGATCGGCCCTGCAAAGGCGGGCCTATGATAGCCAAGATTCGTCCTCAGCTTAAGGCCCATGGTGCAAATGAAACGAACCGCTTTTTTCATCTCCGATGGCACCGGCATAACCGCCGAAACCCTGGGCCAAAGTCTGCTGGCACAGTTTGAAACCATCGACTTCACCAAACTCACGCGCCCTTACATCGACAGCGTGGAAAAAGCGCGCGCAATGGTACAACAAATCAACACCGCCGCAGAGAAAGACGGCGCGCGGCCGATCATCTTCGACACCATCGTCAATCAGGACATTCGCGACATCCTGGCCGAATCCGATGGTTTTATGATCGACATCTTCTCGACCTTCCTCGCCCCACTGGAACAGGAACTGACCTCACATTCCTCGTACTCGGTCGGCAAGTCCCATTCCATTGGCCACAACTCCAATTACATGGAGCGTATCGAGGCGGTCAACTTCGCCCTGGACAACGACGACGGCGCGCGCACCCACTACTACGACAAGGCCGACCTGATCCTGGTTGGCGTCTCGCGTTGCGGCAAAACGCCCACCTGTTTGTATATGGCCATGCAATACGGCATTCGTGCCGCAAATTACCCGCTGACCGAAGACGATATGGAGCGCCTGCAGCTGCCAGCCTCACTAAAGAAGTACAAAGACAAACTGTTTGGCCTGACCATCGACCCGGATCGTCTCACCGCGATCCGCCACGAGCGCAAGCCCAATAGCCGCTACGCCAGCTTCGCCCAGTGCGAATTTGAAGTACGCGAGGTGGAAAACCTGTTCCGCCGCGAGAATATCGCCTTTATCAACTCCACCCATTTTTCGGTTGAAGAAATTTCGGCAAAAATACTGGTAGAAAAAGGTGTTGAGCGCCGCCTCAAATAACCTATACAACCCATTGAAGCGAAAAGAAAAGGCTCGAACACTTCGAGCCTTTTCTCATTTACAAGCCTACAAAATATCGCCCGGCACGCGCACCCAACCTTCCATCAAGATTCGCGCGCTGCGACTCATGATCGCCTTGGTTACCGTCCACTGGCCATCAACCAGCGCCGCTTGAGCCCCCACACGCAAGGTGCCGGATGGATGGCCAAAACGCACCGCTTCGCGCGCGCTGCCACCGGCCGCCAGATTGACCAAGGTGCCGGGAATCGCCGCTGCCGTGCCGATTGCGACTGCGCAAGTGCCCATCATCGCGTGGTGCAGCTTGCCCATGGACAGCGCGCGCACCAGTAGATCGATATCAGCGGCCTGCACCGTTTTACCGCTGGATGAAACGTAATCCTTGGGTTGGGCGACAAAGGCAATCTTCGGCGTGTGCTGGCGGGTGGCCGCCTCTTCCGCCGTTTTGATCAAGCCCATACGCAAGGCGCCGGCCACGCGAATTTTCTCGAAACGCGCCAGTTGCTCAGGGTCGCCATTGATCTGCTCGCGCAGCTCAGTGCCGCTGTAGCCAATGTCTTCGGCATTGACGAATACGGTCGGAATACCGGCAGTGATCATGGTCGCTTTGAAGGTACCGACACCTGGCACCTCCAAGTCATCAACCAGATTGCCGGTGGGGAACATCGAACCGCCCTCTTCGCCGTCATCGGACGGATCGAGAAACTCCAGCACGATTTCGGCCGCCGGAAAGGTCACTCCATCAAGCTCGAAGTCGCCGGTTTCCTGTACCTGGCCATTGCTGACCGGCACATGGGCGATGATGGTTTTCTGGATATTCGCCTGCCAGATCCGCACCACGCATACGCCGTTTTCCGGGATACGCGCGGGGTCAAGCAGGCCGGCATGAATGGCAAAAGCCCCAGCACCGGTAGACAGGTTGCCGCAGTTGCCGCTCCAGTCGACGAAGGCCTTATCTATCGAAACCTGGCCATAGAGGTAGTCAACGTCGTGACCCGGTTGACTGCTTTTCGACAGGATCACGCACTTGGAGGTCGAGGACGTTGCGCCGCCCATGCCGTCGATCTGCGCGGCATAGGGATCGGGGCTGCCGATCACCCGCATAAACAGCGTGTCGCGCGCAGCGCCCGGCACCTGGCAGCTTGGCGGCAGGTCCTGCAGGCGGAAGAACACGCCCTTGCTAGTGCCGCCACGCATATAGGTGGCGGGAATTCTAATCTGGGATAGATGAGCCATGGCTTGGTCCTGGCTGAAGAGTGAAATTGCCGTAGGGTGGATCACGCTTCAGCGATCCACCGTCTGTGCGCGAAAACGGTGGATGGGAAAGTGCCGTCCACCCTACGGAATCAGGCGACGGCGCCTTCGAGGAAGTCCTGGGCGAAACGCTGCAGCACGCCACCGGCCTTGTACACATGCACTTCGGCCGCAGTGTCCAGACGGCAGATCACCGGCACTTTGACCACTTCACCATTGCGGCGATTGACCACCAGGGTCAGCTCGCAGCGCGGCGACACATCGCCCTGAATGTCGTAAGTCTCAGTGCCGTCGAGGCCAAGGGTCAGGCGGGTGGTGCCCGGCTTGAACTCGACCGGCAGCACGCCCATGCCAACCAGGTTGGTGCGGTGAATACGCTCGAAACCTTCGGCCGCGATCACTTCCACACCCGCCAAACGCACGCCCTTGGCCGCCCAGTCACGCGAGCTGCCCTGACCGTAGTCAGCACCGGCAACGATGATCAGGTTCTGCTTGCGGTTCATATAGGTTTCGATTGCTTCCCACATGCGCATGACGTGGCCTTCCGGCTCGACACGTGCCAGCGAACCCTTCTTCACTACGCCGTCAACAACGGCCATTTCATTGACCAGTTCTTTGTTGGCGAACGTAGCGCGCTGCGCAGTCAGGTGGTCGCCACGGTGGGTGGCGTAAGAGTTGAAGTCCTCTTCCGGCAGGCCCATCTTGTGCAGGTATTCACCGGCGGCCGAGTTCATCTGGATCGCGTTGGACGGCGACAGGTGGTCGGTGGTGATGTTGTCCGGCAGGATCGCCAGCGGCAGCATGCCCTTGAGGGTACGCTCGCCGGCCAGCGCGCCTTCCCAGTACGGCGGACGGCGGATATAGGTGGACATCGGACGCCAGTCGTACAGCGGGCTTTCCGCTTCCTCGATAGTGCCCAGATCGAACATCGGGATGTAGATCTGCTTGAACTGCTCCGGCTTCACCGAGGCGGCAACGATAGCGTCGATTTCCTCGTCGCTCGGCCACAGGTCCTTCAGGGTGATCGGGTTACCGTTCTTGTCAGTACCGAGCACGTCCTGCTCGATATCAAAGCGCACGGTACCGGCGATGGCGTAGGCCACCACCAGCGGCGGCGAAGCCAGAAAGGCCTGCTTAGCGTAGGGGTGGATACGGCCGTCGAAGTTACGGTTGCCGGACAGTACCGCAGTGGCATACAGATCGCGGTCGATGATTTCCTGCTGGATCAGCGGGTCCAGCGCACCGGACATGCCGTTACAGGTAGTGCAGGCATAACCGACGATGCCGAAGCCGAGCTTTTCCAGCTCCGACAGCAGACCGGCATCTTCCAGGTACAGCTTGGCGACCTTGGAGCCCGGGGCGAAGGACGTCTTGACCCACGGTTTGCGCAGCAGACCCAGCTCGTTGGCCTTCTTCGCCAGCAGACCGGCGGCCACCACGTTGCGCGGGTTGGAGGTGTTGGTGCAGCTGGTGATGGCGGCGATGATCACCGCGCCATCCGGCAGCAGGCCTTCGGCTTCCTCGACCTTGCCGGAGGCCAGCTTGGCTTCGTCGGCAATACCGCGCTCTTGCAGTGCCGAGGTCGGCAAGCGCTTGTGCGGGTTGGACGGGCCGGCCATGTTGCGCACAACGGTCGACAGATCAAAGCTCAGTACGCGCTCGTACTCGGCGGTCACCAGCGCATCGGCCCACAGACCAGTGGTCTTGGCGTAGTTCTCTACCAGCTCGATCTGCTCCGGCTCACGACCGGTGAGCTTGAGGTAATCGATGGTTTGCTGGTCGATGTAGAACATCGAAGCGGTGGCGCCGTATTCCGGGCACATGTTGGAAATGGTCGCGCGGTCGCCGATCGACAGGCTATCCGCACCCGCGCCAAAGAACTCGACCCAGGCACCGACCACGCGCTCCTTGCGCAAGAACTCGGTGATGGCCAGGACGATATCGGTGGCGGTAATGCCCGGCTGGCGCTTGCCAGTGAGCTGCACGCCGACGATGTCGGGCAGGCGCATCATCGACGGCAGGCCGAGCATCACGGTTTCCGCTTCCAGACCGCCGACGCCAATGGCGATCACGCCCAGGGCATCGACGTGCGGAGTGTGCGAGTCGGTGCCCACGCAGGTGTCCGGGAAGGCCACACCACCACGCGCCTGGATCACCGGGCTCATTTTCTCCAGGTTGATCTGGTGCATGATTCCGTTACCGGCCGGGATCACGTCGACGTTCTTGAACGCGGTCTTGGTCCACTCGATAAAGTGGAAACGGTCCTCGTTGCGACGGTCTTCGATGGCGCGGTTCTTGGCGAAGGCATCCGGGTCGAAGCCCGGCGCTTCCACGGCCAGGGAGTGGTCGACAATCAGCTGGGTCGGCACTACCGGGTTGACCTTGGACGGGTCACCGCCCTTCTCGGCGATGGCATCACGCAGACCGGCCAGGTCGACCAGGGCGGTCTGCCCGAGGATGTCGTGGCAGACCACGCGAGCCGGGTACCAGGGGAAATCCAGGTCCTGCTTGCGCTCGATCAACTGCTTGAGTGAATCGGTCAGCGCGGCTGGCTCACAGCGGCGCACCAGCTGCTCAGCCAGCACGCGGGATACGTAGGGCAGCTTGGCGTAGGCGCCAGGGGCGATGGCATCGACCGCCTCACGGGTGTCGAAGTAGTCCAGCGCAGTGCCGGGCAGAGGCTTACGGTACTGAGTATTCATGCTGTTCATGGTTATGGACGATCCTTGAGCGGCACGAATTTCAGGTCTTCAGGGCCTGTGTAGTTGGCGCTCGGACGGATGATTTTGCCGTCGATGCGCTGCTCAATCACGTGGCTGGACCAGCCCGAGGTGCGGGCGATGACGAACAGCGGGGTAAACATGGCAGTCGGCACACCCATCATGTGGTAGCTAACGGCGCTGAACCAATCGAGGTTGGGGAACATCTTCTTGATTTCCCACATGGTCGATTCCAAACGCTCGGCAATGTTGTACATCTTCATATTGCCCTGCTCTACCGACAGCTCGCGGGCCACGTCCTTGATCACCTTGTTACGCGGATCGCTCACGGTGTAGACCGGATGACCGAAGCCGATCACCACTTCCTTCTTCTCCACCCGCGCGCGGATGTCGGCCTCGGCCTCGTCGGCGTTGTCGTAGCGCTTCTGAATCTCGAAGGCCACTTCGTTGGCGCCGCCGTGTTTCGGGCCGCGCAGCGCGCCGATGCCGCCGGCGATACAGCTGTACATATCCGAACCGGTGCCGGCGATCACCCGCGAGGTGAAGGTGGAGGCATTGAACTCATGCTCGGCATACAGGTTGAGCGAGGTGTGCATGGCGCGCACCCAGGACTCGCGCGGCTTCTCACCGTGCAGCAGGTGCAGGAAGTGACCGCCAATGGAGTCGTCGTCGGTTTCCACCTCGATGCGCTTGCCGTTGTGGCTGAAGTGATACCAATAGAGCAACGCGGAACCCAGCGAAGCCATCAGCTTGTCAGCAATGTCACGGGCTCCCGGATGGTTATGGTCGTCCTTCTCCGGCGACACGCAGCCCAACACGGATACAGCGGTGCGCATCACATCCATCGGGTGGGCGGACGGCGGCAGTTGCTCGAGCGAGACCTTCAGCGCTGCCGGCAAGCCACGCAGCGCCTTGAGCTTGGCCTTGTAACCGGCCAGTTCGGCCACATTGGGCAGCTTGCCGTGGACCAGCAGGTGAGCGATTTCTTCAAAGTCACAGCGGTTGGCAAAATCCAGCACGTCATAGCCGCGGTAGTGTAGGTCGTTGCCAGTGCGGCCGACCGTGCACAGCGCGGTATTACCGGCGGCTGTGCCGCTCAGGGCTACGGATTTTTTCGGCTTGAAGCCTGGGGTGGTTTCTGGGGTCGCACTCATCGCTAATCTCTCCTCATCCGATCCGGTCGGTCGTTCTTTTAAGCAGGCGGCTAAGACCTGCGTTCCGGTTATTTTTTCGCGGCAAACAGCGCGTCGAGGCTCTGCTCGAAGGCGTGGTAATTGATGCGCTCGTACAACTCCATGCGGGTTTGCATGGTGTCGACCACATTCTTCTGCGTCCCGTCGCGGCGTACGGCCATGTAGACGTTTTCGGCCGCCTTGTTCATGGCGCGGAAGGCCGACAGCGGGTACAGCACCAGGCCGACATCCACCGCAGCCAGCTCTTCGGTGGTGTACAGCGGCGTGGCACCGAATTCGGTGATATTGGCCAGAATCGGCGCCTTCACCCGGTCGGCAAAGGTCTTGTACATCGCCAGTTCAGTGATGGCTTCCGGGAAGATCATATCGGCACCGGCCTCGACACAGGCCGCGGCGCGGTCCAGTGCCGAGTTCAAGCCTTCCACCGCCAGGGCATCGGTGCGCGCC
Organism: Pseudomonas sp. 1928-m; assembly: GCF_029269135.1. Lineage (NCBI taxonomy): Bacteria > Pseudomonadati > Pseudomonadota > Gammaproteobacteria > Pseudomonadales > Pseudomonadaceae > Pseudomonas > Pseudomonas sp. 1928-m. Next base: position 166,333 of record NZ_JARIXO010000004.1, on the reverse strand, counting down.
ATGATCACAAAGCTGTCATCGGTACGCGCATCGACGGCCGCCTTGATGCGGTCGACCATCTCCTGCTGGGTGACGATCTCCTTATTAGGGCGATGGCCACAGCGCTTGGCGCCGACCTGATCCTCAATATGAATCGCCGCGGCGCCGAACTTGATCATCGACTTGACGGTGCGCGCGACGTTAAACGCCGAAGCACCGAAGCCGGTGTCGACATCCACCAGCAGCGGCAGGTCGCAGACGTCGGTGATGCGGCGTACGTCGGTGAGTACATCGTCCAGGCCGGTGATGCCCAGGTCCGGCAAGCCAAGCGAACCCGCCGCCACGCCGCCACCAGACAGGTAGATCGCCTTGAAACCGGCGCGTTTGGCCAGCAATGCATGGTTGGCGTTGATCGCACCGATGACTTGCAGCGGATGCTCTTCAGCAACGGCATCGCGGAAACGCTGGCCTGGACTCTTCAAGCTCATGACTCACCTCGGGTTTTGGCTGTCTTGGGATGCGCGCCCTGCCCCATGCTCATGGCGCTGGCGGCACTCATGGAATAGTGGCGCTCGATATTGCGTTTGGAGGCACCGATATGCCGGCGCATCAATAACTCGGCCAGCTCACCGTCACGGTCGGCAATGGCATCGAGAATGCGGTGGTGTTCGGCGAACGCCTGGTGCGGTCGGTTCGGCGTGGCGGAGAACTGCAGGCGATACATACGCACCAACTGGTACAGCTCGCCGCAGAGCATCTGGGTCAGGGTTTTATTGCCGCTGCCCTGGATAATCCGGTAGTGAAAGTCGAAATCGCCTTCCTGCTGGTAATAGCCGACACCAGCCTTGAAGGCGGCGTCCTGCTCATGCAGGTCGAGCACCGCACGCAGCTCATCGATTTCCGCCTGGGTCATGCGCTCGGCCGCCAGGCGACAGGCCATGCCTTCCAGCGACTCACGAATCTCATAGAGCTCGATCAGCTCGGCATGGCTGAGCGACACCACCCGCGCGCCGATATGCGGCACCCGCACCAGCAGACGCTGACCCTCCAGGCGGTGAATCGCTTCGCGCAGCGGGCCACGGCTAATGCCGTAGGTGCGCGCCAGTTCAGGCTCGGAAATCTTGCTGCCGGGGGCAATCTCGCCCTTGACGATGGCCGCCTGAATACGTCGAAAAACCTGTTCAGACAGGGTTTCCGAGTCTTCCTGGCTGGACTCGAGCGGCTCAATTACATCAAGCATATTGTCGACACTGCGCGAATTAAGTGCCTAAAAACTACGCCTAGAAGGCATTAGTGTCAAACAAACCAATAAGATTGTTGACAGTGCGCAGCACTACTTTAGTCGCCCTCTGCCGCGACCTTACTTGCATAAACGCCTATAAGCGCCTGTCCTGACTGAAAAAGCCCATGGTAGAATGCCGCCCGCTCAAGGCTTGCAGTGGAATTTCTGACTGCCTGCTAGACTCCAAGCCCAGGTGCGCCAACTGCAACACGCGCAACCGGCATCTGCTCGACCCATGATCAACACCATATTCAGGACTTATGACACTAAAGCCCTCCATCGCGCTGCTATGCCTGCTACTTGCTCCCGGCCTGAGTTTCGCCGCGGAGAAGACAGTCTATGGGCTTAATGAATACGTCCGCCTATTCGACCTCGACCTGAAACTTGCCGCCAAGCTCGACACCGGCGCCAAGACCGCATCGCTCAGTGCTCGCGACATCAAGCGCTTCAAACGCGATGGCGAGACCTGGGTACGCTTCTACCTGGCCATCGACGAGGCGCACAGCAGCCCCATCGAACGCCCGCTGGCGCGCATCAGCAAGATCAAACGGCGCGCGGGCGACTATGATCCAGAAGAAGAAAAAACCTATACCGCACGCCCCGTGATCGAAATGGATATCTGCATGGGCAAGGCCCTGCGCACAATTGAAGTGAACTTGACCGACCGCAGTGCTTTCCAATACCCGTTGTTGATAGGCTCCGAAGCACTTAAACACTTTTCGGCCTTGGTCGACCCGAGTCTTAAATACGCAGCAGGCAAGCCTGCTTGTGCCCCTGACGCAAACCTTGGCGCCGCCCTTGATGAGTAAATCCCATGCGCTCTCTTAACCTCCATCTGAAAGTCCTGGTCATACTCCTGGTGAGTTTGGGCATTCTGATTACGGCTTATCAGATTTTCATCCTCGGCATTCCGATGACCGAAGACGAGACTGATGACCTGTGGAACATCGACGCCAAAGTCGAGTTCCAGGCCAATCCACGCGAGCCGGTCAAGCTGCAGATGTTCGTGCCGCCGCTGGCCCAGGACTACGTCAGCCTGAATGAGAGCTTTATCTCGAATAACTACGGCGTGAGCATCAACCGCGCCGACGGCAACCGCAAAGTCACCTGGTCGGCTCGTCGCGCCAGTGGCAAGCAGACCCTCTACTACCGTCTGGTGCTGACCAAGCGTTACAGCGGTGAGCAAGCCAAGCCCAAAGGGCCGATCTTCCGCGACAGCATCCCGGTCGAAGGCCCCGAGAAGATTGCCGCCGAAGCCCTGCTCGCGCCGATTCGCCAACACTCGGCGGACGTCGAAACCTTTATCAGCGAGACCATCAAACGCGTCAACAACAGCAATGACGACAACGTCAAACTGCTGCTAGCCGGCGACGCCTCAACGCCAAACAAAGCCAAAGCCATCGAATTGCTGCTGTCCATCGCCCACGTACCGATGGAGCGCGTGCACACCATTCGCCTGGCGGCCGATATCCAGCAAAGCCCGGAACTCTGGCTGCGCAGTTTCAACGGTGAAAAATGGCTGTACTTCAACCCGGAAAGCGGCGAGCAAGGCATGCCGGTTGATCGCCTGGTCTGGTGGATTGGTGATGACAGCCTGGTCACACTGGAAGGCGGCAAGCAGGCGCAAGTCAGCTTCAGCCTGAACAACAGCGAAATGAACGCCATTCGCCTGGCCAAACTGACCGACGAAAACACCGACGCCGACTTCCTCGAATACAGCCTGTATGGCCTGCCGCTACAGACTCAGCAGACCTTTATGATCATGGTGATGATCCCAATTGGCGTATTGGTGATCCTGATTCTGCGTAACCTCGGCGGTTTGCAGACCCTCGGCACCTTCACTCCGGTACTGATCGCCCTGGCCTTCCGTGAAACCCAGCTGGGCTTCGGCATCATCCTGTTTACCGTAATCACAGCCTTGGGCCTGTCGCTACGCTCCTACCTCGAACACCTGAAGCTACAGATGCTGCCAAGGCTATCGGTGGTGCTGACCTTCGTCGTGGTGCTGATCGCCGTCATCAGCCTGTTCAGTCACAAGCTCGGCCTTGAGCGTGGCCTGTCGGTGGCGCTGTTCCCGATGGTGATTCTGACCATGACCATCGAACGCCTGTCGATCACCTGGGAAGAGCGCGGCGGTGGCCATGCCTTTAAAGTGGCTATCGGCACCCTGTTCGCTGCCACCCTGGCGCACCTGCTGATGAGCGTGCCGGAGCTGAACTACTTCATCTTCACCTTCCCGGCCGTGCTGATGATTCTGGTTGGCTTTATGCTGGCGATGGGTCGCTACCGTGGCTACCGCCTGACCGAACTGTTCCGCTTCAAAGCCTTCCTCAAGGACTAATGCCATGTTCGGTCTGATCAAGACGTGGAAAGCCCTGGAAGCCAAAGGCATCATGGGCATCAATCGGCGTAACGCGGACTACGTGCTGAAGTACAACAAACGGCACCTGTATCCGATTGTCGATGACAAGATCATCACCAAGATGCGCGCCATCGAAGCGGGTATCGATGTGCCGGAAATGTACGGCATCATCGATACCGAAAAAGGCATCGACAAGCTGCGCGAAATCATTGGTGATCGCCCGGACTTCGTGGTCAAGCCAGCGCAGGGCGCTGGCGGTGACGGCATCCTGGTAATCGCCGACCGCTTCGAAGAGAAGTACAAGACCGTTTCAGGCAAGATCATCAGCCACGAGGAGATCGAGCATCAGATCTCCAGCATCCTGACGGGCCTCTACTCCCTAGGCGGCCACCGGGATCGCGCGCTGATCGAATACCGGGTCACACCCGACCAGATCTTCAAAAGCATCAGCTACGAAGGCGTGCCCGACATCCGCATCATCGTGCTGATGGGCTACCCGGTGATGGCCATGCTGCGCCTGCCGACGCGCCAATCCGGCGGCAAAGCCAACCTGCACCAAGGCGCCATCGGTGTCGGCGTGGACCTGGCCACCGGCGTGACCCTGCGCGGCACCTGGCTGAACAACAAGATCAGCAAGCACCCGGACACCACCAACGCGGTGGACGGTGTGCAACTGCCAAACTGGGACGGCTTTATGAAGCTCGCCGCCGGCTGCTACGAGCTGTGCGGTCTGGGTTATATCGGTGTGGACATGGTGCTGGATCAGGACAAGGGCCCGTTGATTCTCGAACTCAACGCCCGCCCCGGCCTGAATATCCAGATCGCCAACGACTGCGGTCTCACCCACCGCGCCCACGCCGTAGAAGCGCGCATCGCCGAACTGCAGAAAAAAGGCATAGTCGAAACCGCCGAAGAGCGCATGCGCTTCTCGCAAGAGCTGTTTGGTCACGTCTCGATTGCGCAGATCTGATTGATCCGATGACTAAAAAATCCCGGACTTTTCCGGGATTTTTATGACTGCTTTATGGCGTCGCTAACGCACAATCGCCAGTTCAAACGCGCCTTCATCGCTGTGGGCGTGGCTCTGCATACCCGCTTCATCGAGCGCCAGCGCCTGCAAGGGGCGCTTGAAGGGTTTGTTATCCAAGGTTTGCAGGCTGCGATCCTCATCCGTGGTCAACAGCAGCACATAGTGCTCACCCGCAGCGGCTCTCACCGGTACAGTGCCTTCGATAAAGGCATAGCGATACCAGGTTTCCGCGTGTAGCTGGTACACCGCATCACTGACCAGGCGCGTTGGCTGCTTAGCCTGATCAAGGAACAGCAAGGAAGGATAGGCCACCTGTTTGTTGGCAAAGCTACGAATGCGCAAACCGAAGTCGTACTGCGAGCGTGGCAGTTTCAGGGCCGCGTAGTAGCTCTTGCCCATGGGGAAATCCAGGCTGGGGGAAAAGCGATTTAGCTCTTCATAGCGTGGCTCATCGGCGCTTAAGGGGGTGAAATCACCGTCCGCCAGTTGCCCACAACACCGCTCGACCAGTTCCTGATAGCGCCCTCCACTCTTTGCCTCGGTTCCGGCCAACAAGGCCTGCATCGCAGCAGTGGGTTGCCCATCCAGCCCCGGCAAGGCTTGCGGCTTGGCGTCAAAGGTAATTTCGCGGCCTTGGGTAAGCGGCACCTTGTGCAAGGTTGGAGTTGGCGGCGTCGCACCTTTTGCCGGCACCTTGGAGTTGCGCATGCGGCCCTGCTCATCGACCCAGGTGAAATAGCGACCATCCTGCTCATCACGAGCAAAATCTCGCCCCTCCAGTACGTCCGAGCTGATATAGGCGCTGGAGCGTTCACCCGTACCCAGAAGAATCTCATTACCGCCGGCTTGCACCTGCTGCCCGGCATAGAAGCTGTTCTGTAAATTGCCGCTGGCATCCACCCAGGTGAAATAGCGCCGCTTACTCTCACCACTGCTCTTGCTGCCAGGCCAGACCGCTGCCTCACCTTCATTCAACCGCGCCTGATCGCTGCGCTGGATATTGCCGGCAGCAGCGCGCTGATGGGCCGTGTAGCGGTTGTCGACAAAGCTGTTGTGCACCCGCCCCTGGTYATCGACCCAGGTCAGGTAGCGGCCGCTGGCAGAGCTCAAAAAACTCAAAAGCAACAAACTGATGAACATGAGTACACGCATTAACGACCTCAAAACCTCGTGGTGTAGGTCAGTGCAAATATGTAAGCCTTGACGCTTGTCTCAATATCCAGCCCCGCATAAGGGTTATAAACCAAATTATCTACCCCCTCACAACTTACATTACAACTGCTACCTGCTGGAATTTCTTGCTTGGACACGAAGTAGTTGAAGCCAATATCAATAATCGTGTCTTTGTCCCAACGATAACCAAGTCCAAGCCCATAAAGATCAGCATCTCCTACAGGGGCAAGCACATCAGCTTTATCTTTAGGAATTGCTGATGGCCTAAACTCATAACCGGCCCGCAATGCCAAACGATCACTAATATCGTATTGCATACCCAAGGACCAGTTCCAAGTATCAACATAACCCCGATCCAGAATAATGCTACGACTGGTTGCATTTCCTCCGCCGAAGAGCTTTGCAATACGCAATAAATCCAACTCTCGATCAAATTCTATTTCAAAATTATTCCAGTCACTATAGCCCACCCAGCGCAAATCAAAATTGAATTGTAGCCTGTCCGCGGGCCGTATTTTTATTCCCGTACTGAATGCATCAGGATAAGTCAATTTCAGTGAGGCATTACCAATTTCCTCGTCGACACCATAAGGAAACAGAGAGCTAAAAATCTTACCAGCAGCCGAACCTTGCAAACCAGACCAAAAACCTTCCCAATTTTCAGAATAATCGATTCGATACTTGCCTTTAAGATTCATGCGAGCCTCACTCTGGTATGTTGCTCCCCATGCGAACCACTCTACAGGCTCCCACAAGACACCTAAATTATAAGTAGGTGAAAGACTTTGCTGCAGATCAAGATCCATATTTGCAAGCGAATCAAAAGGACCAATTTTCCCACTACACAAGTTCAAATAAGGCCCGACCAATTCCGAAAGACCAGGAATACAAATTGCCTCATTTAAGAGCCGTGCTATTCCCGTCAGCATCCCGGGATTACGAAAGTCCTGATTTAGTGCGACTGCCTGATGAGAAAAACCCACGGACAACCCAATAGATAGCTCATCATTGACTTGGTAAGCCAAAGATGGTGAGAAATAAGTTATTCTCTGAAGTGACACTTGCCGCCCCTGAAATCGGCCAGGGTCTTCATCTGAGTCACGCGAATAACCTAGCGCCATTGGCGCATAAACATTGGTCGCAAAAGTAAATTTAGAGCCTGGTGGATTTACTGACAAACCCGCTAAAGGGGCGACAAGTACAGGCAACTCAGTCATTCCGCCAAGGCCTGGCAAATACATAACAGGCGTTAACGTTCGACTACTAGAGTCCTTATGTGGATCATCATCAAAACCCATGAAATTGTAGTTTTCTCGCGGCTCAAACTCAGCCCTAATATCCATCACGCCACTTAATAACTTTACAGTACTTTGCCGCCCCTTAAGTTTACTGAGCGCGGCAGGATTGTAGTGCACCGCATCAATACCACTTGAATCAGCAGTAATGGCATTACCCATCGCCATAGCTTTAGGGTTGCCTATTGTTAAATTATTAGCTAATTGACCATGAGCCTGCCAAGTGCAGCCCACAGTCAACCCAACGAGTAATAGTACCCGTAGCGTAGAAGCATGAGTCATCGTGAATTTACTCGCTGTTATTCAGGCTTCAGGCCTTTGATATCCAAAGGCATGGAGATGCCCAACAACACATCTGGCGAATCCTCGGTCATACCGAAACCGGCACTGACGTTGACGATGCGATCCGGTGAAGTACGCAAGCCTAGCGAGAAGTTCATCACCGCACTGGTTTGCCCGCGGCCCTCGGCTTCGCCGTCGGCAAAGGTGAAGGTCGGCTTTAACGAATGCGACATCTGGTAAGAGGTCGCCAGCGACACGTCATAGGACAAGGCGTAGGCAAAGCCCATGCTCAGGGAGAATGACGAACCGGGATCAACTTCCTCAAGCAGGCGCCCACCACGTACCTGACCAATACCGGTAATTGGCATGTTGTAGGTGTAACCGAGCGAGCCGAACAGCACGACCGGGTCGATCACATAGGACATATTTGCCCCGACGCCCAGGCTATATGTGCCACTACCAGTGGACAAATTGTTGGCCGTGTCAATGTCATAAGGACTGTTGCCAGTTGGCAAGCCCAGGGTCGCGTAAAGAGTGGTGACCGGCTTGCCGCGTAAGGAGGTCCACGGCTGCCAGCGCAGACTGGCGGAGATATCGCCCAGGCTGTAGGCATTCAGATCACGCTCGGTGTCGTACTTGGCGATCATGGGCAGACGCACGCTGAAGGTCAGGTTGTCCCACACGCCATAATCGAAGGTGAACGAGTTGGTGAAGGTGTGCTGCGCCTCGCTCTGGCCAATCACACTGAATACGTTGTTACCGGTGCGTACAGTCTCAATAACCGTATCGCGCAGCAGCGAGTAATCGAAGCCATAGGTCAGGGTTCGTTCGCCCTTTTTCAGCAAGGTGTAGCTTTTTTCCGCAGCCTGAAAAACCTCTTCCAGCGCCTTGGCGCTGTCGGCGTCATCTTCCTGTTTGCTCAAGGCTTCACGAGCCTGATCGACCGAAGCCGGGTCGGCCATTACCGCTGAACTGGCAGCCCCTGCCAGTATGGCCAGCCATACATAATGCAAAACTCTCATGGCGCAGCCCCCAAATATTTATTGTTATGCCGGGCGTTTTACTTGCGTCGGATATAGCGAATATCGCCATCGGAGCCAAGCTCTGTGGCTTGGTTCTCGGTGAATTTGGTCATCTGCGGAAACTCGCGAAATGCCAGCAAGCTGATGGTGCGATCATCAATGATGCGCAGATCCTGCTCGCTCAAGGCCAGGGCATTCGGCGGTTCATTGCCGTTGGGGAAAATCACGAACAGCACGTTCTGATCCCAGATTTCCTCAAAGCGCGTGCGGGTAAAACTGATATTGCCCAGCGCCGGGTCCGCGACAAACACATGGTCGTTGTACACATCGCGTACCACCACAAAGTGTTTGAAGCCGGCATATTCAATCGGCACGATGGCCGGGTGCTCAAGTGCGTCGAGATCGGCAAAAGCCGCGCGGAAACCGCCACTCTTGTAGCCCAGTGCCGTGACAAAGCGCTTCATGTCGAGCAGGGAAAAACCGCGTCGTTCAACGATCTTGTCCGCCTCGCCAAACTGCAGCAGGCCTTCCATCACCTGACGTTCCTGCAGGTTGCGGCCGAGGAAATAATCCAGCAGCGAGGTCAAGGCAGCCGAACCGCAGCTGTAGTCATAGGCCTGGCGAATCACGTTGCGAAACTGCAACTGACTCAACGGCTCAAGTGTCACCGTCTCACGCAAGGGCCCGTTCGGCAGCAAATGCTGATTGATATGCACGGTACCCGGTGTCGGCGGCTTGGTATCCACCGCTTCGGTAAAGCCCCACACACCGATCAGGCTGCCCAGCAGAATCTCGATCATCAGCCAACCGCACTCCTATCCAGCAAGAGAAAAGTCCTACCGGCCAAAACCGGTAAGACTTTTCATCACACGCAACAACTAAGCGAACTTAGTGGCCCCAGACCTTGATCGTGGTACCAGCCATGTTCAAATCGTTGACCGCCAAAGAGCCTATGCTAGCGCCAGTACCAACACGAACTGCGCCAACTTCCAGCTCACCAGTGATGGCAGGCAAGCTAATTTGCAGCTGTTCAATACCGCCATTGGTTACCACATCGATCTTCAGTGGGTCGGAATCAGAGATGTTGAATCCGGTGAAAGCGATAGTTTCCAGATTCAGCGAACCACCGTTGGTATCGCCATCGGTGTAAGTGAGCTTACCAATGGTGCCGTTGAAGCTACCGGAGATGCTGATGCCATCCTGACCGGTTACGGTTGCCAGAGCAGTATCGTCCATGGCCTTGAGCTCAGCCTGAGCCATGAAAGGAACAGCCAGAACAGCGGTGGCCAGGGCCAGTTGCTTGAGGGTTTTCATTGTTATTGTCTCCACAGTTCACTAATGGGTTGTCCCCGGCAGGCTGCTCTGGACTCCTGTCCGTCTCAGCTACAGCGGCGTGCGCCGCTCACCAGGTCTGACACTGCTTCCCTATTCGCGCCAGGCTTGGAATCGTGAAGCACCATGCTTCTCGTCCTGACGTTAAAACTACTGGTGCATGCCCTGGCTGCCAGCCCATCCAAGGGATGGAGCGCCCATCTGGCGCCAATCAGCCAGCCAACGCTCAGGCCTCGCTCAACAACCCCAGGCTCTTACCCTTCAATACCGCTTGCGTACGGCTGCGCACGCCCAGTTTGGCGAACAGGTTGTGCAGGTGCCATTTGATCGTGGCCTCTGACAAATGCACCGCCTGGGCGATATCGCGGTTCGACAAACCGGCCGCGACAAAGCGCAGAATCTCTCGCTCGCGATGGCTAACATCTTGATTTTCATCGAAAGTTTCTAGATCGATAGACAACCGTCGGCATTGCTCACGCAGCTGTTCGGCCAGCCCTTGCCAGGCACTGGCGCGCTTGGGTTCGTCGCTGTGCCAAGCATCCCAGAGCGGTAGCAGCCAGAGTGCGTCATCCAGAAACATGCGCCGGTAACCGCTGGCCCAGGCGTCTTCGACCGTGCTTTTGAGCAAGGCAAAGGCCTTGTCGCTGTTACCTTTGCGCCAGTACGCCACAGAAAGTAACAAGGAAAGGCGCAGGCGCCGATCACGCTGATGCTCGGCCGTCTGTTTGGCCAGGCAGACCTCAAGCACCGCTTGCGCCTTGTCGGCACGGCGCTCGGACAAGGCCAGGCGCGCTTCTGATAACACCTGCACGGTTTCCGCATCGGCATAACGGCCAGGCGGCAATACCGCCAGATGGCGCTGCAACTGCAGACAGGTACGCTCGGCTTCATTGGGCTTACGCAGCCACAGCAGAAACTGCACCTTGCAGCTCATGCCCAGGGCATAGACCCGCTCATAACCTGGGCCATGCAAACCGGCCAGCCATTCATCCAGCTCCGCCAGGGCCGACTCGCCCTCGCCGGCGAAGAAACGCGCCTTGGCCATCACCAACTTGCCGCGACTGATCAGCTCAATCGGCGTAGCCACATCACGCCAGGTGGTCGCCAGTGGCAACTCGGCAAGGATTGCGGCATGCCGATCCTGCTCATACAGCAAATCCGCATAAGCCAGGGCCAGCGGCCCGCCTACCCGACTACGCCGACCGAACACCTGCTCGACCCGTGCCCGCGCACTTTCCGCCAAGGCCCGGCCGCGCTCAGGCTGGCCCATCTCCTTGCAGATCAGCGCTTCGATCAGGCTGACCACCGCATGCAGGTATTCGCTATCGGCCTGCTCAAGGTTGTCGCGCGCCACCGCAATCGATTTGGCCGCATCACCGAACTCACCCAGCAGCGCGTAGGCCGCGGCCTGAATGCAGGACATGCTGGCGCGGAAAATCGGCTGGTTATCCGGCACCAGGGCCAGCCAGTGCCGCGCCACTTTCAGCGCGCCCTCCAGCTTGTCCTGATACAGCAGCACCAGCGCCTTGAGCACCTGGGCCACCGCCAGCAGCACCGCCAGGCCAAAGTGCATCGGCTTGCCACGCCCCTGCATCAGGCGCGTGCTGACCTCCTCGATCAGCGCTTCGGCTTCGGCGTACTTTTGCTCGAAGGCCAGCTGCCAGGCGTAGAAAATCTGGAACACCGGGTGCTCGCGAATCACCTCAGCCGGCACATCCTTGAGGATCGCCAGAATGCCGTACACCTGATTGCCGGCAATCAGCGTCGCGCCCTGACGCTCCAGCAGCTCGGCGGCAAAGGCGTAATCCCGTGCACGCAAGGCGTACTTGACCGATTTATCGGTCAGCTCATGGCTTTCACACCAGCGGGCGGCGGCGTGCAACAGATGGGTTGGGTCGCCCGCACGGCTCAGACGGCCCTGGAGAAACTCGGCAAACAGATGGTGATAACGGAACCACTCGCCCTGCTCGTCCAGCGCGATAATAAACAGCTGGGCGGTCTGCAAACGCTTAAGCATCTGCGCGCCATCTGTGCGGCCGGTCAGGGCGTTGCACAACTCGGCATTGAACTCATCAAGCACCGAGGTCTGGTCGAGAAACAGCTGCTGATCCTGCGGCAGATGATCCAGTACGTCCTCCGCCAGATAGTCAGCGATATTGCGCTCGGTGCCGGATAGCCCAGCGAGAAAGCCGCTACGCTCCGGCTGCCGCGCCAACGCCAGCGCGACCAGGTGCAAGGCCGTAATCCAGCCCTCGGTACGCCGATGCAGCAAATCCAGCTCGGCACTGCTCAGCCGCAACTGCTTGAGCTCGTGGAAATAGGCTTCCGTCTCACTTCGGGTCAGACGCAGCTCGTCGGCTTTGATCCACAGCGCCCAAGGCGAAATGACCGGCTGCTCATCAAGAAAGCGCGGCTTGTAGCGGGTACTGCCAATCATCCGCACATTGGCCGGCACCTGTTTGACGAAATAATTAACCAGCGGCCCCAGGTCGACATGCCGCACGCGGTGGAAGTCATCGAAGATCAGGTACAGGTCGCCCTGGACCCTCTTCAGATCGCCGATAAACGAATCCAGCAGCAGTTCATTCGGCACGCTCAGGTCGTCACGCAACAGGCGCGCGGTGCTCGCGCCAAAGCCGGGCAACTGCGCCTCTATCGCGGCAATCAGGTAGTGCAGCAGACGTTGCGGCTCGCTGTCGGCCTCATCGCAGGACAACCAGGCCACTCGCGCGCCGGTTTCCAGCAAACGCAGACGAAACTGGCTGAGCACCGTGCTCTTGCCGAAGCCAGCCGGTGCGCTGAGCAGAATAAGGCGCTGCTCGCGGGCCTTGAACAGCCGATCAAGCAAGGCATCGCGGGCCAGCAACGGCCGACCAGCAGATTCAGCAGGAAACAGCTTGGTACGCAGTAACGGCAATTTACCCGGACGGGGTTTCGATTGGCTATTCATTGATCAAGAAGACTCAGTTCACGCGCGCGGCGGATGGCTTGTGTGCGGTTACGCACCTTGAGCTTTTCGTAAATATTGTGCAGGTGCCATTTGACCGTACCCAGCGCCAGTGAAAGCTGCTGACCGATCTCATCATTCGACATGCCCTGAGCCGCCAGACAGACCACCTCACGCTCGCGCTCGGTCAGCCCCTCCTCAAGCACTTCCAGCGATTGCCGCGCGCTGTTACCTGGCCAGATGGCCAGCAGACTGCGGATAAACCCCTGCAGCGCGGGTTGGCGTTCGGCGGCCTCCAACTGCTGCAGCAACAGGCGAATGGCCTCGCCCTCCTCGACAAACAGGCTGCGCACGCCCTCGCGCTCGGCACCGATCAAGCATTGCACCAACAGGCTTTGCGCACGCTCCTGATAGCCCAGGCGCTGATAACTCAGCGCCGCCAGCAGGTCGAGACGTAGGCGCTGCAGGCCGTGCCAGTTATCCAACAGCATGCCGCGCAGTTGAGTGATTTCATGCAGCGCCTCGCTGTAATGGCCGCGCGCCTGCTGCAGACGAATACGGGTCAGGCCGCGCACCCACAGCACCGGGTTGAAGCGCATATGCTGGTAATGCTCGGCCAGCTTGTTCCAGTCCACGGTCTTGAGGCGTTGTTCGGCGCGCTTGAGCCGGTCCGCAGCCGGTTCCTGAAGAATCTGCACCACCTCATCGGCCACCGCCTGGGCATAGAAACGCCAGGACTGGTTACGCGCCGCCAGGTTCTGCATCAGCACCAGGCTGGCGTAGGCCTCCTTGGGGTTGTCCTGCATGCGCTGCACATGGGCCATACACAGCATGCCCTGGGCGTAGAGATCAATCGGATTGATTACATCGACTGTGGCCAGCGCCCAGCGCAAGCGTTCCTCAATACCGTCCAAACGGCCCTGGTTATAGGCAATCAGGGCTTCGGTGATGGTCGGCAGCGCCAGGGCCCGTGAGCGGTCGGAGAACCAGGGTATGACCCGCGCACGCAGCTGGGCGAACAGCAGCTCGGCCTGACGAATCTGCCCCTGCTCCAGGCTCAGCAAGACCTCGACGTTGGCCAACTGCATATCCAGATAGCGCCCCTCGAGGAAGTGATTGCGCTGCTGCGCCAGGGCCAGCAAGCGTTTGGCCTGATCCGGCTGACCGATCATCACATTGGCCAGCGCGCCGACGATCAGCATCGCCACTTCGAGAAAGGCAGTGTGTTGGCCCAGCTGCACTTCAACCCGCCGAGCCAGAGCTATGCAGGTTTGTAGATCGTCCTTCTGCAAGGCGATGACTGACTTGATCGCCAGAGTTGCCAACAGCTTGTCGCTCAACGGTGCGCCCGGCTTGGCTTCAGTCCAACGCTCAAGCAGCTCATCGAGCATGCGATTGGCTTCCACCAGGCCCAGCTCGGCGGCGCGGGTCCAGACATCGGCGAGTACCAGTACAGGGAAGCGCTCGGCGATCTCGTCTGGCACATGCTGACGCCATTTGTAGATCAGGTTGAGCTGACCGCGGTTGATCAGCTCCAGGCCGCAACCGTCGACCAATGCCGCGAGCATTTCCGGGTCTTCGGCCAGGCAGGCATGTTCGATGGCCAGGTTCTGCATATGGTGATTGGTGAACCACAGGCTGGCGTTGAAGTGCAGCTGCTTGAAACGCTCCGGGTCGCGCTCTTTCAAGCGGCCGCGCAGAAACTCGGCAAACAGGTTGTGAAAGCGGTACCACTGGCGTTCGCGGTCCAGCGGCAGGAGGAACAGCTGCATGGCTTCCAGCTCCTCAAGCAGCAGCTGACCGTCATGTCGCCCAGTCAGGGCGTTGGCCAGGTCACCACTGAGCTGCTGCGCCACGCCCAGAGCCAGCAACAGCTCCTGCTTATCGGCCGGCAACTGCTCGAACACACTGCGCAGCAAGTAGGCGCCCACCGCCGCCTGATCGGTGCCCATATCGGCAATCTGCGCGGCGGCCTGGGGCTGATGGCGTAACCATAGGCTGGCCAGGTGCACACCCACCATCCAGCCTTCGGTCTGGCTATAGAGCGCGGAAAACGCCACAGCATCCAGTTGCAGACCGCAACGCTGCAGGTAATCGCGGGTTTCCGCCTTGCTCAGGCGCAATTCCTGTTCACCAATCTCCACCAGCAGATCCTTGGCGCGCAGGGTGGCCAGGTTCAACGCCGGTTGCGAGCGGCTGCCGATGGCCAGGGTAAAGCCTTCGGGAGCGAATTTGATCAGGCGATTCAACGCGCCGAGCAGCTCGGCGTCCTGAATCAGGTGCAGGTCATCGAGCACCAGCAGCAGCGGGTTTTCCAGCTGCGCCAGGTCGACCAGCAGGCTTTCCATCACAGCGGATACCGGCACCCGCATGGTGTTCTGCAGATAAGCCAGGGCTTCTGCGCCAAAGCCTGGCAACAGGCGAGAAAGCGCCTCGATCAACTGCAGCAGAAACCGCGATGGCTCATCGTCACCTGGGCCAAGCGACAGCCAGGCAACCGCCTGACCACTTTGCTCGCGGGCATGGGCCAGTGCGACCAGCGCACTGGTTTTGCCAAAGCCGGCCGGGGCGGCCAATAGCAGCACCCGCGCATGCTGGTTGGCGCTCAAGGCAGCTTCAAGCTGCGGCCTGACCAGGTAATCCGTGGAGGCCTGGGGTGGCATCAACTTGGCGCGCAAAAGGCTGCCTGCAGCAGGATCCATTACTTCATCCATGGCCTTGATCCCGTAGTAATTATTGTTTTATGAGTCACATCGAACATCGGGGGACCTTTGCATACTAATGAGCGGCAGCATCCCGAGTAAACCCACGCGCAAGCTCTAGGATGAATGTTGGCGACGTTCTACAATCGGCATCCGCGCACCTTGAACCTGTCATATGCCTACTTGCCTTGTACAGGCTCTGCCCTACCTCGCAGACCCTTCGCGTTACTTCAGTTGCATCATGCACGCGCCCGGCGCCGTTCTGCTGGATGCCGGGCGGCCGACCGCGCAGCGTGGACGCTATGACCTTATCAGCGCCTGGCCATTGGCAGAGCTGGCGCCGACGCCTGACGAAACGGCCAACGCTTTCCTGCAACGCCTGCGCCAGAGCCTTGCAGGCCTCGGCGAGTGCCAAGCACCGGCAGATAATCCACTCCCGTTCGTCGGCGGGTTGATTGGCTACCTGAGTTACGATTTCGGCCGCCGGCTGGAACAGCTGCCGGCTCAGGCCGTTGATGACCTCGACCTAGCCGATGCGCGGTTTGGCCTGTATGCCTGGGCCCTGATCACCGATCACCTGCAACAACGCAGCCAGCTGATGTTTCACCCAAGCCTGGACGAGGTCGAGCGCGGGCGGCTAAGTGCACTGTTCGCCACGTCGACAACGCCCGAGCCACAACCCTTCAGGCTGCTGGAGCATTTCCAGTCCGACATTAGCGAAGCTAAGTACCAGCAGTGTTTTGCACGTATTCAGGCCTATATCCAGGCCGGCGACTGCTATCAGGTGAACTTTGCCCAACGCTTTCGCGCGGGCTATCAGGGCTCACCATGGACCGCTTACCAGGCCTTGCGCGCCGCCTGCCCGACGCCATTTTCGGGTTATCAGACGTTGCCAGGTGGCGGTGCCATCATCAGCCTGTCGCCAGAGCGCTTCTTACGCATCAGCGCAGGCCAGGTGGAGACGCGGCCGATCAAGGGCACACGCCCACGGCATGCCGACCCGCTGCAGGATCAAGCCCAGGCCGACGCGCTGCTCAGCAGCCAGAAAGACCGCGCGGAAAACCTGATGATTGTCGACCTGCTGCGCAATGACCTGGGCCGCAGCTGCCGCGTCGGCTCGGTACAGGTACCGGAACTCTTTGCCCTAGAGAGCTACCCCAACGTGCACCACCTGGTCAGTGCCGTTACCGGCGAATTGGCGGCCGACAAGGATGCTCTGGACCTGATCGCCGGCAGCTTCCCCGGTGGTTCGATTACCGGCGCACCGAAGATTCGTGCCATGCAAATCATCGACGAACTGGAACCGACGCGCCGCGCGCTGTATTGCGGCTCGCTGCTGTATCTGGATGTGCGCGGCGAAATGGACAGCTCAATCGCCATCCGCAGCCTGCTGGCCAAGGATGGACAGATCAGCTGCTGGGGCGGCGGCGGCATCGTCGCCGACTCAAACGGGCAAGCGGAATACCAGGAATCGATTACCAAGGTCAAAGTGTTGCTGGAGACCCTGGAGCAGTTCTGCGACTGAAAACGCTCCCACACAAAAAACCCGCTCAACTGAGCGGGTTTTTCAATACCAGGCTAATTACAGACTCAGCTGGCGATTGGATGCCTTGAGGAACTCGCGCTTGAGGTCTTCATAGGTGTGTACCGCCGGAAACTGCGGGAACTCACGAATCACGTTGTCCGGCGCATGGAACAGGATGCCGGCGTGGGCTTCGCTGAGCATGGTGGTGTCATTGTATGAGTCGCCCGCCGCAATCACACGGTAGTAGAGGCTCTTGAAGGCGATGACCGACTGACGCTTGGGATCTTTCTGACGCAGCTGGTAATCCACCACCCGATCGGTTTCATCAGTGATCAGCTTGTGGCACAGCAGAGTCGGGAAACCCAACTGACGCATCAGCGGCTGAGAGAACTCGTAGAAGGTGTCCGAGAGAATCACTACCTGAAAACGCTCACGCAACCAGTCGACAAACTCCACCGCGCCCTCCAGCGGTTTGAGCGTGGCGATCACTTCCTGAATGTCGGACAGTTTCAGGCCGTGCTCGTCCAGGATGCGCAGGCGCTGTTTCATCAGCACGTCATAGTCCGGAATATCCCGGGTGGTCGCTTTCAGCGATTCGATGCCAGTTTTTTCCGCGAAGGCGATCCAGATTTCCGGGACCAACACGCCTTCCAGGTCGAGACACGCGATTTCCACAGGACACTCCTAACTTGGATTTATTAGAGAAGGCGGCACTCTAGCGGCTACCCCATAGCTCTGCAATGCAGAGCCTTATACCCAAATCAGAGGTCTACTACGGCACTTGGTTATTTAGTCGCATAACTGGCTTTTGCTACCATCGCCACACAAGACGCGCGACGTCACCATAACTAGGAATTCAAGCCGATGAGCCAACCCTTCGATGCAGCCGAGCTAGCGGCAAGCTACGCCAATAAGTCGCCCCAGGATATTCTCAAGCTCGCCTTCGAACATTTTGGCGACGAGCTGTGGCTATCCTTCAGCGGCGCGGAAGATGTGGTGCTGGTCGACATGGCCTGGAAACTCAACAAGAACGTCAAAGTCTTCAGCCTCGACACCGGCCGCCTGCATCCAGAGACTTACCGCTTTATCGATCAGGTGCGCGAGCACTACAACATCAGCATCGACATACTCTCGCCGGAGGCCGCCGCACTGGAGCCTTTCGTCAAAGAAAAAGGCCTGTACAGCTTCTACAAAGACGGCCACGGCGAATGCTGCGGCATCCGCAAGACCGCCCCGCTACGCCGCAAACTGGCCACAGTAAAAGCCTGGGCCACCGGCCAGCGCCGCGACCAGAGCCCGGGCACACGCAGCCAAGTGGCTGTGGTGGAGATCGATGGCGCTTTTTCTACTGCCGACAACACCCTGTACAAGTTCAATCCGCTGGCGCAGATGAGCAGCGAAGATGTATGGGCCTATATCCGCATGCTGGAGCTGCCCTATAACAGCCTGCATGAACGCGGTTTTATCAGCATCGGTTGCGAGCCTTGTACCCGTCCGGTACTGCCCAATCAACATGAGCGCGAAGGCCGTTGGTGGTGGGAAGAAGCCACGCAAAAAGAGTGCGGCCTGCACGCCGGCAATCTGATCGCTAAAATCTGATAGCGAAGACAAAGGACAGATATAAAAAAGGCCAGTCAGTGACTGGCCTTTTTCTTGTGCGGCTCACTCAGCTTTTATCTGCGTGACGCTGACGACGCACCATATAACGCTCCACATAGGAGCACGAGGGAATTACGGTGTAACCCAGGCGTTCAGCGTACTGCAGTGCATGCTCGGTCAACGCGGCTGCTATCCCGCGCCCACGCAACGAGTTGGGCACGAAGGTGCGATAGATATCCAGGGTTTGCTTCCCCAGGTCCATATAAGCCAGGTATGCACGATCACCATCCACTGTGGTCTCGAATTGATGGCCTGCCAGGTCATGGTGAATGGACAACGCCTCGCTCATCGCAACTCCTCTGTTAACTCGCGCAACCCGCTCTCGCTTCTGCAGCCATCGGGTTACCGCATCTTGCACCTATTAAGTTGTAGGCAATTATTCCGAGCTTATCAGGCCAAAACCTGCGAGGTCACGCGAATCAATAACTTAGATCGCCTAGCAAGGCATTCTGACACCCGCACAAGCAAAACATTGCCTCTGCCGGCAACGCTTCTAGATGCCTGCGCCATTCGGCATTTGATGTTCGGCATACTACCGGCATCATTTCCCAGCTATTTTCCACAGTCGGCGCAGCTACAAAGTGGCAGTAAGCACTGCGCAAAGAACTGCCAAACGCTCTAGAACTGATTGTTTTTTAACCAAAAGATACCTATTAAGTGGCCGGCTATGCATTAAGCAGAAAAAAACTCTGGCGGCTTGCCTTGCCTCCGTTTACTTACTACAAGTTACAGGTAGTATGTACGCCGGCTAATTTCCTACCATCAGGAAATTGCTTTTATGGAAAAACTCCACCTCAAGGGGAACACGATGAACAACGTTCTGAAATTCTCTGCTCTGGCATTGGCCGCAGTTCTGGCTACCGGTTGCAGCAGCATGTCCAAAGAAACTGAAGCTCGTCTGACTGCAACTGAAGATGCAGCTGCTCGCGCTCAAGCCCGTGCCGACGAAGCCTACCGTAAGGCTGATGACGCTATGGCTGCTGCTCAGAAGGCTCAGCAAACTGCTGACGAAGCCAATGAGCGCGCTCTGCGTATGCTGGAAAAAGCCAGCCGCAAGTAATAGCTCACAAGGCTATGACAAGCCGACCCAGTTTCTGGGTCGGCTTTTTATTGCCCAGAGAAAAAGCTCGCTCTTCAACAGACAATAAAAATTGTCTGGAACAATGTTCAACGTCGCGCAGCGACGGCCCAAAGGGTGGCCACCAGGGATGGCGGGCAATAAAAAACCCGTCAGCGCTTACGCATAACGGGCTTTTTGCACAAGCTGAAGTCAGATAGCAGGCTCAGTCTCCACCACGGCCTGATCAGGTTGAGCAATTTCAACCGGCAAACCATCTTCAGCAGCGACCACTTCGCGCAGCATTTCCCAGTCCAGGCGCAGATCAGCAAACTGATCATTTTTCAGCAGCGCATTGATTACAGCAGTGTGCTTATCGACGACCGAAGCATCACCGGTATCATCCAAAGGTGCATGCGCTTCCAGATAGACCTTGCCGCCGCTGCGACCAAACTTGTAAGGCTCGTTGATGATGCGCACCGACGTGCCCACCGACACCATCGACGCCAACTTCAGCACGTTATGGTTGAGCATGCGGAAGCAGCCATGACTGACGCGCATACCGATACCAAATTTCTTGTTCGAGCCGTGGATCAGGTAACCCGGCACCGACAAGCCCATCTTGTATGGCCCCAGTGGATTATCCGGACCTGGCGGCACATACGCCGGCAGCGGGTCGCCATCGGCAGCATGCTCTTCGCGGATCGACTTAGGCGGCGTCCAGCCTGGGTTCGGCGTTTTGGCGGTGATCCGCGCATTGGCAACCGGCGAGCTCCAGCCCTCACGACCGATACCCAGCGGATAGGTGTAAACCACGTTACGACCTTTCGGGTAGTAGTACAGGCGATACTCGGCGAGGTTGATCACGATGCCTTCACGCGGGCCAGGCGGCAGAATGTAACGCGTCGGCAGGATGATCTCGGTGCCCTCGCCCGGTAACCACGGATCAACACCTGGATTGGCCACCACCATTTCCAGATAACCCAAATCATTGGCCACGCCCAAGTCAGCGAAGGTGTCTTCATACTTGGCCTTAACCACTCGAATCTCGCCAACCACATCCTCGCCAGGCGGCGGCAAAGGCAACTCGAGAGCATTGGCAGACGCTACCGCGAAGACAGCGGCAAGCGGCAGGCAGCGGGTGACGGCAAGGGCACGCGACAACATCCGGAAATTCCTGACGAAAATGGTTGGTAAAGGTAGAAGGCGATTGTACACCGATTGATCAGCGGCTTGGATAGCTCAACGCCCCGGCTAATGCTGGGCGATCACCGCGTTTCTGCGCCTCAAGTGTGGCCCGGCACGCCGGACACAATCGCTTGTCACGCAGCATCGTCTTATCCAGGTCACGCCATACTGGCTGCGCAGGCAGCAAACCGCCGCACAACGTACGGTCGGCAAACTGCCCCAACTCAAGCTGGCGCGCTAACAGATGCACGCGCACTTCTCGGCAGGCGAACAGGTCAAGCTGCTCGTCAGGCTCGATCAGTTGATAGGCATGCAAGGACCAGGCAGGGCGCGGCATTGAGGGCTCCAGTGCGGGGCCGCCACATTAGCCGAAAGCCACGTTACAGAAAAGCCTGTCAGAGCAAAGGTTTCAGGGTCGGCCAGACGTTTTCCAGCAGCTTGGGTTGCGCTTCAGCAGTAGGATGAATGCCATCGTTCTGCATCATCGAAGGCACGCCGCCTACGCCTTCCAGCACGAAAGGCACCAGAGCGGCGTCATGTTCCTGCGCCACCTTGGGGAACACCTCAGCGAACGCCGTGGTGTAGCGCACGCCATAGTTAGGCGGCAGCTGCATGCCGAGGATCAGCACCTTGGCGCCCTTCTGCTGCGATGCCTGCWCCATGGCCGCAAGGTTTTGTTGCAATTGCGCTGGCGGCTGACCGCGCAGGCCATCGTTGCCACCCAGCTCGATAATCACCAGCTCCGGCTGATGCTCTGCAAGTAGCGCAGGCAGCCGTGCGGCACCGCCTGCACTGGTGTCGCCACTGATCGAAGCGTTGACCACTTGGTGATCAAAACCCTGCTCGATCAGGCGTTTTTCCAGCAAGGCGACCCAACCCTGGCGGGTATCCAGGCCAAAAGCCGCGCTGATACTATCGCCGACGACCAGTACGGTACCCGCGAACGCCGCCGGCCCCCACAGCAGCAGGCTCAGGGCAGTACCGATCAACCACTTACGCATTGGATTCTCCATGAGCTCAAGTATTCTCACCGCGCGAAACCTTAGCAAAGTGGTTCCCAGCACGGAAGGCGAACTCACCATACTCCATGATCTGTCGCTGGAGCTGGTATCCGGCGACAGCCTGGCGAT
This sequence comes from Pseudomonas sp. 1928-m, assembly GCF_029269135.1. Classification (NCBI taxonomy): domain Bacteria; kingdom Pseudomonadati; phylum Pseudomonadota; class Gammaproteobacteria; order Pseudomonadales; family Pseudomonadaceae; genus Pseudomonas; species Pseudomonas sp. 1928-m. The sequence goes on along the minus strand of NZ_JARIXO010000004.1, from coordinate 144,368 downwards.
TGTTGGCAGCTCCGGCTCGGGCAAATCCACCCTGCTCGGCCTGCTCGCCGGGCTCGATCTGCCCAGCAGCGGCAGCGTGGTGCTGGCTGGCAACGACCTGGCCAGCCTCGATGAAGATCAACGCGCACGCGTTCGCGCCGAGCACGTCGGCTTTGTCTTTCAGTCCTTCCAGTTGCTCGACAGTTTGAATGCCCTGGAAAACGTCATGCTGCCGCTGGAGCTTGAAGGCCATGCCGATGCCCGCCAGCGCGCCCGCGCCTTGCTCGAACGGGTCGGCCTGGGCCAACGCCTGACCCATTACCCGCGTCAGCTGTCAGGTGGCGAACAGCAACGCGTGGCCATCGCCCGAGCCTTTGCCGCCGAGCCCGCGGTGCTGTTTGCCGACGAGCCCACTGGCAACCTCGACAGCCATACCGGCGAGCGTATCAGCGACCTGTTGTTCGAGCTGAACAAGGAACGCGGCGCGACCCTGGTGCTGGTCACCCATGACGAGCGCCTGGCGCACCGCTGCCAACGCCTGATCCGTCTGGAAGGCGGCCACCTGGTCGACCACGTGGAACCTTGATGAAACAGCTGCCATTTACCCGCCTGCTCTCTCTCGCTAGCCGTCAGTTGCTGCGCGATGCCCGCGCCGGCGAGCTGCGTGTGCTGTTTTTCGCCTTGCTGATCGCCGTCGCCGCCAGCACGGCCATCGGTTACTTCAGCGCCCGCCTGAATGACGGCATGTTGCTACGGGCCACCGAGTTTCTTGCCGCCGACCTGCGCCTGACGGGCAGCTCGCCCAGTGCCCCCGAACAGATCAGCAGTGGCAAGCAACTAGGATTGGAACACGCGCAGCTGGTCGAATTCTCCAGCGTGGTCGCCAGCGATGCCGGTATACAGCTGGCCAGTATCAAAGCGGCGGATAGCGCTTACCCTCTGCGCGGTGAACTGAAGAGTGCCGCCGCACTGTATGACGTCGAACAAACCGGAGCCGGCCCACAGCCCGGTGAAGCCTGGGCCGAAGCCCGCCTGTTTGTCGCCCTCGATCTCAAACCCGGCGACAGCGTCGAGGTCGGTGCGAAAACCCTGCGCCTGACCCGCGTGCTGACCTTTCTGCCGGATGAAACCGGTGACTTCTACAGCCTGACCCCGCACCTGCTGATGCACCTGGATGACCTGGCCGCCACCGGCGTGGTGCAACCGGGCAGCCGCGTGCGCTATCAGGAGCTGTGGCGCGGTGAGGCTGATGCATTGGCGCAGTATCGTCAGGACATCACCCTTGCGCCCAACCAGCGCCTGGAAGACGCCAAAGATGGCAATCGTCAGGTCGGCAGCGCCCTGGGCCGCGCCGAACGCTATCTGAACCTTGCTAGCCTGGCCGCCGTGCTGCTGGCCGGGGTTGCCGTGGCCTTGTCAGCGGTCCGCTTTGCCGCTCGCCGTTTTGATGCCAGCGCGCTGTTGCGCTGCCTGGGTTTGTCCCGTAACCAGGCGCTCGGCCTGTTCAGCCTACAATTGGCACTGCTGGGCATCACCGCCAGCCTGACCGGCGCATTGCTGGGCTGGCTGGCGCAGCTGGCGCTGTTCAACCTGCTGCAGGATTTGCTGCCGGCACAGATTCCGCCTGGCAGCCTGTGGCCCGCGCTGGCCGGTATGGCCACCGGACTTGTGGCGCTGGCCGGCTTCGCCTTGCCGCCACTGGCCGCGCTGGGCCGTGTGCCGCCGTTGCGAGTTCTGCGTCGCGACCTGCTGCCGGTGCCGGCCAGTTCCTGGCTGGTGTATGGCGCCGCCTTGCTGGCTCTGGGCCTGATCATGTGGCGCTTGAGCCTTGATCTTCAGCTGACGTTCGCCCTGCTCGGCGGCGGCCTGGTCACCGCGTTACTGCTCGGTGGTCTGTTGCTGCTCGGCCTACAGAGCCTACGCCGCATGCTGGCCGGCGCTTCGCTGCCCTGGCGGCTGGGGCTGGGCCAATTACTGCGTCATCCACTGGCTGCTGCCGGGCAATCGTTGGCGTTTGGCCTGATCATTCTGGCCATGGCCCTGATTGCCTTGCTGCGTGGCGAGCTGCTCGACACCTGGCAGGATCAACTGCCCGAAAATGCACCCAATCACTTCGCGCTGAATATCCTACCGGCAGACAAGGACGCCTTCGCCGCTCGCCTTAATGAACTATCACCGCACCCCGCGCCCCTGTTCCCCGTGGTGCCCGGTCGACTGGTGATGATCAATGGCGAGCCGGTACGGCAGATCGTCAGCAAGGAATCCCAGGGTGAACGAGCGATTCGCCGTGACCTGAGCCTGACCTGGGCCGCCGATTTGCCCGCAGATAACAACCTAGTCGCCGGTAGCTGGTGGGCAGATGCGAATACCAGCGAATTGCCGGGCGTGTCGGTGGAATCCGAACTGGCCGAAAGCCTGCAGCTGAAATTGGGCGACCGCCTGAGCTTCAGTGTCGGCGGCCTTAACCGCGATGCGGTGGTCAGCAGCCTGCGTGAAGTGGACTGGAATAACTTCCAGCCCAACTTCTATATGATCTTCCAGCCCGGCACCCTGCAGGATCTACCGGTCACCTACTTGACCAGTTTTTACCTGCCGCCGCAGTACGAAAAGCAGCTGGTTGAGCTGTCGCGTGCCTTCCCGGCCGTGACCTTGCTGCAGGTCGAGGCGCTGCTGGCGCAACTGCGCAGCATCCTCGCCCAGGTCACCCTGGCCATCGAGTTTGTCCTGCTGTTCGTGCTGGCGGCCGGCCTTGCTGTGCTGTTCGCCGGGTTGCAGGCGACTCTGGATGAACGTATCCGCCAGGGCGCCCTGCTGCGCGCCCTGGGCGCCGAACGCAAGCTGCTGATCAAGGCGCGCCGCGCCGAGTTCGGCCTGCTCGGCGCATCAAGCGGGCTGTTGGCGGCCTTTGGCTGTGAGCTGATCAGCTTCCTGCTCTATCGCTTTGCCTTCGACCTCGCCTGGCAGCCACATCCCTGGCTGCTCTTGCTGCCCTTGATCGGCGCGCTGCTGGTGGGCACAGCTGGCGTTCTCGGCACGCGCCGCGCCTTGAATATCAGCCCGCTGACGGTGCTGCGCGAGGGCTGATAGACTCGCGCACCACTCCCAACAAGCTGAACTATGAGTCGCTACCGCCCACCCCGCTCCGCCGGCACACCTCTGATCACCCCCGAGGGCGAGGCGCGCATGCGCGCCGAGTTGCATGAGCTTTGGCATGTGCGCCGCCCCCAGGTTACCCAGTCGGTCAGTGAAGCTGCCGCCCAGGGCGACCGTTCGGAGAATGCCGAATACACCTACGGCAAGAAGATGCTGCGCGAAATCGACAGCCGCGTACGTTTTCTGACCAAACGCCTGGAAAACCTCAAGGTGGTCAGCGCCCGCCCCAGCGATCCAGACAAGGTCTACTTTGGCGCCTGGGTCACCCTGGAAGATGAGGACGGCAGTGAATCGCGCTACCGCATCATCGGCCCGGATGAGCTGGACCTGAAAAACAATCTGATCAGCATCGACTCGCCCCTGGCCCGCGCCCTAATCGGCAAAAGCTTGGACGCCGAAGTGCGGGTGCAAACCCCAACCGGCGAGAAGACCTGGTACATCGTCGCGATCGACTACCCGTGACCGAGCCGAGCATGCCCACCGCCCCTGACGCGCCGCACCAGCAAGCCCGCCTTGAGTGGGATGAGCAGGGTCAACCGCTGTCCAGCCAGTTCGCCGATGTGTATTTCTCCAACGAGAACGCGCTGGCCGAAACCCGCTATGTGTTTCTCGCCAACAACCAGCTGCCAGAACGCTTCGCCGCGCTAACGGCTAATCAGCAATTGGTCATTGGCGAAACCGGCTTCGGCACCGGGTTGAACTTTCTCTGCGCCTGGCAGCTGTTCGAGCAGCAAGCCGCTAGCGGTGCGCGTCTGCACTTTGTCAGCGTGGAAAAATACCCACTGAACAAGAGCGACCTGCAACGCGCCCTGGCGCTGTGGCCGGAACTTGCGCCCTACGCCGAACAGTTGCTTGCGCAGTACGTGGCGCTGCCCCCTGGCTTTCAGCGACTGGTGTTTGCCGGCGGGCGCATCGTTCTGACCTTGCTGATTGGCGATGCACGTGAGCTGTTCGGGCAACTGGATGCTCAGGTCGACGCCTGGTTTCTCGATGGTTTTGCTCCGGCGAAAAACCCGGATATGTGGACGCCGGAACTGTTTAGCGAGTTGGCCAGACGGTCCCACGCCAGCACCACTCTGGGCACCTTTACCAGCACCGGTTATGTACGCCGCAGATTGAACGATGCCGGTTTCAAGATGAAGCGCGTGCCGGGCCTGGGCAAGAAATGGGAAGTGCTTAAAGGCGGTTTTATCGGTACAGCCGAGACCACCGAAAAGCCCTGGTTTGCTCGCCCGCCGCAACCTGCTGGCGCCCGCACGGCACTGGTGATTGGCGCAGGGCTGGCCGGTTGCGCCACTGCCGCCAGCCTGGCTCAGCGCGGTTGGCAGGTAACCCTGCTGGAGCGACATGCGGCCATCGCCCAGGAAGCCTCGGGCAACCCACAAGGTGTGCTCTACCTCAAGCTCTCGGCCCATCACACCACGCTGTCACGCCTGATCGTCAGTGGCTACGGCCACAGCCGTCGGCTGCTGGAACAGCTGCACAAAGGCACAGACTGGGATAACTGCGGCGTGCTGCAACTGGCTTTCGACGCCAAGGAAGCGCAGCGCCAGGCGCAGCTTGCTGCGGCCTTTCCGGCCGACCTGCTGACGAACCTGGACAGAAACGCCGCCGAAGCCCAAGCCGGCATTCCTCTGCCCGCCGGTGGCCTGTTCTATCCCGAGGCGGGCTGGGTGCATCCGCCGGCGCTGTGTGCACTGCTTGGCCAGCAGCCGACTATCCAGCTGCAACTGCATCAGGAAGCCTTGGAGCTGCGCCGTGATGGTGACAGCTGGCAGGCTTGGAATGGCGAGCAACTGCTGGCCAGCGCCAGTGTGGTAGTGCTGGCCAGTGCTGCCGAGATTAAGAGTTTTAGCCAAAGCTCTGGCTTACCGCTTAAACGCATTCGCGGGCAGATCAGCCGCCTGCCGGCCACTGAAGCCAGCCGTGTATTAAGTACGGTGGTGTGCGCCGAAGGTTACGTCGCTCCGGCACGTCTGGATGAACACACCCTAGGTGCGAGTTTCGATTTCAACAGTGACGACTTGACGCTGAACAGCGCCGATCATGCAAGCAACCTGCAGCTGCTGGAAGAAATCTCGCCTGAGCTTTGCGGCGCGCTAAACACCGCAGCGCTCGACCCCGAATACCTAGAAGGTCGCGCGGCTTTTCGCTGCACCAGCCCGGACTACCTGCCGATTGTCGGCCCGTTAGCCGACGCAGCTGCCTTTGCCGAGGCTTATGCGGTGCTAAGCAAGGATGCCCGCCAAGTACCAGACACGCCCTGCCCCTGGCTGGATGGTCTGTATATCAACAGCGGGCATGGTTCACGCGGGCTGATCACCGCGCCATTGTCCGGCGAGCTGATCGCCGCCTGGCTTAACAAGGAGCCGTTACCCGTGCCTGCCGATGTGGCGCAGGCCTGCCATCCGAATCGCTTCGCCTTGCGTGCGCTGATCCGTAACAAACCCTAGGTTGGCTCGGGCGGCGTTCCGTTGAGGCGCGCAGCGAAGTCCAACGAGACATGCCGCCGCTCGTTGGGCTTCGCTGCGCTCAACACCAACCTACCTGCGACCTCAGCCGCGCAGGCTAAAACGCCAGGCGCGGTGGATCTTCTGGTTGCGAGCAAAGTCCGGATCGAGAGTCGATGCACTGATTTCTTCAACCTGATAACGCGCAGCCAGGCTCTCATCGAGTTCAAACTTGCGGAAGTTGTTGGAGAAATACAGCACACCGTCCTTGGTCAGACGGGCCATGGCTAGATCGAGCATCTGCACGTGGTCACGCTGGATGTCGAAGATGCCTTCCATGCGCTTGGAGTTGGAGAAGGTCGGCGGATCAATAAAGATCAGCTCGTACTCGCCACGGTCTTCGGCCAGCCAGGTCATCACGTCGCCCTGCTCCAGCTTGTTCTTGTCCGAATAACCGTTGAGCGACAGGTTGCGGCGCGCCCAGTCCAGATAGGTTTTCGACAGGTCGACACTGGTGGTGGTACGCGCGCCGCCCTTGGCCGCATGCACGGTCGCGGTGGCGGTGTAGCAGAACAGGTTGAGGAAGCGCTTGCCGGCGGCCTCTTTCTGAATACGCAGACGCAGCGGACGGTGATCGAGGAACAGGCCGGTGTCCAGGTAATCGGTGAGGTTGACCAGTAGCTTTACGCCGCCCTCGCTGACTTCCATAAACTGGCCTTGGGTGGCCTGGCGCTGGTACTGCTTGGTGCCGCTCTGGCGCTCGCGGCGCTTGATCACCACCTTGTTCTTGTCGACACCTAGCGCCTGTGGAATCGCGGCGATGGCATCAAACATGCGCTCTTTGGCTTTCTCAGGATCAATGGACTTGGGTGCGGCATATTCCTGCACATGCACCCAGTCACCATACAAATCCACCGCCATGGAATATTCCGGCATATCGGCGTCGTACAGGCGGTAGCACTCAACGCCTTCCTTGCGCGCCCACTTGCCCAGTTGCTTGAGGTTCTTCTGCAGGCGGTTGGCAAACATCTGCCCCCCTTCACTCAGGCGCGCCTGCTCAACCACCGGAGCAGGTGCCGGAGTCGGTTTGATCGGGTTGCCGTTCTTGTTGTACTGACGCTCCAGCGGCTCAAGCGGGGATTTGTCCGCTTCGGCCTGCTCGCGTTCACGTTCGCGCTGCTCAGGGGTACGACGCTCGCCGGTGACGAACTGCTCGGGCAGCACCTTGATCAGCAGCAGCTTGCACGGCAGTGCGCCATTCCAGAAAGCGTACTGCTTGTGGCTGCGGATACCCATGCGTTTGCCCAGGTCCGGCGCGCCGGTAAACACCGCCGCTTCCCAGCCCATGCAAGCCTGACGCAGACGCTCGCCGAGGTTCTGGTAGAGGTACAGCAAGCTGGCTTCATCACCCAGACGCTCGCCGTAGGGAGGGTTACAGATCACCAGGCCTTTCTGGTTCTGATCCGGACGCGGCTCGAAGGTCGCCACCTCGCCCTGATAGACCTTGATCCAATCACTCATGCCAGCGCGTTCGATGTTATTGCGCGCCGGCTGAATCAGCCGTGGGTCGGCTTCATAGCCGCGAATCCACAGCGGTGGTTTGGCCATGCCTACTGCGGCGCGCTGCTCGGCTTCGGCATGCACCTTCTTCCACAGCGCCGGCACATGGCCCAGCCATTTGCTGRAGCCCCATTGCTCACGGGTCATATTCGGCGCGATATCGGCGGCGATCATCGCGGCCTCGACCAGGAAGGTGCCGACACCACACATTGGGTCAGCCAGTGCGCCGCCTTCGGCAGCGATACGTGGCCAGCCGGCGCGGATCAATACGGCCGCGGCGAGGTTTTCCTTTAGCGGCGCGGCGCCCTGCTGCAGGCGATAACCACGCTGGTGCAGGCTATGGCCGGACAGGTCGAGGGAGAGAATCGCCTCGCCGCGATCCAGGCGCAGGTGAATTCTCAGATCCGGGTTGAGCTTATCGACCGATGGCCGCGTGCCGTCTTTCAGCCGCAGCTTGTCGACGATGGCGTCCTTGACCTTCAAGGCACCGAAATGGGTGTTGTCGATGCCAGAGCCATTACCGCTGAATTCCACGGCCAGGCTGCCGGTGGATTCCAGGTGCTCGAACCAGTCGACCTCCAGCACGCCTTCGTAGAGGCTCTGGGCGTCCTGCACGCTGTAGCGCTTGAGTACCAACAATACGCGGTTGGCCAGGCGCGACCACAGGCACAGGCGGTAGGCAGTTTCCATGTCGGCCATGCCACGAATGGCTGAGGTGTGCTCACGCGCATCTTCAAGGCCGAGGCTGCTGGCTTCTTCGAGCAGCAGGCCTTCAAGGCCCTTGGGGCAAGTGAGGAAGAGTTCGTAACGATCCGACATGGGAGTTTCCAGTGCCTAAGGCAATCAACGGCGCGCAGACAAATCAGCACGGCCAAAATAAGTGACAAAGCGTCGCAGCGCGACCCTTCGTCGGAATAAACAACAGTCTCAATCGCAATTCATTCGCGATAGCAAAACACCAGCACACCCGGCGCATACGCCCACAGCATAGGCGCTACAGCGAAAACTCCGGGCCCCTGCCATAACGCCTTATGGCCTGACCCTCAAAAAGGTTACGGCCTTATGACGAAACGGTCATTCACAGGCACCCGCGCATTCGTTAGAAATCTACCTAGGCCAGCACTGCAACGGTGCTGGCAAGGAGGCTCGCGACGCCGGCAGCGGACTCCGTAGGCAGAACGTTTCTGCCTGACCTTGCTACAAGGTCTAAGGGACATAACAGTCAACATTGAGGGCTTCACCCTATGAGAAGACTTAAGCGTGATCCGTTAGAAAGAGCTTTTTTGCGCGGCTATCAATACGGCATCAGTGGTAAATCCCGCGAACTCTGTCCATTCACCCTCCCCTCTGTCCGCCAAGCCTGGTTAAACGGCTGGCGCGAAGGCCGCGGTGACAATTGGGACGGCATGACCGGCACCGCCGGCATCCATCGACTCAACGAACTTCACGCTGTCGGCTGATTCAGGAACCTACCGACTCACCATGCGCGCTCCATCCGAGCGGCGGGCGCGAGCCCAGGGGCTCCTTTAGGGAGCCCTTTTTATTTTCAGGCCTTGTGTGGCAGCGCCGCGATTGCATCCACCGCTTCGCGGATCAATGCCGGACCCTTGTAGATAAAGCCAGAATAAATCTGCACCAGGCTGGCACCGGCGGCGACCTTCTCAGCCGCATGCTTGCCTTCGGTAATCCCGCCCACGGCGATGATCGGCAAACGGCCTTTCAACTCACCAGCCAGTACCTGAACAATGTGCGTGCTCTTCTCGCGCACCGGCGCACCGGACAATCCGCCCGCCTCATCGGCACACTCCAGCCCATGCACACCTTCGCGGCCCAGTGTGGTGTTGGTGGCGATCACCGCATCCATGCCGGCTTCAACCAGCGCATTGGCCACTTCGATGGTTTCTTCATCGCTCATGTCCGGCGCGATCTTGATCGCCAGTGGTACACGCTTGCCGTACTGCGCAGCCAGATCTTCCTGACGCTTGCGCAGGGCTTCGAGCAACTGCTTGAGCGAGTCACCAAACTGCAGGCTGCGCAGCCCAGGCGTATTCGGCGAGCTGACGTTAACGGTGACGTAGCTGGCGTGTTGATAGACCTTATCCAGACACAGCAGATAGTCATCCACGGCGTTTTCGACCGGAGTATCGAAGTTCTTGCCGATATTGATGCCTAGCACGCCCTTGTATTTGGCCGCCTGGACGCGGGCCAGCAGGTGGTCAACGCCGTGATTGTTGAAGCCCATGCGATTGATGATCGCCTCGGCCTCAGGCAAGCGAAACAAGCGCGGCTTCGGGTTACCCGGCTGCGGGCGCGGCGTCACGGTGCCGATTTCCACAAAACCAAAGCCCAGCTGAGCAAAACCATCGATGGCATCGCCATTCTTGTCCAAGCCGGCAGCCAAACCGACCGGGTTGGGAAACTCCAGCCCCATCACCTTGACCGGCAGCGCGGCCGGGCTCTTGGTCAGTAAGCCATTAAGCCCCAGACGACCGCCCGCACCGATCATGTCGATGGACAGTTCATGGGAGGCTTCGGGGGAAAGTTTGAACAGCAGCTCGCGGGCCAGGGTATACATGGGCAGGCTTAGCTCGATAAAGTTACAAAGGCCGCGATTATAGCCGGCTGCGCACCTGATAGGCGAGGCGCACGGCGCTATCAGCCCAAGCGGCGCAGGCTGAGTAACTCACCGGCCGCGCTGAACTCGAGCTCGAAGGAACCATAGACACCGTCATGGGTCAGAAATGGCCGAAAATGGTGGGCCGGCACACTGACACTCCGTCCATCGCGACTTTGCACTAATATCCGGTTGGCACGCCCTTGATAGACCACACGCAAGCGCTCGGCCGATAACGCAATATCAAACACCAGACTGGGCATGGAGGCACCTTTGCAACTGACTGCAGCAATCTTGCCATACGCCGCGCGACTGCCCGGTAAAAAATGGCAGAACGCCATTGTTTACCTCGCTGGCGACGCCTCGCAGGGTTTCCGTCCAAGGACGACAGGCCTAAGAAAATTACCGGGAGTATTTTTTAACGTCGCGCAGCGACGGCCCGAAGGGTGGCTGCCAGGGATGGCGGGCCATAAAAAACCCGTCTCCACGGCCGATAAAGCCTGTGCAGTGCTCAGCGGGCTCTGCCAAACTGCTAATGGTGATTTCGGAGTTCGTACCTGGCCATGAGTCTGTCTGAGCAGCCTTCCACCCTCAGCTCACGCCTCGGTGCCTTAGCGCAACGGCTAGGCCTTATCGGCCGTGGGCAACGCCAGATACTTGAGCGCGCCAGCCAGCTTCGCCTGCCCTTCAGCCCCCTGCCGCAACTGCGTGAAAGCATCTGCTGGCAAGACGGCCCACAGCTACACCGTCTGATAGACCTACCGCGCAGCGCACTCTCTGGCCCCGTTCAGGAAGACAAGGCGCAAGCCCATGCCATGCTGGTGCGGGTGATCGAAGCGCAAGAGCAGCAGCTGACCTCGTTCGACCTACGCATGATCGACGGCCTATCGACCTGCAACCCTCAGCAGGCCAGCCACGCCAGCTTCGAAGTCTTCGCCGCCAGCGAGCCCTGCCGCCAGGTACGCATCATCAGTTACAAGGATTTCGTCAAAGCCATCAGCCTGGCGTTGCCGCGCTTCCTGGCGGGTGAACGCATCATCCTGCGTCAAGCCAGCTGGCGTGGCGAGCGGGTGTTCTGGGCCGGCGAGCATCATAGTGAGGCCTTCGCCTGCGCCATCGCCTACGCCCGCAGGCGCGAGCTGGAGGTCAACCTACCAGCCGAACTCAACCATTACCGTTTGAGTGAACAAGGCATCAGCAATCTGCAGCAGCACTATCACGTATTGGGCATGCCCAACGCGGCCTGGAGTGACCCTGCGTTTATGGCGCTGCTATTGGATAACGGCCTGCCCTACGCGCGCCTATCCCTGCTGGGCGGTCCTGGTTCACCGGAGTTTCTCCTGCTGCCCAAGCATTCAACCGAGGCCACAGCCCTGGGTGAAGGTCTACGCCTGGCCGGTGCTCCGGATGTGGTGGCGTATCTGCGGCAGCTGTAATCGCGACATAGTCGTCATTCAAATGAGTGCTCAATAAACCCAAAAAGAAGCCCGCAATCTGATTAGGATTGCGGGCTTCAGTGTGGCTACCAACCTACCGTCACGCTACTTGCAAAGCGTTATCTCCCAACAGCCCATTGATGACACTGGCTGTATCTGCACCTCCAGAAATAATGCCGCCACCGCCTGGAGTCACACCGTACTCGACAGCCACATTAAAACCGGTCAACTCAATGGTTGTGGTTGCGGCGCCGCCTGCTGTGGGGCTAACCGCAATAATGGTGCTGTTATCAACTATCGAGAAGCTAAGGAAGTCATCTAGCGACCCGGCATTGTAGGACTCACCAACCAGCAACTGGGTGAGATCCAACTTGTCACCCTCACTGGGTTTGAAATCGAGCACCTTATCAGCCCCCGTGGTATCAGTTGATAGCCAGCGGAAGGTATCCGCACCGGCACCACCAGAGAGGATATCGTTGCCCAACCCACCGATGAGGATGTCGTTGCCATCGCCACCGGACAGCACATCATTACCAGCCAAACCACTGAGCGTGTCATTGCCCCCCAGACCGAAGAGGTAGTCGACTCCGGCAGTACCAACCAGATTATCAACACCGGCAGTACCATCCACCGACAGCGAGTCAGGAATCAACATGGCGCTAAGTACGCTACTTACACTGTCCCCGTCACCATCAATACCGATGATATTGTGAGAAAGACTGATGGGCTGCCCAGTACTTGCCTGGTCATATTCAAAGAAACCCAACTTGAAGGTTTGCCCGTTGCCACCATCAATCTGCACGGCACTGAAGTTATTGGCGGAGCTGACTTCGTACCACCACCCTTCCTGCATACCCGTCACACGAATCGAGTTACCCAGATCAGTGAGGGTAACCAGGCTGGTTTTATCCACTTCTATGCCACCTTCAATGGCGTAGATACGGATATTGCTAGTAGCCAGGTTACGAGTCGTTTCACCTGACGCATCGCCGATAAAGTTGTAGTCATTGTCGGCCAACAGCACTGCTATCGCGAAGGTAGCGGTGCCTGCGCCGCTAGGGCTGACCCAGGCCACTTTCTGGGCAAAGCGATTGGTGGTGTTGTGGCTGGTGTAGGTGAAACCGGTGCCATTAGCACCTCCTGTAGCCAGGCCGCTAACCAGATCGATCCGCAGCTGCTCGCCATTCTTGATGCTGTTGCCATCACTAATGCCAATTTCGCTGCTGTTGGTGTTAACGCTCTGCCCTGTTGTACTCGACAACAAAGCATCGAACGTTGTGCCCCCCATGTCGATCAATCCTTTGAAGGCGGAGTTACCACCGCCGACACCCGTCAGATTAGTGGCAGACACTTCTGTTCCGTTGGCTATCGGGCCATAGGTGGTCAGCGTGAAGCTATCGGTCGATGCATCCATATCAATGCGATAACCGAGAGTTCCATTGGCGCTGGTCTTGGCCTCGATAATGGATTGGTCACTGCCATAGAACAGGTACAACTGTTGACCATTGAGGCTCAGCAAATTGCCACTGGCATCCCGAGCAGCAGCACCTTGCACGATGGAGAAATTAACCTGATCTGGGCCATCAGCACCTGCCGAAGCCTCAAAACGCAGGTCAGCTGTAATGGAGCGGGTTTCACTGACCTGATCAACCAGCAACGCCGTGACCGGAGTAAAGGCAATGGGCACATCGTCCTCAACCTGGATCAACAGATCGCCGGCAATCGGTAACGGATTCACACCATTACTGGCCTTGATTGCATTGGTCAGATTCAGCGTGAGAATTTCGTTGTCGTTGGTGCCTGCATTTGGATGGTCCAGCGGGCCTAGTAGTGTGAAGGTATAAGTGCCATCGCTCAGGACTTTGAGGGTGAACACATCGGTACTACCCGCCTTGGCGGTCATGGTGTCACCGGAGAAGCTATAAGTAACCGCGACACCACCAGAGGTTATCGTCGGCATGATCGCCGGTGAGGTATTCAGGCTGAATTGCCCACTATTGGTACCCACCAACAAATCAACCAGGCTACCGGTAGCGACTGTATTTACGCTGTCACCATCCGTTATGCCTCCAGGCAGCTCGTCCTCGTCCACTCGGCCGATAATCGGAGAGGCGTCCTCGATATTGATGGTCAGAGAAGCGCTAGAAGGGTCGCCATCCTTGTCAACGATGGTGTAGCCGAAGCTCTCGCTCGTATCAGCTGCCACACTCGGCGGTGCCACATAGGTCCAGGCACCAGTGGCGAAACTGAAGCTCAGTTTGCCACCCAGACCAGTAGCAACCTCCGTCAGCTGACTACCCGCAATATTGCCACCGGTACTTACGCTAATAGTGCCGACGCCATTCCAGGTGTAAGTCGCCCCATTGATGACAATCGATTGGATATAACCTGGGCCATCGGCACCGAAGCTATCATCGTCACCGCCGCCCACTGCATTATCGCTACCCAGCAGTACATTGCCGCTGACACTGCCACCGACCAGCTGACTCAGCAGGGTACCAATCAGCCCGCTGAAGTTACTGATCAGGATGGGTGAGCCATTACCATCGACATCTACATCCTGCAGGCGAGCAGCATTGATGCCGTCGCCAACACCGATGGTCGTGACATTGATGCCGTTATTGTCGACAAAGTTATTCCAGGCCGTGGCAGTGGTTGTGGTCAGCGAGGTACCTCCAGGGCCGGTCTGCTCGTTAGGATTACCGTCACTGATGAAGAACACCTGGTTACTCCAGCCCGCTATCGGGCTGTAGACAGCCATGGTTTGCTGGATACCATCAGTGAAGTCGGTCTGCCCGCTGAACGGCCGGTTGGCAATGATGTTGTCAATCAAGGCGTTGAAAGACGCCAGCGTAGTGACCGATGGATAGGCCAGCGAAGTCGACGAGAACGCCACGATAGTTACTTTCACATCACCGTCAGTACCGGCATACAACGCCTGCCCTGCCGCTTTCACGGCATTCATCATGGTGCTGAACTCGCTACTATTGATGCTGCCGCTGGAGTCCAACACAAAGGCTACGTTGAAGTCCTGCCCGCGCCCTTCCGCCACATCGGCGGTATCGTTCTTAGCCAGCGGTGTGTCGTCGTCAACGTTGATTGACAATGTGCCTGTGGCCTTGTCGCCATCTTTGTCAGTCACCTGATAACTCAGGGTAAAAGCCTGGTTGTTTTCCTGATTGCCGGTGGCGTGCTGAATCGGAGCATTCTGGACAACACCATAGGCTCCAGTGGCGCTGTCGAGAGACACCGTCAGTACAGTTACGCCACCCTGCTTGACCAGCAACGAGCCGCCAGGCCCCGCCTCGTAAGTGAAACCGCCCGGAGCACCTGTGGTTAACCACTGCACGCTTCCTGCACCATCGGCACCGAAGTTGTGACTCAGGATACCGCTGGCGTCTATCGAGTCTGCGTCATCGCCCACGCCTCCAGGAATACCATTGGCCAGAGCATCGTCGTCCAGTTGCACAGGTGCATTGACGCCAGTGGTAGGAACATCGTCCTCAATTTGCACCAAGAACTGTCCAGCCAGGGGCAGAGGGTTACTGCCGCTGCTGGCCATAATGATGCTGGCAAAGTCCATGACCAGCAGCTCATTGTCATCGCCATTGCCCAGTGGGTGATCCAGGGCTTTTAGCAAGGTGAAGGTATAGTCACCATTGCTTTGCACTTCTAGCGTGAATACAGCAGGACCTGCAGCGCCGGCTTTCGCTGTCAGCAGGTTACCGACCACGCTATACACCAACGGAGTACCACCGGAAGATGCACCGCTCAACCCACTGGTATCGGCAGACAAACTGAACTGCGCAGAGACTGCTGGACCAACAATCAAGTTACTGAGACTGCCAGTTGCTACGGTATTAACCGAATCGTTATCAGTGATGCCGCCAGACAACTCATCTTCGTCAACCATCGCAATGATCGGACTTACGTCTTCTACATAAACGGTCAAATTAGCGCTGGATGGGTCGCCATCCTTGTCGACGATGGTGTAGGTGAAGGTTTCAGTTTTATCACCGGCGACATTTGAGGGCGCTTGATAGGTCCACGCCCCGGTGCTGAAGTTGAAACTCAGTTTGCCGCCTTCAGCCGTAGTGATATTGCTCAGCTGGCTACCGGCAATTGCCGGCCCGCTGCTCGGGGTAATGGTATTGGTGCCGTTCCAGACATAGGTGACGTTATTGATCACGATGGACTGGATATACCCTGGGCCGTCAGCGCCAAAGGCATCGTCATCGCCACCACCAGCAACACCATCGCTACCCAGCAACACATTGCCACTGACCAAAGCGCCGATCTGGCCCAGCAGGGTGTCAATCAGCCCATTGAAATTAGCGACCAGAATAGGTGCGCCTACGCCATCCAGATCAACATCCTGTAGGCGGTCAGTATTGATTCCGTTACCAATACCGATGGTGGTGACATTCACACCTTTGGTGTCTACGAAGGTGTTCCAAGCCGCAGCTGTAGCGTCAGCTAGAGAGTTACCGCCAGTGCCTGTCTGTTCATTGGGGTTACCGTCACTGATAAAGAACACCTGATTGCTTGCCCCTACAATCGGGACATAGGCAGTCATAGTTTCCTGAATCGCCGCAGTAAAGTCCGTCTGCCCATTGAACGGACGAGTTCCAGTCTCAGCCGGGTTGAGACTGCCGATCAGGGTCGAGAAAGCGGCATAGTCGGTAACAGCGGCGTAGGAAGTCGCTGTACCGGAGAAGGCAACGATCTTGATCGTCACATCGCCTGTGGTGCCATTGAACAATGCCTGCCCGGCAGCGCGTACGGCCTGCAGCATGGTGTTCAGCTCGGCGTTATCGATGCTGCCGCTGAAGTCCAGCACAAAGGCCACATTGAAGTCCTTGCCTTGCGAGGCTTGCACTGTGGCAACGTCGTCCTGGGCTTGCGGGGTGTCATCGTCAACATTGATCGACAAGCTGCCGGTGGCGGTATCACCGTCCCTATCGATCACCTGATAGCTCAGGGTAAAGGCTTGGTTGTTCTCCTGACCAGCCGTGGCATGTTGAATTGGCGCGTTCTGGGTAACCGTGTAAGCACCGTTTGACTGATCCAGCGTCACAGTCAGGACGGTAGTAGCCCCTTGTTTAACCAGCAGTGAGCTGCCGGAAACTTGGTAGGTAAAGCCAGTCGGAGCCCCGGTGTTCAGCCACTGCAGGCTACCCGCACCGTCAGCCCCGAAGCTGTGGCCCAGTGTACCGCTGGCGTTGGTCGAGTCGGCATCGTCACCCACGCCCCCTGGAATACCATTGTCCAGGGCGTCGTCGTCCAGTTGCACCATGTTATTAGGTAGCACACTTGGGCCGTCATCCTTGAAGCTGATGACCGTACCAATATCGAGGCTGGCGCTGGCCTGATCACCATCCCCATCGGTCACGACGGCATTCAAGCTGACATGCCCCGCGCCAAGGAATTTGGCTTCATCTGGATCGCCTGTTGGATGAACAATGGCGCGAATCTGATCAAGAGTGACGGTGCCTGTCGGATTGACACTCAGGGTAAATACCAATTGGTTGGTGCCAGAGGTACGACCTTCAATGACCCCGGCATTCAGGCTAAGGATCACGTCCTGATTGGTTTCGGTATCCACCAAACCTGAGTTGGCGTTTTGCACGCTCAGGTTATAGGTCAGGCTTTGTAGACCATCAGCCCCAGGCTGCACGTTGAACACGCCGCTGAAGTTAGCCGTGGCATCAATATGGAAGGCCGACTCATCGACCTGCAATGCAGAACCCCAGGTGATATTGGTGCTGACATCGTTGTAGTCGTAATCCGAGGTAAGCGTTTTGTCTTCCCAGTTCTGATTGCCTGCGTTGCCGGTGTCCTGCAAATGCGAGCCGCCAGGATTCAGGCTGGCATCACTGAACAGCACATTGGCACCGTCAGCACCCACTAGCGGCACACCACCCAACTTCGCCTGCCACAGGCCGGCGACAAACTCGAAGGTCACAACCGAGCCATTAGTCAGGCCTGCATTGGCTCCGCCATTAGGGATGATAAAGAAGCCGGTATTGGCTGGGTCCAGGCCACTGAGATCAGCCACATCGCCAACGGATTGAGCATGCACATTGGCCCAGATCACTTTGCCGTCTACTGGTGAACCATCTGGCGCCTTGTTGTAGTAGCCATAAGAGTTGCTGAAACCAGCATCGGTACCCTGGAAGGTGACAAAGGAAGTCACACCGATATTTCCGGCCTGAATGGTCGGCGTATCGTCATCAATCGTCACGACCAACGAGCCCGTGGCCGAGTCGTTATCACCGTCAGTCACCGTGTAACCGATGTTCAGGGTGATATCGTCTTCGGTACCGCTGACCGGATGCATCAGCGGTTGCAGCAAGTTGATGGTGTAGGCACCAGTGGCTGGGTCAGTGAGCACTACGTTCAGCAATGCACCACGAACAGAGCTGATGGTCAGGGTATTGGTAGTGGCATCCCAATTGGAGGTGACATTTTCTGTACCCAGTGTCGCCGGGCCACTGAGCGCGATGGATTTAAGGCCATCAGCACCAGCATTAAATGCCAAATTCCCACTGGTGCTGATAGCAGCCCCGGCAACATCGCCTGGGCCACCATTGATACCGCCGGAAAGGCCTTCATCATCCAGAACAACCGCTGCCGTTACCTGGCCGGCAGTTGGTGCATCGTCTTCGAAGCGAATCACATGGCCGATATCGACTTTGTCGACCGCCACATCGCCGTCGCCATCAGTAACGGTCAGCACTGCTTTGATTTTGCCGCTGAGGCTTAGCGACTCGTCTGCGTTACTGCCATCCGGATGTTTGAGGGAGATGTACTGCGCAACACTCAGCGTACCGTCACTGCCAATGGCGACGGCAAACGCTGCCTTGCCATTATCGGCGCCGCCATCGACACGGCCGACGACCAGCTCGCCTTCAACATGCAGACGGATAGTGGAGCCATCGGTGGTTTTCAGGCCTGAGTCCATACCATTGCTGCCCTGCAGGGCCAGGCTCAGAACTGTTGTTGCGCCCTCGTCATCTTGGCCAGTACTGCTACCCGCAATACTAACCACCGCACCACTGCTTTGCGCATAGCCGACTGGGTCAAGATCAGTACCCGGTGTAGCAACCGCAGCGAAGAGTGCTGACAAATCGGCCACATCGTTGTCGTTGGCATCCCCCGGAATCAGTGGGGTTGCGACTGCATTCTGCAGCCCGGCAGACTCATCGTGGGTAACCCCGGCATTTCTCACCAGGCTAATGTTCGCGGTGGGGCCGTCATCCTCGAAGCGGATCACGCTACCAATATCAACCTTATCGACCGCCACATCGCCGTCGCCATCGGTGACAGTCACAACCGCCTGAATCTTGCCAGCCAGGTTGACGGCTTCGTCATAGCTGCTGCCACCAATTGGATGTTCAAGCGACACGTACTGAGCCACGCTCAGCGAACCATCGGCACCAATGGCGATAGCGAATGCGGCCTTGCCGGCATCTGCCCCACCTACGATGCGACCAACGATCAACGCCCCTTCAAGATGCAGAGTGATGCTGTGACCATCGGTGGTACGCAGGCCCGAATCATCGCCATTGCCGTTTTTCACAATCAGGCTGAGCTGGGTAGTCGCACCCTCTTCATCCTCGCCGTAGCTGCTGCCCAGGGTGGTAACAACGGGTGTGGCACTCTTGGCAAAGCCAGTCGGGCTGATGTCTGTACCTTTGTTGGCAACGCCATCAAATACCGACAGATAGGCCACATCATTATCGGTAATATCGCCCAGCGCCCAGGTGTTCCAGAAGTTCTGCAGGCCGGCCGTTTCATCGTGGGTGACATCGGCCCATGGGCCTTTGAGATTGATGTGTGCGGTGGGGCCGTCGTCCTCAAAGCGGATCGAGCTACCGATATTGACCTTGTCGACCGCTACATCGCCGTCGCCATCCGTCACTGTCAGTACTGCCTGTACCTTGCCTGCCAGGCTTACTGCTTCGTCGTAGCTGCTGCCGCCAATGGGGTGCTGCAGCGATACGTATTGCGCCACACTAACCGTGCCGTCGGCGCCTATGGCGATGGCAAATGCTGCCTTACCGGCATCCGGCCCACCGACGATGCGCCCGACCACCAGGCTGTTTTCGACATAGAGCTTGATGGCAAAACCAGCAGTAGTCGACAACCCCGAATCAGCTCCATTGCCGCCGACAACAGCCAGGCTGAGCTGCGAAGTCGCGCCTTCCTGATCCTGCCCGTAGCTGCTACCTGCCGTCGTAACCAACGGACCATTGCTTTGTGCATAGCCTTTTGGAGAAAGATCACCGCCTCTGTTCGCAACACTGCTAAATAGACTGGAAATGCCATTGATGTCGTTGTCATTGGCATCTTCAGGACGTGCTGGGGTTGCCGTGGCATTCTGCAAACCATGCGACTCGTCATGCACCACACGCACGCCATGCACAGATTTGATAGTGGCAACAGGGCCGTCGTCCTCAAAAGCAATCACATGGCCGATGCTGACTTTATCCACCGCCACATCACCATCACCATCTGTCACGGTGACCACGGCCTTGATCTTGCCCGCCAGGGATACGGCTTCGTCATAGCTGCTGCCACCCACTGGGTGTTCCAGCGACATGTACTGAGCAATGCTGATCGAGCCATCGGCACCTATGGCTACAGCAAAGGCCGCTTGACCGGCGAAATCGCCACTGGCCACACGGCCCACAACCAAGCCGCCCTCGATGTAGAGGTTGATCTGAGTGCCATCGGTAGTTTTCAGGCCTGAGTCACTGCCTGGTTCACCTGTCAGTTCCAGACTGAGAACAGTGGTAGCCCCGGCAAAATCTGAACCATAGCTGCTGCCAAATGTGCTCACGATAGGTGTCAGGCTACGAGCAAAGCCTGTAGGGTCAATATCGCCGCCCTTGTCAGCAACACCATTGAATGCTGAAACAAAGTTGACATCGTTGTCCCAGTCACCCGGCTTCCACCAGGAGGTCAGGAAATTCTGCAGCCCTGCGCTTTCATCATGGGTTACTTGCGCCCACGGGCCTTTGAGGAAGATGCAGGCTTGAGGGCCATCATCTTCGAAGCCAATACGCGATCCCAGCTCAACGATGGGAGAGGTTGCCGAATCGCCATCGTTGTCGAAGATCTTCACGGTCACGCCGATCAAGCCTTCGCCAATAACGGCCATGCTGTCGTGGTTGTTACCGTCGTTACCATGGTCGACAGCAGCATACTGAGTTACAGAAACAGCGCCGGTGCTTGAGTTGATGCTGATCCGGAACACCACCAGGCCGCCATCGGCGATACCAAGGATGTCGCCTGCATCTGCACCATCACCGCCGACAAACGACAGCAAGATCGGGCCACCCGCCGTGGCGGTCAGGCCCGAGTCAGCGCCGTCTTCCGACAAGGTCAGGGAGAAAGTCCTGGCCTCAAGGTTCTCGCCATCGGCACCAGGGTCGACAGCCAGCGAGAAGATACTTTCCAAGTTAAAGCTGGCGTAGCCAATTACGCCGGTTTCGCTGCCTGAATAACTGGTTTCATCGTTATTCGACGCGTAGCCAGACTCATCTTTAGTCGAGCCACCCGTACCAACCGACTCGTCGACAACCAGCAGCCCACCCTGCTCAGAGATGTCAAAACGCAGAATGCTGGGGCCATCGTCATATACGGCAATAGTGAGTGGAACTGTTGGTGATACGTCACCATCGTTGTCAAACACACGAACAAAGAACGGGTCGAGCAGCTGATCATCAGCACCGACAGCATCGGGAATGGAGTGATTGAGCGTGTTGTCCGCCAGGGTGTAGGTCCAGTTGCCCGCAGCATCAAACACCAACTGCCCATAAACACCCTGAACCACCCCACCGCCTTGCACGTTGATCCACACACCATCCTTGTCCAGCACCTGGATGGCAGAGATACCGTCGGGCGAATTGATGATCAATGAACCGGAGACATTTTCAGCGTTGCTGCCAGGGTTTGAGCCTGCCTGGCCATCAAGATTGGTTACCGCATCGGGATTGAGGGCCGCTTCCTCAACGACGCCGGGGCCTGTAACAACAGAACCTTCCTGATCGAAGTAGATGATTTCAATGGTGGGCGAAGAATCCGGCGCTTCATCAGCAACCACGGGCTCAGGATTGGGGAACTCCGGCCCGGTGTTCAGCCCTTCGGTTGGGAAACCAATGATCGGATCAAGCGCACCACCGGTTTCACCCAGCAGTACAAACGAGTGACCGCCGCCCACACCACCAGCACCGCCTGCCCCACCCGCACCAGGGCCCGCTGCGGTTGCTTCGCCTTCAAGCGTCGGGTCGACGCCGGCCTCAATTGCGGCCTGCAGTTTTTCAACATCAGTCAGATCGCCATCGCTCGGCGCTGCCGGAGGCGTTTCAGCTGTAGGCGCTTGTTGGTTGGAACTGCCTGCGAGCATTTGCTCGGAGAGATTCAGGCTGCTGTCGCGGCCCAAGGTAAGTTGCTGCCCATTGCTCATGGCAACCGCAATAGATCCAGCGGCCCCAGTAACGATTTGTTCCCCCGCAAAAACTCGATCGCCTTCACTGAGTGGCCGACGCGTTCCGTCGCCAGCTACTGCATAGACTTCGCCGATAACTTGGCTGACGACACCAATCAAAGTAGCCATGATTCCATCCTCACTACAACTGCCGACCACCGCCGACACGTATGCCAAAAAAGGTCGAAATACCCTTCAAGGAGAGAACAAAACCACTGGCTGATTACAACGACGTCACACTCAAAAACAAAAACGACAAAAAACTGTCACCCTGACCCACGTCGCCCACCACACCAGAAAGATCCCGCCCCGATTGCATCTGACCATCTGTTTTAGCCGCGCACGCCACCTAAGAGCACGAAATGCACGGCTTCTGGATGAAAACAATGTGCTGCTTTTCGCAGACTGCATAAGATTTTTTTCTTATAGGCCTTGTAACAATTTTTTCTTAGCTACGCTTAAAACTGTTCTTAGCTGTGATGTTACAGGCTGAGAGTAATCCACAAGACAGATAAGCCATTTTTTTGGCGACGGGATTTAGAAAATCTTATAAGGAGAGTTACCAGATGCGCGCACTCAACCCTTTATGGAGCAGTATCGTGCTGGCAGCGGTCTGTACCCAGGCACAAGGCATCACCTTGTCGGAGGCGATCCAGAGCACCCTGGACAACCACCCGGAGGTTCATGCGGGGGCCAACAGCCGCCTTTCATCGGATGAAGAAGTCAAGATTGCTAAAGGCGGTTATCTGCCAACCGTCGACCTGCTGGTGGGCTACGGTCGTGAAAACACCGACAGCCCCAGCACCCGAGCACTCGGCAACCACAACACTGAAACCTTGAACTACGGCACCTCTGAGCTGCGCCTGCGGCAGATGATCTTTGATGGCTTTAATACGCCCAACGAAGTGGCGCGTACCAAAGCGGTGGTGAACTCACGGGCCTATCGTCTGCTCGGCACCTCGGAAAGCCTGGCCCTGCGTACCGTCGAGGTTTATCTGGACCTGCTGATGCGCCGCGAAATGGTCGAGCTTGCACGCAACAACCTGCAGGCCCACCAACGTATTAATGATCAGATCAGCCTGCGTAGCCAACAAGGCGTTGGCAGTACAGCGGACCTTGACCAATCCGAAGCGCGTTTGGCCCTGGCCGAGAACAACCTCTATACCGAGCAAGTAAACCTGGCCGACGCCGAAGCCAACTTCTTCAGTGCCGTTGGCCGTATGCCCGACGAGCTGGACTCCCCGGCCTCGCTGAAAGGCTCATTGCCGGAAAACCTCGCCGATGCTCGGCAGGCGGTAATCGATAACAACCCGTTCCTGAAATCCGCACAGTCCGATGTGCAAGCGGCCGAGAAACAATACGAAGTCGCTAAATCAACCTTCTATCCGCGCGTGGACCTTGAGCTGGCCACCAATGCCGACAACAACACCCAGGGCGACGAAGGCCACAACAACGGTTGGCGTGCGGCCGTGGTGATGAACTACAACCTGTTCAACGGCATGCGTGACAAGGCGCGCCTGCAATCGACTGCCCACCAGATCAATGAGTCGATGGACATCCGCAACAATGCCCTGCGCGTCCTCAACGAAAACCTCTCCCTGGCCTGGAACGCCATGGAAAACGCTCGCCTGCAAACCCCCAAAGCGCGTGACTACGCGGACTACACCGCACGGGTTCGCGAAGCCTATCAACAGCAATTCAGCCTGGGCCAACGCACCCTGCTCGACCTGCTGGACAGTGAAAACGAACTCTTTACCGCCAACCGGCGTTACAGCGAAGTGCGCTTTAGCGAAGAGTTTTCGATGTACCGGGTAACCGCAGCGATGGGTGACTTGTTGCGTCAGCAGCAAGTGGTAGTACCGGCAGAAGCTGTAGCCCTCACTGAAGTGAAGAGCGAGGCCCGTCTGCCGGCAATGAAATAGAACCGGCATAAGGAGTAGTAACCTTGACCACCATGGAGCGGCCGGGGTCATCCAGCGATCCGCGTCTTAATCATGACGACCCGCTGCTTGATGGCTTGTTGATTCTTTGCAAACTCCACGGCTGCTCAGCCAGCCGTGGCAGCCTGAGTGCAGGCCTGCCGTTGCCAGAGCAGCGCCTGACTCCTGAGTTGCTACCCCGCGCTGCGGCGCGGGCGGGTTTGCAAGGGCGTTTGCTGCAACGCGACCTGGCCAGCATCTCAACCCTCAACCTGCCCGTGCTGCTGCTGTTGAAAAACGGCCGCAGCGCAGTGTTGCGTCAATGGGGCCCGAAGAACCAGGCGCAGATACTGCCCTGCGAAGCCGACGGCGGTGAGCAGTGGGTCAGCCGTGAACAGTTGGCCAGCGAGTACAGTGGCCAAGCCTTCTTTGCCCGCCCACGGCATGAGCTGGAAGAGGCACGTTCACCACTGGTACCGCGCATCGAAGCCTGGTTTCGCGACACCCTGAAGCTGTCGCGCTGGCTATACACCGATGCCATTCTCGCCAGCCTGCTGATCAACCTGCTCGGCCTGATGGTGCCGCTGTTTGTTATGCAGACCTATGACCGCGTCGTGCCCAACCAGGCCACGTCGACACTCTGGGTACTGGCCATTGGGTTGTTTATAGGCATGGGCTTTGAGCTGTTGCTGAAAATCCTGCGCTCGCACCTGCTCGATACTGCCGGCAAGAAAACCGATGTGGTGCTGTCGGCCACCTTATTCGAACGCATCACGGGCATGTCGATGACCGCCCGCCCGGCCACCATCGGCGGCTTTGCCCAGAGCATTCATGACTTTCAGGGCCTGCGTGAATTTCTCACGGCCGTCACCCTCACCAGTCTGATTGACCTGCCTTTCTCGTTTCTGATGATTACCGTGATCTGGCTGATCGGCGGCTGGCTGGTGGTCATCCCCTTGCTGGCGTTTCCGATCACCGCGCTGTTCGCCTTTATCATCCAGGCGCGTCTGCGCGATACGGTGGAAAAAAGCCTGCAACTGGCCTCGCAACGCCAAGCACTGTTAATCGAAACCCTCGGCGGCCTGGAAACCCTGAAGGCCTGCAGCGCAGAAAGTGAACGCCAACATCAGTGGGAAAAAACCCACGGCGCCCTCACCCGCCTGGATATCCACGCCCGCTCGCTGGCGGCAATTGCCACCAACGGCACGTTGTTTCTGCAGCAGTTCGCCGGCATGGCCACCATCGTCGCGGGGGTCTACATCATCATCGCTGGCCAGCTCAGCGTCGGCGCGCTGGTGGCGTGCTATATGCTGGGCAGCCGCATTCTCGCGCCACTGGGACAGATTGCAGGGCTGATCACCCGCTACCAGCAAGCGCGCCTGACCATGACCAGCACCGACGCGTTAATGGCCCTGCCGCAGGAGCGTCAGGCCAAACAACGCCCACTGGACCGCACCCAACTGCATGGCGCATTGGATGTGCGCGACGTCACCTTCAGCTACCCAGGGCAAAGCACTCCGGCGCTTGCAGGGGTCAGCCTGCGTCTTACAGCGGGGGAACGTATCGGCATCATCGGCCGCAGCGGCTCAGGCAAGAGCACCTTGGCGCGCTTGGTGATGGCCTTCTACAGCCCTGGCAAAGGGCAAATCCTGCTGGACAACCTCGACCTGCGTCAGCTCGATGTGGCTGATTTGCGCCATCAGATCGGTTACGTCGCCCACGACCTGCCGCTACTGGCCGGCAGCCTGCGCGACAACCTGACCTTGGGCGCACGCTATGTCAGTGATGCACGCATGCTCGAAGTGGCCGAACTGACAGGCGTAGTCGACCTGGCTCGGCAACACCCGCAAGGTTTCGACCGCCCCGTGGGCGAGCGCGGCCAGCTGCTTTCAGGCGGTCAGCGGCAAGCAGTATTACTGGCTCGCGCGCTGTTACTCGATCCCCCCATTCTGCTGCTGGATGAGCCCACCAGCGCGATGGACAACACCAGCGAGGAAATCCTGCGCAACCGCCTGCAAATCTGGGCCCAGGGTAAAACCATGCTACTGATCACCCACCGCGCCTCAATGCTCAGCCTGGTAGACCGTCTGGTGGTGCTGGATAACGGCCATATTGTTGCGGACGGCCCGAAAGAAGCAGTGATTGAAGCGCTACGCAAAGGTCGAGTTGGCCCTGCCGCGGTATAGGAACGGTCATGCAAATAAGCACCTCGATTCGCGATTACTTCGCCAGCATGCACCAGCGCAAGCAGGACACCGAGTTTATGCCGGAGGTCGACGGCGCCATTCTCGAAGACTCGCCCTGGTTCACCCGCATAACCGTCTGGGTGGTCAGCGCATGCCTTATCGCGGCGTTGATCTGGGCCAATTTTGCCGTGCTGGAGGAAGTCACCACGGGTGAAGGCAAAGCCATCCCTTCCAGCAAGATCCAGGTCATCCAGAACCTGGAAGGCGGCATCGTCAGTGAGATATTTGTGCGCGAGGGCCAGATCGTCGAAAAAGGCGCCGTACTGCTGCGTCTGGATGACACACGCTTTCTCTCCAACCGTGGCGAAGCCGAAGCTGATCGCCTGGCACTGGTGGCCAGGGTTGAGCGTTTAACTGCAGAGGCTGAAGGCCGCCCCATCAGCATGCCGGCGGATATCCTGCGCCTGGCCCCACAGCTGGCCGAGGACGAACTGGCGCTTTATCGTTCACGGCAAAACCGCCTGCAAAGCGAACAACGTACCCTTGGCGAACAGCTGCGGCAAAAAACCCAGGAGCTGGCTGAATTTCGCGCCAAGGCTCAGCAATACCGTTCCAGTGTGGGCCTGCTGCAGCAGGAGCTGAATATGTCACAACCGCTGGTGGCGACCGGTGCAATTTCCCAGGTGGAAATCCTCCGTCTGCGCCGCAGCCTGGTGGAAGTGCGCGGTTCGCTGGATGCCACCAACCTGGCAATTCCACGGGCCGAATCGGCGATGGATGAAATCAAGAGCAAGATTGAAGAATCCGAGCTGAGCTTTCGCTCTGATGCCTTCAAGGAACTCAATGAAATCCGTACCGAGCTGCAGAAGCTCACAGCCACCAGTGTGGCCATCGATGACCGCGTCAGCCGCACCACCGTGGTCTCCCCGGTGCGCGGGGTGATCAAGCAGCTCAAGGTCAACACCATCGGCGGCGTAGTACAGCCCGGCAATGACATGCTGGAGATCGTGCCGCTGGATGACAGCCTGCTGATTGAAGCCAAGGTACGCCCGCAGGATGTCGCCTTCCTGCATCCCGGGCAGAAAGCCATGGTCAAATTCACCGCCTACGACTACACCATCTATGGCGGGCTCAGGGCTAACCTCGAACTGATCAGCGCCGACACCATCACCGATGAAGAAGGCAACAGCTTCTACCTGATCCAGGTCCGCACCGATAAAAGTCATCTGGGTAGCGAGGAACACCCGCTGCTGATCATCCCCGGCATGGTCGCCACCGTGGACATCATTACCGGCGAGAAAAGTGTGCTCGACTATCTGCTCAAGCCGGTGCTGAAGGCGCGCTCAGAAGCCATGCGCGAACGCTGAAAGGCTTAGGGCGAGGCATTCGGCTTGCCGTGATTGCGCTGGAAGGTCTGCTCTCCCATCGCCTCGATCTGTCCCTCAATCAGCACCTCAAAGGGTTTGAGCAACGCATCAAAACAGACAGGTGCCTCGACTGTATTCAGTGCAGTAACAATCGCTTCGATGGTGGATAACGCACCGGGCATCGGTGCTTTGCGCAAGCGATAACGTGACTGCAAGCCCGCCAGCAGCACAACCCTGGGCAAAGCCGCCAACAACGGATTGAGGTGCAACAGCTTGCGCGCCTTACGCCAAGTGCCGTCAGGCACCACCAATAGCAGCGGCAGCTCGCTGTGCTGCTCGGCAAATTCCACTAACGCTTGCGCCTGCTCGCCAGGAAACAGTAAACACGCGCGATAACCAGGCTGCTGCAAAAGCGCCGCAAGCGACTCGAAGACTTCCCCGACCAGCAACTCAGCATTACTCAAGCCAAGAGCCGCCAGACGTGCCGTATTCAGCGCATGCTTGACCTCGCTCGGATGCTGCAGAATCAGCACCCGAGTACGGCTGGGCAAACAGGGAATAAGCGCACATAAACAGCGCTCGGTTGGGCGGGTACAACGTGGGCATTGCGGGCGCGGCATCGATTTCTCCTCAGCCGCGCAGTGTGCCATATCAGATAGAAAATCGGCCCTCCTCAGGCATCAGGGGCCGATAAGCATGCACGCGAACGGTCACCTAACGATTGAAGCGCTCCGCCAGGCTGTGCAGATAGTCCGCCATGTCTTCCAGTTCCTGACCAATTGCCGCGCCTTGATGCGCCTGTTCGGCACTGCGGTCAGAGAGCTGGGCAATCTGGGTGATCTGCCGGCTGATATCTTCCGCCACATGGCTTTGCTCTTCAGACGCCGAGGCCATCTGCTGACTCATGCCGGTGATACGGCTGACGGCTTCGCTGATGCCATCCAGCGCGGTGCGCACGGACTCCACACTCTCAACACTCTCCTTGGAAATCGCCTCGCCTTTGCCTGCCGTTACTACCGCCCGTTCAGCGCCAGCACGCAGTGACGAAATTATCTGATGGATCTGCTCGGTCGACTCGCGCGTGCGTGAAGCCAGCGAACGCACCTCATCCGCCACCACCGCAAAGCCGCGCCCCTGCTCACCGGCACGCGCCGCCTCGATAGCAGCGTTAAGCGCCAGCAGGTTGGTCTGCTCGGCAATCGAGGTAATCACATCCGCCACACTGCCGATTGACTGAGTGGAGTTGGCCAGGTCATTCACTGCCTGGCCGATATCCACCACCGCCTTGGCCATATGATGCATGGAGTCGAGGCTGCCGCTGGCCAGCTGCAGGCCCTGTTTCGCCAGACGATCCGCTTCTTCGGCGGCATGCGAGGTGCTCTGCACGTTGTGCGTCACCTCCTGAATGGTTGCCGCCATCTGGTTAATCGCCGTAGCGGATTGATCGGTTTCACTGCGCTGTTGATCGAGCATCTTCGCCCCGGAACGCGACAGATCGGCAGAACGCGTGGCGTGCATCTTGACGTTTGCGCCGGCGTCTTCCATGCGGGTCAGCGCCGTTTGTAAGCGTGCGTCTTCGCTGATCATCGCCATATCCAGCAAGGCCTGAGCGCCACGGCTATCGGTATAGGTCAAGGCGACCAAAGCGCTGGTAAACGCCTTGGGATGCTCGGCAAGTGTCTGCCGGATCAAGCTGCGTTTGGCATGCAGTTGGTAAGAGCCAAGGCCAAACATGGCGACAAAAATAAAGCCCCACAACCAGGGGCCGCTGAGCACAAAGTGCGCACCGAGAATCAGCAGACAGGCCAGAATCAGCGGCCATGACTGGAGAATGTCGTACGTCCAGTACTCAAGTTTTGGCACCGGCGGCTTACCCTCACGCAAGCGTGCATAGAGCTTTTCCGCGCGACGCTTCTGCGCTTCATCAGGTAAGGAACGTACCGACTCGTAGCCAGCCACCCGGCCATTTTCATAGATCGGCGTGACATAGGCGCTGACCCAGTAGTAATCACCGTTTTTTGCGCGATTCTTGACGATTCCCATCCAGGGCTTGCCCTGTTTGATGGTGTCCCACATATGGCCGAATACACCGGGGGGCATATCAGGATGGCGCACCAGATTGTGCGGCTGACCGATCAGCTCTTCGCGAGTAAAGCCGCTGATCTCGACAAAGGCGTCGTTGCAGTAGGTGATATTGCTGTTTAGGTCGGTGGTGGAGATCAGCCGTTCATTGGCGGGAAAGGTCCTTTCCCGCTGAGTCACTGGGAGGTTCTGGCGCATTGGAGCAATCCCTGTCTGAGCTATTTGCATAACTGCAGGTGTAGGTCTAGCACAGCAGTGCCAACGCGCTAGCAAATGCTTGTTTTAAAGCACGCAATAATGATCCAGGACAATTACAGGGTGCAGCAGCCACAGCCAGACACTATCTGACCGTAGCCAAACGCACTCAAACAGGTGGGGAACTTAGCGTCGCAGGGGGACCGATTTGGAGTCAGGTGAATTGCTGCGTACCGGAATGGGCTGCAGTTTTGGCCGCTCACACAGGCCGAGGGCAACCAATAGATCAAGCAAGGCATTCTGCAACTTGGCGCTCATAAAGTAGCCTCCAACCAAGGACATCGAATAGGTGCTTGGACACCTTTTATCAGCCTAGTTCAGGCTGCTTGAACCTGCTGCCCACTTCGTCGCCACAGGTTAGAACAACACACGTAAGCCTGCATACAAGGTACGCCCAGGCCCAGGCTCAAAGTAACGCGCATTGCCGTCGTTGATGCGCAAGTTGTCGAAATACTCACGTCCCAGCAGGTTATCGACGCCCAGGTAAGGCTCCAGGCTTTGCTCGCCCAGCTGAAAACGCTTGCCGAGGCGCAGATTGAACACGGTATTACCGGGTGCAGACTGGCTATTGGCATCGTTGGCATACACCTGTGCCTGAGCCGTAACACCGAGGCGCACATAAGCACCTTGATGCTCATAAGCCAGTTCGCTAAACAAGGTTTGCCGTGGAATACCGGGGATGCGTTTGCCGGAAAAGTCACCCGCAGTGGTTTGATAATCCTCAAAATGGTAGCGGTTGTAGGCATAGGCCGCAGACCAGCGCCAGGCGTCGGCAAACTGCCAGTCCAGGCTCAATTCCAGGCCATCGCGGCGCGACTGCCCGGCATTGCGGTAGAAATTACGACCTGACTGGAAACTGAACGCCACCAGCTCATCCTCCAGCTCAATCCGGTACACCGATAGCGCGTAACGCAGCGCAGGCCATTCGCCTTTGATACCCAGCTCGCGGCTGAGCGCCCGAGCCGGCTGCATGGCGCTGTTGAAACCACCGCCTTGTGGGTTGCCTAGCTCGCTGATGGTGGGTGTTTCAAAGGAGCTGGCCAGCCGCGCATACAGCGATTGCTGCGGGGTAACGCGGTAACTCAGGCCGGCGCTGTAGTTCCAATCTTCCAGGCTGCGCGAGCCTGAATCATCGCGGTTATCTACCAGATAAAAATCATCCACCGCCAGCCGCACCTGGTCATAACGCAGCCCGAGTGTGGCCTGCCACTGTTCGCTCAGGTCAATCTGATCCTCGATAAACAGCCCCTGGCTCAGCGCAGACTCATCCTGCTGCTGACGTGACTGCCCACGTTCGCCGAGCAGGTTGTCATAACGCCGACGATCATCACGCTGCGCTTCAAGGTCGAAACCGGTGGTAATCCTATRGGGCAGACCGATTAGCTGGCGGTGATGACTGTACTGCCCGCCAACCCCGCTGAAGTAACGCTCGAACGTCGTCTGCCCACTGGTGGCAAAGCCCAGTTGATTGCCGAACTCGCGGTGCCCTAGGTAGCTGCGCAGCTGATATTCATCGGCACCCGCCGCGTAACCATCCCAGACCAGGCCCAGACGCTGCTGACGAATATATTCATCGGCATCGAAACGCAAGTTGTTCGGTGCAGCCTGCCGGCGATCCGCCTTCACTTCGGCTGCGGTCAGGCCACCTGGGTCTTCGGCGCGGTTGTCGATGGCATTGAAGTTCAGGCGTAAACGCCCCGTCGGCGCATACCAGCGCAGCTTGCCGGTGAGGCTGTTGGTCTGCGCCCCACTATGCTGGCGATAACCGTCGAGAACGGTGCTGTTAAATGCCAGCAAACCACCCAGGTTACCGTCGCTGCCGCCGATCTCCCCGCGCGTGCGCTGGTAACCCAGGCCTGCCGCACTCAGGTCCAGCTGCATAGACGGCAAGGTCGGCGGCTCGCGGGTTTCAATCGCCAGCACACCGCCAGCAGCATTACCGTACAGCACCGAGGCCGGGCCGCGCAGCACTTCCATGCGTTCGACCAGGCCCAGATCCAGGCCGTCGAGTTCGGTCTGACCATCGGGCATGGTCAAAGGCACACCATCCACCAGCACACGAATACCACGCACGCCAAAATTACCGCGCGCGCCAAAGCCACGAATCGCCGGGCGCAGGCCTTGAGCCAGGTTGTACCGGTTGAGGCTGAACACGCCTGGCACGCGGGCCAGCAAAGCATCCAGCGCCAGGTTCTGCTCACCTGGCGCTGCAGCGGTATCAATCACAGTCACGGCTGCCGGGGTACTTAACCAGCGCGTGGTGCTGCGTGGCGAGGTGATCAGCAGGGGTGCCAGCTCGACAGCCGTGTCATCAGCCTCGGCCGCCTGCAATGCGTGGATACCCGGCAACAAGCACAGTCCGGCGGCGACAACTCCAAGTGCCAGGCGCACGCCGCTCAATACTCTTTGTCAGCCTGGTCCTTGCGCCGATAGGGGAATACATCGATGACCTTGCCGGCGCGGATCGCCTCCTGCAGGCTTTTCCAGTAATCGGCGTCATACAGCTCGCCATGCAGCTCGTTGAACAGCTTGCGCTGCTTCATATCGGCAAACAGGAACGGTGGGAATTCCTCGGGAAAGACATCCAGTGGCGCCACCGAATACCAGGGTTCGGAAGACATTTCATCTTCCGGATAGCGCGCCTGGGGAATACGACGGAAATTCGCCTCGGTCAGAAAGCAGATTTCGTCGTAATCGTAGAACACCACGCGGCCGTGACGGGTTACGCCGAAGTTTTTCAGCAGCATATCGCCAGGGAAGATATTCGCCGCCGCCAGTTGTTTGATCGCCAAACCGTAGTCATCCAGCGCCTCACGCACCTGGGCTTCACTGGCGCTTTCGACATACAGGTTGAGTGGGGTCATGCGCCGCTCAGTCCAGCAGTGACGCACCAGCACCGTGTCGCCATTGACCTCGACAGTGGACGGCGCCACGTCCAGCAATTCAGCCAGGCATTCGGGGTCGAACTTGCTCAGCGGGAAACGGAAATCGGCAAATTCCTGGGTATCGGCCATGCGCCCTACCCGGTCGACGGTTTTCACCAAGCGGTACTTCTCGATCACGGTATTGCGGTCGACGTTTTTCGACGGCGAGAAGCGATCCTTGATGATCTTAAACACGGTGTTGAAGCCCGGCAGGGTAAACACGCTCATGACCATGCCGCGTACACCGGGGGCCATGACAAACTTGTCATCGGTGGTCGCCAGGTGGTTGATCAGCGAGCGGTAGAACTCCGATTTTCCGTGCTTGTAGAAACCGATCGAGGTGTACAGCTCGGCAATATGCTTGCCCGGCAGGATGCGTTTGAGAAAGCCGACAAACTCCGCTGGATAACCAACCCGCACCATGAAATAGGAGCGGGTGAAGGAGAAGATAATCGACACCTCCGCCTCGTCGGTGATCAGCGCATCAATCTGGATGCCCTGGCCTTCGCGGTGCAACAGCGGGATCACCAGCGGCCATTGTTCGTCACGGGTGTAGATGCGCCCGACCAAGTACGCGCCCTTGTTGCGATACAGGCGCGAGGCAAACAGCTCGATACGCAGGTCCGGGTCCTTGCACACCCAATCCGGCAGGTTGTCACGCAGTTGCTTGAGTAGGCGCGCCAGATCGCGTTCGAGGTTTTCATAGCCGACCTCGAAGCTGAAATCCTCGAAAATCTGCCGCAGGGCCTGTTCCACATTGCCCTTGGGTTCGTACAGACGGGTTTGCGGCGCCCGCTCATTGACCCGCAACGCC
The DNA here is from genome assembly GCF_029269135.1 of Pseudomonas sp. 1928-m. Taxonomy (NCBI): domain Bacteria; kingdom Pseudomonadati; phylum Pseudomonadota; class Gammaproteobacteria; order Pseudomonadales; family Pseudomonadaceae; genus Pseudomonas; species Pseudomonas sp. 1928-m. The sequence goes on along the minus strand of NZ_JARIXO010000004.1, from coordinate 111,134 downwards.
GGGCGCGTGGTGTGGATAAACATGCAGCCATCGTTGATCTGATCATGGCTGAACAGCCCGCAGAAGATCGAGTTGAACCAGGTTTCCGCCAGTTCATCGTCGTAGCGCAGGTCGATCAAAGCGATATAGGCCGATTTGACCAGTGGCCACTGCGCCACATCCAGCAGCACTTCTTCGGCATAGGCCTGCCGCAGGCGCGCACTGACCGAGCTGACACACTCTTCGTAGAGGGCGATACGCGCCGCTGAAGCCTGCTGGATTTCCTGCCACTGCGCCTGCTCGAAACGCACCCGCGCACCGTTGGTAATCTGTCGGAACTGCTCGCGGTAATCGTCGAAGCCTTCGAGGATAAGCGCGGCAATCGCGCTGGCCGGCCATTGCTGTGGCATAAACAAACCCCTGCAGATGAAATGCGGACAATCCGCCGAGCTTATCCAGTGACCGCACCAAGTAAAAGCCGGCAATGCTTGGATAGGCGTTTATCTGCCACGAAATATTGCCAAGCAACGGCTTTGAAAGCGTATTTCGAATTGCCTTGGCGTACGCGCCCGGCAACACTGCTCGCCTTTCTCACCGTCGTGGAGTTCGTTGTGCGTCTTGCCGACCTGATCCGTCTGCTGTTGCTTGCTGCCATCTGGGGCGCCAGCTTTCTGTTTATGCGCATCGTCGCGCCAGTGCTGGGCAGCATGCCGACGGCGTTCTTCCGCGCCAGCCTGGGCATGCTCGGCTTGTTGGCGATTCTGCTGCTGATGCGCGTGCGCTGGGATTTTCGCGGCAAGCTCAAGCACTGTTTGATACTCGGGGTGATCAACGCCGGTCTGCCCTCGGCCATGTATTGCCTGGCGGCACTGGTGTTGCCTGCGGGCTACTCGGCGATTCTGAATGCCACCACGCCGATGATGGGCGTGCTGATCGGGATGCTGTTCTTTGCCGAAGCCCTGACCCTGAGCAAAGCTGCAGGCGTGGCCATCGGCCTGTTCGGCGTGGCAGTGCTGACCCGCACCGGCCCGGTGGAATTCGATATGCCGCTGCTCTGGGGCGCCGCCGCCTGCCTGGTGGCCACCGCCTGCTACGGTTTTGCCGGCTTTCTCACACGGCGCTGGATCGGCCAGCAAGGCGGCCTGGATAACCGCCTGACCGCTTTCGCCAGCCTGTGCGGTGCCAGCCTGTTTTTGCTGCCACTGTTCGGCGGCGCCTTGATCATTCAACCACCCGCCAGCTGGGGCGGGCTCGACGTCTGGCTGTCCTTGGCCGGGCTAGGCTTTATCTGCACCGCATTCGCCTACGTGTTGTATTTCCGCCTGCTCAGCGACATCGGCCCGATCAAGGCCAGCACCACCACCTTCCTGATCCCGCCATTCGGCGTGCTATGGGGCGCCTTGCTGCTGGACGAGCCGCTATCCTGGGCCTACCTGTACGGCGGCGTACTGATCGCCATCGCGCTATGGCTGGTGGTGCGCCCAAGTAGCCCGACCAAGGCACCGACCTGAGCAGACACAAAACTCACGCCCATAAAAAAGCCGCCCTAAGGCGGCTTTTTTATCAAATCTCCAGGCCCGATCTCGTGAGCTAGAGCGAGACAAGGCGAAGATGGCTGAGGGCGCGGAGTTTACGTGTTGTAAATGAGCAGCCCGAAGCCATCTTCAACGCAGTATCGCCGACGCGCAGCAGATCGGAACGGTACTTACTGCTGCAACTCCTGCTCGGTAAACATATCGCTAAACAGCATGCTCGACAGGTAGCGCTCACCGGAGTCCGGCAGGATCACCACGATGGTTTTGCCTTGCATGCTCGGCTCGGCGGCGATACGCAGGGCGGCTGCCATGGCCGCGCCGCAGGAGATGCCGCAGAGAATGCCTTCTTCGCGCATCAGGCGCAGGGCCACCGCCTTGGCGTCGTCGTCTGTCACCAGCTCAACCCGATCGACCATGCTCAGGTCCAAGTTGCTCGGGACAAAACCGGCACCGATGCCCTGAATCTTGTGCGGGCTGGGTTTGACTTCATCACCGGCGATAGTCTGGGTGATCACCGGCGAACCGATCGGCTCGACCGCCACCGACAGAATCGCCTTGCCCTGGGTCTTTTTGATGTAACGAGAAATACCGGTGATGGTGCCGCCCGTGCCGACGCCAGCCACCAGCACGTCAATCGCGCCGTCGGTGTCGTTCCAGATTTCCGGCCCGGTGGTTTTTTCATGGATCGCCGGGTTGGCCGGGTTGTTGAATTGCTGCGGCATAAAGTAGGTGGCCGTGTCGGAGGCGGCGATTTCCGCGGCCTTCTCGATAGCGCCCTTCATGCCTTTGGCCGGCTCGGTCAGCACCAGTTCGGCGCCCAAGGCCTTGAGCACCTTGCGCCGTTCCAGGCTCATGGATGCGGGCATGGTCAGCAGCAGCTTGTAACCGCGAGCAGCCGCCACAAAAGCCAGACCGATACCGGTATTGCCCGAGGTTGGCTCGACAATGGTCATCCCCGGCTTGAGCACGCCGCGCTCTTCGGCATCCCAGACCATGCTGGCGCCAATCCGGCATTTCACCGAATAGGCCGGGTTGCGCCCTTCGATCTTGGCCAGGATGGTCACCCCGTCCGGGCCCAGGCGGTTGATCCGAACCAGCGGGGTATTGCCGATGGCTTGTGCGTTGTCTGCGAAGATGCGGCTCATGGCGAGGTCCTTGTGCGTGCGTTGCCGAATAGGCTATCAAGCCTAAGACCCATGGGCGTGGCAGTCCAGCACAGCGCATCATTAGCTGGAACCCAACTACAGGTAACGAGTCAGTTTATCTATGAAAAGACGCTACAGCATTCCCCAATGGATACTCCTCGGCCTGCTCGCCACCTTGCTGGTGCTGCATTTCACCCTGCCGATCCTGGTGCGCGACTACCTGAATGACAAGCTTGCGGAGATGGGCAGCTATAGCGGCCACATCACCGACGTGGACCTTGCATGGTGGCGCGGCGCATACCAGATCAATGGCCTTGAGATCGTGAAAACCGGTGGCCACGTACGGTTGCCGTTCGTCGAAGTGCCCGTTATCGACCTGGCGGTCAGCTGGAACGCGCTCTGGTACAAGCGCGCCATTGTCGCCGAAGTGATATTCGAACAACCGGTACTCAACTTCGTCGACGGCGGCGCCGACAGCCAAGCCTCCCAGACCGGTGAAGGCACTGACTGGCGCGAGCAACTGAAAAAGCTGCTGCCAATTACCCTGGATGAAGCGCGGGTGCTCGATGGGCGAGTCCACTTCCACAACTTCACATCCGACCCGCCGGTCGAACTGCAGGCCAGTAATGTCAATGCCAGCGTGTACAACCTGACTACGGTGGCGGACGAGCAAGGCAAACGCGTCGCTCACTTCGAGGGTAAAGCGCAATTGCTTGGGCATGCACCGCTGGAAGCCACGGCCTCGTTTGACCCACTGGAAGACTTTGAAAATTTTGTCCTCAAGCTGCGCGCCACCGGCATCGAACTGCCCCAGGTCAACTCGTTTTCCAGCGCCTACGGCAAGTTTGACTTCAAGGCCGGTACCGGTGATCTGGTGGTTGAGGCCCGAGCCGATGATGGTGAACTCAGCGGCTACATCAAGCCCCTGCTACGCAATGTGGAAGTCTTTGATTGGGAGCAGGACGTAACCCGTGATGACAAAGGGTTCTTCCGCTCGGTGTGGGAAGCGATTGTGGGCGGCAGCGAAAAACTGCTCAAGAATCAGCGCGTCGATCAATTTGCCACCCGTGTAGAGCTAAGCGGCAACGTCCACCAGCAGAACATCAGCGCTTTTCAGGCCTTTATCGCGATTCTGCGCAATGGCTTCATTCAAGCCTTCAGCACCCGCTTTGAATCCTCTCTTGAAGAGGGCGATAGCGCCCCTTCTGCGGAGTAACCGGCCATTCATTGATTGAATAAGGCTTCTGCGTTCACAGAGGCCAACGCTGCGCGTTATAGTCGCCGTTTACAAATATTGAACCCGCGGGTATCGCCTGCGTATTTTTCGTTCGAGGATTTACCGATGAAGTTCGAAGGCACCCAGTCCTATGTCGCCACCGACGACCTCAAGCTCGCGGTAAACGCCGCCATCACCCTGGAGCGTCCGTTGCTGGTCAAGGGCGAGCCTGGCACCGGTAAGACCATGCTGGCCGAACAACTGGCCGAATCCTTCGGCGCACGCCTGATCACCTGGCATATCAAATCCACCACCAAGGCCCACCAGGGCCTCTACGAATACGATGCGGTCAGCCGCCTGCGTGACTCGCAGCTGGATTCGGACAAAGTCCACGACGTGCGCAACTACATCAAGAAAGGCAAGCTGTGGGAAGCGTTCGAGTCGGAGGATCGGGTGATCCTGCTGATCGACGAGATCGACAAGGCCGACATCGAGTTCCCCAACGACCTGCTGCAAGAACTCGACAAGATGGAATTCTACGTTTACGAGACTGACGAGACCATCAAGGCGAAAAAACGCCCGATCATCATCATTACCTCGAACAACGAAAAGGAACTGCCGGACGCCTTCCTGCGCCGCTGCTTCTTCCACTACATCGCCTTCCCGGATCGCGCGACCCTGCAGAAGATCGTCGATGTGCACTACCCCAATATCAAGAAAGATCTGGTCGCCGAAGCGCTCGATGTGTTCTTCGACGTGCGCAAGGTGCCTGGCCTGAAGAAGAAGCCGTCCACCAGCGAACTGGTCGACTGGCTCAAACTGCTGATGGCCGACAATATCGGCGAAGCCGTGCTGCGCGAGCGCGACCCAACCAAGGCCATCCCGCCGCTGGCCGGGGCGCTGGTGAAGAACGAGCAGGATGTGCAGCTGCTTGAGCGTCTGGCCTTTATGAGCCGCCGCGCTTCGCGTTAAGAGCCGGAGCGGGAGCGGATCCATGCACAGCGGCAGTTGCCTTTGCGCTGCGGTGAAATACCGCATCGATGCGCCTATCGAATCGGCGACTCATTGCCATTGTTCGATGTGCCGCAAAGCCCATGGCGCTGCATTCGCCACTTACGCCAATGTGCGGCGCAAGGACTTTCACTTCACCCAAGGCGAAGAATCACTGGGCATCTACCAGTCTTCGCCAGGTGTGACGCGGACCTTTTGCAAGCACTGTGGCTCGACCCTGCAGTGGTACAGCGAGCAGCCCTACCCCAACTGGCTTTCAGTGGCGCTGGGCACGCTGGATACGCCGGTAGGTGAAATCGCGCAGAAGCATATTTTCCCTGAGGCCAAGGCCGACTGGTACGCCATCAACGATGGTCTGCCATTGGAGCGACGCTCTTAAGCGTCGCACTCAAACGAATTCACGAGGGCGCAGCCATGCTGCTCAACCTGTTCAACGAAATGCGCGCCGCCAAAGTACCGGTGTCGGTACGGGAGCTGCTCGACCTGATCAACGCGTTGAAACACAACGTGGTGTTCGCCGATATGGACGAGTTCTATTTCCTCTCGCGCACCATCCTGGTCAAGGACGAACGGCATTTCGACAAGTTTGACCGCGCCTTCGGCGCCTACTTCAAGGGCCTGGAAAACCTTAACCAGCATATCGAGGCATTGATCCCCGATGAGTGGCTGCGCAAGGAATTCGAGCGTTCGCTGACCGATGAAGAACGCGCCAAGATCGAATCCCTCGGTGGCCTGGACAAGCTGATCGAGGAGTTCAAGAAGCGCCTCGAAGAGCAGAAGGAACGCCACGAGGGCGGCAACAAGTGGATCGGCACCGGCGGCACCAGCCCGTTCGGCTCCGGCGGCTTCAATCCGGAAGGCATCCGCGTCGGTGACGCGGGCAAGCGCCAGGGCAAGGCGGTCAAGGTCTGGGACCAGCGCGAGTACAAGAACCTCGACGATCAGGTCGAGCTGGGCACGCGCAATATCAAGGTGGCCCTGCGTCGCCTGCGCAAGTTCGCTCGCCAGGGGGCCCAGGACGAACTCGACCTCAACGGCACCATCGACCACACCGCCAAGGACGGCGGCCTGCTGAATATCCAGATGCGTCCGGAGCGGCGTAACGCGGTCAAGCTGCTGATCCTCTTCGATATCGGCGGCTCGATGGACGCCCACGTCAAGGTCTGCGAAGAGCTGTTCAGCGCCTGCAAGACCGAGTTCAAGCATATGGAGTACTTCTACTTCCATAACTGTGTGTACGAATCGGTGTGGAAGAACAACCTGCGCCGCACCTCCGAGCGCTTCTCCACCCAGGACCTGCTGCACAAGTACGGCGCTGACTACAAGGTGGTGTTCGTCGGCGACGCGGCCATGGCACCCTACGAGATCACCCAGGCCGGCGGAAGCGTCGAGCACTGGAACGAGGAGCCGGGTTACGTCTGGATCAAGCGCTTTATGGAGAAGTACAAAAAGCTTATCTGGATCAACCCCTACCCCAAGGACACCTGGGGCTACACCGCTTCGACCAATATCATGCGCGAGCTGCTGGAAGAGCAGATGTACCCGCTGACCCTACAGGGGCTGGAAGACGGCATGAAGTTTCTCTCCAAGTAAAACCAACGGGCCCAGCAGGGCCCGTTTTGTTTGGCTATGTCCCAAGACCGTGTAGCAGGCCACTTTTGTAGGGTGGGTTAGCGCCGCTGGGACTGGTATGGGTATCTCCACGCAACCCGAGCGCCGCGTAACCCACCATTGCGGTTTGTCGGCAGACCGCCATGGTGGGTTACGGCGCATTGGGCGTTGATGTTGTTTGCCTGATCCYGATTTGCGCCTAACCCACCCTACGGATTACCGCGCCGTCATGCACCGTGTCGCCCTTCGTGGCGATTCAACACATAACGGGTACATAGCCTTTTGTTTAGCCTGCCGTGCTGCTAGCGGTCAGACAGTCGACCAGTTCTGCGGCAAACCCCGACAACAGCTCACGCTTGCGCACACAGACCTTCAAGTCCCGCTGCGCCCAGGGCTCTTCCAGCTCAACCACGGCGAGCGGCGCGCCAGCGGTTACCGCGCTGCGCGGCACCATGCCGATACCAACCCCGGCGCTGACCATGCGGCACACCGCCTCGAAGCTGCGCACCTGAATCCGCACTTCCAGGTGCCGCCCCAGCGCAGCGGCCGCATTCATCGTAAAGGTGTGAATCGCCGAGCCTGAATGCAGCATGACAAAGGGGTAATCCAGTACCTGAGCAAACAGGCTGCTGGCCTGCGTTGCCAGTGGATGATCAGTTGGTGTAATCAGCACCAACCGATCGGCCCGGTATGGGATCAACTCAACCTCCGCGTCCGCAATCGTCCCCGCCACCACGCCAACTTCCACCTCGCCGCGTGCCACCGCCATCAGCACCTGCGGGCTGGTGTGCTCTTCCAGGGAAATACTGACCTGTGGATGGCGCTGTAAGAAGCTCGAAAGGCTGTCGGGCAGAAAGGTGTGGGTGGCGTGGGTATTGGCCCACAGGCTGACATGGCCACGCACGCCTTTGGCGTATGGGGTAAGGTCGGCATGCATTTGTTCGAGTTGGGCAAACACCTGCCGTGCATGGCGCAGCAACGCCTCGCCAGCACGGGTCAGGCTGACGCCGCGCGGCTCACGCAGCAATAGCGGTGTGCCAATCGACGCTTCCAGCTGGCGCATACGGTGACTGGCCGATGAGGCTGCCAAATGCACGCGCTCGGCCCCTCGGGTGAGGTTTTTCGCTTCAGCAATCGCCACAAACAGACGCAGATCAATCAGGTCATAGTGCATAGCGTTAGTTAAATCCGAACGATCAATTATGGAAAAGCCAATTCCATCGCGATTCTATACCCAGCATCATTCGGCGCAGCACAACTCTTTAGGGATTCACTCAACATGCCATGGAAAACCTGGTCAGCCGAACGATTGGGCATCGCACTGGCGGTGCTCGCCGCCTTCGGTTTCTCGTTCAAGGCGATTTTCGTCAAGCTGGCCTACGCCGCCGCGCCAGTAGACGCGATCACATTGCTGGCACTGCGCATGAGCTTTGCCCTGCCTATCGCACTGTGGGTAACGCTGTGGTTATGCCGCGCTGCGCCGCCGCTGACCCGCAAAGACTGGGGCATGCTGATCGCCCTGGGCCTGCTGGGTTACTACGGCGCCAGCATCCTCGATTTTGTTGGCCTGCAGTACATCTCGGCGGCGCTGGAGCGCTTGATCCTGTTTATCTACCCGACCATGACTGTGCTGATCGGCGTGCTGTTTATGGGCAAGCGCCTGGAGAAACGCCAGGTTGCGGCGCTGTTGCTGACCTACGCCGGTATCGGTCTGGCGTTCGCCCACGACCTGCATGTTGCGGAGGATCTGCATACCGTGCTGATCGGCGCTGCCTTCGTTTTCGGCTCTGCGCTGTGCTACGCCCTGTACAGCTCCGGGGCCGAGGTGGCGATTCACCGGCTCGGCACCATTCGCTTTGCTGCCCTGGCAATAATCGTCTCCACCTTCGCCACACAGATTCACTTCCTCGCCGCTCAGCCGCTTACCGCACTGCAGCAGCCGATGGAGGTGTATGCCTACAGCGCGGCGATGGCGATTTTCTCCACGGTGCTGCCGATATTCTGGCAATCCGCCGCCCTGCGCCTGATCGGCTCGGCGCGCACCGTACTGATTGGCACACTGGGGCCGATCCTGACGATTGTTTTCGCCTGGATGTTGTTGTCGGAGCCGGTGTCGTTTGCCCAGTTGGCGGGCGCGGGGCTGGTTCTGGCGGGAGTGCTGCTGGTGTCGCGGCGTAAACGATTGCCAATTCTGCCGATTGTTAGCGAGGCAGCCAACGTTCAAGGCCGCAAGCAGGCTTAAGAAGCGAATCAGCACAAACACCAAGGGCTCTTGCGAGCCCTGGTGTGATTCAACTTAGCGCCAGTGCCGCTGCTGCACCTTCTGGTTGCGGCCGACGCCCAGCAGCATGCCGATCAGCAACCCCAGGCTCTCCAGCAGCCAAGCCAGCAGCATGGCGCAGGCAATGCCCCAGGCGATGGCCTCGGGAGCCAGCAGCACCTGATAGCGGTAGGCGCTCAGGGTTTCCTCCAGCAGTTCATGATCTGCCGCTGTCGCCATATGCCAGACCTGGCCATACCAGGGCCCTTGCATGGCTTTGGACTCGCGTTCAAGGAATGCCGAGCGTTCGACCAGGGTACCCAGGCTCTGCGCGTCGCTGCGCATCACTGGGTCGGCACTGGCCTGGTAATGGCCGACCAATGCGACCAGATCGCCCTTGAAAAAGCGCCGAGCCGTTTCGCGAAAGCCCTTGAGGCCCAACTCAGATTCGATGCGATGGGCTTCGACGCGCTTGCTGTAGTCGTCGATAAAACCCGGCACCTGCACCCCGACCAGTAACCCCAGGGCAAACAAGGCCAACCGCAGATAGTTTCTAAACATGTCCCCTCCCCCCATTCAGTCCGTTAGGCCTTGCGCCACACATTCACCACCGCGCCACAACCGCCACTCACCCGGCTGGTAAAGCGTCCAGCTCTCGTTATCGGTCAACGGCTCGGTGGCCAAAACGCTGACCACGTCATTGGGCGTGGTTTCCGCCTGGAAATCCACCTGCATATCGGCATCTTTCAGATGCGCCGGGCCAAACGGTGCGCGCCGAGTGATATGCGCCAGCTTGCTGCTGCAGAAGCTGAACAGCCAGTCGCCATCGCTGAGCAGGCAGTTGAATACACCGTGCTGGCGATAGCCGGCACAAGCACTGACCAGGGTGGGCAGCAATTCCTCCACCGCCACAGGCTCGGGAAAGGCCTGACGCAGGCGATTGAGCAAATCACAGAAGGCGGCTTCGCTGTCGGTGTCGCCAATCGGCCGGTAGTTATCCAATTGCGGGGCGAAATCGGCCAGTTGGCCGTTGTGCGCAAAGCACCAGTTGCGCCCCCACATCTCGCGTACAAACGGATGGGTATTGGCCAGACAGACGCGGCCGACATTGGCCTGGCGGATATGGCCGATCACCACTTCGCTCTTGATCGGATAGCGCTGCACCAGCTGCGCCACCTCTGACTCGCTGCTGGCGCGAGGGTCCTGAAACAGGCGCAGACCGTGCCCTTCATAAAAACCGATGCCCCAACCGTCGCGGTGCGGGCCAGTACGCCCGCCGCGCTGCATCAGGCCGGTAAAACTGAAGAGGATATCGGTCGGCACATTGGCGCTCATGCCCAGCAATTCACACATTGCGTAACGCCTCGCGCAGCTGCTGCGCTTCAATTGCCAGACGCGCCTCGATGCGTTTGCGCGCCAACGGCAGAAAACGTGTCAGAGCGCGCCACAGCAACGGCATCACATCGCCGCTGCGTCGTGGAATCAGGTGCAGATGCAGGTGTGGCACATGCTGATTCGAAGTCGGCCCGTCGTTGATCAAGAAATTGATGCCCTGTTCGCCATAACCGGCCGCGCGCAAGGCGGCGGCCATGCGTTGCGCCAGGGGCAGCAACTGTTCACAGGCCGCGGTGGAGAGGTCTTTGAGAAAGGGCGCGTGTTCGCGGCTGACAATCAGCACATGGGCCGGGCGCAGGGGGAAGATATCCAGCAGGACGATAAAGTGCTCATCCTCATAAATACGCTCGGCAGGCAATTGCTCAGCGGCAATTGCACAGAACACACACTCCATAACCCCTCCTGAGGGTCTGTTCCTGTTTCGTTCGTGGCCGCGCCGGAGCCAGTTTTAGCGCGAGGCAAGGCACGAGACGCGAAGTTTGGTGTTCCAAATGAGCGTCGAGAAACGCAGCATCGCGCTCAAACTGGCCCGGCCCTTCGGGTTGCGCGGAAAATCTCGCCATGCGGTGTTGTAGGACTTGGCAAGGGAACACCATTACCTGCGTCCTACGCCTAGCCTGGCGAGATTTTCCGCTGCAACGCGGCTCACGAACGGCACAGGAACAGACCCTAGTGAGGGGCCATGCTGAACGGCTGTGTGCTTTGGCGCAAGGGCAGCGACGTCGGGTGACGCCGCAGCGGCTTACAAACGTGGTTCTACTCGCAGGCGGCGATCGCCACGGGCATCGTAACGGGTGTCGCCGAAATCCTGCTCATCGCGCGCCATCATCTCGCGCAGGGTTGGCTCGTCATCGGCAATAGGGGCTGGCCCTTTGCGCGCCTGCCACCAACGTTCCACGGGCCAGCGCACGGCGACAAACAGCAGGTACAGGGTGAACATGATCAAGCCATACATGCTCAGATCCGCCACCGCGCGCCAGACGTTGTTGCCCACATCCAGCAACAGGTCCATGGCGGTGATCGCCACCGCAGGGGCGAACTGGTCCTTACCGGGGTCGACGATGGTTGGGCTGAACAGCAGCACCACAACCAACACACGCAGCGGCTCGCGCACATAGCGCCACATCCAGCCGGTCAGGCGAAACCACACCAACAGGCAGCCGAGGGCCGCCACCAGATAGGCGCTCCAGGCAAGCAGGTAGTCGTTTTCAATCATAAAACGCAAATTCTCTGGCATTGAAGACCAGGCGGCGCACGCGCATAAGCGCGCAGATTTCAGCAGCCGACGGGCGAAGTGGCGCTTATGATAACGGCTTTTGCCTGCTTCGGCGTCCCCGCTGTCGGCCGTCATCTACAGGAGTTGTTTCATGTCCCACGCCCCCATCGCCCGCGTCGACAACGCTGCCGACCCGTATCGCTGGCTGGAAAACCGCGACAGCGCTGAGGTGCTTGATTACCTCAAGGCGGAAAATGCCTACCTGGAACAGCAGCTCAGTGAGCAACTGCAGCTGCGCGAAACACTGTTTCAGGAGATCAAGGGGCGCATCCACGAAACCGACCTCAGCCTGCCGTCGCCCTGGGGCCCTTATCTGTATTACCAGCGCACCACCGCTGGCGACGAATACCCGCGGCATTACCGCTGCCGCAAACCTGCCGATGGCTCGCTGACGGTCGATGAGGCCAGCGAGCAGCTGCTACTCGACCCCAACGCCCTGGCCGATGGCGGCTTTATCTCGCTCGGCGCCTTCAGCATCAGCCCTGACCACCAGCGACTGGCCTACAGCCTGGATACCAGCGGCGAGGAAACCTATCAGCTGTTCGTCAAGGAACTGGCCGACGACAGCCTGATCGAGCTGCCGTTCGAGGAGTGCGATGGCAGCATGACCTGGGCCAATGACAGCCAGACGCTGTTCTTCGGCGAACTGGATGACACCCACCGGCCGCACAAGCTGTATCGCCACCGCCTCGGCAGCGATGCGGCCGAACTGGTATTCCACGAGCCGGATGGGCGCTTCTTCCTCAGTTGCTATCGCAGCAGCTCCGAGCGCCAGCTGATTCTGCAACTGGGCAGCAAAACCACCAGCGAAGCCTGGGTACTGGATGCCGCCACCCCGCACGCTGCTTTCAGCTGCGTGGCCCCACGCGAAGAAGGTCACGAATACGACGTCGACCACGGCACGCTGAATGGCGAGTGGAGCTGGCTGATCCGCAGCAACCAGCACGGCATCAACTTCACCCTGTTCGCTGCCAGCGAAGCAGCCCCGAGCCGCAGCCACTGGCAATTGCTGCGCGAGCATGACCCAGAAGTGATGCTGGAAGGCTTTAGCCTTAATCAGCAAGCGCTGGTGCTGAGCCTACGCGAAGGCGGCCTGCCGATTATCGAAGTGCAGCCGCAGGGGCAAGCGGCCTATCGCGTGCAGCTACCTGACGCCGCCTACAGCCTGTATGTGCAGGACAGCCTAGAATTCGACAGCCCCGCCATTCGCCTGCGTTATGAAGCGCTCAATCGCCCGGCGCAAGTGCGTCAGCTGGAGCTGGCCACGGGCGCGCAAGTGGTACTCAAGCAAACCCCGGTACTTGGCCCGTTCGATGCCGACAGCTATGTCAGCCAGCGCCTGTGGGCCACTGCCGCCGACGGCAGTCAGGTGCCGATCAGCCTGGTGGCCAAACGCGAAGTACTCGGCACCTCTGCGCCGCTCTATCTGTATGGCTACGGCGCTTATGGCGAAAGCCTCGACCCCTGGTTCTCCCATGCGCGCCTGTCCTTGCTTGATCGTGGTTTCGTGTTTGCCATCGCCCATGTACGTGGCGGCGGCGAGCTGGGCGAAGCCTGGTACCGTGCCGGCAAGCTGGAACACAAGCAGAACTCGTTCAGCGACTTTATCGCCTGCGCCGAACACCTGATCACCAGTGGCTACACCAGCGCGCAGCAGCTGGTTATCAGCGGTGGCAGCGCCGGCGGGTTGCTGATGGGCGCAGTGCTCAATCAGCGTCCTGAGCTGTTCGCCGCCGCCATCGCCGAGGTGCCGTTTGTCGATGTGCTCAACACCATGCAGAACCCCGACCTGCCGCTGACCGTTACCGAGTACGACGAATGGGGCGACCCAAACCAACCCGAGGTCTTCGAGCGAATCAAAGGCTACGCGCCTTATGAGAACGTCCAGGCGCAGGCCTACCCGGCGATTCTCGTGGTGGCTGGCTACAACGACAGCCGGGTGCAGTACTGGGAGGCCGCCAAATGGGTGGCCAAGCTGCGTGCGCAGAAAACCGATAACAATCTGTTGCTGCTGAAAACCGAACTGGACGCCGGCCACGGCGGCATGAGCGGCCGCTATCAGGCGCTCAAGGATGCCGCTCTGGAATACGCATTTATCCTCAAAGTGCTGGGCCTGGTTTGAGTCCAGCTTGCCGCTCTGCCAGCCGGAGTTATATGGCTTGGCAGAGCGGCGCAGGCTCAGAGTAATTCGCGCTAAACAGCGGACGTTTAGGGCGAAAAATTACTTGACCGTTCATGCAGATTTAATCTGTCTGACGTGCAAGTTCGGCTAGGCTGAATGACACGCTGGCGCACTGCCATCTCGCCCATTCAACTGCCTGCTCACCATGGACGGTCTGTGATGAAAAACTGGAAGATCAGAACCCACCTATTCCTTCTCTCCGGCTGCCTGCTGTTTGGCCTGCTGTGTGTCGGCGGTCTTGGTTTGTATGGGCTGCAGGCCACGGTCAAGGGATTGCAAACGGTGTACCTGGACCGCGTGGTGCCGCTACGCGACCTCAAGCTGATTGCCGACTTGTACGCCGTCAATATCGTCGATGCGACGCACAAGGCGCGCAGCGGCGAGCTGGATGAGAAAACCGCGCAACAGCTGATCGAACAAGCCCAGGTGCGGATCGAGGAAACCTGGCAGGCCTATCTGGCCACCGAACTGATCCGCGAGGAAAGCCAGCTGATCGAGCAGATCAACCCGCTGATGGAACAGGCCCGGCAACCACTGAATGAGCTGCAAAGCCTGCTCAATCGTGGCGATAAAGCCGGCATCGACGCCTTTGCCAGTCAGCGGCTTTACCCGTTGATTGACCCACTCTCGGAGAAATTTGCCGAACTGATCGACGTGCAACTGCTGGAAGCCAAGCGCCAATACCAGTTGGGCGAAGCCGCCTATGCCAGCAACCTCAACCTGAGCATCAGCGTGTTGCTGATTGCCCTGCTGATTGGTCTGGCGCAGGTGTTCTATTTTATTCGCCTGATGAGCCGGCAACTGGGCGCCGAACCTGGCGAGCTGGAAGAAATCAGCGCGCACATCGCCGAAGGCCGCCTGGGCGGCAAAACCTTGGGCAACCAAGTGATGACCGGCGTGATGAAATCCGTGCAGAGCATGCGCCGTGGCCTACAGGACATGATCGGCAATATCGGCGAAGCCTCTGAACAGATCGAATGCGCCACCCTGCAGCTGGCCGCCTCCTCCGAGCAGGTACTGACCAGCGCCAATGTGCAGAGCGACACCGCCTCGGCCATGGCCGCCACCGTCGAGCAACTGGCGGTAAGCATCAACCACATTGCCGAAAACGCCCAGCAAACCTACGACATGGCGAAGAAAGCCGGCGACATGACCGATGCCGGCATTTCGGTGATGGCCCGCGCCACCACAGAAATGCACAAGATCGCCGAGCTGGTAGCCGAAAGTTCGCAGGATGTGGAAACCCTGGCCGCGCAATCACGCAATATCAGCGCAATTGTCGACGTGATTCGCGGCATTGCCGAACAAACCAACCTGCTCGCCCTCAACGCCGCCATTGAGGCCGCACGGGCCGGTGAGCAAGGTCGCGGCTTTGCCGTGGTCGCCGATGAGGTGCGTAGCCTGGCTGGTCGCACCGCCCACTCGACCACGGAAATCATCGCCCTGGTCGATGCCATTCATAGCGGCATGCACAAGGCGAAAAACAGCATGGCCGCCGGCTGTGAACGGGTCAGCATTGGCACCCAGCTGGTGGATCAGGCAGGCAGCTCGATGACAGGGATTCGCCAGGCGCTGAATGAATCACTGCAAGCGGTCAGCGTGATCTCACTGTCGCTGCAGGAGCAACGCGCCGCCAGCGAACAGGTGGCCATGAGCGTGGAACGGGTGGCGCAAATCGTCGAAGAAAACTCGGCGGCTCAGGGCGGTATCGTGCAGGCCATCCAGTCTCTGCAAGCCATGTCCGGGCGCTTGCAAGGCGTGATGCGACGCTTCAGTTTTTAAATCGTAAATCCCCTCTCAGGCCACTCGGCAGCAGGTCGCGAGTGGCGCTGGCGAGCTAGGTGGCAGACGGCTAAGGTCAATCTATGCGACTGACCTCGCGCCACGTCTATCCAGGCTGCCGTCCATGCCCGCCCACTCCCAACTGATTGATGAAATACGCGACATGCTGCTCGACTGCGGCCTGTTCGACAGCCTCACGCCCAATGAGCTGCTCAGCGCCGCCGGCTACTTCAACATCAGCAAATGTGCCCCGGAGGCAAGCATCTGCCGTGAGGGCGACCCCGGCACCTTTATGTGCATCATCCACGCGGGGGCGGTATCGGTGCGCAAGATCAACTCCAGCGGGGAAACCATCGAACTGGCCAAACTGCGCAAGGGTCGCGCCTTTGGCGAGATGGCAGTGCTCGACGGCGAACGCCGCTCAGCCAGTTGCATTGCCGTGAGCGACTGCAGCCTGCTGATGCTGGCCAAGGATTCCCTGGACAAGATGCTCGGCGAAACGCCAAAAACCGCCGCCAAGGTGATTCGCGCCATCGCTATCGCCATGTCCCGGCGTTTGCGCATGGCTGATGGGCAGTTGGTCGAGCAACAGCTCTAGGCCCCGAAAACTCACTCGTCGGATTTTGGCAGCGGCTGGGTATTGCGTTCGCGCTGTTCTTTCAGCAACGGCAGTTCCTGATCGCGACGCGGTTGGCTGGACTCCGGCAACGGTGCCTGCTTGAGCAACGGCGGATTATTGCGGGTTGGCGCTGGCAGATGCTGCGGCGCAGCCGGTGCGTAGGGTTGCGGCGTTGCAGTACCCGGGGCACCCGCTGCAGGCGCCGTGGCGGGCATTTTGGGCGGTTGCTGAGCCAGCAGCGAAGTGCTGGCAAGCGCGGTTAAAACAAACAACAGAGTAGTCAGGCGCATGCGGTTATCTCCCATACAGTTACTCACTTGGGCCTCAACCACGGCGTTAAGTGCCGCACGGGCGGYTCTCACTGACCACCGGCAAGGCTAGACTGGCGGCATGACCACCGTACGAGATTCCAGATGAGCAGCGATAAATCCCCCTCCGCCACCGGCAAGCTTGACCGCATCCTCGCTGATGCCCAGCGCTCGCGTGAAGAAGGCTACCGCGACAAGGCGCTGAAGATGTACCCGCACGTCTGCGGCCGCTGCGCCCGCGAGTTTTCCGGCAAGCGCCTGAGCGAGCTGACCGTGCACCACCGCGACCACAACCACGACAACAACCCGCAGGACGGCTCCAACTGGGAGCTGCTGTGTCTGTACTGCCATGACAACGAACACTCGCGCTACACCGACCAGCAGTACTTCAGCGAAGGCTCGCTAAGCACACCGAAGACCGCCCAAGCGACCCACAACCCCTTCGCCGACCTGGCTGCAAGACTGAAAAAGAACTGACCCTGTAGCCCGGATGAAATCCGGGAACGGTCTGTACGGCGCGAAGCTGACCCGGATTGCATCCGGGCTACGGCATTGACCAACGGCGGTATCCGGCCTGGCCTCGGCAGTGCGCCGCTTTGGCCAACCTACGTGTTGGCGATGCTGTTGAGCCTTAAATCGCCAGCAAGCTGGCGCCTAGAAAAATCAGGCCGCAGCCATACAGGTATACTCGCGTCTTTTTTGTCGCCCGCCCCTTAGGTGCGGCTTCAAAAACCCCTTCGAAAATTCTGTGCGAGTGCCACCGTGGCCAATAAGAGATACGCCTGCATCGGCCTGTTCAACCCTAAATCCCCGGAAAACGTCGGCTCGGTGATGCGTGCAGCCGGCTGCTATAGCGCCGCCTCGGTGTTCTACAGCGGCAAGCGCTATGCCCGTGCCCGCGACTTTATTACCGACACCCAGCGCATCTATATGGATATTCCGCTGATCGGCGTGGAAGACCTGCAGCAAATTATCCCCATAGGCTGCACCCCCGTGGCCGTGGAGCTGGTCGAAGGCGCACGGCCACTGCCGCAATACACCCACCCTGACCGCGCCATCTATATCTTCGGGCCCGAAGACGGCTCGCTGAGCAAGGAAGTCCTCGACTGGTGTGAGGACGTGATCTACATCCCCACCCAGGGCTGTATGAACCTCGCCGCTACCGTCAATGTGGTGCTCTACGACCGCATGGCCAAAGGCATCAACACCAAGTCCGGGCCTGGCCTCAAGTAGGCCGCCACCCAGTTGTTACAACCCTGACTTGAGCCGGCTAAAGGCGCGGGTCAAGGCGCGATTGAACGCCTTGGCGTTGTCGTTCTTGGTGTACAGCTGCGCACGCACGGCAGCCCCTGGGTAGGTGCCAGGGTCAGCGAGAATCGTCGGATCAACCGTGGTATTGGCCGCTGGCACCGCGTTGGCGTAGTAAATGGTGTTGGTGATGGCACCGATCACCTCGGGCGTCATCAGATGATCCATCAGTGCCAATCCGGCCTCGGGGTGAGGCGCGTCCTTGGGGATCACCATCGCATCGAACCAGATCAGCGTACCTTCACGCGGGATGCTGTAGTGCAGGCTGTAGGGTTTGCCCGCCTGCTCAGCCTGGCCGGCGGCAATCGATACATTGCCGTTCCACGACATCGCCAGACAGGTATCGCCGTTGGCCAGGTCGGTGATATTGCGGTCGTTGTCGAAGTAGCGGATCGACGGCCGCACCTTGGCCAGATGCGCCTCGGCCAGCTTCAGGTCATCCAGACTCTGCTGGTTAATATCCAGACCCAGGTAACGGAACGCCGCCGCAAACACCTCATTGGGGTCATTGAGAAAGCTCACCCCGCAGTCGGCAAACTTCGCCACCACCTGTGGATCGAGCAGCATGGCCCAGCTGTCGGTCGCCGCATCGGCCATGCGTTTGCTGATGGCCTGCTGCTGATAACCAAACCCCGTAGTGCCCCAAACATACAGGCCGGCGTAACGGTTGCCCGGATCGAACGCGGCCATATGCCCGGTGAACTCGCTATCCAGCCCGGCGAAGTGCGGCAGCGCGGCCTTGTTTAGCGGCTGCAGCGCGCCACTCTGGATCGCCCGCTGTAGATGCTGACCAGCCGTCAGCACCAGGTCATAACCGCTGCGCCCAGTCAGCAGCTTGGTTTCCACGGTTTCCAGCGAGTCGAAGTGGTCGACCACCACCTTGATCCCGGTCTTCTGTTCAAAACTGCTCAGGGTGTCAGGTGCCAGGTACTCGCCCCAGATAAACAGATTGACCTGCTTCGGCGCCTCGGCCGCCAGCGCTTGAACGCTAGCTGCCAGGCCCAACGCCAACAGACTGGTATGCAGTTTCATCGAAGCCTCCTAGACGCGCTTGGGCGCGGCGTATTGCGGCATGGTGATGCAGGCGACGTTGCCGCCACCGAGGAGGATTTCCCGGGAATTTTCGATACCGATAATCCGGTGCTTGGGGAACAGCTCGGCCAGGGTGGCCTGGGCCACGCGGTCGTAGGGGTCGTTGAACAGCGGCACGACGATGGCCGAGTTGCCGGCGTAATAGTTGATATAGGAGGCGCAGATCTGCGTGCCAGCCTGACGGGTATGGGTGGATTCATCCTGATCCAGGCCTTCGGCTTCTTCGGCCGTCCACTCCAGCACGCGCGGCTGCGGCAGCTTGTGTACTTCCAGCGCGCGACCCTGGGCGTCGCGGGTACTGCGCAGGATGTCGTAGGCCTCCTGGTAGATTTCCCACTGTGGATCATTGCGATCATCGGTCCATTGCTGCACCACCACACCGGGGCGCACGAAGCAGGCCAGGTCGTCGATATGTCCATCGGTTTCATCGAACTTGCAGCCGCGCGGCAGCCAGATCACCTGCTCGGCGCCGAGGTAATCGCTGAGCCGGCGAGTCATCTCCTCCTTGCCCAGGTGGGCGTTGCGATTACGGTTAAGTAGGCACTGCTCGGTGGTCAGCAGAGTGCGCTGGCCATCGGTCTGGATGCCACCCATCTCAGCAATAAAGGGCGCGCGGTAGCGGTCGTAACCTTCGATTTCGAGGATCTTCTGCGCAATCTGGTCGTCCTTATCCCAGGGGTAGTACAGGCCGCCATCGAGACCGCCGTAGGCGTTGAACTCAAAGTCCACGCCGCGCACTTCACCACTCTCGTCATTAACCAGAAAGGCCGGGCCGCTGTCGCGAAACCAGGTGTCGTTGCAGGTCATTTCCACCACCCGCACATGGACCGGTAGCTGGCGACGGGCGTTGGCGTACTGGCTGGCCGAGGCGCATACGGTGACCGGCTCGCTGCTGGCAATTGCCGTAACGATATCCACCCAGACCTTCTGCGCCGGTTTGGCACCGTTGCGCCACACGTCGGTGCGCTCCGGCCAGCCGAGCCAGCAGCCGGCCTTGGGTTCGAATTCGCCGGGCAGACGGAAGCCATCGGCTTTAGGGAGGGAAGTCAGGGAACGCGCCATCGGATGCACCTTATGCCTGTGGGGAAGATGGCCACACAGTACGCGGCGCCCCAGCCGAGGTTCCAACGACGATAATTACGGAATAGCTGAATTCAATTCATCATTCAGCCAGGTGATCACTCAGCCAATCTAAGAAGTCTGCCACCGCCGGCTTCTCCAGGCGGATGCGTTCACAGACCAACGCATACTGCCCGAGCGCCGCCACACTGGCGTTGAATGGGCGCACCAGGCGGCCGCTGGCCAGGTCCTCAGCGGCGGTAAGGTTGTCGCCCATGGCCACGCCCTGCCCTTGCGCCGCCGCTTCCAGCGCCAGGCCGGCATGGCCGAGATACAGATGACGCGCGGGCTGGATATCACCGGCATGGGTGGTTAGCCAGGCGGTCCAGGTTTTGCCGTCCTGATCATCATGCAGCAGGCCGTGGCGGGCCAAGTCACGCGGGTGTTTAAGGCCGCCCTGGTTGAACAGGCTGGGGCTGCACACCGGAAAGAACTGCAGAGTCGGCAGCGGCCGCACGAAGTAGGCGCTGGCATCCTCGGGGCCGGTGCCGTAGGTGATAGCCAAGTCGATATCCGGGCTCGGCAGGCAGGCTTCCAGCGGCTGTTCGTGCAGATGCAGGGTGATCTGCGGGTAGCGGTCGCTGAAGTCGGCCAGGCGGCTGACCAGCCACTTCTGCGCCAGTTCGGGGGTTACCGCGATACGCAGCACCACCTGCGAGCCGGGGTCACGCAGCTCGTCGCAGGCCTCGCCAATCAGCTCAAACGCCTGCTGCAAACGCTGCAGCAGGCGCCGCGCGGCAGGCGTCGGTACGACTTGGCGCCCTTCGCGGGCAAACAGCGGCGTGCCGAGCTGTTCTTCCAGCTGGCGGATCTGGTGACTGACCGCGCTGTCGGTGACGCACAGCTCGGCAGCCGCCCGCCCAAAGTGGGCGTGGCGAGCGGCGCACTCGAAGGTGCGCAAGGCAGTGAGAGACGGTAGGCGGCGCATGTGAGTTCCAGCCTTGGGCTAGCGCAACAGCTTGTTGTCCAGGGTCTTCGAGGCGCGGCCCATGACGTTTTCGCTGATCTCGATAAAGTCTTTGGTGCTGGCCTTCTCCAGGCGCATCAGGCCGCGAGTCACGTCATCCAGCGAACGCGGCTGGGTGGTGCCTTTGGTGGCCTGGCGGATTTCCCGATCCAATTCCTGCAGCAGCAACACCGCGCGGGCGGTGACCGGGCCACTGGAATTATCGGTGCGCAGGCTGTTCACCGGCTTACTCCAGCGGATCAACTGCTCACGGATTTTCTGATAACGCTCCTCGCTGAGCCCGCCGGCGCGGCGCATCAGCTCGATGGCGTAGTACTCGGCCAGACCTTCGGTGATCCAGTCGCTGCGATCACGGGCGCGGATTCGGCTGAACACATGCACCAGTTCGTGCACCAGGGAGCTGGTGCCGTTCTCACTGACCAGCGGGCGGTCCGTGTGCATGTAGTAGGAATTGGCCGCCGACAGGCCGCCGCGCCACATCGGGTCGCCGGCACCGACGATCAGCAGCTTGGCCGGATCGCGCGGAAACACTTCCTGAGCATGCGGCCAGACAAAGGTCAGCAGGGTCATCACGTCCATGCGCCGCATACCCTCRCCAACCGGAGCCGAAATCGTCACGTCGGTTTCGCCCAGCTTGGCGCGGCGGGTGCCGATCTTGCCCGCCACCATCCAGCCGGTCGGGCGGTCGAACTTGCGCTGCGGGTTGTCGATGCGGAATTTGTTCTTGCCGATCCGCGGCCAGCCGGTTTCAACACTCTTCCAGCCCTTTGGCAGGTCAAACTGCAGACGCGAGACCAGCTCGGTTTTGTCGGCCTGACGCAGCTTGACCGCCGGCACCAGGTCATCGCCGCGCAGCAGAGCCCAGTCCTTGGTGATCCGCGCATCAAAGCGTCCGGGGCTGCGCTCGTTGTTGATACGCACTCGGTAGCTCAGGGTCGATTTGCCCTTGCCAGGCTGCCAGGTGCCCAGTTCGGGGCTGTTCTGCGTCCACTGGCCGTCGGCCTTGAAGTCGCTATAAACGCCCTGCTCACCCAGATTGAAGGCCAGGCTGATCACCGGCGCGCCGTCTTCCAGGGTCAGGCTGACCTCAGCTTGCTCGGTTTCCGGCAGAAAGCGCACCTGGTAATCGAGATCGATCTTCTTCGCCCACAGCGGCGTACTCAAGCTCAGCAGCACAACGGACAGCAGCAAACGGCGCATCAACATGGCAAAGCTCCACAGTGCAAATCAGTGACTCAGGCGAGTTTAGGCCGGCATTTGTCGGCGAGGTTCAGCCGGCGCGGAAGATCATATGGTCTTCCCACTCATCCTCGGCCACGCTGTTCTCGCTAAGCATGCGCCCAGCCTGGGAAATCCGCTGTTTATGCACCTGTTCCGGGTCGCCGCACACCAGGTGGTGCCAGAGCAGCAGGTCCTTGCCCTCGCTGACCAGGCGATAGGCGCAGGTCGGTGGTAGCCACTGGAATTGGTCGGCCTGGGCCGGGGTCAGCTGGATGCAATCGGCAACGAATTTGCGCCGGTTGCTGTAGTCGGTGCAGCGGCAGGTCTGCAGGTCCAGCAGTTTGCAGGCGATGCGCGTGTAATACACGCTGCCATCGTCCTCATCTTCAAGCTTTTGCAGGCAGCACAGACCGCAGCCATCGCACAGCGATTCCCACTCGTCCTGATCCAGCTGTTCGAGGGTTTTGCGTTTCCAGAAGGGTTCGACTTTGGCGGCCATGGCGAGGGTACGGTGAGGGGCGAAAAGGCCGGCAGTCTAGCGGTTGGGGCAGTAACGGCCAAGGGCGGCGAGCCGAATGGTTAATTAATAACCACGAACAAAGTCCACCTGCCCGCGCAATTCATGACCGGCCTGCCAGCGCGCCAGGTTATCGACAAACAGCTGCACCAGCAGATGTGGATCAGTCGGCGCCGAGCTGTGCCCGGTGAGCAGCAGGCGCGGCGCGTCCCAGAATGGGTGGCAGGCGGGCAACGGTTCTTCACGGCAGACATCAATCACCGCGCCCGCCAGTTGCCCCTGTTGCAGCGCACTGACCAGCGCCTGATCGACCACCGCCACACCACGCCCGGCATTGATAAACAGCGCGCTGGGCTTACAGGCGGCAAACAGCGCGGCATCATAAATATCGCGGGTGGCCGGGGTATCCGGCAGCAGGTTGATCAGGTAATCAACCTCGCCCACCAGGCGCGGCAGTTCGTCGAGCCCCGCCACCTGACGGAACGGTGGCAGGCTGCGCGGACTGCTGGCGATGCCCAGTAGCTCGATGCCAAACGGTGCAAGAAACTGCGCCACGCCCAGGCCGATATCACCGGTGCCGACGATCAGCGCCTTGCGCCCGGCCAGGCTGCGCGACAGACGATTGTCCCAGCGCTGCTCAACCTGAGAGGCCAGTGCAGCAAAAAGTTGGCGCTCGTGGGCCAGCAGATGGCACAGCACATACTCGGCCATCACCTGGCCGAAGATGCCCACGGCACGGGTTAACGCGTAATCCGTTGGCAAATCCTTGGCGAGCAGCGGCGTAATGCCCGCCCAGGTCGATTGCAGCCACTGCGGCCTGCTGCCCTGACGCAGCAAAGGCGCGAGCAGATCCGGCTGGCCCAGCCAGAGCGGGCAGCTCGCGGCGTATTCGACCAACTCGGCCGGCCGCTCGCTGCCAAACAGATCAAGCTCAGGTGCCTGCTGGCGCAGTAACTCGGCATACCGCGCGTGTTCGGCTTCGGCAATCAACACACGCAGTGGGGCATTTACAGTGGCGGGCATGACGCTTACATCGGGTCGTTACGGCGCAACAACTCATCGGGCAGATGCTCGATGTATTCATCTTCCGGCGGCGGCATCTGCAGGTGGTAGCCCTGCTCGTCGAGGTTGGCCAGCACCTTGTGGATGTCTTCGCGGGCCAGCACGCGCTCGGGTGTCAGCACCATCTCGAAGGCCAGGGCCGGCGGGCCGAAAGCCAACAGCAGGTTTTCCGGCACGCGCTTGAGGCCATCGCTGCGCAGCACGTAGAGGTACATCTCGTTCTTGCGCGGGCTTTTGTAGATTGAGCAGATACGTTTCACGCGGACTCTCCGGTTGCAGCCAGGCAATCAAGCAGCGCCTGGCCCATCAATTCACGCCGCCAGCCGCGCAGCGACTCCGGCAGCTGGTAAGGCCCATTCGGGTAGCCAGTTTTCAGCAGGGCTTCGAGGGTTTTCTTGCGCAGCATCAGCTCCGGGGCGATGTTCAGCCGCTCACCTTCGCGCTGGCCAATGGCGCGCAGCTTTTTAAGCAGTGACGCTGCTTCCAGCGGCAAGGGCTCTGACAGGGCTTCAGGCCACTCTTCAGCCGGGGTGGCAGCCGCCTGCTTGATCAGTTGCAACAGAAACTCGCCGTCCTGGCGCACGGTCTTCGGGTGCATGTCCTCGATTCGCGCCAGGGCAACTAGGTTATCCGGCTGGGTGCGCGCCAATGGCCACAGCGAATGCTCACGGATAATCCGGTTACGCGGCTGGTTGCGTTTGCGCGCCTGCTCTTCACGCCAGCTGCACAGCGCTTTCAACACCGCCAGCTGTTGCCGGTTGAGTTTCCAGGCCAGCTTGGCTTCGCGGTAGGCCAGCTCGGGATCGACTTCGCGGCAGAGGTTGCTGACCAGCTCGGCGCCGTCTTCCAGCACCCAGGCGTATTTCTCGGCCGACAGTTGCGCCTTGAGCTGCGCATACACCTCGGCGAGGTGCAGCACGTCTTCGGCCGCATAGCTGACCTGAGTGGCCGATAACGGCCGCTGCAGCCAGTCGGAGCGGGTCTCGCCCTTGGGCAGTTCGATATTCAGCACCGCCTGCACCAGGCGCGAATAGCCCATGGAGAAACCGAGATTGAGGTAGCCGGCGGCCAGTTGGGTGTCGAACAGCGGCGTGGGCAGGCTGCCGGTCAGGCGCAGAAAGACTTCCAAATCCTCGCTGCAGGCATGCAGCACCTTGACCACGGCCGAGTCCTGCAGCAGCTCGGTAAAGGGCGCCCAGTCGCTGATCAGCAGCGGATCGATCAGATACGCCCGCTCGCCCTCGCTGACCTGCAGCAGCCCGGCAATCGGGTAAAAGGTGTCGACCCGCATAAACTCGGTATCCACCGCGACAAAGGCCAGCGTGCGCCAGATTGCACAATGCTGCGCCAAGCTGGCGTTATCACCAATCCACTGAATATCAATCGCCACGCGGCTCTCCCATCAAGAATGCCGCGCAGTATATATGCCCAGGCACTGTGCCGGGCATTTGCTGCCTTGGGCATCACAGATGCGAATGAACCCTGTAATCTGGCCGGCGCTTGCATCTGCTTACATTCATCACAGGGAATAAAAACAATGAAGAAACTGCTTGGCCTGCTTGTGGCCTTGATTGCTGCGGCGGCGATCTACCTCGCCGTCACGCCCAGCCCAATTGATCCACTGGCCTGGGAAGCCCCGACCATCCCGCCGATGACCGGCGTACTGGAACCCAACGACACCTTGATGAAGGCCGAACTGCTCGGCCGCGGCCAGGTGCATGGCCCGGAAGACACCGCCGTAGATGCCCAGGGTCAGGTGTACGCCGGCCTGCATGACGGCAAGATCGTGCGCATCAAGGCCGATGGCAGCGTGGAAACCTTCGCTGACACCCAAGGCCGCCCGCTGGGCATGGACTTTGACGCCGCCGGCAACCTGATCGTCGCCGACGCCTACAAGGGCTTGCTGAGCATCGACGCCCAGGGCCAGATCAAGGTACTGACCACCGAGGCAGAAGGCGTAGCCTTCAAGTTCACCGACGATCTGGATATCGCCCGCGACGGCACCATCTACTTCAGCGATGCCAGCCAGCGTTTCGAACAGCCCGACTATCTGCTCGACCTGCTCGAAGCCCGCCCCCATGGCCGCCTGCTCAGCTACAACCCGGCCAGCGGCGAAACCAAGGTGCTGCTCAAGAACCTGTACTTCGCCAATGGCGTGGCGCTGTCGACCAATGAAGACTTTGTGCTGGTCAACGAAACCTACCGCTACCGCATCACCCGTTACTGGCTGAGCGGCGACAAGGCCGGCACCCACGATATCTTTATCGACAACCTGCCGGGCCTGCCGGACAACCTGCAGGGCGATCGCAACGGCACCTTCTGGGTGGCCCTGCCGACCCCGCGCAAAGCCGACGCCGACATGCTGCACCGCTCACCCTGGGCAAAATCGCAGCTGGCCAAACTGCCACGCGCCTTCTGGCCCAAGGCCGTGCCTTACGGCTTTGCCATCGCCCTCAATGAACAAGGCGAAATCACCCAGAGCCTGCACGACACCAGCGGCACCCACCTGCGCATGATCACCTCGGTCAAACCGGTGGGCGATTATCTGTACTTTGGCAGCCTGGATAATGATCGGATCGGTAAGCTGAAAATCCGCTAAGAACCTGCCTCGGATCTGCTGCGCGTCGGCCAAACTGCGTTGAAAACGGCTTTGGAATGCTCATGTACAAAAGTACACTCCGCTTCCTCAGCCGTTTTCGCCTTGTTTTGCTCTAGCTCGCGAGATCCGAAACAGGCTCTAAGCCGCCCATACAAAAAAGCCCGCGCAACTGCTTAGCTGCGCGGGCTTTTTAATGTTCGGGATTTACCTATTTGATCTTTTCGGCGATCCAGATGGTGTGCCGGGTGCCCTTGTTGCCATGGGCATAGACCTGCACTTCCTCCACCTTGAAGCCGGCCTTGCGCACCTTGTCGCTGAATACCCGGTCGGCGCTGGCCGACCACACCGCCAGCACGCCTTTGTTACGCAATGCCTGGTAGCAGCGCTGCAGGCCCTGGGCGGAATACAGCCAGCTATTGCGCTTCTGGGTCAGGCCTTCGGGGCCGTTGTCGACATCCAGCATGATCGCGTCATAACGCTGATCGGCGCTCTTCAGGCAATTGGCGACATCGTCCTGAATTACCCGGGTACGCGGATCGAGGATCGGGTAACCGGCCTTGGCGCCCAACGGGCCGCGGCTCCATTCCACCACCCCAGGCACTAGCTCGGCCACTTCCACTTCAGCGGTCTTGCCCAGGTTCTGCAACGCAGCCGCCAGGGTAAAGCCCATGCCCAGGCCGCCGATCAGCACCCGCGAGTCCGGCCGCCCGGCGACCTTCTTGCAGGGAATCGCCGCCAGCGCATCCTCAGAGCCATGCATGCGCGTGTTCATCAGCTGACCGCCATCGCCGCCGGCAATCTTGATCACAAAATCCTCACCGTACTCGAACAGGCACAGCGCGCCCGAGCCATCGGGAATCGGGGCGGTATCGAGCAATACAAAACGCTTCATGGCGTACGGCAACCTGGGTCAGCTAAAACGGGGATGCAGCATGCCCATAAACCGGCAAAGATGCAGCGCCCAGCGGGCAGAAATCTTCCAGAACTAGGCTGCGACAGCTCAATAGCAGGGTTTATGATGCCGGCTGCCCCTTTGCCCACAGGATGACTGGCATGCCCCTCGCCCAACTGATCAGCGCCGCCCAGCTACAGCGCCGCCTTGATGAGCCCGACCTGCTGATTCTCGATTGCCGCTTCGCCCTGGATGATCCTGCCTACGGCCAGCGCAGCTACGCCGAAGGGCATATCCCCGGCGCGCAGTTTGCTGATCTAGAGCGCGACCTCTCAGGGCCGATCCATAAAGGCATCACCGGCCGTCATCCCCTGCCGGAGCCTGCACAACTGCTGCAGCGCCTGCGCGAATGGGGCCTGAACAATCACAGCGAAGTGATGCTGTACGACGACGGCCCCGGCGCCTTTGCCAGCCGCGCCTGGTGGCTGCTGGCCTGGCTGGGCAAACGTGAGGGCGTGTACCTGCTCGATGGCGGCCTCAAAGCCTGGCGCGAAGCCGGCGGCGCATTGACTCAGGACCTGCCCACGCCTACTCCCGGCACCTTCAGTGGCAACGCCGATGCCAGCCTGCTGGTCAGTGCCGCGCAGCTGCAACAGCGCCTCGGTGATAGCCAACTGACCCTGCTGGATGCCCGCGGCCTGCCGCGGTTCAGGGGTGAGGTAGAGCCTATCGACCCGGTCGCTGGGCATATCCCTGGGGCGCAGTGCGCGGCGTTTACGGACAACCTCGACAGCGACGGCCACTTCTTCAGCCCAGAGCAACTGCGCCAGCGCTTTGCTACACATCTCGGCGAGCGCCCGGCCAGCGAGCTGGTCGCCTACTGCGGCTCAGGCGTAACCGCCTGCCACAACCTGTTCGCCCTGTGCCTGGCCGGCTACCCGTTGGCGCCGCTGTATGCCGGTTCCTGGAGCGAATGGATCACTGACTCCACCCGCCCTGTGGCCACGGGGGACTGATTTCAGCGTGAGCAGGCTGGCCATGCAGATATTGCCCGCCAGCCTTGGTTAAGCACCAACTGGAATATAGGCAATAACCGAAAGCCGAAAACAATTTAAAAACAGCCCTTTACAGTAGAAAGGTCGCACTACACTTCAACATGAGCGGCTAACCCCGCTTCCGGTGGGGCCTTTATTAGAACAAACAGAAGCTGCCAGCGCCCCGGCCCCATCGGTCACCTTTCGCCGAGGGCTATATGGGAATTGCCGCCTGCGAGTTAAGCCAGTACGTCATCCGCCCTACCCTGCTCTACCTGGGCCGCCACTCCACCGCCGCCGAAGCCTTGTTGCTCGGAGCCGCTGCCAGCCAATCCGGGCTCGGCTCAGCTCTCGATGACAAACATGGCCACGGCCTCTACCGCATCGCTGCACTGCGCCACCAGCAGCTCTGGGATCAGCACCTGGCGCTGGACCCGGACCTCGCCAGCCAAGTACGCGGCCTCGCCAGCCAGCATGCCTTCCTCGCCGCGCCGCACCTGGAACTGACCGTCAACCTGCGCTACGCCACGGCGATTGCCTGGATGCTGATCGAAGCCGAACACCGCGAACTGCCGGCCGCCGATGATCTGCTGGGCATGGCGCAGGTCTGGCGCCGGGTATTCAAACCCCACGGCCGTACCAAAGACTTTATTGCCGCCTGGCAACGCTGCATCGGCAGCCTCAGCCAAGTGGCCTGAACCCCAGGATAACGGCCAGCATTGTCCGACAAGATCCAAGCAACTAGCAGAAAATAGCGTCACGTTAAAGGCATAAAACCGCTCTATCTCGGGAACTTCGCGGGCTTGGCAGGGGTCAGGAAAAGTTGTTAGTTTCCGCCCCCCGTTAAAACCTAGGAGTCCTCCGTGACTAGAAGAGTCGTCAAGACCTGCCTGTCCCTTGCCCTTGCCTCTGCCGCCAGCCATGGCTTTGCCAGTGGTTTTGCCATCAACGAACAAAGCATCAGCAGCATGGGCACCGCCTTCGCCGGCCGCTCCTCCTCTGCCGATGACGCCAGCACCGTATTCGGCAACCCGGCCGGTATGGCGCGCATCAAGCGTGAACAAGTCAGCGGCGGCATTGCCCTGATCCACGCGAAAACTAATATCGACAACGCCAGCGGCTCTGCCAACGGCAGCAATGACGGCGACATGGTGCCGTTTATCGGCGCGCCCATGGGCTATTACGTCAAACCGCTGGATGACAACTGGAGCTTCGGCCTGGGCCTGTACGTACCGTTCGGCCTGGTGACTGATTACGAGCGCAACTTCCAGGGCCGCTACCACGGCGACCGCAGTGAAGTGCGGGTGATTACCCTGCAGCCAACCCTGAGCTATCGCTTCAACGAACAACTGTCGATCGGCTTCGGCCCAACCATCAACCGCATCGACGGCGAGCTGACTTCGGCCATCGAAAACCCATTCGCCGGAGGTGACGGTAAAGTCGAAATCAAGGGCGATGACACCGCACTGGGCTACAACGTCGGCGTGCTGTTTGAAATCACCCCACAAACGCGTTTTGGCCTGACCTACCACTCCAAGGTGGATTACCGCCTGAAGGGTGACACCACAGTGTCTGGCCCAGGTGTCATTGCAACTTCGGCCGGCACCTACGATGCGTCACTGGAGCTGACCACCCCGGAATCGGTGGATTTCTCGGTCACCCACGAGTTGGATGCCGACTGGACCCTCTACGCCGGCAGCACCTGGACGCGCTGGAGCCGTCTGGAAGAAATCCGCGCAAACAACAAAGGCGTCGGTGGCTTGCTGGCGGGCAAGCTCAGCAGCATCAGTGAACCGCAGAACTGGCACGACACCTGGGCTCACGCCGTCGGCGCTGCCTACAAGCTGAACCCGCAGTGGACCCTGCGCGCCGGCCTGGCCGTGGACCAGTCGCCGACCAATAACGCCGACCGCTCGCCACGCATCCCCACCGGCGACCGCACCATCCTCAGCCTGGGCACAGCCTGGAGCCCGAATGATGATGTGACCATCGACCTGGCCTATTCCTACCTGATGGAAGACGACGCTCACATCGAGCGGAACGACTACCGCGCCACCTACAAAAACACCGCACACGGCCTGGGCGCACAAGTGACGTACCGCTTCTAATTCAACCAGCGGTTTGGGTTAAACTCGCGCGGCGCCCACAAAAATAATAACGCCGCCTGAGACAGCCCTTATGACTGCACTCTGCACTGCCCTGCCCGAACAGCTCAGCCTGTTACTGGTGGATGACCACCGGATCTTTCTCGACGGCCTCAGCCTGGCCCTAGCCCCGCTCTGCGCCGACCTGCAGATTCGCACCGCCGAATCCGCTGCCGCCGCCGAAGCCTGCCTGCAACACGCCAGCTTCGACCTGATTCTGCTCGACCTGCGCCTGCCTGATATGCCGGGCCTGGAGTTGCTGCAACGCTGGCAACAACAAGGCCGCATGACCCCAGTGGCGATCCTTAGCGCCAGCGATTCCAATCTGGACGCCCAAGCCGCGCTGGCCGCCGGCGCGCTGGGCTTTATCCCGAAAAGTGCCAATAGCGATGAACTGCGCCAGGCAGTAACCCGCGTACTGCTGGGTGAAACCCTGCCCGCACCGCAGACGGGCGAGAAACCACAGCTCACCCCCCGGCAGATGGAAATCCTCCAGCTGCTGGCCGAAGGCTTGCCAAACAAGTCCATCAGCCGTCAGCTGGGCGTCTCCGAGGACACGGTGAAAACCCATCTGAAATCACTGTTTCAGGAGTTTTCCGTACATACCCGTACGGCTTGCGTTAGTGCGGCGCGGCAGCGGGGCTGGCTCTGACCTCTGCCGGCAACAACACCGCCAGGGCCTGGCGCAAACGGGCTGGCAGCAGCGGTTTGCCGAGCAAGGTGACATGGGCACGGGTGCAGCGTTCTTGCAGGTCGGCACTGACGTCGGCGGTAATCAGCAAGGCCGGCAGCATGCGCCCGGCCTCTTCGCGCAAACGCTCGATAACGCGCAAGCCGTCCTCGGTGGCGGCCAGGCGATAGTCGCTGATCAGCACCTGCGGCTGCGCCTCGGGCAAACACTGCAAGGCCTCGGCTGGATCGGCGCAGGCCCAGATTTCACAACCCCAGCGCTGCAATAACCCGGACAGTGCCTCGCGCCCTGCGGCGTCGTCTTCCAGCAACAACACCCGTCCGCTCAATGCTGCGGCAACGGCTGCTGGTGCTTGCCACTCGCCGGCTTCAGCCTGCGGCAGTTGCAGGATAAAGCGCGCGCCCGCGCCTGGGCTCGAATCCAGCTGCAGCGGATGCCCCAGCAACTGCGCCAGTTGCTGAACGATGGCCAGACCTAGGCCCAAACCGCGCTCGGCATTGCGCCCAGGGTTATCCAGCTGACGGAACTCTTCGAAGACCTGACTCTGCTCTTCATCGCTCAAACCCTGACCGTCATCACCGACCTCCAGCTGCACCACGCCCTGCTCCATACGGGCATGCAGCCAGACATGCCGCGCCTGGGCATGGCGCAAGGCGTTGCTGAGCAGGTTGCGCAGCACGCGCTCGAGCAGCAGCGGATCACTGCGTACCCAAAGCTCCGCGCATTGCAGCTGCAGCTCGACACCTTGGGTGTCGGCCTCGGCGCGGCTTTCACCACTCAGGCGCGCCAGCAAGGGGCGCAAAGCAAACACTTGCGGCTTGGCCTGCACCCCACCAGGCAGGGTCAGACGGGTGTAGTCGAACAGCGACTGCAACAGCCGGCTGAGCTGCTCCACGGCAATCGCCAAGCGGCTGCTGATGCGGTGCACGCCGGGGTCCTGGTTCTGCTCCAGCAGGTGCTGGGCATACAGGCCCATGGCGTTGAGTGGTTGGCGCAGATCATGGCTGGCGGCGGCCAGCAGGCGCAGCTTGCGTGCATCGTCGGCTTCGGCGCGCTGCCGCGCCAGATCGAGTAAACGCAGGTTGAGCCAGGCGCCGCGTTGGCCGTGCTCCTGCAGATAGGCACCGACACTGCCAATCAGGTTGGCGCAGAACAGAAATAGGCCCTGATAACCCAGCGCCACGCTACCGCCGCTAAGCCACAGACCAAGCAGCAGAAACAGTCCACACACGCCCCAGGAAGCCAGGCTGACGGAGCGGAACGATACCCCCAGCAGCACGTAACCAAACAGCAGTACCAGAAACAGCCCGTCATAGGGCATGGCTACGCCCAAGCTCCAGCACAGATGAATGATCACCGCCACGGAAATACCGTTGAGGGCATAGGCCGCTACATAGACCAACAAGGCGCGGCGCGGCGGGCTATGGGGGCGGCGACAGTAGAAGAAAGACAGCAACGCACCGACTATGCCCAGCAGCCGCACTGGCAAGGTGGCAAGACTGGTATGGAGAGGCAGCAGCAACAGATCGAGGGCGGCGTAGACCAGTTGAAAGATCACCGCCGTGCTGATGATCAGCAGCAGGCGGCGGCGAATACGCTGCACCCGGTGCTCGACAAACTCGTCCTCC
This sequence comes from Pseudomonas sp. 1928-m, assembly GCF_029269135.1. NCBI lineage: Bacteria > Pseudomonadati > Pseudomonadota > Gammaproteobacteria > Pseudomonadales > Pseudomonadaceae > Pseudomonas > Pseudomonas sp. 1928-m. Next base: position 78,541 of record NZ_JARIXO010000004.1, on the reverse strand, counting down.
AGCACCTTGGTAAAACGCAGCCTGCTATAGCCTCGGCGCTGCTGGGTCAGCAGCAAGGCTTCCTGACGCTCCAGGCTCATGGTTTACAACTCAGGTGACGGGCTGTCCTGCTGTTTAGCGGCAATGGCGTCATAGGTTTCCACCCGGTGCTGATCTTCGGCGCTGAATAGACGCTGGCGCAAACGCTGCTGCTCCTGCTGCTGATCCGCAGCACTGAGGCCATTGCCCTGCAAGGCGGCAAGTTCCTGCTGGTAGGTGGCATAGCGTTGTTGCCAGGCGCGCTCGTTACGCTGCTCGCTGAGCAGACGTTCGACCGTGGGCGGATCATAGGTCAAGGCCAGCAGCTGGCGCACCTGCTCTTCGCTGGCGCCCTCCTGCCAGAGCTTGTCTGTCTGAACCTGCAACGCCTGCGCCTGGGCCTGACGCTCTTCACTGGCGCGCATGGCTTCGGGGAGCTGAGCACGCAAACGCTCCTGCGCCTGAGCCTTGGCGTGTTCACTGAGATCAGTACGGGCCATCAGCGCCAGATTATCCAGGGTGTAGCGGCCGTAGGCTTCCTCGGCGCCGAACAGGGCTTCTGCTGCTGCGCTGGAAAAATGCGCCCGGCGCAACTCTGCAAGCTGCTCGAAGGCCCGCTGCAGGGCAACCAACTGGCCATCCGGGGTGCTTTGCTGCGCTGTGCTCAAGGGTTGCTGCAGCAGCGCCAGGCTGGCGCGTTTGTAATCCATATAGTCGCCCAGCAGGCCAATAAACTGGCCCAGAGCGGGTTCCGGCAAACGTCCGCGCGCGTCAGCCAGCATCACCTCGACCACGGTTTCCAGCCCAGCCTGATCGGCGGCGCTGAGGAAATAATCCAGGTAATCACGCAGCGCCAGGTTCAGTTGCAGATTGCCGGCACTGTCCGCTTTCAATTCACCATCCACTTCGGTGCCCTGCAAACCTGGCAGGCTTGCAGGTGCTCTAGCAGTTGAGGTACCTGGTTTGGCGGTTGCCAGCAGAGGGCTGGGAGCAACGGACAGAGGCGCCGTAGCGGCAGCAGAAACAGCAGGCGCGACGGGTAACGCAGCGGCTGGCCACTGCCAGTAAAGCGTAAGGCCGGCAACGCAGCCGGCCAGTACCAGGAGAGGAACAGTTGAGCGCAACGACAGGGCCATATGACCTCCAGAATGCGGGCTGCATGGCGCAGCCCGCCGGGTGACGGTCAGACGCCTTTGCTTTTCAGGCGGTTGGCATGTTGGCGATACAGTGAAACCGGCTCGGTCCAGCCACGCACGCCGAACAGATGGTTGATCGCATCCACGTGGTTCATGTTGTAGTCATCACCGATCACCTGCCCCAGGTAAGTGGAGCAAACGCCGACCAGGCCATCGTTCTTCTCGCTACCAAAGGCCAGCCCAGTGATGGCGAGAAACGGATCGACCGCATCAAAGACGTTGGTGTAGGAGGTGTTGCCGGTCCAGGAGTAGTAACGGATGTTGTGCCCACGCACGTTGTGCACTTCAGTGGACTTGGCGCAGTAGCTGCTGCTGTTCACGCCCCACGGATGGCGACCATTCAATGCAGTGGTGCCGGCAGTGGTCAGGGTTTTCAGCGCGGCCAGGCCGTTTTGCGGGTTGCTGCTGCCAGACAACAGGTTGATCACCGCGCCTATGGCGTTGGCCAGACCATTGGCCCCGCCTTCGATGGCGCTGTTCGGCGGGATCACACCGCGCAGCACATCGGCAACTTTCGAGCCTTTGTTCACCCCATTGACCGAGGTTACCGAGGCCACCAGATCGGGACGCAACGAGGCGGCAACGCGCGAAGTTGGCGACCCCTGACTGTGGCCGATCAGATTGACTTTGCCGCCATTGGCACCGGCCCACGGCACAATCTGCTGCGCCAGGGCGGCGCCGCGCTGTTCACTGTCATTGAGTGCCGACACACTGGCCACATAGACCTTGGCGCCATCGCGCTCGAGGTTCCAGGGGATGGTGTGGAAATAGTTGATCAGGCCGCCGATGGTGTCGAAGCCGGTCACCCCGTGCACCAGCACGATCGGGTATTTGGTCTTGGTGTAGTTGGCCTGGGCCTCAACCGCGCCGACCAGGGCGCATACAGCTAGAGCAGAAGTAATAACGCGACGCATGGGTGCCTCCTTATTTTTCTTGTTGGCACGCCGGGAAACTGCGTCCGGCGTACTCACAACTCTAAGGAGGTGCTTGGAGCTGGGCTATCGCCCAGATGGGTGATGCCTCAATGCTGCGAGGCGATGGCCTGTGCAACGGCGGCCAGCAATGCCGGGTCATCCGGGGTGGTGCTACTGGGGAAGCTGGCGATCACCTTGCCCTGGGCATCGATCACATACTTGGAGAAATTCCAGCGCGGCGCCTGGCTTTGCGCGGCCAGTTCCTTGAACAGCGGCAGCGCATCGCTGCCGGTAACACGCTGGGTTTCGCTCATGGGGAAGGTCACGCCGTAATTGACGTAGCAGACCTTGGCGATTTCTTCGCTGTTGTCGGCTTCCTGACGGAAGTCATCGGAAGGCACACCGAGAATCTGCAGGCCCTGCTCCTTATAGCGCTGGTAGAGCGCTTCCAGGCCTTTGAACTGCGGAGTAAAGCCGCAGAAGCTGGCGGTATTGACCACCACCAGCGGCTTGCCGGCAAACTGTGCGCACAGATCGATGCGCTCCTCGCTGCGCAGCTTCTGCACCTCCCCCTGCAGCAACGCCGGGCATTCGGCAGCCTGCGTCGGCCCAACCCAGGCACTGAGCAGAGCGACAACCAGCAGGGAAAAACGCCACATACACATCACCTTGAGTAACTGGAACGACAGAGTAACAGCCTTAACATACACCCAAACCCAGCTGCAGAAAGGCCAGGCCACTTTGCAGCCAGCCCCACCAGGCCAGGCCCAGGGCCAACATGCCGCCCATCACCAGCGCGGTGTTCCAGCCATAGTCGGTATTCATGCATTCGCCTCCTGTTGTTGCAAACGGGCCACGGGCAGCTCGCGTACTGGCCAGTTCAGCGCGGCGGCCAGCAGGCTGAGCAGCACGGCAATCTGCCAGACCAGATCATAACTGCCGGTATGGTCATACAGATAGCCGCCCATCCAGCCGCCGAGAAAAGCCCCCAACTGGTGGAACAGAAAGACGATGCCACCGAGCATCGACAGATTGCGCACACCGAACAGGGTCGCCACCGTGCCGTTGGTCAGCGGCACCGTCGACAGCCACAACAGGCCCATGGCCACGCCAAAGGCATAGGCGCTCCACACCGTCAGTGGTGTCAGGATAAACGCCACAATCACCACCGCCCGCGCCAGGTACAGCGCGCTGAGCAGGCGCGGTTTGGACATCCGCCCACCCAGCCAGCCGGCGATATAGGTGCCAAAGATATTGAACAGACCCACCAGCGCCAGCACCGTAGTGCCGACCAGCGCCGGCAGATGCTGGTCGACCAGATAGGCTGGCAGATGCACGCCGATAAATACCACCTGAAAACCGCAGACGAAAAAGCCCAATGCCAACAGCCAGAAACCGGAATGGCTACAGGCCTCGCGCAAGGCTTCACCCAGGGTCTGCTCCTGACCGGTGAGCGGCAGCGGCGTGTCCTTGAGCATGGCCGCCAACGGTATGATCAGCGCCACCAGCAGGCCCAGGGCCATCAACGCCACCGACCAGCCGAGCCAGCTAAGCAGACCCAGGGTGCCGGGGAGCATGGCGAACTGGCCAAAGGAGCCGGCGGCGGCGGCGATGCCCATGGCCATGCTGCGTTTTTCCATCGGCACGGCGCGGCCCACTGCACCGAGAATCACCGAGAACGAGGTGCCGGACAAACCAATACCGATCAGCAGCCCGGCGCTCAGCGACAGGCTCAAGGGCGAATCAGCCAGGCCCATGCAGCCGAGGCCAATGGCATACAGCACGCCGCCGACAATCACCGTGCGTTTGGCGCCAAAACGATCAGCCAGGGCGCCGGTAAACGGCTGGGTCAGGCCCCAGATCAGGTTCTGCAAGGCAATGGCGAAGGCAAAGACCTCACGGCCCCAGCCAAACTCGGCGCTCATCGGTGGCAGGAACAGACCAAAACCATGGCGAATACCCAGCGACAGCGCCAGGACCAGCGATGCGCCCAGCATTAACCAGCCACTGGTGCGCCATAACGAAGTCATAGGTTGTCCTTTACGGGTAGCGACCCGCTTATCAAGAAATCGGCAATATGGCGCAGGTATATACCGCTACCCGCTCAAGTGACAGCTACAGCTGTTCGGCAATCCAGTGCTACAGATTGCACCTTGAGCTAGCCATGCTGGCAAGCCGACCATCGGCTAACAGGCCGCTGAGAACACCATCTACGTGGGCAAGTCTGCGTTGAGAACGGCCGGCTAATCGAACAGCAGCGGCGCGGCACTGGCGCGCTGGGCGAAGAACGCCAGCAACTGCTTGTGGTAGTGGCTGTACACCTCGGGCGGCAGCCAACGCTGGTAGATCGCCAGGGTGCTAGCGGGCGCAGCAGAAAGCTCACGAATGGCCTGGTCGAGACGCCCGGCCATGCGCGCGCCCCATGGCGTGCGTGAGCAGTAGATACCCACCGTCACCAGTTCGGCGTTTTCCCGCAACGGCACGCTGACCAGCGCATCACTGAGGCTGAAATGACGCATCACCTCGGTGTAGATCACCGGGTAATCGAAGACATAATCCAGACGGTGATGGCTGACCATCAGCAGCAGGTTTTCCCCACCCTGGCTGCCACCCAGCTCGGGGAGATGCCCTGCGGCGTGCGCCTGCAGCAGGCGTTCACGAATCGACGCGGGATAGACCCGACTCTTGGCCAGAGCGCCACGCAGATAGGGATTGCCGAACAGCCAGTCGAGGCTGACCTGGCCGTCTTCGATCAGCAGTTGATCGCGGGTTTGCCGGCGGACCAGCACATGGATCGGCGTGGTCGCCACATAGGGTACGAAGTAACCTTGCTGATCACGCTCGGGGCTCTGCAGCTGGCCGCTGCTGCACATTTCGCTCTGCTCGCCCATGCGCTGTTCGACGCGCGCCATGGGCAATACTTCGTAGCGCATCTGCAGCTCGGGCAGGCGTGCAGCCAACAGTTGCATGGCCTCGAACAGTACACCATCAACCACCTGACCCTCGCGCACATTGAAGACACCCGGGATCGGCACAACGCCCCACACCAGCTCCTCGGCCTGCAATACGTCAGCACAGGGCAAGGCCCCGAGCAATGCCGCCAACAGCGTCGAGTAAAACGACCTGCGCACCATATACATCCCTGCTACGTCTTGCTGTCCTTACACGCTAGCAGGCCAAGGCCACCAGCACCGCGCACTCGGCTATTTCCAGCAGAGCTCCGGCGGTATCACCGGTGGTGCCATCCAAACGTTTGAGCATCAAGCTGCGCAGCCAGATAAACACGCCACCGGCTACCAACAAGGCCAGCAGCGCCGGCCAGCCAAACAGCAACATGGCCAGGGCATTGGCGGCCAGCACCCAAGGCAATTGCCGGCGCGGCAGATGCTCGGCCAACGCCTGACCGAGGCCGCCAGCGCGCACATAAGCTGTGGTCAGAAACAGCAGCGGCAGCAGGCAGCGCGCCAGCCAGGGCACCAGCACCAGCAGCAACCCTGAGCCGCTTTCCAACAAGGCCACCAGCGCGGCAAACTTGAGCAATAGCAGCAGTACCAGCACCACCACCGCAATCGGCCCGCTGCGCGGGTCTTTCATAATGGCCAGGGTGCGCTGTTTATCGCCAAAGCCGCCAACCCAGGCATCGGCACTGTCGGCCAGGCCATCCAGATGCAGGCCGCCACTGATGCCCACCCACAGCGTCAACAGCAGTGCCGCCTGCAACAGCACCGCGCTATCGCCCAGCAGTTGCTGCGCCGCGAGCAGCAACACACCGATCAACAGCCCCACCAGCGGGTAGAACAACAGTGAGCGGCCGACCTGCTCAGGCGTCGGCATGCCGGCCAGGGTCACCGGCAAGCGGGTAAGAAATTGCAGGGCAATCCACCAGGGGATCATGCGCGTTCCCACAACTGCCCCTGTTCATCCAGGCACAGTTGATAGCGCTCTGCATGGCCGACCGGTACCTGCAGCAGATCATTGCGCGGCAAGCCACGCGCACGCGCCAGCAGCAGGCGGATCACCCCGCCGTGGGTAACCAGCAGCAAGCGTTCGCCGGCATGGCGTGCCTGCAAGCGCTGCAAGGCGCCCAATATCCGCGCCTCGAAGGCCAGCAGCGGCTCGCCTTCGGGCGGGGTAAAGCCATAGGGATCGCTCCAGAAACGGCCCAGATCGTCTGCGCTGGTCTGCATCAGTTCGGCAGTGCTGCGCCCTTCCCATGCGCCGAAATGCAGCTCTTGCAGATCCGGTTCCAGACTAAGTGGCACACCATGCTGCGTTGCCAACTCTTCGGCAAAGCGCGCACAGCGCTGCAAGGGCGAGCTGATCAACCGATCCCAGCGGCTGCCGTCAGCCACCGCCGCGCGCAGCTGCGCCCAGCCGGTTTCGGTCAGGGCATCGTCGAGGCTACCGCGCAGGCCGCCGCCCAGTTCAGTTTCACCGTGGCGTAGTAATTCCAGATAAACCGTCATGCAGGGCGCTCGGCCACCTCCGCTTCGGCAAAGGTGGCCATCTCGTTATGCAGGCTGCAGGCCAGTTGCAGCAGCGGTACAGCCAAGGCGGCACCACTGCCCTCACCCAGGCGCAAGCCCAGATCGAGCAGCGGCTCGGCTTGCAGCGCCTTGAGCACCCGCTGATGGCCAGGCTCGGCGCCAGTGTGGGCAAACAGCAGCCATTCACGGCAAGCCGGATTCAGCTGCACCGCCAGCAAGGCGGCAACGCTGCAGATATAGCCATCCACCAAGGCGGTAATGCCCTGCTGCGCGCAGGCCAGATAGGCACCGCTCAGCGCAGCAATCTCGAAGCCGCCGAGGCGCTGCAAGATGTCGATGGGTTCGCTGATCGCCGGGCGATGCAGCTCCAGCGCGATCTCAATCACCTCGGCTTTATGCGTCACGCCCGCGCGGTCCAGACCGGTGCCCGGGCCGACCAGATCCAACGCCGGACATTCCAGCAGCAGGCAGGCCATGGCCGTGGCCGCTGTGGTATTGCCGATGCCCATCTCGCCGCCGATAAACAGCTGGCTGCCGGCTTCGCGGGCGCGCTGCACGCTGGCCTGGCCGGCATCCAAAGCCATGAGTAACTGCGCGGCAGTCATCGCCGGGCCTTGGGCAAAGTTCGCCGTGCCCGCGCCGATATGCAGATGACGCACGCCGCGCAGCGGTTCCAGCGGCAACGCGGTGCCCAGGTCGATAACCTCAAGCGTTGCGCCCAGCTGCTTGGCCAATACGCTGATCGCCGCGCCGCCGCCGACGAAGTTGCGCAGCATCTGCCCGGTAACTGCCTGGGGGAATGCCGATACACCCTCGGCGACCACGCCGTGGTCGCCGGCAAAAATACTGATCCACAGTTGCTCGACCTGCGGCCGCTGGCTGCCCTGCATGGCCGCCAAGTCGATGGCCAACTGCTCTAGCTGACCGAGCGAGCCGGCCGGTTTGGTCAGCTGCTGCTGGCGCGCCTGGGCCTTGCTGCGTGCCGGTATATCCAGCGCCTGACAGCCCTGTTGCCACCATTGCTCACTCATAGCGCTTTCCCCTTGAGAACCATCGGCAAACCCGCCACGGTAAACACCACACGCTCGCAACGCTCAGCCAGGGCCTGATGCAGCCAGCCCGCCTCGTCAACATAACGGCGGGTCAGCTCGCCCAGCGGCACCACGCCCAGACCGGTTTCATTGCTGACCAGCAGAATCCGCCCCGGCAAGTCGCTCACACAATCCAGCAGCGCATCGCGCTCGGCGCTCAGGCGCGCCGGGTTATCCAGCATTAACAGATTGGTCAGCCACAGGGTCAGACAATCGACCAGCAGGCACTTATCCGCAGCGGCCTGCTCACGCAGCACTCGAGCCAAAGCCAAGGGTTCTTCCACCAGCCCCCACTGCGCCGGACGACGTTCGCGGTGATGTTGAATACGCGCATTCATCTCGCCATCCAGCGGCTGGCTGGTGGCGATATAAGTGACCGCCAGGCCGCACTCGGCCGCCAGTCGCTCGGCCAGACGGCTTTTACCGGAGCGGGCACCGCCAAGAATCAGTTCATGCATAGTTCACCTTTGTTCGAATTCAGTACCACGGACCGTGGGAGGGGCTTTAGCCGCGACACTTCTAGGCCAGCCAATCGCGGCTAAAGCGGATCGCCGCCCGGCCCCTCCCACAAAAGCCCCGCATACAAGCGCGTGCTTTGTAGCCCGGATGCAATCCGGGAGCGATCTTATGCCCGCCACCGCTGTCCCGGATTTCATCCGGGCTACAGGTTACAAAGCTCACGTAACTTCTTCGTATCCAGATGCGCCTCGACCAGATCGGCCAAGCGCTCAATATCACGCTCGCGCAGGGCGTGGTAATCCACTGCCTGCACCTCGCGCAGGCCAGCCCAGCGCAGCAGTGCGCTACAGGCTTCGCTGCTTTCAAACAAACCATGCAGATAGGTGCCGAGCACCTGGCCATCGGCACTCAGCGCTCCGTCGCTACGGCCATCATCCAGTTGCACCGCCGCCGCATCCAGGGCTACGCCACTGCTGACCCCGGCATGAATCTCGTAACCGCTGACCGGGGCATTTTCCAGGCACAGCTGGCCACGCACATTGCGCAGCTGTTTCTCCGACTCCAGCACGGTGCGGAAATCCAGCAGCCCCAGCCCTGGGCTGGAACCCGCCGCGCCTTCCAGGCCATAGGGGTCGTCGATCTGCGTGCCGAGCATCTGCAAACCGCCGCAGATACCCAGCAGCTTGCCGCCATAGCGCAGGTGCTTATCGATAGCCGCCGGCCAGCCCTGCTCACGCAGAAAGGCCAGATCGCTGCGTACGCTTTTCGAGCCGGGCAGGATAATCAGGTCGGCTGCAGGAATCGCCTGGCCAGGGCCGACAAAGGTCAGCTCGACCTGCGGGTGCAGGCGCAGCGGATCGAAATCGGTGTGGTTGCTGATGCGGGGCAACACCGGTACCACCACCTTGATCCGCTCGGCGACCTTGGCGCTCTGGCGAATATCGATGGCGTCCTCGGCTTCCAGGTGGAAATCCATCAGGTAGGGCAATACACCCAGCACCGGCTTGCCGGTGCGTTGCTCCAGCCAATCCAGCCCCGGTTGCAGCAGGGCGATATCGCCGCGAAAACGGTTGATCACAAAACCCTGCACCCGCGCCTGCTCGCTCTCGGAGAGCAACGCCAGGGTGCCGACCAGATGGGCAAACACGCCGCCCTTGTCGATATCGGCAATCAGGATTACCGGGCAATCCACCGCCTCGGCAAAGCCCATATTGGCGATATCGCCGGCGCGCAGGTTGATCTCCGCAGGCGACCCCGCACCCTCCACCATCACCACCGGATAAGCGGCGCTGAGGCGCTGGTGCGATTGCAGCACCGCCTGCATCGCCACCTTCTTGTAGTCGTGATAGGCCACGGCATCCATGCTACTCAGGGCGCGGCCATGGATGATCACCTGGGCGCCGGTATCGCTATTGGGCTTGAGCAGCACCGGGTTCATATCGGTGTGCGGCGCCAGTCCGGCGGCCTGGGCCTGCACGGCCTGGGCGCGGCCAATTTCACCGCCGTCAGCAGTGACTGCGCTGTTGAGCGCCATATTCTGCGGTTTAAACGGCACCACGCTCACACCCTGGCGAGTGAGCCAGCGGCACAGCGCGGTTACCAGGGTGCTCTTGCCGGCATCCGAGGTGGTGCCCTGCACCATCAGTGTGGTCATGGCAACTCTCCAGCGAAGACCACCAACGCTTGCTGCAAACGCTGCCAGCCGGCTTCATCCGGCGGCAGACCAAAACGCAGGCTCAGCGGCTGTTCAAACAGGCGAGTAAGAATCCCCTGCAGGGCGAGAAACTCATGCAGCAAGGCGGCCTGCGGTGTGCAACAGAACTGGAACAGCGCACAACCGCCTGTAGGACTGAGCCCATGCGCAGTCAGCAGCGCCGCCAGACGTTCGCCATCGGCCAGCAACCGCTCACGTTGCACCTGCTGGCCGGCCATATCCTGCAATAACGCCGTGGCCACCACCCGGCTCGGCCCACTGATGGCCCAAGGGCCAAGCAACTCGGCCAGTTGCGTCAGCAGCTGCGGCTGCGCCAGGACAAAGCCCAGGCGAATGCCCGCCAAGCCGAAAAACTTGCCAAACGAGCGCAGCACGATCAGCCCCGGCAGCTCGCTGAACGCCGCCAGGCTGAAGGCCGGCGTGCAGTCGATAAAGGCCTCGTCCACCACCAGCCAGCCGCCCCGTTCGGCCAAACGCCGATGCCACTCCAGCAAACGCGCAGGTTCGACGCGGCGCCCGGTGGGGTTGTTCGGATTGACCAGCAGCAAGACATCAATGCGCTCCAGCGCCCGCTCAATCGCTCCTTCGCTGAGTTCCAGAAGACGGTGCCCTTCACGCTGCCAGGCCGCCGCATGCTCGGCATAAGCCGGCGAAACGATACCCACCGTGACGTTGCGCAGTAGACGCGGCAGCGCCTGGATCGCGGCTTGCGAACCGGCTACCGGCAGCAAGTTGCTCACGCCGTAGTAATCGCGGGCGGCGATTTCCAGGCCGTCCTGCTGCTCGGGCAGGCGTGCCCAAGTACTCGCGGGGATCGCTGGCAGCGGCCAACCGTAAGGTGCGATGCCGGTGGACAAATCCAGCCAATCCGCCAAAGCAATGCCATAACGCAGCGAGGCCGCGCGCAAGCGACCGCCGTGCTCAAGCATAAGAAGGTTCAAGCATAAAAAGCCCCCCACAACAGCAGCAGCGCCAGCCACAGCAACACACCGCCGTTGACCAGATTGAGTGCCCGTTCGATATCGCGCGCCTTGGGTTGCGGCCCCGCGCCCAGTTCAGGGCGTATATGCAGCTCGCCRTGATATTCCGCCGCGCCGCCCAGGCTGACGCCCAGCGCCCCAGCGCCTGCCGCCATCACCGGGCCGGCATTGGGGCTGTCCCACAGCGGCGCCTGGGTACGCCAGCAACGCAGCGCCAGCATGGTTTTACCGAGCAGCGCATAGGTCAAGGCGACCAGCCGTGCAGGCAGATAATTGAGTGCATCGTCGATCTTCGCCGCGGCCCAGCCGAAGCGTTCAAAGCGCTCATTGCGATAGCCCCACATGGCGTCCAGAGTATTACTCAGGCGGTAAAGCACCACGCCCGGCGCACCGGCAATCACAAACCAGAACAATGCAGCAAACACTGCATCGCTGCCGTTTTCCAGCACCGACTCGCTGCCAGCGCGGGCCACACCCGTGGCGTCCAGCTGCGCGGTATTGCGGCTGACCATATAGCCAACCCGCTCGCGCGCCAGGCGCAAATCACCCAGGCGCAGCGCCTGGGCCACCGGCATGGCATGCTCGCCCAGGCTTTTCAGGCCAAGCGCGGCGTACAGCGCAAGAATTTCCACCGCCCAACCCAGCCCGCTGATCTGGCTCAACAGCCAGGCCAGCAGGGTCAGCGGCAATACCGCCAGGCACCAGGCGCTGACGCCATGGCTGCGCCAACCGCCGCCCGCCGGATTGAAGCGCTGCTCGATACGCTCGGCCATACGACCAAAGGCCACTAGCGGATGCCAGCACTTGGACTCGCCAAAAATCGCATCCAGGGCGACCCCGGCGCAGGTGCTGAGAACCAGGCTCATGGCGTGCCCCACTGGTTCTCAAACAGCAACTCACTGAGCGGTCGTGGCTCGGCCCAGCCTTGCTGCACCAGCATCGGCGCCTCATAGAATTCTGTCACCGGCCCCAGGCACAGCACCGCCAACGGTTTGCTGCCGGCCGGCATGCCGAGCAAATCCGCCAGGGCCTGGGGCTCGAACAGCGAAACCCAGCCCATACCCAAACCCTCGGCGCGGGCAGCCAGCCAGAGGTTCTGAATCGCGCAGGCCAGGGACGCCAGGTCCATTTCCGGCAAGGTGCGCCGGCCAAACACATGGGCCTCGCGGCCCTCCATCAGAGCCACCACCAGCAGCTCGGCGCAGTCGCGGATGCCCTCGACCTTGAGCTGCATAAACTCATCGCTGCGCTCGCCCAATGCTTCGGCGGTGCGCAGGCGCTCCTCCTCCACCAGGCCGTGAATCGCCTCACGCAGGGCCGGGCGGGTGATGCGAATAAACCGCCAAGGCTGCATCAGCCCGACGCTGGGGGCCTGATGCGCGGCTTCGAGCAATCGCGCAAGCAGCTCCGGTACCACTTCACCACCGCTGAAATGGCGCATATCGCGGCGCTCAGCGATGGCGCGATACACCGCCGCACGCTCCTCAAGGCTGAAGGCCTGCTCGCTCATGCCGGCGCTCCGGGCAGAAACAGCGCGGCAGCTGCAGCCGGATCGGACGGCAGATAGAAGTGGATATAGGAGGCGGTCATTCGGCCCTGGCGATAGACCGCCTCACTGGTGCGCTTGTAGTTCGGGCATTCGCCACGGGTCAGCGGTTGCAGTGCGCTGCTTAGCGCCGAGTAGTGGAAACTGTGGCCGCGCAGCAACCCTTCCGGCAGCTCAGCCTGTTGCAAGGCCATGGCGGTCATGCGCGGTTGCAAGCTCGCCTCGCCACTTAACAAACCGAGCATCTGCCCGCTGGCGCCCTGTTTGTCGGTCAGTTTGTCGAGTAGATAGAGCATGCCGCCGCACTCGGCATGAATCGGCTTGCCGGCTGCATGGTGCGCGCGAATCGACGCGGCCATGGGCTGGTTGGCCTCAAGCGTGGGCAGATGCAACTCTGGGTAGCCGCCGGGCAGATACAGGCTGTCGATATCGGGCAGTTGCTGATCGCTGAGCGGGGAAAAGAACGTCAATTCAGCGCCCAGCTCGCGCAGCAGATCGAGGTTGGCCTGATAGAGAAAGGCAAAGGCGCTGTCGCGCGCCACGCCAATCCGCACGCCATTAAGCAACCGCGCGGGCCTTGCCTGCTCAGGTGCGGCAAAGCTGACCGGCGGCGGTAGGCTGGTATCGGCACTGGCGGCCAAGGCATCAGCGGCGGCGTCCAGGCGCGCATCCAGGTCGACCAGCTCACCCGCCTGCACCAGACCCAGATGGCGACTCGGCAAACCGACTTCGGCGCTGCGCGGCAAGGCGCCGTACCAGCGGATCGAGGCCGGCAGCGCGTCGCGCAATATCTCGCCGTGCCGCGTGCTGCCAACCCGGTTGCCGAGCACCCCGGAGAACGGCAGATCAGGCTGAAAGGTCGCCAGACCATGGGCCATAGCACCGAAGGTCTGCGCCATGGCCGAGCCGTCGATCACCGCCAGCACTGGCACACCAAAGTGCCGCGCCAGGTCGGCCGCAGACGGCGTGCCATCGAACAAGCCCATCACCCCTTCGATCAGAATCAGATCAGCTTCACCTGCGGCTTCCCAGAGCAGCTTGCGGCTCTCCACGGCGCCGACCATCCACAGGTCGAGTTGATACACCGGCGCGCCGCTGGCGCGGGCGAGGATCATCGGGTCGAGAAAGTCCGGGCCACACTTGAACACCCGCACGCGCTTGCCCTGACGCGCATGCAAACGCGCCAAGGCGGCGGTCACCGTAGTCTTGCCTTGGCCGGAAGCCGGTGCGGCGATCAATAACGCCGGGCATGAACGAGCGCTGGTCAAAACTCGACCCCCTTCTGCGCCTTAACCCCGGCCTTGAACGCGTGCTTGATCAGGCTCATCTCGGTGACGGTATCCGCCGCCTCGATCATCCCCGGCAGCGCGCCGCGACCGGTTACCACCACATGCTGCAGCAACGGCCGCGCTTCGATGTCGGCGAGCACCGCGTCGAGTTCCAGATAGCCGTATTTCAGGGCGATATTCAGCTCGTCGAGCACCACCAGGCCGATGGCCGGGTCATTCAGCAGCTGCGCCGCCACCGCCCAGGCTTCGCGGGCCTTATCGATATCGCGCTGGCGATCCTGCGTCTCCCAGGTAAAGCCCTCGCCCATTACGTGGTAGCTGACTTCATCGGGAAAGCGGCGGAAGAAGGTTTCTTCGCCGGTGCTGGCCGCCCCCTTGATAAATTGCACCACGCCGACCTTGAGGCCGTGACCCAGGGCGCGGGCGACCATGCCAAAAGCGCTGCTGCTCTTGCCCTTGCCATTGCCGCTGTGCACCAGCAGCAGGCCGTACTCGTCCTGGGCCTGGGCAATCTTTTCATCGATCAGGGCTTTCTTGCGGGCCATGCGCGCCTTGTGCCGGGCGTCACGTTCAATCGATTCAGTCATCGCGCTGCTCCACCGCCACAGGGCGATCTGGCTGGAAAAAGCACGCGGGGATAGGGACAGCGCGGGCCTGCGCATAGGGCAAACCACACGCCAGCCATCGCCCTCCGCGATGCCGTGGACTGCAACAGGCCGGTCTCCGGGCTTGTGAGCGAACCTTGCGGTTCTATACCGCGCCTTCCCATGCTTGAGCACAGTGGCAATAGCGGCGTTTGACTCACTTACCGTTGCGGGGGCAGCGTCGGAATAGTTGGCGTAAATGCACAACGCACCGACTTCCCAGTTTCACCCCGCGCACGCACAGCGTCGGGGGCACCTGTTACAAGGCGCGAAGGGTAGAGAGTTGGTGCCGGAGCGTCAAACCGAGATGCAGTGAAAAGTCTTTAATAGTACCTAAGCGAGCTGACTGCCCTGTTGCACTCACACACTCAGCCCCCTTTGCTACGCAAGTAATTTGCATTCTCCGACCGCTCATGGGTTACCGCATAATCCAGCGCACTCCAACCGAGGGAGTCTAAATCCCGTAGACGTGCGCCAGCCTCAATCAACAGTGCCATAACGGCCAAATCTGCATGCTGGGCAGCATGCATCAACGGAGTGCGGAGGCCATGCTTTATGTCATATACACAAGGCTCACGCTCTATCTCCTCAATACTTTTATACGAGCGATTGGGATCAGCACCACGCTCAAGCAACAAGCTGACTACTTCAGGCTGAGCATTCTCGATGGCATAGAACAGAGCAGTTTTACCAAAGCCATTGGCATAATTAATCGACGCTCCTTTATCCAACAAATAGATCAACGCGTCACGATTACTCAGGGCAAAGAACAGTGCTGACTCGTCGCCACGATCAAGACTATCGAGACGCTCGGCTAGCATCTGAATAATCGCTAATGGCGCATTACGAGAAAGAGCCAGCTTCAACGCTTGATCAATATCCTCGGCGGCCGGTTCCTCATCCAATGCAGCAGCTACTTGCTCAGCTTCAAGTATTGGCGCATTAGCTGCAGTAGCCAGAGCCGACAATTGCTTAGGGCGAGTGCTAAATGAGCTGGAGCCAGGAAATGCCCCCGCAGCGCGCATGTAGACCAACCCCATGACTTTATTTGCCAACGACCTGGCTTTTGCCTGATCTAGCCCCATAGCACGATAGTGATGCTCAAGTAGCGGTTCGGTTTGCTTACGACTCTGGATAAACGCCTGGCGTAATCTATAACTCGAAGGGCTCTCGACAGCCCACGCTGCAAAATAAGAATCTTGTACTTGTGGGTCTGTCAGCCACAGATTGGCATCAAGAAACAGCCGTGGCGCAATGCCGGCCTTCAACAGACCAAAGTGGTAGTAACGCCACTGCGCATAAATGATCGTTCCGGTACACACACCAGGCTGCGGCTGACCTCGAATTTTCTCAGCTAATTGCAGGATATCTGCCATAAAAGGCAATGCCGCTAACCCTGCACCACAGGTGTAATCGACCTCAACAGGCGAGCCATGCCCTGAGCCCAAATCAATCGACTCAACAAAAACCAGCTCAGGAAATTTTTGCATTTCCGCGCAAGAAATCACGCCATCATCTAGCGGCCCCAAATGCTGTTGCTGTGCATAAAGCGGCGCAGTGCTGAACGACATGGTTATGAGCAGCCCACATACAACACCCATCCTTGAAAAACACTGCATGTACGCTCCTAAAATAAGCCCTCGATTTACACAGGAAGCATAAAGCCTGCCTCCAAAGAGAAAGCATTTAATGCCTGGGCATAAAGCCTGCGGGCTTGCTGGCCAGCCACTCGACAAAGGTACGCAGGCGTTCATCACTGAGCAGGCTGTCGCGGTTGTTGTAGGTCAGCGCCAGCTCCTTTTCGCTGAACAAGCGGTGGATCTGGTTGTGGCAGGCGCGGCAGACCCAGAGCGTGGCGCTGATGCGCTCGCTTTTGCCGAAGCGTTTCTGCACATAGACCTTGTTGTGCAGCGCCTTGGGGATCAGGTGATGGCGCGTCAGAGCAGCCGAGCGGGCGCAAAGTTCGCAGGCATCAGGTTGATCGGGCAGACGAATCGGTTCGGGCATACAGGCTCAGCGTTTACGGCACAGGCTCAGGCCGTCACCTAAAGGCAGTAGGGACAGGTCGATACGCGGATCATCCCGCAGCGCCAGGTTGAGCGCCTGAATCGCCCGGGTGTCGGCGCTTTCGGGGTGTTCCTCAAGCACACGCCCGCTCCACAGGGTGTTATCGAACAGGATCAGTCCACCCTGGCGCACCAGGCGCAGGGCATGTTCCAGATAGGCTGGGTAATTGGCCTTGTCGGCATCGATAAACAGCAGATCGATACTGCCAGCCAGGTCCTCAGCCTCCAGCGCCGCCAAGGTCTGTAGCGCAGGGGCCAGACGCTGTTCGATACGCGAGCTGAATCCGGCTTCACGCCAGTAACGCTCGGCCGTAGCGTTGTACTCGCCAGGGATATCGCAGCAGATCAGTCGACCATCCTCGGGCATGGCCTGGGCCATGCAGATGGCGCTGTAGCCGGTAAAGGTGCCGACTTCGACAATCCGCCGCGCGCCAGTCAGCTGCACCAGCAAGGCCATAAACTGCCCCTGCTCAGGGGCAATCTGCCAACGCGCCGTACTCAGCTGCGCGGTTTCCTCACGCAGACGTTTGAGCAGCGGTGTTTCACGTAGGGAAACATCCAGCAGATATTGATACAGGGCGGAATCGAGATTGAGCGTTCGATTGGTCATGCCTACTCCCTCTGCCGACCAAAGCTGTCAGGGGTTGCGCGCCAGTTCCGGAGTAAATACGCGCTTGGCATTCAGATAAGTGCGTTGCCAATACGTATTGCTCAGGCTATCCAGGCGTACAGTGCCGCCGCTGGAAGGCGCATGTACGAAACGGCCATCGCCGACATAGATACCGGCGTGACTGACCTGACTGCCGCCATTGGTGGCAAAGAACACCAGATCGCCACTTTGCAGGCGGTCGCGACCGATAGCCGGGACGCGCATGCTGATCAGTTCACGGGTCGAGCGCGGCAGACTGATACCCGCCGCATCGCGGTAGACATAGCCAATCAGACCACTGCAATCAAAGCCGCCATCCGGGGTATTACCGCCGTAGCGATAGGGCGTGCCGACCAAGCCCAGAGCGCGAAATAGCACATCATCGGCATTGCCGTTAAAGCTGCCGATTGGCGCATGCACAACAGGTTGCGGGGTTGGCGTGGGGGTATGGCTGGCACAGGCGCTGAGCAGCGCGGCAAGCACAATCAAGCTGAGACGGGCGATAGCGGTCATGGACGAGCGATCCTGAGCCGGGATGCGCCCTACTCTGCCGGCTTGCACATCGTAGTGCAAGCTTTAGCTTTGCTTGGCAGGTTATTGAAAACTATCGAGATGCGCCTGGATTATCGATTAATCGCAGCGACCGAACTGATTCAGCCGCCACTCACAGGGTCAAGGGTGGCGTACAACCGACTCGCTTGGAGCCAGCGCCAGGGCGCGTTTGGCCTCGATAAAGGTACGCGACCAGTAGCGATCATCCAGGCTATCGACCCGCACGCCACCGCTGCGGCTGCTGCTGGAGTGGATAAACTGGTTATCGCCCATGTAGATGCCGGCATGGCTGACGCGGTTACGGCCATTGGTGCTGAAGAACAGCAGATCGCCCGGTTCCAAGTCATCACGCGACACCAGCGGTGCGTCGATATTGATCATGTCGCGGGACGAGCGCGGCAGTTTCATGCCCAGCTCTTCCTTGAACAGATAACCGATAAAGCCGCTGCAATCGAAGCCGGATTTCACCGTGCTGCCACCGTAACGATAACGGGTACCCACCAGCGACAGGCCGTGAGACAGAATGCTGTCAGCCAGTTCCGGCAGTTTGTAGGATTTGTCTTCAGTGAAGTCGCCCAGAGCCGCTTCTTTGGCTTGTTCGTCAAACTCGGCAAGGTCTGTCGAGGAGAACACTGCAGGCTGGGTTGCCAGCTGCGGCTGTGGGGCATGGTTGGCGCAGGCGGCCAGAACCAGGGAGAGTGCGATAGGCACGAGGGGTGCGAGGCGTTTGAGCATGGGCACGACCGTGTCGGYGAATTTCACAAGAGCGCGACTATGCCCTCTATGGCATGCATTTGCAAATTCTATGGCTCTAAATGTGACTCAGTAGTTCTGGCAAAACATCTAACGCCCGCCCTTGTAGATGCACATCCACCCGAGCGCTCAAGTCGGTGCGCTGCGGGTTGATATCCACCGTAAAGCCGCCCGCCTGACGGGTCCGCAGCAGTGGTTCGACGATATACGGGAAGCTCGCGCTGGTGCCGATGCTGATCACCACCTCAAAGCCTTTGCGCACCTCGTCATACAGCGTACCGATGGCCTGCTCAGGCAACATTTCCTCGAACAGCACCACTGGCGGGCGCAGCACCCCGGCGCATTGCCGGCATTTGGGTGGTAGCGGTCGCTCGAGATGTTCTGCCAGCTCGGCGTCGACAGCCCCGCAGGACTGACAATACAGCGGCGCCAGCTCACCATGAATCTCGATCACCCGCTCCATCGGGCTGCCAGCGGCGCAGTGGTAGCCGTCGATATTCTGGGTCAGCAGCCAGCATTCAGGCTTCTTGCGTTGCAGCTCGGCGATGGCGAAATGTCCGGCATTGGCCTTGGCACCCAGGCAAGCCTTGCCCAGCTCCGCCAGGTATTTCCAGCACAAAGCGGGGTCACGCTGCAGCATCGGGCCGGACAACGCTTCCTCAATCGGCAAGCCTTCGGCGGTGTGGCCGTTGTACAGGCCACCGAGGCCGCGATAGGTGGGCAAACCTGAGTCGGCAGACAGGCCGGCACCGGTGATCAGCAGGATGCGTTCAGCCTGTTTGATTGCTTGGGCAACACGGGCAATGACCTTGTCCATCTCGATCCCTCATGCGTAGGGTGGACGACGCTCTTTTCGTCCACCGCAACAGCGCCATGGTGGATGGAAAAGCCTCATCCACCCTACACCGACCGGCTCAGTGGTTGACCGTATGCGCCAGCATCACCGACAGCTGACACAGCGGCCGCCCGCTCTGCTCGTGCCATTGGTTGAACGCGGCTTGCACGGCTGCCAGCTCTTTCAGGCTGGTGGGCGCCTTGTCGATGATCTTCTGCGCCTTGAGTGCAGCGACCATGTCATCGCTGGGCACAAAGGTGTCCTTGCCGACCATGCGCAGAAAACGCGGCGCAGACAGCCCGCCAAGCTGACTGCCGTGCTTGGCCAGGTACTTCCACAGCCCGACCACATCGCTCACAGGCCAGTCGGCGATCAGCGCGCCAAAGCTGCCCTTGTCCTTCTGCACATCGAGGATGAACTGGGCGTTGCGTGGCACGCTCTTGAGCTTGCCGAGGTGACGGATGATGCGCGCATCCTGCATCAGGTTTTCCAGACGCTCGGCGCCCATCAGCACGACTTTCTCCGGATCAAAGCCGAAGAACACCTGCTCGAATGCCGGCCACTTGGCATCCACCAGGCTGTGTTTGAGGCCGGCACGAAACACCCGCAAGCTGAGTGTCGACAGATAGCGGTCATCACTGATCGCCCGCAGCTCCTCGGCGCTGCGCGGCTGCGGCAGGATCGACTCCAGCTCGGCGACCGAGCCAAAGCGGTTCAGGCAGTATTCGTTAAGCCATTTGTAATCGCGCATCGGGCAATCCTTGAGCCGGGAAACCGCAGGATCAGAGGTTCATCACGTCGAGAAAGCGCGGCGTGGCGCTGTCATCGATTTTCAGGCTCTTGAAGTCGAACAGGTTGCGGTCAGCCAGCTGCGACGGCACTACGTTCTGCAGGGCGCGGAACATGATCTCGGTGCGCCCCGGCGACTTGCGCTCCCAGTCCTGCAGCATCTCCTTGACCACCTGGCGCTGCAGGTTTTCCTGGGAGCCACAGAGGTTGCACGGGATGATCGGGAATTCCTTGAGCTGGCTGTAAGCCTCGATATCCGCCTCGTTGCAGTAAGCCAGCGGACGAATCACCACGTTACGGCCGTCGTCGGCACGCAGCTTGGGCGGCATAGCCTTGAGGGTGCCGCCGTAGAACATATTGAGGAAGAAGGTTTCCAGAATATCGTCGCGATGGTGACCCAGGGCCATCTTGGTCGCGCCGATCTCGTCGGCAAAGGTGTACAGGGTGCCGCGGCGCAGGCGTGAACACAGCGAACAGGTGGTCTTGCCTTCCGGAATCTTCTCCTTGACCACCGAATAGGTGTCCTTCTCGACGATGTGATACGGCACACCGATGGACTCCAGATAGGCCGGCAGCACGTGCTCGGGGAAGCCGGGCTGCTTCTGGTCCATGTTTACCGCAACAATCTCGAACTTGATCGGCGCGACCTTCTGCAGGTGGAGCAGCACGTCGAGCATGGTGTAGCTGTCCTTGCCGCCGGACAGGCAGACCATGACCTTATCGCCATCCTCGATCATGTTGAAGTCGGCAACGGCTTCGCCGGCCTGGCGACGCAGGCGTTTTTGCAGTTTGTTCTGATTGACCGAGAGGGTGCCCATGGTGCGCTGGAGTCCGGAAGTCGTTGAGGATGCGGCATTTTACGCAGAAAGCGTGACGCGCCCTACCCCAATCAAAGTGAAATGCTAGGCTGCGCCGATGAACGACGATTTCGACCTGCCTGAACAACTGCACCAGCTGCTGCGCGCAGCCCCTGACGGCCTTGGCGAATACCAGCTGATCCAGCTGCTGAAAGCCCGCCAATGTGCGCATATCCCCAATCTGCCGTTGACGGACAAGCTGGCGCTGTTTCGCACGCACTTTCTGCTGTTCAACGCCCTCTACCGCCTGCGTGAACAGCTGTGGGCGGCGCAGAGCGGGCATCTGCAGATCAGTGCACTGCATATCCAGTTGCTGCCCTACCAGCCCGGCAGCAGCGAGCTGAGCGAGCACGACCCGCTGCGCGACTATTACCTCGACCTTAGCCAGCTCAACGACACCGACGAGCAGGATGTGGCCAAACTGCTACTGAGTTTCTGGACGCGCATGCACGGCAGCGAAGAAAAACAGGCGGCGCTGGAACTGTTCGAGCTTGAAGGCCGTGAGCAGACGCTCAATCTCGCCACTATCAAGCACCGCTACCGCCAACTGGTGAGCCTGCACCACCCTGATCGCGGCGGTAACACGGCGCGCCTGCAGTCGATCAACAAGGCCATGGAAATCCTCGAACGCTATTACGGACGTGCTTGAGAGTCCGATTTGCTCTAAAGCCGCGCCTTTGTCCTCATTAATGGCTGCCTATACTGCGACATACGGTCGCATAGGTTCGGCCTTGTACCTGATGACGCTGCACACGCGAATCAGGCGCTGCGCTGGGGGGCGACCGCTATAACAAGAGGAGGTCTGGCATGATCCATCACGTTTGGGGGCTATTCACCCATCCCGACCAGGAATGGCAGGAAATCCGTGGCGAAGAAGAAACCATCAGCCACATGTATCTCACCCACGTACTGATTCTCGCGGCAATTCCCGCAGTCTCAGCCTATATCGGCACCACCCAGGTCGGCTGGGCAATCGGCGATCGAGCGCCGGTGATGCTGACCGAGGCCAGTGCGTTGCAAATGACCATCATGACCTACCTGGCAATGCTTGCCGGGATCGCAGTGATGGGCGCGTTTATCCACTGGATGGCACGCACCTACGATGCCAGCCCAAACCTCACGCAATGCGTGGTATTTGCGGCCTACACCGCTACACCGCTGTTTATCGGCGGGCTGGCGGCGCTCTATCCACATCTCTGGCTGGCCATGGTGGTGGGCACGGCGGCCATCTGTTACACGGTTTATCTACTCTACGTCGGCATACCGACCTTTATGGGCATCCCCGAAGATGAAGGCTTTATGTTCTCCAGCTCGGTGCTCGCGGTAGGCTTGGTAGTACTGGTGGCGATGATCGCCAGCTCGGTGATTCTCTGGGGCTTTGGCGTCGGCCCGGTGTACACCAGCTAAGGCAACGCCTGATGACACACAACGAAACCACCTGCGGGTGGTTTCGTCGTTTCAGGGCTGCGGGCACTGCCGGCCTTGGGCATAATCGCTGCCCCCATCGTGATCGCCGCACTTATGTCCGAACACCTTCTGAGCCGCGTAGAGCAGTGCTACCAGCAGGCTGAAGCCTTTTTCAAACGCCCTTTTGCCCGCGCCGAGGTGAGTTTCAAGCTGCGCGGACAAAAAGCCGGCGTGGCGCACCTGACGGAAAACAAGCTGCGCTTCAACCCGCAGCTGTACCGGGAAAACCGCGAAGACTTCCTCAAGCAGACCGTACCCCACGAAGTGGCGCACCTAATCGCCCATCAGCTATTCGGCCTGAAGATTCAGCCCCATGGTGAGGAGTGGCAACTGATCATGCGTGGCGTGTATGAGCTGCCGCCCAACCGTTGTCACAGCTATGCGGTACAGCGGCGCACGCTCAGCCGCTATAT
The DNA here is from genome assembly GCF_029269135.1 of Pseudomonas sp. 1928-m. Classification (NCBI taxonomy): domain Bacteria; kingdom Pseudomonadati; phylum Pseudomonadota; class Gammaproteobacteria; order Pseudomonadales; family Pseudomonadaceae; genus Pseudomonas; species Pseudomonas sp. 1928-m. Next base: position 55,822 of record NZ_JARIXO010000004.1, on the reverse strand, counting down.
CTACCGTTGCAGCTGCCCGCAGGGGGAGTTTCCGTTTTCCGCCCAGCGTCATGCACTGGTCAGCAAAGGCCGGCGCTACTACTGCCGACGCTGCAAGGTGACCTTGAGCTATACCGGCGAACAGCGCGTCGAATAGCCGGCAGGGGATTACAGGACGTAACGCAGCACCGCAACAAAGTGCATCAAGCTGCCGCCCATGACGAACAGGTGCCAGATGCCGTGCCAATGGCGGAAGCGGCTGTCATAGGCAAAGAAGATGATGCCCACGGTGTACAACACCCCGCCGCCGGCCAGCCAGATAAACCCGGCCATGCCCAGTGCGGCAATCAGCGGCTTGACCGCGATCAGCACAATCCAGCCCATCACGGCGTAGATCACAATCGACAGCACGCGCGCCTCGGAGCGTGGCTTGATCTCCTGCAGCATGCCGATGATTGCCAGCGTCCAGACGATGCCGAACAGCGTCCAGCCCCAGGTTCCTTCCAGGGTGATCARGCAGAACGGCGTATAACTGCCCGCGATCAGCAGGTAGATCGACAGGTGATCGAGCTTGCGCATCAGCACTTTCGCCCGCCCCTGCACGCTGTGGTAAAGCGTGGAGATGCTGTACAGCAGCACCAGGGTCAGGCCGTAGATTGCCACACTGATAATCTTGCGCAGCTCACCATCCAGGCTCGCCAGCACCAGTAACCATACCGCCCCCGCGCAAGCCAGAAGCGCCCCGACCAGATGGGTCCAGGCGTTGAAGCGTTCCCCGTGATACATATTTTCCGTTCCCAAGCCGCCCACTGGCGCGAATGCATCAGGCTTATGCCGGAAAAAAGCCTATTTGACGAGCACCACGTTGCCGCCCCGCATAAAGTACGGTGCGAATCACACGCTCAGAATCTGCTCAGGCGCGCGGCAGGCTGACGCGAATCACGCAACTCTCGCCGTCATCTTCCTGCCGCACATCGCCGCCCTGGGCGCGGGCCAACGCGCGGGCGGCGGCCAGCGATTTATTGCTGGCTGGGCGCGCAGGCAGTAGCAGTTTCACCTGCGCCGGGCTCTCATCAATCATCACCAGGCTCAGCTGGCTGCCCACCGGGCAAGCGCTATGGGCGTGTTTGAGCACGCGGTAAAGCAAGGCATGGCAAAGCCCAGGATCGGCCATCACCGCAGTACTGCTACCCAGCGCGGTTTCCAGCTGGATATCGACGCCACGGTCGCCATAACGCTGACGCAACTCGCCGATCAACTCACGCAGCAGCGGGTTCAGCCGAATGCTTTCAGGGCGCAATTCACGTTGTCCGGCTTCAAGGGACAGCTGCTCGCCCGCCAGCTCCAGCAGCTCCTTCATCTGCTGGCTACTTTGCGTGGCCAGTTGCACCTGCTGTTTCTGCGCCGGATTGAGCGCGGCATCCTGCGTCAGGTTCTGCAACGCTTCTGCGCACTGGTTAAGCGGTTGCTGCAGCTCATGGCTGATCAGGTGCAGCATGTCGGCACGTAAAGCAGCCAGTTCCAGCAACTGATCCAGGTCAGTCTGCAGCTGCCGGCGATGTTCGACGTAGCGCATCAGGTTGCGCACACGAATGCGCAGCAGGGTTGGGTCAATCGGTTTGAACACATAGTCCACCGCGCCCAGCGACAGCCCTTGCTCACGGGAGCGTTCATCGCTCAGGGCGGTCACGAAAATAATCGGGATATGCTCCGAAGCATGGTGCTGACGCAGCCGGCGCGCCACCTCGAAGCCGTCCATGTCGGGCATCATCACATCCAGCAGGATCAGGTCCGGCGGGTTGTCTGAATGGCAGATGGCGATGGCTTTCTCGCCGTTGTGCGCCAGCTTTACCTTGAACTGATCGCGAAACAGCCCGGCCAGCAACTGCAGGTTCTCCGGCGTGTCATCGACCACCAGAATGCTCGCGCGTTCTTCGCCTTGCGGCAGGCTGGCTTGCACCAGCAGATCGTCGCGCTGCAGGGAGCGCTGCACGCGCTCCAGCAAGCGCTGGGTAGTAAAGGGTTTGACCAGCAGATCGCGGATACCCAGTTGAATGGCGCGCTGCACATCCTGACGCTGCATGGCGCTGGACATCAGCACAAAGGGAATCTCCGCCAGCGCTTCATCGCTGCGCATGCCTTCAAACAGCGCCAGCCCGGTTGAACCGGCCAGGTTCTGTTCACTGAGCACCAGCGACACAGGTGTTTGCCGCAGCTGCTGCAGTGCGCTCGCCACATCGTTGGCCTGCAGCACCTGGGCCACGCCATGGCGCTGCAACTCCTCAACCAGGGCGCGGGTCAGCACCGGATCGCTATCGACAACTAACAGCGTGGTGGCATTGTTCGACATACAGCACGACACCTCTTACTCGTTGGAAGCCGGCTCATCACTGTATTGCCGGGCGATCTGGGCGAAGGCTTCGCTGATCTGTTCAAAGCCATCGACGATATCCGGGTCAAAATGACTGCCGCGCCCCTCGCGGATGATCTCCAGGGCTTTTTCATGGCTAAAGGGCGGCTTGTACACCCGCCGCGAGATCAGCGCGTCATACACATCGGCCAGGGCCATTAAGCGCGCAGAGAGCGGGATCGCCTCCCCCACCAGGCCTTGTGGGTATCCGCTGCCGTCCCATTTTTCCTGATGGCTAAGCGCAATTTCCTTGGCGTGGCGTAAAAAGGCGATGGACTCGCCCAGCTCCTGCTCGGCATGCACGATGGCATCGCGGCCCAGGGTGGTGTGAGTTTTCATGATTTCAAACTCGTCAAAGTCGAGTTTGCCCGGTTTGAGCAGGATGCTATCGGGAATACCAACCTTGCCGATGTCATGCAGCGGCGCCGATTTGAATATCGACTGGATCGTGTCTGCGGTTAGTTCAGCGCTAAACCGTGGGTGCGTCTGCAGATGCTCGGCCAGCGCCTTGACATAGAACTGGGTGCGGCGAATGTGGTTGCCGGTTTCGTTGTCGCGGGTTTCCGCCAGGGAAGTAATCGCCCGGATGGTCACATCCTGAATTGCCATCACTTCACGGGTGCGCTTTTCCACCTCGTGCTCAAGGAAAACATTCTGGTTCTGCAGCAAGTCACGGGCGAATTTCAGTTGCAGTTGGGTGTGCACGCGGGCCAGAACAATCGCTGGATTGATCGGCTTGCTGATGTAATCAACGGCGCCCAGGTCCAGGCCGACTTTCTCATCCTCGGCAGCGGTCATGGCGGTGAGGAAAATCACCGGAATCGTCGCAGTAGCAACATCCTGCTGCAGGCGGCGCAGCACCTCGTAGCCATCCAGCCCCGGCATCATGATGTCGAGCAGAATCAGATCGGGCTTGGCCTCACCGCTGACAATCTGCAGCGCACGTTCGCCGCTGGGTGCCAGCTTGACCTTGTAGTCCTCGCGTAACAAACCGCTCATCAGCGAAAGGTTATCGGGGGTGTCATCCACCACCAGAATCGTCGGTTTTTCTCTGCCGGCCAGTAGCCTGTCCATTACGTCGCGTCCTTACTCAGTGCCGGATTGCTGTGTATCGCCGCCCGTAAAACCGCCAGGGCGTCGTCCAGAATATAACTGTTGATGGCCCGTTCCAGCGCCGCAAACCCCGAGCCCAGCACCGCCTTGAACAAGGCCGCCTCCTGCTGGAACAACTCGATGGCATCGGCATCGTCATCACCGAGCAAGTACTCCAGGCGAGCCACCAGTTGGCGCACACGCGGCCAGTCGATAGCACCGGCGGCGGCCTCCGTCACGGCTTGCGCGGGCAGCACCGCCTGCAGACGCGCGATCAACTCGGCGCAGCTTTCGCCCAGTGCGCTGAGCTGCGCATCGAACTGGCTATCCGGCGGCCCTAGCCTGAGGCTGTCTTCCAGCACGCCGGCCTGTTCGGCCAGGCCATTGGCGCCGATGGTCGCGGCCGTGCCCTTGAGCGTATGCAGGGCACGCAGGGCATCCTCGTGCAGGCCTTCGGCAAGCAGGCGCCGCGTCTGCTCGGCGGCATCCGCCTGCCCCTGAACAAATTTGCGCAGCATCGATTCATAGGCCGTGCGCTTGTTGAGTACCCGGCGCAAGCCGCCCTGCACATCCACGCCGGCAATTTCGGGAAAGCCCGCTTCAGCCTGGGCTGACGCCCGCGCAACTGGCACCGCGTTGCCCGTGTCAGCCGCCGCTGGCAGCCATTTCAGCAACAGCGCGAACAGCTCGTCCGGGTCGATGGGTTTGGCCAGGTGCGCATTCATACCGGCGGCCAGGCACCGCTCGCGGTCGCTGCTCATGGCGTTGGCAGTCATGGCCAACACCGGCAGCTCAGCCCAGCGCGGGTTGGCGCGGATCTGCTGGGTGGCGGTCAGGCCATCCATCACCGGCATCTGCATATCCATCAGCACCAGTTGGTAATCGTCAGCGGCCAGCATATCCAGGGCGATCTGACCATTTTCGGCCACAGCAACGCAGACCCCGGCAGCCTCCAACAGGTCACGGCCGACCTGCTGGTTCAGCTCGTTATCATCCACCAACAGCACCTGCGCGCCCTGCAGCGCGCTGAGGTCCTGCACGCTGACGTTACTGGCCGGGCGCAGGCTGCTCTCACTGGCGCTGCTGCCGCCAAGAGCGCGAATCGCCGCGTCGAACAGCAACGACGGGCTCACCGGTTTGACCAGCAGCAAGGCAATCCCGGCCTGCTCAGCCTCATGGAAGACTTCTTCGCGGCCATAAGCCGTAATGATCACCGGCTGCGGCGCAGGATCGAGCAAGGCCAGCTGGCGGCAGGTTTCCAGGCCATTGATGCCGGGCATTTTCCAATCAACAAAGGCTGCCTCAAAGGGTGTGCCGGCAGCGCAGGCCTTGGCAGCAAGCTCCAGCGCCTGCTCGCCGCAGTCGGCTTCCGCCACCTGAAAACTCATGGAGCGCAGCAGGCTGGCATGGATATGCAGGGCCTGCGGGTTATCGTCCACCACCAGCACCCGGCGGTTGCGCAAATCCGGGGTTGGCAGCAGCGACAGCACAGGTTTTGGCGCAGCAACCACGCCCAGATGAGCGGTAAACCAGAAGGTGCTGCCCTGCCCCAACAGGCTGTCGACGCCGACTTCGCCATGCATCAGCTCGGCCAGCTTGCGCGAAATCGCCAGGCCCAGCCCGGTGCCGCCGTACTTGCGCGTGGTCGAGCTGTCGGCCTGCTGGAATGACTGAAACAGCCGCGCCTGTTGTTCGGGCGAGAGGCCGATACCGGAGTCCTCGACCTCAAAGCGCACCTGAACACCCTTGGCATCCTGCGCCAGCATCCGCGCGCGAATCACCACGCCGCCCTGTTCGGTGAACTTGACTGCATTATTGGCGTAGTTGATCAGCACCTGGCCCAGGCGCAGCGGGTCGCCGATAAAACTCTCGGGCAGTTGCGGGTCAATGTCGAAGATCAGTTCCAGATCCTTAGCAGCGCATTTCTCACCGATCAGGCTGGCCATGTTTTCCAGCACTGTGTGCAACTCGAACGGCACCGACTCGACATCCAGCTTGCCGGCCTCGATCTTGCTCAAATCGAGGATGTCGTTGATCAGCCCCAGCAGATGCTGGCCCGAACGCTGAATCTTCTCCACATAGTCGCGCTGCTTGGCGGTCAAGTCGCTGCTCAGCACCAAGTGGCTCATGCCGATTACCGCATTCATCGGCGTGCGAATCTCGTGGCTCATATTGGCCAGGAAGTCCGACTTCAGCTGCGATGCGCTTTCGGCCTTGGTCCGGGCGATCTGCAGTTCTTTTTCGTGTTCACGCAGCGTCTGGTTGGCCTCGGCCAGCTCCTGAGTGCGTTGCTGCACGCGCCCTTCAAGCACCTCTTCATTTTCCTGCAGGGCTTCCACCAACTTGCCCTGCGCCGCCAGCAGCTCGCGCTGGGCGCGCACGCGCTGGCGGGTCTGGCGCAGCATGGCGAGACCAAACATCAGGGTGAGAAAGCCTTGAAACAGGGTCAGCGCCGTGGTGACCACAACCTGGGAACGCAGCTCGGCGTTGCGCCCATCGACGGTACGCGCCGCCAGTTGCGCCGAGGTGTAGACGAGATCCTGAATATCGAACTGGAGCAGTTGTAGCTGCTCACGCAGCAAGCTGGCATTCAGCGGCGTGCCACGTCGAACAAAGTCTTCAAGTGCCGCATCGGCCGTGCGGATAAAGCTTTCCAAGGCTTGCAGGGTTTGCTGGTAGATCGCCTCATCGCCCATCAGGCGCTGCGCCGACTCGGTCTGGATGGTGCTGACGCGACTGACGAAGATGTCGTAACGCAGCTGCAGCTCATCAATGCCGATACTGCCAAGCTGGTCGGACGCCTGATTGCGGCGCGACCTCACCGGATCAAGGATGTAGGTGTGCAGCGCATGATCAAAGCGCTGGTACTCGGTGCTCAGCTGGGCAAAGGCCCACAGCGCGTTGTCGTCACCACTGCGCATAACCTCACTGAGGCTGCGGTACTGGTGAGCGAGAATCGCCCCGATTGCCACGTATAGCAGCACCAGGCTGATGATCAACAGCCATAACAGGCGGAACTTGCGCATGGCTATTTGATCTGCAGGGCGCGCAGTTGCCAGGCCGAGCGATTATAAAAAGTCGCAGCCTGCAGCTCGGCTTTGCTATCGAACGGGTACACCAGAAACAGCGGGCCCTTTTCGCGCACGGGCATGGGCTGGCCATTCATCAGAATGGCCACAATCAGGTCGTATTTAATCGCGTCGCTGAAGGGAATCTCGGTGCGGTAGTCATTCAGGGCAATCGCGGTAATGCCCTCGCCTTTGGCCCCGGCGGTGTCCAGCACATCACGCAGCAAGGGACCTGTGAACGTCGCCGGTTCGGCATACCAGGGGGTTTGCGTGGTGAAACTGCGCTGCGGCAAGGCTTGCAGCATCGCCATATCGAACACGGCTTGCTGCTGCATATTCGGCTGTGTCACCAACCCGGAAATACTCAGCACAGCAGGGCCGATGGGCTTGTCGAGCGCCAGACTCAGGCCCGAAAACAGTAGCAATGTGCTCAGCGCAAGCGCCTGCAGGTGACAGTGGCGGGTAGACACAGGCATTCCCCTCAACATCCATTATTCGGAGATGACACGGCAGGCAGCAGCACTGTCCATGACAACCATTCGTGCAGAGCAGCGAATGATTCTCGAAGCGTAGAACAGTTGCTCGCCACCAGCCGTGTTTGTGCCGATTAATGCATGAGTTTGAGAGGCAACGCCAGCACTTTGGCGATGCCTGCCGGCCTGAATCAGGCTACCACTTTGGCCGCCTTGAGCTGGGCGATCTGCTCGGCGTTGTAGCCCAGCTCTATCAGCACCTCGCTGGTGTGCGCGCCCAGGGTTGCACCGATATGCCGGGGCGCGGGCAAGCCGCTGGAAAACTTGATCGGGCAGGCGATCTGCGCCTGTGGGCCACTGCCCACACGCGGCACCTCGGTGACCAGGCCGCGAGCCTTGATCTGCGGGTGTTCGACCGCCTCGCTAAGGTTGAGCATGGGCTCCACGCAGGCATCCAGGCCGGCGAACACCTGGCTCCATTCAGCGAAATCGCGTTTCTCGAACTCGATTTCGATCTCACGCTTGAGCGCCTGCTGATCCTCCGGCTTCTGCGACAGGCCGCGCGCGGCCAATTCCGGGCGGCCGATGGCGGCGCAGAACTGCTGCATAAACTGCGGCTCCAGGCTGCCGACCGAGAACCAGCGACCGTCGCGGGTGCGGTAGTAGTCGTAGAAGCTGCCGCCGTTGAGCGCCTGGTTTTCCATCGCCGGCTCCACGCCAGCCGCCAGATAACCCGCACCGGCCATGCCGTGCAGGCTAAAAGCGCAGTCGGTCATGCTGATATCCACCTGCTGGCCAAGCCCCGTGACCTGACGCTGGATCACTGCCGCGAGCAGGCCGATCACCCCATGCAGCGAGCCGCCGGCGATATCCGCCGCCTGGATGCCCAACGGCAGCGGCCCGCTTTCACGGCGCCCCGTGTAACTGGCAATGCCGGCCAGGGCCAGGTAGTTGATGTCATGGCCGGCGCGGTCTTTGTACGGCCCGCTCTGGCCGTAGCCGGTGATAGACACATAGATCAGCCTGGGGTTGATCGCCTTCAGCGCTTCATAACCCACTCCTAGCTTGTCCATCACCCCAGGGCGGAACTGCTCCAGCACAATGTCGTACTCGGCCACCAGCTGTTTGACCATTTCCACCGCCTCGGCCTGTTTTAGGTCCAAGGCGATACAGCGCTTGTTGCGATTGAGATAGGCATGGCTGGCCGATACGCCGCCATCGTGCGGCGGCAGTACGCGCACCAGATCCATGCGCGAAGGCGACTCGACCCGCAGCACCTCGGCGCCCATGTCAGCTAGCAGCAGCGAGGCAAACGGCCCGGGCAACAGGGTGGAGAAATCCAGCACTTTCAGTGACGACAGCGGGCCTTGCATAACAGCTCCTCTGGGAACTCAATCCCGTAGCCCGGACGCAATCCGGGGAATATCAGCAGATTCCCGGATTACATCCGGGCGACACAGCGCTCACTGCCAGTGCAGCGGTTGCTTGGCATCCAGCTCGCTGAGCTGGTCGGCAAAGCGTGCCTCCAGTACGTTGCGGCGGATTTTCATGGTCGGGGTCATGCAGCCGTTGTCCACGGTCCAGGCCTCGCGCACCAGTACAAAGTGGCTAAGCCGCTCGTGGGCCTCAAGCTGGGTATTGAGCTGCTGCAAAGTCTGCGCAAGGTCAGCCGCCACCTGTTCGCGCGCCTGCTCACGAGCCGCTGGCGACAGTTCGATCAGCGCCAATGGCTGATCCATATTGCTGCCCATCAGACACACCTGCTCGACCCAGAGGTTCTTGGCGATCTCGCCTTCAATCGGTGCCGGGGCGATGTACTTGCCCTTGCTGGTCTTGAAGATGTCCTTCACCCGCCCGGTGATTTTCAGGTAACCGGCCGCATCCACCTCGCCCTTGTCGCCGGTGTGCAGCCAGCCATCGGTGATGGTTTCGGCGGTTTTCTCCGGGTCCTGGTAATAGCCCAGCATCAGGCTCGGGCAACGCAGGAGAATTTCGCCATTCTCGGCGATACGCAGTTCATTACCCGGCATCGGTCGGCCCACGGTGCCAAAACGCACCTGCCCCGGCCGATTGAAACAGCCATAGGCCAGGTGCTCGGTCATGCCGTAGCCCTCGCAGATGGTGATGCCGATGCTCTGATACCAATCGAGCAAAGCACGCGGAATCGCCGCCGCACCGCTGACCAGAATGCGCGCGCGGTCCAGCCCCAAGCCCTTGCGAATCTTGCGCGCGACCAGGCCGCCAATCAGTGGAATGCGCAGCAGCCGCGCCAGCTTGGGCTGCGGCAGTTTCTCCAGCACGCCCTGCTGAAAGCGCGTCCACAGGCGCGGCACGGAGAAGAACACGGTGGGCCGTACATGGCGCAGGTCACTGGCAAAGGTTTCCAGCGACTCGACAAAGGCGATTCGCCCACCGCTGTACAGTGCCGTCATCTCCACCAGAAAGCGCTCGGCGGCGTGCGACAGCGGCAGGTAGGAGAAATACTGATCCTGCTCGGTAATCTGCAGTTCTTTAACCGAGCGCCCGCCGGCAATGGCAAAGGCCTTGGCCGAGAGCATCACGCCCTTGGGCTGGCCGGTGGTGCCGGAGGTATAGAGGATGCTCAGCAGCTCATCCGGCGACTGAGTGTGGCCATCGCATAACGGCTGATGCGCTGCCAGCAAGGCATGCCAACCGTGACTGGCTTCGATGGTCGGATATGGCATGGCGATCCGCATAACTTCAGCGGGGATGCCCGGCGCCAGCTTGGCCGGCTCATCCAGCTTGCCGAGGAAGATTGCCTTGCACTGCGAATGGCGCAGCACGTAGTCGATGCTCTCGGCCGACTGCAACGGATACAGGGGCACGCTGATCAGCCCGGCGAGCATAATCGCCATATCAGCGATGATCCACTCGGCGCAGTTCTTCGCCAGCAGCGCGACCCGATCACCCGGTGCGCAGCCCAGCGCATGTAAGGCCGTGGCCATGCGCCGCGCCTGGTCATCGACCTGCGCCCAGGTGAAGTCATGCCACTGGCCGTTAACCGGCTGGCTGAGCCAGACCGCATCGGGGCGCTTCTCAACCCAGAGCGCCAGGCGCTCCAGGGGCAGTTGATCGGTCATCGCAATCCCTCGTTCTTATTGTTCTGCAGACATGAACGTTAGCGCTTGAACAACAATCCGGTACTCGCTCGGATTAACTCCTGGGAAACTAAATATTGTGCGTTGTCCCAATTACATGTCGTACGCAGCTTATGTAGGGTGGGTTAGCGACGCTGAACGCTGTTCGAAAATCCAAATGCGATAGCGGCGCGGCGCGTAACCCACCAGGCGATAGAACGCGTTGCGCCGATGGTGGGTTACGCCGCAGCCCGAGTGGCGTGATGCTTGGCAGTGCTGACATGCGGCTAACCCACCCTACGAATTACTGCGTTCTAGACATCGTGGCAGGCCCGCACGATTCAACACATAACGGGTACGTTGCCTTTGTAAAACCCCGTTGTTCAAAGCTTCATCCCACGGCTGATGATCTCTTTCATGATCTCCGAGGTGCCGGCAAAGATGCGCTGGATGCGCGCGTTCGCGTACATCTTGCAGATTGGGTATTCCCACATATAACCCCAGCCGCCGTGCAGTTGCACACCCTCATCGACCACTTTGCACAGCAGCTCGGTGGTGAACAACTTGGCCTCGGCGGCCACTTCCGGGGTGAGTTTCTTCTCGTTGTGGTCGGTTACGCAGCGGTCGACAAACACCTGCGCCACGTCGATCTGCGTGCGCATCTCGGCCAGCTTGAAACGGGTGTTCTGAAAATGCGAGATCGGCCGGTCGAAGGCCTTGCGTTCTTTCACGTAATCGATGGTGGTCTGCAGCGCCGCCTCGGCCGCCGCCACCGCGCCGCAAGCGTTGGTCAGGCGTTCCTGGGCGAGCATGTTCATCAGGTAGAAGAAGCCGCCCTTGGCGTCGCCCAGCAGGTTGGCCTTGGGCACTTTGACGTTATTGAAGAACAGCTCGGCGGTGTCCTGGCTCTTCATGCCAAGCTTTTCCAGGTTCTTACCGCGCTCAAAACCTTCCATACCGCGTTCGACCAGGAACAGGCCCATGGCGTGCTTGTTGGCCGGGTCGGTCTTGGCCGCAACGATCACCACATCGGCTAGCAGGCCGTTGGAGATAAACACCTTGGAACCGTTGAGCACGTAATGATCGCCCTGATCCACCGCGCTGGTGCGCATGCCGGCCAGGTCWGAACCGGCGCTCGGCTCGGTCATCGCCACCGCCAGAATCAGCTCGCCGCTGATGATGCCCGGCATAAAGCGCGCTTTCTGCTCGGCATTGCCGTACTCGGCGATGTAGGGGCCGCACAGCGCCGAGTGCAGCGGCAGCATAAAACCCGGCTCGTTAATTTTGGCCAGCTCCTCGCACATGATCTGCTCATAACGGAAGTCCTTGAGCCCGGCACCGCCGTATTCCTCATCCGCCCACGGCAGCAGAAAGCCCATGTCGCCGGCCTTCTTCCACACCTCGCGGCTAACCACACCGGCTGCTTCCCATTCATCCTGATGTGGCACCACTTCCTTTTTCAGAAAGGCGGCGAACGCGTCGCGAAACATATTGTGTTCGGTGTCGAAAATAAGGCGCTGCATGCGGGTGTGCTCCCTGAGCTGAAGTCGTGCAGCAGGTTAGGCCCCACGCCCCCGCCGCCTCAATGACCCATGCGCTCAGCCTGGATTGACCCAATCGCTCGACCGGCTTGTCGGCGGCGCAGTCAGCTGCCTACCATCGGCGTACTTTCAAGGAGCCGTCATGCGCGAACGCACCATCGCCAGCCACTTTGTCCGCGCTGCCTTGCGCGGCGCCGAACGCCAGGGCCACGACTGCACGCCGCTGCTGCGCCAACTGAGCATCCAACCGGCGCTGCTCGACGAACCGCGCGCACGGGTCGCCCCCGAACAGTTCGCCCGTTTAGTGCAACTGTTGTGGGAAAGCCTCGACGACGAATACCTGGGTTTCGGCCGCCTGCGCAGCAAACGCGGCACCTTCGCCATGATGTGTTACGCGATCATCCACTGCCATTCGCTGGAAAAAGCCCTGGGCCGTGGCGCGCTGTTCTACAGCCTGTTCCCCGAGGCCCCGGCCATCAGCATCCAGCGCGAAGGCGACTGGGCACGCCTCAGCGTGGACGACTCCACCCTGTGGGACCCCGACCACTTTCTGGTGGAAAGCCTGCTGGTGATCTGGCATCGCCTCGGCAGCTGGCTGATCGGCCAACGCATCCGCCTGGAAGAAGCCACCTTCACCTACAGCCAACCCGCCCACGCCGGCGAATACGAGCTGCTATTCCCCTGCACCCGGCGCTTTACCGCCGGGCGCACCAGCCTGCTGTTCCATGCGCGCTACCTGGCCATGCCGCTGCTGCAGGATGAACGCACCCTCAAGCAATTCCTCCAGCACTCCCCCGCCGACCTGCTGGCCCGCCCGGATGGCGGCGACAGCCTGATCAGCCAAATCCGCCGCCTGCTCGGCCGCGACTGCAGCAACTGGCCGGACCTGGATGCCGTTGCCCAGCAACTGCATATGAGCCCGCAAACCCTGCGCCGGCATTTGCGTGAGGAAGGCTCGAGCTTTCAGGAATTGAAGGATCACCTGCGCCGGGACTTGGCGATTTACCACCTAGGGCGCGATGAGCTGGCGATTCAGGATATTGCCGAGCAGCTGGGGTTTTCCGAACCGTCGGCCTTTCATCGCGCGTTTAAGAAATGGACGGGGCTAACGCCGGGGGCTTATCGGGCGCAGGAGGGGTGAGGTTGGCGAATTTGTTTGCGAATCTAGTTATTATGGTTCGGGCCATATGACTGGCCAGTTACTTTTTTATGATTAACCATATACCACCTCACAACGAAACAGATCATTCAACCTTTCAAGCAAGACAGATAAAGAATTGAAATTTTTCCTGTACTTCTTAAACCCCTATAGTAAAGGCATATCACAAACACACATCAAGAAGTCCCAGACCACACCTACAATACGTCTAAAATTGATTATACATCCAAAATAAAAATAGACGCATAAAGGACACCCACATGGCCAGAACCGCAAGATGGACGCAAAACAAGACGTCACCGGGAATGCATGAAATCAAATTAAGCTCATGGAAATACTTCTCAGACTATATAAACCAAGAAATACTCAACTATAATAGCTTTGTTTTTCGCGGCCATGGAAATAGCTCATGGAAATTAGAACCAACACTTGATCGAATTATTAAAAACCCAAAATCCATTAAAAGAGAATCACATCTTGAGAGCTTTAAATTCGAAACCCGTGGTCGTAGAGGCAGAAACCCTTCGTTACTAGAAACCGAGAATGATTGGTGGGCTCTAGGCCAGCATCACGGTCTGCACACTCCACTCCTAGACTGGACAGAGTCGCCGTTTGTTGCGTTGTATTTTGCCGCATCAAATGCACTCAAAGAAAAACATAACAGCTTATCTGTATTTGCTCTCAATCAAGTCTCTATAAAAACTTTGAACAGCACAATAGAAAATAGCGAAAACATTGAATTAGTTAACGACCAAAAGCCAACTGTCAAAATCGTCAAACCTTTGAGCGATGAAAACAGTCGCCTTGTCAGCCAGCGCGGACTTTTTACGCGAGGGCCAAACAACATGGATTTAGAATCATGGGTGAGAAAATACTACCCAGAGGAAAGAAAGTATATGGACTTAATAAAAATAACAATACCAAACTCCGGCATACAAGATTGCTTGCGCTATTTAAATCGCATGAACATTAATTATTCAACCTTATTCCCAGATCTTATGGGCGCCTCTGACTTCTGCAACACAAAACTAATCATAAGCAAATACTGAACTTATAAGAACAGGGCCTATTTATTTCCCCCGCCGCCTTTCCTACCGGTTTCGCCCTTACGGCGAGTTACTTTCTCTTTGCTTGTGCAAAGAGAAAGTAACCAAAGAGAAAGCACACCCGACATCCGGGTTTCTGACGGGACCTGGTCGCGAGCTTGCGAGACTTCCATAAATTCAAGCTCGGCGGCGTCTGATTTTTCTTTGTTTTTGCTCTTGAATCGCGACCATACAGACGACGCCAAAATCCCCTTCAGGAGGCCGAGTGGAATCGCCGCGTAAGGGGTTGAGCGACATGGATGTCGCGAGAGCCGCGATGGGCCAGGGATGGCCCTTCGCGGCGGGCCACTGAAGTGGTGATGGAACGAGGGAACCCCGGCGCAGCCGGGGCCGGATGTAGGGGTGGCCTTCTTTTTGGTTACTTTTTCTTGGCCACACAAGAAAAAGTGACTCGCCCGTAAGGGGCGAAACCAAAACCCAGAATCACCACGTTAATGACCTTGCTGCAGAACCAGAGCAAGAACCGCCAACAACAGCAAAAGCTCGCGGCTAAAGCCCCTCCCACATAGCCAGCGTGTAGCGCTATAAACGCTCTCGCCACTCGAGCGCCAGGCCCAAACACATCACCCGTTTAATCGATTTCCACACGATTTCGGCCACTTGCCTTGGCCCGATACAGCGCCAGATCCGCGCGTTGGTAGAGACTGGCGGTCGTATCACTGGCGTTGCTGAAGCTCGCACCGAGGCTGGCGGTCATGACCTGCGCGGGGTTCTTCAGGTGCTCAATCGCCAGTTCTTCGCAGATTTTACGGCGGATGCTTTCGCAGGTGCTGGCCAGGTAGGCGCTGTCAGGGTTGCGCAGCACCAGGGCGAACTCCTCACCGCCCAGGCGCGCGGCAAAGTCCAGATCGCGGCGCGGATGGCTGGCCAGCACACCGGCAATGCGCTGCAAGGCAAGGTCTCCAGCCGGATGGCCATAGCAATCGTTGTAGGCCTTGAAATGGTCAAGATCGAGCATGATCAACGCGATGCGCGTTTGCTCACGCTGGGCTTCCTGCAGGGCGCGCTGTAACAACAGATCAAAGCTGCGGCGGTTGTACAGTTGGGTCAGGCCGTCGGTATCGGCCATGGTTCGCAGGTCGCGTTTGGTTAGGAACAGCACGCGCATTGAGTGTTCCTGGCAGTAACCGGCGGTTGCGGCGGCAATGGTCGCCACCACCAGGTAGGTCAGCGAGGCCAGGTACTGAATACGTGGTTCGACCGAGGTGGTCAGTTGTAATGCCAGACAGGTGCACAGCAATGTGGCAATGCCCAAACAGAGGCTGTTGCGGTAGCTGTAACCGATGGGCACGAAGATCACTATCTGGATCAGCATCATGCCCTCCAGACCATAGGGCAGTTGCATCTGCTCGAGTGCCTGGTGATACATCAACGTCACCAGCAACATGCCCAGACTAAGGCAACCGAGCCCGATAGGTATCCAGCGATAGCCCGTGGCAATGTCCGGCTGCGTCAGCACGCGATAGGCGCCGAACATGATGATCAACAGCGCACACAGGCGCACCAGCATGACCGGCAGGGTTATCGGGTTTGCGCCAACGCTGTAGAGCAGCAGCAGATCAAACGCGAAGAAGGCAAAAAAGCTAACCAGCAGTAAGCAGATGGCCACACGCCGGGTTTGCTGGTAGCTGCGATAAGAAAAATCGCGGTATTCGGCCTCAAGCTCAGGCGCAAAGCGGCGTAAGGCAAAACCAACGGGCAAAGGTTGCACTGCAGCGATGTAGTGATTGGCAACGGCTGATTCAGCTTGAGAGGGCATAGCTGACCTCGCAGCGAGCCTTGTGGGCTGGCCTATGGCGAAGGTTTAAGGGAGTTTCACTAAACCTGACAATAGCCGACCAGCACGAGGGATAGCGCAATTCATCTTTGCGCTTGTGCCACTGAGCATCCACACCCGGTTTGCCTCACTCGCTCAGCCGCACCCGAAAACTCGCGCCGCCCAACGCCGAATCCTCCAGCAGCAGTTCACCGCCGTAGCTTTCGATAATGTCCTTGACCACCGCCGTACCAATACCCTGCCCCGGATGCTGGGCATCCAGCCGCTCGCCACGGCGCAGGATGCGTTCGCGCTGATCGGCCGGCACCCCGGGACCGTCGTCTTCCACGCAAAGCTCAAGCACACCGCCCTGTTGACGCACGCTCACGCGTACCTGTCCGAGGCACAGACGGTAGGCGTTTTCCAGCAGGTTGCCGAGCAATTCCAGCAGCGCGCCGCGTTCCATCGGCAGGTGCTGTTCAGCGGCAAAGTCGCGCAACACTTGCACCTGTTTGTCGCGGTAGACCTTGTCCAGCGCGCCGCAGAGAGTGTCGAGCAAGGGAGCCAGACGCGCGCTATGGCGGATCAGCCCGCTTTTGCGCAGGCTGGCGCGCTGCAGCTGGTAGCCAATCTGCTGGCTCATGCGCTCGATCTGCTGTTGCAGCACCTGCGACTGTTCGCGGTTCTGCGGCTGCTTGTCGATCACTTCCGCCACGCTTTGCAGCACGGCCAAGGGGGTTTTCAAGCTGTGCGCCAGGTCGTCCAGCGAATGCCGGTAGCGCTCGCGCTGCTGGCGTTCACTTTCCAGCAGGCGGTTGAGCGAGCCGGTCAGGCGCAGCAGCTCGCGCGGGTGCTCCTCACTCAAGCCGGCGCGGGTGCCCGCCTCGACCTGGTCCAGCTCGGCGCTAAGCCCGCGCAGGCTGCGAAAGCCCCAGGTCAGACCGAACCACAGCAGCCCGAGCAGCACCAGCAGCGCGCCGCCGAGCCAGAGGTAGAGCTGGCCCATAAAGCCGTCGTACATGGCCTGGTAATCACTGGCCGGCTGCATGGTGACCACGCTGAAGGCCGCGCTCTGCCCACGCAGCAGGTCGATTTCCACGTCGTAGACAAAGAACTCGCGGCCCTGAGCATCGGTGATGCGCACAAACTCGTGGCCACGGCCGTCGTAGCGCGGGCGGTAGCTGACGCTTTCATCCAGCGACGAGCGCGACTGCCAGACCAGTGTGCCCTGGCGGTCGTAGATAAAGCCCAGCAGCTTTGCTTCCAGCGTGTCGAATTCTTCATCCGGCAATTTGTCAGGCATGGTCAGCCGACCGTCTACGGTGCGCGCCGCCGAGACCAAGGCAGTGGCATCCGAAGCCAGGCGTTTTTCGATGGATTGCTCCAGGGCAATCACAAAAGCGCCGCGCAAGGCCGGCAGCAGCGCCAGCATAAACAGCACGGCCAGCACCGCTGTGCCGAGCATCAGCCGTAGGCGCAGGGACTCGCCGCGGCGGCGGGCGGCCGGTGTGCTCAGCTCGGCATCGCTCATCGGCAGCGCTCGGTAAACAGGTAGCCCTGGCCGCGCACGGTTTCGATGGGTTTGAAATCCTGCTGGCCTTCAAGCTTGCGGCGCAGCCTGCCGACCAGCACTTCGATTACGTTGGGGTCGCGCTCTTCGTCGTCCGGGTAGAGCTGCTCGATCAGCCGCTCCTTGGCCACCACCTGCTGCTGGTGGCGCATCAGGTATTCGAGAATGCGGTACTCGTAGGCGGTCAGTTGCAGGGCTTTGCCATCGAGCAGCGCCTGTTTACGGTTGAGGTCGAGCACGAGCGGGCCAGCGGCAATACTCGCCTGGGTAAAGCCCGAGGCGCGGCGCAGCAAGGCGTTCAGGCGCGCTTCCAGCTCTTCGAATTGAAAGGGTTTGACCACATAATCGTCGGCACCGGCGGCCAGGCCTTCGACCTTGTCCTGCCAGTTGCCACGGGCGGTGAGGATCAGAATGGGGAAGCTCTTGTCCTGACTGCGCAACTGGCGAATCAGGTCCAGCCCGCTCATGCCTGGCAGGCCGAGGTCGATCACCGCCAGGTCATGGTTGTATTCGGCAGCGCGGTACAGCGCTTCTTCGGCATTGGCCACGGCATCGACCACATGGCCCTGCTCGCCCAACCGGCTATAGAGGTGGTGACGCAGCAGCGCTTCATCTTCCACGACCAACAGTTTCATCCTGCAAATTCCTCCAATAAAGCGGCCGGGCATTGTGCCCGGCCCTTTTGGCCTACCTGCTGTTTAGAACTTGTAGTTGGCACCCAGGTAAAGCTGGCCGCTGCTGTGCAGGTCAAGCGAGCCGGCTTTGCCTGCGCCGTGTGGCGCCATTTCGGTGCTGGCATTGGTGCGTAGGTAGCGGTAGCCCGCCTCAATCGAGGCATTCTGGTTAATGTCTTGCAGAATGCCAGCCTGCAGGCCGAGGGCATAGCCGATATCGCTGTCACGCTTGAAGCCTTTGCTCTCCTGCTCCAACTTGACCAGGCCGGCGGTAGCGCCGCCGAACAGCTTGGTGTTGTAGTCGCCAATCGGCAGGAACACATCGTAGCTACCCAGCAGGTTCTGCTGACGCATCTTGTTGCCGCTATCGGTGTCCGAGACATTCTCGTAGGTCATGTAGTAACGGTTTGTCTCGCTGACCTGACCGGCACGCACGCCCCAGGTGCCAGTATCGTTGATCACCTTGTCGAGCTTGGGGTTGTTCAGGTTGCTGTTGAGCGCGCTGGACTTCTGAATGTTGTTATCGGTCTGACCCCAGGTCAGGCCAACAAAGTTGTCGCCGGCATTGGCCGCAGCCGCAGCGAAGGTCAGGGAAGTAGCCAGGGCCAGTTTGCTAAGAGTGCGGTTCATGGTGTGTCCTCAGTGGTTAGTCGGTGTTGCTTAACTCGAGGTCCATGTTGCCTACCCCAAGCTGAACGCCCACTGAACCCTTGCTGAACAAATGCTGAACGACCCTCTTACAACTTGCGTGCACTAACTCCCGCAGCGACAAATAACGCGGCCAACACCGCCAGCATCGGCAGCCAGCCCGCATGCTCCCAGATATACCCGGCAGCGTAGCCAATCACGCTGGAACCCAGGTAGTAGGCGCACAGGTACAACGCCGAAGCCTGCGCCTTGGCGCCATGCGCGCGCTGCCCCACCTGGCCGCTGGCCACCGCATGGGCGGCAAAGAAGCCCAGGGTGAACAAGGCCAGCCCCGCCACCGCCGCGCTCAGCCAGGGCGTGGCACACAGCGCCACACCCAGCAGCATGATGCCAATGCCGCCCTGCATCACCTGGCGCGCGCACAGGCGCGGTACCAGTCGCCCCGCCCAACCGGCGCTGACGATGCCCAGCAGATACACCGTAAACAGCAGGCCGATCAGGCTGGACGACAGGTTGAACGGCGCCGCGGCCAGGCGAAAGCCGACGTAGTTGAACAGCGCGACAAAGCCGCCCATCAACAGAAATGCCAGCAGGAACAACCGCCGCAACTCGCCATTACCCAGGTGCAAGGCAAAGTTGCGCAGCAGGCCGCGTAGCGACAGCGACTGCGCGGTGAAATGCCGCGACGGTGGCAGCAACCAGACAAACAGCCCCAGCGCCAGCAAACCCATGCCGGCAATCCCAGCCAAGGCCAGCGGCCAGCCGCCGAGATCACTGAGCAAGCCAGCCAGCAGCCGCCCGAGCAGGCCGCCCAATGCGGTGCCGCCGATATACAGGCCCATCGCCGCCGGCAGCGCCTCGGGGTCGAACTCCTCGCCAACATAAGCCATGGCCAGCGCCGGCAATCCGCTCAAGGCCAGGCCAAGCAAGGCGCGCAGCCAGAGCAGATGATCCCAGCTATCCACCAGCGCGCAGGCAATCCCCAACAGCGACGCAAGACCCAGCGCGGCCACCATCACCGGCTTGCGCCCCCAGCTCTCGGCCAGCGCGCCAGACACCAGCAGGCAGATGGCCAGGCTCAGGGTAGTCAGCGATAACGCCAGGCTGCTGCCTGCCGCCGATACGGAAAAATGCGCCGCCAGCAGCGGCAACAGCGGCTGCACGCAGTAGAGCAAGGCAAAGGTGGCAAACCCGGCGCAGAACAGCGCCAGGGTCGCGCGCCGGTAGGCGGCAGTGCCGCGCATCAGGTGCGCAGAGGAATCGACAGCAGGCATCGGCAGGCTCGCAAAAAGGCTCTAAATCGGCCGTTCTGGCAGATTAGCACGCAGCCAGCGGCACTGGTTTTGCGCGCCTTGCATAGCCGTTGTGCGTGTTCGAGCAGCTATTCGCTGGGCAAAGCCGTTCATCACCCCGTGCCGCAGTTTTTTGTTGCACCTGAGCAGTGGAACTAGCCTGACTAGCAGGCGAAAAAAGACGCAACCGGGAGCGGCGCTGTAGCGACCACGGCTTAGCGTTGCTTGCCGCCCACCCAGTGATTTCGGCACGCAAGCCGACTGGGCCTTATCGGCTCAGATACGCCAGCCAGGTCGTAGACGCAGCGCATGGAGCCACTTGTGCAACAGCCAAGGAGTACTCGCGATGAACGACTTTGTAGTCAGCGCCCGCCGTGTCAAACAAGCCGCGTTCGAGGCCGAACCCGGCCCCTCACATATGTTGCTGGTGCCTGCGGATGCCGACGAGCCCATCCCCAAACACGGGCGCATGGGTGAAATCTGGGTCAAGGCCTGGGTGCAACAGTTGCTGGCCGAGGCCATCTGGGGCACGGATGAGCGCACCGGCGCCGAGCGCGGCGACATCCTGGTTTACGTGCATGGCTACAACAACAGCGCCCCTGAAGTACTTAAACGCCATCGCCAATTGCAGAGCGACCTCAAGGCCCTGGGCTGGAAAGGCGTTGTGGTGTCGTTCGACTGGCCCAGCGACAACAAGACCGTCGGTTATCTGGAAGACCGTCACGACGCCAAGCTCAGCGCGATGCAGCTGGTTACCGACCTGATCGCCCTGCTGGCCGCTAAGCAGACCCCGGATTGTGCGGTAAACACGCATATCCTCGCCCACTCCATGGGCACCTACGTGGTGCGCGAAGCCTTCGACGACGCCGACGATGCACGCCTGGAAAACAACAGTTGGATGATCAGCCAACTGTGCTTTATTGGCTCTGATGTCTCGGCCTCATCGTTGAGCCAGGGCCATGCCAGCAGCGATTCGCTGTACCGTCACTGCACGCGCCTGACCAACTACTTCAGCTTTGGCGACAGCGTGCTGAAACTGTCCAACGTCAAACGCGCAGGCGTAGCGCCACGCGCCGGCCGGGTGGGCTTGCCGGATAACGCGCCGGACTCGACAGCCGATGTCGACTGCACCGCTTA
The DNA here is from genome assembly GCF_029269135.1 of Pseudomonas sp. 1928-m. Classification (NCBI taxonomy): domain Bacteria; kingdom Pseudomonadati; phylum Pseudomonadota; class Gammaproteobacteria; order Pseudomonadales; family Pseudomonadaceae; genus Pseudomonas; species Pseudomonas sp. 1928-m. Next base: position 34,819 of record NZ_JARIXO010000004.1, on the reverse strand, counting down.
CCACCAGCTGCTGCTAAGCGACAAAGCCCTACAAGCCCGCGACCAACCGCAAAGCTTTCTCGGCAGCAAGGATCACTCCTGGTACATCGGTAATCGCGTGTTTACCCGCGACCTGTTCGAAACCCTCAAGGGCGATCTGGACCGCAGCATCATTGCCGCGCGCAGCCCGATACCTGGCAGTAGACGTTTAAGCCTGGTGGGCAAATAGCGCAGCAACGGCCGGTAGGGTGGCCAGCATCGAAGGCGGGTCATAAAAAATTGCCTGAAGCAATTTTTAACGTCGCGCAGAGACGGCCCGAAGGGTGGCCGCCATGGATGGCAGGCCATAAAAAAACGGGAGCCCAAACGGGCTCCCGTACTCATTCTCTGAGAAATGCCGGAACAAGCCTCACGCCTGCGCCAGCTACAACCTCACCTGCGTCCCCGAAGAAACGCATGCCGCAGTGTGGCAAAAAAGCCTGGGCAACTCCGTTTAGCTTTGTTGCCGCTTTGCAAAGAAATGTAAACGCCCGCAGCGGCTGGCCGTACAAAGCGCCGCGCGGCAGAATAGGCCGATGAATACAGCCTACTTGCCATCCTGCTGCAGCCCGCTGAATGACCACTGGCCGCTGCCGCATACGCTGCCATCGGTGCAGCTGATCAGCACCCGCTTTACTCCCGAGCTGCTGGATGCAGCAGACTTCAGCCGCTGCGCGGTCGAGCCGGTGCGCGGCGTGGCCAAACGCCAAGCCGAATACCTGGCCGGGCGCCTGTGTGCGCGTGAAGCCTTGCTGCGTTTGACTGGCATAGCTGCCACGCCGGCCTGCGGTGAGGACCGTGCGCCGCAGTGGCCAGTCGGCATGGTCGGTTCAATCACCCACGGCAGCGGCTGGGCCGGCGCCGTGGTGGGTAATAACGCAGATTGGCGCGGCCTGGGTCTGGATATCGAGCAGATCATGCCGGCCAGTCGCGCCGAACGCCTGGCTGCTGAGATCCTCACCCCCGCCGAGCTGTTCCGTCTGGAAGACTTGCCGAGCGAACAGCGCGCGCAACGCATCAGCCTGACCTTCTCGCTTAAGGAAAGCCTGTTCAAGGCGCTCTACCCGCAGGTATTGCAGCACTTCTACTTTCAGGATGCCGAACTGCTCAGCGTCGACGCTGACAATAAAGTGCGTATGCGTCTGCTGATTGACCTGCATGCCGACTGGCCCGCCGGCAGTGAGCTGGAAGGTCAATTCGCCGAGTTCGACGGTTATCTGCTGAGCCTGGTCAGCATCGCGGCCGCGACAGCTCGCCGCTAAAGCGCCTCCGACAATATGAAGCTGCCGCCTGCTCTGACCGCCTAAGGCAAAACCGTGGGCGGGGCTTCAGCCGCGACAAACACCTCGCGCCCATGCGATTGGCCTGACAAGCAGCGTTGCGGCACAACAGCGCCTTTAGCAAATCCGCTAAACTCGGCCGATTGCCGTCTGGAGTGCCCTATGCGCGAAGATTTGAATCAAGGCCTGATCGAGTTCCTCAAGGCCTCGCCAACCCCTTTTCATGCCACCGCCAGCCTGGCTCAGCGCCTTGAGGCGGCCGGTTTTCAGCACCTGGACGAGCGCGCCAGCTGGCACACCGAGGCCGGCGGCCGCTATTACGTCACGCGCAACGACTCCTCGATCATCGCCTTCAAGCTAGGCAAGCGCGCGCCGCTGGAAGGCGGTATCCGCCTGGTTGGCGCGCACACCGACAGCCCGTGTCTGCGGGTCAAACCGCAGCCTGAGCTTCAGCAACAGGGCTTTTTCCAGCTCGGTGTTGAGGTGTACGGCGGCGCATTGCTGGCGCCCTGGTTCGACCGCGACCTGTCGCTGGCCGGCCGGGTGACCTACCGCCGCGACGGCAAGGTGGAAAGCCAGCTGATCGACTTCCAGAAACCGATTGCGATCATTCCCAACCTAGCCATTCACCTTAACCGTGAAGCCAACCAGGGCTGGGCGATCAACCAGCAGATCGAGCTACCGCCGATCCTCGCGCAGCTATCCGGCGATGAGCCGGCCGATTTCCGCGCGCTGATTACCGATCAACTGGCCCGCGAACACGACTTCAGCGCCGATGCGGTGCTCGATTACGAGCTCAGCTTCTACGACACCCAGAGCGCGGCGGTGATTGGCCTGAATGGCGACTTTATTGCCGGCGCACGGCTGGACAACCTGCTGTCCTGCTACGCCGGTCTGCAGGCGCTACTGGCAGCGCCGGATGAAGAAAGCTGCGTGTTGGTGTGCACCGACCACGAGGAAGTCGGTTCCTGCTCGGCCTGCGGCGCCGATGGCCCGATGCTCGAACAGGTATTGCGCCGCGTGCTGCCGGACGGCGACGCCTTCGTCCGCACCATCCAGCGCTCGTTGCTGGTCTCGGCCGACAACGCCCACGGCGTGCACCCCAACTATGCCGACAAGCATGACCAGAACCACGGCCCCAAGCTCAACGCCGGCCCGGTGATCAAGATCAACAGCAACCAGCGCTACGCCACCAACAGCGAAACCGCCGGGTTCTTCCGTCACCTATGCCTGGAAAATGAAGTGCCGGTGCAGAGCTTCGTCACCCGCAGCGACATGGGATGCGGCTCGACCATCGGCCCGATCACCGCCAGCCAGCTGGGCGTGCGCACCGTGGACATCGGCCTGCCGACCTTCGCCATGCACTCGATCCGCGAACTGGCCGGCAGCCATGACCTGGCGCATCTGGTGAAAGTGCTGACGGCGTTTTACGCCAGCGCCGAGCTGCCGTGATCCCGATAAACAGGTAGCCCGGGTGCAATCCGGGTGCTGCTTGAGTGGCGCTCGGAATTCCCGGATTTCATCCGGGCTACAGCTTTGCCAACCCATCATCGCGGTGTATCCACTAATGCCTTGATGGGTATCGCTTCGCTCGACGCCATCCTACGAGCAGCGGTTGAAGCCCCCTACTCCGGCACCTCGACGCTTACATGCAGGGCGTCGTGGCGCCAGAACTCCAGATCGCAATCAATCAACCGGCCATGCTGGTCGCGGTTGATCCGCACGATACGCAGCGCCGGGCTGCCCACCGCCACTTTCAATGCCGACGCGGCTTCGCTGTGCAACGCCGTGGGTACCATGTCGAAGCGCACTCGGCCGTAATGAATGTCGTATTCGCTGGCGTACAGTTCGGTCAGCGAACGGGTYAGGTCGAAATCCAGAATGCCGGCAAAGTAATTCGGGTTGAGGTAGTGCTCGACGTACAGCACCAGGCGGCCGTCGATGCGCCGTGCGCGGCGGATCTGGTAGACGCTAGAGAGTGCCGGCAAAGCCAGTAGCTGGCAGATCTCGGCGCTGGCCGGAATCAGCCGCGCACTCAGCACTTCGGTAGCAGGCACCCGGCCCTGCTCGCCCACCATCGCGTGGAAATGGCTGCGCACCAGCGGGTTGTAGGCCACGCGCGGCGGCGAAACAAACCAGCCGCGACGCTCCTCGCGATAGATCAGCCCCTGGGCCTCAAGCTGGCCCAACGCCTCACGCAGGGTAATGCGCGTGGTATCGAATACCTCGCTGAGCTTGCGCTCGGCCGGCAACTGACTTCCCGATGGCAACAGGCCGTGTTCGATCTGTTCTTCCAATGCCCGGCATATTGCTGTGACTGCCCGCGGCGCTTCATCGCGCATCAAGACCTCCAAAATTGGACTAGTCCAGCCCCATTTCGGGGCATCAACCTGTGAGTGCAGCGGTAAAAACCATGTTTCAAGTTTAAGCAGTCTTGATGACCACGCCATGACAACTTTCTTTCAGCGCCAGTAAAAGCTGATAAAACTTGGCTTGCAGGCCATACATGACTGAATTTGTTCATGGTCTACGCTAGTGGTGCGCCAGTTTGTGCAACCCGGCTTGAGCCGGTAAATGACCAGCGTACATAAAACTGTCATTTAACAAGCCTAAATTGGCCTGGGTCTTGCTGATCTAGACCAGAACTTTTCACTGCACGCACTTCAATCGCAAAGGAGTTTCCAATGAAACAACTGCTGCTGGCTTCACTGATGGGCTCAGCCATCGCCCTGGCCACCTCGGCCATGGCTGCTGAAACGGACTTGCAAGCACTGGAAAAGGCCGCGCGCGCTGAAGGCGCGGTGAACAGTGTGGGCATGCCGGACAGCTGGGCCAACTGGAAGGACACCTGGGTTGACCTGAACAAGCTGTATGGCCTGAAGCATATGGACACCGACATGAGCTCGGCCCAGGAAATTGCCAAGTTCGCCGCTGAGAAAGAAAACGCCACCGCTGATATCGGCGACGTGGGTGCGGCCTTCGGCCCCATCGCCGTGCAGCAGGGTGTTACCCAGCCCTACAAGCCGAGCACCTGGGAGCAGATTCCAGCCTGGGCCAAGGACACCGACGGCCACTGGATGCTCGCCTACACCGGCTCCATCGCTTTTATCGTCAACAAGCAACTGGTCAAGGACATCCCGCGCTCCTGGGCTGACCTGAAAAAGGGCACCTACAAAGTCTCTGCCGGCGATGTCAGCACCGCCGCACAAGCCGTAAACGGCGTACTGGCTGCCGCCATCGCCATGGGCGGTAATGAAAGCAACGTGCAACCGGCGCTGGATTTCTACGGTGAACTGGCCAAGCAAGGTCGCCTGTCGCTGGCCAACCCAACCATCCAGACCCTGGAAAAAGGCGAAGTGGAAGTGGGCGTGGTATGGGACTTCAACGGCCTGAGCTACCGCGACCAGATCGACCCAAGCCGCTTCGAAGTGCTGATCCCTTCCGATGGTTCGGTGATCTCCGGCTACAGCACCATCATCAACAAGTGGGCGAAAAACCCCAACGCGGCCAAACTGGCGCGTGAGTACATCTTGAGCGACGCCGGCCAGATCAACCTGGCTAAAGGCAACGCCCGGCCGATCCGCGCCGAGCACCTGACCCTGCCAGCCGAAGTACAAGCCAAGCTGCTGCCGCAGGAGCAATACGCCAAGGTTCAGCCGATCAAGGATGCTGCTGCCTGGGAAGCCACTTCCAAAGCGCTGCCGCGCCTGTGGCAGGAACACGTCATCATCAATATGAACTAATGCAATCTGGCCCCGGATACACTCCGGGGCCGATTCGGTTGCTAAGGCTTTCAATCATGTCGCACAACGTCATCCTCGTGGTTCTGGATGGCTTGAGCTATCAGGTGGCTCAGCATGCGCTGGGGCATCTGCAGGCTTACTGCCAGGCTGGACGCGCCGCGCTGTACAAGCTCGACTGTGAACTCCCGGCCCTGTCACGCCCGCTCTATGAAGCGATTCTGACCGGTGTTGCGCCCATCGACAGCGGCATCGTCAATAACGATGTAGCGCGCCTGTCGACCCAGCGCAGCATGTTCCACTACGCCCGCGACGCCGGATTGATTACCGCTGCGGCGGCCTATCACTGGGTCAGCGAGCTGTATAACCGCTCACCGTTCCACGCGGCGCGCGACCGTCATACGGCAGACGCCAACCTGCCAATTCAGTACGGCCACTTCTACTACGCCGACCATTACCCGGATTCGCACCTGTTCGCCGACGCGGAAAGCCTGCGCCTGCGCCATGCGCCCAACCTGCTGCTGGTGCACCCGATGAATATCGACGACGCCGGCCACAAGCACGGCCTCGACAGCGCGCAGTACCGCAACAGCGCGCGCATGGCCGATGTGCTGCTGGCCGAATATATCCAGCCCTGGCTCGACGCCGGTTACCAGATTCTGGTGACCGCCGACCACGGCATGAACAACGACCGCAGCCACAACGGCCTGCTGCCGGAAGAGCGCGAAGTGCCGTTGCTGGTACTCGGCAGCGCCTTCAGCCTCAACCCCAACGCCCAGCCGAAACAGCTGGAGTTGTGCGGCACAGTCTGTGAGCTGCTCGGCGTGGCCCACGACAAACCTGTCTGCCGGGAGCTTTTATCGTGATACCTGCCCTGCGCGGCAAATGGCTGGCGCTGCTGTGCCTGCTGCCCTTTGCCCTGTTCTTTATCGCTTTTCAGATCGCCCCGCTGCTCTGGGTGGCCAGCAATAGCCTGCACACTGCCGAGGGCTGGGGCCTGGGCAACTTCCAGCAGGCCTTCGCCTCGCCGTTCTACCGTCAGGCCATGCGTCATAGCCTGGAAGTGGCGTTCTGGTCGAGCCTGATCGGCATCAGCATTGCCATTCTCGGCAGCTACTCGCTGCGTCAGGTTGATAGCCGGCTGCGCGACTTCGTCATGGCGTTTTCCAACATGACCAGCAACTTCTCCGGGGTGCCGCTGGCCTTCGCCTTTATCATCCTGCTGGGGTTTAACGGCGCACTGACCATCCTGCTCAAGCAGGCGGGGATCATCGAGGATTTCAACCTCTACTCGAAAACCGGCCTGATCGTGCTCTACACCTACTTCCAGATTCCATTGGGTGTGCTGCTGCTCTACCCGGCCTTCGACGCCCTGCGTGAAGACTGGCGCGAATCGGCTGAATTGCTCGGCGCGAGCAACTGGCAGTTCTGGCGGCATATAGGCTTGCCAGTACTGACCCCCGCGCTGCTCGGCACCTTCGTGATTCTGCTGGCCAACGCCCTCGGCGCTTATGCCACGGTCTACGCGCTGACCACTGGCAACTTCAATATCCTGCCGATTCGGATTGCCGCCATGGTTTCCGGCGACATCTTCCTCGACCCGAATATGGCCAGTGCCCTGGCGATGATTCTGGTTGGTTTGATGACCCTGATCACCATCGTTCACCAATGGCTGCTGCGCCGGAGCTACCATGTCCCACGCTGAAAAACGCTCGCCGCTGTTCCACCAGTTGGTGGTCTACAGCCTGCTGCTGATCCTCTTGCTGCCGCTGCTCGGCACCCTGCTCTACTCGTTCTCCACCAGCTGGTCGGCCAGCGTTTTGCCCAGCGGCCTGACCTTCAAGTGGTACCTGGCGCTGTGGAGCGATGCGCGCTTCCTCGCCGCGTTTGGCCGCTCACTGCTGGTCTGCCTGGCGGCGCTTGCGCTGTCGCTGGTGCTGATTCTGCCGCTGCTGTTTGTGGTCAGTTATCACTTCCCCAAGCTCGACGCGGTGATGAACGTGCTGATCCTGCTGCCGTTCGCCATCCCGCCGGTGGTGTCCTCGGTCGGCCTGATGCAGCTGTTCGCCGGCGGCCCGCTGCCGATCCTCGGTACGCCGTGGATTCTGATTGGCTGCTTCTTCACCATCGCCCTGCCGTTTATGTACCGGGCCATCAGTAACAACCTGCAGGCGATCAACCTGCGCGACCTGATGGACGCCGCCCACCTGCTCGGCGCCAGCACCTGGCGTGCGGCCTTTATGGTGGTGCTGCCCAACCTGCGCAAGGGCTTGATGGTCTCGGTGTTTCTCTCCTTCAGCTTCCTGTTCGGTGAGTTCGTGTTCGCCAACCTGCTGGTCGGCAGCCGCTATGAAACCCTGCAGGTGTACCTCTACAACATGCGCAACGACAGCGGTCACTTCACCAGTGCGTTGGTGATTTCCTACTTCATGTTCGTGCTGCTGATGACCTGGGCGGCCAACCGCCTGAATAAGGACAAGTCATGAGTTATCTGAGTATTCAAGGCCTGCACAAGAGCTACGGCGATACCGCAATCTTCAGCGATATCAACTGCGAGATCGCCAAGGGCGAATTCATCACCCTGCTTGGCCCGTCCGGCTGCGGCAAATCCACCCTGCTGCGCTGCATCGCCGGCTTAACCGGAGTGAATGGCGGACAGATTCTGCTCGACGGTGAGGACCTGGTGCCTGTTGCCCCGCAAAAGCGCGGCATCGGCATGGTGTTCCAGAGTTACGCGCTGTTCCCCAATATGACCGTGCAGCAGAACGTCTCCTTTGGCCTGCGCATGCAGAAGGTCAAAGGCAGCGAAGCCGAGCAGCGGGTCAAGGAAGTGCTGGAACTGGTCGAGCTGAATGACTTTGCCGGCCGCTATCCGCAGCAACTATCCGGCGGCCAGTGCCAACGCGTGGCCCTGGCCCGCTCCCTGGTCACCCGCCCGCGCCTGCTGCTGCTCGATGAGCCGCTGTCGGCGCTGGATGCGCGGATTCGCAAGCACCTGCGCGAGCAGATCCGCAGCATCCAGCAGGAGCTGGGCTTGACCACCATTTTCGTCACCCATGATCAGGAAGAAGCGCTGGTCATGAGCGACCGTATCTTCCTGATGAACGCCGGCAAAATCGTCCAGAGCGGCGACGCGGAAACCCTCTACACCGCCCCCGCCGATGCCTTTGCTGCCGGGTTTATCGGCAACTACAACCTGCTCGACGCCGATGTCGCCAGCCGCCTGCTGCTGCGCCCGGTCAACAGCCGCGTGGCAATCCGCCCGGAGGCCATCCAGATTGGCGCCCAGGGCAGCATTGAGGGGCAGATCCGCASCCATCGCCTGCTCGGCAACGTGATCCGTTACCGCATCGAGGCGCGCGGCGTCGAACTGCTGGTGGACGTGCTCAACCGTTCCCCGGCAGACCTGCACGCCAGCGGGCAACGCATCAACCTGAACATTGAAGACAACGCAATCTGTGAGGTGGCCTGATGGCCCTGGCAATTTTCGACCTGGACGAAACCCTGATCGGCGGCGACTGCGCCAGCCTGTGGACCCAGGAAATGGTCAAGCTCGGCTGGGCCGACGCCGACAGTTTTATCGCCCATGAACAGGAGCTGATGCGCCAATACGCCGCCGGCAGCCTAGCCATGGAAGACTACATGGCCTTTACCCTGTCGCCGCTGGTGGGCCGCACGCCGGAAGAAGTCGCCCACGTGGTCGAGCCCTTTGTCGAAGACGTGATCGAGCCGATTTTCTACAGCGACGCCACCCGCTGCCTGGCCAACCACCGCGCCGCCGGTGACCGGCTGCTGGTGATTTCCGCCTCGGCGCATTTTCTGGTCAGCGCCGTTGCCGCGCGCTTGAAGATCGAAGAAGTACTGGCCATCGACTTGGAAGTTCAGCACGGCCACTACAGCGGCCGTACCCAGGGCGTGATGACCTACCGCGAAGGCAAGGTCACCCGCCTACGTGATTGGCTGCAAGAGCACGGCGAAGTCCTCGACGGCGCCTACTTCTACTCCGACTCACGCAACGACCTGCCACTGCTACAGGTGGTCGACAAGCCCTATGTGGTCAACCCCGACCCCACTCTGCTTGCGCACGCCCAGCAGGCCGGTTGGCCGATCCTTAACTGGCGCTGATTGAGGCTGGATGTGGCGCGTAGGCCTGTCTACAGGCTATAACGCGTCACCTCACCGCCATGCGCCTGATTTCATGCCCAGCAATTCACCCCTCGTCGCCTATCAGCAGGCCATCGACTGTGATGGCTTTCAATCCGATCCAGCACAGTGGCAGGCCGCCCAAGCCCTGCATGATTGTCATCAGGCCTTGCACCAGGCCACAACGGCGCATGCCATCAACGGGGTGTATCTGTGGGGGCCGGTTGGCCGTGGCAAGACCTGGCTGATGGACAGCTTTTACAAAGGACTGAAGGTTCCGGCGCGGCGTCAGCACTTCCACCACTTTATGCGCTGGGTACATAGGCGCCTGTTCCAGCTCACCGGCACACCTGATCCGCTGCAGGCGCTGGCCGTGGAGCTGAGCCAAGAGGTGCGCGTGCTGTGCTTCGATGAGCTGTTTGTCAGCGATATTGGCGATGCGATCATTCTCGGCCGCCTGTTTCAGGTGATGTTCGAACAGGGCGTGGTGCTGGTGGCCACTTCCAACCAGCCGCCCGAACTGCTGTATGCCGAAGGCTTTAACCGCGAGCGCTTTTTACCTGCAGTGGCCGCTCTGCAACAGCATATGCAGGTGGTGAGCATCAACGGCGAGGAAGACCATCGCCTGCACCCAGGCGCCGCGCATACCCGTTACTGGGTCGCCACGCCTGGACTGCCCAGCGTGCTGAGCCGGACCTTCAGTCAGTTGGCCGCAGGTAAGCCCAGCAGCGATCAACCGCTCACGCTCGGAAACCGCAGCGTGCAGACCCTACGCCACTGCGACGGCGTGCTCTGGTGCCACTTTGCCGATCTGTGCGAGCAGCCCTTGGCCGCGCCAGACTTTATCGCCTTGTGCGACCGCTTCCAGGCCATTCTGCTTAGCGAAGTGCCAAACCTGAGCAGCCCGCAACGCGCGGCGAAGATCGCCCGTGGCACCGAAGATGGCGTCGAGCGGGTGCAGGCCGGCGATCGCCAGTTGCCGGCCCTGTCGGTCAAGGATGACAGCGTGCGGCGCTTTATCGCCCTGGTGGATGAATGCTACGACCGCAAGGTGCCGCTGTATCTCGAAGCCCAGGTGCCGCTGGCCGAACTCTATACCGAGGGCTACCTGAGCTTCGCCTTTCGCCGCACCCTAAGCCGATTGCAAGAGATGCAGCTCCAGCGCTTTGGCGCGTAATGCTTTGGGGCTTTAAGAATCTTTTGAAGTCTTGCGAGCTAGAGCCATGCAAGGCGCTACGTTAGTAACAGCCTCCGGCTGGTCAAAGCGGCAAGGAAGCGGAGTGTACTTTTGTACATGAGCATTCCGAGCCTGCTTTTAACGCTGCAGGGCCGACGCGCAGCAGACTGTAAGTAGGCTTAGGCCTGCATGGCCCAACCATGCACATTCATCGCCGCCTGGCGTAGCGCTTCCGAACGCGTTGGGTGCGGATGGCAGATCAGCGCAATATCTTCGGCCGATGCGCTGAACTCCAGGGCCACACAGTACTCGCCGATCAGTTCGCCGGCGCTGGGGCCGATGATATGCACGCCGAGAATCTGATCGGTGCGCTCATCGGCCAGCACTTTGACGAAGCCTTCGGCCTCATGATTGATCTTCGCCCGGCTGTTGGCGGTAAAGGGAAACTTGCCGACCTTGTAAGCCCGCCCCTCGGCCTTCAGCTGCTCCTCGGTCTTGCCCACGGTGGCGACTTCCGGTTTGGTGTAGATCACCCCGGGAATCGCCTCGTAATTGACCTCGGCAGCATGCCCGGCGATTCGCTCGATACAGGCGATGGCTTCATCTTCGGCCTTGTGCGCAAGCATTGGCCCGGAGGTCACGTCGCCAATAATCCAGATACCCGGCACGCTACTGCGGTGCTGCTGATTCTCCAGCATGCCGCGCTTGTCGGTGGCGAGACCCACGGTTTCCAGCCCCAGGCCGGCGGTATAGGGGCGGCGGCCAATGGCGACCAGCACATAGTCAGCCTGTAGTTGCTCGACAACGCCGCCAGCAGCAGGCTGCAAGTCAAGGATCACACCTTTGGCCGTAGCCTTGGCGGCACTGACCTTGGTTGCTAGTTTGAAACTCATGCCCTGCTTGCTCAGGGTGCGCTGCAGGGTTTTCGCGGTTTCGTTATCCAGGCCTGGGCAGATGCGGTCGAGGTACTCCACCACCGTCACTTCGCTACCCAAACGCCGCCACACCGAACCCAGCTCCAGGCCGATCACCCCAGCGCCGATCACCACCAGGTGCTTGGGCACTTGCGGCAAGGCCAGCGCACCGGTGGAGTCGAGAATGCGCTGGTTAGCAATGGTCACTCCCGGCAGTGGCGTCGGCTCCGAGCCGGTGGCGATCACAATGTCCTTGGCCGTAAGCTCACGCACACTGCCATCGGCGAGGGTTACCGTGACCTTGCCCGGCCCGTTCAAGCGGCCCCAGCCCTTGATCCACTCGACCTTATTCTTGCGAAACAGAAACTCGATGCCCTTGGTCAGGGCCGTCACGCTCTCATCCTTCTGCTTCATCATCTGCGCCAGATTGAGCGTCGGCTTGACCTCGATACCGAGGTTGTTGAGTTCGCCGCTGGTCGCCGCCTCGTACAGCTCCGAGGCATGCAGCAAGGCCTTCGATGGCATACAACCGACATTCAGGCAGGTGCCGCCCAGAGTCTCGCGGCCCTCGATGCAGGCGACTTTCAAGCCCAGTTGTCCGGCGCGGATGGCTGCGTTGTAGCCGCCGGGGCCGCCACCGATGATCAGCACGTCATAGTTGCTCATGGAATTGCTCCTAGGGTTTAGCCAACCAGCGCCGCGTTCGCTGCTGGCCGTGGGCGCAGCAGGTGGAAGGCGCAGAACGCCGCGACGGCGAATAAACTGTTCAGCAACACCATAGGCCAAGCCGAGCCATCCGCCAGCAGGCTGAGCAAGACGCCGCTGCAGGTGGCGCCGGCCATTTGCGCAAAGCCCATAAAGCCTGCAGCCAGACCGGCGCGGTGGGCATTGGGGATCACCGCGCCAGCCACCGATGCCGGCAGCAACATGCCACCACCCAAGGTGACCAATACCTGGGGTAACGACAGGCCGAGCAGCGACAAACCAAACAACAGATAAATCGCCAATGTGGCCAGAGCGCCGCTTACCACCAGCGCCGCGCCTATACCGACTATCTTCTCGGGACCCAACTGCAAAATGCGCCGCTGGGTAAACAGCGCGCCGGCGATCAGCGCCGAAACAATCGCCGCGAAGGTAATACCGTATTGCGCCGGGCTCAGCCCGAGCAGGCCGATATACACAGCTGAAGAGCCGGCAACTACCGCAAACATCGCGCCATAGGTGCAAGCCAGCGTCAGGGCCAACGCGCGGAACGAGGCGGCGCGCAGCAGATCGGCATAGTTGCCGGCCAAGCGGCTGAGCTGCCCGGCCTGCGGGTCGAGTTGCCGATTGCTTTCGCGGTACAGGCCCAACACCGCACAAACGATGGCTACGCCGATCAGCAGTGCCAAGGCAATCGGCGCGCGCCAGCCGCCATACAGCGTCAGCACGCCGCCCAGCATCGGCGACAGGACGATGGCGCAGAGCATGCCAATCACCGTCAGCGCCAATGCAGGCCCAGCCTGCGCCTGCCACACATCGCGGACGATGGCCCGCGCCAAGACCAATGCCGCGCAGGCCCCAAGCCCCTGCAGCACGCGGGCGGCAATAAACTCGCCCATGCTACTGGCCAGCAGCATCCACAAGGTGGCGAGCAGATAGACCAGCAGCCCGGCGATCAGCACCGGACGCCGGCCAATGCGATCCGACAGCGGGCCGAGCAACAACTGACCCAGGCCAAAGGCGGCGACGAAAGCCGATAGAGCCAGCAGGCTGCTGCCGGGGCGGGCCGTCATGATCAGCTCGATAACGCCCAGGCTGGGGATGATCAGCTGAGTGGAAATCTCTCCAAGGGCGGTCAGGGCCACCAAAATCAGCAGCAGGCTGCGCGACGGCAAGGGATAGGGATGCATGGGCGTGGGTCCTGTGATCACGGGCTGGCGTGGTTCGCCAAACTTTAATATTTCAACCATAATACAAACAATTAAATTATGCTTGTAATTTTAACACCACCACAAACAGAGGCCCGCCCCATGAGCACTCCATCACGCGAAGAAAAACTGGCCGAATGGCTCGCCGCCGAACAGGCCATGCGCGCCAGCCTTGGTGCACCCGGCAGCATGAGCCTGGCGCAGGTCAGCGAACTGTTGCCGCAGGAGTTCTTTGACGGCATCGGCCGCGGTGAACTGCCCTCGCCGCCCATCGGCCATCTGCTGGATTTTGTTCCGCTGGAATGGTCATCCGGGCGCTTCGTCTTCCAGAGCACGCCCGATGCGCGCCACTACAACCCGCTGGGCAGCGTTCACGGCGGTTATGCGGCCACCCTGCTCGACTCCTGCATGGGCTGCGCCATCCACACCCAGCTGCAGCGCGGCCAGGGTTACACCACCACCGACCTGCGCATCAGCTACATTCGCGCCCTCAGCACCAAAGTCGGCCCGGTCCGCGCCGAAGGCCGCATCGTGCATATCGGCCGCACCACCGCGCTGGCCGAAGGACGTATCTACGATGTCGACGACCGTCTGTATGCCGTCGGCTCAACCACCTGCCTGATTCTCAACATGCCTGGGCGAAGCGAGTAAGATGGCAGGCAACATCTGAAACCAGCGGCCAGGTACTCCATGCGATATTCCGAAGACCACAAAGCCCAGACCCATCAGCGCATCATCGAAGAGGCCGCGCGCCTGTTCCGCCGCGACGGCGTTGGCGCCACCGGCCTGCAGCCGCTGATGAAAACCCTGGGCCTGACCCATGGCGGCTTCTACGCCCACTTCAAATCGAAAGATGAACTGGTGGAAACCGCCTTGCGCCACAGCGCTGACAAGCTGACGGCGGTCACCAACGAGATGGCCAACAGCGATAAACCGCTGACCCGGCTGATCAGCGGCTACCTGTCGTCCGCCCACCGCGCCGATCCGGGCGATGGCTGCCCACTGCCGACCATGTCCGCCGAGCTGGGCCAGCGCGGCGCGCCCAGCCCAGTGACCGACGAGCTGATCCGCGATCGCCTGCACACCATCGCAGCCGGTCTTAGCGTTGAGCATGCCGATGAACAGAGCGTGCTGATTCTTAGCGCCATGGTTGGCGCCCTGCTGCTGTCACGCAGCGTCAGCGACCCGGAACTGTCTGACCGGCTGCTGAAAACCACCCGCCGCCTGCTGATCGAACAGAACACCGGCGACGCGGCGCAAAGCACCTGATTGCAGAAAATCAGTGCACACAAGAAAAGCCCTGACTGTCTCCAGCCAGGGCTTTTCTTGTTACGACCAGCGATTTACTTGTAACGAGCCGCCGCACTGCTGTGCGACAGGTTCGGCGCCAGCTTGCCGCGTGCATCGGTAAAGGCCTGCCAGTCAGCCGCATCCGGCAGCGATGGAATGGTGATCAGCTCGCCCTGGTCGAAACCGGCCAGCGCCGCATCGACCATTTCGCCGACCTCCATGATCATGCTCGCCGGCAGTGCCGAATCATCCATGCCGCTGCGCTCCCAGATCTCGGTGCGGGTAATCCCGGGCAATACAGCCTGCACCTGCAGGCCCTGGGCCTTCACTTCACCGTTAAGGGTCTGGGTCAGGCTCAGTACATAGGCCTTAGTGGCGCTGTACACGGCATTGAACATTTCCGGAGCCAAGGCCACCACCGAGGCGATATTGATAATTGCCCCACGCCCGGCTGCGGTGAAGTTGGCAGCGGCTGCAGTGGACAGGTGAGTCAGCGAAACCACGTTGAGCAGAATCATCCGATCGACGGTGTCGAGATCGGCCTCAGCCAGCTGGCCGTTCATGGCCATACCGGCGTTATTGACCAGCGTGCTGATCGCTTTGTCAGTGCGCAGGCGCTGAGTAACCGCGTGCAGATCAGCCTTGTCAGTCAGGTCGGCCTTCAGCACTTCAACCTTTACCCCGTACTGCTCGGTCAAACGCGCAGACAGGGCCTGCAGGCGCGGCAGATCGCGGGCCACCAGCAGCAGGTCGTAACCGCGCTGCGCCAGGCGCTCGGCGTAGGTTGCACCAATGCCTGATGAAGCGCCGGTGATCAATGCAGTGCCTTTCTCGTTATGCGTGCTCATGCTGCGTCTCCTGGGTGTACGGGGTAGGTAGGGTGTCTGGAGGTATAGTGCGCCAATTCATATTACACACATAATATAAATATTATATGTCGCCCATAATAAAAACTATCGACAGCTATTGCGCTGATATTCCGGGCGTCAAAGCCCCAGGAAGTCAGGGTTAAGCGCCTGAACGCAGCGCAAAAAAAAGCGGACAACCGGTGAAGGTTGTCCGCTTTTATGGGGCGTAGCGCGTCTAGCTTTAGCTGCGGATCAGATGATCGAAGGCGCTCAGGGAGGCCTTGGCGCCTTCGCCCATGGCAATCACGATCTGCTTGTACGGCACAGTAGTCACGTCACCGGCGGCAAACACCCCCGGGATATTGGTGGCGCCCTTGGCGTCAACGATGATCTCACCGAAACGCGACAGCTCTACACTGCCCTTCAGCCAGTCGGTGTTAGGCAGCAGGCCGATCTGCACGAAGATGCCTTCCAGCTCGACGCTGTGCAGCTCTTCGCTGGTGCGATCCTTATAGACCAGCGCATTGACCTTCTGACCATCGCCTTTGACTTCGGTGGTCTGCGCGCTCTTGATCACGGTGACGTTGGGCAGGCTGTAGAGCTTCTTCTGCAGCACGGCGTCGGCACGCAGGGTGTCGGCGAACTCCAGCAGGGTCACGTGGGCCACGATGCCGGCAAGGTCAATCGCCGCCTCGACGCCGGAGTTACCGCCGCCGATTACCGCTACGCGCTTGCCCTTGAACAACGGGCCGTCGCAGTGTGGGCAGAAGCACACGCCCTTGGCCTTGTATTCCTGCTCACCGGGTACGCCCATCTCGCGCCAGCGCGCGCCGGTGGAGAGGATCAGGGTCTTAGCCTTGAGGCTCGCACCGTTGTCGAACTTCACCTCATGCAAGCCGCCTTCGCTGCTCGCCGGCACCAGGGCGCTGGCGCGCTGCAGATTCATAATGTCGACTTCGTATTCACGCACGTGCTCTTCGAGGGCACGTACCAGCTTCGGCCCTTCGGTTTCTTTCACCGAGATAAAGTTCTCGATGGCCATGGTGTCCAGCACCTGGCCACCAAAACGCTCGGCAGCAAGGCCGGTACGAATGCCCTTACGCGCCGCGTAAATGGCAGCCGCGGCGCCGGCTGGACCACCACCGATCACCAGCACGTCGAAGGCTTGCTTGGCGCTCATCTTCTCGGCATCGCGGTTGGCTGCGCCGGTGTCGATCTTGGCGAGGATTTCCTTCACCTCCATACGGCCGGAAGCAAACACTTCGCCGTTCAGGTAGATACTCGGCACGGCCATCACCTGGCGACGCTCGACTTCTTCCTGGAACAACGCACCGTCGATCGACACGTTGCGGATATTCGGGTTGAGCACCGCCATCAGGTTCAGCGCCTGAACCACATCCGGGCAGTTCTGGCAGGACAGCGAGTAGTAGGTCTCGAACTCAAACGTGCCTTCAATACTCTTGATCTGCTCGATGGTTTCGGCATCCAGCTTGGACGGATGGCCGCCCACCTGCAGCAGCGCCAGTACCAGCGAGGTGAACTCGTGGCCCATGGGAATGCCGGCGAAGGTCAGGCCGATGTTTGCACCAGGGCGGTTAAGCGAGAACGACGGACGACGGACGTCGCTGCCATCGGTCTTCAGGGTGATCTTGTCGGTCAGGCCGACGATGGTTTGCAGCAGCTCAAGCAGCTCCTGGGATTTGGCACTGTCATCGAGGGACGCGACGATCTCGAACGGCAGGGTGACCTTTTCCAGGTAGGCCTTCAACTGGGTTTGCAGGTTAGCGTCCAACATGGCGGATAGTCCTCAATGACAAAAATTCTGGGCAATAAAATGCCCGGGCGGATCGCGCCCGGGCATCGGGCACTAGTAAGGCTGGGTTACAGCCCTTAGCGCATGGATCAGCAGAAAACGCATTGGGAAACGTTGCGAGCGAAGGTCAGGCAAGGCGAAATCAGGCGAGGACGCGGAGTTTACGAGTTGTAAATGACAAGTCCGAGCCTGATTTCAACGCAGCATGGCCGAGCGCAGTAGTTTCCCGGGCGTTTTTAGATCTTGCCAACCAGGTCCAGGGAAGGAGCCAGAGTCTTCTCGCCTTCTTTCCACTTGGCTGGGCACACTTCGCCTGGGTGAGCAGCGGTGTACTGGGCAGCTTTCAGCTTGCGCAGGGTTTCCGATACGTCACGGGCGATTTCGTTGGAGTGGATTTCAACGGTCTTGATCACGCCTTCCGGGTTGATCAGGAAGGTGCCACGCAGAGCCAGGCCTTCTTCTTCGATGTGCACGCCGAAAGCGCGGGTCAGGGCGTGGGTCGGATCACCCACCAGCGGGAACTGAGCCTTGCCTACAGCTGGCGAAGTTTCGTGCCAGACTTTGTGGGAGAAATGGGTGTCGGTGGTGACGATGTAAACTTCGGTGCCGGCATCGCGGAACGCAGCGTAGTTGTTGGCAGCGTCTTCGATCTCAGTCGGGCAGTTGAAGGTGAAGGCGGCTGGCATGAAGATCAGTACCGACCACTGGCCTTTCAGGGACTGCTCGGTCACTTCGATGAACTTGCCGTTGTGGAAAGCGTTAGCCTTGAACGGTTGAACTTGGGTGTTGATGAGATTCATCTCGGGTTCCTTGTTGAGGGTTAGAAATTTACAGGGCGCATCTTAGCGCCTTATGCAAAAAAAGCTTATTGATTGCCGCCATGATTCCGATTGATTAAGCCAATCGACCCCGGGCTTTATTCCAAGGCTGGGTCTATTAGCAGAACCAGCTTGCCGTTGACCTGATTGCTCGCCAACGCCGCAAAGGCGGCTTCGGCATCTTTGAGCGCATAAGCCTGTTGAAGTTGCGGTTTAAGCCGCCCCTCGGCAAACAGCGGCCAGACAAATTGCTGCAGATCGCGCAACAGATCGGCCTTGAACTGCTCATCGCGATTGCGCAGGGTCGAGCCGATCAGCGCAATGCGCTTGCCCAATACCACCGCCAGATCCAGCTCAGCCTTGCGCCCGCCGAGCAAACCGATGTTTACCCAACGGCCATCCATAGCCAGTAAATCGAGGTTAAGTGCGGCGTAGCTGCCGCCCACCGGATCAAGAATCACATCGAACGGGGCAAAATCGCGCAGCGCCTGCAGCTGTTCCTCACCGCGCAGCACACCGCCCTGAGCACCGAGGCTTTCGCAGTAAGTCAAACGCTCAGCTGAACCGACACTGACCCAGCACGGACTGCCAAAGGCTTTACACAATTGAATGGCCGCCGAACCCACGCCGCTGGCGCCGGCATGCAACAACACCTTCTGCCCAGGCTTCAACGCAGCCAGCTGGAACAGATTGAGCCAGGCCGTGGCGTACACCTCGGGCAACGCCGCCGCTTCGGCCAGCGTCATGCCTTCGGGCACCGGCAAGGCATGCCGCGCATCAACCACCACCTCCTCGGCCATGCCGCCACCGCTCAGCAACGCGCAAACCCGGTCGCCAACTTTCCAATCACAACCGGCGCCCACTTCACTGACGATGCCGGCGCACTCCAGCCCAAGCACCTCACTGGYGCCTGGCGGTGGCGGATAAAGCCCGGCACGCTGCAACAAGTCAGCGCGATTCAACCCGGCGGCCGCGACACGGATGCGAATTTCCCCTACATCACAGGCCGGCGCTGGGTGTTGCGCCCATTCCACACGGCCTTCCACGCCTTGCAATGCCTTCACGCTGCCTCCATAGTGCATTTGAACCGAGCCCGGCGCTGACCGCCGGGCTTTTGCATTGCGCCGATGGAACCTGGCGCCCTTAAAGACGGCCTAATATGCGTTATCAACTGCCCACACGTCGAATTAGCATGAAGCGATCCCTACTCAGCGTCACCCTCGCCTTTTCGTTTGCCCTGAGCGCCTTGCCGCTCGCGGCGAAAACCACCAGTGACGACTCCTGGGAATACCTGCAGCCTGACCGCGAGCAGGTCATCGCCAGCCTCAACGTCGTGGAATTGTTGAAGCGCCATCACTACAACAAGCCACCGCTGAATGACGAGCGCTCGGAGAAGATCTATCAGGGCTACCTGAAGATGCTCGACCCCTCGCGCAGCTACTTTATTGCCTCCGATATCGCCGAGTTCGATCAATGGCGTACGCGCTTTGACGACCTGCTGAAAAACGGCGACCTGCAACCCGGCTTTGCCATCTACAAACGCCACCTGGAGCGTTTGCAGAGCCGCCTGCAGTTCACCCTGAACATGCTGGAAAAAGGCGTCGACAAGATTGACCTCGACAGCGATGAAAGCCTGCTGGTCGACCGCGAGAACGCGCCCTGGGTCAAGGATCTCGC
Source organism: Pseudomonas sp. 1928-m (assembly GCF_029269135.1). Classification (NCBI taxonomy): domain Bacteria; kingdom Pseudomonadati; phylum Pseudomonadota; class Gammaproteobacteria; order Pseudomonadales; family Pseudomonadaceae; genus Pseudomonas; species Pseudomonas sp. 1928-m. The sequence continues at coordinate 15,191 of NZ_JARIXO010000004.1, read as the reverse complement.
CGAACTCGACGACCTCTGGCGCAAGCGCGTCAAAGACGAAGTGCTGCGCCTGAAAATCGCCGGCAAAGAGCCCAAGGCAATTCAAGAGCTGCTGACCAAGCGCTACAACAACCAGCTCGCGCGGCTCAAACAAACTCGCGGCGAAGACGTGTTCCAGGCCTATATCAACGCCTTTGCCATGTCCTACGACCCGCACACCACCTACCTGTCTCCGGACAATGCAGAAAACTTCGACATCAATATGAGCCTGTCGCTCGAAGGTATTGGTGCCGTGCTGCAAAGCGACAACGAACACGTCAAGGTCGTGCGCCTGGTGCCGGCTGGCCCGGCGGAAAAGAGCAAGCAGATCTCCCCCGCCGACAAGATCATCGGCGTGGCCCAGGGCAGCAAGGAAATGGTCGACGTGATCGGCTGGCGCCTGGATGAAGTGGTCAAACTGATTCGCGGCCCGAAAGGTTCCACTGTGCGCCTGGAAGTGATTCCAGCGAGCAACGCGCCGAACGATCAAACCAGCAAAGTGGTCGCCATCACCCGTGAGGCGGTCAAGCTGGAAGAGCAAGCCGCGAAGAAATCCATCCTCAACCTCAAGCACGACAACCGCGACTACAAGCTCGGGGTCATCGAGATTCCGGCCTTCTACCTGGATTTCAAGGCCTTCCGTGCTGGCGATCCGAACTACAAAAGCACCACCCGTGACGTAAAACGCCTGCTCACCGAGCTGGAGAAGGAAAAAGTCGATGGCGTGGTCATCGACCTGCGCAACAACGGCGGCGGCTCGCTACAGGAAGCCACCGAACTGACCGGCCTGTTTATCGACCAAGGCCCGACCGTGCTGGTGCGCAACAGCGATGGCCGTGTCGATGTACTGGCCGATGAAAACACCGGCATCTACTACAAAGGCCCGCTGGCCGTGCTGGTCAATCGCCTGTCGGCCTCGGCCTCGGAAATTTTCGCCGGCGCCATGCAGGACTACCACCGCGCGCTGATCCTTGGCGGCCAGACCTTCGGCAAAGGCACCGTGCAGACCATCCAGCCGCTCAACCATGGCGAGCTGAAGCTGACCCTGGCCAAGTTCTACCGCGTCTCCGGGCAGAGCACCCAGCACCAGGGCGTGATTCCCGACATCCAGTATCCAGACATCATGGACACCAAGGAAATCGGCGAGAGCGCCCTGCCCGAGGCCCTGCCATGGGACAGCATCAAGCCGGCGATCAAGCCGGAGCTAGACCCGATCAAACCGTTCCTCGCCGAACTGCAGAGCCGCTTTGAACAGCGCACCGCGCAAAACCCGGATTTCACCTTCGCCCGTGAACGCCTGCAGCTGGCGCAGAAGCTGATGGAAGAAACCACCGTCAGTCTCAATGAAAGCAAACGTCGCGCCCAGCACACGGACATCGAAGGCCAGCAGTTGGCCATCGAGAACAGCCGCCGCAAAGCCAAAGGCGAAACCCTGCTGAACAAACTCAAGGAAGAAGACGAAGACGCACTGCCGGTGGAAGACAAGAAAACCAAGCCGGAAGAGGATGCCTACCTCGCCGAAAGCGGGCGCATCCTGCTCGACTATCTGGGTTTGAACACTCGCCTGGCCAAGCAGTAAAACAGCGAGCGTCATCAAAGGGTCATCAAACTGTCGTGAAATGCGGGGACTGGTAGCCATGCCAGTCCCCGTTTTTTTTTATGCACAGAGAGCCGCCATGATCGTCACCGAGCAGTTCAGCGCGTTGGACAGCATCCTCGCCAATGGCGACCTGCACAGCCTGTTTCAACCTATCTTCTCGCTCTCCGAACGGCGCATCCTCGGTTATGAAGCCCTCAGTCGCGGCCCATCCAACAGTGCCCTGCACTCGCCGATCAACCTGTTCGCCGTCGCCCGCAGTGCTGGCCGCCTGAGTGAACTGGAACTGCTCTGCCGTAAAAATGCCTGCCAGCGCTTCAGCCAGCTCAAACTTGAAGGCAAGCTGTTCCTCAACGTCTCACCGGACTCGCTGATGGAGCCCAAGCACCAACCGGGACGTACCCTGCAGCTGCTGCAAACCCTGGGTATTCCACCGAGCCAGGTGGTTATCGAGCTGACCGAGCAATCGCCCACCGACGACTTCGCCCTGCTCGACACCGCGCTGCACCACTACCGCGCCATGGGCTTTTCCATAGCCCTGGATGACCTCGGCGCCGGTTATTCAAGCCTGCGCCTGTGGTCGGAGCTGCGCCCGGATTACGTAAAGATCGATCGCCACTTTATCGACGGCATTCATCAGGATGCGGTGAAACGCGAGTTCGTCGGCTCCATTCTGAAAATGGCCAAAGCCTCGCGCGCCCAGGTCATCGCCGAAGGTATCGAGCTGCCCGAGGAACTGGCCGTACTCGCCGAAATGGGCGTCGACCTGCTGCAAGGCTATCTGCTCTGCCGCCCGCAGGAGCAGCCGCCGCGCGATGCAATCAATCTGCTGCCCAGTGCCACAACCAGCAGCCCGCTCAGCGAAGAGTCCAGCGACCTGCGCGGTCTGCTCAACACACAACAAGCCGTGGCCCTGAGCACACCCACCAGCGAGGTGCTGGAAATGTTCCGCGCCCAGGCCAACCTCAACTCGCTGGCGGTGCTCAACCAGGCGCAGCAACCCGTTGGCATTGTGCACCGTCACTCACTGGCCGAAGCCTTGCTCAAACCCTTCGCCAACGAGTTGTTCGCCCGCAAACCGATCAGCCGCCTGATGAGCGATGACTACCTGGCGGCGGAATGCAGTCAGTCGCTGCAGCAGGTCAGCCGCCTGCTCACCAGCCGCGCCCGCCAGCGCATCGAAGAAGACTTCATCATCATTGAGGACGGCTGCTATATCGGGCTCGGCCGGGTGATCGACGTGCTCAAGCTGATCACCGAACTGAAAATCCAACAGGCCCGCTACGCCAACCCGTTGACCCTGCTGCCGGGCAACGTGCCGATCCAGCAGTGCCTGACCCGCGTGCTGCAGCAGGGCCGCGAAGCGGTGGTCTGTTATGTGGATATCGACAACTTCAAGCCGTTCAACGACATCTACGGCTACGCCAAAGGCGATGAAGTGCTGCTTAGCCTGGCGCAGTGCCTGAATGATCGGGTCGATCCGACGCGGGACTTTGTCGGCCATATCGGCGGTGACGACTTTCTCTTGGTGCTCGGCTCGCAGGACTGGCGCGCGCGGCTCAATCGCTTGCTGGAGGATTTCCAGAGCCAGTGCCGGCGGTTTTATCGGGAAGAAGACCTGCATGCCGGCTGCTTTGTCGCCCATGACCGCAGCGGCAAACGCCAGGAATATGCCCTGCTGTCCTTGTCTCTGGGCGTGGTGCACGTACACCCCGAGCAATGCGCACAACTGGATGCCAGCCAGCTGGCGGCGATGGCCTCAGAGGCCAAGCGTCACGCCAAGGCCGTGCCGGGCTATAGCCTGCATATCATCGACACCCAGGCGGACTCAGCGGCCTGATGGCGGAAGCTGGACGATTGGATCAGAGGCCGCTGAGGCGATTGGATAGCGCGGCGAAATGCTCGGCCTGCGCTGCATCGGCGGCAACACCCGCCGCGCCGCTGCGGTACAACTCAGCCAAGCGATAGGCTGCAGCCGGGTGGCCTGCTTGCGCAGCCAACGTCCACCACTCGATGGCCTTCGACGCATCCGCCGCCTGCAGGGCATCACCGGACAGACTCAAGACACCAAGCTGGTAAGCCGCCTTGGCATCGCCGGCCTTGGCTGCCAAACCGAGTAAACGCCGCCCTTCATTGCGCGCGCCCAGACCCTGACCGCGAAACAGCAGGATATGCCCGTAGAAGCTTTGCGCCTGGCTATCACCCAGCGCGGCCATGCGCGCAAACTGCCCTTCCAGCCAACGCCAGGCCGGCGGCTGTTTAACTAGCCAGGCCCAGTGGAACAGACGGCGCGCCAGCAAGTAGCCGATACGCGCACGCAGCGCGCCGAACATCAGGCGTCTTCCGGGTAACTGAACTCGAACACGCGGGCCACTTCGGCGGCATGCCAGGAGGCCGCGGCGATGCCATCGGACGCACCACTGAAGCGGCCCAGGCGGCTGACGCACTCGAAGAAGCCGGTACGCGGCAAGCGGCTGGCACCCTGGCTGATTACCAGCGCACTGCGCAACGGGCGCTCGGCACGCGCATCCAGTGCAGCCAGATGCTCAAGCGCGGCGGCTAACGTCTGCATGGCAGGGCTAGGCAAGGCCAGGCGTTCGATCAAGGCCCGATAGGTGAGCAGATGACGCTGACGCTGGGCATCTTCAAGCTCACCGAGCAACGCCTGCCAATGTTGCCGACTGATGCTTACGCTCAAGGCTGCGCCTCCCACCCATCGACCCCAAGGTGCCAGGCCAGCGCGCGCTGGATGGCGGCGTCCGGCTGGCGTTCGCCGCTCTCGATCATGCCCAGATAATGCGGGCTGATGCCGACATTGCGTGCCAGCTGTTCGGCACTCATGCCCTTGGCTTCACGCAGGGTCGCCAGCTGGCTCAGAGCCGGCTTGCTGGCATCCACTGCCACCACGGCCACCTCAGGCGCGCGCCCGGCGGCCTGCAGCAAGGCTTGATACTGCGCCCAGGGCAGCACCGCATACTCCGGCTGGCCATCGCGCTCGATCACTTGCACATTCATCTGTAAATCTCCATGCAGAGCACTTCCATCACTCTCAGCAACTCCAGAACAGGCGGCCATCTTAACAGCCCGGCACGATAAAGAGCGTGATCTATACTGCCCACAGGTTATCAAGCGGCAGCTGGGGGCAGGTTTTGCGCACACTGATAACAATGCTGTTGATTGGCTGCAGTAGCTGGGCCTGCGCAGATGAGTTGCGCTGGGGCTTTGCCACGGCTGACGGCATGCCCTATGTCGACGTGCATGAGCAGCAATTACGTGGCGGCGTTATCTACAAACTGGGCCAGCTAGCCAGCCAGCAACTGGGCTTCGACGCCGCATTTGTCGAAACGCCGAACAAGCGCATCGATGAGTTTATGCAGCGCGGTCGCATCCATGTGATCTGCAACAGCAACCCGCAATGGATAGACAACCCCGAGCGCTATCACTGGTCCGCCCCGCTCTACAGCGAAGAAGACGTGCTGCTACTGCACCGCCAGCATGCGCCGATCAACAGCCTGCACGAACTCCATGGCAAAACCATTGGCACTCAACTGGGTTACGTCTACAGCAGCGAGCTGATGGCGGCATTCGCCAGTAAACAGATCATCCGCCAGGATCTGCGCGACCACAGCGCCGGGCTTAACCTGCTGCGCAAACAACGCCTGGATGCCATCATCGACATGCGCCGGCCGCTGCGCTTCCAGCTGAGCAAACGTACGGATGCACCACTGCAGATAAACCCCTGGGTAATCGAACGCTACGACATGCACTGCACCTACAGCCCGCAATTGCCAGTCAACGCCGAGCTAATGGACAGAACACTGCAGCAATTACGCGACCAGGGCCTGATCGAGCAGATGCTCAACGACACCTGAATCGTCACCCACTACTCAACCTGCCCCTGCAACGGCGCTAGCGATTCATCCAACTCTGGCAACCGCTCAACAACCCGCAACACCTCCGGAGCCTGAGCCGCGCGCCATTGCTGAAACGCCGCCAACTCTTCCTGCCAGGTACGCAGCACCCAGGCCAGCACAGCCAGATCATCAACCAGACCGATGCCAAACAACCAGTCCGGTATGGCGTCCAGTGGCGTAACGAAGTAAAGCAAGACCGCCACCACGGCCAGTAATGCACGGGAGTCGATTGCCCGATACTCACCGCGCCACCAGGCCAGGCAAAGCGCCTGCAGCAGTTTCAGCTGGCCGGTCAATTCGGCAAAGCCATTACCGAGCTTTTCACGCTTTCGAGCGACGGATAACAGCAACATCGGTAACCGTCCGGCCTTAAGGAAACGCTTGGCCAAAAACTGGTAACGCGCGAAATTTTTCGGTGCTTTCATCGCCTTCTCCCAGCAACCCCGCGCGCCCGCTGGGCTGGCTATGGTTATCCACTAAAGCTGTGGATAACCTTGTGAACAGTTTCTCGATAACCCTGGCAAACGCCCAGCCCATGCGGCCTCGCCACAGATCGAACATTTTTTGCCCACACAGTAAAAAATCATATAAATCAATAAGTTAAAAATGGCAAAGGGTTTCTGCAAGAGAGTTACCCTAACCCGTCACGGCCAATCTGGGAAATGTGCATAACCGTAACACCACAACCACCACACACGCCCTTTAAGACCCTCCAGTCAAGCGAAAAGTGCCGATTGTGACCCGCAGAAACGACAACGCCCCGTCGAGACGGGGCGCTGCGGCAAACGCTAAAAATTACTCTTGGGTGGCTGCGTCTTTGATCGCAATCAGCTCCAGATCAAACACCAGCACCGAGTTGGCTGGAATGGCCGGAGTCGGGCTCTGCTCGCCGTACGCCAGCTCGCTTGGGATGTAGAGTTTGTACTTCTCGCCAACATGCATCAGCTGCAGGCCTTCAACCCAACCTGGGATCACACCATTGACCGGCAGGTCAATCGGGCTGCCACGCTCAACCGAGCTGTCGAACACGCTGCCATCGGTCAGCTTGCCTTCGTAGTGAACAGTCACCACGTCGGTGGCTTTCGGCTGAGCGCCGTCAGCTTTCTTCACAACTTCGTACTGCAGGCCGGACGCGGTGGTGGTCACGCCATCGCGCTTGGCATTGTCTTCAAGGAACTTCTTGCCGGCTTTGGCCGACTCTTCGTTCAGCGCAACCATGCGCTCTTCGGCACGCTTCTGCAGGAAGGCAAAGGCTTCGATCAGCTCTTCGTCTTTCAGGCGCTGTTCTTTCTTGCCAATGGCGTCTTCGATGCCTTGGGCAACGGCGTTGGAATCCAGGTCATCCATGCCTTCCTGAGCCAGGCTTTTGCCCATGTTCAGGCCGATGCCGTAGGAGGCTTTCTGCGCTGGAGTTTCCAGGGAGACTTTGCTGGTTTGCGAATCGCAACCTGCGAGAACCAAACCTACCAGGGCAACCGCCGCTGCTAAACGATGCTGTTTCATGCTTGTTCCTTGTCCGGTGCGCCCTAGGGCTAATGGTGTGAAAGCGCGAGCTTAGCAGGCTGCCGCGATCACTGGCTACCGTGTTAGGAGACAGAAAATGCGTATAAGTTCAGATGTTTAGCGGATTATTCAGGAAGGATTTTGCGAGGCGTTGCGATATGTCACAGAGGGGATGAAGCGAGGAAAAAATGGCGCAGCGGACGGGACTCGAACCCGCGACCCCCGGCGTGACAGGCCGGTATTCTAACCGACTGAACTACCGCTGCGCGTAACTTCAAAAAGCGAGTTGGTGGGTGATGACGGGATCGAACCGCCGACCCTCTGCTTGTAAGGCAGATGCTCTCCCAGCTGAGCTAATCACCCTTCACTCTCGAAGTGGGGCGCATTCTAGACAGCGATCTGCACCTTGGCAAGCACTGTTTTGAAAATTTTTTATTGATGCAGCAAAGGCTTAGCGCAGACTTGGCCTCAAGCACCACTCGGGGGAATAATGCGCCCCCAATGCAACGCACAGGTTACCCAACGGGTCATAGCGCTGCGGCCAACCTGATACAGCACCCGCATACGGGTACTGACGACTTGTGATACCTGCCGCTGCCGGCAGGTCTGTTAATGGAGATACACCCTCTTATGTGGTTTCGTAACCTGCTGGTCTATCGCCTCACCCAGGACATCCCGTTTGATGCCGAGGCGCTCGAAACGGCGCTGTTAGCTAAACCGGCCCGCTCGTGCGCCAGCCAGGAACTCAGCACCTATGGCTTTATCGCGCCCTTCGGCAAAGGCGGCGATGCGCCGCTGGTGCACGTCAGCGGTGATTTCCTGCTGATCGCCGCGCGCAAGGAAGAACGCATCCTGCCCGGCAGCGTGGTGCGCGATGCACTGAAGGACAAGGTCGACGAGATCGAAGCCGAGCAGATGCGCAAGGTCTACAAGAAGGAGCGCGACCAGCTCAAGGACGACATCGTGCAGACCCTCCTGCCGCGCGCCTTTATCCGCAAATCCGCCACCTTCGCTGCCATCGCACCGAAACAGGGGCTGATCCTGGTCGACTCAGCCAGTGCCAAGCGTGCCGAAGACCTGCTATCGACCCTGCGTGAAGCCATCGGCTCGCTGCCGGTACGCCCACTGACCGTGAAGATCGCGCCAAGCGCCACCCTCACCGACTGGGTCAAGGTTCAGCAAGCAGCGCCAGATTTCCATGTGCTGGATGAATGCGAACTGCGTGACACCCATGAAGATGGCGGCGTGGTGCGCTGTAAGCGCCAGGACCTGACCAGCGACGAGATCCAGCTGCACATGAGTTCGGGCAAGCAGGTCACCCAGCTGTCCCTGGCCTGGCAGGACAAGCTGTCCTTCGTGCTCGATGACAAGCTGGTGGTCAAGCGCCTGCGCTTCGAAGACCTGCTGCAAGATCAGGCCGAACAGGACGGCGGCGACGACGACCTCGGCCAGCAGGACGCCAGCTTCACCCTGATGATGCTGACCCTGGTGGACTTCCTCCCGGCGCTGTTCGAAGCCCTGGGCGGCGAAGAGATTCCGCAGGGGATCTAAACCGCTGCACAGCCGTAGAGGAACCAGAGAAACAGACCACTGGTCCTCTGCGGCTTGCCCCACCCCTGCCAATGTGCAAAATACTGCACAGCGTGAGGACGACCTCACCACTCTGCGAGTGATCACTACGGGACGGCCCCTCTATCTGTTTTGGAGGTTTGTATGTCCTGGTTCATTCTGCTGCTGGCTGGCCTGTTCGAAGTAGGTTGGGCTGTTGGCCTGAAATACACCGACGGTTTTACCCGCCCTCTCCCCACTCTACTGACTGTTGCGGCGATCATCGTCAGCCTGGCACTGCTCGGCCTGGCCATGAAGGAATTGCCCCTGGGCACCGCCTATGCAATCTGGACCGGTGTCGGCGCCGTAGGTACGGTGATTGCCGGGATCATGCTGTTTGGCGAGGCCGTGACCCTGCTGCGCATCGCCAGCGTGGCGCTGATCGTCTGCGGCCTGATCGGGCTAAAACTCAGCCACTAAGCCGCGTAAACCACACAAAAAAGCCCGCAAAATTGGCGGGCTTTTTCATCTCTGCGGTTTAACGTCGCTCTCCGCGCAACTCAGCCACCTGAGCCTGCAGCAGCTCGCGCTTGACTGCCTCGGGCGCAACCGGCGTACCGGCTACCAGGGTGATGCACGACCACAGGCGCTTGAACAAGCCCTTGTGCGGATCACGGCTGAAGAAGCTGCCCCACAGGCCCTGCAGCGCCATGGGAATCACCGGCACTGGGTTGGCCTCGACGATGCGTTCAATGCCGTTCTTGAATTCATTCAGTTCGCCATCGGTGGTCAACTTGCCTTCCGGGAAGATGCACACCACTTCGCCATTGCGCAGGTATTCGGCGATTTTTTTGAACGCGGCGTCGTAGATCAGCAGGTCTTCGTTGCGCCCAGCAATCGGCACAGTGCCGGCGGTGCGGAAGATAAAGTTGAGCACCGGCAGGTTGTAGATCTTGTAGTACATGACAAAACGCACCGGCCGGCGCACCGCGCCGCCAATCAGCAGGGCATCGACAAACGACACGTGGTTACACACCAGCACCGCCGCGCCTTCATCCGGGATCGCCTCCAGCCCCTTGTGCTCAACCCGGTACATCGAGTGGCTGAGCAGCCAGATCATAAAACGCATGCTGAATTCGGGGACGATCTTGAAGATGTAGCTGTTGACCGCGATGTTCATCAGCGAAATGGTCAGGAACAGCTGCGGGATCGACAGTTCGGCGACGCTGAGAAACAGGATCGAGACAATCGCCGAGATCACCATAAACAACGCATTAAGAATGTTGTTGGCGGCGATCACCCGCGCCCGCTCATGTTCCACCGTGCGCGACTGGATCAGCGCATACAGCGGCACGATATAGAAGCCGCCAAACAGACCGATGCCGAGAATCGAGCCAAGAATCCACCAAGCCTGGCCAATGCTCAGTACCGCCAGCCAGTCATGCGCCTCTGCGGCTTCGGGGAAACCACCAGAAAACCACCAGAGCAGAATGCCGAACAGGGTCAGGCCGATCGAGCCGAACGGCACCAGGCCGATTTCCACCTTGTGCCCACTCATGCGTTCACAGAGCATCGAGCCCAGCGCGATACCGACCGAAAAAACGGTGAGAATCAGCGTCACCACGCTTTCATCGCCGTACAGCCACTCTTTGGCATAGGCCGGAATCTGCGTCAGGTACACCGCGCCGAGAAACCAGAACCAGGAGTTGCCCACCAGTGAGCGCGACACGGCCGGACGCTGGCCCAGGCCAAGCTTCATGATCAGCCAGGACTGACGCAGGATGTTCCAATCCAGTTTGAGCTGCGGCATCGCCGCCGATGCAGCAGGAATACCGCGACTGGCCAAATAACCGAACACCGCCACCAGTACCACACAGGCCGCAACGATATGTGCGTAACCACTGCTGGCCATGATGATGCCCGCACCAATGGTGCCCGCGAGAATGGCCAAAAACGTGCCCATTTCCACCAGCGCGTTGCCGCCCACCAGCTCCTGCTCTTCAAGGTGCTGCGGCAAAATCGAATACTTCACCGGACCAAACAGCGCCGACTGCGTACCCATGGCAAACAGCACCGCGAGCATCATGGGCAGGTTGCCGAGCAGCACACCGACAGCACCGAGTAGCATGATCACGATCTCGGCGAACTTGATCTTGCGGATCAACGAATCCTTGGCGAACTTCTCACCAAACTGGCCACCAAGGGCCGAGAACAGAAAGAACGGCAGGATAAACAGCAGCGCGCAGAGGTTGATCAGCAAGGCCTTGTCGGCCCCGGAGCTGATCTTGAACAGAATGGCGAGAATCAGTGATTGCTTGAAGATGTTGTCGTTGAAAGCACCCAACAGCTGAGTGATGAAAAACGGCAAAAAGCGCTTTTTACCCAGCAATGCGAATTGAGAGTGTTCGGTCATCGTCCGTGTACCTGTCTGCAGTGGCCAAGCGGGTTGTCAGGCATTTGACTGCAAGAACACCCGACAAAGCCACAGCAAAGCGCGTTTTTGCTGCATTTTTCTACAAATCCAGGCGACCAATAAACCGCGCTTACAACGGCAACTGGCCGAGTAAGCCGCGCAGTACAAAGAACACCAACAAGCCGCCACCGATGGTGGCCAGCAAATGCCGGGTCAGCGCGGCGATGGCAATGGTCGCCAGCCCCGCCAGCAGATAGGCATTGTCCAGGCTAAACGCCCAGTGCTGGCCATCGGGAATCAGCATGCCCGGCAGCACGATGGCGCTCAGCACAGCGGTCGGCACGTAATGCAGGCCCTGGCGCACCAGCGGCGGGAAACGCAGATCGGGAAAGGCAAACAGGCTGTAGCGAATCGCAAAGGTGATCAGCGCCATACCGAGAATCAGCAGCCAGATAGCCATTACSCGCCCTCCCCGACAACCACTGGCGCTTTGCGCCGCTCCAGCCATACACCGACCGCGATACCGCTGAGTGCAGCGGCCATCAGTCCTAATTTGTATGGCCAGGCATGGCACAGCAGCGCCACCGCGCCTGCTACCAGAGCAGCAGCAATCTGCGGTTGGTTACGCAAGGCCGGCACCACAATGCCGATAAAGGTCGCTAGCATGGCGAAGTCCAGCCCCCAGCCCGCCAGGTTCGGCACACTCTGGCCAAATAACGCACCGACCAATGAACTCGAAACCCAGGACAGGTACAGCGCCAACGCCACACCGGCGTGATACCACTGGCCATGCTCGGTCATGCCGCGCGCCAGGTAACGCCGCTGCACCACGGCGAAGGTCTCATCGGTCAAGCCGAACGCCAATGGCACCCGCCAGCGCTGCGACAGCCTGCCGACATAGGGTTGCAGCGCCGCGCTGTAGAGCACATGGCGCAGATTGACCACCAATGTGGTGAGCAGAATCACCACCGCGCCGCTGCCCAAGGTCAGCAGGCTGATGGCAATAAACTGCGCCGAGCCGGCATATACCAGTAACGACATGCCCAGCGCCTGCCCCAGGCTCAGCCCAGCCAGGCTGGCCAGCGCGCCATAGATCAGACCGAACGGCAGAATGCCGACGATCATCGGGATACTGTCGCGAACCCCATAGGTAAACTGCTGTAAACGGCTCATGCGCCCTCCTTTGCTGCATAGCCTGGCGCATCGTGGCCGCGCCGTCTTGAACAATCTTGCGCAGCACTGCGCCGTAGACTGACCTGCCGCAATACAGTGCGGGGCTCTCTGGCTAGACTGCCAGCATTGCCCGCCCAGGATCTGCCCATGCCGGAAGCCCTCGACACCCTGCTGAATTTCGCCAGCGCCTTGGCCGCCGGCCTGCTGATTGGCGCCGAACGCGGTTGGCAAGGGCGTAATACTGAGGACAGCCAGCTGGTTGCGGGGATTCGCACCTTCGCCCTGAGCAGCCTGCTCGGCGCCTTTGCCATGCTGCTCGGCGAACACTTCGGCGTGGTCGCCTGGGCGGTGATATTCGCCGGTTTTGCCTTGCTGGTGGTGGCCTCCTATTTTGGCGAACTGCAGCGCCTGGGCGACCTGGGCCTGACCAGTGAGGTGGCGCTGCTGATCACCTTTCTGCTCGGCAGCCTGGCCATGGCCGGTTATGCCGGGCTGGCGGCGGCGGGCGCCGTGGCGGTGGCACTGCTGCTGAGCCTCAAACAATCCCTGCACGGCGCCCTGCAACGACTTAGCGAGGCGGAACTGTCCGGCGCGCTAAAGCTGCTGTTTATTTCCCTGGTGCTGCTGCCGGCGCTGCCCAATCAGGGCTACGGCCCCTGGCAGGCCTTCAACCCCTACGCCATCTGGTGGATGGTGGTGCTGATTGCCAGCATCGGCTTTGCCGCCTATGTGGCGATTCGCCTGGTAGGGATGCGCCACGGCCTGCTGATCACCGCGCTGCTGGGCGGCGTGGTGTCGTCCACGGCGATGACCGTGACCCTGGCACGCCTGGCCCCGGGACGAAATCTGCAAGCAATTCTGGCCTGCGGCCTGCTCGCCACCTCGGCGCTGATGTTTCCACGGGTGTTGCTGGAAGTCGGCCTGGTCAACGCCAGCCTACTGCCGCAACTGGCTTGGCCCCTGGGCATCGCCACCCTGGTGTACGCTGGCGGCGCGCTGCTGTACTTCCGCCGCGCCGGCACGGAGAGTGAAGAGCAGGCCGAGCCGCCGCTGAAAAACCCCTTCGAACTGGGCCCGGCGCTGCGTTTTGCCGCGTTGCTGGCGTTGATTCTGCTGCTGGTCGAGGCCGCGCAACACTGGCTTGGCGATGTCGGTGTGTACCTGGTGGCGCTGCTCTCGGGGCTGGCCGATGTGGATGCGATCACCCTGTCGCTGGCGCGCAGCGCCAAGGGCGAACTGGGTGCACAGGTCGCGGTGCAGGGGATTTTTCTCGCAGCGCTGAGCAACAGCCTGGTCAAAGGCTTTCTGATCGCACTGATCGGCGGGCGCAAACTGGCGCTGATGACCCTGCCGGTGATGGCTGCAGGTCTGCTAGCGGGCGCGGCGGTATTACTGCTGCTGTGAATCTGCGCTGCGCAAAAAACCTTCCAGCAGCTTGTGTACCCGCTCGCTCAACTCGCGATTAGCCGCCTCGGGCAAGCTGCGCGCCAGTTCGGCCACGACTACCTGCTCGACCAATGGACGCAGTTGCAGCAACTGCACGCTAAGTCGCTCGAGCTCATCGGCATGCGGCAAGTCGCTATGCAGCAGCGGATTGACCAGTTGTTGGGTAATCATCGTGACGATGCCAGTGGCCACCTGCTGCACATGCCCGCGAATGGTCGCCAACTCATCGAGTAACGCTGGCAAAGGAATACCGGCGCGGTACAGCTCAAGCCCGGCGGCAAACAGCTTGGGGCTGGGGACGCGCAGATGATCGCCGGCAAACTCCAGCAGGCCCAGGGCCAGGGCACGCTCGATCACCTGATCATCCAGCACCTCGCCGAACAGCGCCTGCAGCTGCGCAAAGGACAGTTGCTCGGCCTGTTCCGGCTGGCCCGGCCCTTGAATCGCCTGCTCCAGCCCCAGCACATGGGCCAGATCACGCCCCTGCGCCCAGGCTTCAAAAAGCTCACGAATGCTGGCGATGCTGTAGCCACGCTCCAGCAACTGGCCGATCAGTTTCAGCCGCGCCAGGTGCTCGCCGTTGTAGATACCCAGCCGGCCGCGCCGCTCGGGTGGTGGCAGCAAGCCCTGGTCCTGATAAGCGCGCACATTGCGTACCGTGGTCTGCGCCGCCCGGGCCAGGTCATCGACCCGGTACTCGACGGACACCGCCCCCACCACAGGTGCGGCGCTGCCCAGTAAACGCTGAAGAAATGCAGAGGCTGTATTCATGGCGGCGATCATAGCTGCCCCTGCAACGGGACAACAGCGTGGCAACAAACGCCCCAACCAAGGGCTGGACTTGCGCTACCGAGCAGCTCAGGCAGCCTTACGCACTGCGCGCAAAGCCTTGTTGCAGAAGGCTTTCAGCCATTTCAGTAACACCGTAACAGAGCCGCTAATGAGTTCCGCCGATGGCTAGGCAGATGCATCCCGTGCGCCAACAATAACCATGACATCAGATGATGTAACAGTCAGCCATGACAATCCGGAGATGCCGCATGCCCATCGACCTCGCCCCTATCACCCAGCGCCACTCGCCGTTGCTCACTCTGCATCGGGTGCTCGCATGAACGCGCCCGCCGTGTTGCCGAACGACGGACGGCAAGCCGAGCTGCTGTGGATTCAGGGCGATGGCGTGCAGCTAGCGGCCTATCGCTGGGGCAAGCCGAATCGCCCGACGCTGCTGCTGGTGCACGGCTACCCGGACAATCACGAGGTCTGGTTGCCACTGGTGCGCGAGCTGGCCGGCGATTACCAGATCATTGCCTACGATGTGCGCGGCTTTGGCGCCTCGGATATTCCACGCAAGCGCCTGGACTATCACCTGGAAAAACTGGCAAATGATCTGGAAGCAGTGATCAAAACCCTAAGCCCAGAACAGCCGGTGCACCTGGTAGCCCATGACTGGGGTTCAATTCAGGCCTGGGAAGCGGTCACCGAACCACGCATTCAACCCCTGCTGGCCTCCTACACCAGCATCTCCGGGCCCTGCCTGGATCATGTCGGCCACTGGATGCGCGACAAGCTCAAGCAGAAG
>NZ_JARIXO010000003.1:0-406401 GCF_029269135.1 Pseudomonas sp. 1928-m | reverse complement strand
CTCTCAAGAGAAGCAAGCTTCTCTCTACCGCTCGACTTGCATGTGTTAGGCCTGCCGCCAGCGTTCAATCTGAGCCATGATCAAACTCTTCAGTTCAATACTGCTTGGGTTTTGAAAAAACCCTAAACTTAGCTCAGCAATCGACAAAAAACTCTCAAATTAACGAGTGTTACTTGTGATGCTGATAATCTTGCGACTAGCAGTCTTACCTCACAAGCACCCACACGAATTGCTTGATTCAGTTGTTAAAGAGCGGGTGGTTAAGTCTTTCGTCTCAACCGAGGCGCGCATTCTACAGCAGCCTCATTCTCCGTCAAGTGATTTCGAAAATTTCTTTTCAATCTCAACCACTTGCGCCTCCGATCAACATCTAGCTTCTCGTCAGCGGGAGGCGAATTCTACAGCRTTTCAAACCGCTGTCAACCRCCTCTTTTACCGCTTTCGATCAACCYGACCGAACCCCTYCAGACTCAAACACYACCTCCTGAAGAGGAGRCGCATTCTACGCAGCTTTCGCTGCTTTGCAACTCCTTTTTCAAATCTAACTTCTTGTTTTATAAGAAGTTTAAGGAGCCGCATACGCCTGAAGAGCTGCGCATTATAGGGACTGCCGAACGAAGGTCAATCGATTGTTATGCTTTTGTTTCAATAGCCACGAAATCAAGGGCTGCAGCCACACAGCCACCTGCGCGCCGCCTGCAGAAACGACAAAGCCGTTGAAGCTGACGCTTCAACGGCTTTGTCGCAACCATCACGCAAGCGTGCAACCGATTACTAGGCCTTAAGTGTGATACGCGCGAACGCTTTCTTGCCCGCCTGGCAGACGTGCACAGCACCTACCTTATATATATAGGAGCGATCTACCACCTCACCATTCACGCGCACACTGCCGGAGCCCAACAGATCACGCGCCATCGCGGCGTTCTTCACCAGACCTGCTTTATTAAGGAGCGCGGCAATCGGCATGTCCTCAGCAGATAACACCTCGATCTCTGGCAGATCCTCAGGCAGCTCGCCTTCCTTCATTCGATTACCCGCCGAGCGATGAGCGCTAAGCGCCGCCTCTTCGCCATGGAAACGCGCGACGATCTCTTCGGCCAGCTTGATTTTAATATCGCGAGGATTGGCACCCTGCTCGACATCACGCTTGAACTGCTCGATCTCTTCCATCGAACGGAAGCTGAGCAGCTCGAAGTAGCGCCACATCAAAGCGTCCGGCATGGAGACCAGCTTGTTGTACATGACGCCGGGGGCTTCCTGGATACCTATATAGTTGCCCAATGATTTGGACATCTTCTTCACGCCATCCAATCCTTCAAGCAACGGCATGGTGACGATGCACTGCGACGCCTGGCCATAGGAGCGCTGCAACTCGCGCCCCATCAGCAGGTTGAACTTCTGATCAGTACCGCCCAGCTCAACATCCGCCTGCAAGGCGACCGAGTCATACCCCTGCACCAGTGGATAGAGGAACTCGTGGATAGCAATCGGTTGATTGGTCGAGTAGCGCTTGCTGAAGTCGTCACGCTCAAGCATGCGCGCCACGGTGTACTGCGAAGTCAGACGAATGAAGTCTGCCGGCCCCATCTTGTCCATCCAGGTGGAGTTGAAGGCGACTTCGGTTCTCGCCGGATCGAGAATCTTGAACACCTGGGTCTTGTAGGTCTCCGCATTCTCCAGAACCTGCTCGCGGGTCAGCGGCGGACGCGTGGCGCTTTTACCGCTTGGGTCCCCAATCATTCCCGTGAAGTCGCCGATCAGGAAAATCACCTGATGGCCCAACTCTTGGAACTGACGCAGCTTATTAATAAGCACGGTGTGCCCGAGGTGCAGATCCGGCGCCGTTGGATCAAAACCGGCCTTGATACGCAGTGGCTGACCACGCTTGAGCTTCTCAACCAGTTCGGCCTCAACCAGAACCTCTTCCGCGCCACGCTTGATCAGCGCCAACTGCTCTTCAACCGACTTCATGACAGGACTCACGACCACTCAAAACAAAAGGGAACCAACCATACAAGATCGCAGACAAATCACAAGTTCTGCCGGCCACCCCACCTACGCTAAGACCACCTTGCGACAACCGGGGTTGCCTAGCTAGCGATTTGGTTATATTTTATACAGTTACTGCATATTCATCATTTCGTTTATCTATTTCTTTTCATTTTTAAAGTCAAAAAGCAGCCTATGACCTCTACAACTAAAGCGCCGCCCCTGTATCCGAAAAGCCATATTCTGGCTGCCAGTGGCGTCGCCGCCCTACTGAGCCTAGCCCTACTGGTATTCCCCTCCCGCGAAGTTGAAGCAAAGAAAACCTACATAAACCTTGAGCTGGATAACGGCGCAGAATACGCCGAGCTGCAGGACGAGCCTGACTCTGCCGCCTCGCAGACGCACCAATCGCCGTTCGCCAACACAGCCGCCGCCGATACACCGACAGATAATGAGCCGCAAGCCGCGCAGGTTGAAGAGCCGCCAGAAACCGACCCACTACAACGTATTGTTCGCGTAGAGAACGGCGACACGCTGTCTACGGTATTTGCCAAGGTCGGCTTGAGCGCGACCACTCTGCATGCCGTGCTTAACAGCAGCAAAGAAGCCAAGCAGCTGACACGCCTGAAAGTAGGCCAGGCACTTGAGTTCAAACTGAGCACTGACGGTGAGCTTGAAAGCCTGCACAGCAAGCTCAGCGACCTGGAAAGTATTGCTCTGGCCAAAAGCGAGAAAGGCTTCAGCTTCAAGCGTGAGTTGGTCAAGCCAGAAGTTCAAACCACCTACAGCCACGGCGTGATCAAGAGCTCGTTGTTTCTCTCGGCCAAACGCGCCGGCCTGTCGCATAGCCTGACCATGGATCTGGCCAACGTATTCGGCTACGACATCGACTTCGCCATGGATATTCGTGAAGGTGATGAGTTCGAGCTGATCTACGAAAAGAAAGTGGTCAACGGCAAGCAGGTTGGCACCGGCAATATTCTCTCCGCCCGCTTCACCAACCGTGGCAAGACCTACACCGCTGTGCGCTACACCAACAAGCAGGGCAACAGCAGCTATTACAACGCCAATGGCGAGAGCATGCGCAAAGCCTTTATCCGTACCCCGGTGGATTTCGCCCGCATCAGCTCGCGCTTTTCCACAGGGCGCCGCCACCCAGTACTGAACAAGATTCGCGCGCACAAGGGCGTAGATTACGCCGCCCCACGCGGTACCCCCATCAAGGCCGCCGGCGATGGGCGAGTCACCCTGGCCGGTCGTCACGGCGGCTACGGCAATGCGGTGATCATTCAGCACGGTCAACGCTACCGCACCCTGTATGCCCATATGAACGGCTTTGCTAAGGGCATCCGCAGCGGCAGCAACGTCAAGCAGGGCCAGATCATCGGCTACATCGGCACTACCGGCCTGTCCACCGGCCCGCACCTGCACTATGAATTCCAGGTCAACGGCGTGCACGTCGACCCGCTGAGCCAGAAGCTGCCAATGGCCGACCCGATCGCCAGCAGCGAAAAAGCCCGTTTTATGCAGCTGAGCAAGCCGCTGATGGCGCAAATGGACAAAGAGAAGTCCACGATGCTTGCCCTTAACAATCAGCGCTAAGCCATGCCCCTCTACCTCGGCGTGATGTCCGGCACCAGCCTGGATGGCCTGGACATTGCGCTGATCGAGCAAGAACACAGCACCCGCCTGCTTGGCACCCGCTACCTGCCCATGCCAGACGAACTGCGCAGCAGCTTACTCAGCCTGTGCGCTTCCGGCCCAGACGAGTTAGCCCGCGCGGCTATCGCCGAACAGCAGTGGGTTGCACTCGCAGCGCAAGGCATCAATGACTTACTGGCGCAGCACGGCATACCCGCGCACAGCGTTCGCGCCATCGGCAGCCATGGTCAGACCGTGCGCCATGAACCTGCGCGCGGCTTCACTGTCCAGATCGGCAACCCCGCCCTGCTCGCAGAGCTGACCGGCATCAGCGTGGTCAGCGACTTTCGCCGCCGCGATGTTGCTGCAGGCGGCCAGGGCGCGCCGCTGGTTCCGGCGTTTCACCAGGCATTGTTTGCCAGCGAGAACAGCACCCGTGCGATCCTCAACATTGGCGGTTTCAGCAACCTCAGCCTGCTTGAGCCTGAACGCCTGGTGCATGGCTTCGATTGCGGCCCGGGCAACGTGCTGCTGGACGCCTGGATTCAGCGCCACCAAGGCCTGACATACGACCAGGATGGTCAGTGGGCTGCCAGCGGTCAGGTACAGGCGCAGCTCCTGCAAGCCTTGCTGAGTGATCCCTACTTCCAAACTCAGGGCCCGAAGAGCACTGGTCGCGAATTGTTCAACCTTGCCTGGCTGGATCAGCAGCTACAGAGCCTGCCGACGTTTGCCGCGGCCGACGTGCAAGCAACCCTGCTGGAACTGACTGCCATCAGCATTACCGAGGCCCTAAAGGCCGCTCAGCGGAACACCGAGATGTTGCTGGTATGCGGCGGCGGCGCACACAACCACACGTTAATGCAGCGCCTTGCGCAGTTGCTACCAAACAGTCAGGTGAGCAGTACCGATGCGCATGGCGTGCCGGCCGATTGGGTTGAGGCCATGGCTTTTGCCTGGCTCGCACACTGCTGCCTGGAAGGCATTCACGCCAACCGGCCTAGCGTCACCGGCGCACGCGGCCTGCGTGTACTTGGCGCGATCTACCCCGCCTAAGCGCACACGCCAATCTGCTAGCCCCACAAACGACAACGCCGTGCGCAAGGCACGGCGTTAGCTTGAACAACCTGAAGATCAGATCGAGAACGAAGAACCGCAACCGCAGGTGGTGGTGGCGTTCGGGTTATTGATGACAAATCGCGAACCTTCCAGACCTTCCTGATAATCGACTTCGGCACCTGCCAGGTACTGGAAGCTCATCGGGTCGACCACCAGGCTCACGCCTTCACGCTCGATGATGGTGTCATCCTCGGCCACTTCTTCATCAAAGGTGAAGCCATACTGGAAGCCGGAACAACCGCCTCCCGTTACAAACACGCGCAATTTCAGGCGCGGGTTGCCTTCTTCATCGACCAGGCTCTTCACCTTGTTCGCGGCGCCCTGCGTAAATTGCATAGCGCTGGGGGTGAAGGTTTCGACGCTCATGCTGATTAACTCCCGGCGCTACGCGCCATACTGCATTCTGATCGGCATTATCCGCTTACCCGAGAAAAGCGGTCAACTATTGTGCGGTATCCAACGTTTCTGGCAATTCCAGCGGCCGTGCCTCGTCTTGCAAGCGGCAGAGACGGCCTTCGATCTGCGCACCCATGGCCATTTCCATCAGGGCGTAATACAGATTGCCGCGCACCCGTGCCCGCGCGCCCAGCTCAAGGTGGCCACTGGCGTGCACATCGCCGACCACTTCACCGTCAATCACTATATGGGGGGCGCGAATCTCACCTTCAACCCGGCCCTGCACACTGACGCGCACCATGCCCTCGCTGGCCACCAGGTTACCGATGACCTTGCCATCAACCTGTACCGCACCTTGAAAGCGCAAATCGCCATGCAGCTCGGCACCCACCGCAATCAGGCTGGTCTTGCCCGCGAAACGCTGCACGTCAGTACGCGCCTTGTCTTTATTCCACATAAGGAACAGTCACTCCTCTTTGTTCCAATTGAATGTGCGCAGCAAAGGCTTCTCGCCTTTTACCTCGGCACGCACCTTGATCTCGCGCGGGGTAAAGCCCTCAGGCAACTTCAGCTCAGCAAAACGCCCGGCCTCGGGAATGGCCTGAAAGTGCTTGAAGGCGAAAGCAATCGACGCCCCAGGCAGGGCATCGGGCAAGTCTGCACCCAGCGCCGCCAACTCAAGCGTGACATCCTGCTCGCCTTGCTTGCCGACGATCAACACCTGCAACTGGCCTTCCAGCGGCGTCTCACCTTTGCCCACGCGGCTAAGGAGTATCTTGTAGCGGAAATGCTCCGGCCTGTCCGTGGCCTGCAGCTCAAAGGTCTTGATGCGCAAACCTTCACGACGACTGGCCGGCGCTAGCACGCCTTTATAGAAGGCCAGATCCTGCTGCTGCTTATAGATCTGCTCTTCCAACAGCTTGATGGTCAGACGGCTCTGCTCGTTGGCTTGCAGGCTGACCTTTTCCGCACTGCTCAATACCGCCACGCGCTGACGCAACTCATCGACCTCACGCAGCAGTTGCTCATCGCGCACCGGTTCGGCCGGCTGCCCTAGCACCACTGCAGGCTGGCTGTACTGCTGCCACCAACCGCCGACGTAGAACGCCAGCGGAATGCACAGCAGCAGCAGCACGACGAGCATGCGCCGCCGCCGAGCACGCCCCGGATCGCTAGGGCGAACCTCCCAGCCCGCCGTCAAGGCAGCATGGCCGCGTGGGACAAGCCCAGGCGCTCATCGAGGCCGAAGAGGATATTCATGTTCTGCACCGCCTGACCCGACGCGCCTTTGACCAGGTTGTCGATGACCGACAACACCACCACCAGATCACCATCCTGCGGCCGATGCACGGCGATCCGGCAGACGTTGGCACCGCGCACGCTGCGGGTTTCCGGGTGACTGCCGGCGGGCATCACATCGACGAAGGGTTCGCTGGCATAGCGCTTCTCGAACAGCGTCTGCAGATCCACCGAGCGATCGACCACCGTGGCGTAAAGCGTGGCGTGAATACCACGGATCATTGGCGTCAGATGCGGCACGAAGGTCAGGCCAACATCCTTACCGGCAGCCCGGCGCAAGCCCTGGCGAATTTCCGGCAGATGCCGATGGCCTTTGACCCCGTAGGCTTTCATGCTCTCGCCGGCTTCGCTGAACAGCGAACCCACGCTCGCACCGCGACCAGCACCGCTGACCCCGGACTTGCAATCGGCGATCAGTTGCGTGGTATCAGCTAAGCCGGCCTCCAACAGCGGAATCAGCGCCAGCTGCGCGGCAGTGGGATAGCAGCCTGGCACAGCAATCAAACGCGCCTGCTTGATCGCTTCACGGTTGACTTCCGGCAGGCCGTAAACCGCTTCCGGCAGCAGGTCCGGCGCGCCGTGGGGCTGGCCGTACCACTTGGCCCATTCGTCAGCATCCTGCAGACGGAAGTCGGCTGACAGGTCGATCACCTTGGTCCCGGCGGCCAGCAGCTCGCCGGCCAGGGCATGGGCAACACCATGCGGCGTGGCGAAGAACACCACATCGCAAGCCCCCAGGGTGGCCACGTCCGGCACGCTGAAGGCCAGGCTGTCGTAATGGCCGCGCAGGTTCGGGTACATCTCGTCGACACGCATGCCGGCCTCGGAGCGCGAAGTAATCACCTCGACCTGCGCTTGCGGGTGTTGCGCCAACAAACGCAACAACTCGACACCGGTATACCCCGTGCCGCCGACGATTCCGACCTTGATCATCACTTGCCCCTTTGCAATACCAGCAGTGGAAAGCTGCCGATGATACGGCCGCTTCGGCCAGGGGCCAACACTTGAGCGCCGTCAGTGATGACGGAGGCGGTCATGCCCACTACTATCGGGGCACTTTCCTGCAACGAGTACGCGCAATGCTTTATCTGTGGCTCAAGGCTCTGCACATCATCGCCATGGTCTGCTGGTTCGCCGGCCTGTTCTACCTGCCGCGCCTGTTCGTCTACCACGCCATGAGCACCGACGACGTCAGCCGCGAGCGCTTCTGCATCATGGAGCGCAAGCTGTATCGCGGGATCATGTGGCCGTCGCTGATTCTTACCGTCGGCCTGGGCATGTGGCTGATCAGCCTTAACCCGAGCTACTACTTCAACCAGGGCTGGATGCACGCCAAGCTGAGCCTGGTGGCACTGCTGCTGATCTATCAGTTTATGTGCGGCGCCCAGCTCAAGGCCTTTGCCCGCGGCGAGAACCAGCGCAGTCATGTGTTCTATCGCTGGTTCAATGAGGCGCCCGTGCTGGCCTTGCTCGGCATTGTCATTCTGGTCGTGGTTCGCCCTTTCTAAATACTCCAAGAGGATTACTGCATGTCGCTGCCAGCCCTGCTCGAACAACGCCTGCGCCTGCCCGTCGTCGCCGCGCCGATGTTTCTGGTGTCCAACCCGCAACTGGTACTGGCCTGCTGCAACAGCGGCATCGTCGGCAGCTTTCCGGCGCTGAACCAGCGTGACAGCAGCGGTTTCAAGGACTGGCTGCAAGAGATCGAAGCCGGCCTGGGCAGCGATGCCGCGCCTTATGCGGTCAACCTGATTGTGCACGGCAGCAACCCGCGCCTGCAGGCGGACCTGGCGATCTGCGTTGAGCAGCGCGTGCCCATCGTGATCACCAGCCTCGGCGCAGTAAAAGAAGTGGTAGACGCCGTGCACAGCTACGGCGGCCTGGTGTTCCACGACGTGACCACCCGCCGACATGCCGAGAAAGCCGCCGAAGCGGGCGTCGACGGCCTGATCGCGGTGGCCGCCGGCGCAGGCGGACATGCCGGCACCTGGAGCCCGTTTGCGCTGATCGCCGAAATCCGCCAGTTCTTCGACAAGACCCTGCTGCTGGCCGGCTGCCTTAACCAGGGCCACGAAGTGCTGGCCGCCCAACTGCTTGGCGCCGACCTCGCCTACCTCGGCACGCGCCTGATCGCTACCCAGGAAAACGCCGCATCCGCCGCTTACAAGCAGATGATTCTTGACGCCAAAGCCGCCGACATCATCCACACCCCGGCGGTCTCCGGCGTACCGGCGAGCTTTATGCGCCAGAGCCTGGAGCTGGCCGGTTACGACCTCAAGCAGCTGCAGAATAAAGGCGAGGTCAACTACGGCGAGAAGCTCAAGCCCATGGACGAAGAAGCCAAAGCCTGGAAAACCGTATGGTCGGCCGGCCAGGGCGTCGGCAATATCCGCGACCTGCCCAGCGTCGAGCAGCTGATCGCCCGCCTCGACAGCGAATACCGCGCGGCCCTCACACACAGCCTGCAGCTGCAACAACGCTGGGCGCGATGAAACGACGCAACCTGCTCGGTCTCGGCGCGCTGGGGCTGTTAGGTGGCTGGGCGCTGCGCCCGAGTGATCTCGGCCAACCGCACACACCCTACTTTGCTGCACTCAACCAATTGCTGCGGCGTGCAGGGGCCGGGTTGCCGTTGCTGGTGGTGGATCTCGACCGGCTCGATCAGAACGCCGAGCTGCTGGCGAGTCAGCTCGGTAGCCAACTGCCGCTGCGTCTGGTGGCCAAGTCGCTGGCCTCCACCGGCTTGCTCGACTACCTGGCGAAGAAGCTCGGCACGCAGCGCTTTATGGTGTTCCACCAGCCGCAGATCAACCAACTGGCGTTGAGCTTTCCTCAATCCGATCTGCTGCTTGGCAAGCCCTTGCCCAGTGCCGCCGCACTAAGTTTCTACCAGCAGTTACCGCAAGGCAGCGGCTTTGTCCCAGCCGAGCAGCTGACCTGGCTGATCGATAGCCAGACCCGTCTGCAGGAGTACGCAGCCCTGGCCAATGCCCTTAACCAGCCGCTGCAGATTGCCTTTGAAATCGACATCGGCCTGGCCCGTGGCGGCTTTGCCACTCCCGCAGAACTTGGCGCCGCACTCACCTGGCTGCGTAATACGCCCAACCGGCTACGCGTGCGCGGCCTGATGGGTTATGACGCGCACCTCGCCCATACACCATTCTGGACCGGGCAAAGCAGTGCCTTTGCCCAGAGCGCTGCGCGTTACCGCGCGTTTATCGCCAGCGCTGCGGCATTCAACGAGCTGTGGCCGCAACAGCCGCTGCTCAATGGTGCAGGCAGCCTGACCTATGCCCTGCATGCCACACTCGATACACCGCTGAATGAAGTCGCGGTCGGCTCCGCGCTGCTCAAACCCAGCGATTTCGACAGCGATCTACTGGCCGCCCAACAAGCCGCCCTGTGGATTGCCAGCCCGGTGCTCAAGGCGCTACCGGGGCAGCTGCCATTTCTCGACAGCTCGCACCAGTTGCTGCGGCGCTGGAACCCTAATCGCCAGCAGGCTTATTACCTGTATGGCGGGCAATGGCCGGCAACCCCGGTGTCCCCGGCCGGGGTCAGCTATGACGCCCTGTATGGCCGCAGCGCCAACCAGGAGCGCCTGATCGGCTCAGCCGGCACAGGCTTACAGGTCGATGACTGGGTGTTTCTCCGCCCACAACGCTCGGAAGGTCTGTTCGAGTTGTTCAACCAGCTCTACTTGCTGCGCAACGGTCGCTTGGTTGGCAGCTGGTCCGCCAACAGAGCGTGAACCGTCTCTAGGCCCTGCACATTTGCACGCAGGCAGCTTGTTTACTGGCCTGCAGGCCGGCTAGTCTGTAGCGCAACTCCATTCTGGCACCGACAAGGACGCCGACATGCCCCAAGCCCGCTTCAAGATTGTGTTCAACGGCGAGTTGATGCCCGACGTCAGCCTGGAAACTGCCAAAGAAAACCTCGCCCGCCTGTTCAAGAGCGACCAGACCCGGATCAACTCGCTGTTTAGCGGCGGCAATGTCGATATCAAGCGCGACCTCAGCGAGAACGAAGCCGACCAGTACCTCAAGGCCCTGCAAAGCGCCGGCGCCAAAGTGCGCAAGGAGCAGGACCTGGCCGCCAGCCTGAGCCTGGTGGAGACCGATGATCACCGTACGGAAAGCAGCGAAGCTGAAAGCAACGTACCGATGACCTGCCCCAAGTGCGGTCACCAGCAAAGCAAAGCCATCGAGTGCTCGGCCTGCGGCATCGTTATCGAGAAATTTATCGCCCGCCAGGCCATGCTCGCGGAAAACCCGCCTGAAGTGGTCAGCGCCGCGGCCACGCCCTACGCCACACCGAAAGCGGCCGTGGCAGAAACCCTGCCGGAATTCGGCGAGCTGAAGGCCTTTACTACCGACGGACGCATCGGTCGCTTGCGCTACCTGGCCTGGTCGATGGTGCTGATGCTGGCCTGCTTGCCGTTGTTCGGTATCGCTGGCGGTTTCTTCGCCGCTTCGGAAATTCTTGGCGGCCTGCTGATGGTCGTGGTGGGTATCGCCGTGGCGGTGGTCGGCATCATGTTCGGTGTGCAGCGCCTGCATGATATCGGCTGGTCGGGCTGGCTGCTGCTGGTCACCCTGGTGCCGATTGTTGGCGGGGTGTTCTCGCTGCTGATGTTTATCATCCCCGGCAGCACCGCCGCCAACCGCTTTGGTCCACCGCCACCACCAAATAGCCGTGCGGTGAAAATCCTCGCCCTGCTCTGGGTGGCGATCATCGTCCTCGGCATCGTGGCCGCCATCGCGATACCAGCCTATATGGGCTATTCCAACGCTGGCCTGTAACCCACTGGCAACCTTGCGCGGTACATGGGGTCGAAAGGCCCCATCACGGAGAACCCTATGACCCGTTACGCGCTTATCACTGGAGCCTCCAGCGGCATTGGCCTGGCCCTGGCCGAAGCTCTGGCCCGGCGAGGTCGCAACCTGATTCTGGTGGCGCGCCAGCGCGATGCGCTGGAAAGTATTGCCTGCGAGCTGACGCAACGTTTTTCCGTAGAGGTGCTGTTCCGCGTCTGCGACCTCAGCCAGCCACTGCAGGTCAGCGGCCTGCTGCATGAGCTGGAGCAAGGTGAGCGCAGTATCGACCTGCTGGTAAACAACGCCGGCATCGGCACCTCAGGCGCTTACGTGGCTCAGGACTGGGCTCGCGAACAGCAACTGATCGAACTGAATATCCTCGCACTCGCCCGCCTCTGCCACGCCATCGGCACCATCATGGCCGGCCAAGGCAGTGGGCAGATTCTCAACGTCGCCTCGGTTGCCGGCTTTCAGCCAGGCCCGGGCATGAGCAACTACTACGCAAGCAAGGCCTACGTGCTGCACTTTTCCGAAGGCCTGCGCGAAGAGCTGAAAGAGTACGGCGTTAAAGTCTCCGTACTCTGCCCGGGGCCAACCCGCAGCGCGTTTTTCCGCACGGCACGCATGAACAGTGATGCGCTACAAGGCAGCAAGCTGATGATGAGCGCCGAAGAAGTGGCCCTGATCACCGTCAAGGCGCTGGAGAAAAACCGCGCGATCATCATCCCCGGCTGGCGTAACCGCTTGCTAGCCCTCAGCCCTAGGCTAGGGCCGCGCTGGCTGGTACGGCGCATCAGCGCACGGCTCAATCGCCAGTTCGGCAAGCCAATCTAAGCGGCTGCTTTAACCTGCATTGACCGTGCGCCCATCCGCCCAGGCGCGCAGGGCGGCAAGGTCTTCGGCCATCACTACCGACAGCGGCGCGGTGCTTTGGATGCTCTGCAGCAGCAATGCCTGATTGACCGCTTGCTGCTGGGCTTGTGCGGCATACAGAGCACTGACCACCGCCTGCTCGATTTCCGCGCCGGAAAAACCATCGCAAGCCGCCGCCAGTTGCGTCAGATCGAAGCCCGTCACTTCCAGCTCACGCCGCGCCAGATGAATACGGAAGATCTCGGCCCGCACCGCCGCATCCGGCAGGTCGACAAAGAACAGCTCATCGAAACGCCCCTTGCGCACCAGCTCTGGCGGTAGCCGTGAAATCACGTTGGCGGTGGCCACCATAAAGACCGGCGCCTTGCGCTCGGCCATCCAGGTCAGCAGGGTGCCGAGCACCCGCTGGCTGACGCCACCATCGTGATCACCACTGGCCAGGCCCTTCTCGATCTCATCCATCCACAGCACACAAGGCGCCATCTGCTCGGCAAGCTTCAAGGCTTCGCGCAGGTTGCGCTCGGTCTCGCCGAAGAACTTGTTGTACAGGCAGGCAAAGTCCAGACGCAGCAGGGGCAAGCCCCACAGGCCGGCGATGGCCTTGGCGGCCAGGCTCTTGCCGCCGCCCTGTGCGCCAACCAACAGCACGCCCTTGGGCAGATCGACACCTTTACCTTCAAGAAAGATGCTTTGCCGTTCACCCAGCCAGCGCTTGAGGTTGCTCAGCCCGCCGACCTCGGCGAAACGTGCGGTGTCGTACTCGAAACTCAGCACGCCATCGAGATCGAGCAGCTTGAATTTGGTCTTGTTCAGCTCCGGCAAATCTTCCTGAGTAATCGCGCCGTCATCGCAGATTACATTGCGCGCCAGCGCACGCGCCTCGGCATGGCTAAGGCCGCGCAGATTCTTCACCACCTGCTGCAAGGTGCGGTTATCGGTGCGCACCCGGGCATTGCGGTTGCGCGCACTCCAGGCAGTGGCCTCATCGCGCACGATGGCCAACAACTCTTCCTCGGAGGGCAGCGAAAGACTGAAGCGCGATGCATAGCGCTGCACTTCCGGCGGCAGTTTGCAGGCGTGGGAAACCAGCACAAGCGTCGGCTTGCTGGGCTGCTCGCTCATGGCGATTTCCTTGAGCAGACGCACCAGCTTGGGGTTGTCCTCAAGAAATGGATGCAGATCGCACATCACATACAGCGTCGGCTGAGTGTCAGCCTTGATCAGACGCAGGGCGGTTTCCGGCTCCAGGGTGGCGCTGTCGACGGGCTCCTGAATGGAAAACCCCACACGCTGCAAACCCTCAGTCACCGACCACAGCTGCAAGCCAAGACTGCGGCGCACCGCAAGGCTGGTCAGGGTTTCCAGCACACGCAGCTCATCCCAGGACTCGATCAGCACCAGTTTGGTCTTGGAATCCAGCACCAAGCCCAGATCATGAATATCGTTTTTCACCCACGCTCCTTGTCCACTAAACTCGGGCCTCGTTAAATACCGGCCAGGAGACTGTCCATGGACTGTCTATTTTGCAAGATCGTCGCTGGTGCAATACCGGCGCGCAAGCTTTATGAAGACGATCAGGTGATTGCCTTTCACGATATCGGCCCGCAGGCACCCGTACACTTTCTGGTTATCCCAAAAAAGCACATCAGCACCCTCAATGACCTAAGTGAGGCGGACAAGCCGCTGGCTGGACATATTCTCTTCACCGCGCAACGCCTGGCCACGGAGCAAGGCTGCGAGGAAGGCTTTCGCGTGGTGATGAACTGCAATGACCTGGGCGGCCAGACGGTGCACCACATCCATATGCACGTACTGGGTCAGCGGCAGATGGCATGGCCACCGGGTTGAGTCGTGCATTACTCGGCGCGCTGACCGTGCTCGCCCTGCTGATTGGCAGTCCCGCGCACGCGCATATGCCTGGCAGCGTGTTCAGCGACGCCTTGCCCAAGGGCCAGCAAGGGCCGCAGCTGGTTGTAGTGCCCGCCGGACGTTATCTGCTGGGTGACCACAGCGGCCGTGGCAACCATAACGAGCGCCCGCTTACGCCCATCGAAATCAACCAGCCGTTCGCCATCGGCCGCTACGAAGTCAGCTTTGCCGACTGGCAGCACTACGCCGAAGCCACCGCCACAGCAATGCCGGACAACGAGGGCTGGGGACTGTCGGCGCAGCGACCGGTGATCCATGTGTCTTGGCACCAGGCCCAGGCTTACAGCCAGTGGCTGTCGAAGGTCACCGGCCAGCGTTATCGGCTGCCCACCGAAGCCGAGTGGGAGTATGCCGCCCGCGCCGGCACTGACAGCTACTACTGGTGGGGCGAGCAGCTCGACAGCCCAGAAACCCGGCCGCGCGCGCATTGCCGTGGCTGCGCCACCTCGAGGCTGATTCAGAGTAAGACCGAACGCGTCGGCCAGTTCGCCGCCAATGCCTTCGGTCTGCATGACACCGCCGGTAATGTCTGGGAATGGACCGCCTCGCGTTTCTCCAGCCCCTTCGACGGCAGCGAGCAACAGGCGGCCAGCCTGCTCGACAAAAGCCCGCGGGTGGTGCGCGGCGGCGCCTGGAACAGCGGCCCGAGCTACCTGCGCAGCAGCCAGCGCGATATGAAACAGCCGCAGCACAAGGACTACGCACTGGGTTTTCGTGTGCTGCGCGAGCTGCCCTGATCTCGATCAAGCCGACGGCCCGTGTTTGCAGTAAACTGGCCGCCGTAGTCATCGCCGGAGGTCCCTATGGCCAGCGAACGTCACTTTTCCCCCGTTGATCGCCTATTACTGCAAGCCGATGCCGCGCTGCGCACTCTGCTGCCCTTTAGCGGCCAGCCAAGCCGGCCATCACCGGCCATCGTGCAACCAGAAGCCGAGCTGGACGAACAGCAGGCCCAGCATGTCGCCGGCTTGATGCGCATCAACCACACCGGCGAGGTTTGCGCCCAGGCGCTGTATCAGGGCCAGGCCCTGACTGCCAAGCTGCCCCAGGTGCGCAAAGCCATGGAGCATGCCGCCGATGAGGAGATCGACCATCTGGCCTGGTGTGAGCAGCGTATCCGCCAGCTGGGCAGCCAGCCGAGTATTCTCAATCCGTTGTTCTACGGTTTGTCCTTTGGTGTCGGCGCGGCCGCCGGGCTGATCAGCGACAAGATCAGCCTGGGCTTTGTTGCCGCCACCGAAGATCAGGTGGTCAAACACCTTGATGAACACCTGCAGCAGATTCCGCTGGAAGACCAGAAATCCCGCGCGATTCTCGAACAGATGCGCGTCGATGAAGAACAGCATGCCTGCAACGCCCTGAATGCCGGCGGCCTGCGCTTCCCGGCACCGGTAAAGTTCGGCATGAGCTTGCTGGCCAAGGTGATGACCAGCACCACCTACCGGGTCTAGGGCTAACTCACAGGCACAGAAAAGGGCACCGCGGTGCCCTTTTTCATGTCGTGGGATATCTGCTGCGGCTTACGCGCCCAGCTCGATAATTTCGTAGTCATGGGTGATCTCGACGCCACCACGACCCAGCATGATCGAGGCCGAGCAGTATTTCTCGGCCGACAGTTCAACCGCACGCTTGACCTGAGCCTCCTTCAAACCACGGCCCTTGACCACGAAGTGCAGGTGAATCTTGGTGAATACCTTGGGCTCTTCGGTGGCGCGTTCAGCCTCCAGAAAGGCTTCACAGCTCTCTACCGCCTGCCGGGATTTTTTCAGGATGCTGACCACATCGAAATTGCTGCAACCGCCCAAACCGATCAACACCATCTCCATCGGGCGCACACCCAGGTTGCGTCCACCGCTCTCTGGCGGGCCGTCCATTACCACTGCATGGCCGCTGCCCGACTCACCGATAAACAGGGCTTCGCCGGCCCACTGAATACGCGCTTTCATTACTCGGGCTCCGCTGTTAAAAAGGAAAGCAGCTTAGCACAGCACCGTTACAAGCTCTTTGGGTGCCAAGAGAGCCAAAAGCTCGCCGCTGAGTGTTAGCCAAGTCGCAAAACAACACCTAGTCTTGGACTGGTGGTTAAGCTGATAGCTAATTACTGGCACACTTGTACAGATAACTATTATTAGAACTTCAGCCGCACAACGGCTTACCTTTATAAATTCGGGATTCAGGCATGGTAGCTATTACCCTCACACCTAAAATAAAAAATCTCGACAAGCTTCTCGCGCATTGCCACCGCCGTCGCTACACAGCCAAGAGCACCATCATCTATGCGGGCGATCGCTGCGAAACGCTGTTCTTCATCGTCAAAGGGTCGGTCACTATCCTGATCGAAGACGATGATGGTCGTGAAATGATCATCGCTTACCTAAACTCCGGCGATTTCTTCGGAGAAATGGGCCTGTTCGAGAAGGACGGCACCGAGAAAGAACGCAGCGCCTGGGTGCGCGCCAAGACCGAGTGCGAAGTGGCGGAGCTGAGCTACGCCAAGTTCCGCGAGCTGACTCAGCAGGACCCGGACATTCTCTATGCCCTGGGCAGCCAGATGGCCGAACGCCTGCGCAACACCACGCGCAAGGTTGGCGACCTGGCCTTTCTGGATGTCACCGGCCGTGTTGCGCGCACCCTGCTCGATCTGTGCAAGCAGCCCGACGCCATGACCCACCCAGACGGCATGCAGATCAAGATCACCCGCCAGGAAATCGGCCGTATCGTCGGCTGTTCCCGCGAGATGGTTGGTCGCGTACTCAAGGCCCTAGAAGAACAGGGCCTGGTCAACGTCAAAGGCAAAACCATGGTGGTGTTCGGCACGCGCTAAACCGCATGCTGTAGACGTAAAAAAGCCGACGCATGCGTCGGCTTTTTTATGGCTTGGTGGTATCAGTCCACATCAGGCGCAGCAATCACCCGCTTGCGCTCGGGGAAGAACAAACGCTCCAGCTCAGCCCCCGGATTATCGGCGCGCATAAACGCCTCGCCGACCAGAAAGGCATACACCTCGCTGATTTCCATCAACTCGACATCGGCACGGTTGAGGATGCCGCTCTCGGTCACCACCAGACGATCACGAGGAATCCGTGGCAGCAGGTCGAGGGTGGTTTCCAAGCTGAGTTCGAAGGTGTGCAGGTTGCGGTTGTTGATACCCACCAGCGGCGTATCCAGAGTTTTCAGTGCACGCTCCAGCTCATCGCCGTCGTGCACCTCCACCAGCACATCGAGACCGAATGCCTTGGCAGTCGCCGCCAACTCGGCCATTTGCGCGTCTTCCAGCGCCGAGACGATCAGTAGCACGCAATCGGCACCCAAGGCGCGGGCTTCAACGATCTGATAGGGATCGATCATAAAGTCCTTGCGGATCACCGGTAGCGAGCAGGCCGCACGGGCTTCCTGCAGGTAGCGATCCGCGCCCTGGAAGAAGTCGACATCGGTCAGCACCGACAGACAGGTCGCACCGCCGCTCTGGTAGCTCTGGGCAATCTCGGCCGGGACGAAGTTTTCGCGCAGCACGCCCTTGCTCGGCGAGGCCTTCTTGATCTCGGCGATCACCGCCGGCTGTTTGCGCTTGGCCTGGCTGATCAGCGCTTCGGCAAAACCGCGCACCGGATCGGCGTTGCGGGCTTGCTGCTCGATTTCAGCCAGGCTGACGATACTGCGCCGAGCCGCCACTTCCTCAGCCTTGCGCGCGAGAATCTTCTCCAGAACGGTTGGAATACTCACCCGGCATTCTCCTCTTTGAATACGGCGGTAAAGGACACCAACTCCTGCAATTTCTCCCAGGCCAACCCGGTGTGCAAGGCGTCATGGGCCAGTTGCACGCCTTCTTTGAGGCTAGCAGCCAGGTCAGCCGCGTACAGCGCTGCGCCGGCATTCAGCACGATCATATCGGCGGCCTTCTGCCCGGCGTCGGTCTTGCGTTTGCTCAGGGCATCGCGGATCAGCGCCAGCGAGGCCTCCGGGCTTTCCACTGCCAGACCAATCAGACTCTGGCTCTTCAGCCCGAGGTCTTCCGGCAGCACTTCGTACTCAGTGATCTGGCCATCCTTCAGTTCCGCCACATGGGTCGCGGCGGCCAGGCTGAACTCATCCAGGCCATCGCGCGAATGCACCACCAGGATATGTTGGCTTCCCAGGCGCTTGAGCACCTCGGCCAGCGGTCGGCAGAGCGCTTGGCTGAACACGCCGACCACCTGATGCTTGACCCCGGCCGGGTTGGTCAGCGGGCCGAGCATATTGAAGATGGTGCGCAGGCCCAGTTCACGGCGCGGCACCGCTGCGTACTTCATCGCCGAATGATGCACCTGGGCAAACATAAAACCGACGCCGACATTCTCGATGCAGCGCGCCACTTGCTCCGGCGTCAGGCTCAGGTAGATACCGGCAGCCTCAAGCAGATCGGCACTGCCGCTCTTGCCGGATACTGCGCGGTTACCGTGCTTGGCCACCTTGCCGCCAGCGGCGGCGACGACAAAGCTCGCAGCGGTCGACACGTTGAAGATATTCGCGCCATCGCCACCGGTGCCAACCACGTCGACCACGTGGTCGAGGGTCTGCAGGTGGACATGGCTGGCCAGCTCACGCATCACCGAGACCGCGCCGACGATTTCATCGATGGTCTCGCTCTTCATGCGCATGCCCATCAGGAAGGCGCCGATCTGCGCATCCGTGCACTGGCCGGTCATGATCTCGCGCATCACGCTCTGCATTTCTTCGGTCGACAGATCGAGCTGGCTGACCACCCGATTGAGGGCTTCCTTGATATTCATCAGCGCAGGCCTCCTTGTTGTTTGAGGAAGTTGGCAAACAGCTCATGGCCCTGTTCGGTAAGAATCGACTCAGGGTGGAACTGCACGCCCTCGATATGCAGGGTCTTGTGGCGCAGGCCCATAATTTCGTCCACCGAGCCATCCTCGTGCTGAGTCCAGGCGGTGATTTCCAGGCAGTCCGGCAGGGTTTCGCGCTTGACCACCAGGGAATGGTAGCGGGTTACGGTCAGCGGGTTGTTCAGGCCGGCAAATACGCCCAGGTCCTTATGGAATACCGGACTGGTCTTGCCGTGCATCACCTGACGTGCACGCACTACATCGCCGCCGAAGGCCTGGCCGATACTCTGGTGGCCGAGGCACACACCGAGAATCGGCAGCTTGCCGGCGAAATGCAGAATGGCCTCGATAGACACCCCGGCTTCGGTCGGCGTGCAAGGGCCGGGCGACACCACGATACGTTCGGGCTGCAGCGCTTCGATCTCGGCAATCGACAGTTCGTCGTTGCGGATTACATGCACATCGGCGCCCAACTCACCCAGGTACTGCACCACGTTGTAGGTAAAGGAGTCGTAGTTATCGATCATCAAAAGCATGGCGCAACCCCTTATTCGGCAGTCTGTTCGGCGAGGGCGACGGCGCGGAACATGGCGCGACGCTTGTTCAGGGTTTCTTCCCATTCCAGGGCCGGCACCGAATCGGCAACAATGCCGGCACCGGCCTGCACGTGCAGCTCGCCGTCCTTGATTACCGCAGTGCGGATGGCGATGGCGGTGTCCATATTGCCGTTCCAGGCCAGGTAGCCCACCGCGCCGCCGTAGACGCCGCGCTTGACCGGTTCCAGCTCATCGATAATTTCCATCGCGCGAATCTTCGGCGCACCGGACAGAGTGCCGGCCGGCAGGATGGCGCGCAGGGCGTCCATCGCCGTCAGGCCTTGCTTGAGCTGGCCGGTGACGTTGGAGACGATATGCATCACGTTGGAGTAGCGCTCGATCACCATCTTCTCGGTGAGCTTGACGCTGCCGGTGCTGGCAACCCGACCGACATCGTTGCGGCCCAGGTCGATCAGCATCAGATGCTCGGCGACTTCCTTGGCATCGGACAGCAGGTCCTCTTCCAGGGCCAGGTCAGCTTCTTCGCTGGCACCACGCGGGCGGGTGCCGGCAATCGGCCGCACTGTGACCAGGCCATCTTCCAGACGCACCAGCACTTCCGGTGAGCTGCCAACCACATGGAAGTCGCCGAAGTTGAAGAAGTACATATAGGGCGTAGGATTGATGCAACGCAGCGCACGGTACAGATCAATCGGCGCAGCCTTGAACGGGATCGACATGCGCTGGGAGATCACCACCTGCATGCAGTCACCGGCGAGGATGTACTCCTTGATCGCCTTGACCGCATTTTCGTAGTCATCGCGTTTAAAGCTGGAAATGAAATCCGGCTCGGCACCCGCTGGCGCAGCCAGATCTACACCCAGGCGCGGAGTAATCGGCTGACGCAGCTTGTGCAGGATCTCCTGCAGGCGCGCCTGGCCCTGTTCCAGCGCATCGGCCTGGGCCGGGTCGGCAAGGACGATGGCGTGCATCTTGCCGGCCAGGTTGTCGAACACCACCACCGCATCGGAGACCATCAGCAGGATATCCGGGGTGCCCAGTGCGTCCGGATTCACACCCTTGGCCAGCTTGGGCTCGACATAACGCACGCTGTCATAGCCGAAGTAACCAACCAGGCCGCCGTTAAAGCGCGGCAAGCCCGGCAAGGTTGGCACCTTGTAGCGCGCCTGGAACTGCTCGACAAAGGCCAGAGGGTCTTCGCACTGGTGGCGCTCGACCTCGACACCGTCGACGCTGATCAGCACTTCATGGCCATAGGCACGCAGCACGGTGCGGGCCGGCAGGCCGATGATCGAGTAACGCCCCCACTTCTCGCCGCCCTGGACGGATTCGAGCAGGTAGGTATTGGCCTCATCGGCCAGCTTCAGGTAGATCGACAGCGGAGTGTCGAAATCCACCAGGGTTTCGCAGGCAACAGGAATGCGGTTATAGCCGGCAGCGGCTAAACGCAGAAATTCTTCGCGGGTCATGAGCAGCCTCGTGGCTTGAGGTAATACGGTCGTGTGCAAACGCGCCGCCTAGGCGGCCAAGATCAGGTCAGGGGCGCCAGCGCCAACGGGCCAGGGCCTTGATGATTTTCATGTCGGTGCTTGCCGACCAGCGCGTGCAGGTAACCACCACGAAGCTCTCTTAATTCAGGCGGGATTGAAGTTCGGCCACACTAGCGCAGGGCCGGAAGCGAATCAACCCGCAAGCCCCGGCTACGCGGTAACCGGCAATAGCTCGCACAGATTATCCAACACTCGCGCCGGATTCTCCTCGGCAATCGGCCGACCATGGTTATAGCCGTAGTTCAGGGCCGCGCAGATGATGCCAGCTGCCTTGGCCGCCAGCACATCATTGCGCGAGTCACCGACAAACAGCGCCTGCGCCGCCTCCACCCGCGCCAGCTGCAGCACATGCAGCAAGGCCGCCGGGTCGGGTTTCTGCTGCGGCAGGGTGTCGCCGCCGATAATCCAGCGGAAATAGCCACCCAGACCCTTTTCATCCAGCAGCGGCGCGACGAAACGCTCGGGCTTGTTGGTGACAATCGCCAGCTCGACCCGTTGCTCGCGCAGCCAATCCAGGGTGGGCCGCACGCCAGGATAGACCTGGGTCAGGGCGTGGCTTTCGGCGTAGTGCTGCATAAACAGCTCCAGCGCCTGCTCGGTGCGAGCCTCATCTATATGCTCATGCTGCAGGCCGCCGGCCAGGGCGCGGCGCACCAGCACCCGCGCGCCATTGCCGACCCAATCGCGCACCTGTTCGATGCCCGCTACCGGCAGACCGAGCAATAGCAAGGTCTTGTCGATGGCCGCGGCCAGATCCGGCACCGAGTCCACCAGGGTGCCGTCCAGGTCGAACATCACCAGGCGCGGCAACTCGCCCTGGAACAGCTCGCGCAGCAGACTCACCCGCGCGCCTGGGCCAGCTCGGCGCGCATGGCGTCGATCACGGCTTTGTAGTCCGGCTGATTGAAGATCGCCGAGCCGGCGACAAAGGTATCGGCGCCTGCCGCAGCGACTTCGCGAATGTTCTGCACATTCACCCCACCGTCGATTTCCAGGCGGATTTCACGCCCGGATGCATCGATCAGCGCACGCGCTTCTTTGAGTTTTTCCAGGGTATGGGGAATAAACTTCTGCCCGCCAAAGCCCGGGTTGACGCTCATCAGCAGGATCATGTCGACCTTGTCCATCACGTGCTTGAGCACGTCCAGCGGGGTGGCTGGATTGAACACCAGGCCGGCCTTGCAGCCACCATCGCGGATCAGTTGCAGGGAGCGGTCGATATGCTCGCTGGCCTCAGGATGGAAGGTGATATAGCTGGCGCCGGCCTCGATAAAGTCGCCGATTATACGATCCACCGGCTTGACCATCAGGTGCGCGTCGATGGGCGCGGTGATGCCGTATTTGCGCAGCGCAGCGCAGACCATCGGGCCGATAGTCAGGTTCGGCACATAGTGGTTGTCCATTACATCGAAGTGCACGATGTCAGCGCCGGCGGCGAGCACCTTGTCCACTTCCTCACCCAGGCGAGCGAAGTCAGCGGAAAGAATCGACGGAGCAATGGCGAAGGGTTGCATAACGCACCTCGGTGGCATTCACGGAAGGCGCGCATTGTACCAGCCCGATCCAAGGCCTGGCGCGGGTGAGCGACACCTGACAAAGCCGGGTGGAAAAGGCTAGGCTGCTGAGACCCGATGTTTGCTGGAGAGCCCCATGTTTTCGCGCCCCGCCGCCCTTGCTCTGAGCCTGCTGTTAGTCATCAGCCCACTACAAGCGGAAGAACAAACGCCCGCAGAAGAAGCCACCGCCGCTACGGACGCCCCAACCGAGCCGACGGAAGAAATACGCGCACCCTTAGCCGAGCGCAGTGAGGTTGAGGCCACCGCACTGGAGCAGCGGCTGGAGCAAAAGGAGCAGCAGCAACTGCAGGCGGGCGATGAACGCTTTCTTGCCCTATGGCTGCCGGCCAATGTCGCCGAGCCCAGCGGTGCGGTAATCATCCTGCCAGGCGACGATGAAAACGCCGACTGGCCGCAAAGCGTCGGCCCCTTGCGCAGCAAGCTACCCAACGGCGGCTGGCACAGCCTCAGCCTGACCCTGCCTGACCCCAATAGCGATGCACCGCCACTGCGCAGCGCCGAGCCAGCGCCAGAAGACGCTGCGGCCGACACCACAGAGGCACCGGCAGAGGAAAGTGCCGAGGACAACCCCGCCACCGATGAAGCCAGCGCGCAAACCAGCAGTAGCCAACTCGACAGCGCCGAAACAGCGGCAAGCAAAGTGAAAAACATCGAAGCGCAACAGAAAGCCCATGCCCAGCGCGTATTGGCACGCATCGAATCGGCCATTGACTTTGCCGAGCAACAACAAGCCAAGACCATCGTGCTACTCGGCCACGGCAGTGGCGCCTACTGGGCCGCGCGCTACCTGGCAGAGCGCAAGCCAGCCAACATTCAGAATCTCCTGCTGGTCGCCGCACAATTGCCCGCCGGCTATACCCCGCCACTGGATGAACTGATTCCGCAACTGCAGCTGGCCACCGGTGACTTCTACTACAAGGACCTGCCCGCCGACCGCCAGGCCGCACTGAAACGCTCGCAGGCCAGCAAACGGCAGAAGCATCCCGCCTATATACAGATCGCCATGAAGGCCCTGCCGGGCAACCGCGAAGCAGAGCAGGAACAGCTCTACCGCCGCATTCGCGGCTGGCTAACGCTGAAGTTGCAGGCGAAATAGAGCCTAGCGAAAGCCGTGACGCTGGCGAATCAGGTCATAGGCCTGGTGCAGCTCACGGGTACGTTCAGTCGCCTCGCGCACACGCTCCGGCGTGGCGCCGCTGCCCGCCAGCTTGTCCGGATGATGGCGACTCAATAAGCGCCGATATGCCTGCTTGATCCGCGCAGGCTCGGCATCGGCGTTTACATTCAACAGGTTCAGGGCGCGTTGATAGGCGTTGCTGGCCGTCGAGACCAGCGGCCCCTGCTGCGGCGCGTAGGCGTCACTCAACTGCGCCTGGGTAGCCGATGAAACCTGCAGCCACTTGCCCCAGAGCATGATCAGTTCGCGCTCGGCCTGACCGACCTGACCATCCACCCAGGCCATCCGCCAACAGGCACGCAGCAGTATTTCGCTGCGCTCACGCTGTCGGTGCAACGGCGCACGCAAACTGTCGCGCCCGGTCTTGCCCCGAGCAAAAGCCGCTATCGCCTGACGCTGCCCCTCAACATCCAGCCCCAGGCGCTGCATTTCCGCCTTCGCCTGCTGGATATGCGCCGGCAGCACACGACCACCGCTCTTGGCCAAACGCCCCAGAAGCACAAATAGCAGCCACTCATCACGCACCTCGGCGCGACCGCCCAGGCGCTCACGCAAGGCCGCCCAGGACTGCAGGCGCAAGCGCCGATCGAGCACTTGACCCAGCAGCCCGCCAAGCATGGCCCCCGGAATACTCGCCACCGCCAGCCCGGTAACAGCCCCCAATAGGGTCGCCGGCCAGAGCATATTAGCCGCGCGCCTCAAGTAGCCGTTCGACCTGAGCCAGGCGCTCGTGAGTACCTACATCCACCCAGCAGCCGTCAAACCGCTCACCACTCACCTGTCCCACCGCCATCGCCGCGCGCAACAAGGGTGCAAGCGAGAACACGCCTGCCTCACAACCGGCGAACAACGCAGGCGATAACAGCGCCATGCCGCTGTAGGTCAGGCTGTCCTGCCCCTCTTGCGCATCCGTGACCCGTCCTTTCTGCAAACAGAAGTCGCCTTTGACGTGATGGCCAGGGTTCTCGATCAGCACCAGATGGGCTAGGCCGCTTAACGGCCGGCGCAGCTCGGCAAAGGGGTAGTCGGTAAAGATATCGCCATTGATCAGCACAAAGGGCTGGTCGCCTAGCAAAGGCAGCGCCTGAAAGATTCCGCCACCGGTTTCCAATGGCTCGCCTTCAGCGGAATAGGCAATGCTGACGCCGAAGCGCGATCCATCGCCCAGGTAATCCTCGATCTGCTGCCCCAGCCAGGCATGATTGATCACCAGCTCGGTAAATCCGGCCGCCGCCAACGCGCGCACGTGGTATTCAATCAAGGGCACGCCGGCCGCACGCACCAATGGCTTGGGGGTATGCAGGGTCAGCGGGCGCAGCCGCTCACCTTTGCCGGCGGCCAGAATCATCGCCTTCATACAGACTCCCGCGGCAGACTGCCGAGCAATTCAGCCAACTCGGCAAGCTCCGGCCGCCGCGCCAGTACTGCATCTATATAGGAGAAGAACCGCGGCACATCCCCCAAGTACTTGGGCTTGCCATCACGATGGCAAATGCGCGCAAAGATGCCGATCACCTTGAGGTGGCGCTGCACACCCATCAGATCGCTGGCACGCAAGAAGTCATCCAATATCGGTTGAACCGGCACACACGCCTCACGCGCCTGCTGCCAGTACTGTTCCAGCCAGCCGCGCACGCGCGCCTCGGGCCAGCTGAGGAAGGCATCCTTGAACAGGCAAGTGACGTCATAGGTAACCGGGCCGTAGACCGCATCCTGAAAATCCAGCACGCCCGGATTCGGCTCACTGAGCATCAGGTTGCGCGGCATATAGTCACGATGCACCAGCACCTTGGGCTGCGCCAGGGCGCTGTCGATCAACAGCTGACTGGCGCGCTGCCACAGGGCCTGCTGCTGCGCGCTGAATTCGATACCCAAGTGACGCTGCACATACCACTCGGGAAATAGCTGTAACTCACGCCGCAGCAGCGCGTCATCGTAGCTGGGCAGCGGCGTGCTCATCGGCAGTTGCTGAAAGGCCAACAACGCCTGCAGCGCATCGGCGAACAGCGCGTCGGCGTTATCTTCGTTGATCACATCCAGATAGGTCTGTCGGCCTAAATCGTTGAGCAATAAAAAGCCTCGCTCAAGGTCAGCGGCAAGAATCTGCGGCACATTGAGCCGCGCCTCAGCCAGCAAATGTGCCACTTTGACGAAGGGCGCGCAGTCTTCCTGCGGCGGCGGCGCATCCATCACAATCAGGCTACGCCCGGCACCTTGCCAGCGGAAATAGCGACGAAAACTGGCGTCGCTGCTGGCAGAGGTAAGCGTGGCGGCCGGTACAGCGCCCCAGCCCTGCTCGGCAAACAGCCCAGACAGCTGCTGATCCAGCCAGTTTTCGAGAAGTTTTAAGCGTACATCTTCATCAGGCATTACAAGGTCTCCGACGGCGCTAGCCGTTGCGCGGGTCATGCTTTATTATCCAGCATCTTTTCAAGCCCATCGAGAGGCGTGCGGCCTCAGGGCCAATGGCGCGCAGGAAGCCCGGAAAAAATAAGATGGCAGTAAAATACCCCGCGTTTCGTAAAAAATTCCCTCTACTGGTCACTGGCAGCCTTCTGGCGCTACAACCTTTAGCCGTTCCTTTTGCTATCGCTGCCGAGCAGTACGATTGCCAGGTTTCCGCCACCGGCGGCTGGGCATGCGCCCCAAAGACCAGCAATGCTGCACTGCCAGCACGGCCAGTACAACGTGATTCGGTCGCCAGCAACAAAGCTGGCGAAAGTGGCACCGAAGCACCTCAGGGAAAAGCCGCGCAAGCGACCCTGGTGACTGAAAGCCGTGGCAAAGGCCTCGCATCGCGCAGTGCCGATTTCAGCCACCTGGACTGGGTGCCGCGAGAAAATCTCAGCGCCGCTCAATTGGCAGAAGCCGGCCCCTACTGCGCAGGCGCGTACATAGAGCCGATGCGTCCGGGCATGGACGACAAGACGCCGATGGATGAAGCGCCGATGTTCGTATCGGCCAAAGCCTCGCGCTATGAGCAGGAAGAGCAGGTCGCCACCCTCGCCGGTGATGTCGTCCTACGCCAGGCAGGCATGCAGGTCGAGGCGGACGAAGCCAACCTGCGTCAGGCGGAAAACCGCGGTGAGCTGATCGGTAATGTGCGCCTGCGAGATCAAGGCATGCTGGTCGTGGGTGACCGCGCCGAGCTGCAGCTGGACAACGGTGAAGCCAAAGTCGACAACGCCGAATACGTGCTGCACAAGAGCCATATTCGCGGCAACGCGCTGTACGCCAAGCGTGAAGAAAGCGCGATTATCCGCCTGAAAGACGGCACCTACACCAGCTGTGAGCCTGGCAGTAACGCCTGGCACCTGAAGGGCAACAACATCACCCTGAACCCGGCCACCGGTTTCGGCACCGCGACCAACGTCACCTTGCGGGTGAAGAATATTCCGGTGTTCTACACACCTTATATCTACTTCCCGATTGATGACCGCCGCCAGTCCGGCTTTCTGCCGCCGAGCATTGGCAGCTCGAGCGATAACGGCCTGACCCTGCAAACGCCGTATTATTTCAACCTGGCGCCGAACTACGACGCCACGCTGTACCCGACTTATATGAGTGATCGCGGCTTGATGATGGAAGGCGAGTTCCGCTACCTAACCAAGAACAGCGAAGGCCAAGTTGGCGGTGCGTATCTCGACGACAGCAACGATGACCGCAAACTGCAGTCGGAGTACGAAGACCAACGCTGGATGTACCGCTGGCAACACAAAACCGGCATGACCTCACGCCTGCTGGCAGAAGTGGACTACACCGACATCAGCGATCCGTACTACTTTCAGGACCTGGAAAGCGACCTCGGAATCAGCTCCACCAGCTATGTAAATCAGCGAGGCACCCTGACCTATCGGGGTGATAGTTATACCGCACAACTGAACGTGCATGCTTACGAACTGGCCAATATCACCGATATCACACCTTATAACCGACTGCCGCAACTGGCACTGGAAGGCGAGCTTCCTTTCGAGCCAGCCGGGCTAAACCTGAGCTACGGGGCCGAGTACGTTCGATTCGACCGTAACTTACGCAACGGCCAATTCTCTGATGAAAACGGATTACTGGAAGACTGGTACGACGAGCGCCTGCGCGGTCTTGCTCGCAGCAACGGCGAACGCATACATGTCGAGCCAGCCGCCCGCCTTCCACTAAGCTGGAGCTGGGGTTATGCCACACCACAGATCAAATACCTCCAGACAAATTATGACCTAAACATCGATCAACAAGGCAAAGACAGCCTATTAGACGAGCAAACATACAAGAGCAGCCAGAGCCGCGGCATAGGAATGTTTAGTCTCGACAGCGGCCTGTACTTTGATCGCGACACTCAGTGGTTCGGCCAGCAGTTCCGGCAAACTATGGAGCCTCGCCTGTTCTACCTCTATGTCCCTGAGGAAGACCAAACCGACATCCCAGTCTTTGACACTGGCGAAAGCAATTTCAGCTATTCATCGTTATGGCGTGAAAATCGTTTCTCCGGCAAGGATCGCATCGGCGACGAAAACAAACTGTCTCTGGGTGTAACCAACCGCTGGATTGAGCCAAACGGTTTTGAGCGTCAGCGCTTCAGCATCGGTCAGGCCTTCTACTTCGAAGACCGCCAGGTACAGATGCCAGGCATTGATTACCGCACCCGCGGCGATGCAACCGCATCAGTCTCGCCCTATGCCCTTGAGTACCTCTATCGCTTTAACCGCGACTGGCGCTTTTCCTCGGACTTCAACTGGGACCCGGATAGCGGCAGCACCCGTTCGGGTAGCGCGATGTTCCATTACCAGCCAGAAGACAACCCAAACAAGGTGATCAACGCCGGCTATCGCTATCGCAATGACAGCGTGCGCTATGACGAAGCCAGCGGTAACTGGGTAGTAGGTGGTGGCGACTACGGCACCCCAGGTTCGCCTGAATACATCAAGGACTACTACAAGATCAGCCAGCACGATTTCTCGGTTATCTGGCCGATCGTTCCGCAGTGGAGCGTGATTTCCCGC
Source organism: Pseudomonas sp. 1928-m (assembly GCF_029269135.1). Lineage (NCBI taxonomy): Bacteria > Pseudomonadati > Pseudomonadota > Gammaproteobacteria > Pseudomonadales > Pseudomonadaceae > Pseudomonas > Pseudomonas sp. 1928-m. The sequence continues at coordinate 377,657 of NZ_JARIXO010000003.1, read as the reverse complement.
TGGCAGTATGACTATGGTCGCGACCGTACTCTGGAGGCTTTCGCCGGCTTCGAGTACGACAGCTGCTGCTGGAAACTGCGCCTGATCAACCGTTACTGGATCGACTATGACGAAGTCAGCCTGAACCCATCGCGTAACGACCAGGCTGATCGCGGCATCTTCTTGCAGATCGTACTCAAAGGTCTGGGCGGTGTAGTCGGCAATAAAGTTGAGACTTTCCTCGACCAAGGCATTCAAGGTTATCGTGAACGTGAAGATAAAGCTTTCTGATTGCGTGCGCCCGCTGCTGCTGGGCGCGCTGTTCCTGGGCACTGCGACACAGGCTGAGGTCCGACCACTCAACCGCGTTGTAGCAATTGTCGACAATGACGTGGTGATGCAAAGCCAGCTCGATTCACGCCTGCGTGAAGTGCAGCAGACCATCACCCAGCGCGGCGCGGCTTTGCCGCCTGAGCACGTACTCAGCCAGCAGGTGCTTGAGCGCCTGATTATCGAGAACATCCAGCTGCAGATCGGCGAACGCTCAGGTATTCGGATTACCGACGAAGAACTGAATCAGGCCATCGGCACCATTGCCCAGCGCAATGGCATGAGCATTGAGCAGTTCCGCGCCGCCTTGGAGGCGGACGGCCTGTCGTACACCGATGCGCGTGACCAGGTACGCCGCGAGATGATCATCAGCCGTGTGCGCCAACGCCGCGTGGCAGAACGCATTCAGGTAACCGACCAGGAAGTGCAGAACTTTCTCGCCTCGGACATGGGCAAGATGCAGCTGTCGGAAGAGTTCCGCCTGGCCAACATCCTGATCCCAGTACCCGAAGGTGCCTCCCCTCAAGACATTCAGGCAGCTGACCGTCAGGCCCGCGATCTGTATCAGCAGCTGCAGCAGGGCGCTGATTTTGCCCAGCTGGCGATTGCCCGCTCGGCCAGTGAAACCGCGCTGGAAGGCGGCGAAATGGGCTGGCGTAAAGCTGGGCAACTACCACCGCCTTTCGACAGCATGCTCAGCGCCCTGCCGGTTGGCCAGGTGACTGAACCGATGCGTACGCCCGGCGGCTTTATCATGCTCAAGCTGCTGGAAAAACGCGGCGGCGACAGCCAGGTACGTGACGAAGTAAACGTTCGCCACATCCTGATCAAGCCCAGCGAAATCCGCAGCGAAGCCGAAACCAAGCGCCTGGTTGAACGCCTGTACCAGCGCATCCTGGCCGGGGAAGACTTCGCCGAATTGGCGAAGAACTTCTCTGAAGACCCAGGCTCGGCGTTGAACGGTGGCACCCTGAGCTGGATCGACCCGAACGTATTGGTGCCCGAGTTCCGCGAGGTGATGAACAACACGCCGGCAGGCGAGCTGTCCAAGCCCTTCAAAAGCCCTTACGGCTGGCACGTCCTGGAAGTCATGGGCCGCCGCGCCACGGACAGCAGCGCGCAGTACCGCGAGCAGCAGGCGATGACTGTACTGCGTAACCGCAAGTACGATGAGGAACTGCAAGCTTGGCTACGGCAGATCCGCGACGAAGCCTACGTCGAGAGCAAACTCTGATCGGCCTAGCAGGCGAACGCAGCTAGCGTACGCAACAGATCAAGCCCGGCTTTATGCACACGCAGAGCCGGGCTTTTTTTCGCCCGCGAACAACGCGCCTCTTTACTATCCGCCGTCGCACTAACAGAGTTGGCGCAAAGCCACGGAGAGCCCATCAATGACCACGCCACGCCTTTTCGCACTGACTCCCGGCGAGCCTGCAGGCATAGGCCCTGACCTGTGCCTGCTGCTGGCGCGCGAAGTACAACCACACCCGATCATCGCGATAGCCAGTCAGCAGCTGCTGGCCGACCGCGCGAAACTGCTAGGCCTGAACATCCAGCTGATCAGCGTCAGTCCCGCAGCCTGGCCGCAGCAGGCCGCACCAGCCGGCAGCCTGTATGTCTGGGATACCCCGCTACCCGCCCCCGTAACACCCGGCCAGCTGAACCCAAGCAACGCACCCTATGTGCTAGAAACCCTGACCCGCGCCGGCCAGGGCTGCCTCGACGGGCACTTCGCCGGAATGATTACCGCCCCCGTACACAAAGGCGTGATCAACGAAAGCGGGATTGCCTTCTCGGGGCATACGGAGTTTCTCGCCGAACTGACGCATACCGCGCAGGTGGTGATGATGCTCGCCACTCACGGCCTGCGCGTGGCGCTGGTGACCACACACCTGCCACTCAAGGATGTGGCCGAGGCCATCACCCCTGAGCGACTAAGCCGTGTCACACGAATTCTCGACCATGACCTGCGCACGAAATTCGGCATCGCCCGGCCGCGCATTCTGGTCTGCGGCCTCAACCCGCATGCCGGCGAAGGCGGCCATCTGGGCCGGGAAGAGATCGAAGTAATCGAGCCCACCCTGCAGCAGCTGCGCAGCGAAGGTATCGACCTGACCGGCCCGCTACCAGCCGACACCCTGTTTACCCCCAAACACCTCGACCACTGCGATGCGGTGCTGGCCATGTACCACGACCAGGGCCTGCCAGTGCTCAAATACAAAGGCTTTGGCGCGGCGGTAAACGTCACCCTGGGCCTGCCCATCATCCGCACCTCGGTTGATCACGGCACCGCGCTGGATTTGGCCGGTAGCGGCAAGATCGACAGCGGCAGCCTGCAGGTAGCCCTGCAAACGGCGTATGAAATGGCCGCCAGCCAAGTGAAAAGCGCCTGACTGCCACGCCCGGCACGGGGCGTACGTCGTCAATGCTGTTAAACTGACGGGCTTTCTACTCGCGTTACATTCGCTTCAAGCCGATGCCTTGAAGCCTGGAGCTGCTGCATGTCCGACTACCAACACCGCGCGCGCAAGCGTTTCGGCCAGAACTTCCTGCATGACGCCGGGGTGATCCATCGTATCCTGCGCGCCATCCACGCCCGCGAAGGCGAGCACATGCTGGAAATCGGCCCAGGCCAGGGGGCGCTGACCGAAGGCCTGCTGAACAGCGGCGCACAGCTCGACGTGATTGAACTCGACCGCGATCTGGTGCCGATCCTGCAACACCAGTTTGGCAGCAACCCGCGCTTTCGCCTGAACCAGGGTGATGCCCTCAAGTTCGACTTCAACCAGCTGCAGGCCGAGCCACACAGCCTGCGCGTGGTCGGCAACCTGCCATACAACATCTCCACGCCGCTGATCTTCCACCTGCTGAGCAATGCCGCGCTGATCCGCGACATGCACTTTATGCTGCAGAAGGAAGTGGTCGAGCGCCTGGCCGCAGAACCTGGCGGCGGCGACTGGGGCCGCCTGTCGATCATGGTGCAGTACCACTGCCGCGTGGAGCATCTATTCAACGTCGGCCCAGGCGCATTCAATCCGCCGCCAAAAGTCGACTCGGCCATCGTCCGCCTCGTGCCGCACGAGGTGCTGCCGCACCCGGCCAAGGACCATCATCTGCTCGAACGCGTGGTGCGCGAAGCCTTCAACCAACGGCGCAAGACCTTGCGCAATACCTTGAAGAACTTACTGCCCGCAGCGGCAATTGAAGCCGCCGGCGTCGACGGCAGCCTGCGCCCTGAACAATTGGACCTGGCTGCCTTTGTACGCCTGGCGGACAAACTGGCTGAACAACCCATCGCCGACTGACAGCGGCTAGACTGGGTTTCTGCCCACCGAGTTAATTACGCATGAGCGATTCGCGCTACAACATCGACGTCAGCGTCGTCACCCGCTACCTGCCGGAGCAGTCGCAGCCGGAGCAGAACCGCTTCGCCTTCGCCTACACCGTCACGGTCAGCAATAAAGGCGAACTGCCGGCCAAACTGCTCTCGCGGCACTGGGTGATTACCGATGGCGATGGTCGCGTGCAGGAAGTGCGCGGTGCCGGCGTGATCGGCCAGCAGCCGCTGATCGAGGCCGGCGCCAGCCACACCTACAGCAGCGGCACAGTGATGACCACCCGCGTCGGCATCATGCAAGGCAGCTATCAGATGCTCGCCGACGACGGTAAACGCTTTGACGCGGTGATCGCCCCCTTCCGTCTCGCGGTGCCGGGCTCGTTACACTAATGGCCACCTACGCAGTCGGCGACCTGCAAGGTTGCCTGAAACCCCTGCAATGCCTGCTTGAGCGCGTGGCCTTTGATCCGGCGCAGGACAAACTGTGGCTAGTCGGTGACCTGGTCAACCGCGGCCCCGAATCCCTGGCGACGCTGCGCTTTCTCTACAGCATCCGTGATGCGCTGACCTGCGTGCTGGGCAATCACGACCTGCACCTGCTGGCCGTGGCGCACAATATCGAGCGCCTGAAAAAAGGCGACACCCTGCGCGAGATCATCGACGCGCCGGATGCTGCAGATCTGCTCGACTGGCTGCGCCGGCAAAAGCTCCTGCATTACGATGAAGCCCGCGATACCGCCCTGGTGCACGCGGGCATCCCGCCGCAGTGGAACATGGACAAAGCGCTCCGCCGCGCTGCCGAAGTGGAAGAGGTTCTGCGTGATGACGCCCGCCTGCCGTTGTTTCTCGACGGCATGTATGGCAACGAGCCGGCCAAGTGGCACGGCGACCTGCACGGCGTCACCCGCCTGCGGGTGATCACCAACTACTTCACCCGCATGCGTTTCTGCAAAGCCGATGGCACCCTCGACCTGAAAAGCAAGGAAGGTGTCGGCAGCGCCCCTGCCGGCTACGCCCCCTGGTTCAGTTACAAACAGCGCAAGACCCGTGGCCAACGGATCATCTTCGGCCACTGGGCGGCGCTCGAAGGACAATCCCAGGAACCCGACGTGGTGGCTCTGGATACCGGCTGCGTATGGGGCGCAAGCATGACCCTGATGAATATCGACAGCGGCGAGAAATACAGCTGCGACTGTAAGGAGCAAGCATGAGCGAATTCAAACGCATCCCCCCTGAGCAGGCTCAAGCCCTGCGCCAGCAAGGCGCAGTGGTGGTCGACATCCGTGACCCGCAGAGCTTCGCCGCCGGTCATATCAGCGGCTCGCAGCACCTCGACAACCACTCGCTGCACGCCTTTATCAGCCAGGCCGATCTCGATGCGCCGCTGATTGTCGCCTGCTACCACGGCAACTCCAGCCAGAGCGCGGCGGCTTACCTGGTCGGCCAGGGCTTCAGTGATGTCTACAGCCTCGATGGTGGTTTTGAGCTGTGGCGCGCGACCTTCCCCGACGACACCGCACAAGCCACCGAAGAATAATTTTTTCACCGCCCAGGCCGCACCAGCAGCGGCCTGCCGGCCCCTCCCGACCAACGGTAATATCCTGTTATCGTTCCGCGCCCCTTGACCTCGCTGATTCCGAACTATCCTTTAGCTCAGGCCATCCAAAACAAGGTAGAGCCGGCCAAACGGCATCGGGCCATCGGTAAGAACCTGTTCAAGGTCTCGCGAGCTAGAGTCATGCAAGGCAAGAACAGGCGAGGAAGCGGAGTTTACTGATGTAAATGAGCATTCCGAACCTGTTCTTAACGCAGCAGGGCCGACGCGCAGCAGACGTTGGACAAGTTCTAAGATTATTAGGTGTTCTGGGGGGTTACCCGGCTGCATCCGCACCGGAGCTGCCAAGCACCTGACCGAACCCGCACCGGCTCTGCGCATCGAGCGAGGTGAAGTCATGAGCATTTTCAGCCACTTCCAACAACGTTTCGAAGCGACTCGCCAGGAGGAATTCTCCCTCCAGGAGTACCTCGAACTGTGCAAACAGGATCGCAGCGCCTACGCCTCGGCAGCCGAGCGCCTGTTGCTGGCGATTGGCGAGCCGGAATTGCTCGATACCTCGACCGACCCACGGCTGTCGCGGATTTTTTCCAACAAGGTGATCCGCCGCTACCCGGCCTTTGCCGACTTCCATGGCATGGAAGAGTGCATCGATCAGATCGTTTCCTACTTCCGCCATGCGGCGCAGGGCCTGGAAGAGAAGAAACAGATTCTCTACCTCCTCGGCCCGGTGGGCGGCGGTAAATCCTCGCTGGCGGAAAAGCTCAAGCACCTGATTGAGAAAGTGCCGTTCTACGCGATCAAGGGCTCGCCCGTATTCGAGTCGCCGCTGGGGCTGTTCAGCGACGCCGAAGACGGCGCGATTCTCGAAGAGGATTACGGCATCCCACGGCGCTACCTCAACAGCATCATGTCGCCCTGGGCCACCAAACGCCTGCAGGAGTTTGGCGGCGATATCAGCCAGTTCCGCGTGGTCAAACTCTACCCTTCGATCCTCAACCAGATCGCCGTGGCCAAGACCGAGCCGGGCGATGAGAACAACCAGGACATCTCCGCCCTGGTCGGCAAGGTGGATATCCGCAAGCTTGAGGAATACCCACAGAACGATGCCGACGCCTACAGCTACTCGGGCGCGCTGTGCCGGGCCAACCAGGGCCTGATGGAGTTCGTCGAGATGTTCAAGGCACCGATCAAAGTGCTGCATCCACTGCTGACCGCCACCCAGGAAGGTAATTACAACAGTACCGAAGGCCTCGGCGCGATCCCCTACAGCGGCATCCTGCTGGCCCACTCCAACGAGTCGGAATGGCACAGCTTCCGCAACAACAAGAACAACGAAGCCTTTATCGATCGTATCTATATCGTCAAGGTGCCGTACTGCCTGCGCGTGACCGACGAGATCAAGATCTACGACAAGCTGCTGTTCAACAGCTCCCTGGCCAAAGCCCATTGCGCGCCGGACACGCTGAAGATGCTCGCGCAGTTCTCCACCCTCAGCCGCCTGAAAGAGCCGGAAAATTCCAACGTCTACTCGAAGATGCGCGTGTACGACGGCGAAAACCTCAAGGACACTGATCCCAAGGCCAAGTCGATTCAGGAGTACCGCGACACCGCCGGCGTGGATGAAGGCATGAATGGCCTGTCGACCCGCTTCGCCTTCAAGATCCTCTCCAAAGTGTTCAACTTCGACCCGCACGAAATCGCCGCCAACCCGGTGCACCTGCTCTACGTGCTGGAGCAGCAGATCGAGCAGGAACAGTTCCCCGCCGAGGTACGCGAGCGTTACCTGCGCTTTATCAAGGAATACCTGGCGCCGCGCTATATCGAATTTATCGGCAAGGAAATCCAGACTGCCTACCTGGAGTCCTACAGCGAGTACGGGCAGAACATCTTCGACCGCTACGTGCTGTACGCCGACTTCTGGATTCAGGATCAGGAATACCGCGACCCGGAAACCGGCGAGATCCTCAACCGCGTGGCCCTCAACGAGGAGCTGGAGAAGATCGAAAAACCGGCCGGCATCAGCAACCCGAAAGACTTCCGCAACGAGATCGTCAACTTCGTGCTGCGCGCCCGGGCCAACAACAATGGCAAAAACCCGACCTGGCTCAGCTACGAAAAACTGCGCGTGGTGATCGAGAAGAAAATGTTCTCCAACACCGAAGACCTGCTGCCGGTCATCAGTTTCAACGCCAAAGCGAGCAAGGAGGATCAACAGAAACACAACGACTTCGTCACTCGCATGGTCGAGCGCGGTTACACCGACAAACAGGTACGCCTGCTGTCCGAGTGGTATCTGCGGGTTCGTAAATCGCAATAACGCGGCCTGACGCAACAGGCTGCCAGCGGCTACAGGGCGCGCGACAAACGCCGCCCTGTGCTGGCTGCGCCTGATGTCTGCAGCGCACGGAGGGCAGTTATGAGCCATGTGATCGATCGACGCCTGAACGGCAAGAACAAGAGCACGGTAAACCGCCAGCGCTTTCTGCGGCGTTACCGCGACCACATCAAGAAGGCCGTGGAAGAGGCGGTCAGCCGCCGCTCCATCACCGATATGGAGCACGGCGAGCAGATCAGCATCCCCGGCCGCGATATCGACGAACCGGTGCTACACCACGGCCGCGGTGGCCGCCAAACCACCGTGCATCCTGGCAACCGCGAATTCACCACTGGCGAGAAGATTGCTCGCCCGCAAGGCGGTGGCAGCGGCCAAGGCGCCGGCAAGGCAAGCAACTCCGGCGAAGGCATGGATGAGTTTGTCTTCCAGATCACTCAGGAAGAATTCCTCGATTTTATGTTCGAGGACCTCGAACTACCCAACCTGATCAAACGCCACCTGACCGGCAGCGACACCTTCAAAAGCGTGCGCGCCGGCATCAGCAATGAAGGCAACCCATCGCGCATCAATATCGTCCGCACCCTGCGCTCGGCCCATGCCCGGCGTATTGCGCTCTCAGGCAGCAGCCGCAACAAACTCAAGAGCGCTCAGGCCGAACTGGAACGCCTGAAGCTGGAACAGCCGGACAACCTCGGTGATATCCAGGCCCTTGAAGAGGAAGTCAGCAAACTGCGCGCGCGGATCAAGCGCATCCCCTTCCTCGACACCTTCGACCTCAAGTACAACCTGCTGGTCAAACAGCCCAACCCCAGCTCCAAAGCGGTGATGTTTTGCCTGATGGACGTTTCTGGCTCCATGACCCAGTCGACCAAAGACATCGCCAAACGCTTCTTTATCCTCTTGTACCTGTTCCTCAAGCGGAACTACGACAAGATCGAGGTGGTGTTTATCCGCCACCACACCAGCGCCCGCGAGGTGGACGAGGAAGAGTTCTTCTACTCGCGCGAGACCGGCGGCACCATCGTTTCCAGCGCGCTCAAATTGATGCAGGAGATCATGGCCGAGCGCTACCCGATCAACGAATGGAATATCTACGCCGCCCAGGCGTCGGATGGCGACAACTGGAACGATGACTCGCCGATCTGCAGGGATATATTGATCAAGCAGATCATGCCGTTCGTGCAGTACTTCACCTACGTCGAGATCACCCCGCGCGAGCACCAGGCGCTGTGGTTCGAATACGAGCAGGTCAGCGAAGCCTTCGCCGACACCTTCGCCCAGCAGCAGCTGGTATCGGCCGGCGACATCTACCCGGTATTCCGCGACCTGTTCCAGCGGAGGCTAGCCACATGAGCAACAGCAAAGACAAGCGCCGCCAGCCGATCTCCACCGGCTCGGAATGGACCTTCGAGCTGATCCGTCAGTACGACCGCGAAATCGGCCGCCTCGCCGAACGCTATGCCTTGGACACCTACCCCAACCAGATCGAGGTGATCACCGCCGAGCAGATGATGGACGCTTACGCCTCAGTCGGCATGCCGCTGGGTTACCACCACTGGTCCTACGGCAAACACTTCCTCAGCACCGAGAAAGGCTACAAACGCGGGCAGATGGGTTTGGCCTACGAGATCGTGATCAACTCCGACCCGTGCATCGCCTACCTGATGGAAGAGAACACCATCTGCATGCAGGCCCTGGTGATCGCCCATGCCTGCTACGGCCATAACAGCTTCTTCAAGGGCAACTACCTGTTCCGCACCTGGACCGATGCCAGCTCGATCATCGATTACCTGGTGTTTGCCAAGCAGTACATCATGCAATGCGAGGAGCGCCACGGCATCGACGCGGTGGAGGACCTGCTCGACTCCTGCCACGCCCTGATGAACTACGGCGTCGACCGCTACAAGCGTCCCTACCCGATTTCCGCCGAAGAAGAACGGCGGCGCATGAAGGACCGCGAAGAACACCTGCAGAAGCAGATCAACGACCTCTGGCGCACCATCCCGAAAAACGCCAGCAAGGGTGGCGACAAGGACAGCAAACGCTTTCCCGCCGAACCGCAGGAAAACATCCTGTATTTCCTGGAGAAACACGCGCCGCTGCTGGAGCCCTGGCAGCGCGAAATCATCCGCATCGTGCGCAAGATCGCCCAGTACTTCTACCCGCAGCGCCAGACCCAGGTGATGAACGAAGGCTGGGCGACCTTCTGGCACTACACCCTGATGAACGACCTGTACGACGAGGGCCTGGTTACCGAAGGTTTTATGATGGAGTTCCTGCAGTCGCACACCAGCGTGGTCTATCAGCCGCCGTACGACAGCCCCTACTACAGCGGCATCAACCCCTATGCCCTGGGCTTTGCCATGTACCGCGACATTCGCCGCATCTGCGAGGAACCGACGGAAGAAGATCGCCGCTGGTTCCCGGAGATAGCCGGCAGTGACTGGCTAAGCACCCTGAAATTCGCCATGAACAGCTTCAAGGACGAGAGTTTTATCCTGCAGTACCTGTCGCCCAAGGTGATCCGCGACCTCAAGCTGTTCAGCATTCTCGATGACGACCAGAAAGACGAACTCTACGTCCCGGCGATCCACGACGAACCCGGTTACCAGCAGATTCGCGAAACCCTGGCCGCGCAGTACAACCTGGGCAACCGCGAGCCCAATGTGCAGATCTGGAGTATCGACCGCCGCGGCGACCGCTCGCTAACCCTGCGCCACCAGCAGCACGACCGCAAACCGCTGGGCAACTCCACCGAGGAAGTGCTGAAACACCTGCACCGTCTGTGGGGGTTCAATATCCACCTGGAGCTGTACCAGGGCGAACAGCTGATCGGCACCCAGCACGTGCCGCCCAAGCACGAAGCCGAACATGACAGCGACTATCCACGCCTCGACCTGATGATCCCGCCCATTTGATCGGTTGCGCAGCCGCTACGCCAAGCACCAGCATGCGCTGCAGACCAACCGGGAATCTGCCGATGCGCCTGTTTATCGTGTTACTGCTGTGCCTGGCACTGGCCACCTGCAGCAGCCAGTTGCCCCGCGTCCAGGTACTGACCCCAGCCAGCGCCGAACTGGCGGGCAAGCGCGCCTTTACCTTGATCGCCGCCGAACAGGCCGTAGAAGGCGACGTGCCATTTGCCGAACGTTATGCGCAGCTGGAGCAATTGCTGCGCGAAGGCTTGAGCGCACGCGGTTACCAGGCCAGCCCGCAGGCGCAGATTCAGGTGTATTACTGGCTGGCGGTGCAGGACAGCCCGCTGGACTTCAAGGTCGACGCCGCCCCACCCACCCCGCTCGGCCCCTACCAGGCGATCCACCGCCTGCGCGATGAAACCGGCACCCTGCGCATCCGCCTAACCACCCCGGAGCAGCAAATCCTCTGGGAAGGCCTGATCAGCACCGGCCTAAGCCCGGCCAAGGACAGCGCCGAACTGCTGGAGCGCGCCACTCAAGCGCTATTGCAGCAGATTCCGCTAGCCAGTCCGTAGCCCGGATGCAATCCGGGGACACGCTGAAACCCTCAGAACTGCAACCAAACTACCCTTCATCAGCGGCCAGCCGCTATCCTCCGCACTTAGCGGAGGAACCATGATGCAGATTTACAAAGTAGGCGGCGCAGTGCGTGATCGCCTGTTAGGCCGCGAAGTTAGCGAGATCGACTGGGTAGTGGTCGGCGCCAGCGCCGAGCAGATGCTCGAACTGGGCTATCGCCCAGTGGGCGCCGACTTCCCGGTGTTCCTGCACCCGCAGACTGGCGAGGAATACGCCCTGGCCCGCACCGAGCGCAAAAGCGGACGCGGCTACGGCGGCTTCACCTTCTTTGCCAGCCCGGAAGTGACCCTGGAAGAAGACCTGATCCGCCGCGACCTGACTGTCAACGCCATGGCAGAGGACGATCAGGGCAACTTGATCGATCCCTATGGCGGCCAGCGTGACCTCGACGCCAAGCTGCTACGCCACGTCTCCCCCGCCTTCGCCGAAGACCCGCTGCGCGTATTGCGCGTCGCCCGCTTTGCCGCCCGTTACGCGCCACTGAGCTTCAGCGTAGCGCCTGAAACCATGGCACTGATGCGTGAACTGAGCGAGTCCGGCGAGTTAAGCGCGCTAACGCCAGAACGTAGCTGGAAGGAAATCTCCCGCGCACTGATGGAGCCGCGCCCGGATGTATTTATCCAGGTACTGCGCGACTGCGGCGCCCTGCGCGAACTGCTGCCCGAGGTCGAGGCACTGTTCGGCGTACCGCAACCCGCCGCACATCATCCGGAAATCGATACCGGCGAGCATGTGCTTAGCGTGCTGCGCCAATGCGCCGAACACCAGCAACCGCTGACCGTACGCTGGGCCTGCCTGCTGCATGATGTCGGCAAAGGCCTGACGCCCGAGGCCGAATGGCCAAGGCATATCGCCCACGAACACACCGGGCTGAAGCTGATCCGCGCGATCAACCAGCGCTGCAAAGCGCCCAAGGATTGCCAAGAACTGGCCCTGCAGGTCGGCGAATTCCACACCCACGGCCATCGCGCCCTGGAGCTGAAAGCCTCAACCCTGCTCAAGCTGCTGCAGAGCTTCGACGTGTTTCGCCGTCCGCAGCGCTTTGACGAGTTTATCGCCGCCTGTGAAATGGACGCCCGCGGCCGCCTCGGCCTGGAGCAACGCGAATACCCGCAAGCCGACTACCTGCGCGCGGCCATGCACGCCGCCCGTGCAGTGGCCGTGCAACCCCTGCTCGCACGCGGCCTGCAAGGGGCCGAACTGGGCAGCGCATTGCAGGAAGAACGCCTGCAGGCGCTCCAGCAATTTCGCCAGAACCACCCTCGAGCGTAGCGTTACGCGCAGCACACTGATAGGCTGCAGGCCTTGCAGCACTAGGCCTCCAGCCATCTAGCGCATAAATTTTGACGCCAAAATCTAAGCGCATGAGCTTTACTTAAAAGAGCCTGCCTCGCCACGCGCCAACGCGCGTGGCCTCAGCGCCGAACAGGCCACGCCGGAGACCTCTACCTTGCACCTGAATCGTCCAGTGTTTATGCGCGCCAATCGAAAAGTCCTCTGCTGCACCCTACTGGCATTGTTGCCGGCGCTGGCCCATGCCGAACCAGCCGACGCCGACAGCGCCGCCCTGCGCGCCACTCAGGTCGCCCATGTGGTGCACGGCATCCTCAGCTATGCGCGCTGGCCGCAGCAGCCCGAAACCCTGCGCCTGTGCGTGATTGCGCCAACCGAGTACGCCGACTTGCTGTGGCAGAACCACGAGCTGGAATCCCGTCAGCCAGTACAGGCCAAGCGCCTGCTGGTTGATAGCCCATTGCTGGAAACCGACTGCGAAGCCGTCTATCTCGGGGTGATCGAGGACAGCCAGCGGATTGCCCTGTTCAGCCGCCTGGTCGGCAAACCCATCTTGACCATCAGCGAAACCAACCAGGCCTGCAGCGAAGGCAGCCTGTTCTGCCTGGGCATCAGCGATGAGCATGTGGGGTTCAAGGTCAACCTCGATGCCGTTGCGCGCAGCGGCATCCGCATTCACCCGAACGTGCTGCAGTTGGGCAAGCGCGCAGGACCGCAACCATGAACCGCAGAAAGCCCGAAGTCAGTCAGCGGCGCCCGAGCCTGCGCCGCCTGCTGCATAACGCCCATCTGCGTGTCGCGCTGCTGGCCATGGGCCTGACCAGCCTGTCGCTAACCCTGGTCAGCCTGCTCGCACTTAGCACCTACGCCAGCCACAACCTGCAACTGATCGCCCGCTCCCTGGCCTATACCCTGGAAGCCGCCGTGGTGTTCAACGACCGCGCAGCGGTACGCGACGCCCTGGAGCAGATCTGCAAGACCGAGGAAATCGCCCAGGTGGCCGTCTTCGATAAAGACGGCGCGCTGCTCGCCAGCCTGGACGCAGCCAATAACACCGTACTCAACAGCGCCGAGCAATCAATCGCCCGCCTGCTGCTGCCGGACGTGGTGATTCAACCCATCACCTATCAGGGTCAACAGATCGGCGCCCTGCACCTCAGCGGCCAAGGCACCACCCTGCTGCGTTTCCTGATCGGCGGCCTGCTTGGCCTGCTGGCCAGCCTGGCGCTCAGCGCACTGGGCGCCACCTATGGCTCCAAGCGCATACAGCGGGCAATCACCCAGCCGCTGCGTAACCTGTCGCAAGTAGCGCACAACATTTCCGTGGAGCGCACCTTCAACCAGCGCGTACCGGCCACCCATATCGCCGACCTCAACGAGCTGGCCGAAGACTTCAACGCCCTGCTTGATCAACTGGAGGCCTGGCAGCATCAGCTGGAACGCGAGAACGCCTCGCTGGCGCACCAGGCCAGCCACGACGCTCTGACCGGGCTGCCCAACCGCGCTTTCTTCGAGTCGCGCTTGCTCGGCAGCATGCGCGAGGCCCGCGACAGCCAGACGCAAATGGCCGTGCTGTTTCTCGACAGCAACCGTTTCAAGGAAATCAACGATCAGCTCGGCCACGCCGCCGGCGATGCGGTGCTGATCGCCATTGCCCAGCGCCTGCGCGCCCAATTGCGTGAAGGCGACACCGTGGCGCGTCTGGGCGGCGACGAGTTTGCCGTGCTGCTCAAACCCATCCACCACGAAGACGATGCGGTGCTGATCGCCGACAAGATCATCGACAGCATGCACAAACCCATCGCCCTGCCCGAAGGCGGCAGCATCACCACCTCCCTGAGTATCGGCATCGCCCTCTACCCGGAGCACGCCGACAACCCCGAAGCCCTGGTGCACGAGGCGGACGTTGCCATGTACCACGCCAAACGCAGCCAGGGCGGGCGAACCATGGCCAGAGGCCAGGATTCACTTACCAACTGAAAAGGAGCTTCATTGTGCGCAGCTTAATGCGATTGATCTTTATCGGCGTGCTCGGCGCGGCACTGTTCATCAGCGGCTGCCAGAGCACACCCAAAGGCCTCAGTGCCGAGCAGGTGGCCTTGCTCAAGAGCCATGGCTTCCAGTGGACCGAAGACGGCTGGGAACTCGGCCTCTCCGGCAAAGTGCTGTTCGACACCGACTCGGAAGTCGTCTCCAGCGCCAGCACCGTGCAACTGACGCAAATCACCCAGGCACTGCTGGGCGTCGGTATTCAGCAGGTACGCCTGGAAGGCCACACCGACAATGTCGGCCAGCCGGCTTATAACCAACAACTGTCGCTGCGCCGCGCCCAGACGGTGGCGGCTGTGATGCAAGGTGCGGGGATGGATGCGCAGCTGATTGCCACGCAGGGCATGGGCCAGAGCAAACCGATTGCCGACAACAACACCGCCGAAGGGCGCAGCGAAAACCGCCGCGTGGCGATTATCGTCAGCACGCCCTGATCAGGGCTTGGCCGGATACTCGGCGCACAGCGCAGCCGGCGTCAGCTGCTGCTCGCGCCAGCTGAATGCGACCGGCCACAGTTGCTGATCGATCTGCGCCGCCTGCCACAGTTCGGCAAAACTACGCTGCTGCGCCGGATGCAGGACATCCGGCGCCAGCAAGGCCAGCGGCCAGAGCACAAAGGCGTTCTTGAGGATTTCCGCCCGAGGCAGAATCAAGCCGTCGAAGTTGCCGACCAGATCGCCGTATAGCAGCACGTCGATATCCAGCGGCAGGCCTTTGCGTTCAGGCGCGTAGCGGCCGTTATCGGCTTCGATAAATTTCAGCCGACGGTCCAGTTCACCCAGCGGCAGCTCGCTGTAGCCGGCCACCACCAGATTGAAGAACGGCCCGCTCTTGATGCCCACTGCCTGGCTTTCGAACACCGGCGAGCAGCGCATCTCACTGAGCAGACCAGCGAGCGCATCAAGGCCGGCGCACAAGTGCGCTTCGCGGCCGATATTGCTGCCCAGGCCAAGTAGAACGGGAGTTAGCGACATCCGCGCTCGATCTCCACGCCCACCCCACCGCTGGCCGCCGGCACCGCACCGGGCTTGGTCAGCTTGAGCCGCACCCAGGGAATCTGGAACTCAGCCATGAGTAACTCGACCAGCCGCTCGGCGAAGGTTTCCACCAGGATAAACTGCGACTCGCTGGCAAACGCCTGAATCCGCTGCGAGACCTTGGCGTAATCCAGCGCCTTGTCCAGCTCATCACCGGCGGCAGCGGGACGGTTATCCCAGCCCAGGTACAGGTCCAGACGCAAACACTGGCGAATGGTGCGCTCCCAGTCGTAGGCGCCGATCACCGTATCGACTTCCAGACCCTCGATAAAAACTGTGTCCAAGCACGCTCTCCGTGGCACGACAAGGCTGCCGCACCTAGTTAGAATCAGGGCTCCCTTGCCCCGGAATGGATACCATGTTTTGGCTGTTGGCGATCCTCGCCTACCTGCTCGGCTCGTTGTCCTTCGCCATTCTGCTCAGCCGCCTAAGCGGCGGACCGGACCCGCGCGTCAGTGGCTCGGGCAATCCCGGTGCCACCAACATGTTCCGCGTCGCCGGCAAACGCCTGGCCATCCTCACGCTGATCGGCGACCTACTCAAAGGCCTGCTGCCGGTACTGATCGCCAGCCTGCTCGACTTCAGCCTGCAGCAACAAGCCTGGGTCGGCCTGGCAGCCGTTGTCGGCCACCTGTATCCGCTGTACTTCAACTTCCGTGGCGGCAAGGGTGTCGCCACGGCCGCTGGAATGCTTCTGGGTCTGTACCCGCCCGCCGCCTTGCTGGCCGTTGCCGCGTGGTTGCTGACCTTTGTCCTGACCCGTACCAGCTCGCTGGCTGCACTGATCGCCACACCGCTGACCCTGCCACTGCTGGCCTGGCAACAGCCCGACGCACTGCTTCCCGTTTGCGTACTGACCGGTCTGATCGTCTGGCGCCATCGCGGCAATTTACGCGATCTGTTCGCTGGCCGTGAGCGGCATTTCTAAATCGACCGCGTGAATCCGCCTCATCCCGCAGGTGCTACAGCGCCGGCAGTTGCTCCATCGGCCAACGCGCCTGCACCTTGATGCTCAAATCCTCATGCTGCCCCGCCAGCAAGCGCTGGCAGCCGGCATAAGCGATCATCGCGCCGTTATCGGTACAGAACGCCGGACGGGCGTAGAACACCTCACCCTTCAGCTCAGCGAGCATCTTTTCCAGCGACTGGCGCAGCGCCTGGTTGGCACTCACACCGCCGGCGATGACCAGGTTATTCAGCCCGGTTTGCTTGAGTGCACGCTTGCATTTGATGGTCAGGGTATCGACCACCGCCTGCTGGAACGCCAGGGCGATATCACAGCGGGTCTGCTCAGAGTTGTCGCCTGCCGCTTGGCACTGCTGCCAGGTGTTCAGGGTAAAGGTCTTCAGGCCGCTGAAGCTGAATTCCAGCCCAGGGCGATCAGTCATCGGCCGTGGGAATTTGAAACGTCCAGGCGTGCCGCTCAGCGCCAGACGAGCAATCTCGGGGCCACCGGGGTATTGCAGGCCCATCAGTTTGGCGGTCTTGTCGAACGCCTCGCCTGCCGCATCATCCAGGGACTCGCCGAGCAGTTGGTACTGACCGATGCCATCGACACGAACCAGCTGGGTATGCCCGCCCGACACCAACAAAGCGACGAACGGAAAAGCCGGTGGTTGTTCTTCCAGCATCGGTGCCAGCAAGTGGCCTTCCATATGGTGCACACCCAGCGCTGGGATATCCCAGGCAAAGGCCAGCGCCTGCGCGCAGGAAGCGCCCACCAGCAGCGCGCCAACCAGGCCGGGGCCGGCGGTATAGGCGATGGCGTCGATGTCAGTCGCCACGCAGTCGGCTTCGCTCAACACCTGGCGGATCAACGGCAGCATGCGTTTGACGTGATCACGCGAGGCCAGCTCCGGCACCACACCGCCATACACACGGTGCAGATCGATCTGGCTAAACAGCGCGTCGGCCAGCAGGCCGCGCTCGCTGTCGTAGAGCGCGACACCGGTTTCGTCGCAGGAGGTTTCCAATCCCAGAACCAGCATGGGCAGTGCCTTGTAGTAGTGTGTGCAACTTCGAAGGCGCGCATGATAATGGCCGCTGGCGCGAGCCGGCCAGCGCTTTTCGATCAGAGGCTTTGCATTCCTCGCGATGAGGCGGTAACATCCGCAACCCTTAAAAACCTACGTTCTCCAGCGCCATCTGCCAGGAGTAACGTTACCCCCGGTAATAAAGAAGGTAAGCCCTGGATGCCAGCCGTCAAAGTTAAAGAGAACGAACCCTTCGACGTAGCTCTGCGTCGTTTCAAGCGCTCCTGCGAAAAAGCCGGTGTTCTGGCTGAAGTTCGCAGCCGTGAATTCTACGAAAAGCCAACTTCCGAGCGTAAGCGCAAAGCAGCAGCCGCTGTTAAGCGTCACGCCAAGAAAGTGCAGCGCGAGCAGCGCCGCAGCGTTCGCCTGTACTAATCACCGCAGCTTCGCCTGCACGATTAGCTACAAGCAACGCCTGACACCCGGCCTAGCCGGGTTTCGCTTTTAGACTCCGCGCCACCTCCGGGTGACGATCGGAGTCTTTTAGTTTTTGCCCCACCCTGTTCTGCCCCAGCGCATGACAGTATTCTGAGCGCCTATGGCCGGCCTGATCCCACAGTCTTTTATCGATGACCTGCTCAACCGCACCGATATCGTCGACGTGGTCGCCTCGCGCATCCAGCTGAAAAAGGCCGGCAAGAACTACACCGCCTGCTGCCCCTTCCATAAAGAAAAAACCCCCTCGTTCAGCGTCAGCCCGGACAAACAGTTTTATTACTGCTTTGGCTGCGGCGCCGGCGGCAACGCCCTGGGTTTTGTCATGGACCACGACCAACTGGATTTCCCCCAGGCAATCGAGGACCTGGCCAAGCGCGCCGGCATGGAAGTGCCCCGCGAGGAAGGCGGACGCAGCAACAAGCCGCGCCAGCCTACGGATTCGCCGCTTTATCCACTGCTGACCGCTGCCGCCGAGTTCTACAAACAGGCGCTGAAAAGCCACCCGCAACGCAAAGCCGCGATTGACTACCTCAAAGGTCGCGGCCTGTCCGGCGAGATCGCCCGCGACTTCGGCATGGGCTTCGCCCCGCCTGGCTGGGACAACCTGCTCAAGCACCTGGCCAGCGACAGCCTGCAGCAGAAGGCGATGATCGACGCCGGCCTGCTGGTGGAAAACGCCGAAAGCGGCAAACGCTACGACCGCTTCCGCGACCGCATCATGTTCCCCATCCGCGACAGCCGTGGCCGCGTGATTGCCTTTGGCGGCCGAGTACTGGGTGACGAAAAACCGAAATACCTGAACTCTCCGGAAACCCCAGTGTTCCATAAAGGCCAGGAGCTTTACGGGCTGTTCGAGGCGCGCAAGCACAACCGCGACCTCGACGAGATCATGGTGGTTGAAGGCTACATGGACGTCATCGCCCTGGCCCAGCAAGGCCTGCGCAACGCCGTCGCCACCCTCGGCACCGCCACCAGCGAAGAACACCTCAAACGCCTGTTCCGCGTCGTGCCCAGCGTGCTGTTCTGCTTCGATGGCGACGCCGCCGGGCGTAACGCCGCCTGGCGCGCACTCGAAGCGACTCTATCGAGCCTGCAGGACGGCCGCCGCGCACGCTTTCTGTTCCTGCCCGACGGCGAAGACCCGGACACCCTGGTGCGCAGCGAAGGCACCGACGCCTTCCGCGCGCGCATCAACCAGCACGCCCAGCCGCTGGCCGACTACTTCTTCCAGCAACTCAGTGAAGAAGCCGACCCGCGCTCCCTGGAAGGCAAGGCGCACCTGATGACCCTGGCCGCGCCGCTGATCGACAAGATCCCCGGCAACAACCTGCGCGCCCTGATGCGCCAACGCCTGAGCGAAATCACCGGCCTGTCCGGCGAAGCCCTGCAGCAGATGGCGCCAGCCACGCGCAGCAGCCAACCGAGCCAGAGCAGCGCACCGCCCAGCGACTACCCGGATTACCCCGAGATTCCCGACAGCGCCTATTACGATGTCGAGCCGAGCCGCAACGAATACGAAAACCCCAGCCCCGCGCCAGAGTTTGAACGCAACAAAGGCAAGGGCAACTGGAAGAAAGACGGCGGCAAGTGGAGCAAGAAGGGCCAGGGCGAGTTCGCACCGCGCGCGCCACGCACTGCAGTCAGCGTCGAATCGCCGCACCTGAGCGCACTGCGCACCTTGCTGCACCACCCACAATTGGCGCAGAAGGTCGAAGATGTCAGCCATTTCGCCGCCGAAGACGATACCTACGCCCAGTTGCTGGTCGCCTTGCTTGGCGCCCTGCAAAAAAGCCCCAACCTGCGCTCACTGCAACTGATCGCACGCTGGCACGGCACCGAACAGGGCCGTCTATTACGCGCCCTGGCCGAAAAGGAATGGCTGATTTCAGCCGACAACCTTGAACAACAGTTTTTCGACACTATAACTAGTCTAGTAGCCCGCCAACGCGAGCGCAGCCTGGAACATTTGCTGCGCAAAGCCCGTCAAAGTGAGTTGAGCGCAGAAGAGAAAGATCAGCTGCGCAGCTTGCTGAGCCGTAATGCATCACCGGTAATCCCGAGTCCAACTGGCGCTTAGGGGTGTTACTCGGGTATAATCCGCGGCTTGTTTTTTGCCCGCCAAGACCTTCAGTGGATAGGGTGTTATGTCCGGAAAAGCGCAACAGCAGTCTCGTATCAAAGAGTTGATCACCCTGGGTCGTGAGCAGAAGTATCTGACTTACGCAGAGGTCAACGACCACCTACCGGAAGATATTTCTGATCCGGAGCAGGTGGAAGACATCATCCGCATGATCAACGACATGGGGATCCCCGTACACGAGAGTGCTCCGGATGCGGACGCCCTTATGTTGGCCGACGCCGATACCGACGAGGCAGCCGCTGAAGAAGCCGCTGCAGCGCTGGCAGCGGTGGAGACTGATATCGGCCGCACGACGGACCCAGTGCGCATGTATATGCGTGAAATGGGCACCGTGGAATTGCTGACCCGCGAAGGCGAGATCGAAATCGCCAAACGCATCGAGGAAGGCATCCGTGAAGTGATGGGCGCTATCGCTCATTTCCCCGGCACTGTCGACAGCATTCTGGCCGAGTACACCCGTGTTACCACCGATGGTGGTCGCCTGGTTGAAGTCCTCAGCGGCTATATCGATCCGGATGACGGCATCGTTCCCGCTGAAGCGGCTGCACCTGTCCCAGTTAAAGACGGCGATGCTGCCGAAGAAACTGACGACGACGAAGCTGAATCCAGCGATGACGAGGAAGAAGAAGGCGACGGCGGTCCGGACCCAGAAGAGGCCCTGCGCCGCTTCACCGCGATTGGCGACGCCCTTGAACTTGCCAAGAAAGCCCTGAAAAAGCACGGTCGTAACAGTAAGCAAGGCATTGCCGCGCTGAAAGAAATGGCCGAGCTGTTCATGCCGATCAAGCTGGTGCCCAAGCAGTACGACGCATTGGTTGTACGTGTACGCAGCTCTCTGGAGCGCCTGCGCGCCCAGGAACGCGCCATCATGCAACTCTGCGTACGTGATGCACGTATGCCGCGCGCCGACTTCCTGCGCCTGTTCCCAGGCAATGAAATCGACGTCGAGTGGTCCGCTGGCCTGGCCAAAGGCAAAGCCAAGTACGCCGAAGCCATCGGTAACCTGCAAGGCGACATCCAGCGCTGCCAGCAAAAGCTGTCTGCCCTGGAAGCCGAATGCGAGTTGACCCTGGCTGAAATCAAGGACATCAACCGTCGCATGTCGATCGGCGAGGCCAAGGCCCGTCGCGCGAAGAAAGAGATGGTTGAAGCGAACTTGCGTCTGGTGATCTCGATTGCCAAGAAGTACACCAACCGTGGCCTGCAGTTCCTCGACCTGATCCAGGAAGGCAACATCGGCCTGATGAAGGCGGTGGACAAGTTCGAATACCGTCGCGGTTACAAGTTCTCGACCTACGCCACCTGGTGGATTCGCCAGGCGATCACCCGTTCGATTGCCGACCAAGCGCGCACCATCCGTATTCCGGTGCACATGATCGAGACAATCAACAAGCTCAACCGTATTTCCCGGCAGATGCTGCAGGAAATGGGTCGTGAACCGACCCCGGAAGAGCTGGGTGAGCGCATGGAAATGCCTGAGGACAAGATCCGCAAGGTATTGAAGATCGCTAAAGAGCCGATCTCCATGGAAACCCCGATCGGTGATGACGAAGACTCCCATCTGGGTGACTTCATCGAAGACTCGACCATGCAGTCGCCAATCGATGTCGCCACTGTTGAGAGCCTTAAAGAAGCCACTCGCGAAGTACTCTCCGGCCTCACCGCGCGTGAAGCCAAGGTACTGCGCATGCGCTTCGGCATCGACATGAATACCGACCACACCCTTGAGGAAGTCGGTAAGCAGTTCGATGTAACCCGCGAGCGGATTCGTCAGATCGAAGCCAAGGCGTTGCGCAAGCTGCGCCACCCGACGAGAAGCGAGCACCTGCGCTCCTTCCTCGACGAGTAACACCAAAACCCCCGGCCCTGCCGGGGGTTTTGCATTCTGGGCAACTACCAAGGCCTGCCAGGCGGTCTACACTTTTGCTAATTGCCCAGCGAACGAGCCAACCCATGCCGCGTGTTGCAGCCACCCTCCTGTTGTGTCTGGCCTGCTGGACCGTGCCCGCCCTCAGCCTTGAGCTGACGCCCGCCGAACAGACCTGGCTGGCGGAAAACCCGCAACTGAGCCTGGGCGTTGACCGCGACTGGCCGCCGTACGAATTTATCGACAACAATGAGCAGTACCAGGGCCTCGCCGCCGACTACGTGCGGCTGATCGAACAGCGCCTGCCGGTCACCCTGCGCCCCGCCCCGGCACAGAACTGGAGCGAAGTGCTGGCCGATGCCAGAACCGGCAAGCTGCACCTGCTGCCCAGCCTGATGGCCACCCCCGAACGCGAGCAGTACCTGACCTTCACCCGCCCCTACCTCGACTTCCCGATTGTCATCCTGAGCCAGGAGCAAGGCCCACAACCGCGCAGGCTGCGCGACCTGCAAGGGCTGCGCGTGGCCGTGGTGGACAGCTACGCCACCCACGAACTGCTGCGCGACAAACACCCCGATCTGCGCCTCTGGCCGCGCCCCAGCGTCGCCGCCGCCTTGCAGGCACTGGCCTCCGGGCAGGCCGATGCAATGGTCGGCGACCTCGCCTCCAGCGTCTGGCACCTGCGCCAACTCAAGCTCGATGGCATCGTCATCAGCGGCCAGACGCCGTACCGCTACCAACTGGCCATGGCCGTACCCAAGGACCAAGCGATCCTGGCCGGCATTCTCGACAAACTGCTGGGCGAACTCACCCCCAGTGAAATCGCCGAAATCCAGCAGCGTTGGGTGAGCGATCCGCTTGACCAGCGCCCGTTCTGGCGCAGCCTGCTGCTGTTTGGTCTGCCCGGCTTGTTGGCAGCCCTGCTGATCATCTTCAGCATCCTGCGCATCAACCACCGCCTGCGCAGTGAAATGCACAACCGCGCCCTACTCGAAGGCGAGCTGCGCAACAGCGAGCAGCACTACCGCGGCCTGGTGGAAAGCCTCAACGCCGTCGCCTGGCAGATGGCCCCCAGCGACTTTCGCTACACCTATGTCGCGCCCCAGGCAGAGAAACTGCTTGGCTATCCGGCGCAGGACTGGCTGCAGCCCGGCTTTATCGAACGCATCCTGCACCCCGATGACGCGCGCCGCACCCTCGACTATTGCCGCAGTGAAACCCTGGCCGGGCGCGACCACAGCATGGATTACCGCATGCTCGCCGCCGACGGCCGCGAAGTCTGGGTACGCGATATCGTCACGCTCTCGCCGCTGGATGGCAGCCAGATGCTGCGTGGCCTGCTGATCGACATCACCGAAACCAAGCGCACTGAACAAGCACTGGCCCTGTCGGAGCAGAAGTTCGCCTCGGTGTTCCACAGCTGCCCAGACATCATCGCCCTGCTCAACCTGCACGACGGCCGCCTGCTGGCGGTCAACAACACCTTCGAGCAGCAGTTCGGCATCAGCGCCGCCGAAGCCATCGGCCATACCAGCTCAGAGCTGGACCTGTGGATGGAGCAAGGCATCGGCCCACGCATTCTGGAAATGCTGCGCAAGGGCAGCGCGCACAACATCGAGGGTCGCTTTCGCCGGCGCGACGGCAGCCAGTTCACCGCGCTGATTTCCGCGCAGAAGGTCACCCTGGATGACAGCAGCACCCTGGTCGTGGCAGTACGTGACATCAGCGAATTGAAGGACACCCAACAGCGCCTGAAACTCTCTGAGGACAAATTCGCCAAGGCCTTCCACGCCTCCCCCGACGGCCTGCTGATCACCCGCCTGAGCGACGGCCAACTGCTGGACGTCAACGAAGGCTTCAGCCGCATCACCGGCTACAGCGTTAACGAAGCGACCGATAGCTCGACCCTGCAACTTGGCATCTGGGCCGACCCGGAAGACCGCACGCGGATGTTCGAGCACGTACAACAGCACGGCTCGGTGCGCGACTTCCGCGCCCTGATCCGCACCCGCAACGGCTCGCTGCGCACCTGTGAGATGTCGGTGCAGCCGATCCCCATCGAAGGCGACACCTGCATGCTGACCATCGCGCGCGACATCACCGAGCGCGAGCAGATGCAGGAAAACCTCAAGCAGGCCGCCACCGTTTTCGAAAGCACCGCCGAAGGCGTGATGATCACCGACCTGCAGCAACGCATCACCGCCGTCAACCGCGCCTTCACCACCATCACCGGCTACAGCGAAGCCGAAGCCCTCGGCCAGTCGCCGCGCCTGCTCGCCTCCGGCAACCACGACAGCGCCTTCTACGCCGCCATGTGGCACAACCTCAGCGCCTCCGGGCACTGGCAAGGCGAGATCTGGAACAAACGCAAAAGCGGCGAGCTCTACCCGGAATGGCTGACCATCAGCGCCGTGCGTGACAGCGATCAGCAGATCACCCACTTTGTCGGCGTGTTTGCCGATATCAGCTCGCTCAAGCACGCCCAGGCCAGCCTCGACCACCAGGCCCATCACGACCCGCTGACCGGCCTGCCCAACCGCATGCTGTTCGAAGCACGCCTGCGCGCCGCCCTCGAAGACGCGCACATCGACAAACGCATGGGCGCCGTACTGTTTATCGACCTGGACCGCTTCAAACACATCAACGACAGCCTCGGCCACCCGGTCGGCGACCAACTGCTCAAGAGCATTGCCGTACGCCTGAAAGCCCACCTACGTGATATCGACACCGTGGCGCGCCTCGGCGGTGATGAATTCATCATCCTGCTGCCCGGCCTGCAACACGATGGCGATGCCGAACTGGTGGCGCACAAGCTGCTCGACTGCTTCAGCCTGCCCTTCCAGTTCGACGAGCAGGAGCTGTTTATCAGCGCCAGCATCGGCATCAGCCGCTACCCGGACGACGGCGACGATGTCGCCACCCTGGTGAAAAATGCCGATGCCGCCATGTACCGCTCCAAGGCGCGCGGGCGCAACCGCGTCGAGCTATACACCCGCGACCTGACCTTCCAGGCCACCGAACGCATGGCCCTGGAGCGCGAACTGCGCCGCGCCATCGAGCTGGAACAACTGCAGCTCTACTACCAACCCAAGCGCAGCCTGAGCAGCAACCGCCTGATCGGCGCCGAAGCGCTGGTGCGCTGGCATCACCCGGTATTCGGCGAAATCCCGCCGGACCGCTTTATCCCCCTGGCCGAAGAAACCGGCCTGATCATCGCCCTCGGCGACTGGGTACTGCGCCAGGCCTGCTGGCAAATGCAGCAATGGCAACAACAGCACGCCCCCTTCGGCCCGCTGTCGGTCAACCTGACCGGCGTGCAACTGCGCCAGCCGCACCTGCTGGTACGCATCTCCAGCCTGCTGGAAGACCACAACCTGGCCCCCGAACTGCTGCAACTGGAAATCACCGAAAGCTTCATCATGAACCAGGCCGAAGAAGCGCTGAACCTGCTGCACCAGCTGAAAAACCTGGGCATTCAACTGGCCATCGATGATTTCGGCACCGGCTACTCCTCGCTCAGCTACCTCAAGCGCCTGCCGGTCGACACCCTGAAAATCGACCAATCCTTCGTGCGCGGCCTCCCCAATGACAGCAACGATGTTGCCATCGTGCGCGCCATCATCGCCCTGGGGCGCAGCATGCAACTGACCGTGATCGCCGAAGGGGTAGAAACCAAAGCCCAGGAACTGTTCCTCGCCGCCGAAGGCTGCGAGCAAATCCAGGGCTTCGTCATCAGCCGCGCCATCCATGCGGACGCCTTCGCACAAAACTTCCTCACCCCGCGCCATTCGGTTGGCGCTGCCGAGAAGGCACCGGTATAATCCGCCCGCTTCTGAGGGCCCATAGCTCAGTTGGTTAGAGCAGAGGACTCATAATCCTTTGGTCCACGGTTCGAGTCCGTGTGGGCCCACCAACTTGAAAGCCGCGCACTGCGCGGCTTTCGTCTTTCTATCGTGGACACATTTGTCACCACGGCGCTTTTCACACACCGAGCGGCGTCCACAAATCGTCCACATCGCCTATTCAGCGATTCTCAGGATGCACCCGCTCAAGCACGACAGAAGCGATTTCCGCAGCATTAAGGCGGCGCATGGAAAGGCGGGCACGAATAGGGATAAAGACCGACAGCATGCGCTGATAGGTTTCGACCATTCCGCAGTGCGAGTTATTGGCCGCAGTAGCTTTCAAGCTCTGGAACCGGTCGAGATCGTCCACTAGATAGCTGGCGATACTCAGGTATTCGCATTCATGGTTGCCATCAAAGCCTGGAAACGTAATGAACGACTCAACATTTGGGTATTCATCCTTGACCTGTTCCCGCCCTTCGTCATCGAGTGCCCGGTATCCCTCGGCGAGGAACTGGAACATGTCCAGCACGTCGACGACAAACCTCACGTTCTCCGGGGTTTCGATACCTAGGCTCAGGCCAGAATAGGCCCAGTCCAAAACCCATAGATCGTTATTGATAACAGCACGGCTCACCAGTGACGGATCCACACTGTCCTTGATACCCGCCTTTTGATGCAGATCACTCAGCATCACCAAGATCAGCTTTTCAACCGGACTTGCCTTCATTTGCGTTCCCTCTTCTAGTTAAGGCGACCCTTCTAGGCTGCCGGGTGTACTGCTAACCAAAATTGGCCAGCAGTGAAATCTCGCGGCATAAGCCAAAAATATCCGCTTAAACTGAATTCTGTACCGGATCAACGCCTGACCTTCTTCAAGAATTTGGTAGAGACATATGTGATCGAGCAGCTGGGCAAGTTCGCGGCTATCGAAGCCGGCAACGTGGAGTTCGTCTGACTATGAGCCTGGCCCTTGCCCACAAGCAGCGCATGCTTGAGCAAGGCCCGGCCGCCAGCAGCGCGGGGTCTTACACCCCCGCCACTGCCCTGGCTGGCCCGGCCAACGCACAGAAGCACCTGGCGCTGATGACCACCGCGCTGGCCGAAGATCTGGCCCGCCTGTCTGACCTGAATTCGATGGCCGACCGGCAACAGCTCAAGCGTGAAGAGCTGCTGCCCAAGTACCTGGAGTATGTGCAGCGCTACCGCGATTCAGGCCTGAGCCACCCCAATATGGTGGTGATGCAGGTTCTGGTATGGCTGTTCGACACTGAGCAGTTCGAGGCCGGCCTGGAACTGGCGCTGTTTGCCATCGAACAAGGCCAGGAAATGCCCGCCCGCTTCAAGCGCGACGTGCCCACCTTTGTGGCTGACGCGGTGATTGACTGGGCCGAAGCCGAGCAAAAAGCCAAGCGCAGCCCCGAGCCTTACCTGTCGCAGCTGATGCCCTACGTGGACGGCTACTGGGCCGAAATCATGGCAGACGATGAAGCACCACTGCCAACTCCCTGGAAGCTCTACGAGCGCATTCCGGCGCGCTTCCACAAGCTGCTGGGCATCCTCGCCATGGAGCAGGAACAGTGGGGTGATGCCGTTGATCACTTCGAACGAGCCACCACGCTTTACCCGGAAATTGGCGTGAAAACCCGCATGGACGACGCCAGCAAAGCCCTGCGCAAGCAGCAAGCCGAGCAGGACAAGGCCGACGAAAACCAGAACACCTAACCGACTACCCCCCCCGGTGGGGGCCTGCCAAAGCTATGGCCTTGTGCCAATGCCTAACAGCAGCCACCCCCGCCCCCTATTTTTGAGCGGCCAGCATGAGCTTTTCCGGCAAACCCACCACCCTGGTGGAACAAGCGATCACCAACGACGGCTTTTGGCCCGACTTGGGCGTGAGCGAGTTTCAGAAAGGCTACCGCCTGCCAGCGGAGTATCTGGTGGATCTGCTGGCCGACGGCATCACCAACGCCATGGGTGAAGTGAACCGCGATCTGGCCAAGCGCAAAGCTGCTTGGCAGGCCGCTGGCATCGCCACCGTGGCAACCGCTGACCCGCAGGTATTGCAGGAACGGGCGTTCTACGTGGCCACCTACAAGCGGGCGGTTTACTGCCGCGCCAAGGCCTATCTGCTGCAGCAGTTCGCCACGGTTATTCGTCAGCGTGGAGCAAGGCACCAAGCACGCCGACAGCCTTTGGCGCCACGTAACTGATGGCCCGATTACTCTCGACACCACCGCGCTGACATTTGAAATGGAAGCCGGGCGCACTGGCGTTGCGGGTGGGATTTATGACCTTGTAACGGTTAATTCCCGTGGGCAGGTAGTTGGCGGATCCAAGCAAGGGTTTGTCACCCTCAGTTCCAACACTTTGCTGGGCAATCAGCATCGCGGCACGGTTTTACTAGATGCCAGCGCCGGCCCCCGAATATTCACACTGCCCGAGGTGAACCCGGCGCTCGGCGTCGTCGATATTCTGTTACGCCGTAGCGATTCAACGGCCAATACTCTGACGCTCGCGGCAACTGGCGCTGACAAGATCATGCACAAAACCAGTCTGGTGCCGGGCGGCCTTTCTACTTATTCGCTGCTGTATTCATAGGCCCACCAGTTCGCGTACAAAGCTCAATCCATCTAGAGAACCAACCAACACCACGCCCGCGCTCAGCACCCATTCATGGCCGGGGGGCTGACCTTCCAGCAAGCCATTGCGCAGCTGGAACGGATCGCCAGGCCCGATTAGGCGAGCGCGCATGCTGCTGTCAGCAGTGCCGCCCGCCAGCAGCGCCTGCAGATCTGCCAACTGCTGGTCGCGCCCTTGCTGCTGGGCGACCTTACGGGTTACATCGGTAACGCTGAGCCAAACGCAGATGGCCATCCGATGGAAGAAGTAATTCAACGCACCGTAGAGCGCCGCTTTCCTGAGCTGACCGGTGGCTATCACCTGCCGCGCTTCGGCCGTGTGGTAGCCGCACCGGACGCCCCCGAAACGCAGGGACTGTGCGACGACTTCCGCCCGCGCTTTGCCGTGGATGTGGAGGTGCTGCTGCCAAACGGCGAGCCAGATCCGGCGCTGCCCATTCTGCAAAGCCTGCCATTGCCTGTGCCCAACGGCGGCCAGGAAGCGGGCATGTATGGCTTCCCCGAGGAAGGCACCACCGTTGTGGTGGGCTTCGCCTATGGCCTGCCGCATAAACCGTTTATTCAGCAGATCCTCGCCCACGGTTTGAGCCTGCCGCGTGTGCCAAAAGGTGATCAGGTATGGCAGCACAGCGAGGCCTGCCAGCAGCGTGTGGACGCCGACGGCAATTGGCTAAGGCAGACCCGCGATCAGGCCATAGAGCGCGAAGTGGAAGCCCTGGACAACACCGAACGCTACCAAAGCAGCACCGTGGAAGTGGACGACCACAGCACCGAAACGGTGGGTGGCATCAAGAAAGTGGAAGCGCTGGGCGCGCTCAAGCTGCTGTCGGGCGGATCTGCCAGCCTGGCCGCCGTGGACGACCTGCACCAAGCCACCGGCCGCGACCTGAACCTAGTGGTGGGACAGAAGCACAACGCCACGGTGGGCGGCGATAAGCAGACGCAGATCCAGGGCCAGTTCACCGAACAGATCAAGGGTCTGCGCAAAAGCGTGAGCCAGGCGAGCCAGCACCTAGAAGCACCGAAAACCTGGGTAGGTTCCAGCGCCGTGAATGTGCTGCAGGTGCTGTGTGATCTGATCGATCTGGTGGAGCAGATGAACATCCAGCTGGCCAGCCACACCCACATTCCAGGGCCAACACCGAGCCCTACTGACGCCAGCCAGTTCACTGCCAAGGCGGGCCAAGCGCTCGCGTTAGGGGCGCAGTTGAAGCCGATCACTCTTTGAGTAACTAGCGGGACTCTAAGCGGCCAAATAGCGTACTTGTAACGAAAGCTTCAACGCCGTTCATCACATTTGCTTGCTGTTTGAGCAAGCAAGAGTTACAGTTTTATCGTAAATTTTAGATATCGGATCACTGAGGTAAGCGATATGGCACTTCAATTTCACGATAGCCCGTTCCACGTCACGCACGACGAGGACACAGCCAGCAAAATGGCGCTGAAAATGGATTTGTCGATATTTATTACAGACTGCATCAAAAAACTGGGCCTCAAGCAAAGTGAGGCCGCAGCTAAGTTGAACGTGACCCAATCGCGCGTTTCCGAGCTAGCCAACGGCAAGATCGAAAAATTCACGGTCGATGCAATGATGGATATGCTTGATAAACTTGGCTTTCGTACCAATTTCACCTTACCGTCCAACGATGCCGGGACGTCACCTCAAATCGTCATTGCTCGGGCTCAAGCCTGCTAGACGTTGAGCCCCATTGCCCGAAGCTCCTTCTTCAATTCCTTCAACCGATCTTCCGCAACGGCCATTGCGTGACGATCGGTTCTGTTCGTCGTTTTCACGAACGAATGCAGGACGACAACCATATCCGCATACTTAGCGATGTAGACGCACCGGTATGCGGGGCTGCCATTGATGATGAGTTCAATAGCACCAGCTCCGACCGAATCCGATAGCTGCTTGATCGGCAGTTCCGGATCCTCGTTGTACTGAATACGCCTCAGACCTTTGCCGAACTCATCTTGCACTTCTTCCGGCAGATCCTTGTACTCGCGCTCAGCAGCCGCACTTACAAAAGCAAATTTTCTCAATACTCCATTCCCTCCCTATGGCTGATGAAAGCCCTCCAAGGCTAATCCCAGAGGGCGATGCCATTCTGCCATGAGAAAAGTCCGCTGCGGATAAAGAGAGGCTAAAGGATGATCTGATTGATCTGGTGAAACAGATAAACACTCAGCTGGCCGGCCACACCCACATTCCAGTGTGGCAACGCTGAGCCCTGCGGACGCCAATCAGTTCAGCGCAAAGCGGGGCAGGGATTGGCTCGAGTGAAGCGGTTAAAGACGATCACCGCATAGCAAAAGCCAGGCTACTTGCAGGTTTTCTATAATCATTCAGTCCGTGAGCGACAGCCTAATATGGATGTCGCGTGGTTTGACCCCGTGGCGCTTCGCCAACTGCTCTAGGATCTCTTTACTATCAAAATGCATCCATTCGCCGTGCCACGGCTCTCGACAAACCGGAACACCAAGCGCTTGCAGATCAGCGCGGTGATTAACAAGTTTTCCATCTGCTAAATAAGACTTTCCAGCCGTCGAATCCTCCCAGTCCCAATTCAGTTTCCCTACGAGAGCTACATCCTTCCAGATTTTCGTGAAATACAACCTGTAGGTCTGAACTTCACCGCCACGGAATGAAAGGTCGACCCTATCTAGCTCACCAATTAGGCTTGGATGAAATTCTTTCTTCTGGCCAGGGCCGAAGTCCACGGTGCGCCCAATAGTCACGTGCGTTGCACGCGCTAGAGATGTCTCCACAAGCACTGATCCCTCAATGTAAAAGCGAAAGAGCGCCGTTTCATAATCACCATGTTTAAGCTCGTACCTGGCTAACCTGATTTGATCCATTTCCGTCTTATCCCTTTTAGTCACTAAATCAGAAACTGTAGGTCATCATCATTATTGGTTTCGCCTAAGCAACCGACAACTCCCGCAGCGCAGCAGTAGCCAAGAACCCCGACCGAGACGCATAGCGATGATCCCTTTTCACCACATCGTCAATTCGCTGCAGCAGGTTTTCCGGCAGGGTGGCATTGAATCTAACTGACTTGCCAAGGTATGGCGTCACGTCAAAATCAACGATAGCCCACACACCGCCGGCATAGTCTGGATTAGCCACATGCACGTCTACTTCTTGCGCTTGTGGTAGGGCTTCACCATCAGCCACCACCCCTTCAAAGTGAAGAGCCAGCGCTTCCTGGGCATTTTCCAGAGCCTCTGAAACAGTGGCACCCGCAGAAAAGCAGCCCGGCACATCGGGCACGGTCACCCCATAATCCGAATCAGCGTCTTTGTGCAGTACGACTGGAAATTTCATTTCTTGAACCTCTAACGATTAGCTAAGGGGCTGCTGCGCAGTCCTGGTAACACAACGGGCCGAACATTTGAGAGGTGTTGCCGGCCTCACTTGAGGCCGGCTGTTTTCAGTATGTTGTTCAGCGTTCCCTTTGGTATCTCTGACTTGGGGTGTGGAACAGTCACCCTACCCGGCTTGTCTGGATGCTTGAACTGGTGGTGACTACCCTTTACTGCCACCTCGTACCACCCATCCGCCTCGATCAGCTCAATCACCTCTCTACTTCGCATCCGGCCCTCCTTTCGCCTACTAATGGTGTGTACTGTACACACCGATCTAGACTAGCGCAATATTTTTATACACACGATACACACAAGAACGCATTCCGCTGGAAAACTCGCCAAAAAACAAAACCGAGGGAAGGAACGCACTCCTCCCCGCCGACGGGCTTTATAAAAATTTCGGTAATGTGCAATCAGAGGGGTGACACAGGAATGACGCTAGACCAGCAGTGGCGCGGGGCCGGGCAGACAGGTGCCGTTTTCACGTTGTGAAAGGTTTGGTGAAGATGTGAAAGTCGGTACAGTTTGAAGTGTCCACATTGCGTCCACAACGGATAGCAAACAATGCGGAACGTATGTACATATATCCCTGAAAACATCGATATAGAGGCTTTTCCCCAGTAGCGGCGCGCATATTTTTAGGGCTCATAATCCTTTGGTCCACGGTTCGAGTCCGTGTGGGCCCACCACCTTTAAAGCCGCGCAGTGCGCGGCTTTTTCATGCCTGCAAGAAAAAGCACGCAGCAGGCGCCTGAGCAAACGCACCTTAAGCGGTCGAAAGGCTCACATCGCTTGGCAGATCTGATTAGACAGTGAGCCGAATAGGCTCGCTAATCGGCTCCCAGATACGCCATCCCAATACCCCCCTTCCGGATCGGCCGCAGTTACGCTGGCGCAGCCATGCAAAACAGCCACTCGCCCACCGCTGCTGTTAGCAATTAGTCGTTGAACCCTTGAGCTGGCGCAGGCAATTGGCCATTATCCGGGGCAGTGTCATGCATTTGGAAATCCGACACGCCTGCTCGCTCGGCTTACGGGCGCCACTCAAGCGGCATTGCTCAAGGAAGAAGGCATGGACTACAGCGTCATCCTGCGGCCCGTTCTCGATACGATGACCTGGCTGCTTCCCGCCATGCTGCTGGTCGGCCTGCTCAAGTCGCCCTGGGCCAAGGGCCATATTGGTGAACTGCTGGTGCGCTTATTCGCCCATTGGCAGCTGGACAAACACACCTACCGCCGCCTGCACAACGTCACCCTCAACACGCCCGACGGCACCACGCAGATCGACCACGTATTCCTCTCGCCCTATGGCATCTTTGTGCTGGAAACCAAGAATATGAGCGGCTGGATCTTCGGCAGCGAAAAGCAGGCGCAATGGACGCAGAAGTTCTACAAACGCACCTTCAAATTCCAGAACCCGCTGCGGCAGAACTACAAACACCTTAAAGCGCTGGAAGCCACCCTGGGCGTAAACCCCGAGCACCTGCACTCGGTCATCACCTTTGTCGGCGGCAGCAGCTTTAAAACCGAAGTGCCGGCCAACGTCACACAGGGCATCGGCTTTATCCGCTATATCCAATCATTCCAGCAGCCGGTATTTAGCGCGGCTGAAGTCGACGCCATGCTGCATGCCCTGCAAACCGGCCGCCGCGCGCCATCGCTCGCCACCCAGCGCGAGCATGTGCAAAACCTTAAACGCAGAAGTGATCCGACAGCCGAGCGGCAATGCCCGAAATGTGGCAGTGCGCTGCTGATCCGCACCGTGAAATCAGGGGCGAAAGCGGGGTCGCAGTTTTGGGGGTGCTCGGGGTTTCCGAGGTGTAGAACTGTGCAGAACCTTTAGACATACCATGCTGATGAGGTTTTTGGTTTAGCAGAGTTTAAACAGGACACGAATCCTTCCAGCGCAGATGAATAATAAGTTTGTCTTTGACTCACAAACATACAAAGGATGCTGATAAGTGGCTGAGAATGAAAACATTGCAAGACAAGCTGAGCTCTTGGCGGGCGAGTTATTTGCAGAGTTTTTCTGGGAGCGGGTGGGTCCGACGAATCATGATTGGCCATGCGAGGCTCCAGAAGAGCACGGCGTAGCGACACATCCGTGCGATGTTGTGTATTACTATGATGAGCCCTACTCGGCTCAACGCACCTACGTTCACTGCGATCTCAAAAGCTACGCTAAAGGCTCAATCAAATCGCTCGCTATAAAATCAGCACTAATAAGTCTTGGAAAGCAAGTTTCTTGTGCGGATAAAAGCTCAGCCTGGCAGGAAAAGCATGCCCATGACGATGTTACGTATTCCATCTGCGGGTTACTATTTGTATATAACCATGACGGGCAATACGACTCAGACTTCAACACTTCACTTACTTTTGTTGCAAACGAGAGCTTACAACTTCCTCGCGGGAAAAAAGTATTTGTACTGGGCCCTAAGGAAATCTTCTGGCTTGATAACATAAGCAGTGAAATTCAACGCATGCGGGGTAAGCGAATCGCGGAATTACCAAGTGCCGAGCATTGCTCGTACTACCACCCGCAACTGGTTCGCAAGGCAAATCTTCAAATAAAAAAAGCAAAGAGCGCAACTCTCGAAACTTTAACTTCGCCCATAATAATCCTAGAAGCTCGCGACCCCAAAGGAAGCGCGCAACGAAAAATTATTGTTTTCTACTCTCGAGCGGGTGAGACAACTGCTGAATTCACATACTTGATTGACATAATACGCAAGTACGAATTACTGGATGAGAGGACCAAAGTTATCATAAAAACATTAAACGCCTCTGCCAACTCATCACCCACCTTTCAAAAGTCTCAGCAGCAATATATTGAAGGCCTAGCTGGAACTAGTACAGACCTGAGTGAATATGTACTTGCTATAAAGTACGAACCGATTAGCGAAATCAAGACAACGTATTCATCCATCGACTTGGGTACCTGGTCATGAACGATTATCTGGACCACATTAGCGCCAATGACAACGACATTTACGACTTACTGATCTCTGGCAAACAACGAATTACCGCCTCCATTCTAAGAGAACTGCTACGTGATCGAGGTATTTTTTGCTCATCTAAAGATGATAGAGAAGATATTTGCGACTATATATCAATGATCCCACATGGCTTCCATGACATTGAAGCAATTGTAGATAAACGGGAACCGGGTATCCGGCGGGAAAAGACCACTAGCATCCAGTTTGATTCTGAAATTGCGATAGATGATATAAGAGCTGCCGTTGAAAACTACATGAAAGATATTGGCCCGAATGAGGAGGTAAAGCACCGAATCAGCAAGGACGGCGGCTATACCATGAAAGTAGAGTATGACGAATTTAATCACAACAGGACCAAGCTTCTTCAACGTGAGCGCAATGAAGCAAAAATTGATTTTTTAGTTGAAAGTGGGCGGACAGTAGTCCGACTTCCCGCCAGCGATAAAGCCAAGCGAGTAGTTGATGCTATCAAGGAATGTGTTGAGCAACGCCGAAAGGCACCACTGAATCAGCAAAAAGTGGAGCTTGCGGGGCTATCGACACCCGAACTACGCTCCAAGTTTTTCACATCCTTAATATCGAAACTTCCGGGTTTTAAACTTCGTAACGTCATGAACCTAAAGGTTTCATCTCTACGCAGGAGTGAAGAGGATGACGACAATTTAGGTATTGATATGGAGGAAAGTGAAGCTGGCATGGAAATGTTCGCGGTTGTCCATAGCATGGCACTCAGCGGTCAGAACCTAGTGCAATCTAAAGAATACAAAGAACTGAGCCAGCGTGGATTCTATATAACACACATATCTTGGAAGTCCGAGCAAATTCAAAACCCGCCGAATATAGTTAGATTCGAGGCAGGGTTTGAAGATAGACAGAACTGCATTGGTTTTCGGTATGGCGTACAGGGCGAGTTTAAATACCACAAAGGAGCACATCGAAAAACAATGACTGCTGTCGAGGCAGCTGACCGGGCTCGATATTTTTCGCTAATAGAACAAACCGCATTAGAACTGAAGAGCGAGCTGCTATCTCAGGCCGAGGGATAACCACATGCGCTACAAATGGTTAAATGTCGAATGGCCGGCCCATATCGATCAGCTTGCTTTACGTATGAAATCTCTCGATTTCAGCAGCAACCAGCATCATGGCTTTGTTATAGACAAGATCCGAGACGAGTTAATTGAGGCCAGGTATATTGAGAAGATCAGTTTCACTGACACTGTAACTGACCCCTTTGGAAACGAAACAAAATTTGATCGCATTGAATATCGAGAATCCGCATTTAGGATTACGAACGCATTCCCTACTCTTGAGCTGATAAATGCCCCCCGCAGCTTGCAGGCATTGCTCAATAGACTCTCTGAAATTACTGATTTTGAAGTCAGCATTGAGCAGCTACGTGTCGACGTGCTTTCATGGGCAGAAGAGCTGATTAAAGCAATAAACGGCACAGGTAGTTTTGACTCTATGCAAATTTCCAAATTGGAACTAGGAAAAAAAACGTTCGCCAAAATCTTGGTTACTGGCGAGCAAGACATCAAACAATTATCCGCCGAGCTTATTAGTGGCCGACGGCATGTAGTAGAAAAAATCAGGATCCGCTTACATCACCCGCTCAAAGGCTCAATAATTCTTACTAACACCGGATCAGCAACAGTCAATATGGACGACTTGGAAGAGAATACAGTTCGAGTTATAAGAGCCTCACTTGCCATTGCACTTTAAAATATAAAAATATTGACTATAAAAACGGGGACAGATTTATTTTCTCTGATCAGCTGTTCCCTGATACGAGAGTGGGTACAAACCACAGTTTAAACCGCCCCCGAAACCACTAGAACACCAACTCGATCAGTCCCCAAAAGGGACTGATCGTTCCCACTTTGGGACTGATTAAGCCAACCCTGTAATCAACCCACCTGAACACCACAGTAGAAAACCCTTTGCGGCTTTCCATCCTACGCAGCGACAGGCATTGGCACATCCGTAGGGTGGGTTAGCGCCGCCAACACCGCCCGAAAGCCACCCGCAACAGTGGCGCGGCGCGTAACCCACCAGCCCTTAAAGCGTGTTGCACCGATGGTGGGTTACGCCGCAGGCCGAGTGGGGTGATGCCTGGCAATCGCCAGATGCGGCTAACCCACCCTACGAAGGCGGCTTGCAACAGGTTATTGAGCATTACCCAAACAAGAAACCGCGCACTGCGCGGTTTTTGCTTTGTTGCCTATCAGCGGCCAATCAGCCCACATCTCCCCCTCAACCATTCTGCCTTTCCACAAACGCAGTAAACGCCTGCAGCGGCAGCGGCTTGCTGAATAGATAGCCCTGAAACTGCATACAGCCGTTGCTTAGCAAAAACTGCTGTTGCGCGTGGGTTTCCACGCCTTCGGCTATCACCGTCATGCCCATGCTTTGCGCCAGGGCGATTACGGTGCGCACGATGGCTTGGCTGTTGCCGTCGGTAAGCAGGTCGCTGACAAAGGAGCGGTCGATTTTCAGGGTGTTGAGGGGCAGGCGTTTGAGGTGGCTGAGGGAGGAGAAGCCGGTGCCGAAGTCGTCCAGGGAGAAGCGCACGCCGCGCTCGACCAGTACGGCCATTTTGCGCATCAGGTCGTCGATGTCGTGGACGATCAGGGTTTCGGTGAGTTCCAGTTCGAGGCGGCGTGCGTCGATGCCGTAGGTTTCGATCAGGCCGAGCATGTCGGTGACGAAGCTGGCCTGGCGAAACTGCTTCTGGCTGATATTCACCGCCAGGCTGATGTCGCGGTACAGCGGGTCGTCCTTCCAAGCGCGCAGTTGGGTGAAAGCCTGCTCCAGCACCCATTGGCCAATCGGGATAATCAGCCCGGTTTTCTCGGCATGGCCGATAAACTCGGCGGGCGGCACCAGCCCGCGTTGCGGGTGTTGCCAGCGGATCAGCACTTCAGCGCCGGTGACTGTGCCGCTGCTGTTCAGTTGCGCCTGGTAGTGCAACACAAACTGTTGTTCACGCAGCGCGGCATGCAGGTCGCGGTCGAGCATCGAGCGTTCGGCGGCGTCGCTTTGCAGAATATGCAGCAGGGCAAAAAGCATCAGCATGGCCGCCACGCTCTGCACCCAGGAGCCGGCCATGCGTACGTCATCCGGCAGGTGGTAGGCGCTGGTTGGGCTCCAGGATGAGGAGGCCAGCACGGTAAACAAACCTAGGCAGAACAGTGCAACGCCGTAGCGCAGCCACAGGCGTTCATCGCGAAAGGCCATCAACGCCGCCACGGCAATCGGCAGCAGATACAGGTGGGTCGCGCGCGGCGCGGCGGCGGTGTGCGGGTCCATCAACAAGGTGGTGCCGACGATCACCAGGATGATCACGCCGAACAGCAGCAGATTGGCCAGGCGCACGCGGTTGCGCAGGGTGAGGATAAATACGCCTAGGCCGCAGAGGATCATCAGCAGGTCCATCATCACGATGCCCCACTCGCCGCGCAGGCTGAAGAAGATGCCCCAGAGGCTGCCGACCAGCAGCAATACGAGGCTGGCAAGCATGCGCATGCGCCGTTCGCGGCGCTGCCCGATCAGCGCCAGATCGGGCGAATGCCAGAGTTTGATGACCTGCTTGAGAAAGGCGGAGAGGACGGTCATGAAAAGTCCCTGAGTGACCAATTGCAGCGCCAAGGAGGTCGCCCGGGGGCACGCCAACGCAGCGGTTTATCGATAAGCCGAGTTGAGTGTAGACGGCGCAACAGGGGCGTTCTGCGCGATTGCGCGCGGCGCTGGCCGGGCTTATTCGTCGCTGTGTTTGTCCTGCGAACTGCCGCGCCCCACCAGGCGATTGCGGCCCAGTTCCTTGCCGCGATACAGGCGCTGATCGGCGCAGCGGTACAGCTGTTCGGCGGTGCTGCCGTCGACRGGCCATTCGGCCAGGCCGAAGGTGGCCGACAGGGCAATCTCCTCATCACCGTAACGCATCGGCTGGCTGCACAGCTGCGCGCGCAGGCTTTCCACCAGCGGTTCGGCGCCCTGGCCATCGGTGTTGCGCAGCAGCAGGCCAAACTCTTCGCCCCCCAGGCGGCCAAGGGTGTCGGTGGCGCGCAGGCGTTGGCTAAGGCTGTTGCAGATATAGCGCAGGGCCTGGTCGCCGGCATCGTGGCCGTACTGGTCATTTACCGCCTTGAAATAGTCGACATCCAGCACCACCAGCACCAGCTTGGCCTGGCTGCGCTGCGCCTCGCGGATGCTCTGTTCCAAGCTCTGCTGGAAGCTGCCACGGCTGGCCACGCCGGTCAGCGCGTCGGTGCGCGCCATATGCTGCAACTGCTGGTAGGCCGTGGCGCGGCGGGCTTCGTAGAGGTAGACGAAGACCAGGATCATCACCCCGCAGAACACCGCGTTACCCAGATCGATCAGGCTTTCGGCATCCAGCTGGATCGGGTAGGTGTAGAGGTACAGCAGGCAGGCGCCGATCACGAAGGGCAGCGACAGCAGGCTGCCGCGCTTGCGCCCCAGCAGCAGGTAGGACAGCACGGGGATGCTGTAGACCCAGACAAAAGCGGTTTTCGAGGCATTGGGAATAACGATGATGTACAGCAGAAAGCTGAAGGTCGGCAGCAGGTAGAGGTAGATCCAGGGCAGCAGGTTGCGCGCCCTGACAACGCGCCAGGCGCCCCACAGCAGCACGCCGGTGGCCAGCAGTTCAAAGCTGGCAAACAGGTAGTTGCCGGCCATAAATTGCAGCACGCAGAACACCCCGAGGGTCAGCCCGGTGGTGGCAAAGATCATGCGGATCAACGAGCGCTGGCCGACATCCTGCAAGTCGTCGACGGCAGCACTGTTGTCATTGCCCGGTTTGGTTCGCGGTCGAAAAAACATGGCCCGGCGCTGCATAGATGGCGGTTTGATGGCTCACTGTGCCTCAACTGCCAGGGCCTTGACCAGCCAGGCAGCGCGCAAGCCGCCGACCACGGGCGGTTGACTTGCCCGCCACAGCCCTTAAAGTGCTGCCCCATGCACAAGCACATCTGCCCAATTTCCGCGTTCTATTACGCCCTGCCCCCTCTCACCAGGCGGTAGATGCGTTGTTGCATGTCCGATCCGCCTGAGGCGGCCCGGATAGCACTCCCTCACTCCAGTCTCCTCAGGCCTTTGCCTTAACCAGGAGACACTTATGCCCAGCAACACCCTTGATCTGCTCGACCAGCTTGATGCCCGTGGTTTTATCCACCAGAGCACCGACCTCGATGGCCTGCGCCTGGCGCTAAGCCAGGGCCCGATCACCTTCTACCTCGGTTTCGATGCCACGGCGGACAGCCTGCACGTCGGCCATTTGCAGGCGCTGATGCTGATGCGCCACCTGCAACGCGCCGGGCATAAACCGATCCTGCTGATCGGCGGCGCCACCACGCGCATCGGCGACCCGAGCTTCCGTGATAGCAGCCGGCCCGTGCTGACGGAAGCGCAGATCCAGCACAACATCGCCGGGATTACCGGCTGCTTTGCCCGCTACATCCAGCTGGGCGACGGCCCCAGCGACGGCCTGGTGGTGGACAACGCCGACTGGCTGGACGGCATCGGCTACCTGCAGTTTCTCGATCAGGTCGGCCGGCACTTTTCGATCAACCGCCTGCTGACCTTCGACGCCGTGCGCAACCGCCTGGAGCGTGAGCATTCGCTGAGCTTTCAGGAATTCGGCTACACCCTGCTGCAGGCCCATGACTTCACCGAGCTGGCGCGCCGGCACAACTGCACCCTGCAACTGGGCGGTGCCGACCAGTGGGCGAATATCATCAATGGCGTGGAGCTGGGCCGGCGTCAGGGTTGCCAGCCGTTGTTCGGCCTGACCATGCCACTGCTGACCACCCGCGACGGGCGCAAGATGGGCAAATCGGCCAGCGGCGCGGTGTGGCTGAATGGCGACAAGCTTTCGCCGTACGACTTCTGGCAGTTCTGGCGCAATTGCGATGACGCCGATGTGGGGCGCTTTCTCGCCCTGTTTAGCGAACTGCCGCTGGATGAAGTGGCGCGTTTGAGCGCCCTTGCCGGCGCCGAGCTGAACCAGGCGAAAATTATCCTGGCCAACGCCGCCACCGCCCTGGCCCACGGCGAACAGGCCGCCCGCGACGCCGCAGCCACCGCCCTGGCGCTGTTTAGCGCACAGCAAACGGATGCTGAGTTGCCGCAGCTAAGCGTCAGCGCCGAAGATCTGGCTGGCGGTTTAAGCCTGACCGACCTGCTGCTGCGCCATGATCTGCAGCCCTCACGCAGCGCCGTACGCCGCCTGGCGAGCGGCGGCGGGTTGCTGCTGGATGGCGAACGCCAGAACAACCCGGACCAGCCGCTGCAAGCCTGGCAGTTGGGCCGACGGCTAAGCCTGGGCAAGAAGCGCCATTACCTGTTGCAGGCGCAGTAACTGGGTTTATCGCGGGCATGGAACTAGGCGTCCCCCGCTCCTACGAGGTAGCTACGTTCGTGGGAGGGGCTGGGCGGCATTCCGCTTTAGCCGCGATAACAGAGGTTACAAGCTCGCCGCTAAAGCGCCTCCCACAGACTGTGCCCGACGGGCTTAGCTGTTGTAGCGGGCCATGCCCGCGATGCTTTTATCAAGCGTATGCCGGCGGCGTGCATAGCGCCCGCCGGTTGCCCCCTGCGCGCAGCGCCACCCATAATCGGCCGCACCTGATTCTGGATGCGCAGCCACCATGGCCATTGCCCGCGACGACCTCGACCAACACGGCCTGATCATCGGCGTTTCGCCCGAGCGCTTCCGCGCCGTGGCCATGCCGCTGCTGTTCGACCATCTGAATGCACAGTGCGAGGGCACCATCGCGGTCAACCGCCAGGCGCGCATCGTCTGGATCAACGACAAGTACGCCGAGAAGGTCGGCATCAGCGACCCGCGCAGTGTGCTCGGCAAGGAGATCGAAGAAGTGCTGCCGGCCAGTCGCCTGCGCGAGGTGGTGGAAAGCGGCCAGCCGAGCATGCTCGACCTGATGGCCTTCGGCAGCGAGCATTTCGTGGTCACCCGTATCCCGTTGCGCGACGAAGACGGCACCCTGGTCGGCGCGCTGGGCTTTGTACTGTTCGACCGCGCTCGCCACCTAAAGCCGCTGATGGCCAAGTTCAACACCCTGCAAAGCCAATTGGTCGCCACCCAGCACGAACTGGCCAAGGCGCGCCGCGCGCGTTACACCATCGCCGGGTTTATCGGCGCCAGCAGCGCAGCCAGCGAAGTCAAACGCCAGGCCCGCCGCGCCGCGCAGCTGGACGCCACGGTGCTGCTGCGCGGCGAAACCGGCACCGGCAAGGAGCTGCTGGCCCAGGGCATCCACAACCTGTCGCCACGGGCCAACGGGCCGTTTGTCGCGGTCAACGTGGCGGCCATTCCGGAAACCCTGGTCGAGGCCGAACTGTTCGGCACCGCGCCCGGCGCCTTTACCGGCGCGGATCGCAAAGCGCGGATCGGCAAGTTCGAGGTGGCCAACGGCGGCACCCTGTTTCTCGATGAAATCGGCGACCTGCCGCTGCCGCTACAGGCCAAACTGCTGCGCGTCTTGCAGGAGCAGGAGGTTGAGCCGCTGGGCTCCAATCAGGTCAAACCGCTGAATGTGCGAGTGAT
The DNA here is from genome assembly GCF_029269135.1 of Pseudomonas sp. 1928-m. NCBI lineage: Bacteria > Pseudomonadati > Pseudomonadota > Gammaproteobacteria > Pseudomonadales > Pseudomonadaceae > Pseudomonas > Pseudomonas sp. 1928-m. The sequence goes on along the minus strand of NZ_JARIXO010000003.1, from coordinate 335,264 downwards.
TGCAGCGACGCATATCGACCTGGAAGCCAAGGTGGCTGCCGGGCAGTTTCGCGATGACCTCTACTACCGCCTTAACGTCCTAGCCTTGCGCGTACCGCCGCTGCGCGAGCGCCGCGAAGACATTCCGGCGCTGCTGGAACACCTGCTCGACGACATCGCCAATCGCTCCACCCAGGCCCCGCTGGAAGTCAGCGACGAGGCCCTCGCCCTGCTCAGCGCGCAGCCCTGGCGTGGCAATGTGCGCGAGCTGCGCAACCTGCTGGAACGCGCGCAATTGGACGTCGATGGGCGTCTGGATGCGCAGACTGTGCGGGCGTTGTTGGTTGATCCGGTGACGCCCGCAGCACACAGCCCTGCGCCGCAGCCAGCGGCCACAGTCACGCAAACATTGGCTGAACAGCTGGCGCAAGCCGAGCGCCAGGCGCTGATCGATGCCCTGCACGCCACGACCGGCAACCGCCAACAGGCTGCGGAACGCTTAGGCATCTCCCGCGCGGGGCTGTATGCCAAATTGGCGCTGCATGGGTTGGGTAAGCACGATTGAGCCAGTCGCGCGCCCTCCTAACGCGAACGCAATTCCCTGTAGGAGCGGGCAAAGCCAGCCGTGCGTGTGCTGTGGGAGGCGCTGGGCGGCATTCCGCTTTAGCGGCGAGTTTTTAACCGCTGTTGTCGCGGCTAAAGCCCCTCCCACGATCCATGCTCGCGTCAGAGTTGTAGCCCGGATGTAATCCGGGAAGTACCGCACAACCGAGCATTCCCCGGATTTCATCCGGGCTACGGAATATACGAACGCTCCTACAGGTGTAAAAAATCCAAAATTCTGGACTTAAAACCAACTCACCCGTCCAGTTATATGGACAAATTCCAAAAATAAAGACAAGCCCTCCTCCCCCAGCAACCCCGCCGTATCCCCTAAAAACCCACGCAACCCATCAAGCACAAGCCTTCCAGCCACCTAGACCAAAGTCGTAACCCCGTCTGGCACAGCTTTCGCTCTAGTCTGCTTAACGCTTTGCCTCGCTGCCTGACTTAACGAGCAAGCTCATCAGCGTCGCCATAGAGCGGTGCTTAAAACAACAACAAAAGGAACCAGCCATGGGTACCCTCGGTATTCTGATTTCCCTCGCATTGTTGATGTACCTCGCCTACCGCGGCATCAACGTGCTGATTCTCGCCCCGCTGCTCGCGCTGCTGGCCTTGCTGTTTGCCGGCGATATCGGCCTGCTGCTGCCCACCTACACCCAAGTGTTTATGAAGGCCATGGGCGGCTATGTAATTCAATTTTTCCCACTGTTTCTGCTCGGTGCGCTGTTCGGCAAGTTGATGGACGACTCGGGATCGGCCCGCGCCATCGCCCATGGCATCGTTGCCAAGGTCGGCAGCGAGCGGGCGATTCTGGCCATTGTGCTGGCGTGCGGCATCCTCACCTACGGCGGCGTTTCGCTGTTTGTCGTGGCCTTTGCGGTGTACCCGATTGGCGCTGCGTTGTTCCGTGAAGCGGGCATTCCCAAGCGGCTGATCCCCGGCGCCATCGCCCTCGGCTCGTTCACCTTCACCATGACCGCCCTGCCCGGCACTCCAGCGATTCAGAACGCCATCCCCAACCCATTCTTCGGCACCGACGCCTTTGCCGCGCCAGGCCTGGGAGTAATTGCCGGGCTGATCATGTTCGGCCTCGGCACCTGGTGGCTTACCGCGCAGTCGCGCAAGCTGATGACCGCCGGTGAAGGCTACGGCGAGCACCGCGACGAGCCGGTGGCCGACAAATCGGTCGTCGAGGACAACCGCACGATCCCCGGCTTCTGGCTGGCCCTGCTGCCGATCTTTGTGGTGATCGGCCTGAACTTCCTGATGGCCAAGCAGATTCTGCCGAGCATCGACACCAGCTACCTGGCCAAGCCGGAGTTCGGCGGCCTGCAGGACGCCAAGTCGCTGATCGGCATATGGTCGATCATCGTCGCCCTGAGCGCGGCCATCCTGCTGTTGATCGCCATGCACTGGAAGCGCTGGATGGACCTGAAGAAGAGCGTCAACGACGGCGCATTCGGCTCCATGCTGCCCATCCTAAACACCGCCGCCGAAGTGGGTTACGGCACGGTGATCGCCTCCCTGGCCGGCTTTGTGATCATTCGCGACCTGGTGCTCGGCGTCTCCGATAACCCGCTGATCTCCGAAGCTGTAGCGGTGAATATCCTCGCCGGCATCACCGGTTCGGCGTCTGGCGGTATGTCGATTGCGCTGAAGACCCTCGGCGAGCAGTACCTGACCCTGGCCAACGCCGCTGGCATCAGCCCCGAGCTGCTACACCGCGTCGCCGCCATGGCCTCCGGCTGCATGGACACCCTGCCGCACAACGGCGCGGTGATCTCGCTGCTGGCGATCTGCAAACTGACCCACCGCGAGTCGTACAAATTTATCTTCGTCAACACCGTGGCTTTCCCGATGGTGGCGCTGGTTGTCGTCATTACTCTGGGCACCATGTTTGGCAGCTTCTGATCCCAATACACGTAGGAGCTGCCCATGGCTGCGATGGGTTTCGCGGGCATGGCCCGCTCCTACGGCCGAGATCCCCTTTCGCTTTTCGAGTACCCGCTATGAGCAAGATCATGACCGCCGCCGCCGCTGTGGCGCGCATCCCGGATAACGCCAACCTGGCCACCGGCGGCTTTGTCGGCATCGGTTTCGCCGAGGAAGTTGCCATCGCCCTGGAGCAGCGCTTTCTTGCTGAACAAGCGCCACGCGGCCTAACTCTGGTGTATGCCGCCGGCCAAGGCGATGGCAAAGGCCGTGGCCTTAATCACCTGGCCCATGAGGGCCTGGTGCGGCGGGTGATCGGCGGCCACTGGGGCCTGGTGCCGGGGCTGCAAAAGCTCGCGGTGGATAACCGTATCGAGGCCTACAACCTGCCACAGGGGGTGATCTCCCAGCTGTTTCGCGATATCGCCGCCGGCAAGCCGGGACAGCTGTCGCGGGTAGGCTTGGGCACCTATGTCGACCCGCGCCACGGCGGCGGCAAGCTCAATGCGTGTACCACCACCGAGCTGGTGCGGCTGATGCCGATCGACGGAGAGGACTACCTGTTCTACCCGACCTTCCCGATTGACGTGGCGGTGGTGCGCGCCACCAGTGCCGACCCGGACGGCAACCTGAGTTTCGAGCGTGAGGCGCTGACCATCGAGAGCCTGGCCATCGCCATGGCCGCGCGCAACTCGGGCGGGCTGGTGATCGCCCAAGTCGAGCGCATTGTCGAACGCGGTTCGCTAAATGCCCGCGAGGTGAAGATCCCTGGGATTCTGGTGGACTGCGTGGTGCTGGCCGAGCCGGCCAATCACCAGCAAACCTTCGCCACCGCCTACAACCCGGCCTTCGCTGGCGAAACCCGGGTGCCGATGGACAGCCTGAAAGCCATGCCGCTGGATGTGCGCAAACTGATCGCCCGCCGCGCGGCGCTGGAGMTGAAAGCCGGTGCGGTGGTCAACCTCGGTATCGGCATGCCCGAAGGTGTGGCCGGGGTAGCCGCCGAAGAAGGGGTGATCGAGCGCCTGACCCTGACCGCCGAACCCGGGGTGATCGGCGGCATCCCCGCCTCGGGGCTGGATTTTGGCGCAGCGAGCAACCACAGCGCGCTGCTCGACCAGCCTTATCAGTTCGATTTCTACGACGGCGGCGGCCTGGATATCGCCTTTCTCGGCCTGGCCCAGGCCGATGCGGCGGGCAACCTCAACGTGTCCAAATTCGGCTCACGCCTGGCCGGGGCCGGCGGCTTTATCAATATCAGCCAGAACGCCAAGCAGGTGGTGTTTCTCGGCACCTTCAGCGCCGGGCCGCAGGATATCCGCATCGAGGATGGCCAGCTGCGCATCATTAAGGACGGCGAGCTGCGCAAGTTCGTCGCCGAGGTGGAACACCGCACCTTCGCCGGCCACCAAGCTGCCGAGCGCGGCCAGCCGGTGCTCTACGTCACCGAACGCTGCGTGCTGCGCCTGACCCTGGAGGGCCTGGAGCTGATCGAAGTAGCACCAGGCGTGGATATCCAGCGCGACATCCTCGACCGCATGGACTTCACCCCCATCGTGCGCGCACCGCAGCTGATGGATGCGCGGCTGTTTCTGCAGCCACCCATTGGCCTGTGCGAGCAGCTAAACGCTGACTAAAGCTTGAGTGTGAATTTACGGGCCCGATGGGCCCGTTTTTTATGGCGAGGCCTGAATTGGCTTTGGCCGACATGCTCAGTTCTTGTAGGAGCGGGGGGGACGCCTAGTCCTTGCCCGCGAATCAACGTGAATAATCAAAATCGCGGCCAAGGCCGCTCCTACAGGTTTCGCTGAGCCCATCAGGACGTAGCACCACCATGAGCAGCCGAAGTAAGTGCCAATGGAGAAAATAAACAGCCATTTCCACCCTAGGTTTTTTCGCCCAATTTATGCCGCGCCGCATACAAACACACCAATTCCATCGCCACCGTGGCGCCAGCCAGGGCAGTGAGTTCGGCGTGATCGTAGGGTGGCGAGACTTCCACCACATCCATGCCCACCAGGTTGATACCGCGCAGGGCACGCAGAATCTCCAGCGCCTGGTGCGTACTCAGGCCGCCGCACACCAGCGTGCCCGTGCCAGGGGCAAAGGCCGGGTCGAGGCAGTCGATGTCGAAGGTCAGGTACACCGGGTTATCACCGACTCGCTCGCGGATTTGCGCGGCGATCTGCTCCGGCGTGCTGCGGTGCACCTGGCGCGCATCCAGCACCTGAAAACCCATTACGTCGTCATTGGTGGTGCGCAGGCCGATCTGCACCGAGCGTGACGGATCGACCAGGCCCTCGCGGGCGGCGTGATAGAACATGGTGCCGTGGCTGACGCCCTGCTCGCTGGCGTCGCTGTCCGGCCAGGTGTCGCTATGCGCATCGAAGTGCACCAGCGACAGCGCGCCGTACTTGCGCGCATGGGCCTTGAGCAGCGGGTAGCTGATGAAGTGGTCGCCGCCCAGGGTGAGCATGGCGCAACCGGCCTGAACGATATGCTCGGCATGCGCTTCGATGGCCGCCGGAATCTTGTGCGGCAGGGCGTGATCGAAATTGCAGTCGCCGTAATCGATCACTGCCAGGTGGTCGAAGGGGTCGAACTCCCAGGGGTAATGCCGCTCCCAGGCACTGGTGATCGAGGCCGCGCGAATCGCTCGCGGGCCGAAACGTGTGCCGGGCCGGTTGGTGGTGGCGGTGTCGAATGGCACCCCACTGACCACCAGATCCACGCCCTGCAGGTCGCGGCTGTAACGCCGGCGCATAAAGCTGGTGACGCCAGCATAGGTCGGTTCGGAGAAGGTGCCGTAGAGGCTGTCGCGGGTAAATGCCAGGTCGTTGCCGTTAAATTCTTCCATTGCCTTGTACTCAATACTGACTGCGGAAAGTGGTCCAGATGCGCGTACGTTCGCGCTGTTGGCGCAGCGGCATCAGTTGTTCGGCGAACAGCCGCGCGCGCACCGCTTCACCGGGGTAGATATCGGCATCGCCGGTAATCGCCGGGTCAACCAGCTCAGTGGCCGCATGGTTGGCGTTGGCGAAGAACACGCTGTTGGTTAGCTCGGCGATGGCCTCGGGGCGCAGCATGTAATCAATAAAGGCGTGGGCGGCCTTGGGGTGCGGCGCGTCGGCAGGAATCGCCATGGTGTCGAACCACAGCAAAGTGCCCTCACGTGGGATGCGGTACTGCACCTCGAACGGCTGCTTGGCCTCGGCCGCGTTGGCAGCTGCCATATAGGCGTCGCCGTTATAGGTCAGCGCCAGGCAGATTTCGCCCTTGGCCAGGTCATTGATATGCCGTCCGGCACCGACGTAGCGCAGGTTCGGTTGCAGCTGGGTGAGCAGCTGCGCCACCGCATCGAGGTCGGCGCGTTCGCTGCTGTAAGGGTCTTTACCCAGGTAGTTGAGGACGATGCTGATCACTTCCTGCGGCGAGTCGATTACCGCGATGCCGCAATCCTTGAGCTTGCTGGCGTACTCGGGTTTGAACAGCAAATCCAGGCTATTCAGCGGTACACCGGGCAAGCGCTGCTCCAGCGCCTGGCGGTTAAAACCCACGCCGACCGTGCCCCAGGTGTACGGCAGGCCGTACTGGTTGCCGGGGTCGGTACTGGCAAGTTTGCCCAGCAGCTCACTATCAAGATTGTCGAGATTTTGCAGCTGCGTGCGATCCAGCGGCTGCACGGCCTTGGCCTGAATCGCTCGCGCCAGCCCGCTGGAGGCTGGGAAGACGACGTCATAACCGCTGCCGCCAGTCAGCAGCTTGCTGTCCAGGGCTTCGGCGCTGTCGAAGATGTCGTATTTGACCTTGATCCCTGTCTCGGCCTGAAAGCGCTGTAGCGCTTGCTCCGGTACATAAGCGGACCAGCTGTAGAGATTCAGGGCCTTCTCCTCGGCCTGCGCAGCAAATGCGCAACACAGCAGCAACAGTGGAATGACCGGGCGCATGGCGAACTACCTCATCGGTTTTTATCGGGCAAGGGCATCCTGCGCCGCCATTTGCGTTGTAAAAATATGAAGTGGCGCACGCTGACATTGCTATCAATCAATGTTTAACCGCGTGAACCCATCCGCTACATCAGCAGCCTACTAGTCTTGCTAGACCACCGCGGAGAACACCCCCATGACTGAGCTGCATGTCGAAGAACACTTCTGGCTTGATGCCGACCAAGACAAGCGTGACGTTGAAGGGCTATGCGCCGCCTTGCAGCAGCGCGCGCAAAGCGGCGAGGCCATGCGCGGCTTTCAGCTCAAGTACGCCAAGCTGGCTGGCGTCGATCTGGTCAACCACCACCAGCGCACCGGCTACGACCTGCGCGATACCGACCTGTACCGTGCCGACCTGCAGAAAGCCCACCTGTTTGGCCTCGACCTGCGCGGCAGCTCGCTGATGAAAGCCGATATGCGCGGCGCCAACCTGCATTGCTGCGACCTGCGCGACTGCAACCTGCTCGGCGTGCAACTCGACGGCGCGCGACTGGACAACGTGATCTGGGATCGGCGCCTGCGCCAGGAGCGCCAGGGCAGCGCGCACCAGCGCCTTGGCGACTACGACGCCGCTAAACGCTGCTTTGAAGAGGCCGAGGAAACCTATCGCAACCTGCGCCTGCACCTGGAGAAAGCCGGGCTGTTCGAACAAGCCGGCATGTTTTTCCACCGCGAAATGGTTATGCGCCGCCTGCAACTGCCGCGCTATGGCGGCAGGCGCCTGCTGTCCTGGCTGGTCGACCTGTTCAGCGGCTACGGCGAAAAGCCGCTCAACGTTGTGCTGTTCTCCATCGCGCTGATCGTTTTCTGCGGCCTGCTGTACTTTCTGGTCGGCGTACAACATGCCGGGCAATCCCTGGGCCTGGCCCTGGAACGCGGCTGGCTGGCCAATCTGGATGACCTCGGCGACTGCCTCTACTTCAGCGTGGTGACCTTCACCACCCTCGGCTACGGCGATATCACACCACACGGCCTGGCCCGCCCGCTTGCCGCCTTCGAGGCCTTCGCCGGCAGCTTTACCATGGCACTGTTTGTCGTGGTGTTTGTGAAAAAGATGACCCGCTAGCGTGCGGCACGGCGAGTTGCATTGAAGAAAAGCCAAGTGATCTACTCGCGCATCTATAACCAACAATGTTTGGAGCCGGCATGCTCAGCCAGTTGCGTGACCTTGACCTGCAGTTGCTGCGCCTGTTTGTCACCGTGGTGGAGTGCGGCGGCTTTAGCGCTGCTCAGGGTGAACTGGGGATTGGCCAGTCGACCATCAGCACGCAGATGGCCAAGCTGGAAACGCGGCTGGGCTTTCGCCTGTGCGAGCGCGGCAAGGGCGGTTTTCGCCTGACGCCCAAGGGCGAGCAGGTGTTGAGCGCCACGCGCAAACTGTTCAGTGCCATCGACACCTTCAAGGACGAAGCCCAGGGCATGGCCGATAAGCTTTTGGGCGAGCTACGAATTGGCCTCTCCGAAGGGCTGGCGGCTAACGTGCTGGAACAGGTAGCCGACGCCATCGGCCGCTTTCGCGGGCGCAATCAGGCGGTGCAGATCGAGCTGCTCACGGCCATGCCGGCTGAACTGGAACGGCGCCTGTTGCAGGACCAACTGCACCTGGCTATCGGCTACTTCTCCGGCAACCAGGCCGCGCTGGATTATCAGCCGCTGTTTCGCGAACGCCAGGTGCTGTTCTGCGCGGCAAGTCATCCATTGTTCAAGCACGCACACATCAGCCTGGCCGACCTGCAACAGGCCGACCGGGTGCATCACCCCTACCGTTTCGTGCAAGCCCGCGAGCCCTTTCAGAGTGCAGCCAGCACAGCGCAAACCGAGCAGGTGGACGGCACCCTGGCGTTTATCCTCTCCGGCCGGCATATCGGTTATTTGCCCGAACATATCGCCGCGCCCTGGCTCGCCAGCGGCCGTTTGCGCGCACTGCAGGCCGATGCGTTGAGTTTCGAGGTGCAGTTTCACCTGGCCAGCCATCGAGGCCAGCACCCCAGTGATGCCCAGCAGGCGTTTAGCGAAGATTTGCTGCAGGCCTTTGCGACGGCTGATAGATAAAGCGCCAGGCGACAGCCATGTCGCCTGGCGCGGGACTGCTTAGCGCATCTGCGGCGGATCAGGGGGCCGCTGCCAGTGCGCAGTCAGTTGGTCGATAGCGGCGATGGTGTGGATGATTTCCGCGTGGATGCTGGCGTCGTGCCGCTCAGCCTCAAGCGCATCAGGCTCGGCCTCAAGCTGTAGCTGCGGATCAAACAACCCAGCGGTGACGGGCTGCAACAGGTTCATGGCTCTCTCCTTGCCGCTTAAAAACGGCGTGACGGGGTCAGGAGGCAGTGCAATGAAGGGGCGAACGCCCTAAAGGTGGTTGTTATTGGCCAGTTCAGCATTGCCCGGTTTGATGACCAGGGCATGACAGTGCGCCGCCGTTTTACAGTCTACCGCCCGCGGCGCAGGGTCAAGCCGCACCGCCGGACGGTCAGCCGCGTGTGGCGAGCAAGGGCGGCATCGGGCAATCGAGGATATCTGCCACGGCGCGCATCAGCTCGGCCTCGGCGGGGTTGATCTGGCCGTCATGTTCGATGCAGCGCGCCATGGCCTTGAGCAGCTGCGGTTTCTGCAACGGCCAGAGCAGGCTCAGGCGACGTAGCGCAGGTTCCAGTGCCGCCAAGCCACTGGCGCTGGCCGGCAGCAGTTGCTCAAGCGGGAACGCCAGCTCGCTGCCAGCATGCTGGAAAGCCAGCTGCGCGGCCGGCTCATCCACCCCGCCGGCACGGGCCAGCAGCGACAGCACCACGCGAGTCTCAGCGGCCAGCTCCTGCAGCTGGTAGCGGCTGGTCTGCGCACGCGCGCCTTCGACATTGCGCTCGACAATCCGCAGCAGCGTCCATTCCAGCAGCGCGACCCGGCCGTCGGCACGAATCAGCAGAGCCAGATTGGCCTTGAGCGCAGCGAACTGATCGGCCGCCAATTGCTTGAGGGCCGGCATGGCCAGATCCAGCAACGACAAGCGCATTCCAGGCGCCAGCTGGCGCAGCGGCTCACGCAACTGCTCAAGCTGCGTGGCAACCTCGGCGGCGATACGCGGCTGCAACAGCTGTAATTGCTGCACAGCTTGCGTCTCGACAGGGTCGAGCAGCAGGCCGTAAAGCAATGCCTGGGCGCCACTGCAGCTGTGCGCCGCCTCACTCAGGGCCAGATCCAGCTGCGCCAGGCTGCTGCGCGCGGCCAGCAGGTGCGCTGCCTGTGGGTCGCCAATGGCGCCAATCGCCTCACTCGCCGCGGCGGCGCTCAGGCCGGGGACAAAGGCACTCAGGTCATACAGATTCACGGTCGAATCGCTGGCTGCCGCCACCGGCGTTGCCGCGCTAAGCTCCGCCACATGAGGATAACGACCGTCCCAACTTGGCGTGATGCGGCGGATGCGCTGATCTAGCGGTGGATGGGTCGCCAGCATGCCTTCCAGGGCCTGGCTGATGCCGGCGGCAAAATACATATGGCTGAACTCGGCAGCATGCCCGGCCTGCAGTTGTGAGCCATACAGATTGCCGCCGATCTTCTTCAAGGCCCCGGCGATGCTGTCTGGATTGCGGGTGTACTGCACCGCCGAAGCATCGGCGAGAAACTCGCGCTGGCGGCTTACGGCGGCCTTGATCAGGTTGCCGAAAAAGGTCCCGGCATAGCCCAGCACCCACAGCGTGACCCCAATGGCGAGCACGATCGCCACCGAGTTGTTACGGCTGGAGCGGCCACTGCGCCCGCTGCTGCGCAACAGAAAACCGCCTATCAGGCCCAGCAGCAGAATGCCGTGCAGCACCGACACCAGGCGCGTGTTGAGGCGCATATCGCCGTGGAAGATATGGCTGAATTCATGGGCGATCACGCCCTGCAATTCATCACGACTGAGCTGACAGATCGCCCCACGGGTAATCCCGATCACCGCATCCTGCGGCGTCAGGCCGGCAGCAAAGGCGTTGATCCCGGCATCATCGAGCACATACACCGGCGGCACCGAGGTGCCCGAGGCCAGGGCCATTTCCTCCACCACATTGAGCAGCCGACGCTCTTCAAGGTTCTGTGGCGACAGGTTGATCAAACGTCCGCCCAGGCGCTCGGCAATCGCCTGGCCACCACGGCTCAGCTGCAGCTGCTTGTATAGACTGCCCAGCAGCACCACACCGATCACCACCAGCGCCACACAACCCACCAGTGGCCAACTAGGCAGAACGCTGTTTGGCGCGTCACTGGCCAACCACAGCGAGGAGTGACTTTGGCCAAAGAGCTGCCAGACCAACCCAAGCACCAGACTGGTCAGAGTGATCAGGCTAAGCACCGCCAGCGCCATCAGAATCAGCAGACGCCCGCTGTTACGCCGGGCGCGATCCTGTTGCTCGAAGAAATTCATCGTGCCGGGCCCTTAACTCAGAACGACACCTTCGGTGCTTCCTGGATCGCCGCGCTGTCGGCGAACTCCAGCAGGCTGGCGTCCTGGGCATGGCCAAAGCTGGCGGCCAGCAATACTGGCGGGAACGCCTGCTTGTAGGTGTTGTAGGCCATCACTGCATCGTTGAAGGCCTGACGGGCGAAGGCCACCTTGTTCTCGGTGCTGCTCAGCTCTTCACTGAGCTGCTGCATATTCGCCGAGGCCTTGAGGTCGGGGTAAGCCTCAAGCGTGACATTCAGGCGGCCCAGGGCGCTGTTCAGCAGCCCTTCCGCGCCGCCCAGTTGCGCCATGCTCTGCGCGTTACCCGGCTGCGCCGCTGCGGCCTTGAGCCCGGTTACCGCGTTATTGCGCGCGGCAATCACCGCCTCCAAAGTTTCCCGTTCATGGGCCATATAGCCCTTGGCGGTTTCCACCAGATTTGGGATCAGGTCATAGCGACGCTTGAGCTGCACCTCGATCTGCGCAAAAGCGTTCTGAAAGCGGTTACGCAAGGTCACCAGCTGGTTGTAGATGCCAATCACGTAAAAGATCAGCGCGGCAACAACCGCCAGGAAAATCAGCGTGGAGATGGACATGGGGAAATCCTTATCGCATGCGGGAGAGAAGCAGATGGTAGCGGAAAAGCGCTAAAGGAAATGCTCACCGGCGCACTCTGCGCGGCACGCCTGAAGGTGCGCCGACAGCAAAGCCAACTTATGCCGCGCCATATCGGCTGGCTATGGCGAAGAAAATCCTTGGCAAAATAGACCGACCGGTCTATATATTTAGCCCATGAAAAAGACCTCAACCCGCGACAAACTGATTCACGCCATGGCCGACGCCCTGCAACGCAAGGGGCTGCACGGCGTTGGTCTGAGTGAACTGCTGGAAATTGCCGGCGCGCCCAAGGGCAGCCTCTATCACCACTTCCCTGGCGGCAAAAGCGAGCTGGCGGTGGCGGCTATCGAGCATATCAGCCGGCATATCGACGGCCTGTTCAGCCAGCTTTTTGCTCAGCAAACCGACCCGCTCAAGGCGCTGCACAACTGGTTGCAAGGCGCGCTGCAGCAGTTGGAGAGCAGCCAGTTCGAGCGTGGCTGCCCGCTGGCCACCATCGCCCTGGAAAGCGGCCCGGAAGATCTGGAGATTCGCGCCGCTCTGCAGCGCAGTTTTACCGCCGTGCGTCAGGCATTGAGTGCGCAACTGCATGCCTACGGCTACCCCAGCGAACAGGCGGATAACCTCGCCGCACTGTTTGTCGCGCTGTATGAAGGCGGGCTGCTGCAAGCCCGCGTGGCCGGCAGCAGCGAACCGCTCAAGCGCGCCGCCACTGCCCTGTTCAACCTGACCCGCGAACAGTTTCCGGGAGGAGTCCGCCCATGAATACCCCAGCCATTCTTAGCGAAAGCGTGCAGCTGCCGGCACTCGACGGTTATCCGCTGACCGCCACGCTTTATCACGCCCCGGAGCCGGTGGCGCAGCTGGTGATTGCCGGCGCCACCGGCGTGCCCCAGGGTTTCTACCGACGCTTTGCCGAGTACGCAGCGCAGCGCGGCTACAGCACCCTGACTCTCGATTACCGTGGTATCGGTCAATCGAAACCGGCCAGTCTGCGCGGCTTTGCCATGGATTATCTGGACTGGGCGCACCTCGACCTGGCGGCCGCCGTCGACCAGCACCGTCATCCGCAGCGGCCGCTGTATATGGTCGGTCACTCCTTTGGCGGGCATGCCTTCGGTCTGCTGCCGAACCATGATCAGGTCCAGGGTTTCTACACCTTTGGCACCGGGGCCGGCTGGCACGGCTGGATGCCCAAGGCCGAGCAGCTGCGCGTGCTGACCATGTGGCGGCTGATCGGTCCACTGCTGACCCGTTACAAGGGCTACCTGGCCTGGAGCAAGCTGGGCATGGGCGAGGATTTGCCGCTGGGCGTGTACAAACAGTGGAAGCGCTGGTGCGGCTACCCGCGCTACTTCTTCGAAGACCCGCAGATGCCCGATCTCGCCAAACGCTTTGCTCAGGTCAGCACGCCAATCATTGCCGCCAACGCCCTGGACGACCTGTGGGCCCCGCCCGCCTCGCGCGACGCCTTTATGGCCGCTTACAGCGCAGCGCCCTATCAGGCGCGCACCATCGACTCAGCCGCCAGCATCGGTGCCATCGGCCATATGGGCTACTTCCGTCCGGCGGCGCAGTCGCTGTGGGATGAAACGCTGAACTGGTTCGCCGAGTTGCAGGCGCAGCGCCAGGCCGCCTGAATATCCCAGAGCAAAGGAGGTTTCGCTGATGAACATGATCCCCGCAGGCTTTAGCCCGCTATTCAGAAGCAGCCCTTTCCTTGATCTGCTCGGGCCGATCTACAACCAGCGCAGCGATAAAGGCCTGGTGATTGGCCTGCACGTCGAGGAGAAACACTGCAATGCGCGCGGCCTGGTGCATGGCGGCGTACTCAGCAGCCTGGCGGATGTCGCCCTGGGCTATAACAGCGCCTTCGCCCAGGAGCCACCGACGCCGATAGTCACCAGCAGCCTGAGCATCGACTACGCCGGCACCGCCAAACTCGGCGACTGGATCAGCATCGAAAGCGATGTGCAGAAGGTCGGTAAAAGCCTGGCGTTTGCTAATTGCTACTTTGTCGTCGAGTCGGTGCGGATTGCTCGGGCGAGCGCGGTATTTAGCGTGATCACGCGATAGCTTCGGTAGGGCGAGAAGAGTGGCAGCAATGGATGGCGGGCCACAAAAACGTCGGGAGCGTTTTTGCGCGCAAGCCCCGGAGGGGTGAAGCGCATGGATGCGCTGAGCACAAAAAAGAAAACCCCGCATTGCGGGGTCTTTGCAGACTGTTTGCTGACATCCTTGATCTGCTTGCCATCCTGGCAGCTGTCCCACGTATCCCTGTTGCTAAAGTGCGCTTCCTGCGCGACGTCCATGGGTGGCAGATTAGTCGCCGGCCGGTTCCCGGCATAGTGGCGATCTGCAGCACGCTGTGTAAGCCATAGCTTACACAGCACCTTTCCCAGCAAAACCGAGCAAACGCTTGGCTTTATTTTGTGACGCAGGTCTTGTTAGACTCGATCTTGTCTTACAAAAACAACAGACCCCGTCAACGGCGGTCATTGGGGCCACACATGCGCTCATTGTTTCTTGCCATCGGCTGCCTGGCAGCCAGCATCAGCCTACCCACCCTGGCCAACGGGCAGAACCAGCTTTCCGATCCCAAAGCCGCCGTGCAACTGTTCTGGAGCCAGCTTTATGGCCAGGGCGGCAGCACGCTGTACTGCGGTAAAGAGTTCACCGAAGAAAGCGGCCAACTCAAGGCCAGCGCGATCTACAGCAGCAAACAGCTGAAAAGCGCGCTGCGCTGCGTCACCGACCGCCAGTGCGGAATTATGAACCCGCGCTACGTCTATATGGCCTCCGACCTGCACAACCTCTACCCAGCGCTAACCCGTGTCGAGTTGGTGCGGCGCAATGCGCAGTTCGGTGATCTGGATGACAGCGTGCCGAGCAAGTTCGCCGACATCGGCTGCGACATGAAAACCAGCTTCCAGCTAGTGGAACCGCGCGATGAAGCCAAAGGCAATGTGGCGCGGGCGATCTTCTATATGCATGTCGAGTACGACCTGCCCATCGTCGGCCAGGTGCAGATGTACAAGAAGTGGCACCAGATGGACCCGCCGGATGCCGAGGAAAAAGCACGCAACGACAAAGTCGCCGGCCTGCAAGGCACCCGCAACCGTTTTATCGACAATCCCGAACTGGTCGAGCAGCAGATCAACAACTGATCGGTTTTAGCGGCGCGGCTTGTGCGATGAACGCAGCTTGTAGCGATCGCCCGGATGGATCAGCCGGGCGTAGCTGATCAGATGCTCATCCGACCAGGTTCGGCGGATCACACTCAGGCACGGCGCGGCCACTTCGATAGCCAGCCAGGCGGCCACCTGCTGATCGACCAGCACCGCCTCGACCACATGCTCGACATCGGAAATCGGGCAGCTGCTAACCAGCACCTCGTTGGGCGTCTGCCGAGAGAAATCACTGTCCAGGTAATGCGGCACCCAACGCGGGTTGACGAAGCGATCTTCCAGCTGGATCGGCACACCATCCTCGCGGTGCACCAGAATGCTGTGAAACACCTCGGCCCCCAGACGCAGGCCCAGACGCAGCGCCACCTCATCATCTGCCGCCAGCGCTTCACAGCGAATAATGTCGTTGCTGTAGGCATGCCCACGGCCGCGCACTTCATTGGCGATATTCAGCACTTCATGCAGCGATGACTCGGCCTTGCGGTCGGTGACGAAGGTGCCCAGCCCGGCCTGGCGCTGCAGGTAACCCTTCTGCACCAGATCGCGGATAGCCTTGTTAGCGGTCATCCGGCTGACCCCAAAATCCCGCGCCAGCTGCTCTTCCGCCGGGATCTGATGATTGACCGGGTAAGCGCCGCTGTGGATGCGCTCCAGCAGGAACGCTTCAATCGCCTTGTAGCGCGGGGTTGTACTGCTCACAGCGGCTCCTTGGGGTGGTCCCGATGCGCGGATAATAGCGCGTCAACACGCTGCAACGTAGGGTGGGCAACGCTGTGCCTGCCCACCGTTGCCACACCTGAGCTGGTGGACAAGCTGCGCGTTGTCCACCCTACCCACTGCGCATATCCCGACGTAGCCCGGATGCAATCCGGGACGGACCACACCCGAGCCCCCGGATTACATCCGGGCTACGCCAGCGACGGCAATACCCCGCTCGGCAACAACGGGGTCAGCACGCGCTCGGCGAGCAGGGCATTGGCAGCCTCGATATCCGGGGCGAAGAAGCGGTCTTCCACGTAGTACGGCACCTGCGCACGCAGGGCCTGGCGCGCCTGCTCAAGCAGCGGTGAGCTTTTCAGCCCTTCGCGGAAATCCAGGCCCTGGCAGGCGCCCAGCCATTCGATGGCCAGTACGCCACGGGTGTTGGCGGCCATTTCCCACAGACGCTTGCCAGCAGCCGGGGCCATGGACACATGGTCTTCCTGATTCGCCGAGGTCGGCAGGCTGTCGACGCTGTGCGGGTGGGCCAGCGCCTTGTTCTCGCTGGCCAATGCGGCGGCGGTGACCTGGGCGATCATAAAGCCGGAGTTGACCCCACCATTGGCCACCAGGAACGGCGGCAACTGCGACATATGCTTGTCCATCATCAGCGAGGTGCGGCGTTCGCTCAGTGCACCGATTTCGGCGATGGCCAGGGCGATATTGTCGGCAGCCATGGCCACCGGCTCGGCGTGGAAGTTGCCACCGGAAATCACCTCGCCTTCGGCGGCAAACACCAGCGGGTTATCCGACACCGCGTTGGCCTCCACCGCCAGCACCTCGGCGGCCTGGCGCAGCTGGGTCAGGCAGGCGCCCATCACCTGCGGCTGGCAGCGCAGCGAATACGGGTCCTGCACCTTGTCGCAGGCTTCGTGGGAGCGACCGACCTCGCTGCTGTCGCCGAGCAGATGGCGATAGACCGCCGCTGCGTCGATCTGCCCACGTTGGCCGCGAGCCGCGTGGATGCGCGCATCAAAAGGCGCACGCGAGCCCAGCGCAGCTTCGACAGTCAGGCCGCCGCAGACGCTGGCCGCAGCGAACAGATCCTCGGCCTCGAACAAGCCGCGCAAAGCGTAGGCGGTGGACACCTGGGTGCCGTTAAGCAGCGCCAGACCTTCCTTGGCTGCCAGGGTCATCGGCTGCAAACCGGCGATGGCCAATGCCTCAGTTGCCGGCAGCCATTCGCCGCGATACCGCGCCTGGCTTTCACCGAGCAGCACCAGCGACATATGCGCCAGCGGCGCGAGGTCGCCGGAGGCACCGACCGAGCCCTTGAGTGGGATATGCGGGTAGACCTCGGCGTTGATCAGAGCGATCAGCGCCTCGATCACCTGACGGCGAATGCCAGAGAAGCCGCGCGCCAGGCTGTTGACCTTGAGCAGCATGATCAGCCGCACCATGGCGTCGTCCAGCGGCGCACCGATGCCGGCGGCATGCGACAGCACCAGCGAACGCTGCAGCTTTTCCAGGTCTTCATTAGCGATGCGGGTCGAGGCCAGCAGACCGAAACCGGTGTTGATGCCGTAAGCGGTACGGCCTTCGGCAATGATGCCGTTAACGCAGGCCACACTGGCCTCGATGGCGTTATGAGCGCTGGCATCAAGCCGTAACTGCAGCGGCGCCTGATAGGCGGCGCGCAGTTGGGCCAAGCTCAGTTGGCCGGGGGTCAGGGTAAACAGGCTCATGCATGGGCTCCTTGGGTTGCGCCAATCATAGGCAGGTCCAGGCCCTGCTCGCGGGCACACTCTACGGCAATCTCATAACCGGCATCGGCGTGACGCATCACCCCGGTGCCCGGGTCGTTGCGCAGCACGCGACCGAGGCGGACGCGGGCTTCTGGCGTGCCGTCGGCGACGATTACCACGCCGGAATGCTGCGAGTAACCCATACCAACGCCGCCACCGTGATGCAGCGACACCCAGGTCGCGCCGCCTGCGGTATTCAGCAGGGCGTTGAGCAACGGCCAGTCGGAGACGGCGTCGGAACCGTCCTGCATGGCTTCGGTTTCACGGTTGGGGCTGGCCACCGAGCCGGAGTCGAGGTGGTCGCGGCCGATCACAAKCGGCGCTTTCAGCTCGCCGCTGGCGACCATGTCGTTGAAGGCCTGAGCAAGGCGCGCGCGGTCTTTCAGGCCGACCCAGCAGATACGTGCCGGCAGGCCCTGGAAGCTGATGCGCTCGCGGGCCATGTCCAGCCAGTTGTGCAGGTGAGCGTCGTCCGGGATCAGCTCCTTGACCTTGGCATCGGTCTTGTAGATGTCCTCGGGGTCACCGGACAGCGCCACCCAGCGGAACGGGCCGATACCCTGGCAGAACAGCGGACGGATATAGGCCGGGACGAAACCAGGGAAATCGAAGGCGTTGTCGACACCCTCCTGCAAGGCCATCTGGCGGATATTGTTGCCGTAGTCGAAGGTCGGCACGCCCATCTGCTGGAAGGCCAGCATGGCGCGCACGTGCACGGCCATGGACTGCTTGGCGGCCTTGACCACCACGGCCTCCTCGGTTTTGCCACGGGCCACGTACTCGTCCCAGCTCCAGCCGGCCGGCAGGTAGCCGTGGCGCGGGTCGTGGGCACTGGTCTGGTCAGTGACCATATCCGGACGCACGCCGCGCTTGACCAGCTCCGGGAGGATCTCGGCGGCGTTGCCGCAGAGGGCGATGGACACCGCCTTGCCTTCGCTGCAGTACTTGTCGATACGCGCCAGGGCGTCGTCCAGATCGCTGGCCTGCTCGTCGACATAACGGGTCTTCAGGCGGAAATCGATACGCGACTGCTGACACTCGATATTCAGCGAACAGGCCCCGGCCAGAGTCGCCGCCAGCGGCTGCGCGCCGCCCATGCCGCCGAGGCCTGCAGTCAGTACCCACTTACCTTTGAGGTTGCCGCCGTAATGCTGGCGACCGGCCTCGACGAAGGTTTCATAGGTGCCCTGGACGATGCCCTGGCTGCCGATATAGATCCAGCTGCCAGCGGTCATCTGACCGTACATGGCCAGACCCTTGGCATCCAGTTCGTTGAAGTGCTCCCAGGTGGCCCAATGCGGCACCAAGTTGGAGTTGGCCAGCAGCACGCGCGGTGCGTCTTTGTGGGTTTCGAACACGCCCACCGGCTTGCCGGATTGAATCAGCAGGGTCTGGTTGTCTTCCAGGCGGGTCAGCACGTCGACGATCTTGTCATAGCATTCCCAGTTGCGCGCGGCGCGGCCGATGCCGCCATACACCACCAGTTCCTTGGGGTTCTCGGCCACTTCCGGGTCGAGGTTGTTCATCAGCATGCGCAGCGGCGCTTCGGTCAGCCAACTCTTGGCGGTCAGCGTGGTGCCACGGGCGGCGCGAATTTCGGTGTCACGGAAAAGGCTCATAGCAAGCTCCTTATCAACAGATCGTTAGGTGCGGGCGGCTTACAGCCAGCCCATGTAGAGCGCCAGGTAGCCCAACGGAATGCTGAACAACAGGCTTAAGAACGTGCGCTGCAGCCAGACCAGCAACAGGTCGCGCAGGCGCAGGGGAATTCGCGTGGCCAGCACGCAGGGAATCGAGGCAGAGAGAAACAGCACGCTGCTCACCGAGACGATGGCGGTGACGAACTTGACCAGCATGTCGGAGTCTTTCAGCAACATGGCCGGCAGGAACATCTCCGCCAGGCCGGACGAAATGGCGCGGGCCACCTGCATCGGCTCATGCAGGCCAAACAGCCAGGTCAGTGGGTAGAACAGCACGCCGAGGGCATCGAACAGCGGGGTGTATTTGGCGGCGAGTAAACCGAGCAGGCCGACGGCGAGGATGCTCGGCAGAATGGCGGCGGTCATGCGCAGGCCATCGACAAAGGTCTCGCGCAACGCGCTAAGCAGCGAGGGCGCGCAGGCCGCCTGGCTCAGGCCGGCACGCCAAGCATTGCCGAGGCGGCTTTCGCCCGCTTGCAGTTGCGGCTCGGGGCGGCTTTCGCTGGGCAGGCGTGACAAAGGATAGATACGCGCGCTGACCGCAGTGACGCTGAAGGTCACCAACATCGCGCTCCAGAAATACAGGTTCCAGATTTCCATCAGGCCCAGGGTCTTGGCGATGATCACCATAAAAGGCGCCGAAACGGTGGAGAAGCCGGTGGCGATAATCGCCGCCTCACGCACGCTGTAATGGCCCTGCTGGTACATGCGATCGGTGATCAGCAGGCCCACCGAGTAACTGCCGACGAACGAGGCCACGGCATCGATTGCCGACTTGCCCGGCGTGCGCCAGATCGGCCGCATCACCGGCTGCATCAGCACGCCGACCAGCTCCAGCAGACCGAAGCCGATCAGAAACACCAGGGCCAGCGCACCCAGCGGCACGATCAGCGCCAGGCTCAGCACCAGCTTGTCGAACAGAAACGGCAGCATGCCCGGCTGATACAGCGCTTCAGGCCCGACACGGAACAGATAGGCCACGCCGATCAGCAGACCGAACACCTTGAGCACGCTGAACACGGTGCGCGTCAGGTCGCCGCGCCAGCTGCCGCTAAACCAGGGCTGCAGCGCGCCGTAGAGCATAAATAGCATGGCAATAGTGATCACCAGCGGCCGTGCATGGGTTTGCAAGGCCGTGGCCGCATGGTCGAGGAGGATGGTGCTGCGCCCGCCGACTTCGAACGGCACAAAGAAGATCAGCAGACCGATCAGGCTGTAGCCGAGCAACCGGGCCAGGGCGCGCCCCTTGGACACGCTGGCAAACGCCGTGAGCTGTTCAGACATGACGGCTCTCCGCGCGCAACAAACAGGGTGCCTGGCTGCCGCCGCGGCGGTGCTGGGTGCTGGGTGTCATCTGTGCATTCCTCTGTATTTATTGTTGTCAGGGAAGTGGCCAAGTAGCGCTTAGCCGGTCAGGGTCAACAGGTGAATCAGCCGCGCCGCGACCTTGGCAGTGCGGCTGTCGATGTCGTGTTCGGGGTTGAGTTCGGCCAGGTCCATCAGGCGCAACTTGCCGCTGTCGCGCACGGTTTCCAGCAGCGGTTCGAGCAGCGCCAGGGGCACGCCACGCGCGGCCGGGGCGCTGACGCCTGGGGCTTCGCAGGCCGGCAGCACGTCGATATCGATGGTCAGGTAGATCGCGTCGCAGCCGGCGATAAAGGCCTGTAACTCGGCACTAAGCGCCGTCAGGCTGCCTTCGCGAATCTCGCGGTCTTCGCGCACCAGCACGTTCAGCTCGGCGGCGCGCTGGAACAAGGCGCGGGTATTGCTGGCGCGGCTGACGCCGAGGCAGGCATAGGCGAACGGCCAGCCACGTACGGCGCACTGCTCGGCAATCTGCGCGAACGGCGTGCCGGAGGAATGGGCATGGGCCGGGTCGCGCAGATCAAAATGCGCATCGAAATTGATAATGCCGATACGCGGCGCAGTGCCGCCCGCCATATGTTCGGCAATGCCCTGCCAACTGCCGAAAGCCACCTCATGGCCGCCACCTAGAACGACCGGCAGATGCCCCGCATCCAGCAGCGCGCAGACGTTATGGCCGAGGCGTGCCTGGGCGCTTTCCAGATCACCATCGGCGCACAGCACATCACCGGCGTCATAGGCCGCACCCTGGCGATGCCAGGCCAGGTTGGCCAACGCCTTGCGAATGGCCAGCGGCCCATTTACCGCGCCAACGCGGCCATGGTTACGGCGTACGCCTTCGTCGCTGGCGAAACCGAGCAGGGCGACGCCAGGCTGGCTGTCGGCGCTGAGCGCCTGAATGCGCTGGTGCCAGCGCGGGCTGTCGGCTTCCGGGTCGATACGGCCCTGCCAGAGCTGCATGGAATGACGATCAGCGTGCATGGCTGTTGGCCTCTTTGCTGTAGCTAATGGCGCCGTTGAAGATGCGCTGACGCAGCCGGCCCGGCTGGACTGCATAGGCCAGTTCGGCAGGTTGCTGCACATCCCACAGGCACAGATCGGCGGGGGCCCCAACCTCGATCCGCCCCAGGTCAGGGTGGCCGAGGGCGCGGGCGGCATGGGCGGTCATACCGGCCAGGGCTTCGCGCGGGGTCAAACGGAACAAGGTGCAGGCCTGGTTGAGGCACAGGGTCGGAAAGCAGATCGGCGAGGTGCCGGGGTTGGCATCGCTGGCCAGGGCCATCGGCACGTTGTACTGACGCAGCAGCGCGATGGGCGGCAACTGGGTTTCCCGCAGGGTGTAAAAGGCCCCCGGCAACAGGGTGGCCACGGTGCCGGCGGCAGCCATGGCCTGCACCCCGGCCTCATCGAGAAACTCGATATGGTCGGCCGAGAGGCCCTGATAACGCGCGGCCAGGGCGCTGGCACCCTGATTGGACAGCTGCTCGGCGTGCACCTTGATCGGCAGACCGTGGCGTTGCGCAGCCTGGAACACCAGCTCGCACTGCGCTGGGCTAAAGGCGATGTTTTCGCAGAACACATCCACCGCATCAGCCAGACCTTCGGCAACGGCCGCCGGGATCATCTCGTTGCACACCAGGGCGATATAGCCATCGCTATCGCCGGCGAACTCCGGCGGCAAGGCGTGGGCGCCGAGCAAGGTGGTGGTGATGCGCAGCGGCAGCAACTCGCCGAGGCGGCGGGCAACGCGCAGCATCTTCAATTCATCAGCGGTGCTCAGGCCATAGCCGGATTTGATTTCCAGGGTGGTCACACCGTCGTCCAGCAGCGCCTGCAAACGCGGCAGGCTCTGCGCCAGCAGCTCATCCTCGCTGGCAGCACGGGTGGCGCGCACGGTACTGAGAATGCCGCCGCCGGCCTTGGCGATCTCAGCGTAGCTGGCACCTTCGAGGCGCTGCTCGAATTCAGCGGCGCGGTTGCCGGCGTACACCAGATGCGTGTGGCAATCCACCAGACCCGGGGTCATCACCCCGCCACGCCCAGCTTCGAGCGCACCCTCAGCCATAGCTTCAGGAAACGCGCTGGTTGGCCACATGCCGGCTACCTTGCCATCCGCCACCAGCAGATTGATCGGCTCAGCCAGCGTGGCCAGGCCGTCGAACAGACAGAGCTCGCGCCACAACAGAGAGGGGGTGGATGAGGGCATGGAACGCTCCTTGATCGAAGTTGTATATACATTAGAAGCTGACCGGACAGTCGTCAACCCCATCCGTCGCCCAATAATTGCAGTCACGCCTCAGCCATGCCCCGGCCTTTGCCGCGAGAACCCACAGCAATCATCTAGATAGAGAGTGCGCACGAGGCTTTATTCGCCAGCAGGCGCAGACCAACGGCCGCATTCGACGCGCGCGCCATCTGGGCAGAACCGCCCATACAATGTATATACATATACCAAAGCCAACGATGAGATATCCCCGTGAGCATCCGCATTATCGACAGCCGTACTACCCGCCAAGTGCCGTGGAAGAATGGCCAGGGCGTCACCCTGGAACTGGCTATCGCCCCGCCCGGTGCCGGCCTGGAAGATTTCGACTGGCGTATCAGCAGCGCCAAGGTGGAGGCTGCCGGCGCCTTCTCGCACTTTCCCGGTATCGATCGCAGCCTGGCGCTGCTGAGCGGCGCGGGCTTGCGCCTGAATCTGCCGGAACCGGTGATCCTCGATGCGAGCAACCCCGTGCTGAGCTTTGCCGGCGAACTGGATGTGCAGGCCGAACTGCTCGACGGCCCGGTGCAGGACTTCAACCTGATGAGCCGCCGTGGGCGCTGGCAACAACGCCTGGAGTACAGTGAGCTGAAGGGCGAAGCAGGCTTCGACTGCAGTGAGGTGCTGTTTATCTACTGCATGGCAGGCAGCGCGCTGGACTGCCTGTTGCCGGATGGCAGCCGGATGCAGTTGACCGACGGCCAAGGCCTGCTGCTGGAGCAGGAAGCGGGGCGCTGCCGGTTGAGCAGCAGCGGCACTACCCGGCTACTGCTGGCCAGACTGGAGCGGGTGGGAAAATAGATTTTTGCAGCCTAAGAAAGGCTACGCACCCGCTAGCCATTGCATACATGGAGAGCGTGCGCCGTACGCCCCCCACGTAGGGCTCTTGCGGGTAGGTTGGGTTAAGGAGCAACGCGACGAAGCCCAACGAGACATGCCGCCGCTTGTTGGGCTTCGCTGCGCTCAACGCCAACCTACGATTTGTCGCCTCGCAACACGCAATGGGTACAGAGCCACAAAAAAGCCCCGGCTATTTAGGCCGGGGCTTTTTTGTAGCGACGCGGGCTTAGAACTGCGCAGCGTCGAGCAGGTACAGGCTCTCGCTACCAGCTTTGACCGAAGCAGTCAGCGAGTGGATACGCGGCAGCAGGCGGGCGAAGAAGAAACGCGCGGTGCCCAGTTTGCTCACGTAAAACTCGTCCTGATCCTGCTTGGCCAACGCGGTGCGTGCCATCAGGGCCCACATGTAGGCGTAGGCGGTGTAGCCAAACACCTGCAGGTACTCGACCGAGGCGGCGCCGACTTCGTTCGGGTTGGCCTTGGCGCGTTCCAGCAGATCGGCAGTCATCAGCTCCAGGTTGGCGATGGCGCCTTTCAGCGGCTCGATAAATTCGGCCAGGCTGCTGTCGGCGGAATCGGTGAAGGCTTTGATCTCTTCGGCGAAGTGCTTGTAGAACGCACCGCCGCTGCCAACCACTTTACGGCCGACCAGATCGAGCGCCTGGATACCGTTGGTGCCTTCGTAGATCTGGGTAATGCGGCAGTCGCGGATCAGCTGCTCCTGGCCCCACTCACGGATATAACCGTGGCCGCCGAAGATCTGCTGGCCATGGGTGGTGGTTTCCAGCGCCATGTCGGTGAGGAAGGCCTTGGCTACCGGGGTCAGCAGAGCAACCAGCTCTTCCGCGCGCTTGCGGGTGGCGGGCTCGATGCTGAACTTGGCGGTGTCGAGCTGCATAGCCACGTAGCTGGAGAAGGCACGACCGCCTTCGTTCAGCGCTTTCATGGTCAACAGCATGCGACGCACGTCCGGGTGCACGATGATCGGGTCGGCGGCTTTGTCCTTGGCGACCGGGCCGGTCGGCGCGCGGCTCTGGATACGGTCACGGGCGTATTCCACGGCGTTCTGGTAACTGCGTTCGCCCAGGGACAGGCCCTGGATGCCCACGCCCAGACGCTCGTAGTTCATCATGGTGAACATGGCGGCGAGGCCCTTGTTCGGCGCATCGACGATCCAGCCGGTGGCGCCGTCGAAGTTCATCACGCAGGTGGCCGAGGCCTTGATGCCCATCTTGTGCTCGATGGAACCGCAGGACAGCGCGTTCTTCTCGCCCAAGGAACCGTCGGCGTTGACCATGACTTTCGGCACCAGGAACAGCGAGATGCCTTTCGGGCCCGCTGGAGCATCTGGCAGCTTGGCCAATACCAGGTGAATGATGTTCTCGGTCAGGTCGTGCTCACCACCGGTGATAAAGATCTTGGTGCCGGACACCTTGAAGCTGCCATCAGCCTGCGGCTCGGCCTTGGTGCGGATAATGCCCAGGTCGGTACCAGCATGCGGCTCGGTCAAGCACATGGAACCGGCCCAGACGCCCGAATACATGTTCGGCAGGTATTTTTCTTTCAGCTCTTCGCTGGCGTGGGCGTTGATCGACAGGCAGGCGCCGGCCGTCAGCATCGGGTACAGGCCGAACGACAGGTTGGCCGAGTTGACCATTTCTTCGACCTGGGCCGAGATCGCCTTGGGCATGCCCATGCCGCCGAATACCGGGTCGCCACCGACGCCTACCCAGCCGCCTTCGGCGTAGGTTTTGTAGGCATCCGGGAAACCAGCTGGGGTTTTCACCGCGCCGTTGGCCCAGGAGCAACCTTCTTCGTCGCCGCTGCGGTTCAGCGGGGCGATCACGCCGCCGGTGACCTTGCCGGCTTCTTCGAGAATCGCCGCTGCAGTGTCTTCATCGACCACTTCAGCCAGGGCCGGCAATTGGGCCCACAGCTTGGAAACTTCAAACACTTCATTGAGCACGAAGCGCATATCGCGCAGGGGAGCTTTGTAGTCAGCCATGGGGCAAATCCTCGGACGAAGCAGCAGGTGTAAAGATGTGCAGGGAGTCTAACCGAACAACTTTTTAGACACATAGCGTCGCGTCATGACCGGCAGGTCACCATTCGTTTGTTAGGCCAGACAGGCTCTATGTAACGGCAAAACCCGCCGGATGGCGGGCTTTGCAGGGCTTGTAACCGTCGGTCAGAGGGCGAAGTGCTCGGCCGGCAAACGCATCAGGCACTCGCTGCCCGCCTCGGCACCGGCCAGGTGGGTGGCGGTACGCGGCAACAGGCGCTTGAAGTAGAACTCGCAGGTCGCCAGCTTGGCCTGATAGAACGCCGCCTCACCCGCACCCGCCGCCAGCTTCTGCTCGGCCACCAGGGCCATGCGCAGCCAGAAGTAGGCCAGGATGACGTAGCCGGAGTACATCAGGTAATCCATCGACGCCGCGCCGACTTCGTCCGGGTTCTTCATCGCAGCCATGCCGATCTTCTGGGTCAGCGTGCCCCACTGCTGGTTGAGCGTCGCCAGTTGCGCGACATAACCCTTGAACTGCGGATGCTCGGCCTGGGCCTCGCAGAACTTGTGGACGATCTTGGTAAAGCCGCGCAGCAGCTTGCCCTGGCTGCCGAGCACCTTGCGCCCGAGCAGGTCGAGGGCCTGGATGCCGTTGGTGCCTTCATAGATAGGTGCGATGCGGCAATCGCGGACCAGCTGCTCCATGCCCCACTCGCGGATAAAACCATGGCCGCCGAACACCTGCATGCCGTGGTTGGTCACCTCCAGGCCGGTCTCGGTCATAAAGGCTTTGCAGATCGGCGTGAGGAAGGCCAACAGGTTCTCCGCCTCTTCACGCTGCTCGGCGCTGTCGCCACGGTGCGCCTGGTCGATCAGCTGCGCGGTGAAATAGGCCAGCGCGCGATTGCCTTCGTTGAAGGCTTTCATGGTCAGCAGCATGCGCCGCACATCGGGGTGGACGATGATCGGGTCGGCGGCTTTATCTGGCGCTTTCGGCCCGGTCAGCGCACGCATCTGCAGGCGCTCAGTGGCGTACTTGATCGCGCCCTGGAAGCTGGTTTCACCCAGACACAGACCCTGCATGCCGGTGCCCAGGCGTGCGTGGTTCATCATGGTGAACATGCAGTTGAGGCCCTTGTTGGCCTCACCGATCAGGTAGCCGGTGGCACTGTCGAAGTTCATCACACAGGTGGCCGAGGCCTTGATGCCCATCTTGTGTTCGATTGAGCCGCAGCTGACGCCATTACGCTCGCCTGCCTGACCTTCAGCGCTGGGCAGGAACTTGGGCACGATAAACAGCGAGATGCCCTTGGTGCCGGCCGGCGCGTCGGGCAGTTTGGCCAGCACCAGATGCACGATGTTCTCGCTCATATCGTGCTCGCCGGCAGAGATAAAGATCTTGCTGCCGCTGACCGCATAGCTGCCGTCAGCCTGCGGTACGGCGCGGGTCTTGATCAGGCCCAGGTCGGTGCCGCAGTGGGCTTCGGTCAGGCACATGGTGCCGGTCCAGCTGCCTTCGGTGAGCTTGCTCAGGTAGGTCTGTTTCTGTGCTTCGGTACCGTGGGCGTGGATCGCCGACATTGCGCCGTGGGTCAGGCCGGGGTACATGCCCCAGGAGGTGTTGCTGGCGCCAACCATTTCGCCGATCAACAGACCGAGGGAATGCGGTAGTCCCTGACCGCCGTATGCCGGGTCCGCCGCCAGGCCGTTCCAGCCGCCTTCAACGTACTGAGCAAAGGCTTCCTTGAACCCCTTGGGCGTGATCACCACGCCGTCGTTGATCTGGCATTCCTCTTCATCGCCGGAGCGGTTCAGCGGGGCCAGTACCTGCTCACAGAACTTCGCACCCTCGGCGAGGATCGCGCTGACCATATCCGGGGTGGCGTCGCTGGCACCCATCGCGGCGTAGCCAGCATGAAAGTCGAAGACCTCGTCGATCAGAAAGTGCATATCGCGCAGGGGGGCTTTGTACTCGGGCATGCTGGCATCTCCGTCAGCTAGAGCGTGGATTAGCCCCCTACGCTACGGCTCACGCGCCGCCTCAACAATCACAGTGCAGATGCTGAATACACTGCCATTCGCCCTGGCAGCCTCAGGTGCGCGCGGAATCCAGCTTGACCGCGCCGCGCCGCTGACCATAACTGCGCACACAGTTACGCCCGGCGCCCTTGGCGTTATACAGCGCCTGGTCGGCGGCCTTGAGTACCTCCTCCGGGCTGCGTTGCTCCAATCCGCGCTCAGCCACGCCCATGCTGACGGTCACCGACACCTGACTCGCCGCGCTGCCGGCCCGCCGTGCACGCCCCTGTTTATCGTTCTGCGGGCGCTGCTGCTTGTCGCGCAGTTGAATGCGGTAGACCTCGATGGCCTGACGCACCACCTCGAGGTGCGGCAGACACTCGTCAAGCGTCTTGCCGGGGAACACCAAGGTGAATTCCTCGCCGCCATAACGGTAGGCCTTGCCCCCGCCGCCGATCTTGCGCAGCTGAGCCGCGACCAGGCGCAGCACCTGATCGCCGACATCGTGGCCGTGGGTGTCGTTGAATTTCTTGAAGTGGTCGACGTCGGCCATGGCGATCACATAGCTGCGGCCCAGGCGCTGCAGGCGCTCATTCAAGGCGCGGCGTCCCGGCAGGCCGGTAAGTTCGTCACGGAAGGCCATCTGATAGGCCTCGTGCGCCACGGCAGCAACCAGAATCAGCATGATCTGGCTGCTCATCACATTCAGTGCATTGGGCAGAATAAAGGTGTTCGGCAGCATCCACAGCAGGCCGCAAAGCCCCAGCAACTGCGCCGCATGCAACGGCCGCGGCGCACGCAGGTACTGCACCAGCAGCAGAATCAGACCGAGGATAAACACCGGGTAGGCCAGCTGCACCAGCGCCAGCCACTCGACCTGCAGCGCCGGCCAGCGCACCAGCGACAACCAGTGCAGCAACGCCTCGGGAAAGCGCTGCGCCAGGCCCACCGCTACCGCACTGACTGCCAGCAGCACAGCGGCGCGGGCGATCAGGTCCTGCAGCAGATGGGTACGCTCCTGCCAGGCGGCGTAAAGACTGTAGAGCAGCGGCAGCAACAGGCTACACAGATGAAAAATCAGCGCCGCATCACTGCGCACCTGTCCCGTGGCGCGGAAATGATCGACCTGGGTATCCAGCAGAAAGTAGCCGAGGTACAGCGTCAGCAGCAGAAACACTTCGCGCTGGCGGCCATAGACCAGGCAGAACGCGCCGCCGAGCAATAGCAGCAGGGTCGGCAGCACATTGAACAGCGAGGTGAAAAACTCGCTCAGCACCGCCAGCTGCGCCAACAGCAAGCCGCCGAGCAGAAGCAGCAGCGAAGGCAGAAAATGACTGAAGCGCACAGCAGCAAGACGCGACAAGACGGGCTCCACACAGCGATAAAAAGTGGACAACGCCGCGCAGTTTGCCTGTAACGAGCGCGATGCGCACGGAACCTGACAGGCAAATCGACAAGCTGCCTGGGACTTTTTATTCGCCCAAATAAAAACTGTCTGGAACAGTTTTAAACGTCGCGCGGCGACGGCCCGAAGGGTGGCTGCCAGGGATGGCCGGACACAAAAGCGCCGGGAGCGCTTTTGCGCGCAAGCCCCAAAGGGGTGAAGCACATGGATGTGCTGAACATAAAAAATGGCCAGGAGCGATTTTTAACGTCGCGCAGCGACGGCCCGCTGGGTGACTACCAAGGATGGCAGGCATAAAAAAACCGCCACCCCAAGAGGCAGCGGTTTTTCGACCTGCGCTGGAACTAAGGCTTAGTAGCCCAGAGCGAAGTGCTCTTCGTCCATGTCCATCAGGTTGTTGGCGCCGGACAGCATGGCCTCTACGTGGCTACGGGTACGCGGCAGGATGCGCGCGAAGTAGAAACGAGCGGTCTGCAGCTTGGCCTTGTAGAAGGCTTCGTCTTCAGTGCCGGCAGCGATTTTCTCGGCAGCCAGGCGCGCCATGTCAGCCCAGAAGTAGGCCAGGCAGACGTAGCCGGAGTACATCAGGTAGTCCACCGAAGCAGCACCGACTTCTTCGCGGTCTTTCATCGCTGCCATGCCCACTTTCATGGTCAGGTCGCCCCACTCCTTGTTCAGCTTGGCCAGAGGCTCGACGAACGCTTTAACGGCGTCGTTGGCTTCGTTGGCCTGGCAGAACTTGTGCACGATCTTGGTGAAGCCTTTCAGCGCTTCGCCTTGAGTCTGCAGCACTTTACGGCCCAGCAGGTCGAGTGCCTGGATACCGGTGGTGCCTTCGTACAGCATGGAGATACGGCTGTCGCGAACGTTCTGCTCCATGCCCCACTCGGCGATAAAGCCGTGGCCGCCATAGATCTGCACGCCGTGGTTGGCTGCTTCGAAGCCAACTTCGGTCATGAATGCTTTGGCGATAGGCGTGAGGAAAGCCAGCAGTGCGTCGGCTTGCTTCTTCTCGGCTTCGTCTTTGCTGTACTTGACGATATCAACCTGCTTGGCGGTGAAGTACACCATGGCGCGGTTGCCTTCGGCGAAAGCTTTCATGGTCAGCAGCATGCGACGCACGTCCGGGTGGACGATGATCGGGTCAGCGGCTTTTTCCGGCGCTTTCGGGCCAGTCAGGGAACGCATCTGCAGACGCTCGCGAGCGTACTTCAGGCCACCCTGGAAACCGATTTCAGCGTGAGCCAGACCTTGCAGAGCAGTACCCAGGCGAGCCGTGTTCATAAAGGTGAACATGCAGTTCAGGCCTTTGTTGGCTGGGCCGATCAGGTAACCGGTAGCGCCGTCGAAGTTCATCACGCAGGTGGCGTTACCGTGGATGCCCATCTTGTGCTCAAGCGAGCCACAGGAAACGGCGTTACGTGCGCCAACGGTGCCGTCAGCGTTAACCGAGAACTTCGGCACGATAAACAGCGAGATGCCTTTGGTGCCTTGCGGCGCGTCGGGCAGGCGGGCCAGCACGATGTGGACGATGTTATCGGCCATGTCGTGTTCGCCAGCGGAGATAAAGATCTTGGTGCCGGAAACCTTGTACGAACCGTCAGCCTGAGGCTCGGCCTTGGTACGCAGCATGCCCAGGTCGGTGCCGCAATGCGGCTCGGTCAGGCACATGGTGCCGGTCCACTCGCCGGATACCAGCTTGGTCAGGTAGGTGTGCTTCTGCTCGTCGGTGCCGTGCTCGGAGATGGTGTTCATCGCGCCGTGCGACAGGCCTGGGTACATGCCCCACGACCAGTTCGAGGTGCCGACCATTTCGCTGACAACCAGACCCAGGGACTCCGGCAGGCCTTGGCCGCCGTGGTCAACGTCGTGAGCCAGGCTCGGCCAGCCACCTTCTACATACTGCTTGTAGGCAGCTTTGAAGCCGGTTGGGGTTTTCACGCCTTCGGCGGACCAGGTGCAACCTTCGGTGTCACCTACACGATTCAGTGGCGAAAGCACTTGCTCACAGAACTTGGCGCCTTCTTCAAGGATGGCGTCGACCATGTCCGGAGTAGCGTCCTGGCAGCCAGGCAGGCTCTGATAATGCGCTTCGTAGCCGAGCAGTTCGTCGCGTACGAAACGGATATCACGCAAGGGGGCCTTGTAATCAGGCATAGCGGTTAACCTCTGCGGTGGATTCTTAGTGTGTAGGTGACCGGATATTCGGTCGTTTTCGGGAGCAATCCCGGCGCTCGCCTGCCCCTTGGCAACCGAGCTAATCAAACAAGCGTTTGAAACATACGTTTATGCCTATTTAATGTCAAGCACCCCTAACGCCGTTCAGGCCACCAGATCGACAACCGGGGCCGGCGTCTGCAAACCGCTGAGCTGCCTGTACAGATCAAGACTAGGTGGTGGCGGCAGATCCTGCTGGACGGGCGCGGTGGATTTTTCCTCCTCCTCGGGCTTCTTTTCGTCCTCTTGTTTACGCTGCTCGGCACGCGCTTCACTGGCGGCCTCTGCCTCACTGCGCTGCTGTTGCGCCAACTGGGCACGCGCTTCGGCCATTTGCGCCTGGGCTTGCGCCGCCACCTGACGATCCTGCGCCGACGGCTCGGCAGGTGCCAGGGCCGCGCGAATCACCACCTCCATCTTGCGCAGGGTGGCTTCGGGGTCGTTGGGGATCGGACTGGTATCGATGCCCACCTCACCGCCTACCGCATAGCGCTTGCCGTCCGGGCCGCGCTCATAAGTGTAAGTCGGTGCACCGGCATAGCGCCCACCGACGGCAGCGTGCGCCTGCTCGTGGGTGCGCACCTCCTGATCACGGCTGACCAGTTTGGCAATTTCCAGTTGCTCAAGGCGTTGCTGCTGCGGGCTGGGCTCGCCTTCGCGGCTTTTGGCTTTATCGGGATTGGCCGAGGTGTCGGCAGGTTTATCGGCCTCTTCACGCGCCGACGCCGATTGCTCATCGGCCAGCGGTTGGGCGGCAGTTATCGGCGCCTGGGCGGCGCGGGTAATATCGGGGGACACATCAGGGGAAACATTGGACGCAAGAGGCCGAGCCGGCAGTAGAGTTGCTGCAGGCGCAGGATAAGACGTTGCGCCGCCAATCTGCATGCAATGACTCCTCGCCCCTGACTGCTAAAACTCCGTAACAGAGCCGGACTACGCTAGGGGCAAGCGTATCAAGCCGTGGTGTCGATCAGGGTGCCGAGCACCTCATCGGCAGTCTTCACCACTTTGGCGCCCGCTTCCGCCTCATTCTGACCTTGGCGCAGGGCGACCAGACTTTCCGCCAGATCGGGGCGAGTCTGCTCGGCCGAGCTCGGCGCAGGGTTGACCTGATTGGCCGGCGGCGTGGAGGTCGGCTGCTGTGGCTGGGTAACCGCATTGCTGGCGATATCCGCCGCAGCCTGATCGACCCGGCGCTGGCCGGACTGAATGGTGCTGATGCCCGAGTTGAAAGCGCTTCCAGAAATTTCCATGCCCAAGCTCCCGCTATGGCAAACCACTAACGGCTTAATTGAAGCAGAAATTGCTCGAAAAACGTACAAGCAAAAGGCTATGGCACTTGGCCTGCTTATAGCGCGCGGTGCAATAGATCGAGATTGAGATAGCCAGAAACCGCAGCCGGCGTGGCCTCGGCCAGGCGCGGCAGATAACCCAGACAGGGTGCAGGCAGGCGCTCGGCCAGGGTCGCCAGATTGTCCCCAAGGCGCGAGGTGTGCGGGTCGACCAGATTGGCCACCCAGCCCGCCAGCGGCAGGCCGTCGCGCAGGATGGCTTCAGCGGTGAGCAATGCCTGGTTGATGCAGCCCAGGCGCACGCCGACCACCAGAATCACCGGCAACTGCAGGGCAATCGCCAGATCCGAAAGCGCCGCATCCCCGGCCAGCGGTACGCGCCAGCCACCCGCACCTTCGACCAGGGTGAAGTCCGCCTGCTTGTCCAGAATCGCCTGCACCGGCCCTTGCAGCGCGGCAACATCCAGCAATACACCCGCCTCGCGCGCAGCCAGATGCGGGGCAATCGCCGGCTCGAATGCCAGCGGATTGACCTCTTCATAGCGCAGCGCCAGGGTGCATTCACCAAGCAGCGCCAGGGCGTCGTCGTTGCGCAGGCCATCCACTGTGCGCACGCAGCCGGATGCCACCGGTTTGGCCGCCGCAGTCGACAACCCCGCCATTCGTGCCGCGTGCAGCAGCCCGGCGGCGATGGTGGTTTTGCCGATTTCTGTATCGGTGCCGGTCACGAAAAATGCTTGGCTCATAAAGATCTCTGGTGAGGAGTAGTGACGACGTGCTGCAGACATTCAGGGCAGGCCGCGCTTATCTCAACCCTTGCGCAATACGCCGTAAACCACCTGATAGGTCGCCGGCAGGCCTTGCGGCTGACGGAACTGTTCGTAGGCATTGAGCAGCGCCAGCATGCGCGCCCGCCCGGTCAGGCCACCTGGACGGCCGGGGTTGAGGTTATGCGCGCCGAGAGCTTTCAGCTCATGGGTCAGGCTGCGTACATCGGGGTAATAAAGCGTCTCAGACGTGGCTTGCAGGCTGAGCAGCGTCAGCCCGCTGTCACCGCACAGCTGCTGATAATCCTCAAAGCGGCGGAAGCGATTGACGTGGACAAAACCATCCACCGCCTGCCAGCTGTCGCGCAGCTCCTGCAGGGTGCCGACGCACAGGCTGCTAAAGGCCAATACACCACCAGGCCTGAGTACCCGCGCGGCTTCGCCAAGCACGGCGGAAAAGTCCGCGCACCACTGCAAGGCCAGACTGGAGAACAGCAGGTCGCAGGACGCACTTTGCAACGGCAAACGCTCGGCATCGCCGGCAATAAACTGCTGCGCGCCGCCCAGGGGCCGGGCGTGCTGCAACATACCTTCGGCGATATCCAGAGCTACGCCCTGGCTGGCAGGAAAACGCTCACCCAGCGCGCGACTGAAATAGCCGGTGCCACAGCCTAGATCGAGCCAACGAGCCGGGCTGATCGCCGCCGGCAACTGCCCTAGCAACTGCTGGCCGACACTGCGTTGCAGAGCCGCCACGCTGTCATAGCTCTGCGCCGCGCGGGAGAACGACGCCGCTACCTGACGTTTATCCGGCAGGCCGCCGAGTGGGTTATGCGCCAGATCAGTCATCACCGGCCTCATGCAGAAAGGCCTGAATCGCCGCGGCAATTTCATGCGGGCGCTCCAGGGCAAAAGCGTGACTGGCGTTATCGATCAGACCGATCTCGACATCCGGTAGCAGCGCCAGCAAGGCCGGGGCGGCAGCCGCAGGCACCAGCGCATCCTGGCCGGCAAACAGATGCAACTGCGGGCCGACAAAGGCTTGCAGCGCTGCGCGCGTGTCCAGGTTGGCGAGCAGATCCAGCCCGGCCAGCAGTGCCTCGGGCTGCACCTGCGGAGCCGCCGCTAGCAACTGCCGCGACAGGCCGCGAGCATCCGCCGCGCCCTGGGCGCAAAGTAGGGTAAACCGCTTCAGGGTGGCGGACGCATCAACGGCGCAGCCCTGGCGGAAAGCCTTAAACGTCTCGGCAGGCATAGCCGCAGGCCAGCCTGGCTCAGCAACAAAACGCAGATTGCTGGCCAGAGTCAGCAGCCCGCTGCAGCGTTCGCCACGCCGCGCCGCCAGTTCAGCGGCAAGCATGCCGCCGAGGGACCAGCCGCCAAGCCAGGCATCCTCAGGCAGGTTGGCGTCGAGTTCGTCCAGCCAGTCGGCTGGGTCGCTAGAAACCAATAAAGGCAGCGGTTCGACCTGCACCTGCAAACGCGGATCGAGGCCGCGCAAGGCCTCGGCCAGCGGCTGCAGAGGCGCAGTGCCAAGGCCCCAGCCAGGCAACAGAATCAGTCGATCACGCACGGGCGGCAGCCTCGCCAGTGAGCAACGGCCAGCATTCGGCCAGGGCTTCCAGCAGCAGCTCCAGCTGCGCCAGGCTATGCGCGGCGGAAAGAGTCACACGCAGACGTGCGCTGCCGGCCGGCACGGTGGGCGGACGAATTGCGGTGACCAACAGACCGCGCTCGCGCAGCATCTGCGACAGCTGCATGGCGAGGCCGCTGTCGCCGATCAGGATCGGCTGAATCGGCGTTGCACTGTCCATCAACTCCAGGCCGATGGCCTGGGCGCCCTGGCGAAAACGCTGGATCAGGGCATTCAGATGCTCGCGGCGCCAGTGTTCGCTGCGCAGCAACTCCAGACTTTTCAGGGTGGCGCAGGCCAGTGCCGGCGGCTGACTGGTGGTGTAGATATAAGGCCGGGCGAACTGCACCAGGGTCTCGATCAACTCCTCGCTGCCGGCGACAAAGGCGCCAGCGGTGCCAAAGGCTTTGCCCAGGGTGCCGACCAGCACCTGCACATCGTCGACGCCCAAGCCGAAGTGCTCGACGATGCCGCCGCCGGTGGCGCCCAGCGGGCCGAAACCATGGGCATCATCGACCATCACCCAGGCATTGGCGCGGCGCGCTTCGGCGCACAGTGAAGGCAGATCAGCCAGGTCGCCATCCATGCTGAATACGCCATCGGTGACGATCAGGGTATTGCCGCTGACCTTGCGCAGGCGATTGGCCAGGCTGACGCCATCGTTATGCAGGTAACGGGAAAAGCGTGCGCCACTGAGCAGGCCGGCATCCAGCAAGGAGGCATGGTTAAGCCGATCCTCCAGCACGCTATCGCCCTGCCCGACCAGCGCGGTGACCGCACCGAGGTTGGCCATATAACCGGTGGAAAACAGCAGCGCACGGGGGCGCCCGGTGAACTCGGCCAGCGCTTCTTCGAGCTGGTGATGCGGCGTGCTGTGGCCGATCACCAGATGCGAGGCGCCGCCGCCCACGCCCCACTTCTGCGCACCGGCGCGCCAGGCTTCGATCACCTGCGGATGATTGGCCAGGCCGAGGTAATCGTTGGAGCAGAAGGCCAACAGCTCACGGCCATCGACCTGCACCAGCGGCCCCTGCGGTGATTCCAGCAGCGGGCGTTGGCGATAAAGGTTGGCAGCGCGGCGCTCGGCCAGGCGAGTAGAAAGATCGAACGGCATGCAAGCCTCGGGGGAGCATGGAAGTAGGAGCGGGGGGGACGCCTAGTCCCATGCCCGCGAAATGCTCACAGCCTTCGCGGGCATGGCCCGCTCCTACCCTACCTGGGGAAATCAGACGGCGGCGTTATAGAACAGCTTGGAGTCGCGCTGTTC
Source organism: Pseudomonas sp. 1928-m (assembly GCF_029269135.1). Lineage (NCBI taxonomy): Bacteria > Pseudomonadati > Pseudomonadota > Gammaproteobacteria > Pseudomonadales > Pseudomonadaceae > Pseudomonas > Pseudomonas sp. 1928-m. Next base: position 299,264 of record NZ_JARIXO010000003.1, on the reverse strand, counting down.
GACCAGCGCCTGCTCAATGGCCGCCTGGTGCACTTCATCGGCGTGCTCTTCGCGCTCTTCCGGTTTGATGCCGAGGCGGGCGAACAGCTGCATGTCCTGATTGGCTTGCGGGTTGGCGGTGGTCAGCAGTTTTTCGCCGTAGAAGATCGAGTTGGCACCGGCGAAGAACGCCAGGGCTTGCATCTGCTCATTCATCGCCTCGCGGCCGGCGGACAGGCGCACATGCGACTGCGGCATCATGATCCGCGCCACGGCGAGCATGCGGATAAAGTCGAACGGATCGACGTCCTGCTCATCGGCCAGCGGCGTGCCTTTGACCTTGACCAGCATGTTGATCGGCACCGACTCCGGGTGCTCCGGCAGGTTGGCCAGTTGAATCAACAGGCCGGCGCGGTCGTCTAGCGACTCGCCCATGCCGAGGATGCCGCCGGAACAAATCTTCATCCCCGAGTCACGCACATAGGCCAGGGTTTCCAGGCGCTCGCCATAGGTGCGGGTGGTGATGATATTGCCGTAGAACTCCGGCGAGGTGTCCAGGTTGTGGTTGTAGTAATCCAAGCCGGCAGCGGCCAGGGCCTGGGTCTGTTCTTTATCCAGCTTGCCCAGGGTCATGCAGGTTTCCAGGCCCAGGGCTTTGACGCCTTCGACCATTTGCAGCACGTAGGGCATGTCTTTGGCCGACGGGTGTTTCCAGGCCGCGCCCATGCAGAAACGCGTAGAGCCGATGGCCTTGGCCTCGGCGGCGGCCTCCAGCACCTTCTGCACTTCCAGCAGTTTTTCCTTCTCCAGACCGGTGTTGTAGTGGCCGGATTGCGGGCAGTACTTGCAGTCTTCCGGGCAGGCGCCGGTCTTGATCGACAGCAGGGTCGAGACCTGCACGCGGTTCTGGTCGAAGTGCGCGCGGTGCACGGTCTGCGCCTGGAACAGCAGGTCGTTGAACGGTTGCTCGAAGAGCGCCTTGACCTCATTGAGAGTCCAGTCGTGACGCAGGTTGGCGGCGGTGGTGGCGCTCATCGGTAATTCCTTATTGTTGGCTGCGCCCTGCTAGATTCAGCGGACGCGACACGGATGTTCGGCATAGTTATGGAAGGCGTATGCGCTGTCAACCCAACTCACAGCACTCGGTTTACAACTGGTCAAAAAGCAAACAAATCTGTTTACTCTGCGATGAAGCCGCCGATGCCGCACTGGCCATCTGCACCAGCTGCGAAGCCGAGCTGCCGTGGCTCGGCGGGCATTGCCAGGTCTGCGCCCTGCCGCTGCCCAGCCACGGCTTGGTCTGCGGGGCCTGCCTGAAAAAGCCGCCCAGCTTCAGCAAGGTCGAAGTGCCCTGGCGCTACGCCTTCCCCATCGACAGCCTGATCACCCGGTTCAAGCATCAGGCCAAGTGGCCATTGGGACGTCTGCTCGGCGAGCTTTTGTCACAGCATCTGCAACATGCCTTCGATGAAGGCCTGCCGCGCCCCGATCTGCTGCTGCCTGTGCCCTTGGCGGACAAGCGTCAACGCCAGCGTGGCTTCAACCAGGCCGGCCTGCTCGCTGAATGGCTGAGCGCCAGCCTACAACTGCCGCTGCAGGCGCACTGGTTGCAGCGGGTTGTCGACACCCCAGCGCAACAGCAACTGGACGCCGCCACCCGTAAACGCAACCTGCGTAAGGCCTTTGCCTTGGCGCCGGGCAGCGCAGTGAGCGGCCGGCATGTGGCGCTGGTCGATGATGTGCTGACCACTGGCGCCACCGCCGAAAGCCTGGCGCGGCTGTTAAACAAGGCCGGTGCAGCGCAGATTGACGTGTATTGCCTGGCGCGCACGCCAAAGCCCGGCGATTAACCCGCCTCGTAGCCCGGATAAGCCTTGGCGCAATCCGGGAGCGCTATCCGAAGTGCTATCCAGACAGCTATCCCGGATTGCGCTGCGCTTATCTAGGCTACGAACTGGTGATGGGTATCGCTGCGCTCAACGCCATCCTACGCAGCGCTCAAACACCGCCCGAGCCTGCATAAGCGCTACACTCTGCGGCCAATTACCCCGGAGTCGCCCATGTCCCATCCATTTGCCGCACTCACACCCGACCTGGTGCTGGATGCCGTGGAGAGCATCGGCTACCTCAGCGACGCCCGCGTACTGGCGCTGAACAGCTATGAAAATCGCGTCTATCAGGTCGGCATCGAGGATGAAACGCCGCTGATCGCCAAGTTCTATCGCCCAGACCGCTGGACCGATGAAGCGATTCGCGAGGAGCACAGCTTCACCTTCGAGCTGGCCGAGTGCGAAGTACCGGTGGTTGCACCGCTGGTGCGCGACGGCGAAACCCTGTTCAGTTACCGGGGTTTTCGCTTCGCCCTGTTTCCCCGGCGTGGCGGCCGCGCGCCGGAGCCGGGCAACCTCGACCAACTGTACCGCCTCGGCCAACTGCTCGGCCGCCTGCATGCGGTCGGCTCACTCAAGCCGTTTGCCCACCGTGAAGCCTTGCAGGTGAGCAACTTCGGCCACGCCTCGCTGGCCACCCTGCTGGACGGCAACTTTATTCCACGCAGCCTGCTGCCAGCCTACGAGTCGGTGGCGCGTGACCTGCTCAAGCGCCTGGATGTGCTGTTCGCTGCCAATCCGGTGCAGGCGATCCGTCTGCATGGCGATTGCCACCCCGGCAACCTGCTGTGCCGCGACGACACCTTCCATATGGTCGACCTCGACGACTGCCGCATGGGGCCGGCGGTGCAGGATTTGTGGATGATGCTGGCCGGCGAACGTCACGAGCGCCTCGGCCAGCTCTCGGAACTGATGGATGGTTATCAGGAGTTTCACGATTTCAACCCGCGCGAACTGCCGCTGATCGAAGGCCTGCGCGCCCTGCGCCTGATGCATTACAGCGCCTGGCTGGCGCGACGCTGGGACGACCCGGCGTTCCCCATGAGCTTCCCCTGGTTTGGCAGCGAGCGTTACTGGGGCGATCAGATTTTGATCCTGCGCGAGCAACTGTCCGCGCTGGACGAAGAGCCGCTAAAGCTGTTTTGACACTGCTTGCCTAGCCCGGATGTAATCCGCGAATGGCAACCCCGGATTGCATCCGGGCTACAGGGCTGACTTGTAGGGTGCGCCGCGCGCACCAAGATCCCTCGGCCCATGCAGTCCGTAGCCTGGATAAGCGCAGCGCAATCCGGGATAGCACTCCCGGATTGCGCCACGGCTTATCCGGGCTACAGGGCTGACCACTACAGTTAGCCGCACAGCCGTAACGTCTTTGTTACAGCCAAGCGGCCTAGACTGCCGAAGAAAATCCTGCCCATCCAGACAAGCCCGCGCCATGCCGACTAGAATCGCAAGCCTCTCGTTAGCAGCCTAAGCAAGGACCCTGCATGGCCACCGCCAACCCGCGCCGCGGGTATATTCTCGGCCTGACCGCCTACATCATCTGGGGCCTGTTCCCGCTCTACTTCAAAACCATCCAGAGCGTGCCGGCGCTGGAAATCATCGTCCATCGCGCACTCTGGTCCGCGCTGTTCGGTGCGCTGTTGCTGCTGGTGTGGAAACATCCCGGCTGGCTGCGCGAACTGCTGAATAACCCCAAACGCTTTGCCGTGCTGGCCCTGAGCGGCGTGCTGATCGCCAGCAACTGGCTGGTGTATGTCTGGGCGGTAAATAACGAGCGCATGCTCGAAGCCAGCCTGGGCTACTACATCAACCCGTTGGTCAACGTGCTGCTGGGCATGCTGATTCTCGGTGAGCGTTTGCGCCGCCTGCAGTGGCTGGCCGTGGCCCTGGCCGCGCTGGGTGTGCTGCAGCAGTTGTGGCAGGTGGGCAGCATTCCCTGGGTATCCCTGGTGCTGGCGCTGACCTTTGGCTTCTACGGGCTGATCCGCAAACAGGCGCCGGTGGCCGCACTGCCCGGCCTGGTGGTGGAAACCTGGCTATTGCTGCCACTGGCGCTCGGTTGGTTGCTAGTGCACCCGGCGGCCATGAGCACTCAAGCCGACTTCTGGAGCACCCCGGAAGCGCTGTGGCTGATTGCCGCCGGCCCGATCACCCTGGTGCCGCTGGTGTGTTTCAACGCCGCCGCCCGCCATCTGCCCTACACCACTCTGGGCTTTCTGCAGTACCTGGCGCCGACCCTGGTGCTGCTGCAGGCGATTTTCCTGTTCGGTGAGCATTTCGACCCAAGCAAGCTGCTGGCCTTTATCTGCATCTGGGCGGGCTTGGCGATCTACAGCGTGGATGCCTGGCTGAGCCTGCGCAAACGCCAGGCTGGCTAAAAAACAACCAACAGCTTGTAACGCCCGAAGCAGCTGGCCTGCAGCTAGTTGCCCCCGGCTTATCCACAGAAGCATCCCCGGCCTTTGTGCACAACCAGTTGCTAAGTGCTTAAAAAATAAGCACTTAGCAAAAAGCCCCGGGGCACTAAGCAGTGCCCGGGGGCTCCTCATGCTACGCACAGAGTTATCCACATGGATCGTGGATAAAGCTGCCTAGTCCTCGACCTGCAGCTTTAGCTCCACCATCAGATCATCCGCCAGGGTTTCCAGATGGGTCTGCAGCTGCTCCAGACTCAGACTCTGCGGCACGCCCAACACAGCCTGGGCCTGAAACAGCAGTTCGCCACTCATGGGCGCCGGCACCACTTCGGTGTTCAGGCTTTCCAGGTTGACCCCATGGCTGCTAAGCAGGCGGGTGATATCGCGCACGATGCCTGGGCGATCATTGCCCACCAGCTCCAGGCGAATGGCCTGCCAAACCGTTACCGGCTCGGTGCCGCCGGCAGCGATCTGCACACGAATGCCATGGCCCTGCAATTCCTCCAGCGCAGTGGCCAGGCCGGCATGCGCATCCAGCGGCACATCAACGCGCAGGATTCCGGCGAACTGCCCAGCCATACGCGACATGCGGCTCTCCAGCCAGTTACCGCCGTGCTCGCTGATGCACTGGGCGATGCGCTCGACCAGCCCCGGCTGATCCTGGGCAATAACCGTCAATACCAGATGATCCATAAACAACTCCTTATACGAGGCTTATTTGAGCGCCAGCCAATAGGTATAAAACACCTCATCACGCACATAACCCAGGCGTTCGTAGAGGGCTTGTCCTGGCAGATTGCTCTTTGCCGTCTCCAACTGCAAACCGCATGCGCCAGTAGCTTCGGCATGGGCGCGAGCAGCGTTCATCAACGCCTCACCAACACCCTGGCGGCGCGCCTGCTCGCTGACATACAGGTCACTCAGCAGCCAAGCCGGCTGCAGCGCCAGCGAGGAGAAAAAGGCATAGAGCTGGACAAAGCCCTGCGCCTTACCCTGCGCATCACGGGCCAGCAGGATGGTCGAATCACTGTTGCGCAGGCGCGCGGCGAGGAAGTCCCGCACCTGCGGCTGAGGCTTGGCCACCTCATAAAAGCGCAGATACGCGCCAAACAGCTCGGCCAGCTCATCCAGATCCACGGCAGTGGCTGCCTGTATATGCATGGTGATCACTCTCCATAAACGGTGGAGCAGCAGTATAGGCATGCGCGCCTATAGCAGTAGATCGAGCAACACGCGCAATAAACTGTGTACTGTTTTTTAACTTTTATGAAACAATATTCAAAGTTCACCGCGACAATACGCCACACACAGTGACTGCAAAGCACTTCTTGGTCGCAGAGCGACGCGCACCCACTGATTTTCCCCGGATCTTGATGTAGTATGCCGCGCCTCGGACTACATGACGTATTTCCCATGTCCGACGCGGCTATTGAGTAGAGCTGAGCAGAGTGAGGCAAGTGATGACTGAACGCGTTCAAGTAGGCAGCCTGCAGGTTGCCAAAGTGCTGTTCGACTTCGTGAATAACGAAGCCATCCCCGGGACCGGCATTGCTGCCGAGGCGTTCTGGGCGGGTGCCGAAGCGGTCATCAATGACCTGGCCCCGAAAAACCGTGCGCTGCTCGCCAAACGCGATGCGATTCAGGCGCAGATCGACGCCTGGCACCAGGCCCGCGCAGGCCAGGCCCATGACGCCGCTGCCTACAAAGCCTTCCTTGAGGAAATCGGTTACCTGCTGCCAGAGCCGGCTGACTTCCAGGCCACCACGCAGAACGTCGACGAAGAAATTGCCCGTCTGGCCGGCCCGCAGCTGGTCGTGCCGGTGATGAACGCGCGTTTCGCCCTCAACGCCTCCAACGCCCGCTGGGGTTCGCTGTACGACGCCCTGTACGGCACCGACGTGATCAGCGAAGAAGGCGGCGCCGAGAAAGGCCGTGGCTACAACAAAGTTCGCGGCGACAAGGTGATTGCCTTCGCCCGCGCCTTCCTCGACGAAGCCGCGCCGCTGGCTGCTGGCTCCCACGTCGACTCCACCGGTTACCGCATCGAAGCCGGCAAGCTGGTTGTCAGCCTCAAAGGCGGCAGCAACAGCGGCCTGCGTGACGACGCGCAACTGGTTGGTTTCCAGGGCGCAAGCGACGCGCCTATCGCCGTCCTGCTCAAGCACAACGGCCTGCATTTCGAAATTCAGATCGACGCCAACACCCCGGTCGGCCAGACCGACGCTGCCGGTGTTAAAGACGTGCTGATGGAAGCTGCGCTGACCACCATCATGGACTGCGAAGACTCCGTAGCGGCCGTCGATGCCGACGACAAAGTGGTGATCTACAAGAACTGGCTCGGCCTGATGAAGGGCGACCTGGCGGAAGAAGTGGTCAAAGGCGGCCAGACCTTCACCCGCACCATGAACCCGGATCGCGTCTACACCAAGGTCGACGGTAGTGAGCTGACCCTGCACGGTCGCAGCCTGCTGTTCGTGCGCAACGTCGGCCACCTGATGACCAACCCGGCGATTCTCGATGCCCAGGGCAACGAGATCCCAGAAGGCATCCAGGACGCGCTGTTCACCAGCCTGATTGCCATCCACAACCTGAATGGCAACACCAGCCGCAAGAACACCCGCACCGGTTCGGTCTACATCGTTAAACCAAAGATGCACGGCCCGGAAGAAGTCGCCTTCACCACCGAAATTTTCGGCCGCGTTGAAGACGTATTGGGCCTGGCGCGCAACACCCTGAAAGTCGGCATCATGGACGAAGAGCGCCGCACCACCGTCAACCTGAAAGCCTGCATCAAGGCCGCCAGCGAGCGCGTGGTGTTTATCAACACCGGCTTCCTCGACCGTACCGGTGACGAAATTCACACCTCCATGGAAGCCGGCGCCGTAGTGCGCAAGGCTGCCATGAAGTCCGAGAAGTGGATCAGCGCTTACGAGAACTGGAACGTCGACATCGGCCTGGCCACCGGCCTGCAAGGTCGCGCGCAGATCGGTAAAGGCATGTGGGCCATGCCCGACCTGATGGCTGGCATGCTTGAGCAGAAGATCGCTCACCCACTGGCCGGTGCCAACACCGCCTGGGTTCCGTCGCCGACCGCCGCTGCGCTGCACGCACTGCACTACCACAAGGTCGACGTGTTCGCCCGTCAGGCCGAACTGGCCAAGCGTGAGCGCGCGTCCATCGACGATATCCTGAGCATTCCGCTGGCCAAGGACACCAACTGGTCGGCTGAGGAGATCCAGAACGAACTGGACAACAACTCCCAGGGCATCCTCGGTTATGTAGTGCGCTGGATCGACCAGGGCGTCGGCTGCTCCAAGGTGCCGGATATCAATGACGTTGGCTTGATGGAAGACCGCGCCACCCTGCGCATCTCCAGCCAGCTGCTGGCCAACTGGCTGCGTCATGGCATCGCCACTGAAGAGCAGATCGTTGCCAGCCTCAAGCGCATGGCCCCGGTAGTTGACCGGCAGAACGCCAGCGATCCGCTGTACCGTCCGCTGGCACCGAACTTCGACAGCAACATCGCCTTCCAGGCCGCCCTGGAACTGGTGGTCGAAGGCGCCAAGCAGCCGAACGGCTACACCGAGCCAGTCCTGCACCGCCGCCGCCGCGAATTCAAGGAAAGGGACAAGGCCGCCAACGGCCTGTAACCCGCAGCTGTAGCCACATAAAAAACCGCCCCTCGGGGCGGTTTTTTATTGCGGCCAAATACCCGGCAGCAGGCCGCACCAGGACATGACTGACCTCTAGACTTACGTCCAATGGCCCGGGCGACAGCAAAGGCCGATCATGCCTATATAGCCAACTCCCGAGGCCGCCCATGAGCAGCGCAGACGCAATCGCCCAGGCAGGCAAGACGGCGGTGCTGCAGAACATCCATGGCACCATGGCCTTTCTGCAGAAATTCCCGCCGTTCAACCAGATGGATACCGCGCACCTGGCGTATCTGGTGGAGAACTGTCAGCTGCGGTTTTATGGCGAAGGCGAAACCATCATCAAGCCGACCGACGGCCCGGTTGAGCACTTCTTTATCGTCAAACAGGGCCGCGTGCATGGCGAGCGCCCGCATTCGGCGCGCCGGGGCACGGAAACCACCTTCGAGATCACCACCGGCGAATGCTTCCCGCTGGCCGCGCTGATTGGCGAGCGCGCCACCCGCACCGAACACCTGGCTGCCGAAGACACCTTCTGCCTGCTGCTGAACAAGCCGGCCTTTATCAAGCTGTTCTCGCTGTCCAACCCGCTGCGCGACTTTGCCCTGCGCGGGGTCAGCAGCCTGCTCGACCAGGTCAATCAGCAGGTGCAGATGCGCGCGGTGGAAACCCTCGGCGCGCAGTATTCCCTCGACACCCGCCTCGGCCAGCTGGCCATGCGCAACCCGATCAGCTGCGGCCCTGAAATGCCGATGCGTGACGCGGTGCAGCTGATGCACGAGCAGCAGGTCGGCAGCATCGTGATTGTCGACCCGGCGCAGAAACCGCTGGGCATTTTCACCCTGCGTGACCTGCGCCGCGTGGTGGCCGATGGCGTCGACCTGACCCAACCCATCGACCGCCTGATGACCCAGTCGCCCTTCCATCTGCCGCCGGATGCCAGCGCCTTCGACGCGGCGATGGCCATGACCGAGCGGCATATCGCCCACGTCTGCCTGGTCGAACATGGCCGGCTGTGCGGGGTGATTTCCGAGCGTGATCTGTTCAGCCTGCAGCGGGTCGACCTGGTGCACCTGGCGCGCACCATTCGCCACGCTGGCCGGGTGGAAACCCTGGCGGCGCTGCGCAGCGATGTGCGCCAACTGGTCGACAGCATGCTCGCCCACGGCGCCAGCTCGACGCAGATCACCCAGCTGATCACCCTGCTCAACGACCACACCGTCTGCCGGGTGATCGAGCTGACCCTGGAAGACATGGGCGACCCTGGCGTGCCGTTTACCTGGCTGGTGTTCGGCAGCGAGGGCCGCAGCGAGCAAACCCTGTACACCGATCAGGACAACGGCATTCTCTTCGAAGCCGCCGACGCAGCCGAGGCCGCCGCCATTCGCGGCCGCCTGTTGCCACTGGCCCATGAGATCAACCTGCGTCTGGCGCAGTGCGACTTTACCCTGTGCAAGGGCAATATCATGGCCGGCAACCCCGAGCTGTGCCTGTCGCGCCAGGAGTGGTCGCGGCGTTTCAGCAGCTTTGTCCAGGAAGCTACGCCGGAGAACCTGCTGGCCTCAAGCATCTATTTCGACCTGCGCGCGGTATGGGGCGAGACAGACGGCTGCGAGCAATTGCGCCAGGGCCTGCTGCTGCAGGTGGCCGGCAATAGCCTGTTCCAGCGCATGCTGGCCGAGAACGCCCTGCGCCAACGCCCGCCGGTAGGGATGTTTCGCGACTTTGTCGTAGCCCGTAAAGGCGCGGAGAAAGACACCCTGGACCTCAAGGTGCAGGGCCTCACGCCCTTTGTCGACGGTGCCCGCCTGCTTGCTCTGGCCCATGGCGTAACCGCCGTGGGCACCCTGGAACGGCTGCGCGCGCTGATCAAGCTGGAGGTCATCGACGCCCAGGATGGCGCGGCCTATGAAGAGGCCTACCACTACATTCAGCAGGCACGGATGCAGCAGCACCAGTTGCAGGCACGCAGCGGCCTGCCCTACTCCAATCGGGTCGACCCCGATAATCTCAACCACCTCGACCGACGCATCCTGCGCGAGTCCTTCCGCCAGGCGCAGCGGCTGCAGAGCAGCCTGGCTGTGAGGTATCAACTATGAGCAAGTTCACCTGGTTTAGCGGGCGCGGCCCGGCGCTGACCCAACTGCAACTGCAGCGGCGCGGCAAGCTGGCCGAGCCCTGCGCACTCGATGAGCGTCCGCTGCAGCAGCAGCGCTTGGTCATCCTCGACCTGGAAACCAGCGGCCTGAATATGCGCCGCGATCAGGTGCTATCGATTGGCGCGGTGGTGATCGACAACGGTGCCATCGACCTCAGCCAGCAATTCGAATGCACCCTGCAGCGCCTGGATCATCAGGCCAGCGCCAGCACCCTGATCCACGGCATCGCCCCCAGCGAGATCGCCAATGGCGAGGAGCCGGCCGAAGCGCTGCTGAGCTTTATGGAGTTTGTCGGCGACAGTCCGCTGCTGGCGTTCCACGCCGAATTCGACCAGCGCATGCTCGCCCGCGCACTCAAGCAGAGCCTGGGCTATCGCTTGCGCCATGCCTTCTTTGATGTCGCCGAGATCGCCCCGCTGGTCTGTCCCAAAGCCAATCTGCCTCACGCTGGGCTGGACGACTGGACTGCGCACTTCGGCCTGCAGGTGCAACAACGCCACCACGCCAGCGCCGACGCCCTGGTGACTGCCGAGCTGGCGCTGATCCTGTTTAGCAAGGCGCGCCAGCAGCAGCTCGACAGCCTGCCGGCACTGCTGCAGCAACTCAACAGCCGCCGCCGGCAGCGCGCGCATTCTATGTAGGCTGGGCCACCCAGACTGCCGGCTCTCTCACGACGCCTGTAGGGTGGATGACGCTCTGTTCATCCACCACAGGGCAGCCCCGCAACCCTGGTGGATGGATAAAGCGTCATCCACCCTACCCAACGCACCTTCATTAGGGCAGATAACACTCTTTCATCCACCACTGAGTAGACCGTCAATCCTGCTGGATGGATAAAGCGTCCCCCTACGAAAGCCCTACAGATCGCGCATCAACAAACCATATTCCAGCTGCACCTCAGGCGGCACCGGCAGGTACAGCACATGGCCGTCGCCCGGGGCGACCGCCATGCCGTGGCCCTGACGGTTTTCCAGCTGGTCCAGGGTAAAGCGCAGATTGCCCTGGGGCGTCATCAGCTCCAGGCCATCGCCTACAGCAAAGCGGTTCTTTACCCGCACCTCAGCCAGTTCACCACGCCGCTCGCCGGTAAGCTCACCGACAAACTGCTGCTGTTCGGACACCGAGCTGCCGCGCTGGTAGTTCTGATATTCGTCATGCACATGGCGGCGCAGAAAACCCTCGGTGTAGCCACGATGGGCGAGGGATTCCAGAGTATCCATCAAGCTCTTATCAAAGGGCTTGCCCGCGACGGCATCGTCGATGGCCTTGCGATACACCTGAGCGGTGCGCGCCACGTAGTAGTGGGATTTGGTGCGGCCCTCGATCTTCAGCGAATGCACACCCATCTGCACCAGGCGCTCGACATGCTGCACCGCGCGCAGGTCCTTGGAATTCATGATGTAGGTGCCGTGCTCATCCTCATAGGCGGCCATCTGCTCGCCAGGGCGGCTGGCGTCTTCCAGCAGAAACAGCTGCTCGGTCGGTGCGCCCACACCCAGGGTCGGTTCGACCAGCTGCACCACCTCGCCCAACTCATTCTCGCCAGCGGGCTGAGCCTGGTACTGCCAGCGGCAGGCATTGGTGCAGCTGCCCTGGTTGGGGTCGCGCTTGTTGATATAGCCCGACAGCAGGCAGCGCCCGGAATAGGCCATGCACAACGCGCCATGGACAAACACCTCCAGTTCCATGCCCGGTACTTCATTGCGGATTTCGCCAATCTCCTCCAGCGAAAGCTCACGCGACAGAATCACCCGGGAGAGGCCCTGCTGCTTCCAGAACTGCACGCTGGCCCAGTTCACCGCATTGGCCTGCACCGACAGGTGAATCGGCATCTGCGGGAAATGTTCGCGTACCAGCATGATCAAACCGGGGTCGGACATGATCAGCGCATCCGGGCCCATCAACACCACCGGCAGCAGATCGCGCAGAAAGGTCTTCAGCTTGGCGTTATGCGGCGCAATGTTGACCACCACATAGAATTGCTTACCTTGGGCATGCGCCTCACGAATACCCGCCTCAAGATTGGCGTGATCGAACTCGTTGTTACGCACCCGCAGGCTGTAGCGCGGCTGCCCGGCGTACACCGCATCCGCGCCGTAAGCAAAGGCGTAGCGCATGTTTTTCAGGGTGCCGGCTGGCGAGAGCAGCTCGGGGTAATACGGAGTCGATGCCATGGGTCAAGCGCTCAGCCAACAGGGCCGGTCACTCTAGCGCGCCAGTTGCCGGCGGCTATTGATCTGCATCTATGTCACAGCGCTGGCAGCACGCGGGCAACCACCCATCGCGGCAGCCAAACGGCTGATTGCAGCGCAGGGGGCGGGCCTGTCATCATATGCGAATAATTCTCGATTTGTTTCCTATCTCCTGTTGCGAGGTCCGCGTGTCGGCCGGCGATTCCACCCACCAGCAACTTGTTGGCCTGTTCTATCGCGATCACCGCGATTGGCTACTCGGCTGGCTGCGCAAAAGCCTGTACAGCCCGGAACGCGCCGAAGACCTCAGCCAGGACACCTTTGTCCGCCTGCTCGGGCGCAGTGATCTGGACCAGGCTCGCGAGCCGCGCGCGCTGCTGACCACCATCGCCCGGGGCCTGCTGATCGATCACTTCCGCCGCAGCGCGCTGGAACGTGCCTACCTCGAAGAACTCGGCCAGCAACCGCAGGACGTGCAACCCAGCGCCGAAGAACAGGCGCTGGCCCTGGACGCACTGCTCGAGATCGACCGCCTGCTCGGCCAGCTGTCGAGCAACGCCCGCGCGGCCTTTCTGCATAACCGCCTGGACGGCATGGGTCATGCGGAAATCGCCGAGCGCCTCGGTGTTTCCGTCTCCCGCGTGCGCCAATACCTGGCCCAGGGCCTGCGTCAGTGCTACATCGCCCTGTACGGAGAGCCACAATGAGCGCGGTATCGGCCCAGGTGCTGGATGCGGCCATCGAATGGCAACTGTGCCTGGACTCCGGCACGGTCAGCGCCGAACAACAGCATGCGTTCGCCGCATGGTTGGCGGCACATCCCGAACATGCGCGGGTCTGGCAGCAGCTCAATGGCCTGGATATCCGCCTGGCTTCGGCCGCCGCCGCACCAGCGCGCCAGGCCTTGCTGCACAGCGCGCGCAGCAAGAGCCTGCGCCGCCTGGGTGGCACCGCGCTCGGCCTGCTGCTGAGCAGCGCCCTGCTGCTCGGTCTGTTGGCGCAACAACGCACGCTTGGCGATTACCTGGCAGATGAACACACCGGCCGGGGCGAACAGCGCGAGCTGCTGCTTAGCGACCACAGCCTGGTGCGCCTGAACAGCGCCAGCGCCGTGGATATTGAATTCAGCGACAGCCAGCGCGCGGTGCGCCTGCGCAGCGGTGAAATCCTCGTACAGACCGCTCACGGCGATTCGCGGCCCTTTGTAGTGCTGACTGAGCACGGCAGCCTGCGCGCCCTCGGCACGCGCTTTCTGGTGCGCCGCGAAGGCACCAGCACGCGCCTCACCGTGCTGCAGTCGGCCGTCGCCGCGCACCCGGCCGAAGGCAGCAGCGAGCGGGTTATCCACAGTGGCGAGCAGGTGTTGATGCAGCGCCAGCGCCTTGGCAGCGTGCTGCCTGCGCCACTCAGCGCGGCGGCCTGGAGCCACGGCATGTTGGTAGCCGATAACCTGCGCCTGGCCGACCTGCTCGACGCCCTGGGCGAATACCGCAGCGGTTACCTGGGCCTCGACCCAAGCCTGGCTGACTTGCGCATCAGCGGCAGCTTCCCCCTGCATGACAGCGACAAGGCCCTGGCTGCGCTACCGCCGAGTTTGCCGGTGCAAATCGAACGCTTTGGCAACTGGTGGGCCAAGGTCGTGCCTGCTGCGCAGTAAGCGGCCGCCTAAAAACCAGGCGGACAGGGGCTGACGTGGGAGGGGCTTTATCCGCGACATTGCAGTGTCGCGGCTAAAGCCCCTCCCACAAAGAACCGGCGCCCGGTTAGGGGTCGACAACAGCGCCTTTGGATCTCGCTAAAAAATAATTTCAGCCGACCCTGTCACTTTTCCATTCTGCTTCGGCAACAGGTCATTGAGATGCATTCCCGCTTAGGAGAGTTTCGTAATGACCCGCGCCCTGCCCCTGTTTCGCCCCGGCCTGCTGGCCGCTGCCATCAGCCTCGCCAGCGTCTGCACACCGGCCCTGGCGGATAGCTACCAGCTGCCAGCCGCGCCATTGGCCAGTACCCTGACGCAGATCGCCAGCCAGGCCGGCATCGTCCTGAGCATCGACCCCGCGCTGACTGCCAATAAGCAATCGGCCCCGGTTGCCGGCGACTACGACGCCCTCGGCGCCCTGCAACAGGCGCTGCAAGGCAGCGGCCTGCAGTTGCAACAGAACAGCGCCGGCAGCTACAGCCTGGCGCCCGTGCCGCAAGCGGCCGTGGCGTTGCCGGACGTTACAGTGACCGCCGCGCAGAATGTGGAAAGCGCCTGGGGCCCTGCTCCCGGCTACCTGGCCTCACGCACAGCGGCTGGCAGCAAGACCGACACGCCACTGCTGGAAGCACCGCGCTCAATCTCGGTGGCCACCCGCGAGCAGATGCAGGATCGTGGCGTGCACAGCCTCGATGACGCGGTGAAATACATGCCGGGCATCGTCTCCAGCAGCTTCGGCAGCGACACCCGCTACGACTGGATGCGCGTGCGCGGCTTCGAGCCAACCCACTTCCTCGACGGCCTGCCGCTGCCCCGTGGCGTATACGCCAACCCGAAACCGGAAACCTGGAATCTCGACCGCCTGGCCTTGCTGCGCGGCCCGGCATCGTCGGTCTATGGCCAGACTCCACCCGGCGGCCTGCTGGACATGGTCAGCCGTCGCCCGAACGCCGAGACCGCCCATGAGATCGAAGTGCAGTACGGCAGCGACAACCATCGCCAGATCAACTTCGCCAGCACCGGCACGCTCGACGAGCAGGGCCAGTTCCTCTATGGCCTGAGCGGCGTGGTACGCGACAGCGGCACCCAGATCGATAAGGTCGACAACAAGCGCTACAACATCGCACCCAGCCTGACCTGGAATATCAACCCCGATACCAGCCTGACCCTGCTGTCGCAGTTCACCCGCGACGATACCGGCACCACCAGCCAGTTCCGCCCAATCCAGGGCACCAAGATCGACATGCCGTTCGGCAAGATCTCCCACCACAAGAACCTGGGCGATCCTGACTACGACTACTACGACCGCACTTACTACGCCCTGGGCTACGCCTTCGAGCATCGTTTCAACGACGTCTGGCAGTTCCGCCAGAACCTGCGCTACACCAAGTCCGACCTGTCGTTCCAGACCGTCACCGTTGGCTCCTACCCCTGGACCCTGATGGACAACGACGGCAACATCGGCCGCGGCACCACCAACACTGAGGAAGACATCAGTCAGTTCGCGGTGGACAACAACTTCCAGGCCGACTTCGCCACTGGCGAAATCAACCACACCCTGCTGCTCGGCCTCGACCACCAGCGCATCGACACCAACTACATGTCAGTCTTCGGTACCGCGTTCAATGGCTACGCCCCGCCGGACATCAACGTCAACAACCCGGTGCACGGCCAGCCTATCGTCCGCCCGCCGCGCTCCCTGGCGTTCTACGACTACAACCAGAAGTCCCACCAGACTGGCCTCTACGTCCAGGACCAGATGGCCTTCGACCAGTGGCGTCTGACCCTTGGCGGCCGCGAAGACTGGGTGCACACCGGCACCACGTTCTTTAACCAGGCCGATGCGACCAACACCGAACGCGACAAGGCCTTCAGTGGCAACGCGGCCCTCAGCTATGTGTTTGACTCGGGCTTCACCCCCTACCTGTCGTACGCCGAGTCGTTCCAGCCAACCAGCAACGCCACTGCCTCGCCGACGCAGTCGATCAAACCGACTGAAGGCAAGCAATGGGAGCTGGGCGTGAAATACCAGCCGCCGGGAAGCGACATCCTGCTGAGCGCGGCCGTCTACGACCTGACCCAACAGAACGTGTCGGTCACCAACCGTATCAACGGCACGGCGGTCACCAGCCAGACCGGCGAAGTGAAGGTCAAGGGCCTGGAACTGGAAGCCGTGGGCAACGTCACCGACAACCTGAAGGTGGTCGCCTCCTACACTCAGGCGAAGTCTGAAGTGCAAGACGGTGAGTTCAAGGGCAAGCGCCTGCAACTGATGCCCAATCGCCAGGCCTCGCTGTGGGCCGACTACACCTGGCACAACGGTGTACTCGACGGTTTCGGCATCGCCGCTGGCGCTCGCTACACCGGCAATACCTTCGGTGACCAGGCCAACTCCGAGCTTGGCTTCGCCAACTCCTACACCGTGTTCGATGCCGCCGTGCACTACGACCTCGGCCGCCTGGACAACAGCCTTACCGGCGCATCGCTGGCGCTCAACGCAAGCAACCTGTTGAACAAGGACTACATCTCCACCTGCGACAGCTACTACTGCTATTACGGCGACCAACGCAGCGTAGTCGCCAGCGCCACGTACAAGTGGTAACCCACTGAGTTTTAACCCGCGCGCCATCGACGCCGCCCCATGGGCGGCCTTCGGCTTTTGGAAAAGCCTATGAAAAGCACCACCATCCGCCGCTGGTCCCAGGTGCACACCTGGACCAGCCTGATCTGCACCCTGTTTCTGCTGATGCTGGCCCTAACCGGCCTGCCGCTGATCTTTCACCATGAGCTGGAGCACCTGCTCGGTGAAGCGCCAGAGCTGCGTGAGCTGCCGGCCGAAACCCCGCATCTGAGCCTGCAACAGCTGGTCGAGGCCGCCGAGCGTTATCGCCCGGGCGAAGTGGTGCAGTACTTCGGTTTCGAGGACGACGAACCCAACGGCGTGGTGGCGATTACCGCCGCCACCGCCGGCACCGAGCCGAACTCCTCGCACACCTTTATGCTCGATGCGCGCAGCGGCGAGGCGATTGAGATGCCGGCGGCCAATGGCGGCATCCTGATGGTCATCCTGCGCCTGCATGTGGATATGTTCGCCGGCCTGCCCGGCAAGCTGTTGCTGGCGTTTATGGGCCTGCTGTTCGTGGTGGCGATCATCTCCGGCGTGGTGCTCTACGCGCCGTTTATGCGTCGGCTGAAATTCGCCGAAGTGCGCCGGGAGAAAGCCACCCGCACGCGCTGGCTCGACCTGCACAACCTGATCGGTATCGTCACCCTGACCTGGGCGCTGGTGGTGGGCGTGACCGGGGTAATCAGCGCCTGCGCCGATCTATTGATCAGCGCCTGGCGTACCGAGTCCCTGGCAGCGATGGTCGAGCCGTACCGCGATGCGCCGCCGCTGACCCAGCGCGCGCCGGTCAACCAGGTGCTGACTATCGCGGCGCAAGCAACGCCGGCTATGCAGCCGGACTTTATCGCCTTCCCCGGCACGCGCTTTTCCAGCGAACACCACTACAGCGTGTTTATGAAGGGCAATACGCACCTCACTGCGCACCTGTGGACGCCGGTGCTGATCGATGCGCGCAGCCTGGAAGTCACCGCCATCGGCCAACGGCCCTGGTATATGGACGCCTTGTCGATGTCGCAACCGCTGCATTTTGGTGACTACGGCGGCATGCCGATGAAAGTGCTCTGGGCAGTGCTGGATGTGCTGACCATCATCGTGCTCGGCAGCGGTCTGTACCTCTGGTGGGTGCGTAGACGCACTCCGGCCATACAGCGTGAACGCACGGAGGCGACGACATGAACTGGCGCCAATCGACCTTCGCCCTGCCGCTGCTGATCGGCCTGCTCAGCGCCATCGGCCTGATCAGTGCGCTATTGGGTGATGGTGGCTGGGATGCCGTGGCCTGGCTTGGCCTCGGGCTACCGGCCGTACTTGGCTGCTGGCCGTTGCTGCAGCGCAGCAAAAACCGGCGCCCGTAAACCCGCAAAGGGATCAGGGCGAGCCGGTCGGCAACCTGTATGTATTCGCGTGGGGAATCGGTGTCGGTGCTGCGGCCTACGACTGGCAAACCTGCAGGTAGAGCGCATCCTCTTTAGCTACGACCTTCAACTGATCCAGCAGCGGCTTTTTGCCTGCGTCCAAAGGCAGCAGTTCTGCCGTGGTGCAATTAAGCAGATGCGCCTGATGGCTGACGTGGTCGATGTGCTGCTTTTCAAAGCGGTAGAGGTTAAAGGCGCTGATCACGCCCGCCTCTGTCTCCTGGCGCTGCAGGCTTTTGCTGTCGAGCACGGTGAAGGCCGTGGTCATCGGCCAGTAAAACGTCCAGGGCCGCCAGAACACCTCACCGGTTTCACTGGCCACCAGTACGGACTCGGCCGGCTGACGCTGCAGCTGGTGCTCGAACCAGGAGTACTCGTAATAAATCTGGTAGCTCAGCATGCCCAAACCGCCAAACGCCGGAATAATCCACTTGGGCAAGCGGTTGCGCGTCAGTTTGCGCAGCAGCATGGCAATACCAGCCGCACCCAGCCCTGACACCACGATGGCAAGTATTGTCCACAACATTGACTGACTCCCGAAAATCAAACGGGCCTCCTAAGGAGGCCCGCTGGTAAGACCCTGATCAAACATGATCCGGGGGGATTATGCTCAGTGGCTTAATGCGCCACCAGCACCTTTGGGAGTACGTACGCTTTCCACCAATTCCTGAATCTCCTTCGGCGGCGCAACGCTGACCAGCGACACGCCGTAGGCAACCGCGAAGTTGATCACCGCACCCACAGTACCGATGGACAGCGGCGAGATGCCGAACATCCAGTTATCCGGGGTGTTGGCGAAGGTCGCAGTGCCAGGGATGAAGAACCAGCCCAGGTACAGGAAGATGTAAACGACGGTGAACACCAGACCGACCAGCATGCCGGCAATCGCGCCCTTGTCGTTTACCCGCTTGGAGAAGATGCCCATCATCAGCGCCGGGAACAGCGTGGCTGCGGCGATGCCGAAGGCCAACGCCACCACCTGCGCCGCAAAGCCTGGCGGATTGAGCCCCAGCCAGGTGGCCAGCAGGATCGCGACCCCCATGGAGATCCGCGCGGCGAGCATCTCCCCCTTCTCGCTGATTTTCGGATTGATCATGTTCTTAATCAGGTCATGACTCACCGCTGAGGAAATGGCCAGCAACAGACCGGCAGCCGTCGACAACGCGGCGGCAATGGCACCCGCTGCAATCAGGCCAATAACCCAGCCCGGCAGGTTGGCGATTTCCGGGTTAGCCAGTACCAGAATGTCGTTGTTCACGGTCAGCTCGTTGCCTTTCCAGCCGCGCGTTTCGGCGGTCGGGGTGAAGGCAGGCGCGGCATCGTTGTACAGCTGGATGCGACCGTCAGCGTTCTTGTCTTCCCACTTGATCAGACCGGTTGTTTCCCAGGTTTTCACCCACTCCGGACGCTCTTCATAGGCCAGTGCAGGCGCTTCAACACCCTGCGGATAAACCGTGGTCATCAGGTTCAGGCGTGCCATGGAGGCCACAGCAGGCGCGGTGAGATAGAGCAGGGAGATAAACACCAGAGTCCAGCCAGCCGACCAACGCGCGTCGGCGACTTTCGGCACGGTGAAGAAGCGAATGATGACGTGCGGCAGACCGGCCGTACCAATCATCAGCGACATGGTAAACAGCACCATGTTCAGCTTGTTGGTGACATCGGCGGTGTAGTCGGTAAAGCCCAGCCCAGCCACAACTTCATTGAGTTTCTGCAGCAACGGCACGCCTGACTCAGTGTGCTCGCTGAACATGCCGAACATCGGAATCGGATTGCCGGTCAGTTGCAGGGAGATAAACACCGCAGGAATGGTGTAGGCGATGATCAGTACTACGTACTGAGCAACCTGGGTGTAGGTAATGCCCTTCATCCCGCCAAACACCGCGTAGCAGAACACCACGCCGGCTGCGATCCAGATACCGGTGGAGTTGCTCACTTCGAGGAAGCGCGAGAATGCCACGCCAGCACCGGCCATCTGACCGATCACATAGGTGACGCAGATGATGATCAGGCAGACCACTGCAGCCAGACGCGCACCGTTGCTGTAGAAGCGATCACCGATAAAGTCCGGCACAGTGAACTTGCCGAATTTACGCAGGTACGGCGCCAGCAGCATCGCCAGCAGCACATAACCACCGGTCCAGCCCATCAGGAAGGTTGAGTTGGCATAACCACCGGCGGCGATCAGGCCAGCCATGGAAATAAACGACGCCGCGGACATCCAGTCGGCCGCAGTTGCCATGCCGTTGGTGACGGGGTGTACACCACCGCCGGCGACGTAGAATTCCTTGGTCGAGCCGGCGCGTGCCCAGACAGCGATGCCGAAGTAGAGCGCGAAGGAGGCGCCCACAAACAGCATGTTGATTACAAACTGGCTCATGGATTATTCCTCGACACCGAATTGTTTATCGAGTTTGTTCATTTTCCAGGCGTAAAAGAAAATGATCACGACAAAGGTAATGATCGAACCTTGCTGGGCGAACCAGAAGCCAAGGTCAGTACCACCGACAGAGATACCTGCCAGCATCGGTCGAAGAAGTATGGCGCAGCCGTAAGACACCAAGGCCCAGACAATCAGGCTCCAGGTAATCAGCCGAACATTCGCCTTCCAGTACGCTGCAGCGTTAGCTTGATCAGAAGTCATAAACTCCTCCGGTTATTGTTATTCTCATGCACCTTCAAGCTAGCAGCAGGCCATTAGGGCCGACAGATAGACATTGGTATTAGCCGACTTGCACCACCTTACGCGCAGCGCTTTTTGTCGATTTAACAGGCACTTGGCACTACACCGAAAAGCCCCCAAAAAAGCGGGAACAACTTTGGTCTAAGAGTAAGGCAGGAACATGCCTGGTGCGGGCACGCTATCAGCAGCATGGTTACCCCCTGCTGCGCAATATCGAAGCTGTTACACGCCCCTTTAGACGGGTGAAAACTCGATCGGCAGAAGGTAACGCTGCTCGTCGTACTCGATGCGAAACTGCACTCGACGCGTGCTTTCTTTTACGGTTTCACATTCCCCGGCCACCTCAGCCGCGCGGCTTTCGACTCGGATCTGCTTAAGCAGCAAGTCGCGATAACCCTTGTTCCCCGGACGTTCGGTGATGATCAGCAGGCCCTTGGTATCACTGAACTCTCCTGCGCAACGGGTATCCCACTCTCCCCCCGAGCTATCCATCACCAGCTCGCTCAGCACCGGGCGCAAACGCTGCGACTGCAGCTCATAGAGACTCAGCGAGGTTTTATAGAAGGGATTGGGGCGCGACATATTTCGACGTTTGATGCGAAGACCGAAAGCTAAATCGCCCTCGCGCAAACGATAGGGAGCAGTATCGAATTCCAATCCATCGACAAATATCGCATCCCAGTCCAGCAGGTTCGGCTCAACATGGCGCGCGACAATGGCCTGGCTGACAGTGTCCAGCACCAGTACCTCAAGATCACTGTAGCCATGTCCATCATCCTCGGCACGCACCAGCGATACCGCTAACAAGGTCAGGTGCGGGCGCGCCGGCCAGACCTTGCAGATGCTCAGCTCGGTACTGATCCGATAAGTACCTCGCTCGTCATCCAGCAGATGACCCTGTGCATAGCCTGGGTATGCCTGCTCGAGCAATGCAGGTAAGTGTTGTTGACAGTCATCGGCTCGCGCCGAGCACACCATCAACAGGCCACACATTGCTGCGGCGAAAGTTATGCGGTTCATCCCTGAGCTCCTTCTGATAATCCAGCGGCCAGTCTAAACTCGACGCAGCGCACTGCCCATGCTGGGCATCACGGAACAACCGCGCAATCCGCCGCGCCAGCACGTGCCCGGCGCGCGACTCTTCGCGTAACCCGACATGCCCGCTCATCGCGCATACCACAGGCGAAAGAAGCCAAACGCCAGCAGCAGGCCGACCTGACCCAGCGCCGTGCACAGGCTGAGAAAGGACTGCACTTCACGGTTCTGCGGCGCATTGGCCAGGCCGGTCAGGCTTTCCCAGAACGCCTCCGGCAACAGCAGCAGGCTCATCTGTGCCAAGGGCTGGCCGGTCAGCTGCAGGCCCTTGATCAGGTCAAACTGGCCGCAGAACATCAGGCCCAGCAGCACCATAAAAGCTACCGCCAGCCCCAGGGCGAAACAGGCTGAGAACTGCATCAATAAACGCATCATGTTCAACTCCCACGCAGATAAAAAAGCGGCGCAGACGGGCCGGCGCCGCGATTCGTCAAAGGTCGCTGGCTGGACTGGCTGGGCTAGCCAGCGGTAGGCGGCCGACGCCGTACCAGTCGAGTTTGCGGGTCAGCACCATCACCCCGGCGAGCACGCCGAACACCAGCACCGAGCCCATCAGCAGAGCGTAGTCCTCGGCCCCGAGCAGGCCGAACAACATGCCGTAGAGCAGCGCCAGCAGGGCGCCGAAGCCTGCGCCACGTAGCGCGCTGTGCAGCACGTAGCTGACGTAGAAGCCGATCAGCAGCACACAGGCGGTCGCGGCAATGCCGTAGGCCAGGGCAAAGCTCAGATGCTCGGACAGCGACAGCAGCAACAGGTAGAACAGTGCCAGCGACATGCCCACCAGGGCGTACTGCACCGGGTGCACGGCCATGCGCTTGAGCACTTCAAAGAGGAAGAACACGGCGAAGGTCAGGCCGATAAACAGCAGCGCGTATTTGATCGCCCGCTCGGTCTTCAGGTACTGGTCCACCGGGTCGACAAAGCTCACGCCGAAGTTGCGCGCAGTCAGCGCATTGCAGCTTTCCCCTCGTACGCAATCGGCCAGCGCCTCTTCCAGGTTGGTGGCGAAGAAGCTGGTCTGCCACAGCGCTTTAAAGCCCTTGGCCGACACTTCACGGCTGCTCGGCAGGTATTCGCCAACAAAGCTCGGATGCGGCCAGCCGGAGGTCAGCTCGACCCGGCTATCACGGCCTACCGGGGTAATGCTCAGCTGCTCGGTGCCCTGCAGTTTCAGATCGAAAGCGAACTCCAGCACTTGCCCACCCTGGGTATCCAGTGCCGGCAGCGGTGCATGCACACCGGCGCCGAAACGCTCCTCGGCGCTGCCAGGGGCAAAGCTCAGGTTCATGCCGTTAAAGCGCAGCTGCAGGTCATTGCTGATACCGCGGATATCGCTGATGCCGACCGAGAGGAAAGGCCGGTCGAACTGATACAGGCCGAGATCGTCACCCAACCCCAAACGCGCTGGCAGCTTGAAGGCGCCGCTGATCTGGTTGTCGCTGCGGTACAGCAGCGCCTTGTAGATGCCGCGTGCACGCTCCTCGGTGGCGACGTGGCCATTGAGCACAAAGCGCTCCGGCAGGAAGTACAGACGGCCGCGGCTCTTCTGCTCTTCCAGGTAACGCTCGCCAGTCTTGGTGTGGGTTTTCCACTGATTCCACACCTTGGTGTAAGGCATCACCAGAATCGGCCCGTTGAGCTGCTGGCGGTAGCTGGAGCTGCGCGCGATGTCCTGCAGCACCTCGGCGCGCTGATACTGGCGCTCGCTCACCAGCCCGCCGATCATCGACAGCGGGACCAGCAATAACAAAATCAGCAGGGCAATAGCGCCCAGCTTGAAACCCAGAATGCGGCTCATGGTGCAACTCTCCGATACGGTTTAGGTAGGCAGAGTCTGGGCGGCGTAGGTGGTGGCTTTATGGAGGGCAGATGGAGAGTGTGTGGAGACTTATCGGCCACATGCGCACGAAGGGCTTGCTCGCACATGCCTGCGACCGTTCGTCCATTCCACTGGAAGCCAGAGTTTTCTGCACTAGAGTGCTAACTCACTTGTTGCTCACAAGGCGACCGGTAAACGGCTTGACCAAGATTTATCCAATCTGAGAAGGGACTGTCATGCATAAGCGCCAATGGATTTGCGCGGTCAGCGCACTATTAATGCTCGGTAGCGGCAACGTATTCGCCCACGGCTATATCAAACAACCTGAAGCACGCGGCTATCTGTGCAAGCTGGGTGAAAACAGCCAGTGCGGTGCCGTGCAATGGGAGCCGCAAAGCCTGGAAGGCTACTCCGGCTTCCCGCAAAATGGCCCTGCCGATGGCCAGATCGCCAGCGCCGGCTTGGCGCAGTTCTCCCCCCTCAATGAACAGACCGTCAGCCGCTGGGCAAAGCGCCCAATTACCGCAGGCCCGACGAGCTTCACCTGGCGTTTTACCGCCAACCATGTCACGCGCAACTGGCGCTACTACATCACCCGCCCCGACTGGCTGGCCAATCAGCCGCTCAACCGTGCAGCGTTCGAGCTGGTGCCATTCTGTGTGATCGACGGCGGCATGCAACAGCCGCCGCAGAAAGCCACCCATAACTGTGATGTGCCAGCGCGCGAGGGCTATCAGGTGATCCTCGGAGTCTGGGAAGTAGGCGATACGCCGATGAGTTTCTACAACGTGATGGATGTGATGTTCGCTGATGTGGCCACCCCGCCCGATCCGTCCGCCTGGCAAGCCAAGGGCATGCTCTATCCCTCGATGGATCTGCACGTCGGCGACCAGGCGATGACCCGGGTCTTCGATGCCAGCGGCGAGCGCAGTGACTTGCAGACGCGGCTGCAGGTTGAAAGCAGCGAGCAGGGCCAACGCAACCAATGGACCTACCTGCTGGCCAGCCGCATCAACCAGCAGCAGAGCCAGCTCAAGGCCGGCCAGCGCGGCAGCAATGGCGCAATCCAGCCGGTGTACGGCCAGAACAGCCTGTTTGCCCGCGCCGACAGCGGCATCCAGCGTATCGAGGTGCAGATCGACAAGGCCCCCGCACCGGACCACGACCTGCTGGTCGCTGGCCTGCAGCCCAGCTATCGCATTCGCAGCGGCCAACTGCAGCTCGCATTCAACGTCACCGCCGTGGGCGCGTTGCAGATCAGCAGCTACGTCTACGATCACGGCGGCAATGCCAAAGGCTTTGCCGCCACCGAACTGGCCAACGGCAGTCAGCCAATGAGCATCAATGTCGAGAACCCTGCGCCCGGCCATCACCAACTGGTGGTCAGCGCCAAGGTGGCCGGCAGCGAGCAGGTGCTGCAAAAAACCTTCGACATGATGTTCGTCGCAGACGACGGCAGCGCCAGCTACGACTTCACCTTCCCGGACGGCCTGCGCAGTTACACAGCCGGCACCCGGGTGCTGCAACCCAAGACGGGACAGCTGTATCAGTGCCGTCCCTTTCCGCAGAGTGGCTATTGCACGCAATGGTCAGCCGCCTCGACCCAGTTCGAGCCCGGTATCGGTAGCCATTGGCAAGACGCCTGGCTAGCCGACTGAGATAAGCGCCGCGCCCACCAAGCGGTTTGGCCGGCGCGGCCACCCCATCCCCCTGAACACACGTACAACACAGGCGCATGCACTGCGCCTTGGCGTATGTCTTTGTGGAGCCGCAGGTATGCCCAGGCACTGACGTATAGGCACTCACCCCCGCGTTGCGCGCATCACCGCCCTTGCCCCAAGCCTGTATAGCGGCCCCCGGGGACAGGCGCTAAGCGGTAGCGTTCCACCTCCCTTTTGCGCACCCAAGGGGACGCCATGCTATCGGCTTAAATAATTGATTTTATTGATTTTTTATACATAAAAATCGACGAACGGCCTTGGCTTTTCAGCACAGTCTCCTAGGGTTCTGGCAGCTGCACTACGCGGCACACAATTGGGAGATCACCATGCAAGGATTCCAACGCACCACTGCCTTACTGCTATTGCTCAGCGCAGGCTGGACCACCGTCCAGGCCGACGAAAAACCCAGCTTCCCAGCCCAGGCGCAGATCGCCGTCGATGATCAGCAGTCACCGCGCTACATCATCAAGTACAAGGAATTGTCGCCATCCCCGATGGGCCAGGCTAACCAGCCGCAACCCCTGAGCGCTGGCCAGTTCGAAAGCCGCGCCGCCCAGCGCCTGCTCAGCCAGGTTCAAGTACAACCGCTGATGCACCTGGACAGCCAGGCCGCCAGCGTGGCGCACCTGAGCCCAGCGCAACTCAAACAGCTGCAGGCCAACCCGGCAGTCGACTATGTCGAACTCGACCCGCGCCGCTACCTGATGGCCGAACAAGTGCCCTACGGCATCCCCATGGTGCAGGCGGACCTGCTACCGGATAACGCCATTTCCAATATGAAGGTGTGCATCGTCGACTCCGGTTACGACCTCGGCCATCAGGACTTGCCGTCAGCCGGCATCACCGGCAATGACGGCTATGGCAGCGTCAACAGCGGTAACTGGTACGAGGATGGCAATGGCCATGGCACCCACGTCGCCGGCACCATCGCCGCGCTGGGTGGCAATAACCTTGGCGTGGTGGGCGTCAGCCCATCGGGTAACCTCGGCCTGCATATCGTCAAGGTGTTCAACAACAGCGGCAACTGGGCCTATGGCTCGGACCTGGTGATGGCCATCCAACAATGCCGCGCAGCTGGCTCGACGGTAATCAGCATGAGCCTGGGCGGCGGCGCCTCGTCGGTAACCGAACGCAATGCCATGGATGCGGCTTACCAGAATGGAGTGCTGGTCGTCGCAGCTGCCGGTAACAGTGGTAATAGCACCCTCTCCTACCCGGCCTCCTACGACTCGGTGGTATCGGTTGCGGCGGTCGACAGCAGCGGTAATCGCGCGTCGTTCTCGCAATACAACAACCAGGTCGAAGTCGCCGCTCCAGGGGTTGGCGTGCGCTCCACCCTGCCTGGCAACAACTATGCGAACTACAACGGCACCTCGATGGCCACACCGCATGTGTCAGCGGTCTATGCCCTGGTGTGGAGCCAGCATCGGCAATGCACCCCCGCGCAGATCCGCAAGGTGGTCAACAGCACCGCCGAAGACCGTGGCACTCCCGGCCGCGACCCCTACTACGGCTACGGTATCGTCAAGGCCAAACGGGCCAGCGACCTGATCGCCCAGCGCGGCTGTGATGCCACCGGGGGTGGCAATGGCGAGGAACAGACCTACCCCAACCTCTCTGGCGCGCGGGACGCCTGGGTGCGTTACAACGTGGTCGTGCCAAGCGGCGCCCAGCGTCTGACCGTACGAATCAGCGGCGGCACGGGTGATGCCGACCTGTACACCCGCCTGGGCAGCCAACCCACCACCAGCCAATGGACCTGCCGGCCCTACCTCGACGGCAACCAGGAAACCTGTACCCAGGAAAATCCTGCTGCCGGCACCTGGCATATCGGTGTAAGGGGCTATTCCAGCTTCTCCGGTGTGACCCTGTACTGGCGCTACGAGTAACCCAACCGGCCCCGAGGCAGGCAACTGCCCGGGGCCTCTCGCCCTGTACAACTCTCAAGGCCTCAGCCAAGCGCGCATGAAGCGACGCTGAAAAGATCACAAGATTGCGCAAATCATCCCGGCGCAAATGGACAGCTTTTACAGAAATGCGTAGCGTGCCGCTGATCGCCAATTAAGGATGAACGGCCATGACCCAACACAACCCCTACGCCACCCCGCAAGCTAGCGTCGTCGATGCAGAGTCACTGGTGTCCGACGAACAGATCGCCGCACTACCCATCTCCGATAAATGGAAGCAGCGCTTTAGCGCGATCCACCATGCCGGCGGCATCAAGATGCCAAAGTTCAAGGAGCTGCCTGCCGAGGAGCGGCGCAAAGCCTTCAGCTTCAACTTTCTGGCGTTCTTCTTCGGGCCGATCTACTACGCCATCAAGGGCATGTGGAAAAAGGGTCTGGCGCTGTTCGTCGTTTGCGCAGCGGTGGTGATCATCCTCGGCATCGGCCTGGACTACCTCGGTTACAGCAAAATCGCCAACGCGCTGGGCTACGGCATTGGTGCGGTATTCGCCACGCGCGCCAATATCGATTACTACAAGAAGATGCTGCTGAACGATAACGGCTGGTGGTAGCGGCTAACCCAACTGCATCAGGAGAATAAACGTGACGGAGCATGTCGCTGAGGTGATCTGGCAGCGCGGCGAGCAGGACTTTCTCGGTAATCGCTATAGCCGCAAACATCTGCTGCGGTTTGATGGCGGCCTGGAGGTTGCCGGCTCGTCCTCACCCCATGTGGTGCCGCTGCCGATGTCGGATGCAAGCGCCGTCGATCCTGAGGAGGCCTTTGTCGCCTCGCTCGCCAGCTGCCATATGCTGTGGTTTCTTTCCATCGCCGCCAAGCGCCGCTTCTGCGTCGATGACTACCGTGACAGTGCCAGCGGGTTAATGCAGGAAAATGCTGCCGGCAAGTTGTTTATCGCTCAGGTCACCTTGCGCCCCGCAGTCAGCTTCTCCGGCGAGCGCCTGCCCAGCCGCGAACAGATTGAGCACATGCACCACCAGGCCCACGAGGAGTGCTTTATCGCCAACTCAGTGAAGTCCGAAATACGCTGCCAACCGCGCTTTAGCGAGTGACGCTACCCATGCTGCATCAACATCGCGAAGATGCGGTTTAACCATAAAGGCTGATGCGAAGGGGGTAAGGCGTGAACCCAACTGCATACGGCTGTCCCGATGGGCAGCCACTGTTCTACTTGCATGGTGTACCGGGCGCGGCGGTTGAGGCGGCGATGCTG
This sequence comes from Pseudomonas sp. 1928-m, assembly GCF_029269135.1. NCBI lineage: Bacteria > Pseudomonadati > Pseudomonadota > Gammaproteobacteria > Pseudomonadales > Pseudomonadaceae > Pseudomonas > Pseudomonas sp. 1928-m. The sequence continues at coordinate 270,733 of NZ_JARIXO010000003.1, read as the reverse complement.
CATCAGGCTGCATTGGCGCACGGCATCAAGCTGTTGGTGGTGGAGCGCAATCTGCCGGGCAAGCTCGACAGTGCGGCCTATCTGCAACAACTGGCGCAACAGATCAGTGATCGCGCGGCGGGCCAACCAATTCGCCTGCTGGGTTTTTCCATCGGCGCCTGCCTGGCATTGCGCGTTGCTGCGCTGTTGGGTGAACGGGTGGCTGAGGTGTACCTGTTATCGGCTGCCGCGCCACTGCAGATCCCCAGCAATAGCGTCGGCATGGGCGCGGGGCGGTATACCTTCCTCTGGGCGCAGCATTATCCAAGGTTGTTCCGGGCCTTTGCCTGGTATCAGGCGCTGCTGGCGAAAGTCAGCCCAGGCCTGCTGCTGAAGCTGCTGTTCGCTGGTGCCGGCGGCAAGGACCCCGAGTTACTGCATCACGCCGACACCCAGGCCTGGCTGGTAGATATTCAGCGCGCCTGTTTCAAACATGGGACTCGCAGCTATGTGCGCGACGTAGAACTCTACGTCGAGACCTGGGCTACAGAGTTGGATAACGTCACGGCGGCGGTCAGCTTGTGGCATGGCGAGGCCGATAACTGGGCGCCCATTGCCATGTCCATTTACCTGCAGGAGCATCTGCGCCATGCCAGCGCGGTGAGCCGTGGTGCCGAACACGCGCACTACTCCTGCCTGCTAGAAAACGCGGAAACCGTGATGGCGACGGTGCAGCTGAACAGTTCAGCAACCCGAACGGCCAAGAGCTAACGCACCCCATCGGCTTATAACGACCCAAGGATGGCACCATGAAAAAGCTCGCCCTGCCGCTGATCACCCTGCTGGCCTTCAGCGCCTACACCCTGTACGTGATGCTGCACGCAGAACAATCGCTGCTGCAATTTGGCATGCAGCTGATGTCCAGCGCCGACACCGCCCAGGTGATGATCGACCTTTACATACTCGCGGCATTGGCCTGCATCTGGATGTACCGCGACGGCCGCGCACGGGGCAAGTCGCTGGCCTACCTACTGCCATTCTTTGCTCTGACTGCGATCTTTGTATCAGTCGGGCCACTGCTGTATCTGGTGCTCAAGGCCTTAGATACAGGTAGCAAAGCGCCGCAGGATAGCGCCTCGACGACAGCCTGATGGCACGGAGCAGCCCGGAGAACCGGGCTGCTCAACGCTTAAAAGCTCAGATTGAAATTGCCAGTGCCGAAGATGCCGACCAGACCAATCACGATCAGATAAATCGCCACGATGTAGTTGAGCAAACGCGGCATCACCAGAATCAGAATGCCGGCGATCAGCGAAATCAGTGGGGTAAGGGCAAGGGTCATAATCGTCACCTGAGGGTTATTGAAGCGCCAGTATGCGCGCCACGCCCAAAGCGCACAGCACTATCCACCCGCAGAGCCGTAACCCGCTCACCGCCCGGTTAAACCACCCGCGTATTAAAGGCCATTTATGAGCAGCGCCAGCTTGTTAACCTCATTACTGCAGTACAAGGCCTGGGCCAACCAGGAACTCTTTGTTGAGCTGCAACGCCTTGACCCAATTGCCCAGCAAAGCGAGCTGCACGCCGCCCTGCGCATCCTCAATCACATCCATGTGGTCGAGCGGATTTTTGTCGCCAATCTACAAGGCATCCGCCACGACTACAGCGCCACCAACACCCCAGAGACGCCCACGCTGGCAGAACTGCAGCAGGCGGTGCAGGAGACTGATCGCTGGTATCTGGACTATGTTGCGGAGCTAAGCGCCGAGCAGCTGGCCGAGCGCCTGCACTTCAGCTTTGTCGATGGTGATGCCGGCTGCATGAGCCGCGCGGAAATGCTCGCGCATATCGTCACCCACGGCGGCTACCACCGTGGCGCCGTCGGCCGGATCATGGCGCAACTGCAATTGGCGCCGCCCAGGGATATCTACACGCGCTTTCTGCATCAGGATCAGCCGCAGCGCCGCGAAGCGAGCTAAGCCGGTGGCTTGGCGATAAAGGCTTGCTTGTTATGCCGATCAAATCCGGCGGCCTCATAGAAATGCAGGGTTGCCGGGTCCTTGCTGCTGGTCATCAGCATGACCTTGTAGCAACCCTGCCCCCAGGCAAACGCCTGGGCGTGCGCCAGCAACGCTTGGCCATAGCCACGCCCGCGATGCTCGCTATGGGTCACCACGTTTTCGATCAGGGCAAAGGGTCGGCAGCCGCGCGTCAGGTTGGCCACCAGGTTGATGCTGCAGCTGGCCACCAGCTGCGCATCGCGATACAGACCAAAACACTGCTGAGCGGGGTTGGCGATGATCGCCTGCCACACCGCTTCAACCTGATCACGCGCGGGCAGCGGTTGATCATCAGGATGTAAATGCTCATACAGGGCGAGCAGCGCATCCAGCTCGCTGGCCCCGACACTGCGGATGTCCATCAACCTATCCCTGTTGCGCGGCCTTACTCGCCGCGAATGTACTGTTCCAGCTGCTGGATCAGGCTGGCCTGTTCGGCGATGGTGTGTTTGACCAGGTCACCAATCGACAGCAGACCGATCAACTCGCCTTCGGCCAATACGGGTAGATGACGCAGATGGCGGTCGGTCATCAGCTGCATGCAGTGCTGCGAGGTGTCGCGCAGGCCGACGGTCAGGACATCTGCTGTCATAATTTCGCTGATCATCGCACTGAATGCGGAGCGCTCCAGCAGCGCCACTTTGCGCGCGTAGTCACGTTCGCTGACGATGCCTGCCAGGCGGCCTTTGTCATCCAGCACCACCAGTGCACCAATGCCTTTCTCGGCCATCAACTTGATTGCATCCAGCACCGAAGTACTGGGCGTAACGCTGTACACGGCGGCCTGGGGCTTGGCGCGAAGGATCTCGGCAACTGTTTTCATGCAGCGGCTCCTGCTCTGTTTCTTATTGGCATTAAGGATAGTGCGCAGGCCGGCCATTACTGGCCAACCCGATGACCCGATCAGAGCACCTGTGCGGGCTCAGCGCAACCATTGCAGGCCAAGCGTCCCTTTAACTTCAAGTGCCTAGGTGCTTACTTATTTCGACCAATTTTGACTCAACACCTCAGCCTGTTTAAGCACCAACTCGATAGCCTCATCGGCCTTATCCGGCGGGTACTTATAACGACGCAAGGTTATACGCACCAAGTTACGCAGCTTGGCCCGCACGCTATCGCGCACCTGCCAATCCACGGTGGTGCTGCTACGCAGTTTGCCGGTTAGCTCAGTGGCGATCTTCTTCAACTCCTCATCACCCAGCTCGCGCACTGCACTCTCGTTATTGGCCAGGGCATCGTAGAAGGCCAGTTCGTCGGGGTTCAGACCTAGTGCTTCATGGCGTTTGAGGGCGTCCTGAAACTCTTTGGCCATGGCGATCAGCTCTTCGATAACCTGGGCAGTTTCGATGGCGCGGTTGCGGTACTTGCGCAGGCTTTCCAGCAAGCGGTCGCTGTACTTCTTCTCCTGCACCACGTTGTTGCGGGTGTGCGAACGGATTTCATCGCGCAGCAGTTTTTCCAGCAGTTCCACCGCCAGGTTCTTGCTCTTCATGTTGCGCACATCGGCCATAAAGTCGTCGTCGAGCAAGCCAATATTGGGCTTGTCCAACCCGGCGAGGGCGAAGATATCCGCCACGCCATCGGCGATCACGGCATTGTCGAGAATCTGCTTGAGGGCAGAATTCTTTTCTTCCTCGGTGAGCTTTTTATCGACCGTGGTGTACTTGGTGATCACCGCCTTCACCGCCGAGTAAAAGGCGATTTCTTTACGGTATTCGTCCGCTTCATCCAGGGTGCCGCACAAGGCAAAGGCCTTGCTGATGGCCAGCACCAGATCAAGGAAGCGCTTTTTGCCGTCATCCAACCCCAACACATGGTTGGCCGCTGGCACCAGCAGCAGCGTGGCTTGGGTGGCGTAGGCGCTGACATTCAGCTTTGCCCCGTCCACCTCAGTGGCAAACAAGCCGCGCACGATGTCGACTTTCTCCACCAACAAGGCGAAGGCCTCCTGCGCCAGGTTGGCCGGCTGGCCTTTGCCGTTGGAGTCGGTGTAGGTTTTCAGCGCGCTTTTCAGCTCGTTGGCGATGCCGATGTAATCCACCACCAGGCCGCCCGGCTTGTTCTTAAACACCCGGTTAACCCGCGCAATGGCCTGCATCAGGTTGTGGCCCTTCATCGGTTTGTCCACGTACATGGTGTGCACGCAGGGCGCATCGAAGCCGGTCAGCCACATGTCGCGCACAATCACCAAACGCAGCGGATCATTGGCATCTTTGAAGCGCCGCTCCAGAGTCTTTTTCTGCAGCTTGTTGTAGATATGCGGCTGCAACAGCTCGCGATCAGCGGCCGAACCGGTCATCACCACCTTGATGGCGCCGCTGTTGAGGTCTGTGCTGTGCCACGCCGGGCGTAACGCGACGATGGCGTTGTACAAGTGCACGCAGATCTCCCGGCTCATGCCTACGATCATGCCCTTACCTTCCAGCGTGGCGCTGCGGGCCTCGAAGTGCTGCACCAAATCGGCAGCCACCTGTTCGATACGCGGCTCGGCACCCACCAGTTTTTCCAGGGCGGCCCACTGGCTTTTGGTTTTTTCGCGGTAGGAGATGTCCTCCTCGTCCTCGATAACTTCCTCGACCTCATCGTTGAGCTGCTCGATCTCAGCCTGATTGATGTCCAGCTTGGCCAGGCGACTTTCGTAGTAGATCGGCACGGTGGCGCCGTCATCCACGGCATCCTGAATGTCGTAGATGCTGATGTAGTCGCCAAACACCGCGCGGGTGTCTTTGTCTTCGGTGGCAATCGGCGTGCCGGTAAAACCGATAAAGGTCGCCGCCGGCATGGCATCGTGCAAGTGCTTGGCGTAGCCGCTCACGTACTTGTGCCCGGTCACCTCACCGCTGGCTTTGTCCTTCACGGCCACCAGGCGGGTTTGCAAGCCGTAGTGGCTGCGGTGCGCCTCATCGGAAATCACCACCACATTGCTGCGCTGGGTCAACGCGGGGTGATGCTCTTCGCCTTCCAGCAACGAGAACTTCTGCACCGTGGTGAAGATAATCCCACCGGACTGCCGCGCCGCCAGCATCTCGCGCAGTTCTTCGCGGCTATTGGCCTGCTCCGGCAGCTGTTTGAGCAGCATCTTGGCGCTGGTGAAGTTATCGAACAGCTGCCCGTCGAGGTCGTTACGGTCGGTCACCACCACCAGCGTGGGGTTTTGCATTTGCGGCTGCTGCAACAGTTTGCCGGCATAGCAAACCATGGAGATGCTCTTACCCGAACCCTGGGTGTGCCACACCACCCCGGCCTTGCGCGGCTCAATACGCTTGCCGTAGGTGGCCCGTTCCTCACGCAGCGTGCCTTCGAGCGTGGCCGCCACCAGGGTGACGCGCACCGCCTCACGCACTGCATGGAACTGGTGATAACCGGCAATCTTCTTGATCAGCCGCTCGCCGTCCTGCTCGAACAATACAAAGTGGCGGATGTAGTCGAGGAACAGCTCGCGCTGGAAAAAACCACGCACCACCGCTTCCAGCTCGTAAGACAACAGCGGTTTGTCGTGCTCATCGTGAATGGTGCGCCAGGGTAAAAAACGCTCCTTGTTGGCGGTCAACGAGCCAATCCGCGCGGTGATGCCATCGGAAATCACCAGCGCCTGGTTAAACTGAAACAGCTCGGGAATTTCCTCTTTATAGGTCTGCAACTGGTTGCAGGCATCCCAGATATCGGCGCCCTCATCGCCGGGATTTTTCAGCTCGATCACCGCCATCGGCAGACCGTTGATAAACACCAGCAGGTCCGGGCGGCGGTTACCTTTGCTGCCCAACAGAGTGAACTGATTGACCAGCAAAAACTGGTTGTTGTGCACCTGCTGAAAATCCACCAGTTGCACATGTTCATGTTGCATCTCGTCCGCCACGCGGTACTGAACCGGCACACCCTCCAGCAGCCAGCGCTGGAACTGCCGGTTGTTGTGGATCAGCGCCGGGCTTTGCACCTTACCGAGCACCTCCACCACCTGCTCCTGCAGCACCGCAGGCGGAATGCGTGGGTTGATGCGCACAAGCGCGGCCAACAAACGGCCGGGCAATATCACCTGGCGGTAATCCTCGCGCTCGGCAGCATGGCCTTCCGGGGCCAGATCCGGCCCGTAGGCGATCTCGTAGCCGCCCTCACGGAACCACGCCTGGCACAGCTGCTCCAGCCCGTCTTCGCTAATCAGCTTCACTGCACAACCTCCCAATGGCCACCCTTGGCCGGGCCAATACGCCGCAAGCGCCCGTGCTCGCGCAGCTTGGCAATTTGTTTTTCCACCGCCCGCGAGCTAATGCCCAGGCGCTCGGCCAGCACGCGGGCGGGCAAGCGTGGCTCGCTGCGCAGCAGTGCGAGAATCTTCTCCGAACTTTCTTCCGAACCTTTCTCCGAACCAGTTACCAGCGTTTCCGCCATAGCATCGAGCAGGGCCTGCAGCATAAATTCAATAAAAGGCGTGGCCTCGGCGCGCTGATCGGCCTCGCTCAAGGCTTGGTAATAATCCGCCTGACGCGCATGCACCAGGGTTTCCACCGGTAGATAGGCCAATAGCGGCTGCCACTGACTAAGAATCAGGGTTTGCCACAAGCGCCCCATACGGCCATTGCCGTCATCAAAGGGGTGAATAAACTCAAACTCGTAATGGAACACGCAACTGGCGATCAGCGGGTGGGCATCGGTTGATTGCAACCAGCCCAACAACTCGCCCACCAACTGCGCCACCCGATTGGCCGGCGGTGCCATATGCACCAATGCCTCACCGCGATAGATACCCACCCCGCCCTGGCGATACTGGCCGGGGCCGTCCACCAAACCCAGCATCAGGGCTTTATGCGCGGCTAACAGATCGGCGGCACGCTCAGGCTGCCAGTGCGGCAGTTGCTCATAGGCGGCAAAGGCATTGCGCACCTCCTGAATCTCCCGTGGCTGGCCCAGCACGCGCTTGCCATTCAGCACAGCAGTCATCTGCTGCAGCGACAGGGTGTTGTGCTCGATGGCCAGGGACGCATGGATGGTGCGGATACGGTTATCGCGGCGCAGATGGGGCGACAGCGATGCAGCGCCTGTGACAGCCCAATGCCCGAGCAACTCGCAAATAGAGGCGACCTGCTGGAGGATGCGGGCGTTTAGCTGAAAGGGCGGTTGATAATCAGGCATAGGGCAGCAGGCTAGCGCCCTAAGGCCAATGGCTGGATAGCATCCAACGACAGCAACGTGTAACGCGGCCGCCCTTGCCCGACCTGAATAACGTTCAACTTGACCCGCACAGGTTTGTGTAGCCAGTCACGGTTGAGCACATCCGGGTCCTCGATGGCGCTATCGACCTTACCCTTGAGCACCCCGGCCTGATCGCCCAGCTTGAATTCAAACGTTCGGCTGGCCGGCAATACGCCCTGGAACTCGCCGTGATACTCCTCTTCGGTCTCGTGGATATTGTCCTCCTGCAAGCGAGCGGCAGACCGCTTGAGCTGGGCCATATCCTGAAAGCGAAAAGACTGATTGTTAAACTCCAGCCCGCACCAAGCCTCCTGCTGCTGCAGGTAACCGAGAAACTCGGCGACCTTGCGCACCGCACGCGGGTGAATCTCCTCGACCAGCTCGGCCACTTCATCATCGCTGCCTTGCGCGGCTTGGCGCATAAGCGCCTGGATTTTCGCCAGCGCATCCTCCGTCTTGCTCGGTACGGGAAACAGGTCGTGGTCCTGTACTTTGGGCAACTCAAACTGGAAACCGAACGAGCCGATAGCCGTGCCGGTAATCAACAACTGATTTTTGCTTTTATCCGGAATAGGCCCCATATAACGCAGGCTCTCGCCAATGCCAGCCGCCACCGCCGCCACCGCATCGGAAAACACCCCCGCAGCCTTACCGGCAAAATCTGCAGCGATACCATGGCTACCCAGCACGGGGCGTCCACGGAAGGTGAGTATGGCCTTGTGGCTCAATTGCTCAGGGGCGCGCCCTGCGAGCAATTGTTGTGCTGACGCCAGGCGTGCCTCCAGCCCCATGCGCTCAAGCACACTGTCCTGCGGAATCTGCGCCAACAGGGCGTGTAGCTGATTGATCTCGCTCGCGATGGCCAAGTATTCGTCGTAACTCATGGCGTCACCCCTCCACCCTGTAACAACTCAAGCATACGCCTGGCCGCCGGATCTTCCTCTGGAGCCAGGTCTACCTGCACAAAGCCCTTCCATACACCGTCACGCCGGTGCGACCACATGCTGTACCAGTAGGCAATCTGCTGCACATGACGCGGCTCGGTGGGCTGGCCAAGGATGCAGGGGTAAGCGTCGAGTAGATAGCTGGCTTTGGTCTGCGCCGGGCTAAACAGGTGCACAGCCTTGGCGGCCAAACTGGCCTGGGTTTCCTGGGCCGGCAGATGGAAGAAGGTCACCACATCCATATCCTGCGGCGGGCGGGCCTCCAATACCTCCACCTGCTCCATAAAGCTGCCGTCCAGCCATTGAAAGCCACGCACAATGCCCAAGGCATGCAAGGCGGCCCGGTAGTTCAGCAGGCCCTGGAGAATGCTCACGCGCTGCGCGGAACCGCAGAACCCCTCAACCACCTCGGCCAACGTTACCTGATATGGCGAGCGGTTTACGCTATGCCCGGCCTCGCCAGGCTGGATTGGCGGTAATACACCGGCGAGGTTCCATGCTGGGATCATTTATTCATCCTTGAATATTCGGGGTTGCGGGCAAGCATAGTTAAGCCACTGCCTGCTCGGCCAGCTTCTCGGCTTCCGGCAAGCGCAGCTGGCCGGAGATTAGGCGGGGTAAGAGGGTGTCGCGGAGTTGGGTGAGGGTTTGGGCTTGCTGCTCATTACCAAAGATCATTTGGTGGATTGGTACAACCAGAATGTTGAATTGCTCGATGACTGACTGCGGAGGGTGAACCACATGGAGTCGCTTCAGATCAGCCACGGTGACGTGCCCTAACCCAGTGGTTTGCTTGTTCCGGGCCAGCTCTGCAAATACTGGCTTTAAATTCCTGAGCATTTGGAGCACAAACGAGCGCTCGAAAGTCTCGTGAGGCAACACGCGGAAAATATGCTGATTCAGTAACGCTGGAGCATGCTGCCAAACGAAAGTATCGATTGATGTATCTGGGTTGCCTGACCAGGAGAAAAGAATGTCGCCTGTCTCAATTAAGTACTTAACGGGCATGGCAACGTCAGAAAACGCAGTTTGAACACCAACCCCTGCCTTTAGCTCAGCGATCTTGATGATTGGCAACCCACGCCGCTCCGCATTCGGTTCGAACGCTTTGTATGCTGCACCGTTTATGTAAGTCGCCATGTCGTATATGGGCCGTGTCAGCCACCCCTTCGGCACCAAGCCCAGTTCGGACTCTTCAAAGCTATCGGGGAACAGAGCGGCAGTGGCGGCATCCATACTTTGCGGCTGGCGGCCTTCGGCCTTGGCGCGCACGGGGTCGAAATCGACGAACCAAGATTTAAACAGCGCCTGGGCGATGGCTTCCAGGGTGGCGTTGGTTTCGTGTAACAAGGCGATGTGATCGTCGAATAGCGTTAGAAAGTCTGCAATGCTTTTTTGTAACTGCAGCGGTGGTATAGGGAACTCCAAGTCGCGCAGAACTTCGAGATTGATGTTTTCCTGAACACTTCCATATGCCCGTTGCTTAACGGAATCTCGAAAGGCTCGAAAGACATACTCGATGTAGCGAATATCCGCTTTAGATGGCTCTGCAGTAAAACCAACCACGCTGTCTGGAAAACATGCAGGAAAAGTCAGAAGCGCTGTTTCCGCTATGTTTGCGGCAATAGTTATGCACAAAGTTCCAACAGGCCACAGCTTGCTCTGGGCGAGTCCAGCTTCGGTATAAGTCTGACGATAGCTTGTAATCCGTCCTCCAGCCGCCGTGACATCCCCAGTTTGTATGAATGGATACGGGCCACCGTACAAATGAGCGGCATCACGAGGGCGGTGCTTAGATTTCCCCCGATCAAAGGTTCCAAGGCTAGAGAGCTTTTGTTTAGTCCACTCAACACTCATACCCCAGCCCCCCCAGCTTCTGCCGGATCAACTGATCAAGCTCAGCGCCCTTCTCCATCTGTTCGCCAAGCTGCTTGGTCAGGCGCTGCATCTTCTCAGTAAAGGCTTCGTCATCCTCTTCCACCGCTTCAGCACCGACATAACGGCCCGGCGTTAGCACATGGCCGTGCTCGGCAATTTCGTCCAGGGTCACGGACTTGCAGAAGGCCAACATATCTTCATAGCCCGTGCCGGTTTGCCAGGCGTGGTAGGTGCTGACGACCTTGTGGATATCCTCGCGGGTAAAGTCGCGCAGTACGCGGTCTTTCATAAAACCGAGGTTGCGCGCGTCGATAAACAACACTTCGCCGCTGCGCTCGCGCAGGTTGAGGCCGCTGGCGGTTGTGCGCGGGTGTTTGTTTTTGGTTAAAAACCAGATGCAGGCGGGTATCTGGGTGTTGGTAAACAACTGCCCCGGCAGGGCGACCATGCATTCCACGCGGTCGGCCAGCAGCAGGTTTTTGCGGATTTCGCCTTCGTTATTGGTGTTGGAACTCATGGAGCCGTTGGCCAACAGCAGCCCCAGGCTGCCGTTGGGCGCCAGGTGGTGGAGCATATGTTGCAGCCAGGCGAAGTTGGCGTTGCCATCCGGCGGGATGCCATAGGCCCAGCGCGGGTCGTCGTCCTTCACCCCGCTCTTCCACTCTTTCATATTGAACGGCGGGTTGGCCATCACAAAGTCGGCGCGCAGGTCTGGGTGAAGGTCTTCGCTGTAGGTGCTGGCCCAGCGGCCACCAAAGTTAAAGTCGATACCGCGCAGGGCCATATTCATCGCGGCCAAGCGCCAGGTGGTGGGGTTGGACTCCTGGCCGTACACCGAAATGTTGTTCAGCTTGCCCTGGTGCTCTTCAATAAAGCGCTCGCTCTGCACGAAGAAGCCGCCCGAGCCCATGGCTGGGTCGTACACGCGGCCCTTGAACGGCTGGAGCATTTCCACAATCAGGCTGACGATGGCTTTGGGCGTGTAGTACTGGCCGCCCTTTTTGCCTTCGGCGAGGGCGAACTGGCCGAGGAAGTATTCGTAAACGTGGCCGAGAATATCCTTGGCGTGCAGGCTGGCGTGCTTGAAGGGGATGCTGCCGATCAGGTCGATCAGGCCGGTGAGTTTGTCGGCTTCAATGCTGAGCTGGGTGTAGGTTTTGTTGAGTACGCCTTTGAGGATGGCGTTTTCTTTTTCCACATGGTCGAGGGCGGTGTCGATCAGCCAGCCGATGGTGCGCATCTCCACAGCCTGCTCGGTTTTGCCGCTCTTGAGCATAAAGTGGGTGCCGATGGGCAGCTTGGCGTTGCTTTGCAGGGTGTCCCAGCGGGCGATCTCGGGCACCCAGAAGACGTTTTTCTCGGTGTAGAAGTCGCGCACTTCCAGCTCTTCTTTAATCAGCGCTTCGTCGCCACCCAGGTAATACTCGTGCTCCGGGTCGCGAAACTGCGCCTCCAGCTCGGCGCGGCGCTCGGCAAAGGTGTCGCTGACGTACTTAAGGAAGATCAGGCCAAGCACGGCATGCTTGTACACGGCGGCGTCCAGGCTGGAGCGCAGCCTGTCGGCGGCGTTCCAGAGTTTTTTCTCCAGTTCGTTAAGGAATTGCTGTTCTTCGCTACTGGTCATGCCATTCGTACCTTGTATGCAGAACTGCGCCGGATGAGGCGCAGCTGTAGAAAATGCTGCGGGGATTTTGCCAGAGCGGGCGAGCCCAGCGGGATTATTCGTGTTACCGGGCTTGGGGCGCGTCAACTGCCATTCCGTAGGGTGGGTTAGGCGCGCCCTGCCGATAGCGATGCACCCGCACTACCCGGTGCGCCGTAACCCACCACCTGCGCAACGCCGCGATAGTGGTTGGTGGGTTACGCGGCGCACCACCATGGCGGCGCCTGAGCGTTTGTCGCTTGGCACCGCTAACCCACCCTACGGTGATCCGACATTTCAACAGCGAGTAGCCCGGATGTAATCCGGGAATGGGCTGCCCGATGACACTCGGCCCCGGATTGCATCCGGGCTACGGACTCTTCGCGGGCATGGCCCACTCCTACGGATTTCAGCCCCCCGGCAGACGCAGCTGCGCCTCGACCCCGCCCGCGACATTGCCGATATGCAATGCGCCGCCGTGTAGCTGCATCACTTCCTCGACAAAATTCAGACCCAAGCCGGTGCTTTTGCGCCCGCTGCCGGGGCGCGGCAGGGAGTAGAAGCGCTCGCTCAGGCGTGCCAAGGCGTAATCGGGAATCGCCTCGCCCTGGTTGAACAGACGCAGCTCGATCTGCCCAGCACGAATCTCCGCGTCAAAGCGGATCAGCCCGCCCGGCGGGGTGAAGTCCAACGCGTTATCCAGCAGATTGGCCAGCGCCTGACGCAGCAGAAAAGCCTCACCGCGCGCACTTAATTCAATGCCAATGCGGTTTTCAATTTGCAGACCGGCCGCTTCGATGCGCGCCATCTGCGCCTGCAGCAGGGAGTCGACCAGCGCCTGCAGTGGCACCGCCACCTGTTCTTCCAGGCCCTGGCGCTGTTCGACCTGAGCCAGGTGCAGCAGACGCTCGATCAGTTGCTGCATGCGCGCGCTTTCCTGCTCGATATTGGCGACAAAGCGCTGCCGTTGTGGCGCCGGCATCTCGCTATCGAGCAGTTCCGCCGCCCCGCGAATTGCTGCCAGCGGGCTTTTCAGCTCGTGGGTCAGGGTGTGCACGTAGCGCTCGACATAGGCCTTGCCTTCCAGCTCGGTGCGCATGCGCTCGATGGCTTCAGCCAACTGTGCCAGCTCGCCGCCGCGCACGCTGGGCAGTTCGGCACGCTGCCCAGCGCTGACCGCCTGGGCGTAACGGGTCAGTTTGCGCAGCGCTGCACTAAGCCACCAGGACAGCAGCGCACCGATCAACAGACCGAGCACGATCAAGCCACCACCAAGCCAGGCCAGGCGCTGCTCGGAGCGCTCGATATAGGGCTGCAGGGTGCGATTAGGTTTGGCCACCGAGACCACGCCGATGATCTGCGCGCCATCCATGATCGGCGCGGCCACATACATCACAGAGGAATCGGGGTCGTTCGGGTCTTCCTTGGTCGAGCGCGCGCCGTATTCGCCGCGCAGGGTGCGCAGCACATCGTTCCAGCGCGAATAATCCTGGCCCACCGCCGCCCCCGTGGAGTCGAGCAGGACGATGCCGTTGGCGTCGGTGACATAGATGCGGTGGTTGACCTGGGTTTTCTCCACGCCCCAGATCTGCGCCTGTGGCTGGCGCTGGCCGTAGGCTTGCAGCAACTCCGGCAGACGGCTCTGCTGCAGGCGGCCGGCCTTGACCTCATCACGCAGAATCTCGGCCAGCAGGTTGGCGGTGTCCACCAGGGTTTCCTCGGTGCTCTGGCGCACGCCGGGGCGGATTTCGTCCATCACCGTGCTCAGCACAAACCAGCCGGCCAGCCCGACAAACAGGAAGTACACCAGGAAGATGCGAATTCCCAGCGGCATCAGGCGTGCCTCGGCGAGTAGCTGTAACCCAGGCCACGGTGGGTCTGGATCGGCTCGGCTTCAGCGGCCACCTGACGCAGCTTGGCGCGCAGGCTTTTGATATGGCTGTCGATGGTGCGCTCGTAGCCGACATCGGCGGCCACGCCAAGGCCGTCAAGCAACTGCTCGCGGGAAAACACCCGTTCGGGCTGCGCCAGCAGGCTTTGCAGCAGGCGGAATTCGTGGCGCGTAAGGCTCAAGAGCTGGCCGTGGTAGTGGATTTGCACCCGCTCAATATCCAACTGGAAGGGTGTGCTGGCCGGGCTGGCGGCAGGCGCTTCACGCGGCGCCATGCGCTTGAGGATGGCCTTAACCCGCGCGGCCACTTCCCGCGGGCTAAAGGGTTTGACCACATAATCGTCGGCGCCGATTTCCAGGCCCACCACGCGGTCGATTTCCTCGCTGCGCGCGGTTAGGAAAATAACCGGCACCTCGGAGAAGCGCCGCAGGCGCTTGCAGGCCTCAAAGCCGCTGATATCCGGCAGGCCGACATCGAGAATCAGCAGATCAGCCGGGTTGCGCTGCTGCTCAGCCAGAGCCTGCTCGGCCAGGCTTAGCCAGGTGGTGGTAAAACCTTCGCTCTGCAGGGCGAAGATCAGGGTGTCGGCGATGGCGGCTTCGTCTTCGACAATCAGAATATGCGGCATGGGCGTCCTGCTCGTGGCAACTCGGCGAGGAGCCTGCGGCAGGCCGCTGCCAGCGTCAAGCATGGCTAATCACCCTGCACGTAGCTGTTGTAGCCCGGATGTAATCCGGAATGGCGACGCAGATAGATCGCCCCGGATTACATCCGGGCTACGCACTGCCAGCGTCAAGGGCGAGACAGCCCTTGCAAACATAGCCCCTAGCAAAGATCTCGCGAGCTAGAGTCCTGCAAGGCGCTACGTTAGTAACAGCCTTCGGCTGGTCAAAACAGGCGAGGAAGCGGACTGGGCTCGCACGCGAGTGTACTTTTGTACATGAGCATTACTCGTTTCACTCGCCCCTTCGGGGTCGCGCTGAAGCGCGCTAGCCACAAGTGGCTTTCCGAGCCTGTTTTTAACGCAGCAGGGCCGACGCGCAGCAGATCGTAGACAGGCCCTCAGTCCAGCTTGAAACGCGCGGTATTCTGCGCCAACGCCTGACTGCCCTGACGCAGCTGTTCAGCGGCGTTGCTTACTGCCTGCGCGCCTTCAAGCAGGGCGCTGGCGGCGTGATCGACCTGCTGAATATTGCCGCTGACTTCATCGGCGGTGGCTGCCTGTTGCTCGGCGGCGGTGGCGATTTGTGCCAGGCGATCAGTCACCAGCTGCACCGACTCGACGATGGCATTCAGGTCCTCGCCCATGGCCAGCACGCTGCCAACATCACCTTCAGCCTGGCGCACGGCGTCTTCCATCTGGGTCACCGACTGGCCCACAACGCGGTGCAGGTTGGCCACGGTTTCGGCGATTTCCGCCGTGGAGTTCTGCGTGCGTTGCGACAACGAACGCACCTCGTCGGCCACCACGGCAAAGCCGCGGCCCTGATCACCGGCACGCGCTGCTTCGATGGCGGCGTTAAGCGCGAGCAGGTTGGTCTGCTCAGCGATGCCCTTGATCACATCCACCACCCGGGTGATCTGCTCGGTCTGGCTGCGCAGTTGCTGCAAGGTGGTGGCGCTGTCGCCCAGACGGCTGCTGAGCTGGCGCATGCTCTCGCTGGTACGCGCGCTGCGCTGGTTGCTCTGGTTGGCGATCTCGCGGGTCTGGCTGGCTTCCACCGCGGCCTGCTCGCAGCTCTGCGCCACGCTTTGCGCAGTGGCGGCCATTTCGGTGGCGGCAGCGGCAATCTGGCTCATCTGCGCCTGTTGCTGTTCCACCGACTCCAGAGCATTGCGCGCCTCGCCGTTGAGCATCTGCACCGTGCCGCCCAGTTGCTGGCTCTGCTGATTGACCCCCTGCATGGAGTCGCGCAACTGGCCGACGGCGGTATTCAGCGCCATGGCGATACTCGCCAGGTCGTCCTCACCATGCACCTGCATGCGCACGCGCAGATCGCCATCGCGCAGGCCTTCGGCAGCCTGGATGATCCCGGCGGTGCTGCGGCGGATCGAGGCGTTCAGGCAGAACAATACATACAGCGCCAGCAGGGTCAGTACGCTGAACACGCCGATCACTTCGATCATCGCGGTCAGGGCCTTGCGCCGGTAATCACCAAGACTGGCGGCAAACTGCTGGTACAGCGCAGTCTGCAGGGCCAGCAATTGGCCCTGCAGGGCATCGGTGCGCTGCACGAACTGCTCCGGGGTCAGGGCCATCGGGCTGGCCTCGAACATGTCGCGGTCGATGCCCGCGAGGAAGGCTTCGTAACCCTGCAGCGCCTCATCATAGGGCCCTTGCAGCTGGCGCATCGCACGCGGCGCCTCCAACTTGAGCGTGGCCTGGGCCTTGAGCAACTGGCTGCGCGATTCATCCAGGCTGCGGCGCAGGTCGCGGATCAGCACTCGGCTCTGCAGGGTGAAATGCTGCGACACCACGGCGCCATAACCCTGGCTGGCAAAGCTGCCCAACTGTTCGAGCAGACGCGGCAAGGTGTAGGTCAGCTGCTCCATCATCAGGTAGGTGTCGAGCTGCGGATCGAGGATCAGCCCACTGTCGGTGGCCACCTGCTCGCGCAGGGCCAGCAGGCTCAGCAGGTTCTTTTGGTAACGTTCGAGGGCATCGGGCAAGGCCAGCTTACCCAGCACATCGACACTCAGTTCGGCCTGACTGGCGCTGAGCGTCTGCAAATGCTGGCGAGCCTGATCGCTCATCAACTCGGATTTAAGCGGCGGCTCCAGCGCTTGCAACGTGGGACCAAGACCACTGGCATGTTCGCGCAGCAACGCTTCGGCAGCTTTCTCGGTGCCCTTCCAGCGCGACAGCAAGGTGCGTTGCTCAATCAGCTCCTGCTGCACGCCGGCCATGCCCTGCAGGGCACTGATGCCTTCCAGTTCATGGTCGATGGAATTGAGTCGATCCTGATAATTACTACTGATCACCCACAGGGAAAAGCCCAGCGGCAGGGCGAACAAGACAAACACCAACTGAAACTTGCGCGCAAAGCTGAAACGTTCCAGCAGCCGCACACCCGGTTTGAGTACTCCAGTCATACACACCTCAACCTGTTGAGCGCGCCAACTTCAGGGGCGCGCCAAAGCAAAACTTCAAGCAAGAAGCACGCCCAAGCAGCGCGCCTGCAGGCGGTAATGTTTAATGAGCATAGATGAGTGACCGGAGCACGGCCGTTAGTCGGTCGGAGAGCTGTTCCGCTCGGCCTAGAAAACCTAACTGGGAATGCCGCTCCAGAGTTCGTCGACCTGGCGAAAGCCCCACTCCTCGGCGGACTCGCGGCCGACGATCTTGTCGCGCCCGACCAGCTTGCTCAGATCGAGAATTTCCTGCGGGATCGGGGTTTTCGATCTGGCCGAGAAGAACACCTTGACCCTCGGCGCAAGCAGCGACTTGGCCTGCTGCTCCATCACCACGCCGATACGCCCGCTCTCCAGACGCACCAGCGAACCCACCGGGTAGATGCCCACGGTTTTAACGAAGGCCTGGAATACCACGGGGTCAAAATGGCCCTTCCACTCGGCCATCTTGCGGATCGACTCGGCCGGGTCCCAACCCTGCTTGTACGGCCGGTTGGAGGTGATCGCGTCGTACACGTCGCACACCGCGCCCATACGCGCGTACAGGCTGATCTGCTCACCGGCCAGACGATGCGGGTAACCCGTACCATCGACCTTTTCGTGGTGGTGCAGGCACACATCCAGCACCAGCGCGCTGACCTGCTTGCTCTCAATCAGCATGCGCGAGCCGGCTTCGGGGTGGTTGCGTACGGTGGCGAACTCATTGTCAGTGAGCTTGCCCGGCTTGTTCAGCACATCGTTAGGAATCGCCATCTTGCCGATGTCATGCAGCAGCCCGGCCAGCCCAGCTTCGCGCACCTGGCCCTCGTTCAGGCCCAAATTGCGCGCCAAGGCAATCATCAAGGCGCAGACCGCCACCGAGTGCATATAGGTGTATTCATCGGCATGCTTCAGCCGCGCCAGGCTGATCAACGCATTGGGGTGGCGCATGATCGAATCGGAAATCTCCTCGACCAGCTCGCCGGCCTGCTCAAACTGCAACGCCTGGCCCATGCGCGCATCGCCAAACATGCTGACCACCGCGGCCTTGGAGCGGGCGCAGAGTTTCACCGCACGCTGCACCTCATCTTCCATCGACACCGCCAGGTTGACCGGCGGGCTCTGCACCGCAGCCAACAGGGCGGCCTCGGCTTCGGCGGCGACTTCCTCGGGGCTGACGCTGACGGTGCCAACCGCAACATCCAGGCCCTTGCTGACATCAATCCACAACTCGCCGATGCTGCTGGCCTTGATCCGCTGCAGGTCTTTTTCAGAGTTGAGAAGGAACTTGGATTTCCAGAAGGGGTGGTCCATCCATGCGCCACAGAACTCGTGGATATACATACCGACGCGCACGTCGGCCACAGCAATGCACTTCAACATGGATTGCACTCGGACGAGAAAGTAACCCGGTGATTGTCAGACAAGCGTAGATGAACAATCGCCGGCATTATGCTGACCTGCAGCAACTAATGGCCATAGGACATTGGTCGCCGATGGACGGCTTGGAAGCCTTGCCACGACTGCTTATCATTGCCGCTCAAGCGCACCCTAAGGAGTTGCCATGCGCCGCCTGTTGACCGGTCTTAGCGTCATTATTCTGTTGCTCCTCAACACGCTGACACTGATCGGCCCGCTGCTGCTGATCGCCCTTGGCAAGTTCATCCTGCCCGGCAAAGCGCTGAAAACCGCCAGCTCGCGCGGGGTGATGTGGGTGGCGGAAACCTGGGCGGAGATCAACAAGCTGATCTTCGCCACGCTGCTACCGGTGCACTGGGATATTCGCGGCAGTGCCGACCTGCGCCAGAGCACCTCCTACCTGGTGATCAGCAACCACCAGTCCTGGGTCGATATTCCCGCCCTGGTGCAGGCATTCAACCGCAAGACGCCCTACTTCAAGTTCTTCCTCAAGCAGCAGCTGATCTGGGTGCCTTTTCTTGGCCTGGCGTTCTGGGCGCTGGATTACCCCTTTATGCGTCGCTACTCCAAGGCGTTTCTGGCCAAGCACCCCGAACTCAAAGGCCAGGACCTGGAGATCACCAAACGCGCCTGCGAGAAGTTCAAGGACCTGCCGGTGACCGTGGTCAACTACCTCGAAGGCACCCGCTGCACCCCGGCAAAGCAAGCGCAGCAGGGCTCGCCCTATCAGTATCTGCTCAAGCCGAAAGCCGGTGGCGTGGCTTTTGTCCTGGCGGCACTGGGCGAACAGCTGGACACCGTGCTGGACGTGACGCTGGTGTATCCGGGCAAACGCATTCCCGGTTTCTGGGATTTGATCAGCGGTCAGGTAGACAAGGTCATCGTCGACATTCAAACCCGCGACCTCGACCCGGCGCTGTGGCAAGGCGATTACGAGAACGACCCGGTATTTCGCCAATTTGTGCAGAGCTGGGTGACGAAACTGTGGCAAGACAAAGATGCGCGGATAGCGGCAATACGCGCGGAACAGTCCATCTGACCAGACACCGCTGCCACTCAACTACTCAGGCAGCTCACGGCGAATCATCCAGTGCTCGGGCGGCGGCATCAGGCGGCTGATGTCGAACTGCGTCAGGCTGGCCTGATCGAGCATCTGGATCATCGGGCTGACCTGCCGCGCATGGGGCTGATCTTCCAGCACACGCACGGCCAGATCGACCGCGATGCGCGCCTGCAAAACCGGTGAGTCGGTTGGCGCGGCGACAATAAAGCCGTCGCGAATCTGCTCGATAATCCGCTCAGTGGTGTAGGTGGCCAGTACCTGCGCCCGGTAGTTCTGCCCGGAGGTCTGCACCAGCTGGGCGGCAAAACCGGCCGCCTCGGCGTTGCCCAACAAGTAGTCGAGGTGCGGATGCTGCCTGAGCAGCTCGCGCACCAGTTGCGCCTGGCTGGCGCGATCCACCGGGGCATAGCCAGCATGTTCAACGCGCATACGCCCGGCCTGCTGCGCCTCACGCAGCGCACGCTCCAGATCCTCGACCCAGCCCGCCCCTTGTGGCCCCGGCAACCAGCCCAGACTGTATGGCCCGGCAGGGCGATGCTGTTCGATATAGCCCAGCGCAGCACGCAACATGTCGGCAAAGTCCACATTGGAATTGGCACTCAAACCGGGGCAATCGCTGCCGTTCACCAGCTCCACCACCGGTTTACCCTGCTCGACCAGGGCGGCGATGGCGCCGCAGAGCGCCTGAGCATTGATGGCGGCAATGATGTAGGCATCCGCATCCAGTTGCCGGCACTGCTCCAGTTGCTGCGCCTGCACCTGCGGATTTTCATAGCCACCGGCTTCATAGATACCGAGGCGCACGCCTTGGCGGGTGGCCTCTTCATCCAGGCCCCAGGCCACGCCCCACCAGTAGCGGTCTTTGCCGTGGGGCAACAGCGCGCAAATTCGCCAGGGCTTGGCGGCTTTTTGTAAGGGCTGATAGAGCTGAGTGCGGCCATCGGCCTGAACTTCGACTGGGAACCAGTCAGCCGCCGACACCAGGCCTGTGGTGCACAACAAACTGAGGGTTAAAACGATTACCCGCATGAAATCCGACCCTGGAAAGTGCGCACTGAACAGCGGTGCCGTGCACTTACTGTAGCCACTTTTGCGGGCATAACGCGGCAGCCAGAAGGCGGACACCTGCGTGCCCGCCAGGATGCCTTATGGCTGTCAGGCGGCGCTGAACAGCTTGTGCGGATCAATCACAAACTTCTTCGGCACGCCGGCATCGAACTCGCCGTAACCACGCGGCGCATCGTCCAGGCTGATCACCTGCACGCCGACCACTTCGGCAATGTTGATGCGGTCCCACATGATCGCCTGCATCAGCTGGCGGTTGTACTTCATCACCGGGGTCTGGCCGGTGTGGAAGCTGTGGGATTTGGCCCAGCCCAGACCGAAGCGGATGCTTAAGGAACCGATCTTCGCTGCCGCATCGACTGCGCCCGGATCTTCGGTGACATACAGACCGGGAATACCGATCTTGCCGGCCACCCGCACCACGCCCATCAGCGAATTAAGCACCGTGGCCGGCGCTTCGTGCTGCACGCCTGCGTGACCATGGCCACGGGCCTCGAAGCCCACCGCATCCACCGCACAATCGACTTCCGGTTCGCCCAGTAACGCAGCGATCTGTTCGTGCAGTGGGGTGTCTTTGGACAGGTCGGCAATCTCGAAACCCACCGCCTTGGCATGGGCCAGACGCACGGGATTGACATCACCGACGATCACCACCGCCGCGCCAAGCAGGCGTGCTGAAGCGGCTGCAGCCAGACCGACCGGGCCGGCACCGGCGATATACACGGTGCTGCCCGGGCCAACACCGGCGGTCACCGCGCCGTGGTAGCCGGTGGGCAGGATGTCGGACAGGCAGGTCAGGTCACGGATCTTCTCCATGGCCTTGTCGCGATCCGGCAGCTTGAGCAGGTTGAAGTCGGCATACGGCACCATGGCGTATTCGGCCTGGCCACCGGTCCAGTCGCCCATGTCGACATAACCGTAGGCACCGCCAGCACGCGCCGGATTAACCGACAGACAAACGCCGGTGTGCTGTTCCTTGCACGAACGGCAGCGACCGCAGGCGACGTTGAACGGCACCGAAACCAGATCACCAATTTTCAGGTTCTCCACGTCGCGGCCCTTCTCGATCACCTCACCGGTGATTTCGTGGCCCAGTACCAGGCCGGTTTGCGCCGTGGTACGGCCGCGCACCATGTGCTGGTCGGAGCCACAGATATTGGTGGAGACCACGCGCAGGATGACCCCGTGCTCGATCTTGCGACCGCGCGGGTCCTGCATTTTCGGATAGTCGATTTTCTGCACTTCGACCTTGCCAGCGCCGAGATAGACGACGCCACGATTACCAGACATACGTATTTCTCCTTTCTTGTTGTGAATACAAAGGCGCAGCCAACGGTCGCGCGGCCTTGTACTGGAGCTTGTGTCTGTTGCCGGGTGGGGCCGAGGGTTTGGCAGTCGGTCCCACCCATAGCGAGGGTTTCAGCAGTTGCGGTTTAGGCGTGCAGCACCACCGTACGGCTGGCGTTAAGAAACACCCGCCGTTCGAGGTGGTAGCCGATGGCTTTGGCCAGGGTCTGGCACTCGATATCGCGGCCCTTGGCGATCAGGTCTTCGGGGTAGTGGGCGTGATCCACCGACTCCACGCCCTGGGCGATGATCKGCCCTTCGTCGAGGTCGTTGTTGATGTAGTGGGCGGTGGCGCCGACCAGCTTGACGCCCTTCTCATAGGCCTGGTGATAGGGCTTGGCGCCCTTGAAACCGGGCAGCAGCGAGTGGTGGATATTGATCGCCCAGCCATCCAGCTGGCGGCACAGCTCGGGCGACAGCACCTGCATATAGCGGGCAAGCACCACCAGTTCAGCGCCGCTGTCCTCGATCACCTGCAGCACCTTGCGCTCCTGCGCCGGCTTGTCATTCGGGTCGAGGGGGAAGTGGTAGTAGGGAATATCGTGCCAGCGCGCCAGCGGCTCCAGGTCCGGGTGGTTGGACACCACCGCCACCACATCCATCGCCAGGTGGCCGATACGCTGGCGATAGAGCAGGTCATTCAGGCAATGGTCGGCCTTGCTGACCATCAGCACCACCTTGGCGCGGTAGCCCGGCGGGGTTAGCTCGACCTGCATGCCGAAGGCGGTCAAGCGCTGGTCGAGGCCGGCGCGAAAGGCCTGCTCATCGAAGTCATCCGGCTGGCGGAATTCCACGCGGATAAAGAAGCGCGCCGACAGACGATCATCGAAGGAATGGTGCTCGGTAACGTAGCAGCGCTGCTCGAACAGAAAGCGCGTCACCGCATCCACGGTGCCGAGCACGCTCGAGCAGTGGGCGGTGAGAATCCAAGTATCGGGGGTGCGGCTCATGGTCAGTCCCTCGGTGGAACTCGTGGGAGGGGCTTTAGCCGCGATCGGCGTTAACCACGAGAACAGTCGCGGCTAAAGCCCCTCCCACAGGGTGTTTGTTGCCATCTGGGCGTAGGGTGGATCGGGGCGCGTAGCTGGCGCTTTATCCATCCACCTTTGCGGGCCTCTGGTGGACGAGAAAAGCGTCGTCCACCCTACGTTCAGGCTTTGATCGCCAAGCCGTACTCAGCGCTGGCGTCCTGCAGCCACAGCCAGAAGTAATCGGAGAAGCTGCGGCGGATCAGCAGCTCCCAGGTGTCTTCGGCAGTGTGGCGGATTACCAGTTGCGACTTGGCGAAGTGGGTGCCCACCGCCTTGCCGACCGGGAAGTTGCTTGGGTGCACGTCATAGCTGGTGGACTTCATCAGCACTTCGCGCACCTTCGGCCCGCTCAGTTCCAGCAGCGTCTGACCGCCGCTGACGTTGACGATCGAAATGTGCTGGCCGTCCAAGGCTTCGCGCAGCTTCTGCTCGACCGCGAACTCGCTGCCGCTCGGCACAATCAGCAGCCACTCATCTGGCGCCAGCCATTGCAGCGAGGTGTCGCCGGCCGCCACCAGAGTTAGTGCCACCGGCAGTTCCAGGCCCAGGGCCTTGTGTACGCCGCCGGCAAACACCGGGTCTTTGCCATCGCCACGCAGGGTCAGGTGGCCGAGCAGCTTCTTCTCGCGCACCGTCACCCCGGCGCTGGCCGAGCCTTTACCTGCCAGCTGTTCAAGGCCGGCGTGGAACAGTGGCGATTCGGCATGTGCCGCAGCCGGGCGTTGCTGATAAACGTTGATCGAATTAGACATTCTGGCGATCCCCTTTCGGGTCATAGAACACGGAGCTGACGATTTCGGCTTCGATCAGGCTGCCATCGGCCAGCGGTGCAAAAACCCGCTCGCCGGTGCGTTTGAGGCCGCCCTTGACCACGCCCATGGCGAAGGAATAGCCCAGCGCCGCGCTCATGTAGCTGGAGGTGACGTGGCCGACCATCTGCATCGGGATGGTCTGTTTCGGGTCGAACACCAGTTGCGCGCCTTCCGGCAACACCTTATTGGGGTCGACGGGTTTGAGCCCGACCAGCTGCTTGCGGTCTTCGCGCAGGCTGTCTTCGCGGTTCATGCCACGCCAGCCGATCCACGAGAACGGCTTGGTGCGGCCTACGCACCAGCCCATATTGAGGTCGTCTGGGGTGACCGAGCCGTCGGTGTCCTGACCGACGATGATGAAGCCCTTCTCGGCGCGCAGCACGTGCATGGTCTCGGTGCCGTAAGGCGTCAGGCCATGCTTCTTGCCGGCCTCGATGATCTTTTCCCACACGCCCAGGGCGTAGTCGGCCTGCACGTTGACTTCATAGCTCAGCTCACCGGTAAAGGAGATGCGGAACACCCGCGCCGGCACACCGCCAACCAAGCCTTCCTTCCAGGTCATAAAGGGGAAAGCGTCCTTGTTCAGGTCGATGTCGGTGACCTCGGCCAGCAGCTTGCGGCTGTTGGGGCCGGACAGGGTCATGGTCGCCCAGTGGTCGGTGACCGAAGTGAAGTACACCTTCAGCTCCGGCCACTCGGTCTGGTGGTAAATCTCCAGCCACTCCATCACCCGTGCGGCGCCGCCGGTGGTGGTGGTCATCAGGAAATGGTTGTCGGCCAGGCAGGCGGTTACACCGTCGTCGAAGACCATGCCGTCTTCCTTGCACATCAGGCCGTAGCGCGCCTTGCCCACATCCAGTTTGGTCCAGGCATTGCTGTACACGCGGTTGAGGAACTCGCGGGCATCCGGGCCTTGAATATCGATCTTGCCCAGCGTCGAAGCATCCAGAATGCCCACCGCGTTACGCACAGCCAGGCACTCGCGGGCCACGGCGGCGTGCAGGTCTTCACCGGCCTTGGGGAAATACCAGGGGCGTTTCCACTGGCCAACGTCCTCGAACTCGGCACCGTTTTGCAGGTGCCAGCTTTGCATTGCGGTATAGCGCTTGGGCTCGAACAGCGCGCCACAGTGGCGGCCGGCCACCGCGCCGAAGGTCACCGGGGTGTAGTTCGGGCGGAACATGGTGGTGCCCATCTGCGGGATGCTGATGCCCAGCGAGCGGGCGGCAATCGCCAGACCGTTGATATTGCCCAGCTTGCCCTGGTCGGTGCCGAAGCCCAGCGCGGTGTAGCGTTTGACGTGCTCGACCGACTCGAAGCCTTCGCGCGTCGCCAACTCAATACCAGCGGCGGTAACGTCGTTCTGCAGGTCAACAAACTGCTTGGGCGCACGCGCCGTCGGCTTGTCGTGCGGCACCTGAAACAGCGCCAGGGAAGGCTCTTCCATGCGCACTGCCACCTGCGGCAGGCTGGCGGAAACCGCCTTGAAGCCGGCTTCGGCAGCTGCCGAGACACCGGCCTCGAAACCATCGGCCAGGGCATCACCCAGGCCGAACACACCATTCACCGCACCGGCGCACAGGCGCTTCTGGAAGCCGCCCTCGCCGGGCACAAAGGCCAGAATATCTTCACGCCAGGTCGGCCGGCCGCCCAGATGCGAGGCCAGGTGAACTACCGGGCTGTAACCGCCAGAGCTGACGATCAGGTCGCAGTCGAGCACTTCACCCGGGCTGCTGACTTTATGGCTCTGCACATCGATGGCGCAGATGCGCGCAGCAGTTACCCGCTTGCTGCCAGCGGCTTCCACCACGGCGCTGCCGGTAAGGATGCGCACGCCGCGCTTGCGCGCTTCTTCTACCCAGCTGCCGCGTGGGTTGCTGCGTGCATCGGCGACGGCCACCACCTGCAGGCCGGCGTCGAGCCAGTCGAGAACCACGCGGTAGGCGTAATCGTTGTTGGTCGACAGCACCAGCTGCTTGCCCGGCGCCACGCCATAACGGCGCACATAGGTGGACACCGCGTCGGCGAGCATATTGCCCGGCACATCGTTGTTGGCGTACACCAGCGGCCGCTCGTGGGCACCGGTTGCCAGCACCACACGCGTGGCCCGCACGCGGTGCATACGCTGACGCACCATCCCCATCGGCGCGACTTCACCGAGGTGATCGGTCAGGCGCTGGTGAATGGTGAGGAAGTTGTGGTCGTGGTAACCGTTGACCGTGGAACGCGGCAACAGGGTGACTTCAGGCATGCCGGACAGCTCGGCAATCACCTGCGCGGCCCATTCGGCCGCCGGTTTACCGTCGAGGGTTTCGCGGGTGCTGAGCAGGCTGCCGCCGAACTCTTCCTGCTCATCGGCGAGAATCACCCGGGCACCGCTGCGCGCAGCAGCCAACGCTGCAGCCAGGCCTGCCGGGCCAGCACCGACTACCAGCACGTCGCAGTGCTGGTTCATGTAGTCGTAGCTGTCCGGGTCCACGGCGGTCGGCGCACGACCCAGACCTGCGGCCTTACGGATGTATTTTTCGTAGGTCAGCCAGAGGTTCTGCGGGTACATAAAAGTTTTGTAGTAGAACCCCGGCGGCATCATCTTGCCGCCGACCTTGCCGAGAATGCCCATCAGGTCGGTGTTTACGCTCGGCCAGCCGTTGGTGCTGCTGGCGACCAGGCCGGCATACAGCGCCTGCTGAGTGGCGCGCACGTTGGGGATCTGCGCCGCTTCGGTGCTGCCGATCTGCAGCACGGCGTTCGGCTCTTCGGCGCCGGCGGCAACGATGCCGCGCGGCCGCGAGTACTTGAAGCTACGGCCGACAATATCCACGCCATTGGCCAGCAAGGCGGCGGCCAGGGTGTCACCGGCAAAGCCTTGATAGCTCTGCCCGTTGAAGCTGAATGTCAGGGGCTGGCTGCGATCGACGCGGCCGCCTGTGGCAAGACGATTGACCTGGCTCATGCCGTTACTCCTTGGTCGATGGCCTTTTTCTCGGCAGTGCCGGCAGCAGTGACGCTGGGCTTCTCGCCGATCTTGTAGGTTTCGAGAATTTCGTAGGTCACCGTGTGACGGGTGGCGTTGAAGTACTTGCGGCAGCCGGCGGAATGCACCCACAGCTCGTGGTGAATGCCGCGCGGGTTATCGCGGAAGAACAGGTACTCGCCCCACTCGGCATCGGTGCAGGCGGCTGGGTCCATCGGGCGCGGAATATGCGCCTGGCCCTTGGCGTGGAATTCCTCTTCGGAGCGCAGTTCGCCGCAGTGAGGGCAAAAGATATGCAACATGGGGAAGCCCTCTTAGTGAGCCACGGCAGCAGCGCCGTGCTCGTCGATCAATGCGCCGGTGTGGAAACGGTCCATGGCGAACGGCTTGGCCAGCGGGTGCATTTCGCCCTTGGCCAGGCTGGCCGCGAACACGTGGCCCGAACCTGGCGTGGCCTTGAAGCCGCCGGTGCCCCAGCCGCAGTTGAAGAACAGATTGGGCACCGGGGTCTTGGAGATGATCGGGCAGGCGTCCGGCGAGGTGTCGACGATGCCGCCCCATTGACGGTTCATGCGCACCCGCGAGAGCACCGGGAACATCTCGACGATGGCCTGCAGGGTGTGTTCGATGGTGCCGTAGGAGCCGCGCTGGCCGTAGCCGTTGTAGCCGTCGATGCCGGCGCCGATGACCAGGTCGCCCTTGTCGGACTGGCTGATATAGCCGTGCACGGCGTTGGACATGATCACGCTGTCGATAATCGGCTTGATCGGCTCGGACACCAGCGCCTGCAGCGGATGGGATTCCAGCGGCAGGCGGAAGCCGGCAAGGCCAGCCATATGTCCGGAGTTACCGGCGGTGACCACGCCGACGCGCTTGCCGCCGATAAAGCCCTTGTTGGTTTCCACGCCGATGCACACGCCGTTTTCCTTGCGGAAACCGATCACTTCGGTCTGCTGCAGCAGGTCCACGCCCAGGGCATCGGCGGCGCGGGCATAGCCCCAGGCCACGGCATCGTGGCGAGCCACACCACCACGGCGCTGCACGGTAGAACCCATCACCGGGTAGCGGGTGTTCTTGCTGCAATCCAGATACGGAATTTCTTCGGCCACCTGCTTGGCGTCCAGCAGTTCGCCGTCCACGCCGTTAAGGCGGTTGGCGCTGACGCGGCGCTCGGAGTCGCGCATGTCCTGCAGGGTGTGGCACAGGTTGTAGACGCCGCGCTGGCTGAACATGACGTTGTAGTTGAGGTCCTGGGACAGGCCTTCCCACAGCTTCATCGCGTGCTCGTAGAGGTGCGCCGACTCATCCCACAGGTAGTTGGAGCGCACGATGGTGGTGTTGCGCGCGGTGTTGCCGCCGCCCAGCCAGCCCTTCTCGATCACCGCGACGTTCTTTACGCCGAACTCTTTGGCCAGGTAATAGGCCGTGGCCAAACCGTGACCGCCACCGCCGACGATGATCACGTCGTACACCGGCTTGGGCGTGGGGTTGCGCCACATGCGCTGCCAGTTTTCGTGGTGGCTGAACGCGTGCTTGAACAGGCCGAAGCCGGAATAACGTTGCATGGGATGCTCCTGAAATCTGGGTCACGCAAGCCGTAGGGTGGATCACGCTTTACCGATCCACCATGACCACAACGGTGGATGTCAAAAGCGACATCCACCCTACCAATCAGCGATAAACGGGATAGTCAGCACACAGCCCTGCCGCCAAGGTCGCCACCTGCGCTTCCACATCGGCATCGCCCAGGTGGTCGAGGATGTTGCAGATCCAACCGGCCAGCTCGATGCTCTGCGCTTCCTTGAGGCCACGGGTGGTGATGGCCGGGGTTCCGATACGCAGGCCCGAAGTCACAAACGGCGACTGCGGGTCATTCGGCACGGCGTTCTTGTTGACCGTGATCCCGGCACGACCCAGGGCCGCATCGGCGTCTTTACCGGTCAGGCCCTGACGGATCAGGCTGACCAGAAACAGGTGGTTGTCGGTGCCGCCGGAAACCACGTCGTAGCCGCGCTCGATAAACACCTTGGCCATGGCCTGGGCGTTTTTGATCACCTGCGCTTGGTATTCCTTGAAGCCCGGCTCCATGGCTTCCTTGAAGCACACCGCCTTGGCCGCGATCACATGCATCAACGGGCCGCCCTGGGCACCGGGGAATACCGCCGAGTTAAGCTTCTTCTCTATCTCGGCATTGGCGCGAGCCAGGATCAAGCCGCCACGCGGGCCGCGCAGAGTCTTGTGGGTGGTGGTGGTCACCACATCGGCGAACGGAATCGGGTTGGGGTACAGGCCAGCGGCGACCAGGCCCGCGACGTGGGCCATGTCGACAAACAGCAGCGCCCCGACCTTGTCGGCGATGGCGCGAAAACGTGGGAAATCCAGAGTCTTCGAGTAGGCGGAGAAACCGGCAACGATCATCTTCGGCTGGCACTCGACGGCCAGGCGCTCAACTTCGTCGTAATCGATCAGGCCAGTGGCGGTGTCGATGCCGTACTGCACCGCGTTGTACAGCTTGCCCGAGGACGACACCTTGGCGCCGTGGGTCAGGTGGCCGCCGTGGGCCAGGCTCATGCCGAGGATGGTGTCGCCAGCATTGATCAGCGCCAGGTACACCGCGCTGTTGGCCGACGAGCCGGAGTGTGGCTGGACGTTGGCGTAATCGGCGCCGAACAGCGCCTTGGCGCGGTCGATGGCCAGCTGCTCGACCACATCGACATGCTCGCAACCGCCGTAATAACGCTTGCCCGGATAGCCTTCGGCGTACTTGTTGGTCAGGCCGCTGCCCTGCGCCTCCATCACCCGCTGGCTGGTGTAATTTTCCGAGGCGATCAGCTCGATATGATGTTCCTGACGGCTTTCCTCGGCGTTGATCGCGCTGAGCAACTCATCGTCGTAACCCTGAATCTGGTCGTGCTTGCTGAACATCGCGAATCTCCTACGGCAGCCGCTGCGGCGCATCTGGTCGATCGGGGAACGAGCCCCAGTTGCTAGCGATGGTATGACTCGCCCTGCAGCGCCAGATGCCTAGGCACGCCACGGGGGATTGCGTTTGCGACATGCACGCGTCGCAATTGCGTAGGTAGCGTTACCGCTTCGCCTGCATGGCAGAGGATGTCGCCCTGGTATCTGCACGGCAGCGTGACCGCAGATACAGTAGAGGCATCCCAAAATGCTCAAGGTCTGCAGACAAGGAACAGCGCCATGCCCGATCTCTCGCAACAATTCGCCAGCGACAACTACTCCGGTATCTGCCCGGAAGCCTGGGCAGCCATGGCCGAAGCCAATCAGGGCCACCAGCGTGCCTACGGCGACGACGAATGGACGGCGCGCGCCGCCGACCATTTCCGCCGCCTGTTTGAAACTGACTGTGAAGTGTTTTTCGCCTTTAACGGCACGGCGGCCAACTCCCTGGCCCTGGCGTCGTTGTGCCAGAGCTACCACAGCGTAATCTGCTCGGAGACCGCCCACGTCGAAACCGACGAATGCGGCGCGCCGGAGTTCTTCTCCAACGGTTCCAAGCTGCTGCTGGCCAAGACCGAAAACGGCAAGCTGACCCCCGAAGCAATTCGTGACATCGCCCTCAAGCGCCAGGACATCCACTACCCCAAGCCACGGGTCGTGACCCTGACCCAGGCCACGGAAGTCGGCACCGTTTACAGCCCGGATGAAGTGCGGGCGATCAGCACGGTGTGCCGCGAGCTGGGTCTGCACCTGCATATGGACGGCGCGCGCTTCTCCAACGCCTGCGCCTTTCTAGGCTGCAGCCCGGCCGAGCTGACCTGGAAGGCTGGTGTGGATGTACTGTGTTTTGGTGGCACCAAGAACGGCATGGCCGTGGGTGAGGCGATCCTGTTCTTCAACAAGGAGCTGGCGGTCGACTTCGACTACCGCTGCAAGCAGGCCGGCCAGTTGGCCTCGAAGATGCGCTACCTGTCGGCGCCCTGGGTCGGCATCCTGCAGAACGATGCCTGGCTGAAATACGCCCAGCACGCCAACCGCTGCGCGCAGCTGCTCGCCGAGCTGGTCAGCGACATTCCGGGGGTCAGCTTGATGTTCCCGGTGCAGGCAAACGGCGTGTTCCTGCAGATGTCGGAAGCGGCGCTGGAAATCCTGCGCGGCCAGGGCTGGCGCTTCTACACCTTTATCGGGGCCGGTGGCGCACGCTTTATGTGCTCCTGGGACACCGACGAAGCGCGAGTACGCCAGCTGGCAGCGGATATTCGCCAGGCCATGGCGGCGAGTTAACGAGGCACAAGCGCTGGTAACAAAGTGCGCGAGATCGCCTCGCGCACATTCGGCAGCAGCGTCGCGCTGCCACCCAATAATTCCTCCACCAGGCGCCGCAGCGCCACCGCTCGCTCCGGACTCAGGCCGCTGACGGCATGCTCGCAGGCCTGCTCGGCGGTAACGCCGGGTGGAATCGACAGCCCCAGCGCCACCAGGCGTTCGCGTAGGTCCTCCTGATCGATCAGGTCGGCGTGCATCATGATCAATTCCTCCTTTGGTGGCGTGCTAGCGCAGCACGCCTTCTTCCAACAGCAATTTGAAGATAGCCTCCGCGCCCGCTTGCGGCGAGACATCCTTGAGCACCTGCCCACCGCCGCCCGACGCTTTGGCGGTAGCGGCTTTCATGCGTTCGGCGCCGGTCTTGGCCTTGATCACCTTGAGGCGCTTGGGCCGGGGTTTCGCCGGTTGCAGTTGCGCGCTGGCAAACAGCGGATCGGCAACCAATTCCACCTCTTCGGCGGTCAACAGGCCCCGCCGCGCCGGGCCGAAGGCACTCTGCCGCGCGACGGGCGCCGCGTTATCCACGCTGGCGACAAACGGCAGACGCACCTGCAAGCGCCGGCGCTGGCCGCGCGGCAAGGCTTGCAGCACCTGGGCCACACCATTACTGACCTGCTCCACCGCCGCCAGCCCGACCACCAGCGGCCAGCCAAGCTGTTCCGCCAGCAGGTAAGGCAGCATGCCGGAGCCTTCGCCGGTTTCCGCCTGGCTGCCGGTCAATACCAGCTGCGCGCTGGAGTCAGCCAGGTAGTCGGCCAGCACCGGCAGCGCATCGCTGTGCGCCGGTTGTTCGAGAATCTTGATCTGCGCAAGACCCATGCCCAGGTAAGCGCGCAGCGCCTCCTGCTGCGGATCGCCGGCATGCAACACCTGCAAGCGCTCACCGGCCAGACGCAAACCCAGCTCGACTGCGCGGGCGTCCTGCTCGGCGCGGCGCGGACGGCCCGAGGTGGGGTGGGCGCCGACCGAGACCAGAGCAACGATATTTAGATCAGTCATGGTGCACCCGCAGCCTGGATGTGAACCGGGAGAAGATTGTTGATGGCGCAGACTTCCGCTGAGCTGGATACCCGTGGGAGGGGCTTTAGCCGCGAAAGCCGTTCGCGGCTAAAGCCCCTCCCACAGAATTTTGCGAACCCCGTTTTAGGCAGCATCGCGAGCGCCTCCCTGGCGGTGGGCGGCGACCCGCTCGATCAGCGCCTGCAGAATTGCGGCGGACTCGCCGATCACCGAAAGATCAGCGCGCTTGATCATGTCGCAGGTTGGGTCGAGGTTGATCGCCACCACCTTATCGCAGGCACCGATACCTTGCAGGTGCTGGATCGCGCCGCTGATGCCCACGGCCACATACACCCGCGCGGTGACCCAGATGCCGGACGCGCCGACCTGGCGCTCGCGGCCCATAAAGCCATCGTCCACCGCCACCCGCGAGGCGCCTTCGGTGGCGCCCAGCGCGGCGGCAACCTGGTGGAACAGCGCCCAGTCCTTCACGCCGTTGCCGCCGGAGAGAATAAATTCGGCCTCGGCCATGGGGATCTGCGCCGGATCGACCGCTACGGCACCCAAATCCTGAATCCGTGGCAAATGGCTGACCAGCGCCTCACTGAGCGCCAGCGGCCTGACTTCATGGCGGGTTTCGCTGACCGGCTCGGCGCACTCCACAGCGGCCAGAATCAGGCGAGGCGCTTGTTGCACCAGGTCTTCTCGCCCAGCACCGGCACGCCCACTGGCCATGCCCTCGGCCACCTGCCAAACCCGCGTTGCCGGGCGTTCGCCCAGCTTGGCCGCTAGGCGACGGCCCAATTCACCACCACCGCTGCGGCTATCGGGCAACAGCCAGTGGCGCGGTGTCAGTTGCCTTTCTACTGCGCCGAGGGCCAGTACCCGTGCTTCCGGGGCGTAGCCTTCGAAAGCGTCATCGGCGAACTGCAGCAGACGGTCGACGCCGTTGCAGTCGAAGGCGCTTTCCTTATGTTCACCAAAGATCACCGTGACCACCGCACCGTCGCTGCCGGCCAGCTTGTGCGCCAGGCCGAGCAGGTCCTTGTCATGGGCGCTCAGGCGGCCGCCGACCATATCCGGCACCACGGCGATGTAGAAGGTGGGTTGCTCGACCACATGCAGCGGCAATTGCACCACGGCACTGGCCGTCGAACGCTTGGCCACGCCGCCTTGCTGCGCGCCGGAGCGGTCGATGCGTTTAATGCCGTTGGGGCCGACAAAGCCCACCGCATGAGGATTCTTGCGCAGCACTCCGGCGGCGCTCAGCCAGCTGGCCACGGCCGGTTGCGCGGCGGCATGCAGCGGATGCAGGCGATTGCGCGCTATCCATTCAGCCCGTGGATCACGGCGGATCAGGTCGCTCATGGGCTTACCTCGGCTACTTCACGCGGGGCCAGCGCAGGCTGCTTCACCTCGACCACGCCCTCAATCAATACATCGGCCACCAGCTCGGCAATATCCTTGACCTCCRGACGCGGACCGACCACGCCTTCGAGCATCGCGGTGCACTGCGGGCAACCCACGGCGACCAGCTCGGCGGCGGTCTCTTTGATATCGACCATGCGCATATCGGGGATGCGCTGCTTGCCGGGAATATCGGTGATCGGCGCACCGCCGCCACCGCCGCAACAACGGGAGCGGAAGCCGGAGCGCTGCATTTCCTTGACCTCAATGCCGATGGCATTCAGCACATTACGCGGTGCTTCGTACTCACCGTTGTAGCGGCCCAGGTAGCACGGGTCGTGGTAGGTGACCGAGCCACCCTTGTGGGTGCCAAGGTTGAGTTTCTGACCGGTGATCAGCTCATCCATATAGGTGCTGTGGTGCAGCACCTGGTAGCGACCGCCCAGCTCACCGTATTCGTTTTTCAACACATGGAAACTGTGCGGGTCGCAGGTGACGATGCGCTTGAACTGATACTTGGCCAGGGTGGCGATATTGCGTTTGGCCAGCAGCTGGAACGTCGCCTCATCGCCAAGACGGCGGGCCACGTCGCCGCTGTCGCGTTCTTCCAGGCCGAGCACCGCGAAGTCGACCTTGGCGGCTTTCAGCACTTTGACGAATGCGCGCAGGGTGCGCTGGTTACGCATATCGAAGGCGCCATCACCGACCCAGAAAAGCACATCAACCTGCTGCGTATCGCTCATCAGCGGCAGGTTCAAATCCGCCGCCCAGTTCAGTCGCCCACCGGGGTTGAAGCCGCCGGGGTTATCGGTGGCGATCAGGTTGTCCAGCACCTCGGCGCCCTTGTTGGGCGTAGCACCTTTCTCCAGCGTGAGATGGCGGCGCATATCGACGATGGCATCGACGTGCTCGATCATCATCGGGCATTCCTCGACACAGGCGCGGCAGGTGGTGCACGACCACAGCGTTTCGGCATCGACCAGGGCTTTGCCATTCAGATTGACGATTGGCAGATGTGGGCCGCCGCTGTGCTCGCCAATGGGTTTGCCACTGCCGTCAAGGGATGGGTAGGGCGAACCAGCAAACTTGGCATCGGTACCGCCGGCCAGGCCGACCACCATGTCCTGAATCAGCTTTTTCGGATTCAACGGCTGACCGGCGGCGAAGGCCGGGCAGGCCGCCTCGCACTTGCCGCACTGCACGCAGGCATCGAAGCCAAGCAGCTGGTTCCAGGTGAAATCCGTAGGCTTTTCCACGCCCAGTGGGGCGTTGCGGTTATCCAGATCAAGGGCTTTCAAGCCGGTGGAACGGCCACCGCCAAAGCGTTCAGCGCGGCGATGCCAGGCCAGATGCAGTGCACCGGCAAAGGCATGCTTCATCGGCCCGCCCCAGGTCATGCCGAAGAACAGCTCGGACACACCCCAGGCCACGCCGACGGTCAGCAGCAGCGCGAGAATCCAGCCGCCAAAATCGACTGGCAGGATGCCGGCAACAGGAAGCGTGGCGATAAAGAAGCTGCCGGCAAACATCAGCAGGCTTTTCGGCAGGCGCATCCACGGGCCTTTCGACAGCCGCGACGGCGGGTCGAGGCGGCGTTTGGCGATAAACAGCGCACCGCCGAACATCAGCGCCGTGGCGCCCAGCAGGGCGAAACCAAGGATGCGGTTATGCAGGCCGAAACCGTGCACCAGAATCGCCAGCACCGCGGCCAGGACAAAACCGCCGGCGGTGGCCACGTGGGTGTTGGCGATATATTTGTCGCGCGCCACCACATGGTGCAGGTCGACCATATAGCGCCGCGGCATGGCCAGCAGCCCGCCGAGCCAATCGACCTGAGCCGGACGGCCACGGCGCCACATCAGAAAGCGCTTCGCCGCGCCAAGTACGGCTAGGCCGAGGGCGGCGAAGAGCAGGATGGGGAGTAGGGTGTTTAACATTCTTTGGTCTCCTTAGAGGGACCGGCAAACAACACGGTTCAGTCCCCTCGCCCCTGCGGGGAGAGGGCTAGGGAGAGGGGCAGCTGCACGCAAATTCGCGCAGGAAGCACCCTCTCCCCCGACCCCTCTCCCATGAATGGGAGAGGGGAGACAGGCATCAGAAGTCCTTGCACAACCGCAGCGCGTCATAGATCGCTGCATGGGTGTTGCGCTGGGCCACGCAGTCGCCGATGCGGAACAGCAGATAGCCGTCGCCCGCTTCGGATAAACAAGGCTGCGGCTGAATGGCAAACAGCGCTTCCACGTCGATCTGCCCCTTGTTGCGCGAGCCTTCCTTGAGCGCGTAGTACAGACGCTCATCGGGACGCACGCCGTTTTCCACCACCACCTGATCGACCACCCGCTCTTCTTTCGCGCCGGTGTATTCGTTCTCCAGCACCGCCACCAGCTTGTCGCCTTCGCGGTAGACCTTTTCCAGCATCAGGTCGCCGGTCATGATCACTTCTTTCGGGTACAGGCTGCGGTAATAGGTCGGGAAGCTGGTGCCGCCAATGGCCACGCCCGGCTTGATGTCGTCGGTGACGATCTCCACCTTGGCGCCCTTCTCGGCGATAAAGTCAGCCACCGACATACCGGTGAACTCGCAGATGGTGTCGTAGACCAGCACGTTGTTGCCGGGGGCGACCGTGCCGTCGAGAATGTCCCAGCTGCTCACCACCAGGCCTTCGGCCGCGCCCCAGTGTTCGTTCTGCTCGATAAAGGGATGACCACCGTTGGCCAGCACCACGATATCCGGGCGCAGGTCCATGATGCTCGCCTCGTCCGCGCCGGTGCCCAGGCGCAGGTCGATATTCAGGCGCGCCAGTTCCAGCTGGAACCAGCGGGTGATGCCGGCCATCTGATCACGCTGCGGTGCCTTGGCCGCCAGGCTGATCTGCCCACCGAGGCTGTCCTTCTTCTCGAACAGGGTCACGTCATGGCCACGTTCAGCGGCAACGCGTGCGGCTTCCATCCCGGCCGGGCCGCCGCCAACGATCACCACCTTGCGCTTCGGCCCGCTGGTTTTCTCGATGATATGCGGCAGGCCCATATATTCGCGGCTGGTGGCGGCGTTCTGGATACAGAGCACGTCGAGGCCCTGGTATTGGCGGTCAATGCAGTAGTTGGCGCCGACGCACTGTTTGATCTGGTCGACCTGGCCCATCTTGATCTTGGCGATCAGATGCGGGTCGGCGATGTGCGCGCGGGTCATGCCGACCATATCGACATAGCCGCCTTCGAGAATGCGCGTGGCCTGATTGGGGTCCTTGATGTTCTGTGCGTGCAGGACCGGGGCCTTGACCACTTCTTTGATGCCGGCCGCCAGATGCAGGAACGGCTCCGGCGGGTAGCTCATGTTGGGGATGACGTTGGCCAGGGTGTTGTGGGTGTCGCAGCCCGAGCCGACCACGCCGATAAAGTCGATCATGCCGGTATCGTCGTAGTACTTGGCGATCTGCTTCATGTCCTCATGGGACAGGCCATCCGGGTGGAATTCGTCACCGCAGATGCGCATGCCGACGCAGAAGTCGTCACCGACCTCGGCGCGCACGGCTTTCAATACTTCCAGGCCGAATTTCATGCGGCCCTCGAAGGTGCCGCCCCATTCGTCGGTGCGCTTGTTCACCCGCGGCGACCAGAACTGGTCGATCATATGCTGGTGCACGGCGGACAGCTCAATGCCATCCAGGCCGCCTTCTTTCGCCCGGCGTGCAGCCTGGGCGTAGTTGCCGATCACCCGCCAGATTTCCTCGACCTCGATGGTCTTGCAGGTGGCGCGGTGCACCGGCTCACGGATACCCGACGGCGACATCAGGGTCGGCCAGTGGAAGCCATCCCAGCGTGAGCGGCGGCCCATATGGGTAATCTGGATCATGATCTTGGCGCCGTGCTTGTGCATGGCGTCGGCGAGGTTCTGGAAGTGCGGGATGATCCGGTCGGTCGATAAGTTGACCGAGCTCCACCACTGCTGCGGGCTGTCGATGGCCACCACCGAGGAGCCGCCGCAGATCGCCAGGCCGATACCGCCCTTGGCCTTCTCTTCGTAATACTTGATATAGCGCTCGGTGGTCATGCCGCCGTCGGTGGCATACACCTCGGCGTGCGCGGTGCTGAGCACGCGGTTGCGGATGGTCAGCTTGCCGATTTGAATCGGCTGGAACATTGCCTCGAAAGCCATTACGGCATCCTCACGGTAAACGGCCTAGCGTTTCACTGTGGGAGGCGCTTTAGCGGCGATGCTGTCGCGGCTAAAGCCCCTCCCACGCACGGTATTTTTCTAGCGTGGTTTCACCACAAACAGGCCATCGTCGTGGCCCTCTTCGGAGCCGCCATAGACCTGCTCGGCCACGGTGCGAATCGCGCTGCCCTGGGCCTGGAGAATCTGGTCCATGGCGCCGGCAAACCAGCCGGTGAACATGTAGTCGACCTTGCGCCCGCACTTGCCGTAGACATAGACAAAGGCCGAGTGCTTGAGCTTCACCGAGGCAGTGCCCTTGTCGAGATCGATGGCCTCAATCTCGAACAGCCCCCAGCCGCGCTGCGACAAGCGCTTCATGTAATGCTCAAACACCGCGACGCCAGACAATCCGTGGCATTCGGCCTCTTTCTCACACCAGTGCCAGGCGGACTTGTAGCCGGCCTTGTAGAGAATCTCGGCATAGGCCTCAGCACCCAGTACCTCTTCGATACCGATGTGGTTGTTGACGAAAAAATGCCGCGGCACATAGAGCATCGGCAGGGCGTCGGTGGTCCAGACGCCGGTTTCGTCGTCGACCTGAATCGGCATTTCGGGTGCATGTGTGGCCATGTGTACGGACTCCAGAATTCGGTTGTGCTGTTGCCGGATCGATGGGTATCGCGCTGCTCAACCCATCCTACGGACAGTGATCGGTTCGCTTTCGTAGGGTGGGTTAGCCGAAGGCGTAACCCACCGAGCGGTCTATCGGCTTACTCGCCCCATACGTTTTTCAAAACGCTTACCCAGTTCTCGCCCATGATCTTGCGCACCACGCGTTCGCTGTGGCCGCGTTTGAGCAGGGTCTCGGTGAGGTTGGGGAATTCGCCGACGGTGCGGATGCCCAGCGGGTTGATGATCTTGCCGAAGCTGGTCAGGCGGCGGGCGTAGCCCTTGTCGTGGGTCAGGTATTCGAAGAAGTCCTGGCCGTGGCCCTGGGTGAAGTCGGTGCCGATGCCGATGGCGTCTTCGCCGACGATGTTCATCACGTACTCGATGGCTTCGGCGTAGTCGTCGATGGTCGAGTCGATGCCCTTGGCCAGGAACGGCGCAAACATGGTCACACCGACAAAGCCGCCGTGATCGGCGATAAATTTCAGCTCGGCATCGGACTTGTTGCGCGGGTGTTCTTTCAGGCCAGACGGCAGGCAGTGGGAGTAGCAGACCGGCTTTTTCGATTCGAGGATGACTTCTTCGGAAGTCTTCGAACCCACATGCGATAGGTCGCACATAATGCCGACGCGGTTCATCTCGGCGACGATCTCGCGACCGAAGCCGGACAGCCCGCCGTCACGCTCGTAGCAGCCGGTGCCGACCAGGTTCTGGGTGTTGTAGCACATCTGCACGATGCCCACGCCGAGTTGCTTGAACACCTCGACATAGCCGATCTGGTCCTCAAATGCATGGGCGTTCTGGAAACCGAAGAGGATGCCGGTCTTGCCCTGCTCTTTCGCCTTGCGAATATCGGCGGTGGTGCGCACCGGCATCACCAGGTCGCTGTTTTCGCGGATCAGCTTCTGGCTGGCAGCGATATTGTTCACCGTGGCCTGAAAACCTTCCCATACCGACACGGTGCAGTTGGCGGCAGTCAGGCCGCCTTTGCGCATGTCTTCGAACAGTTCGCGGTTCCACTTGGCGATGATCAGCCCGTCAATAACGATGCTGTCGGCGTGTAATTCGGCTGGGCTCATCAGGCAGTCCCCTTTTTAGCGGTGTCGCCAAACCCGTTGTTGGCGCTTTGGACTGAGCATATCCCTGGGGGCTGAGGCGACCCGGTGCAAAAACGACCGGGGTATTGCCGAAAGCGTCAAAGCCGGGTCGCAGGCGGATATGCGCAGGCCAGAGGGTCGGTACAAGGCAGCGACTACCCGTAGGGTGGGTTAGGCGCGAACCGAAATCAGGCAAATACCACCGATTCTCAACGCGCCGTAACCCACCATGACGATCTACCGGCAAACCGCAATGGTGGGTTACGCAGCGCCCGAGTTGCGTGGTGCAGTCAATAACTAGCCCCGGCGCCACTAACCCACCCTACAAAAGCAGCCTGCATACAGTTCTGATACATCGCCAATAAAAAAAGCCCCTGCCCGGGGGTATCCGGCAGAGGCCAAAGTGACCCTTGAGGAGGGTCTCAGTGTGTTGCGGTGGACGCGGGCCTGGGGCGCGCGGCCAGCAGACCGTAAGCAGTCAGGCCAAGCAGCAGCCACAGCCCCAACGTCATGCCGGCTTACTCGGCGCCGACCTGACGCAGGTACGGCGCTGGCGCCGCGCCAAGGTTGTGCAGCACGCGCTCGCTGTACCAGTCGATAAAGTTGACTACGCCGAACTCGTAGGTCTTCGAGTAGGGGCCGGGCTGGTAGGCGGTGGAGTTGATGCCGCGCTGGTTCTCTTCAGCCAGACGACGATCCTGATCGTTGGTCGCGTCCCACACTTGGCGCAGGCGGGCCACGTCGTAATCGACGCCTTCCACGGCATCCTTGTGCACCAGCCATTTGGTGGTGACCATGGTTTCCTGGGCGCTGATCGGCCAGACGGTGAAGACGATCATGTGATCGCCCATGCAGTGGTTCCACGAATGCGGCAGATGGAGGATGCGCATCGAGCCCAGGTCCGGGTCGGTGATGCGGCCCATCAGCTTCTTGCAGCCCGGCTTGCCGTCCATGGTCATCGATACGGTGCCCTTGAGCAGCGGCATGCGCACAATACGGTTGCGCAGGCCGAAGCTGGCGTGGGCGTAAGGGATATTGTCCTTATCCCAGCGGCCCGTGCATTCCGCCACCTGATCCTTGAACGCCTGGGTGGCGCGCGGGTCGGTGACGTCATCCCATTCCAGCAGGGTGTTCAGCAGCTCCGGGTGCGAACCGTTGCAGTGGTAGCACTCGCGGTTGTTCTCCAGCACCAGCTTCCAGTTGGCTTTCTCCATCAAGGTGGTCTGCACCGCCACCTTGGTGTTTTCCATGTCGTAGGGCTCCATATAGTGAGCCAGGGTGCTGAGGAAATCGTCGATGGCCGGCGGGTTCTCGGCCAGGGAGATAAAGATGTAACCGCCCGCCACTTTGCAGTTGACCGGTTTCAGGCTGTAGTCCTTGAGGTCGAAATCCGCGCCCATTTCGCTGCCGGCGAACAGCAGGCGACCGTCCAGTTCGTAGGTCCACTGGTGATACGGACACACCAGCTTGGCCACCTTGCCCTTTTCGCTGGTGCACAGGCGCGAGCCGCGGTGACGGCAGACGTTATGGAAGGCATGCACCACACCATCGGCGCCACGAATCACCATGATCGGGTTGTCGCCAATCTGCAGGGTGAGGTAATTGCCCTTGGCCGGAATCTCGCAGGTCATGCCGGCGATCAGCCACTCCTTGTGGAAGATCTCCTGCATATCGATCTTGAACAGGCGCTCGTCGTTGTAGAACGGCTGCGGCAGCGAGAAGGTGCGCTCGCGCGTCTGCAACATCTCGGCGGTGGCCTTGCGTGCGGGCTCCAGCGGATCGCCCAGGCTCAGGGTGGAAGTGACGTCCATCGGTAACTCCTCAATGGCGACTCGCTCAGCGAGTTGCCGCAATAAAGTGGCTAATCGGTATCACGCAAGGTGGCGTCATTGCCCCGTTCTGCGCCTGCCGATGGCGACTGGATGAAAGAGGAATTCGCTCGTGACCTTTTGCTTCGGCTGGCTGCGAGTGTGGCGCTGAGTGGGGGCGAAACCTTATCTATGGGCGACATGGTCACATCCGTTTCCGACGCGGCAAACCAAGGCCTGCGCGGCAGGTCGCGATAAGCATGTAAATGTCGCTGGCAGATAAATGAGCGCCCCGGCCAGTACGCACAATCCGCCCCATATAAGGCCGATGTCCGGCCGCGCGGAGAGACGTCCATGACGACGAACGACTTCCTCAACCCGGTTACCACGCAGACCTGGAGCAACGGTCGGCATATGGTGCGCTGCGTCAAAGTCATCCAGGAAACCTGGGACGTGCGCACGTTCTGCTTTATGGCCGATCAACCGGTGCTGTACTTCTTCAAACCGGGGCAGTTCGTCACCCTGGAACTGGAGATCGACGGCCAGCCGGTGATGCGCTCCTACACTATTTCAAGCTCGCCTTCGGTGCCCTACAGCTTTTCCATCACCATCAAGCGGGTGCCGGGCGGCAAGGTCTCCAACTGGCTGCACGACAACCTCAATGAAGGCGACGAGCTGCCGGTGCACGGCCCGGTCGGGCTGTTCAATGCCATCGACTTTCCCGCCGACAAGGTGCTCTACCTCAGCGGCGGTGTTGGCATTACCCCGGTGATGTCGATGGCGCGCTGGTTCTACGACACCAACGGCAATGTCGATATGGTCTTCGTGCACAGCGCGCGCTCGCCGAAGGACATCATCTACCACCGCGAGCTGGAACATATGGCCGCGCGGATCAACAACTTCAGCCTGCATGTGATCTGTGAAAAGCACGGCCTGGGCGAGGCCTGGGCCGGTTATCGCGGCTACCTCAACCAGAAGATGCTGGAGCTGATTGCACCGGATTACCTGGAACGGGAAATCTTCTGCTGCGGCCCGACGCCCTATATGAATGCGGTCAAACGCCTGCTGGAAAGCAATGGCTTTGATATGCGGCGCTACCACGAGGAATCCTTCGGCGCGACGCCGGCGGATGTACGCGAAGAGGTCAAGGAACTGGCCGCCGAAGCCGCCGATGCCGACCCGGTGCCAGCCGCCGATCAGCATCAGGTGGCCTTTACCAGCACCGGCAAGAGCATTCGCGTCGATCCGGGCGAAACCGTCCACGCCGCCGCCGCCAAGCTTGGCCTGCATATTCCCAAAGCCTGCGGCATGGGCATCTGTGGCACCTGCAAGGTGATGAAGACGGCCGGCGAAGTGACTATGGAACACAACGGCGGCATTACCGACGAAGACGTGGCCGAGGGTTATATCCTCTCGTGCTGCAGCGTGCCGCAGGGGGATGTGGCCATCGAGTATTGAGGCACTCGAAGGAAGCCCGCAACAGGGCCAAACCCGTAGGGTGGATGGGAGCGCCTCGCTGACGCCTTTTTCATCCACCATTACCGCGCGGCATAGGTGGATGGGTAAAGCGCCATCCACCCTACGCTCTGAGGGCCCTGCAAGCACAACACCGCACACAGCAAAACGCCGCACCCGCCTTCAAGGCCAGTGCGGCGTTTTTTGTTTGGGACTACCGATCCCGTGGGAGGGGCTTTAGCCGCGACGGCTGTACGCAAAAGCTCGCCGCTAAAGCGGAATGCCGCCCAACGCCTCCTACAAATCGTTTACAGCCTGACACTGGCAAAGGTCGACTCCCCCTGCGCCCGCGTCAGCGCGGCCATGGCCGAGGACGGCGACGGGCGCATCAGGTCTTCCGGCATTGGCAGCAGCGCCACCACATTGCCGCCCTGCTGGCCGGCGCGCTCATCGCGTGGCGGGATGCCGAAGTATTCGCGGTAGCACTTGGAAAAATGCGGGGTGGAGACAAAGCCACACACAGAGGCCACTTCGATGATCGACATGCTGGTCTGCTTGAGCAGCTGCCGTGCACGGATCAACCGTAGCTTGAGGTAGTAGCGCGACGGCGAGCAGTGCAGGTACTTCTGGAACAGGCGCTCCAGCTGACGGCGCGACACGTCGACATACAGCGCCAGCTGATCGAGGTCGATTGGCTCTTCCAGGTTGGCTTCCATCAGCGCGACGATTTCCTGCAGCTTCGGCTGGTTGGTGCCAAGCATGTGCTTGAGCGGCACACGCTGGTGATCCTGTTCGTTGCGAATACGTTCGTAGATAAACATCTCGGAAATCGCCGCCGCCAGTTCGCGGCCATGCTCGCGGCCAATCACGTGCAGCATCATGTCCATCGGCGCGGTGCCACCGGAGCTGGTGTGGCGGTTGCGATCAATCGAGAACAAACGGGTGCTGACGCCCGCACGGGGGAAGGCTTCCTGCATCGAGGCCAGACATTCCCAGTGCACGCTGCAATCAAAACCATCAAGCAGCCCGGCCTTGGCCAGCGCCCAGCTACCGGTGCATACCGCGCCCAGTTGCGCGCCATGGCGGGCCTGGCTTTGCAGCCACTGCACGTGCTCACGGGTGACGCTGTGCTGAATGTCCACACCGCCGCAGACGATCACCGCATCCAGACGCGGCGCCGTAACCAGGCTGGCGTCAGGGGTGATCTGCAGGCCATCACTGGCGCAGACCGGCAGGCCGCTCTGGCTGAGGGTATGCCAGCGGTACAACTCCTTGCCGGACAACTGGTTGGCCATGCGCAGCGGCTCAACGGCAGACGCCAGGGAAATCAGGGTGAAGTTGTCGAGCAGGAGAAAGCCGATGGACTGCGGCGCACGGCTCTGGGGTTGTGCCCCTTGAGTGGACTGTGACATCAGGTAAACCCTCACGCGAAGCAAAGCACGGTAGTGAGCCCCTCTATAGGGTGGCTCTTTTTATGGTTCTGGGACTGCACAACGCCAGATCGACAATCAGCACAACGCAAAGGCCGTGCCTAAATTGATTGGGCGTTCAATTAAAAATAGACGAGCTAGCCCACCGCTAGTGCCACTAGGCGTTGGCAGGAGCGACAGAAGCATTCTGATTACGACCGCAAACGCCCGGTCGGCGGGCGCTTGAGCATTTCGGTAGCACTGCCGGGCAGGTGCTTTGTCACCCCGCTACGCAGGGTAAAAACAGCGCGGTAACGGACCAACGGTCAGGCCGTATTCAGCAGCGTTGCGCTGCCCTTTTCCGCTGCACCGAACAGCCCTGCACCACAATCGTGCGCAGCGGCCTGAGCGTGCGCTTTAACATTCGACCGCGCTGACGGCTAAACCGCCGCGCGAGGTTTCCTTGTACTTGTCATGCATATCGGCGCCGGTGTCGCGCATGGTGCGGATCACCCGGTCCA
The DNA here is from genome assembly GCF_029269135.1 of Pseudomonas sp. 1928-m. Classification (NCBI taxonomy): domain Bacteria; kingdom Pseudomonadati; phylum Pseudomonadota; class Gammaproteobacteria; order Pseudomonadales; family Pseudomonadaceae; genus Pseudomonas; species Pseudomonas sp. 1928-m. The sequence continues at coordinate 226,522 of NZ_JARIXO010000003.1, read as the reverse complement.
GCGAGATAAAGTGCTGGCCGTCACCGCGCAAAGCCATCTGCGCGGCGTTGATCGCTTTCACTGCGGCAATCGCGTTGCGCTCGATACAAGGCACCTGTACCAGACCGCCGACCGGGTCGCAGGTCAGACCGAGGTTATGTTCCAGGCCGATTTCCGCAGCGTTCTCCACCTGCTCGGGTGTGGCGCCAAGAATCTCCGCCAGCCCGGCCGCCGCCATGGCGCAAGCCGAACCGACCTCACCCTGACAGCCGACTTCAGCGCCGGAGATCGACGCGTTCTTTTTGCACAGAATGCCGATGGCCGCTGCTGCCAGCAGATAGTCGACCACATTGGCTTCGCTGACTGCCGGACTGAAACGCACAAAGTAATGCAGCACCGCCGGAATAATCCCCGCCGCGCCATTGGTCGGTGCGGTGACCATGCGCCCGCCGGCGGCGTTTTCCTCGTTCACCGCCAGGGCGAACAGGTTGACCCACTCCATGCCGCTGAGGGTCGAGCCGATCACATTGGGTTTGCTCATTTCCTGCAGGCTGCGGTGCAGCTTGGCGGCGCGGCGCTTCACGTTCAGTCCGCCGGGCAGAATGCCCTCGTGCTGCAAACCCTGCTCGAYGCACTCGCGCATGGCCTGCCACAGGCGCATCAAGCCGCTGCAGATTTCCGCCTCGCTGCGCCAGGCCTTCTCGTTGGCCATCATCAGCTCGGAGACGCGCAGGCCGTGTTCCTTGCACAGGCGCAACAGCTGTTCGGCGCTGTTGAAGTCGTAGGGCAATACGGTGTGATCCTGATCAAGCTGGCCGCTGGCGGCCTGCTCGGCATCCACGACAAAACCGCCGCCCACCGAGTAATAGGTGTTTTCGTGCAGCAGGCTGCCATCAACGGCAAAGGCGCTGAGCGTCATGGCGTTGGGGTGATAGGGCAGGTTTTCCTCCAGCAGGAGCATGTCGCGCTGCCAGTCGAAGGCGATGCTGACACGCCCGCCAAGCTGCAACTGGCCGCTGGCCAATAGCGCGGCGATGCGCGGCTCAATGCTGCTCGGGTCGACCTGATCCGGCCACTCGCCCATCAGCCCCATGATCACCGCGCGGTCACTGCCATGGCCGACACCGGTGGCCGACAGCGAACCGTACAGGCGCACCTGCAGCCGCGCCGTACGTTCCAGCAAACGCCGCTCGGCCAATGCGCCGCTAAACAGCGCCGCCGCACGCATCGGCCCGACGGTATGCGAACTGGACGGCCCGATGCCGATCTTGAACAGGTCAAACACGCTGATAGCCACGACTCTCTCCTGCACTGATGCTACGTGCAGGCCATGATCAGGATTTCCCCACACCCCCGTCGCCCCACACCGACCCGCCCATGCCTAAATCCGTCAGCTGGCCAGCCATACGGCGGATCGCCGATGCGGGGGTTTCCGAGGCTCTGTTGTACGCAGCTTTTGTAGGGTGGGTTAGCGACGCCGAGTACTGCTCGATAATCCAGATGCGATAGTGGCGCGACGCGTAACCCACCAGACGATAGAACGCGTTGCGCCGATGGTGGGTTACGCGGCGCCCAGGTTGCGTAGCGCGGCCATAACCACCCCAGCGCCGCTAACCCACCCTACAAAAGCTGATGGCAACACGTCATTGGTGCAGAACCCAATCCCCTGCACATCCGCCCCGGATTTCATCCGGGCTACGGCTTCACACTTTCAACCCTCGCCGCAGCCAATCACGACAGCAGCATTCCAGTTGCGACTTCACGCATAGGCAGCGGAGGAAATCTGTCGGCATGATCGCCGCGCCCATGGAGCGGCCAGCCGCGTTCGCCTGCCCACCCGTGGCCGACTGCGTGCCGGCACAGGCGCGCCCTGTCACCGTATCGGGAGAGGCTTGATGACACTGAATATGCGCGGTTGCCTGCTGGCGGCTGCTTTGAGTTCCCCTTTGCTGGCCCAGGCCGTAGAGCCGGTGCAGTGCGAGTTGATTCGCTTCGCCGATGTCGGCTGGACCGATATCACCGTGACCACCGCCGTCACCCGCCAGGTGCTCAGCGACCTCGGCTACCGCACCCAGGTCAAACGCCTGTCCGTGCCGGATACCTACCAGGCCATGCAAGACGGCAAGATCGATGTATTCCTCGGCAACTGGATGCCGAGCATGGAAAACGACATCAAGCCCTACGCCGCCAATGGCTCGGTAAAAACCCTCGGCGCCAACCTTACCGGGGCCAAATACACCCTGGCGGTGAACCAGGCTGCGCATGACGGCGGCGTGAAGAACTTCGCCGATCTTGCGCGCTTCAGCAAAGAACTGGGCAGCAAACTCTACGGCATCGAGCCCGGCAACGACGGCAACAAGCTGATCCAGCAGATGATCGACAAGAACGCCTTCGGCCTGCAGGGTTTCAGCCTGGTGGAGTCCAGCGAGAACGGCATGCTGGCGCAGGTCAAACGCGCCGAACACCTCAAGCAATGGGTGGTGTTTCTCGGCTGGGCGCCGCACCCGATGAACAACCAATTGCAGATGCATTACCTGGATGGCGGCGATGAATTCTTCGGCCCCGACTACGGCGGCGCCACGGTGTACACCAACGTGCGCGCCGGCCTGGCCGAGCAGTGTCCGAATGTCACCCAGCTGCTGAAAAACCTGCGTTTCAGCCTGGAGATGGAAAGCTACCTGATGGGCGCGATCCTCAATAAAAACACCAACCCACGACGCGAGGCCAAGGCCTGGTTAAAGGCCAATCCGCAGGCACTGGCCAGCTGGCTGCACGGGGTAACCCGACGCGACGGGCTGCCGCCAAAAGCGGCCGCGAGCCTGGCGGCCAATGACTGATTTCGAGTTTTTTTCGATATCGCCACAGCCCGCTGGTCATCGCGGCTGTGGCCGACTCACGGGCTGCAAACCACGGCCGGCGTGGCTTGCAGCCTTGGCCAAGGGGCAAAAAAGTCTGTTATGGTTTTTAAAGCGTCTGTCGCCGCGCAACACGTCAGAGTCGCAAACCGACAATTGCGACAGGCCGAAGACTATATCGTTGAGTCAGCCGATTTCGTCGCTGTCGCCTTAGCAGGGTCGACAGACCGGGCGCCCACAGCCCCGGACCGAAGAATATATAAGTGCTGGCTTGTCCCAAATGGGCGCCAGCCCAACAAGAAATTTCGGATGTACGCGCACCTCGGGTCGAGGTGTGTAAAACCCAAGGATGGGACTTCGTAACACTGCCAGAGGGTTTGGAACGCGGTTTGCAGCACGGCACAGCAAGGTTGACTCGACAGTACGCCCCCAGAGCGTCCATTGCCCACAAGGCAACTGGAGCGTTGCAGCGGTTGTGCCTGAGCACCCTGAATGTGTTGCGCGGCAAGGCACGGCCCCGACCCCGGAACCCAGTAAACCCACACAGGCAAGAACAGTCGGCATCACCGTACGTACGCCAGCTGGCGTAGGCGCGGTTCCGCAGCACTGATCTGGATGTCTACTGAAGGGGAATCATCCCATGCAGTCTGGAAAAATCGTCGTCGAAAACCTCTACAAGGTGTTCGGCGCAGAGCCACAAGAAGCCATCGACCTGCTCAAGCAGGGCTGGAGCAAGGAGCGGATTCTTGCGGAAAAAGGCGCGGTAATCGGCGTCAGCGACGTGTCCTTCAGCGTCGAGGAAGGTGAAATTTTCGTGCTGATGGGCCTTTCCGGCTCCGGCAAATCCACCCTGATCCGCCTGATCAACCGCCTGGTTGAACCCAGCGGTGGCAACGTCTACATCGACGGGCAGAACGTCGCCAAGATGCCCAAGGCGGAGCTGATCGACCTGCGCCGCCGCGACATGAGCATGGTCTTCCAGTCCTTCGCCCTGATGCCTTCGCGCAGCGTGCTGGACAACGCCGCCTTCGGCCTGGAAGTCGCAGGCAAGAGCAAGAAGGTGCGTGAAGAGCGCGCCATGCAGGTACTCAAGCAGGTTGGCCTGGACACCTTTGCGCACAAGATGCCGCATGAGCTGTCCGGCGGCATGCAACAGCGCGTCGGCCTGGCCCGCGCCCTGGCGGTTGACCCGTCAATGATCATCATGGACGAGGCGTTTTCCGCCCTCGACCCGCTCAAGCGCCGCGAAATGCAGGACGTGCTGCTGGAGCTGCAGAAGACCGACCGCCGCACCATCATCTTCGTCTCCCACGACATCGAAGAAGCCATGCGCATCGGCACCCGCATCGGCATCATGGAAGGCGGCAAACTGGTTCAGGTCGGCACCCCGCAGGAGCTGATCGACAACCCCGCCAATGATTACGTGCGCAACTTCTTCAACACCGTCGACACCAACCGCTACCTCACCGCCGGCCAGCTGATGGCCAACAGCGTGCCGATCTACGTGCACAACGGCAAAGCCCCGGATGCGCAAACGGTCTGCCAGGAACTGCAGGCGCTGGACAAGCACTACGCCTTTATCGTCGACGAGCAGAACACCTTCCAGGGCTCCATCAGCCTGGAGCGGATCGCCCTGCTGGTCGAGGGCGGCACCACCTGCGGCCTCGACGGCCAGGTGCTCAAGTCAATCAAACCGATCCCCGAAGACCTGCCGCTGGACCAGGTGATTGAACGCCTGGTGGACAACGAAGGGCCGATCCCGGTGGTCGACAGCAACGGCCGCTACAGCGGCGCCATCAGCAAAGGTCGCCTGCTGACCCGCCTGCAGGGAGAGTTCCATGAGTGAGAAACAGCTCGACCTGGGTAGCTGGGTCAACGACGTGGTGCAGCACCTGCTGGACAACTACAGCGATGGCTTCGACAGCATCGGCGCGGTGGTCAACGGTTTTTCCGAAGGCATCGAATGGCTGCTGATGCTGCCACCGGCCTGGCTGCTGATCGCCATCTTCGTCGCCCTCGGTCTGTGGCGCATCAGCTACAAGTTCGCCATCTTCACCGCCGTGGCCTTTGTGCTGATCGTACTCACCGGCTTCTGGGAACAGACCGTGGTGACCCTCGGCCTGACTTTCTCCGCCACGCTGATCAGCCTCTTGCTCGGCATCCCCCTGGGTATCTGGGCGGCGCGCAGCGAGCGGGTGGCGACCACCATCCGGCCGATTCTCGACTTTATGCAGACCATGCCGGCGTTCGTTTACCTGATTCCCGCCGCCATGCTCTTCGGCCTCGGCCGTGTGCCGGGGATCATCGCCACGGTGATCTTTGCCATGCCACCGGCGGTACGCCTGACCAACCTGGGCATCCGCCAGGTGAATAAAGAGATCATCGAAGCCGGCCAATCCTTCGGCTGCACCCCGCGTCAGCTACTGTTCAAGGTCCAGCTGCCCAACGCCATGCCGTCGATCATGGCCGGGGTCAACCAGACCATCATGATGGCCCTGTCGATGGTGATTATTGCCTCGATGGTTGGCGCCGGTGGCCTGGGTAACGACGTACTGGCGAGCATCCAGCGCCTGGACATCGGCCTGGGTTTCGAAAGCGGCATGGCCGTGGTGTTGCTGGCGATCATTCTCGACCGCATCACCGAGAGCTTCGGCACACCGCAAACCGCCAAGCGCAGCAGTCTGTTCAGTTGGTTCAGCGGCAAGCTTCAACGCCAGTAATCTAAATTTAACCATCACAGGGAATCGCAGATGAAGACGATTAAACAGCTCGCAGGCGTTGGCCTGCTCTCCGTGGCCATGCTGCAAAGCGCCTGGGCGCAGGAGCCGGAGAGTTGCAAGATGGTGCGCTTCGCCGAAATCGGCTGGGCCGACATTGCCGCCACCACCGGCGTGGCCATGACCCTCAGCGAAGGCCTGGGTTACCAGACGCGCAAAATCATGGCCTCCGTGCCTATCGCCTTTACCGGCGTGCAGAAAGGCCAGATCGACGTCTTCCTCGGCTACTGGGCGCCCTCGATGGACCCGGTGATCGAACCCTTCACCAAGGATGGCGGCGTCAAAGTGCTGCCCAAGGCCAACCTTGAAGGCGCCAAATACACCCTCGCCGTGCCGACCTACGCCGCAGAAGCCGGGCTGAAAAGCTTTGCCGACATCGCCAAGTTCAAAGACCAGCTGGGCGGCAAGATCTTCGGCATCGAGCCAGGCAACGACGGCAACCTGCTGATCGACGGCATGATCAAGAGCAATCAGTTCGGCCTCGGCGACTTCAAGATGGTCGAGTCCAGCGAAGCCGGCATGCTGGTACAGCTGCAACGCGCAGTGAAAAAGCAAGAACCTGCCGTGTTCCTCGGCTGGGCACCACACCCGATGAACACCCAGTTCGACATCACCTACCTGGAAGGCGGCGATGACGTGTTCGGCCCGGACTTCGGCGCCGCCAAGGTATACACCGTCGTGCCGCCGGATTACGAAGCGCGCTGCGCCAACGTCGGCAAACTGCTGAACAACCTGCAGTTCACCGTGGAAATCGAAAGCCAGCTGATGGAAAAGGTCCTGGATAAACAGAACCCAACCAAAGTCGCCGCCGACTGGATCAAAGCCAACCCGGCGATCCTCGACCAGTGGCTGGCCGGCGTTACCACCTATGACGGCCAGGACGGCGTTGCAGCGGTGAAGAAACACCTCGGCCTGTAAGCCAAACACCGCGCCGCCCCAGACACCTGCGGGCGGCGCGGTTAGCGAAAGCACCTGAATAAGCACCACACCCGCGAGGCCATACGGCCATCGCATGGGTTGTTGCAGCCGCGATTTAACGCATGACACCTGTAGGAGCCAGCTTGCTGGCGATGCTTTTGATCTGCCGGGATCGCCGGACCGCAAAAAGCTGGCGCCTACACACAACCGGGCCATTACGTAGCCCGGATGCAATCCGGGAACGGACTCGCCGGCACTGCAAAACCCCGGATTCCATCCGGGCTACACAAGCGCAACAGCAACATGTTTACCCAGCTAGGCCCGCAAGAAGAACGCGCCAGTAACTCACTGAACTGCCACTCTCACTGACGGAGCACACCCTATGCGAAACCTGAAAAACCTCTGCCTGCAAAGCCTCGGCGTCGCCGCCCTGGCCCTCGGCATGAGCAGCGCCATGGCGGCGGACAAACCCACCCTGAACATCGGCTACGTCAACGGTTGGGACGACAGCGTCGCCGCCACCTTTGTCGCTGGGGAAATCCTCCAGAGCAAGCTCGGCTACAGCGTAGCGCTCAAGCCCGTAGAGCCCGCCATCATGTGGCAAGGCGTAGCGCGCGGCGACCTCGACGCCACCCTCTCCGCCTGGCTGCCCGCCACCCACGGCGAATACTTTGAAAAGCTCAAAGACAAAGTCGAAGTGCTCGGCACCAACTACGCCGGCGCCAAAATCGGCCTGATCGTGCCCGACTACGTACAAGCGAAAACCATCGCCGACCTGCAAACCTACGCCAAAGACTTCGACGGCAAAATCACCGGCATCGACGCTGGCGCCGGCGTCATGCGCCGCGCCGAAGAAGCCATCAAGGAATACGCCCTGGCTGACATCAAACTGATGCCAAGCTCCGGCCCAGCCATGGCCACCGCCCTGACCCGCGCCGAGAAAAACAAACAAGCCATCGTCGTCACCGGCTGGATTCCGCACTGGATGTTCGCCAAATGGAACCTGCGCTTCCTCGAAGACCCGAAAAAAGTCTTCGGCGATGACGAACACGTCGACACCGTTGCCAACCCAAGCCTCGCCGGCAAGGCCCCAGAAGCCGCAGCCTTCCTGAAGAAATTCTCCTGGAGCGGTGAAGAAGTCGGCGCCGTCATGCTCGCCATCCGCGAAGGCGCCAAACCGGAAGACGCCGCCAAAGCCTGGATCAGCAAAAACCCGGAGCGCGTTGCTGAATGGCTTAAATAAGCCAAGGCACCACCTCTATATATAAAGCGGGCTACGGCCCGCTTTTTTACGCCTGCGAAATGACGGCGGGAGAATGTTCTAGACAGGGGGATAGGGGGCTGGATAGGGTTGAGGCATGGTGGCTGAGTAGTGGCCAGGTGGTCGCTTGGGCCGGCCTAATCCTGCTGACTTGCGACATACGATGCGGGATATAAACAGACCGCAGGTAAAGCGAAGTCACACGAAAGATAAGAGCGGCATGGGTATGTCGCATAATTAATATCTATAATTTTTTGCTCCTAAACATTTACGGAGAAATCAAATAATGTCGTTCCAAACACCAATTACAATTTGCGAAGCAATTAGGAACATTGAGCAAAATAGGTACTTGCTACCATCTATCCAAAGAGAGTTCGAATGGAGCCATGATAAAATAGAATGGCTGTACGACTCAATCATGAGAAATTATCCGATTAGCTCGTTTCTATTTTGGCGAGTAGAAGGCGAGACAAAGACTGACTTCAAGTTCTATCAATTCATTAGAGAATATCGGCAGAGATACAAAACTCACAACGAAGAATTTAGCACTTTGGGGCATAGCGACTTCACCGCAATCCTAGACGGCCAGCAAAGACTTACTTCTTTATATATTGGCTTAAGGGGTAGCTACGCATACCGCACTCCTCGGCTACGCGAAGAAAACTCTGAAAGAGTCTACCCAACACGTTACCTCTACCTGAACATTACTCGCCCTCTAGAAAATGAAGAAGATGGTAGAATTTTCGAATTCAAATTTTTAACAAAAACCGAAGCTGACGAGCACTCAGAATCGTGGTTCAAAGTTTCAGAAATATACGGACTCTCCGACGACTTTGATTTCAACAAACATTTAGATGACCACAAACTCAAAGACAATGAGTTCTCATACAGAACCCTCTCCACACTAAAAAACGTCATTCATTCGAAACCAATAATTAATTTCTTCTTAGAAACAGAACAAAAAATAGACAAAGCCCTAAACATTTTCATCCGCATAAACAGCGGAGGCGAGCCGCTTAATTTCTCAGACTTAATTATGTCGATTGCCGTTGCAAACTGGGAAACAAAGGATGCAAGACGAGAGATTCACGCACTGACTGATGCAGTTATAGAGAAAGGATTCTCCATAACAAAAGACTTTATATTAAAAGCATTCTTATACCTACACAGCAAAGACATCAAATTCAAAGTTACAAATTTTTCAAAAAGCAATGCAAGAGACTTTGAAAATGAATGGAACAGAATAAGGGACTCAATTCTATCTGCGTTTGATCTTATAAAATCATTCGGATTCATAGACGCCACGCTTACATCTAAAAACTCCGTTCTACCCATCGTTTATTATCTATACCATCGAGATATTTATAATGAATTCGAAAGCAGAACTGAGCACTCTGCGGATAGATTAATAATCAAAAAATGGCTTCATACAGCGCTTGTAAAGCGACTATTCGGCGCAACAACAGATAGCGTACTTAGCCAGATTAGAAAAGCCTTTACTGATGATGTCACCGAGCGATCAATCCCCTCAGACATTAATCAATTCCCAGTCACCAAGATAAATGGGCAAATCAGAAAAGATACCGGCATCAGCGATGAGTATATTGAAGAATTGCTTTTAACACAGAAAGACGACAAGTACTCTTTTTCTATATTAGCCCTGCTCTACCCAGATTTGGATTATAGGAATAATAACTTTCACAAGGATCACCTACACCCCGTGACCATGTTTAATAATCTCAATGATGCATGCGCCTACACTAATGACTGGCAAACATACAACTCTATAAAAAACTTGCAAATGCTTGATGCTAACGAGAACATGTCAAAAAATGGAAAGAGTCTATTTGACTGGGTAAGCAATCAAACCAACTCACCCGATAGGCTTCAGCCTTTTTTAAAGTCGCACCTTATACCGGACATAAGCCTTAGCATTGACAACTTCAGTCAATTTATTGAGCACAGAGAAAAGTTATTGCGAGAAAAACTAAGGGAAATTCTCGTATAAGCTTTTCATTGTACAACATACGCTCACAGGACTGACTAAAGCCAGCCCCTTAACTTAATCGTTAGAGCACTTAATCTTGAACACTGAAGACGAAGAATATAACGTAAAAAACGAAGGCTCTCGCAATCTGACATACATGCCTTGGCATGAGCACGCGAAGGAGTTCCTCTTATCTCAATGGAAATTATTTTTTATTTTCTGGGTAGGTATATTTGGCATTTTTTGGGGTTTAATCGAAGCCTTTAGTTTCTTTATCTCCGATTTGAGCCTGAGCAATATTGCTGTCCTTTCTACCGGGCTAATTATTGGATTGACAGCCTCACTCATTCACTGCACCAATATGTATATAGATTCGCCCCCCAAGGGCTTAGAGAATGAACCTCTGAAAATTCAAAAAATTGCATTCTCAAAGAAGCAATATTGGGAATACGCGCTCGCTTATGAGTTGATCAAATCAAGAATCCATGAAATCGACCAAGAACTGGAAGATGTAATTAAAAACAGAGTTCATATAAAAATAAAAAGAGTGATGAGTACCGAGCAGTATTCCGAATGGCTTCAGACAAGACCTGAGAATCTCCTCCGCATAGTTGCTGTAGCAAAACAATTGTTGATATTTGATTTAATAGAAGCAATCCATGCTAACGAATCAAACGAGGTTGACTATCACAACCTCATAAGAACCATAGAGCTAATTAAAGACGCATATAAAAGCGCATATGAATTTGAAGTAGAAGGCCGAGAAATAAAGATACCGGAAGAACTAGAAGCCGTGCATGAGATACAAGCCGGGTGGGCATCTGTTGTACGTGACGGATTCCATCAAATGCTAGAAATTCTGCAATCCGTTGCAACTCGGAAAAAAGGCGACTTTTCACCGCTAGACAAAACCATTGTGTTTAAAGAGCCTCCACGGATTGATGAATTTTGTGAAGAGCTAGAGAAAATTACCGCATCCATTGGATATCAATAATGGAATTTATTATTACCCTACTAAAAACAGTAGGGGACAGACCACGAATTAAGTCCAGACTGCTCATTCAAACGACTCAATAGTCCATCCTTAATACCTAAACCGAGTAAAACAATGAACCGCCGCAAAAAGATCAAACAGCTACTAGAAGCTCACGCCAAAAAAGCCAACGCCAAATTGGCACCAAAAAAGAAATCCACCTACATCAGCAAAGCCGACCGTTTAAAGCTGGCCGCTGAAGCCAGCCAAGATTCAATCGTTACTCCCGAGCCAGCGGGGTCGGATTTAATCGCCGAAACCAAAGACGCTTCACAACCATAAATTCAATACGCCGTGATGAACTACAAGGAAGAAAGCTCATATGCCTGGCCAATACCCAAACCGAATCAAACAGCTGCCCTTATTCGACGGCCGCTTTGACGCCTATAAGCTTGAAGCCAAAGACAGCACCGTTCTGTTTGCCTCCTACCCCGCCGGTACCTCCATCCCGCCGCATACCCATGACACCGATAACCATGGCGTGATTACTCGCGGCGAATTGATCCTGAGCATGAATAACCAAACGATCAGGGTTGGCGTCGGCGAGTGGTATCACGTACCTGCAAACGTTGAGCACTCGGCTTTGTTTGAGGTCGAGACCGATGAGGTTGAGTTCTGGTTTGTGTAAGGCACAACACCCCGAAATAAACCTGCCGCCTTTTGTGTAGATCACCATGCAAGCAAAATTTCGCGCCGACGTACTGCTTAACCGCCATAACGCACAGATCATCGAGCGCTGGGATGCGTTGAATCTCACGGATGGTTGGCTAGTGGCTGGCTGCCTGTTTCAGACGGTGTGGAATGTGCTTTCTGGGCAACCGCCGGAGAGCAAGATCAAAGACTACGACTTCTTCTACTTCGACCCTGCTGACCTGAGCGAAGCGGCTGAAAACGCCGTGCAGCATCATGTAGAAAGCGTATTGGCAGACCTGGGCATAACCGTGGAAGTCGCCAACCAGGCGCGGGTTCATCTTTGGTATGAACAGTATTTTGGCTATCCCTATGCAGCGCTGAGCAGTGCCAGGGAGGGCATCGACCATTTTCTGATACCGGGAACATGCGTTGGCATTAACCCCACAGAGGTCTATGCACCGAACGGCCTTGAGCTTTTGTATAAGGGAACCCTGACGCCAAACCCGCTGAAACCGCACAAAAGCCTTTTTGCCGAGAAAGCTGCGTCCTATCAGCAGCGCTGGCCATGGCTAAGCATCGACCCCAATGAGCCGCCACTTCACGAGTTCAAAGCATGAACGGAACATTTCGCACGGACGCTATCGCAACGGCGCTAGCTATAGCAGCAGTCACAGCGCTCACCCTGATCAAGGGCGATGTGCTCTTTATGGGGCTTTGGTATTACACCTTGGTGCTTCTTGGCACCTTCACCCTGGCACGGCTGGTTAAGCCAAAACCGTTATTTATCACTGGCAGCATTGTTGCAGCCTGCCTCTCATTCAGCATGTACATCTACGCCAACTGGACACCTGCGCCCACCCACGATCTGCTTGGCCTCGGCCATTTATGCTCATTACCCGGAGCGGCTATCGGCCTTCTTATCGGCGCAGTGATCAGCCGGCGTACACAACAGAGCAGTACCGCCGCTTTTGTCATTGGCATAAGCGGTTTCGGCTTGGGCTTTGCGGTTAATCAGGCAGTGCTTTGCTCTACCGTTATGTCCTGTCGTGCGTTGCTGCCGTTTTTATAACTCGCGTCCACCGATACTGGAAAACAGGGCACGCCCGCTGCCGAGCAGAGCGTCGCAGCAAAACCCACGGCCTCTTTTCTAGCGTACTTTTTGCAGAGTTAATCCATATGCGCCTCACGCTTTATCTCTTGTTGTTTGTCGCACCGGCATCACTGGCCAATGAGTGCGTGGTGCTATTGCACGGCATGGGCCGAACCAGCTACTCGATGAATGCAATCGAAGACTCGTTAGCCAAAGAGCATTACACCGTTATCAACAACAGCTACCCGTCCACGGAACAAGACATCCAACAGCTGGCGTCAGTGGTGGGGGATGGCATTGCCGAGTGTAAAAAAGCAGGCGCGCAGAGCATCCACTTTGTTACCCACTCTTTGGGCGGCATCTTGGTCAGGCAGTATTTTCAGAACAACGTCGTTGCCGAAGCCAAGCGTGTGGTCATGCTTGGCCCACCCAACCACGGCAGCGAGGTGGCAACGAAAAAGAAAGACCAGTGGTGGTACAAAATGGCCACCGGTCCAGCCGGACAGCAGCTCGGCACTGAAGCCGATAGCACGCCCAACCAGCTTAAATCGATCCCTCTGGAGATAGGCATAGTTGCCGGCACGGAAAGCCTGGACCCATGGTTTGCAGGCGATTTGCCCAAGCCAAACGATGGCAAGGTTTCGGTGGAGAGCACAAAGCTCGCCGAGATGAAGGACTTTATTACTGTTCCGCACAGCCATACGTTTATGGCCAATGCAGATGTTGTGACCAGCCAGATCAAGCTGTTTCTGCAGCATGGTCATTTCCACCATGAGCCCTAACCCGTTGTTGGCAGCGCGAATAATCGAATATGGCCACAACTAACTCGCCCGATAAGCCCAAGCCAGACCGCAGCGCCTTCTGGGCCCGTCGCGTTTATACGCTCGCGCTGCTTTGCCTACTCGGCCTGCTGCTGCCGCTGCTCTCGCATTTGCTTGCCGACTCTGCAGGCGTGCTGGCCTGGCTGATCGACCTGGCCAGCCATTGGCAGTGGCTGTTCTTGTTGGGGCTGGTGGTGTTTGCCGGGTTGGCCAGCTGGCGCGATAAGCGCTGGGCCGTTTTACTGTTGGCGCTGCCGCTGCCCTGGCTGACGGCATCCGCACCGGCACCGGCTGGCGAGCCGCATGCCCAGATGTTTACCGTGGCCAGTGCCAACGTCCATCTAGATAGCCGCAACACGCAAGGGTTAGCCACTTGGTTGGCCCAGGAAAAGCCGGATGTGCTGGTGCTGCTGGAGGTTGCCCCGGCCTATGCGCAAGGCTTGCGCACGCTGCGCGATTACCCCTTTCAACATATCGTTGCCCAGGACAGCCCCTTTGGCATCGCCGTGCTGTCACGCCATCCGCTGCAGCAGGTAGAGGTGATCGAGGATGCGCAGGGCATTGCCCATATCGAGGCGCAGCTGCAGTGGCACGGCCAACCGGTCGGGATTATCGCTCTGCACCCCATGCCGCCGCTTTCGCCGCAGTATCACAGTGTGCGTAACGCCAAGTTGGCGGCCCTGGCCAGGCAAGCCGCAGCCAGCGGCATACCGACGGTTTTAGCCGGCGACCTGAATGCCACGCCTTGGTCGTCGGCCTTTAGCGGGCTGGCGCAATTGGGTTTGCGCCGCGCCAGCGGCTTGGCTGCGACCTGGCCAGCCTTTTTGCAGGGCGTGTTCGGGCTGCCTATCGACCAGGTGCTGGTCACGCCGCATTGGGCAGTAGTAGCGCGTAAGGTAGGTCCACAGTTGGGTTCGGATCATTTGCCGGTGCTGGTTCGCCTGGTGCCGGCGCTAGAGAAATAAAGGCGACAGGTTTACCTTGCCTAACCGCCTGCACCCGCACAGCCAGCCATTCCAATCATTGAGAGACCACCATGATCACCTGCCATATCCGCTATGTGCTCGACCCGCGCAAACTCAAGGAATTCGAGCATTACGGCAAGCTGTGGATTGCCCTGGTGACGAAGTTTGGCGGCACGCACCACGGTTACTTTCTGCCATCGGAAGGTGCCAACAATATCGGCCTGGCGATGTTCAGCTTCCCCAGCCTGGCGGCGTACGAGCAGTACCGGCTGAAATCCTTTGCCGACGCCGAGTGCCTGGCGGCCTTTAACTATGCCGAAGAGACCCAGTGTGTAATCAGCTACGTGCGCACCTTTTTTCGCCCGGTATTCGATGCCTGACTGAACCTTAATTGCCGAGTTAAGCGCATGTCCCAGCTAGCCCACTTCCAGTTAATGGCCCGCTATAACGCATGGATGAATGACAAGCTCTATGCGGCTGCCAGCCAGCTGTCGCCGCAGGCGCTGAGCGAGGATCGCGGGGCGTTTTTCCCGTCCATCCTCGCCACGCTTAACCATATTGCGGTGGCCGATATCATCTGGCTCAAGCGCTTTGCCGAGCATCCGGCCTGCACAGAGCTGCGTGCGGCGATCAGCGATCTGCAACGCCCAGTGTCGCTGGATCAGCTGTTGTGCGAGACCTTCGCGCCGTTGCAGGTTTTGCGCAGCCGGCTGGATGGGCATATCCGCGATTGGGTCGCAGCGCTGAGCGAGGCGGATCTGGAGCATGTGCTGGCCTACGGCAATATGCAGGGCGTGCCAGCGCAGCGCCCCTATGTCAGCCTGATGCTGCACTTCTTCAACCATCAGACTCACCATCGCGGCCAGGCCAGCACCCTGCTGCATCAGGCCGGGCAGGATATCGGCGTGACCGATTTACTGGCGCTGATTGCCGATGTAGACCCGCGCTAACGCACGCACAACCACAGGACAGGACGTCGCACATGGCCTTTAACCCAACCGAACGCCTTAGCCTGCTCGCCATCAAGGGCGTTGGCCCCACGGTGATCAAACGCTTCGAGGAGCTAGGCATCGACTCCCTGGCGCAGCTGGCCACTTACCGGGCCGAGGATATCGCCGAGATGGTTGCCGCCATGCTCGGCAGCACCTGCTGGAAGAACAGCCCGCAGGCCAAGGCGGCGCTAAATGCTGCCATCGCCAGAGCCAAAGACAGCCAATGAAACCGCTGGCACTGCTGCGGGTTTATCTCCCGCGCATCGCCTTTCGCCGGGCGGCGCAGGCGCAGCTAGGTGCTTGTTTGCCGGCGGCCACGGCGGCAGCGGTATGGGCCAGAACCCTGGAAATACAGGGCGAATTGCAAGGCACGCGGCTGCGCCATTCGCCGGGGGTGAATCTGCTGCTGCGTTATATGCAGTGGGATTACGCGCTGTACCGCGCCTTGCAGGAGCACGGCATAGGCCAGCAGCAGGCCGGCGAGTGGATCGAGCAGATCAACTGGCAGATCTTCGCCCCTGCCAGCGCCCTGGCCTTCAAGCTGTCGCGCCTGCGCAGCAACCGCTTGCAGACGCGCATCCAGTGGCTGCTCGATGCGCTATTTCGCCTGGTGTTTACCCGCCCGTTTCGCCGCACAAACCTGCCCGCCGCCGCTGGCGTGGCCTTTGATGTGCAGGTGTGTCCGCTGGCCAGTTACTTGCGCGAGCAGGGTGCGCCGGAGCTGAGCCACTTTGCCGCCTGCAGCCTGGATTACCGCATGGCCAGCGATTGGGGCGTGACGCTGCAACGCACGCAAACCCTCGCTGGCGGCGCGGCCTACTGCGATTTCCGCTTTAGCGTGCCACCCGTTCAGCTGATTGCCCGTGAAGGCGCGGGCGTCGATAAAACCGCCGCCGATTAGCCTGGAAACTAGCGACGGCGGCCCTCGCGTAACGGCATGCCCCTGACCGACAGGTTATCCCTGGAACGTCATGTTGATTGATCGTTCAACAATAACCGGCCTAGACTGCGCGCATTCCGGGGACGCCCCCATCGATGGAGAAGCAGATGCCCAAGGTCGGAATGCAACCGATCCGCCGCTCGCAATTGATCGCGGCCACCCTCGAAGCGGTTGATCAGGTCGGCATGAGCGATGCCAGCATCGCCTATATCGCGCGGATCGCCGGGGTCTCCAACGGCATCATCAGCCACTATTTCCGCGACAAGAACGGCCTGCTCGACGCCACCATGCGCCACCTGATGCAGGCGCTCAGCGATGCAGTGCGCGAACGCCGCGCCAGCTTGCCGCCGGACCAACCGCGCGAACACCTGCGGGCGATGATTGAAGGCAACTTCGACGACAGCCAGGTCAACGGCCCGGCGATGAAAACCTGGCTGGCGTTCTGGGCCACCAGCATGCACCAGCCGGCGCTGCGGCGTTTGCAGCGGGTCAACGACCACCGCCTGTATTCCAACCTGTGTGGGCAATTCAGCCGGGTATTGCCGCAGGAGCAGGCGCGCACCGCCGCCCGTGGCCTGGCGGCATTGATCGATGGCTTGTGGCTGCGCGGGGCGCTGTCCGGTGAGGGTTTCGACACCCGCCAGGCGATTGAGATCGCCTACGAATACCTCGATCTGCAATTGGCCAAAGCTACGTAGGGTGGGTTAGGCGCCGGCCACTGGCGTCCAGCCACAGATGGCTTAATTGCGCCGTAATCCACCATGGGGCTCAACCAACCTCCTGCCTGATGGTTACGCGGCGCTCAACCAACGCAGCAAAGTCAAACCCGTAATTAGGTTCTTTGCATGCGGTCTTCGTAGTGATGCCATATACGAAGAATCACGATTGTTTCGCTTTGAGCTGCATAGCGAATTACGTATTTCCCGAAAATTGCGTCACGAATTGCGCTGGGGTCTGGCGCTAATTCAACTGCTCGGCCCATTGTCGGGAACAGGCGAAGATTTTCGATGCGCGCAATGAGTTCTGTTGCTACACGTGCGGCAGCAAGGGGATCTTTCTCAGCAATAAATGCCCGCAGACGAACCAAATCTGCCACGGACTCTTCTGAGTAGACCAGCTTCATTGGCCCGCCTTGGGTGGTGGCAGTTCATTGGAGCTGCCCCAGCTTTGCAGCCAGGTGTTTACGGCCTCACCGGACACGACCTTGCCCTGCGCCACGGACTCCATAGCGTGGAGTGTTTCCTGCCAGCGGTTCTGCTCTAATGCCTGGCGCTCAAAGAACTCTCTAAGCGCCTGATTAATAAGCCAGCTTTTACTCCGGTTAAGCTTTTCGGCCATGGCTCCAAGATTTTCTTCGAGTTCAGGTTGCAGCCGCACGGTTGTGACGCTCATTAGGATGCCCTCCACATTGTTGAATGCAATGTATTACAAGGTATTCAACGGAGCAAACTGGCGTTGACCGGTGGTTGATCCCAGCATCCAACATGCTTTCTGCGCCGCTAACCCACCCGCTTTCAACAGCCCAAATACCGCCCCGAGGCACCCTGCGTGTCGCGTTTGGCTGCGCCCTGTCGCTTTTATTGATTGATCGTTCAATTAAGATAATTTAGCCTTGGGTCTATATTGCTTACACCGACGACCTGCGCCAGCTGGCTCGCGTCGACCACCGCACACGAGGAACGCGCCATGCCCCGCTTCGACGAACAGCAGCTCTTTATTGGCGGCCGTTATGTAACGGCCAGCAGTGGCGAAACCTTCGACAGCATCAACCCCGCCACCGGTGAAGTACTGGCCCGCGTGCAGCGCGCCAGCCAGGCCGACGTGGAACTGGCCGTGACCAGCGCCACCGAGGGCCAAAAGGTGTGGGCGGCGATGACCGCCATGCAGCGTTCGCGCATCCTGCGCAAAGCAGTCGACATCCTGCGCGAGCGCAACGATGAGCTGGCCGAGCTGGAAACCCTCGACACCGGCAAGCCTTTGAGCGAAACCCGCTACGTCGATATCGTCACCGGCGCCGATGTGCTGGAGTACTACGCCGGCTTGATTCCGGCCATCGAGGGCGAGCAGATCCCGCTGCGCGACACCAGCTTCGTCTACACCCGCCGCGAGCCGCTGGGCGTGGTCGCTGGCATCGGCGCGTGGAACTACCCGATCCAGATCGCCCTGTGGAAATCCGCCCCGGCCCTGGCCGCCGGCAACGCGATGATCTTCAAACCGAGCGAAGTCACCTCGCTGAGCGCACTGAAACTGGCGGAAATCTACAGCGCCGCCGGCGTGCCGGATGGTGTGTTCAACGTGCTTACCGGCAGCGGCCGTGAAGTCGGCCAGTGGCTGACCGAGCATCCGGGCATCGAGAAGATTTCCTTTACCGGCGGCACCGTGACCGGCAAGAAGGTCATGGCCAGCGCCTCCAGCTCGTCGCTCAAGGAAGTGACCATGGAGCTGGGCGGCAAGTCGCCGCTGATCATCTTCGAAGACGCCGACCTCGATCGCGCCGCCGATATTGCGGTGATGGCCAACTTCTACAGCTCTGGCCAGGTCTGCACCAACGGCACCCGCGTGTTTGTGCCGCGCATGTTGCAGGCGCGCTTCGAAGCCAAGGTGGTTGAGCGGGTCAAACGCATCCGCCTCGGCGATCCGCTTGCCGAGGCCACCAACTTCGGCCCGCTGGTCAGCGCGGCGCATATGGACAGCGTGCTCAGCTATATCGAAAAAGGCCGCAGCGAAGGCGCGCGCCTGCTGATCGGCGGCAATCGCGTCACCGAGGGCGACTACGCCAAGGGCGCCTATGTCGCGCCAACGGTGTTCACCGACTGCAACGACGGCATGACCATCGTCCGTGAAGAAATCTTCGGCCCGGTGATGAGCATTCTGGTTTACGACACAGAAGACGAAGTGATTCGCCGCGCCAACGCCACCGAGTACGGCCTGGCCGCCGGCGTGGTAACCCGCGACCTGAACCGCGCGCACCGGGTGATCCACAAGCTCGAAGCCGGCATCTGCTGGATCAACACCTGGGGCGAGTCGCCGGCGGAAATGCCGGTGGGCGGCTACAAGCAATCCGGCGTCGGCCGCGAAAACGGCCTGACCACCCTGGCGCACTACACGCGGATCAAATCGGTGCAGGTCGAACTGGGCGGTTACAGCTCGGTGTTCTAAGCATTTACTTGTAGGAGCGGGCCATGCCCGCGATAGCGCTTCGCGGGCATGGCCCGCTCCTACAGATCACTACCCCGAAGATCCTACGTTCATTCTCAAGGCGCTCGACTTCGTAGGGTGGATGACGCTTCACCCATCCACCAATTGCAACGGTGGATGAAAAAAACGTCATCCACCCTACATAGAGCAACCCGTAGCCCGGATGCAATCCGGGAACAGTCACCGCGTTTTCCCCGGAGTGCATCCGGGCTACAGGAGCTTTTATGCCCCAGGAATTCGACTACATCATCATCGGGGCCGGCTCGGCCGGTAACGTGCTGGCCACCCGCCTGAGCGAGGATGCTGACGTCAGCGTGCTGCTGCTGGAAGCCGGCGGCCCGGATTACCGCCTGGATTTCCGCACCCAGATGCCCGCTGCCCTGGCCTTCCCGCTGCAAGGCCGGCGCTACAACTGGGCCTACCTGACCGAACCCGAGCCGCATATGAACAACCGCCGTATGGAATGCGGACGTGGCAAGGGATTGGGCGGTTCCTCCCTGATCAACGGCATGTGCTACATCCGTGGCAACGCCATGGACTACGACGGCTGGGCTGCGGAAAAGGGTCTGGAAGACTGGAGCTACCTGGATTGCCTGCCGTATTTCCGCAAGGCGGAAACCCGTGATATCGGCGCCAACGCCTACCACGGTGGTGATGGCCCCGTGTCGGTAACCACGCCGAAAAACGGCAATAACCCGCTGTTCCACGCCATGATCGAAGCCGGCGTGCAGGCCGGTTACCCGCGCACTGATGACCTCAACGGCTACCAGCAGGAAGGCTTCGGCCCGATGGACCGCACCGTTACGCCCAAGGGCCGCCGTTCCAGCACCGCGCGTGGTTATCTCGACCAGGCCCGCGAACGGCCGAACCTGACCATCGTTACCCACGCCCTGACCGACCGTATTCTGTTCAGCGGCAAGCGCGCCAGCGGCGTGGCTTATCTGCTCGGCGACAACGACACACCAATCACCGTCAACGCGCGCCGCGAGGTGCTGCTGTGTGGCGGCGCGATTGCCTCGCCGCAAGTGTTGCAACGCTCCGGCGTCGGCCCGGCGGCGCTGCTGCGTGAACTGGACATCCCCTTGGTGCACGACCTGCCCGGCGTCGGCCAGAACCTGCAGGACCACTTGGAGGTGTACCTGCAATACGCCTGCAAGCAACCGGTGTCGCTGTACCCAGCGCTGCAATGGTGGAACCAGCCGATGATCGGCGCCAACTGGCTGTTCCTCGGCAAGGGTATCGGCGCCAGCAACCAGTTCGAGGCCGGCGGTTTTATCCGCTCAAGCAGCGAGTTCGAATGGCCGAATATCCAATACCACTTCCTGCCGGTGGCGATTAACTACAACGGCAGCAACGCGGTAAAAGAGCACGGCTTCCAGGCGCACATGGGCTCCATGCGCTCGCCGAGCCGTGGACGCATTCAGGTCAAGTCCAAGGACCCGCGCCAGCACCCGAGCATCCTCTTCAACTACATGGCGCACGAGCAGGACTGGCGCGAGTTCCGCGATGGCATCCGCATCACCCGCGAAATCATGGCGCAATCCGCCCTGGATCCGTATCGCGGACGTGAGATCAGCCCCGGCGCCGAGCTGCAAACCGACGCCGAACTGGACGCCTTTATCCGCGAACATGCAGAAACGGCCTACCATCCGTCGTGTTCCTGCAAGATGGGTGAAGACGCTATGGCGGTGGTTGACGGCCAGGGCCGGGTACATGGCGTGCAGGGCCTACGGGTGGTGGATGCCTCGATCATGCCGCTGATCGTCACCGGTAACCTGAATGCGCCAACCATCATGATGGCCGAGAAGATTGCCGACAAAATCCGTGGTCGCGCCCCGCTGCCACGCAGCAGCGCGCCGTATTTCGTCGCTGGCAATGCCGCCGTGCGCGGCACCGCGCAGCGTTCCGCTTAACACCAAGCGCCACACTCAAACGCCGCAGCGGTTTCGCCTCTGCGGCGTTTTCTTATGCAGGCTTGGTGGCGTGATCGGCCACCCAGAACGCCGGCCTTTAGCCCGGCGAAACCACACGCTGCTTGAAGCTGCGGGCGAAGGGCGTCGATAATGCGCAGTTTTCAACCAGCGCCTTTGTGCGCCGCCGCCCCCACGGCCGACCGAGCAGACCATGAAAGACAGCATTCGCCACCTGATCCAGCAAGCCCTGACCCGCCTCACCGCCGACGGCGTGCTGCCGGAAGGCCTGAGCCCGGCCATTCAGGTGGAGAACACCAAGGACAAGACCCACGGCGACTTCGCCAGCAATATCGCCATGATGCTGGCCAAGCCGGCCGGCATAAAGCCGCGTGACCTGGCCGAGAAGCTGATTGCCGCGCTGCCGAGCGATGCTGCGATCAGCAAGGTCGAGATCGCTGGCCCGGGCTTCCTCAATTTCTATCAGAACACCCAGGCCCTGGCCGCGCGCCTGGATGCCCTGCTGGCCGATGCCAAGCTTGGCGTGCGCAAGGCCGGCCCGGCGCAGCGCGTGGTGGTCGACCTGTCCGCGCCCAACCTGGCCAAAGAGATGCACGTCGGCCATCTACGCTCGACCATCATCGGTGACGGCGTGGCGCGGGTGCTGGAATTCCTCGGCGACGAGGTGATCCGCCAGAACCACGTGGGCGACTGGGGCACCCAGTTCGGCATGCTGCTGGCCTTTATGCAGGAAAACCCGGAGGCCGCAGAAAGCGAGCTGGCGGACCTGGAAGGTTTCTACCGCGCGGCGAAGAAGCGCTTCGACGAATCCACGGAGTTTGCCGAGCGTGCCCGTGAACTGGTGGTGCAGCTGCAAGCCGGCGACGCCGAATGCCTGCGCCTGTGGCACCGCTTCAACGATATTTCCCTGAGCCACTGCCAGGCGCTGTATGACCGCCTCGGGGTGAAGCTGAGCATGGCCGACGTCAAGGGTGAGAGCGCCTACAACGACGACCTGGCCAACGTGGTCGCCGACCTCAAGGCCAAGGGCCTGCTCAGCGAAAGCGACGGCGCCCAGTGCGTGTTTATGGACGAGTTCAAGAACGCCGAAGGCAACCCGCTGCCGCTGATCGTGCAGAAGGCTGGCGGCGGCTACCTGTACGCCACCACCGACCTGGCCGCCACCCGCTACCGCGCTAACGTGCTGAAGGCCGACCGCGCGCTGTACTTCGTCGATCAGCGCCAGGCTCTGCACTTCCAAATGGTCTTCACTGCCGCGCGTCTGGCCGGCTTTGTCCCAGCCAACATGCAGCTGGAACATATGGGTTTCGGCACCATGAACGGCGCCGATGGCCGCCCGTTCAAGACCCGCGATGGCGGCACCGTAAAGCTGGTCGACCTGCTCGATGAGGCCGAAGAGCGCGCCTACGCCCTGGTCAAAGGCAAGAACCCCGAGCTGGACGAGGCCGAACTGCGGCAGATCGCCCGCGCTGTGGGCATCGGTGCGGTGAAATACGCCGACCTGTCCAAGCACCGCACCAGCGACTACCGCTTCAACTTCGAGCTGATGCTGAGCTTCGAGGGCAACACCGCGCCGTATCTGCTGTACGCCTACACCCGTGTGGCCAGCGTGTTCCGCAAGCTGGGCAAGGGCTTTGAGCAGATCGAAGGCAGCCTCGACCTGCAGGCCGCCCACGAAATCGAACTGGCCGGCAAGCTCGCGCAATTCGCGGAAGTGCTCGCCAGCGTCGCCGACAAGGGCGAACCGCACCTGCTCTGCGCTTACCTGTACGACCTGGCCGGGCTGTTCTCCAGCTTCTACGAGAACTGCCCGATCCTCTCCACCGAGGACGAGGCGCTGCGCAACAGCCGCCTGCGCCTGGCCGCACTGACCGCGCGCACGCTCAAGCAGGGCCTGCAGCTGCTCGGCCTGGAAACCCTGGAGCGCATGTAAGTGGCGGCGAAAAAGAAACCCGCCGCCAAACGCGGCGCCAGCCGCTACCAGGCTCCGGCGAAAAAGCCGGTGCCGGGCTGGTTCTGGCTGGTCTGCGGGCTGGTGATCGGTGGCTTTATGGTGTTTCTGTTCAACCTTGAACCGGGTCGCGATGAGATCAAGCGCACCAAGGTCGAACAGGCCCGCGCCACTCAGGCCAATAAAGCAGCGGCCGCCAAGCCCGCGACCAGCGAGCCGGCCAAGCCTAAATACGACTTCTATACCCTGCTGCCGGAATCGGAAGTGATCCTGCCGCCGCAAAGCATCGAACCCGTCGCACCGCCCGCGCAGAAACCGGTTACCCCGGAAGAAGCCGCGAAGATCGATGCCGCCCGCGCCGAGGCCGCGCTCAACGGCCAGGTGCCGCCACCGCCGCCAGTAGTCGCCAAAGGCCCGGTCAGCTCACAGTTCTTCCTCCAGGCCGGCTCGTTCCGCCGCAAGGACGACGCCGACAGCCTGCGCGCGCAGATCATCCTGCTCGGGCAGAACGTGCAAGTGGAATCCGGCACGGTGCGCGAGGAAACCTGGCACCGCGTGCTGGTCGGCCCCTTCGCCACCCGCGAACAGCTCGGCCAGGCGCAGAAATCCCTGGCCGCCAGCGGCTTTAGCAATCTGTTGTTACAGCAGCGCCAGGCGCAATAACCCGCACAATTTCAGGCTCTCGGGCACCGTCTGACGACTATTTGTCGGACAGCGGATGCCCCAGGGCTTGAAGCAGGGCTCTGCTGCCCCCACTTCATTCGGCATTGGGCACTTTCGCCCCGCTGCGTGGAGACTCTCCCCTTGACCACCATCGTTTCAGTGCGCCGCAACGGCAAAGTCGTCATGGGCGGCGACGGCCAGGTGTCCCTCGGCAATACCGTGATGAAAGGCAACGCGAAGAAAGTTCGTCGCCTGTACCACGGTCAGGTGCTGGCCGGTTTTGCCGGCGCCACCGCCGACGCCTTTACCCTGTTTGAACGCTTTGAAGGCCAGCTGGAAAAACACCAGGGCCATCTGGTGCGCGCCGCCGTCGAGCTGGCCAAAGACTGGCGCACCGACCGCTCGCTGAGCCGCCTGGAAGCCATGCTGGCCGTGGCTAACAAGGACGCCTCGCTGATCATCACCGGCAACGGCGATGTGGTTGAGCCCGAGCATGGCCTGATTGCCATGGGCTCTGGCGGCGGCTTCGCCCAGGCTGCGGCCATGGCCCTGCTGCAGAAAACCGATTTGAGTGCCCGTGAAATCACCGAAACCGCGCTGAACATTGCCGGCTCCATTTGTGTCTTCACTAACCAAACCCTGACTATCGAAGAAGAAGACTGCGCCGAGTAAGCGCGCCTTCTTCTGGAGTAAACCCGCATGTCCATGACGCCCCGCGAGATCGTTCACGAACTCAACCGCCACATCATCGGTCAGGACGACGCCAAACGCGCCGTGGCCATTGCCCTGCGCAACCGCTGGCGGCGCATGCAGCTGCCGGTTGAGCTGCGCGCTGAAGTGACGCCGAAGAACATCCTGATGATCGGCCCAACCGGCATCGGTAAAACCGAAATCGCCCGCCGCCTGGCCAAGCTGGCCAACGCACCGTTTATCAAGGTGGAAGCAACCAAGTTCACTGAAGTCGGTTATGTCGGCCGTGATGTCGAGTCGATCATCCGTGACCTCGCCGATGCGGCAATCAAGATGCTGCGCGAGCAGGAGATGGTCAAAGTCCGTCACCGCGCCGAAGATGCCGCTGAAGAGCGCATCCTCGATGCCCTGCTGCCACCGGCCCGCACCGGTTTCAGCGAAGAAGCCGCACCGGGCAACGACTCCAACACCCGCCAGCTGTTCCGCAAGCGCCTGCGCGAGGGTCAGCTGGATGACAAGGACATCGAGATCGAAGTGGCCGACGCTCCGGCCGGCATCGAAATCATGACCCCGCCGGGCATGGAAGAGATGACCAACCAGCTGCAAAGCCTGTTTTCCAACATGGGCAAGGGCAAGAAGAAGAGCCGCAAGCTCAAGGTCAAGGAAGCCCTGAAGATGGTGCGCGATGAAGAAGCCGCGCGCCTGGTCAACGAGGAAGAACTCAAGGCCCAGGCACTGGAAGCCGTGGAACAGAACGGCATCGTGTTTATCGACGAGATCGACAAAGTGGCCAAACGCGGCAACACCGGCGGTGCCGACGTGTCCCGCGAAGGCGTGCAGCGCGACCTGCTGCCGCTGATCGAAGGCTGCACGGTGAACACCAAGCTGGGCATGGTGAAAACCGACCACATCCTGTTTATCGCCTCCGGCGCGTTCCACCTGAGCAAGCCGAGCGACCTGGTGCCCGAGCTGCAAGGCCGCCTGCCGATTCGGGTCGAGCTGAAAGCCCTGACCCCGCAGGATTTCGAGCGCATTCTCACCGAGCCGCACGCCTCGCTCACCGAGCAATACGCCGCACTGCTCAACACCGAAGGCCTGGGCATCCAGTTCGTTGCCGAAGGCATCAAGCGCATCGCCGAGATTGCCTATCAGGTCAACGAAAAGACCGAGAACATCGGCGCGCGCCGCCTGCACACCCTGCTCGAGCGCCTGTTGGAGGAAGTCTCTTTCAGCGCTGGCGACCTGGCTGGCCAGCAGAACGGCACGCCGATCGTGATCGACGCGGCCTACGTCAACAGCCACCTCGGCGAGTTGGCGCAGGACGAAGACCTGTCGCGCTATATTCTGTAACGCGCCCCGCCCTGGCCCGGATGCTCTCCGGGCCAGGGCGCCATTCAGGAAGCGAGCATGCGCATCCCCACCGCGATCAAACTGCACAAGGCCTCGAAAACCCTGGAGCTGCATTACGGGGCCGACGAGCACTACACCCTGCCTGCAGAGTTTCTGCGCGTGCATTCGCCATCGGCGGAAGTGCAGGGCCATGGCAAACCGATTCTGCAGACCGGCAAGCTCGGCGTCGGCCTGAGCAAGATCGAGCCCGCCGGCAATTACGCGTTGAAACTGACCTTCGATGACGGCCATGACAGCGGCCTGTTCACCTGGGATTACCTGGAACAGCTGTCCCTGCGCCAGAGCGAACTGTGGAGCGATTACCTCGCCACCCTCGCCGCCGCCGGCAAGTCCCGCGACCCCAGCGAAAGCGTGGTCAAACTGATGCTCTGAAGCGCCTGGGCCACATGCCGTCAGGAATTGACTCAGGTGCTTCAGCTATTTCCTCACTCGCACAGCGCCAAGCGGCAATCTGCCGCAGCGCAGCAGCCCGTCTAGCCCGTTGATCCTGACCGGTTAGAGCGCATTTTCTAATCCTTCCCTGCATACTCATCGCGCATTCGGCCTGGATCGCGGCCGGCTTGCACAAATTCTCAAACTCGGGTAACCAAGTAGTTGGAAGTTTCTCGCGCCAGGCAGCCCCTGCGACGAGGAAGATTGCGGAGCGATCCGCCCTTGGTAATCCGGGCAATACCTGGTTCATGGAACCTGTTCAAAGTCTCGCGAGCTAGAGTCATGCAAGGCAAGAACAGGCGAGGAAGCGGAGTGTACTTTTGTACATGAGCATTCCGAGCCTGCTCTTAACGCAGCAGGACCGACGCGCAGCAGACTTGGAGCAGGTTCTAGCCCTGTGTCGCCGTGCACAGTATTACGCCGGTATTTCGTCTCAGGACAATGGAGCGTTGTAGATGACAGATAAGAATAATGATGACCTGAAGCACCAGGCCTCCGAGAACACATTGGGCCTTAACCCGGTGATCGGCATCCGCGGTAAAGACCTACTCAGCTCCGCTCGAGTCGTGCTCAAACAAGCCCTCAAGCAACCCCTGCACAGTGCCAAACACCTTGCCCACTTCAGCCTGGAGCTGAAGAACGTGATGCTCGGCCAATCCGACCTCACCCCCGCCGATGGCGACCGGCGCTTTGCCGATCCGGCCTGGAGCCAGAATCCGCTGTACCGCCGTTACCTGCAGACCTACCTGGCTTGGCGCAAAGAGCTGCATGACTGGGTCGAGCACAGCAACCTGTCCGAACAGGATGCCAGCCGTGGCCACTTCGTGATCAACCTGATGACCGAAGCCATGGCCCCGAGCAACAGCATGGCCAACCCAGCGGCCGTTAAGCGCTTCTTTGAAACCGGCGGCAAGAGCCTGCTCGACGGTCTGTCGCACCTGGCCCAGGACATCGTCAACAACGGTGGCATGCCGAGCCAGGTCAACATGAATGCCTTCGAGGTCGGCAAAAGCTTGGCCACCACCGATGGCGCGGTGATTTTCCGCAACGACCTGCTTGAGCTGATCCAGTACAAGCCGATCACCGAACAGGTGCACGAGCGCCCACTGCTGGTGGTGCCGCCGCAGATCAACAAGTTCTACGTCTTCGACCTGTCACCGGAAAAGAGCGTGGCGCGCTTCCTGTTGCGCAACGGCATCCAGACCTTCGTGGTGAGCTGGCGCAACCCAACCAAGGCACACCGCGAGTGGGGCCTGTCGACCTATATCGAAGCACTGAAAGAAGCCATCGACGTGGTGACCGCCGTCACCGGCAGCAAAGACATCAACATGCTCGGCGCCTGCTCCGGCGGCCTGACTACCACCTCGCTGCTGGGCCATTACGCCGCGCTGGGTGAGAAGAAGGTGCACGCCCTGACCCTGCTGGTCAGCGTGCTGGACAACCGTCTGGAAACCGACGTGGCGCTGTTCGCCGACGAGAAAAGCCTGGAGATGGCCAAGCGCCGCTCCTATCAGGCCGGCGTGCTGGAAGGCAGCGACATGGCCAAGGTGTTCGCCTGGATGCGCCCCAACGACCTGATCTGGAACTACTGGGTCAACAACTACCTGCTCGGCAACGAGCCGCCGGTGTTCGACATCCTCTACTGGAACAACGACACCACGCGCCTGCCGGCTGCCCTGCATGGCGAATTTATCGACATGTTTACCTCCAACCCGCTGATCCGCGCGGGCGCACTGGAAGTCTGCGGCACCCCGGTCGACCTCAAGCAGGTCACCAGCGACCTTTACTGCGTGGCCGGCACCACCGACCACATCACGCCGTGGGAGTCGTGCTACAAGTCGGCCAAACTGTTTGGTGGCAATGTCGAATTCATTCTGTCCAACAGCGGGCATATCCAGAGCATTCTCAACCCGCCGGGCAACCCGAAATCACGCTACATGACCAACACCCAGATGCACGCGGACCCAAAAACCTGGCAAGCCAGCTCGACCAAGCACGCCGACTCCTGGTGGCTGCATTGGCAAGTCTGGCTGGGCGAGCGCTCCGGCGCGCAGAAAAAGGCACCGAGCCAACTGGGCAACAAGAAACATCCGGCCGGCGAAGCAGCCCCCGGTACCTACGTTCACGAACGTTGATCAACTGCGCACTGCGCAACACTGCCCGCGGCACTGGAGGTGTCGCTCGCCCACCCGCTCATTTGCGCGGGTGAGGCGAACCAGGCTTTGCCCTGGCGTTTCTGGAAAAGACCCGGAGGGTCTGATCCAGCGTTTTAATTGATAGGGCTTTTGCGCATGTCGCTACCTTTCGTATTCCGTACCATTGAACTGGACGGCCAGACCATCCGTACCGCGGTTCGCCCCGGTAACGGCAAGATGACCCCGCTGCTGATCTTCAACGGCATTGGGGCCAACCTGGAGCTGGTCATGCCTTTCGTGCGTGCCCTGGACCCAGGCCTGGAGGTCATCGCCTTCGACGTACCCGGCGTTGGCGGCTCCTCTACGCCCAGCACGCCGTATCGCTTTCCTGGCCTGGCCAAACTCGCCGCGCGCATGCTCGATTACCTCGACTACGGTCAGGTCAATGCGATTGGCGTGTCCTGGGGCGGTGCCCTGGCGCAGCAGTTCGCCCATGACTACCCGGAGCGCTGCAAGAAGCTGATCCTCGCCGCCACCTCGGCCGGCGCAGTGATGGTGCCCGGCAAACCCAAGGTGCTCTGGTGCATGGCCAGCCCGCGGCGCTATGTGCAGCCGTCCTACGGCGTGCAGATTGCCCCGGAAATCTACGGCGGCGCCTTCCGCCGCGACCCGAAACTGGCCCTGGCGCACGCCAGTAAAGTCCGTTCGGGCGGCAAGATGGGCTACTACTGGCAGCTGTTCGCAGGCTTGGGCTGGACCAGCATCCACTGGCTGCACAAGATCCGCCAACCGACGCTGGTAATGGCCGGTGACGATGACCCGCTGATCCCGCTGGTGAATATGCGTCTGCTGGCCTGGCGCATCCCCA
Organism: Pseudomonas sp. 1928-m; assembly: GCF_029269135.1. NCBI lineage: Bacteria > Pseudomonadati > Pseudomonadota > Gammaproteobacteria > Pseudomonadales > Pseudomonadaceae > Pseudomonas > Pseudomonas sp. 1928-m. The sequence goes on along the minus strand of NZ_JARIXO010000003.1, from coordinate 196,993 downwards.
ACTCCGAGCTGCACGTAATCGACGATGGCCACCTGTTTCTGGTGACCCGCGCCGAAGCCGTGGCACCGATCATCATGAAATTCCTCGAGGAAGAACGTCAGCGCGCGGTCATGCACCCGCAGCCCGCGTCAGCCCGCACGCTCGGCTAACCGCACCTTGGTTGGGCAAGCGCCTCAACAGCGCGCACTGAGGCTGTGCTGCACGCACAGTGCTTGACCCACTTTCGGGCACGTTGTATTACCTGGGACTTGGCGCGCGGCAGTCTGGAACGCACATGCGCGCGCATTGGTATAAGCCTTGCTGCTTATCTATCAACCTTGAAGTCTCACGGTTTGACGACGGAGTGTTGCCCAATGCGAGACCAACCCAGCAAACGCGCCTTGCCGGCGAACAAAAGCGTGATGAACGCGCAAAATGCAGTAGTCGGTCTGCGCGGCCGCGACCTGCTGTCCACCCTGCGTGGCCTGGCCCTGCAGGGGATCAAGCAACCCATTCACAGCGCCCGGCATGTTGCTGCGCTAGGCGGCCAACTGGGTCGCGTGCTGATGGGCGACAAGCCGTTCAAGGTCAACCCGCAAGACCCGCGCTTCGCCGACCCAACCTGGCGTGATAACCCGATCTACAGCCGCAGCCTGCAAGCCTACCTGGCCTGCCAGAAACAGCTGAACAGCTGGATCGACGAGAGCAACCTGGATGCCGATGACCGCGCCCGCGCACGCTTTGTTGCCACCCTGCTCGGTGACGCCCTGGCCCCCAGCAACACCCTGCTCAACCCACAGGTGATCAAGGAGCTGTTCAACAGCGGCGGCAGCAGTCTGCTCAAGGGCGTAAGCCATCTGTTCGATGACCTGGTGAACAACGACGGCATGCCCAGCCAGGTCAGCAAGCATGCCTTCGAGGTCGGCCGTAACCTGGCCACCACCAGCGGCGCCGTGGTGTTTCGCAGCGAGTTGCTGGAGCTGATCCAGTACAAGCCGATGAGCGAAAAGCAGTACGCCAAGCCGCTGCTGATCGTGCCGCCACAGATCAACAAGTTCTATATTTTCGACCTCTCCAGCGAGAAGAGCTTCGTCCAGTACGCGCTGAAGAACGGCCTGCAGACCTTCGTGGTCAGCTGGCGCAACCCCGATCCACGGCACCGCGAGTGGGGCCTGTCGAGCTACGTGGAAGCGCTGGAAGTTGCCATTGATGCCTGCCGGGAAATCACCGGCAGCAAGGACGTCAACCTGCTCGGTGCCTGCGCCGGCGGCCTGACCATCGCCGCCCTGCAAGGCCACCTACAGGCCAAACGCCAGCTGCGCAAAGTGGCCAGCGCCACCTATATGGTCAGCCTGCTGGACAGCCAGATCGACAGCCCGGCCATGCTGTTTGCCGACGAGCTGACCTTGGAGGCCGCCAAACGCCGCTCCTATCAGCAAGGCGTGCTGGATGGCCGCGACATGGCGCGGGTATTCGCCTGGATGCGGCCGAATGATCTGATCTGGAATTACTGGGTCAACAACTACCTGCTCGGCAAGCAGCCACCGGCCTTCGACATTCTCTACTGGAACAACGACAACACCCGCCTGCCGGCCGCCCTGCATGGCGACCTGATCGACTTCTTCAAACACAACCCGCTGACCCACCCACGCGGCCTGGAAGTCTGCGGTACCCCGGTCGATCTGCAGAAGGTCACGGTGGACAGCTTCAGCGTCGCCGGGATCAACGACCACATCACCCCCTGGGATGCGGTGTACCGCTCGACCCTGCTGCTGGGCGGTGACCGCCGCTTTATTCTGTCCAACAGCGGACATATCCAGAGCATTCTCAACCCGCCGGGTAATCCGAAGTCCAATTACCTGGAGAACCCCAAGCTCACTGGTGACCCGCGCGCCTGGTACCACGATGCCGAGCACGTACAGGGCAGCTGGTGGCCAGTGTGGCTGAACTGGATGCAGGAGCGTTCGGGCGAGCAGAAGGACACCCTGATGGCCCTGGGCAACCAGAATTACCCAGCCATGGAAGCCGCGCCCGGCACCTATGTGCATGTGCGCTAAAACGCCAAGCCACGCATGATCAGACTGGCCGCAAGCCCTTGCGGCCAGGTATCGTCAGCCTTCCCGCGGCCAGAATAAGAAGACCGGATGAAAACCCGCGACAGAATCCTTGAATGTGCCCTGCTGCTGTTCAACCAGAAGGGCGAACCGAACGTTTCCACCCTGGAAATCGCCAACGAACTGGGTATCAGCCCGGGCAACCTGTACTACCACTTCCACGGCAAAGAGCCGCTGATCCTCGGTCTGTTCGAACGCTTTCAGGCGGAACTGGCACCACTGCTTTCGCCGCCGGAAGACGTGCAGCTGGATGTGGAGGATTACTGGCTGTTTCTGCACCTGATCGTCGAGCGCCTGGCGCACTACCGCTTTCTGTTCCAGGACCTGTCCAACCTGACCAGCCGCCTGCCGAAACTGGAGCGCGGCATGCGTCACTGGCTCAATAGCCTCAAACGTGCGCTGGCCGAATTGCTCGCCCAACTGCAACTTGATGGCCAACTGCAAAGCGACACCCAGTCGCTGGGCCAGCTGGTCGAGCAGATCACCCTGACCCTGTTGTTCTCCCTCGACTACCAACGCATCATCGGTCGCGAAGGCGAGAGTCGCCTGGTGGTCTATCAGGTGATGATGCTGGTGGCCCCGCACCTGGCCGAAGAGTCGCGCTACGCCGCCGAACACCTGGCGCAACGCTACCTGGAAGATTAACCCGTACACCTGAACGCAAACGCCCGGCACTAGGCCGGGCGTTTACGTTAACTGCTGCGCGTCTTACGACTGGGCGGCAGGTGTCACGGGTGCAGCAGGTGCAGCGGCCGGAGCAGGTGCAGCAGCGGCTGCCGGAGCAGCCGGTTTGGCGGCTACTGGCTTAGCTGGTGCCGGCTTGGCGGCAGCTTTGACTGCCGGTTTAGCGGCAGGCTTGGCTGCTGGTTTGGCAGCAGGTTTAGCTGCTGCTTTGGCAACCGGCTTGGCAGCAGGTTTAGCAGCTGGCTTGGCAGCAGCCTTGGCTACCGGTTTAGCGGCAGGTTTGGCCGCTGGCTTAGCTGCAGCTTTGGCAACCGGCTTGGCAGCGGGTTTAGCGGCAGGCTTGGCAGCAACCTTCTTCACGGCAGGCTTGACCGACTTAACCGAAACCCCGGTCAGTTGCTCGATCTGCTTGGTCAGGCTTTCCACTTTGGCGTTGAGCGCTTTCACTTCATTGCGGCTCGGTACACCGAGACGCGAAATGGCATTGTTCAGACGCTTGTCGAAGGCTTCTTCCAGCTCGCCCCACTTGCCAATAGCCTTGTCTTTGACTTCATCGACTTTCGACTTGGCAGTGCCCACTTTCGAACCCACAGTGGACTTCACTGCGCCAACTTGCTTGTCGACTTCGGTCTTGGCTTGCTTCTCAGCTTTTTCGCCATCCTTGACCAGCGTGTCGAACAGCTTGTTGCCGTCCTTGCTGACCTTGGAGTAGGCACCCAAACCAGCCAGCCAGATTTGACGCGAGTATTTTTCTACTTCGCCGATCCAGGAAGTGGTTTGCTTTTCGGTTTTCTTTTTGACAGCCATCCTGCTCTCCTTACTTGGTACGCGCGACGTGCTCGAGCAACGCGCTCAGCTCATCCAGCTTAGCAGAGAGTGCTTCAACATCCTGCTTGGACGGGATACCAATGCGGTTCAGGGCGCTGGCAACACGGTTGTCGAAGGCTTTCTCGATCTTGTCGAGCTGCACTTCAAACTTGCCTTTGACGCTGCTGACGTTGCTGGTGACAGTGCTCTTAACGCTGTCGATCTGGCTGTTGGCGGCTTCAACTTGTTCGTTGACCAGTTTTTTGCCTTGTTTTTCAACGCCTTCGCCGCTCTTCACGAGTTCTTTGAAGTACTCGGCACCTTCCTGACCCGCTTTGGCGTAAGCGCCCAGGCCGGCCAAGTAGATCTTGCGGGCGTACACTTTTGCGTCGCTCAGCACGCTGCTGGCTTCTTCAACGACGGCTTTCTTTTTAACGGCAACTTTCGACATGGTGCACCTCACTCTAAGTGTTTCGAGGAAACGCCCACGGAATGCAGGCTTAGGAGCACGGTATCGATGAAAATTAGAAACCGCATACTAAGCCTATAAAAAAATTGCCCAGGGCAATTTTAAACAGCACCTCACGCCTGCAGATTCTTATCCAGCACTTCTTCGATTTCGCGCTTGATGCTGCTGCTCATTGCCGACAACAACAGCCCCAGGCTGAGCTGCACACGCACGCTGTGCTCATGCACCTCAATACGCCCATCCGCGCCGCTACGCTTGAACTCCAGGTTGTCACCATTCCAGCGGTAACGCACGTCGTATTCGCGGGCCAGACGCTCGGCCAGTTGCTCAGCTTTCTCGCGGGCAACTTCGCGCCCCAGGGAGTGGGGACGTTCTACGGTGATCTTGGCCATGGCATTTCTCCTCGCCCGTTAACTGCGACCTTAGGGTCTGTTGTCGTTTCAGCGCGACCGCGCCGGAGCCTGTTTTAACGCGAGGCAAGGCACGAGACGCGAAGTTTGGTGCTCCAAATGAGCTGTCGAGAAACGCAGTATCGCGCTAAAACAGGCCCGGCCCTGCGGGTTGCGCGGAAAATATCGCCAGGCGGTGTTGGAGGACTTGGCAAGGGAACAACCATTACCTGCGCCCTCCGCCTAGCCTGGCGATATTTTACGCAGCAACGCGGTTCGCGACGAAACGACAACAGACCCTAGACTGCGAGACTATAGCAAGCTGCACGCATGCAACGCCTTCGGGCTTTTACTTGCGCGCGCGGCTTGAAGCCTCTGGCGGCTTTTAGGTTTAGAATGGCCGCCACTTTAGATGCAGCCTCTGTGTTTTAGGAAAGGCCACGATGAACGATCCGCGCAAGAGCAGCGACAGCGAACCCACCACGCACTTTGGTTTCCAGAGCGTGCCGGAAAGCCAGAAGGCGGAAAAAGTCGCCGAAGTCTTTCACTCGGTCGCGGCCAAGTACGACCTGATGAACGACGTGCTGTCTGGCGGCATGCACCGCTTGTGGAAGCGTTTCACCATCGAACTGTCTGGCGTGCGCAGCGGCAATCGGGTGCTGGATATTGCTGGCGGCACGGGCGATCTGACCCGCAAGTTCTCCGCCTTGGTCGGCCCGACCGGCGAAGTGGTGCTGGCGGATATCAACGAATCGATGCTGCGCGTCGGCCGTGATCGCCTGCTCGACAAGGGCGTGGCCGGCAACGTCAGCTTCGTCCAGGCCGATGCAGAAAAGCTGCCGTTCCCGGACAATCATTTCGACGTGGTGACCATCGCCTTCGGCCTGCGCAACGTGACGCATAAAGAAGACGCCATCCGCTCGATGCTGCGCGTGCTCAAGCCCGGTGGCCGCCTGTTGATCCTGGAATTCTCCAAGCCGTCCAGCCCGCTGCTGTCGAAGTTCTACGACGCCTACTCGTTCAAGTTTATGCCGCTGGCCGGCAAGCTGATCACCAACGACGCCGAAAGCTACCGCTACTTGGCTGAGTCGATCCGCATGCACCCGGATCAGGACACCCTCAAGGCGATGATGGTTGAAGCCGGTTTCGAGCGCGTGACCTTCCACAATATGACCGGCGGCATCGTCGCCCTGCACCGCGGCATCAAGCCCTGATGCTGCTGACCGGGCTACTGGCCGGCGTCGAACTCGGCCTCAATCGCGTATTGGCCATGGACAGCACCGCGCTGCCGCGCCTGGCACGATTGAGCGGTCGGGTGATTGCCGTCGAGTGCGCCGCGCCGAATCTGCAGCTGTTTATTCTGCCCAGCGCCAGCGGTCTGCAACTGGCCGCGCAGTGGGCAGGCGAAGCGGATTGCCGCTTGCGCGCCCCCGCCGCAAGCCTGTTGCGCCTGGCCACCAGCAAAGACAAAACCAGCATCCTGCACAGCCCGGACGTCAGCCTGGATGGCGACAGCGCCGCCCTGTTGGAGCTGGCCGGAATCCTTCAAGACCTGGAGCTGGACTGGGAATATGAATTGTCACGTTGGCTTGGCCCGGTTGGCAGCCAGCTGCTCGGTGGCCATCTGCGCAGCCGGGTGAACTGGAGCAGCCAGGCCCTCGACAGCCTGCGCCTGAACCTGGCCGATTACCTCAGTGAAGAATCCCGCAGCCTGGTCGGCCAGCGCGAAGCCGATGCGCGCTTCGCCGAACTGGACCACCTCAAGCTATCCCTCGATCGACTCGACGCGCGCATCGAGCGCCTCGCCCAACGCCATAAGCCCATCGCATGAAGCTGCTTGCCGTTCGTCGTCTGTTGCGTATCCAGCGCGTAGTCATCCGCTACCAGCTGGACGATTTGTTATTCGCCCTGCCACTGCCCCTCTGGGCACGCGTGCTGCGTTATGTGTTGCCCTGGCGCTGGCTGCCGCGCCGCGACTTACTGCTGTCGCGCGGTGCACGCTTGCGTCTGGCGCTGGAAGAGCTAGGGCCGATCTTTATCAAGTTCGGCCAGCTGCTTTCCACCCGCCGCGACCTGCTGCCAACCGATATCGCCGATGAGCTGGCCAAGCTGCAGGATCAGGTGCCGCCCTTCGATCCGGCCAAGGCGCTGGCGCTGATCGAGTCCCAGCTGGGTGCCAAGGTCGGTGAAGTGTTTGCCCGCTTTGATACGCAGCCGCTGGCCTCGGCCTCCGTCGCCCAGGTACATGCCGCGCAGCTGAAAAGCGGCGAAGAGGTGGTGGTCAAGGTCATCCGCCCCGGCCTGAAACCGGTGATTGAGCAGGACATTGCCTGGCTGTTTCTGCTCGCCAAACTGGCCGAGCGTGCCTCCGCCGATGCCCGCCGGCTGCGCCCAGTGGAAGTGGTCAGCGATTACGAAAAAACCATTTACGACGAACTCGACCTGCTGCGCGAAGCGGCCAACGCCAGCCAGCTGCGGCGCAACTTTGAAGGCTCGCCGCTGCTCTATGTGCCGCAGGTGTACTGGGACTATTGCCGGCCGAAAGTGCTGGTGATGGAGCGCATCTACGGCATTCAGGTCACCGACCTGGACACCCTGGCTGACCAGCGCACCGATATGAAGCTACTGGCCGAGCGCGGCGTGGAGATTTTCTTCACCCAGGTGTTCCGCGACAGCTTCTTCCACGCAGACATGCACCCCGGCAATATCTTCGTCAGCACCCGCACGCCCTGGAACCCGCAGTACATTGCCATCGACTGCGGCATCATCGGCAGCCTCACCGCCGAAGATCAGGACTACCTGGCGCGCAACCTGATCGCCTTCTTCAAGCGCGATTACCGCCGCGTGGCGCAGCTGCATATCGACTCGGGCTGGGTGCCGGCGGAAACCAAGATCAATGATTTCGAGGCGGCAATCCGCACGGTGTGCGAGCCGATCTTCGAAAAACCACTGAAGGACATCTCCTTCGGCCAGGTGCTGCTGCGCCTGTTCCAGACCGCGCGACGCTTCAATATGGAAGTGCAGCCGCAGCTGGTGCTGCTGCAGAAGACTCTGCTGAATATCGAAGGCCTCGGACGCCAGCTGTACCCGGATTTGGACCTGTGGAGCACCGCCCAGCCGTTTCTCGAACGCTGGATGCGCGAGCGCATCAGCCCGCTGCACCTGCTGCGCAACCTGCAACTGCAGGCCGAGCAGGTGCCGCACCTGTCGCAGATCGCCCGCGAGACCCTGGAGCGTCTCAACCAGCAGCCGACCAATCGCCAGGAACAGCCTGCGTCCCGCCGCCAATGGCCTGCGCGCCTGCTCGGTGCGGCGCTGATCGCTGGCGCGGCTACACAAGGCCTGGCCTTGAGCCTGATCGCCTGGCCGAGCTGGCTGATGCTCGCCGGCGGCCTCTATCTGGTGCTGCGCCGATAGCCACACCGGGTGCGCACTGGCACACTAGCTTTCTCAATCAAGCAGCCCGAGATGGGCGGATAGCGCAATGACTGACTGGCTCGACGAAATCAACTGGAACGCGGACGGCCTGGTGCCGGCCATCGCCCAGGACCACAAAACCGGCCGAGTGCTGATGATGGCCTGGATGAACCGTGAGGCCCTGGCCCTGACCGCCGCCGAGCAGCGTGCCATCTACTGGTCGCGCTCGCGTGGCAAGCTGTGGCGCAAGGGTGAAGAATCCGGCCATGTGCAGAAGCTGCACGAGCTGCGCCTGGATTGCGACGCCGATGTGATCATCCTGATGGTCGAGCAACTGGGCGGCATCGCCTGCCACACCGGTCGCGAAAGCTGCTTCTACCGGGTATACGACAACGCCGAGTGGAAGACCGTCGACGCGGTGCTCAAAGACCCGCACGCCATCTATGCCGCAGGAGACAGTCATGAGTAACGCGGGCATGAGAGACACGGACATGACCGACACCCTGAGCCGCCTGGCCGAAGTGCTGGAGTCGCGCAAAGGCGCGGCCGCTGACAGCTCCTATGTCGCCAGCCTGTACCACAAGGGTCTGAACAAGATTCTGGAAAAGGTCGGTGAGGAATCGGTGGAAACCATCCTCGCCGCCAAGGATGCTGCCGTCAGCGGTGACTGCAGCGATGTGATTTATGAAACCGCCGACCTGTGGTTCCACAGCCTGGTTATGCTCGCCGCCCTCGGCCAGCACCCCCAGGCGGTACTGGACGAACTGGACCGGCGTTTTGGCTTGTCCGGGCATGCGGAAAAGGCTGCGCGCGCACAAGACTGATTAACCCTTAAATTACGGAGTACGCGTTATGGGATTCGGTGGCATTAGCATCTGGCAACTCCTGATCGTTCTGCTGATCGTGGTCATGCTGTTCGGCACCAAGCGCCTCAAGGGCCTGGGCTCGGATCTGGGCGATGCAATCAAGGGCTTCAAGAAGTCCATGGGCAACGAAGAAGACAAACCTGCCGTGGAAGAACCCAAAGGCCAGACCATTGACGCCCAGGCGCGCAAGGTCGAAGAGCCGGCGAAAAAAGACTAAGCCATGTTCGATATCGGCTTTACCGAGCTGCTGCTGATCGCGGTGGTCGCCCTGGTGGTGCTGGGGCCTGATCGCCTGCCCGGCGCAGTGCGCACGGCCGGTTTGTGGATCGGCCGGATCAAACGCAGCTTCAGTGCGATCAAGGCTGAAGTCGAGCGCGAGATCGGCGCGGATGAAATCCGCCGCCAACTGCATAACGAGCAGATCCTCGAGCTGGAGCGGGAAATGAACGCGATGAAGCAAAGCCTCAACGCGCCGCTCAGCACCATCACCGAACCGAGCCCTGCCACGCCCCCAGCAGCAGAGTCGGCCACCGCGACTGATAGCAGAACCCGCCAGGATAAAAGCCCGTAGCCATGAGCCAACGACCGGACAGCGATCAGGAAATGCCCCTGGTCTCCCACCTGACCGAACTGCGCACGCGCCTGCTGCGTATTGTCGGCGCCGTCCTGCTGCTGTTCGCCGGACTGTTCTATTTCTCCCAGGACATCTACGCGCTGGTCGCCGCGCCGCTGCGTGCCTACCTGCCCGAAGGCGCGACGATGATCGCCACCGGGGTGGCCTCGCCGTTCCTTACGCCGTTCAAGCTGACGCTGATGGTTGCGCTGTTTTTGGCCATCCCGATCATCCTGCATCAGATCTGGGGCTTTATCGCACCGGGGCTGTACAAGCACGAGAAGCGCATTGCCATACCACTGCTGATCTCCAGCATTCTGCTGTTCTACGCCGGCATGGCCTTCGCCTACTTCGTGGTGTTCCCGATCATGTTCGGCTTCTTCGCCAGCGTGACCCCGGAAGGCGTGGCGATGATGACCGACATCGGTCAGTACCTGGATTTCGTTCTGACCCTGTTCTTCGCCTTCGGCGTGGCGTTCGAGATCCCGATTGCCACCTTTCTGCTGATCTGGATCGGCGTTGTCGACGTTGCCACCCTGCGCAAAAGCCGGCCCTATGTGGTCGTCGGCTGCTTTGTCGTCGGCATGGTCCTGACCCCGCCGGACGTGTTCTCGCAAACCCTGCTGGCCGTGCCCATGTGGCTGCTGTTCGAAGCCGGCCTGCTCTGCGGCAGCCTGGTCAAACGCCGCGCCGAACAGGACGCAGCGGCTGAAGCCGAAAGCGAAAGCGACAGCCCCTCCAACGACCAGCCGCCAGCCGCGCAACCGTGAACCTGCTGCTGCTGGAAGACGGCGACTTTATCGCCGCCGACCGCGTGCTGCTCAGCGGCCGCCGCCTCAAGCACCTGCATGACGTGCACCGCGCCGAAGCCGGCGACAACCTGCGCGTCGGCCGCCTGAATGGCTTGATGGGCAGTGGCCAGCTGCTGCGCCTGAATGCAGAAGAAGCCGAGCTGTCTGTGCAGCTCGACCAGCCTCCGCCTGAGAAACTGCCACTGACCCTGCTGCTCGCCCTGCCTAGACCAAAGATGCTGCGCCGCGTGCTGCAAACCGTCAGCAGTATGGGCGTGCCTCGGATGATTCTGCTGAACAGCTACCGGGTGGAAAAAAGCTTCTGGCAGACGCCCTTCCTCGAACCCGCAGCGATTCGCGAACAGCTGATCCTCGGCCTGGAGCAGGCCCGCGATACCGTGCTGCCGGAAGTGATTATCGAGAAGCGCTTTAAGCCCTTTGTCGAAGACCAGCTGCCTGGCATCGCAGCCGGCACAGTGGGCTTGGTCGGCCATCCCGGCGACTTCCCAGCCTGCCCACGGGCAGTCGAACAGGCCGTGACACTCGCCATAGGCCCGGAAGGCGGCTGGATTCCCTACGAAGTGGAAAAGCTTGCCGAAGCCGGCCTGCAACCGGTGCAACTGGGTGCGCGGATTCTGCGGGTGGAAACCGCGGTGACGGCCTTGTTGGCGCGCTTGTTCTAGCCTCAAAGCACCTTGCCGTAGCCCGGATGTAATCCGGGACCACGTATTCCCGGATTACATCCGGGCTACGGGCTTTCTGCGGCCTGCTTTTCGTGCCAATGCGCCGGCAGTAGCTGGCCCTTGAGCGCAGGCGCTTCCTCCAACTGAACGTCACGCGGCTGCAGCGGCTCACCACAATCCGAACACACCAGCACGCCATGCATAGGCCTGCCGCAACTGCGGTGAATATGCCGAATCGGCGCGCCCTCGGCGCCGCTCATATGACGGTCGCCCCAATGTACCAGGGCCATGATGACGGGATACAGGTCGCGGCCCTTGGCGCTCAGACAATACTCCTCGCGCAACGGCCGCTGCTGATAGGCCACCTTATCCAGCACCCCAGCCTCCACCAGCTTTTTCAGCCGCTCGGCCAGCACATGGCGGGTAATCCCCAGACGCTTCTCGAACTCGTCAAAACGACGAATACCGAGAAAACTCTCGCGCAGCACCAGCAACGTCCAGCGATCACCCACCACCGATAGGGTGCGAGCCAGGGAGCAGGGTTGCTGCTCTAGTTCTTCCCAACGCATAAGCCAGTCTCCTGCAACGATGGCTCACCATAGCTTGACAGGTTCCAAAATGGAACCGACTATCAAGCCAGGTTCCAAAATAGAACTGATGGAGATCGTAATGAGCGAACGCAAAGCAATTCTGGTAGTCGGCGCCGGTGACGCCACCGGCGGCGCCATCGCCAAACGCTTCGCCCGCGAGGGCTATGTCGCCTGCGTGGCGCGACGCAATGCCGAGAAACTTGGCCCACTGCTAGCGGAGATCGAAGCGGCTGGCGGAACGGCTCGCGCCTTTGGTTGCGATGCGCGGATCGAAGAGCAAGTGGTCGAGCTGTTTGCCACCATTGAGCGCGAGGTCGGCCCGCTGCACGCGGTGATCTTCAACATCGGCGCCAATGTGCAGTTTTCCATTACCGAAACCACCGAGCGGGTCTACCGCAAGGTCTGGGAAATGGCGGCGCTGGCAGGCTTTCTCACCGGTCGTGAGGCGGCCAAAGTGATGCTGCCGCGAGGCCAGGGCACGATCATCTTTACCGGCGCCACCGCCTCCTTGCGCGGCCGGGCGAATTTCTCCGCCTTTGCCAGCGCCAAGTTCGCCCTACGTGCGTTGGCCCAGAGCATGGCCCGCGAACTCGGCCCCAAGGGCATCCATGTCGCCCACCCGATTATCGACGGGGCCATCGACACTGCGTTTATCCGCGATACCTTTCCCCAGCTGTACCAGCTCAAGGAACAGGACGGCATCCTCAACCCCGAGCACATTGCCGACACCTACTGGCAGATTCATTGCCAGCCCCGCGATTGTTGGGTGCATGAGCTGGATCTACGGCCATGGAGCGAAACCTTCTGAGCCGAAATGCCCCCGTTTGCCCCGTAGGATGGGTGCCAACCCATCGGCAATTGATGGGTTGACACCCATCCTACTGACTGCACACCAACCCAATAACAAGACCTCCCGAAGGAGCATGCAATGAGCAAAACCCTGGAATTCTTTTTCGATTTTGGCAGCCCAGCCAGTTACCTGGCCTGGACCCAGCTACCGCGAATTGCCCAAGAGGCCGGTGCGCAGATCGTTTGGCGCCCGATGCTGCTCGGCGGCGTGTTTAAGGCCACCGGCAACCAGTCGCCGGTGATGATTCCGAGCAAAGGTGCCTGGATGCTCAGGGACCTGGCGCGTTTCGCCAGCCGCTACGGCGTGCCGATGGCCTTCAGCCCGAGCTTCCCGATCAACACCCTGACACTGATGCGCGGCGCGGCCGGCTATGAAAACAGCGAGCGTTTCGAGCACTACGTGAAAACCATCTTCGAGGCGCTGTGGGTACAGCAGAAGAACCTCGGTAAAGCCGAAGTGGTTGCCGAAGTGCTGAGCAAAGCCGGCTTCGATCCAGCCGAGTTCGAACGCCTAGTCAGCGATGAAGCGGTCAAAGAACACCTCAAGGCCACCACCGAAGAGGCGATCAAGCGCGGCGTGTTTGGCGCACCGACCATCTTTGTCGGCAGCGAGATGCACTTCGGCCAGGATCGCTTGGACTTTGTTGCCGAAGCCCTGGCGCGTTAGCAGGCTGTTAGCTTTCTAGCAGAAAGGTTACCGGCCCGTCATTAACCAAATGTACCTGCATATCGGCGCCGAACTGGCCGGTGGCGACCTGCGGATGTTTGCCGCGGGCCTGGGCGACCAGCAGGTCGAACAGCTCAGCCCCCAGCGCCGGCGGCGCGGCACTGGAAAAGCTCGGGCGTAGGCCGCTCTTGGTATCGGCGGCCAGGGTGAATTGCGAGACAAGTAGCAGGCCGCCGCCAATATCGCTGAGCGACAGGTTCATCTTGCCGGCCGCATCACTGAACACGCGGTAGTTGAGCAGCTTGTGCAGGATTTTCTCGACACTGGCCGGGCTGTCCTGTGGTTCAACGCCGACCAGCGCCAGCAGGCCCTGATCAATCGCCCCAACCACCTCACCCGCGACTTCTACTCGGGCGCCACGCACCCGTTGAATCAGCGCCTTCATGCTTCGTCCGGCGCCAGGTTGAGCAAGCGCCGCGCCAGTTCGTCTGCGGCACGCACCAGAGCGTCGGTGATACCGGTCTCGGCGGCCGAATGGCCCGCGTCGCGGATGATCTGCAGTTCGCTGTTCGGCCAGGCCTGATGCAGTGCCCAGGCGTTATCCAGCGGGCAGATCACGTCATAGCGGCCATGCACGATCACCCCCGGCAGATGGGCGATCTTCGGCATATCGCGCAGCAGCTGATCGGGTTCGAGGAAGGCGTTATTGACGAAATAGTGGCATTCGATACGAGCAATCGACAGCGCGCGGTGGGCGTCGCTGAAGCGGTCGACCACCTGCGGATTGGGACGCAGGGTGGCGGTGCGGCCTTCCCAGGTCGACCAGGCTTTGGCAGCGTGCATCTGGGCAATCTGATCCGGGCCGGTCAGCCGTTTATGGAAGGCTTGTACCAGATCACCACGCTCATCGGCCGGGATCGGCGCCAGGTAGTCTTCCCAGTAATCGGGGAACAGGCGGCTGGCACCTTCCTGGTAGAACCACTGAATTTCCTGTGGGCGACAGAGGAAGATGCCGCGCAGGATCAGCCCATGCACGCGCTGCGGATGGGCTTGAGCATAAGCCAGGGCCAGGGTCGAGCCCCAGGAGCCGCCGAACAGCACCCACTTGTCGATACCAAGGTGCTCGCGGATCTGCTCCATGTCGGCGATCAGCGCCTGGGTGGTGTTGTTCTCCAGGCTGGCGTGGGGGGTGGAACGGCCGCAGCCACGCTGATCAAAGGTGACGATGCGGTAGAGGTTGGGGTCGAAATAGCGCCGGCTCGCGGCATCACATCCGGCACCCGGGCCACCATGGATAAACACCACAGGCAGACCATCCGGCGAACCACTTTCGTCGACATAGAGCACGTGCGGCGCCTGCACCGCCAGCTCATGACGGGCGTAGGGTTTAATCTCCGGATACAAGGTCTGCATGGCATGCTCCTGAATTGATGCGTAACTTGACGGCTGGCGAAGGTGATTCGCCTGTCGCGGCCGCCTAAAGCCCTGCCGGGCATCATAACCATGAAAAAGGAGTTGAGCATGCCAACAAGGATATTTGCCTTAGCTTTCCTAATGTTTTGCACCCTGCTCGCCGGTTGCGGCGCCAAGGATGACCCGCAAGCAGCGCTGGAAGCGGCCGTGCAACAACTGCAGGACAACCTGGAAGCGAAGCAGAACAGCGCGGTACTCAACCAGCTGCATCCGCAGTTTTCGGCCCAAGGGGAGTTCGACCGCGAGTGGGCACAGCGCACCATGTTGCTGCTGTTTATGCGCCACAAGAACGTCAAGGTGCTGGCCCTGAGCAAGAACAGCTACCTCGATACGACCTACCGCGAAAAAGGCCACACCGAGGCCCAGGTCGGTCTGGCCGGCGCTGAAGGTTTGATTCCCGACAGTGCCCGTCACTACAGCGTAAAACTGGAATGGTGGCTGGAGGGTGATGAGTGGAAGCTGGCGCGGCTGAACTGGGAATAGATGATTAGAGGAGCCAAGGAATAAACATCTTACTGCGCTGCATATAGTCGCGGTACGCCTCACCAAACTGCTGCAAACACTCGGCCTCGTCACGCTTGGCGGTCAGCCAGAGCGCCAGACTGGCCAGCAGTGCCAGAACCAGGCTCAGGCCATTGGGTTGCTTGCAGGCCACGCCCCAGGCCAGCAACAGCAGCGAGGCGTACAGCGGGTGGCGGATCAGGCGGAAGATGCCGCTGGTGACCAACTGCGAGGTGCGCTCGAAGGCGAACAGCTCGGCATCCGTACGCTGCCCGTCAGGGCGGCCCATGCGCCGAAGCTGATAGAGGCCGGCAAACAGCAGCAGCAAGGAGGCGAACAACAACAGCCAGGACAGGCGCTGATGCAGGGCAAAACGCTCGACAAACCAGACCGGCCCGTTAAGCACCAGCAAGGCCAAAATCGCCTCCCAGGCGAAGAACCGGTAGAAGCCGTGGGACTGCGGCCGCAGCAACGCCCGCCAGGACAGCGCCAGCAACACCAATGTCCCCAGCCCGAAGGCCAACCCCTGCAACCAGCCCATAACGCCTTCTCCTACTCCGCCCAATAATCCGTCAAAGCCAGGCGCTGCGCGACCTGCAGCCCCTCTGTTACACTGCCGGCCTGTTTACCTCGGCCGCCCGCAATGGATCGCACTCAACTGCACAGCCTGCTGCCCCACCAAGGCCCAGCCCTCTGGCTGGATGGCCTGTTGGCGCATGACAGCCTGAGCATTCAGGGCCTGAGTGCCTGGCGCTATCTGGACACATTTGGCACCGACGCCTCGCCTTGCCTGCTGTTCGAGGCGGCCGCCCAATTGTGCGCCGCGCATGGTGCCTTATACGGCGATGCCAGTGCCATTGAAATGGCCCTGGTCGGCAAGCTCTCGCAGTTGCAGCTGCACCATGAACCGACCCAGCGCAGTGGTGCGCTGCAGGTCAGCGCCCAGCAGGAGGCGCTAAGCCCGGCCGGCGCGCTGTATGCCTTCAGCATCCATAGCGAGCAACGCCTGCTACTCGACGGCAAACTGCTGTTGGTACTGATCCATGCTTGAACTGCGCAATGTCGTCCACAGCTATCCAGGCGCCAACCGCGCCGCGCTGCAAGGCATCGACCTGCAGTTGCAGGCCGGCGAATGCCTCGGTTTGCTCGGCAGCAATGGCGCCGGCAAGACCACCCTGCTCTCGCTGCTGAGCGGCGTGCTGGCGCTGCAACAGGGCGAACTGCATTGGCAAGGCCAACCCAGGCTCGGTCTGGTGCCGCAACAGCTGGCCTTCTATGCCGGGCTCAAGGTCGGCGAAAATCTCGAACTCTTTGCCGACCTCTATCGCCTGCGCGGCAATGAGCGCCGCCAGCGCCTGCAGCAGTGCATCGACATCTGCGCCCTGCAAGACAAGCTGACCCGGCGCAGCGAGCAGCTCTCCGGCGGCGAACAGCGGCGCTTGAATTTCGCCATCGGCCTGCTGCAACCCGCCGATCTCTATCTGTTCGATGAAGCCACCGTGGGCGTCGATGCGGCGAGTCGTCAACACTTGCTAGCCGCCGTGGAACAGCTGACCGCCGACGGCAAAGCGGTGATCTACACCAGCCATTACCTGGAAGAAGTCGAACGGGTTGCCCAGCGTATTCTGTTGCTGCACGAAGGTCAGGTGCGCCTGGATCTGGACAAGCGCCAGCTGCTCGGCGACGACCACGGCCTGCTGCTGGAATGGCCGGACGCGCCACCCGCCGGCCTTAACCAGTTGCTCGCGAGCCTGCAGCTGACGGCCGAAGTGCTGCCCAGAGGCCTGCGTATTGCATCACTGAATGGCCAGCAACTGCGGGCCATCAGCGAATTTGTCACCGCCCAGGATGGCCTGCCCAATCTGCTGCGCTTCGGCCGCCCGTCACTGGAACAGCTCTACCTGCGCCTGAACGGAGGTCGGCTATGAGGCTCTTGGCATTGGCGCGCAAGGAAGTGCTGTTGCTGCTGCGCGACCCCCATGCGCTGGCTGTGCTGTTTATTATGCCGACGCTGTTTCTGCTGCTGATGGCAGGGGCCATGTCCAGCTATTTGCGCGATGAACCGCCAGCACTGCGCCTGGTGCTGGAGATACCCCAACCCAGTAGCGCTAGCGAGTTCTTTCAGCACGCCCTGGCCAACCAGTTGCCTGGCAGCAGCCTGGCAAGCGATAGCCATGAGCCGCTGCCACGCATCCAGTTGGACGCCAACTTCGCCGACACGCTGCTGGACACGCCCCACCAAGGGCCAAACCTGAACTACCCGGCGCAGATCGACAGCCAGAGCCGCCAGCGTTTGCGCAGTGCCGTCACCATCGCCCTAGCCCAAACCCGACTGCTCGCCTATATGGAAGACAGCGGCGTGGTCAGCCCGGATCTACCACTGGAACAGCGCCTCGAACTAGCCCGCCAGCGCACCCATAGCCAGATCAGCGAGTTGCAACTGCTCAGCGGCGGCGACCTTAGCGGCCGCGCCAACGCCACCCAACTAAGCGTGCCGGCCTGGCTGATCTTCGGCATGTTCTTCGTCGTGCTGCCCATGGCCGGCGGTTTTCAGCGTGAGCAGCAAAGCGGCACCTTGCTGCGCCTGCGCTGCCTGGGCCTGAACCTCGGCACCCTGGTGCTGAGCAAGCTGCTGCCGTACCTGGCGATCAACCTGCTGCAATTTGTCCTGCTGCTGGGCATCGGCGTTTATGGCCTGCCGCTGCTCGGCCTTCCCGCCCTGAGTTTGCCCGGCAGCGCCGTGGCCTACCCGCTGCTGGCCATCAGCATCGCCCTGGCCACCTGCAGCCTGGGCTTGCTGCTGGCCGCATTGGGACGCAGCAGCGAGCAGGCGCTATTGCTCGGCGGCGGTATCAATATCCTCCTCGCCGCAATTGGCGGGATCATGGTGCCGAAAAGCGTAATGCCGGCAGCCATGGCCCAGCTGGCGGAAATTTCCCCTATGAGCTGGGCGCTGGACGCCTTTCTCACCCTGCTGGTGGGCCATGGCTCACTGGCCGACATCGCCCCCTACTGCGCACGCCTGCTGCTGTTTGCAGCGCTGTGCGGCATGGCTGGGCTGCTTCTGTTCACCCGACGAGTACAGCGCACGCAATGGACCACTCACTACTAGAACAACAACTCAAACAACTGCTGATCCGCGAGTGCGACAAGGAAGATGATATCGACTGGCAGAGCATCAGCGACGACGAGCCGCTGTTCGGCGCGAAAAGCCGTATCGCCATGGACAGCCTGGATGCCCTGCAAGTCTCCCTGGCGCTGCAGCAGCACTATGGCGTACGCATTGAGGGCGCCAAAGACGGCCGTCGCATCCTCGGCACGATCGCCAGCATCGCCGCCTATATCAGGCAGCAGCAGTGACCCCGATCTACCTGCAACGCGCCGCCCTGCACTGCGCCCTCGGTGATGACCTGCACAGCGCCGCCCTGGCCCTGCACAGCGACCAGCCGCCCCAAGGCGAGCCCTTTGTGCTGCATGAAGTGCTTGAGCCGCGCACGTATCTGTACGCCGCTAGAACTGACGAAAGCCTGAGCCAGCGCCTGGATCGCCTGCTCGGCGAAACCCTCGGTGCCAATCCTCAGGCACTCGACGACTGCCTGCTGATCATCGCCAGCACCAGCCTGGATATCAGCGAACTGGAAGCCCTGACCAGCCAGCAGCAGAGCTTTCGCCCGGAAGATTCGACGCCGCTGGATCTGCTCGCCAGCCAGCTGCGCCAGCGCTGGGGCTTTGCCGCCGCCTTTACCCTGAATACCGCCTGCACCAGCGCCGCCAACGGTCTGCTCTACGGCGCTCGGCTGATCAACGCGGGCCAGTCTGCCCGCGCCCTGGTGCTGAGTTTCGAAACGCCCAGCACCATTGCCATGCAGGGTTTTGGCGCGCTGATGCTGACCAGCCCCAGCGGCCAGTATCGGCCCTTTCACCCAGAACGCGACGGCCTGTTGCTGGGCGAAGCCTATGCCGCCGTGCTGCTCGGCCGCGAACCCGGTGAAGCACCACTGGCGCGCCTGCTCGGCGGCTTTAGCGCCTGCGACACCAGCAGCCTGACCACCACCCGCGAAGATGGCAGCCATATCCATTGGGTGATGCAACAGGCGCTGCGCAGCGCCGATTGCACGGCTGCGCAGATAGACCTGGTGAAACTGCACGGCACCGCCACCAGCGCCAACGATGAAGCCGAAAGCAACGGCATGCGCCTGCTGTATGGCGAACACATGCCGGCCCTGAGTCTGCTCAAACCCTGGCTAGGGCATACCCTGGGGGCCTGTGGCCTAAGCGAAAGCCTGTTGCTGCTCAAGGCCCTGCAACTGGGCCCATTGCCGGCAGTGGATTACGCCAGCGAAGCACTGCTGCCATTGAGTGCAGAACCGCAGCAACTGGCGGCAGATAGCCTGCTGCTGACCAACTTCTTCGGCTTTGGCGGCAATAACGCCAGCCTGGTATTGCAAGGCTGCGCTCAGGGGGACACGACATGCCGGTAATAGCCGCCAGTGAAGTCCACGGCCTGGCCAGCACGGATGACAAACAGCTGAAGACAGCCCTCGGCCAGTGGCTGGACAGTCCGCCACGGCGTATCGACCGCCTGATCCTGCAATGCCTGCTGGCCGCTGCGCCCCTGAAAGCACAGGTGCGCAACAACTGCGGCCTGTACCTAGCCTCCGCCCACCCGGCGCGGGCCACCATGGGCGCGCTGCTGGAAGCGGTGTGCGTGCAGCACAAGCAGCCCAAGCCTTTCGAGTTTGTGAACAGCGTGAGCAACGCCGCCGGTTTTCATATCGCTCAGCAACTGGGCATCGACGGGCCGAATCTGTTTATCGGTGCAGGCGAGCAGATCTGGGCGCAATTACAGGCCCTGGCCAATCTGGATTTGCAGGATGGTTTGATCAAGCAGGCGTTGCTGCTGGTGTGTGATGAGCGGGGGGATTTCTGCGTGCAGGCTGTGCTGTTGGAAGGTGCGATAACCAGCGCCTATACCAACAGCTTTAACGAACTGAGCGCAGGCACCGAGGTACAGCGAATCAAGCTGTAGCCCGTAGGATGGGTGGCAACCCATCACCATCCGATGGGTTATCACCCATCCTACGAAACGCAGCAGGGCTTAGGTTGTCGGGCGTTTGGTGGTGGATCGATAAAGCGCGATCCACTCTACCGCTTGCTCCAGGCCGCCAGTTCTTTCATCAAGCCACGCTCTTGCAAAGCGATGCTGCGCAGACTCTCGGCGATGGGGGCGAAGTTTGGCGTCTCGCCCTTGTTGCGGCTGGCGCGTACGCAGGCCGAGGCGAATTGGCGCCAGTTGTCGCCAATTGCCGTCAGCTGAGCGGAAGCGTCCTGCAGATTGCGGTCGCCAAGTTTCTCGCCGGCCTCCTGCAAAAAGCTGGCATACATAAAGCGGAAACCCGCACCGCCGGTGCCGATTTCTTCCTGCATACGCACGATATGGGTCAGGTACAGGCGGTTGTATTTGCTCTGCGCCGGATCGAGTTTGTCGATCTGTTTGGCCAAGTGCTGAATGCCGCGAATACCGATCCACGGCAGCGGCATGCCATCGAGAATGCGCGTGGTGGAGAGCACGCTCTGGCGGATCAGCTTGTTCCAGTCCTGCTCCAACGGCACGTCATCGAGCCAGTACATCAGCCCCTTGGCGGCCAGCGCGCCCTTGGCGAAACGGGCTTTCTGCAGGTCTTCGGCGGCGCAACGCACCGGTTCTTCAAACACCGGGTCGCTGATCAGGTAGTCATTGCCCTCGCGGCCATAGGCCAGCAGGTTGTGCGCGTTGAAGTGAAAACGCATCTCCGGCGGAAAGTACGGCAACCAGAACACCGAACTCTGCAGCCCGGCCAGACGCCCGCTGTCCAGCGCCGCATCCAGCTCACGACGGCCCTGCTCGGGATCGCCAAAGGTGCGCGTGTGCAGCTTCGCCCCCAGGCGCTTGCTCAGAGTTTTGATCAGGTGCTTGGGCGGCATGCGGTAAGCAATCAGCGGCATGCCGCTAAGTTTGACGATCGGCAGGTAGGCGAACGCCAGGCCCGAGGCCAGGCCGAAGGCCATCGGCTCGCTTATCGGCAGACCGGCATGGGTCAACAGGCTGGCCATCACCCCGCTTTCGCAGTGGGCGCTCTGTTGATGCTGAAAACTGCTCATGCCATGCCCTTCTGATAAGAAATCAATTGCTCAACGGGCAGGCCGAACGCCTCCGCATAACGCGCCAGAATAGCTGCCGACAGCTTGCGGTAAATCGTCGGGCGAAAATGCCGACGAATACGCCATTGCCACAGCCCGGTGATCTGCGCCAGCGCCGGTTCATCCAGGCGGTAGCGGTACATCAGGCACTTCAGCGGCGACAGCTCGCCGCGCTGCCAGCCAGCTTCAGCCTCGGCTTCCTGCTCCTGCAGTTCGGCCACGGCGAGCTGGGTGGCGAAGGCTTCCGGCTCCCAGCCATCGCTCTGCGCGCCCTGGTAATGGCCGCTGGCGTCTACCGCGTAGACCAGCTTGCAGTGGCCGCCGTAAGTGGAGCTGTGATCCTGGGGAACCTCATCGAGCTTCATGTGTTGTCACCGTCCTGGCCAACCACCGTGAGATGCATAAAGGCGCTGGAGAAGCGCCCACTTTCCGGCACATAGCAGAGCAAACGCTGGCCGCTGCGCAGGCTACCTGAATTGAACAACTCATCAAGCATGATAAAGATCGACGCGGCGCCGGTATTGCCCTTGCTGGTCAGGTTGGTAAACCAGCGTTCCTGCGGAATCGGCAAGCCCGCATTGGCCAGGCCCACAGACAGACGCTCGCGGAAAAACTCGGAAGAATAATGGGGAAGGAAATAATCCACCGCATCGGCATGCAGCTCGCGGCGCGCCATGATGCGTTTGAGGGTTTCTTCCACGGTGTATTTGACGATGTTGTCATTCAGCAGTTTGACGTCCTGCTTGATCGCCATCAGCGAGCGGCGATTGCGCTCGGCACCTTCATAGCGGCTCCAGCCCTGCAGCTGGCCATCGACCATTTCCGCGCCAGCGTACATGCACGGCGGCATCTGATCGGCGAAAGAGAAGATGTCGATCCAGTCGATGCGCAGGCTCAGGCCCGTGCGATTCGGCTGGCCTTGCAGCAGCACGGCACCGGCGCCATCGGAGAGCATCCAGCGCAGAAAATCCTTCTCGAAGGCAATTTCCGGGTGGGTTTCCAGTTCGTCGAGGCGGCTTTCGTACTCGGCGTTAAAGTTGCTCGCCTGCATCAGCGTCGAGGCCACTTCCGAGCCGCAGGCCACGGCGTTGCGGCTTTCGCCACTGGCCACACTCATCCAGGCGTATTTCAGCGCGGTCATGCCGCACAGGCAGATACCGGCGGTGGACACCACTTCACACGGCGGATTGCCCAGCTCGCCCTGCACCATCACCGCATGACCAGGCATGACCTGATCCGGCGAAGCGCTGCTGGCCACCAGACAATCAAGATCCGCCAGCTGGAAATCGCCGCCCAACAGGCCGCGAATCGCTGCCGCGCTGACCTGGGCATTGCTCATGCTCGGTGCGCCAGTCTGCGGGTCGATTACATAGTGGCGCTGCTGAATGCCATTGCTGCGCAATATCAGCTTGCGCGCGCGCGACGGCTTACCGCCGACCAAACCCAGACGCGCTTCCATCTGCTCGTTGTCGACCGGCTCATGGGGCAGGAAGGCGCTGATGCGATTGATAAATACAGGTTGTACCACGGGACTTCCTCAGGTCACTTCACTCACCAGACGGGCCGGCAAAGTAAGCCTTCTCACGCTGGGTGCGCTCTTTTAACAGCGGCGCCAACAACTTTTTAAGCAAAGCACTGAGCGGCACTACGGTGACGATCAGGCACAACAGAAACAGGATATAGACCACCAGCCCGGCACCGCGGCGACGGCTCTGCTGCGGGCCTAAAGCGGCCAGCAAGCGGCTCCAGAGCTGAAAGCTGCGATTGCCGACCTTCTCACTGGCGATCAGCTTTTCATCAATCTTCACCGCCCCCAGGCCGCTGAGCATCGGCTGCTCAATCGGCAGGCGGTCGGCCGTCAAGCGTTGCGCCATGGCCACGCCAAAGCGGCTGGCGGCGACAATTTCAGCCTCATCAATACCGGCGCGCGGCACCCAGCTGTAGGATTTCTGCCGCCCGGTAAACAGCCACAAGGGCGTCGCCAGAAAACTCGCCGCAGTGCCGCAGGCGTCAGTCAGGGCGATATTGTCCACCAACCGCGCGCCCAGTTCAGTGAGCCGGTTCTTGACCTTCTCCTGAGCCATCAGCCACATATTGCGGCAGCCGATCAGGGTTACCACCGGCGTGCCCTTGAGCAACTGCGCGGCCTCAGGCGAAGCAAGGAAAGCAGTCATTGGCTGCGACGGCGAAAGGAACCACACCTGATAGGCGAGAATCACCAGGTCATAACGCTTGCTCGCATCCACCGCCAACGGCAGCAGAGGCTGCGGACGCATCAGCACGGTTTCCGGAAAAATCCGGAAAAACTCGAGAAACGGCCAGGGAAAGGGGTAAGGTTGCGCGGGTTGCAGCTGGAGGTAATCCAACTGAATATCGCTGCATTGCTGTAACGGCTCGCATACCGATTGCGCCAACCTATCTAGCTGGCCGGTTTGTGAAAAATGTACGATCAAGACCTGACGCATCGCCAGCCACTTCCTGCGAAATGCCCGGATTATGCCACAGAGAATTCTTCAAACCGTAAAGAAGGCCGGCTATCAGACTGGCCTTTTGCTGCTACTGGTCGGCTCATACGCCCGAGCCGGTGACATCATGGTCACAGTAGATGGCATACAAGCCACAGCAACCGTGCATGCGGCACTGGTGAGCGGCATGCTGCAACGTTGGCCAGAACAGCCACTGCGCCTGCAGCAGAGTGACGACGGCCAGCTGCGCCTAGTCGACCTGCCGCCTGGGCGTTATGCCATTCAGCTGTACCAGGACAGCAATGGCAACGGCCAGCTCGACCATGGCCGGCGCGGCATCCCGCTAGAACCGGTGGGCTTTTCCGCCAACCCACCGCTGCTCAATGGCAAGCCCACACCAGCTGACAGCCTGTTCGAGCACGGCACAGCGGACACCCAACTGCGCATCCGCCTGCAGAGCCCGAAAGCCAAGAAATAAACCGCAGCTTAACGCGGCAGGGCCATCTCAGCAGCCGTGCGTCGCCAGATCAGCTCACGGGTGTCATAACCACGGCTGCGCGCTTCTTCAAGTAGCGTCGCAAGGTGTTTCGCGCTGGGGTCCTGATCACGGGTCAGCAGCCAGAGATACTTGCGATTGGGATGCCCAACCAGCGCGGCCTGGTAACCATCATCCAGATAGAGCACCCAGTACTCGCCCTTGGTCAGCCCCGGCAGCAGGCTGCTGGCCCAGTTGTCGAAACGCACCCAGAGTTTATTGGTCTCGCCCGGCACCTGCGCCACGGCCTGGCCCTGCACCTGCTGCATATCGCCATCGTAGGTGCGGCAGCGATTGGTCACGCCGATAGTGCCGCCTTCCTGCAGCTCATAAAGCGCCTCGGACTGCGCGCAATTGCGCTGGAAGAACATCGGCAAACGCGCCTGTTCGTACCAGAGGCCTTGATAACGCTTTAGGTCGACCTGCTCGACAGTCTTCGGCGGCACCACGCCCGTACCGGAATTGGCGCAGCCCACCAGCAGCGCCGCTGCGGCCAACGCCGCCAGCAGGCGCATCACTTCAAACCCTTGCCGGAAAACATCATGACCTTGTCGCCGGCGTACTGAACGCTGATAAAGCGCTGTTCATCGCCCCAGGTGCAGCTGGACATGCCCAGGGCGCCGGCGCATTCAGTCGGTTTACCCAGCAGGTTCTGGACTTCATCCTTGCTCATGCCGGCCTTGAGCTGGGTGTAATTGTTCTGATTGATCTTGTTGCAGGCGACCAGTAGCAGGCAACCGGCGAGTAGTGCGACGACACGCAGAGACATGGGGAAACTCCTGAGGAAAGAACCAAGACCAGCTTGGCATAGCAATACCGAGCCTGCCTGCTTGGATGCTAGAAGCGCGAGCCAGGTTCCAGCAGAAAGGCAGATTCCTCGGCGCTGGAAGCGCGCCCGAGTATCTGATTGCGATGGGGGAAGCGAGCAAAGCGCGCGATCACCCGCTGATGGCGCTCGGCATAGTCCAGATAGCCGGCAAACAGCTCACGCTCGGCGCTTGCAGCCTGCTCAAGCAATGCCTGAAACAGCTGCACGGCCTGATTCTGCAGCGTCAGGTCTTCGGCATGCTCCAGCACCAGATAGGCAAACACCCGTTGGATCGGGCGCAGCTGCTGATCCCAGCCCTGGGCCAGCCCGTGCAGGGCCAACGGTCGAGCCAGCGGATCACCGGCAAAAGCGCGCGGGGTATCGCGAAAGATCATCCGCGGCAGCTGATCAAGCAACAGCAGGGTTGCCAGCCAGCCCTCAGGTTCGCCTTGCCAGTCTTGCAACCCACTGGCCAGAGCCTGCTCGACCAGCGCGCCAAACTGCTCGCGCGCCTGCTCATCCTGACGATCCTGCTTGCCGAACCACAACGCGGTACGCCTGGCGGCCACCTCAGCAGCCGTCACGCCAGGGCCGCAGCCGGCCGCACCGAACCACCAGTCAAGCAACGGCTGCCAGGGCGCGTTCATCGCTTACTCGCGGTGATAGGCGCTGATGCGCAGCACTTCTTCCTTGGAACCGAGGAAGACCGCGACACGCTGGTGCAGGGAAGTCGGCTGAATGTCGAGAATGCGCTGGGTGCCGTTGGTGGCCACGCCGCCAGCCTGCTCGATGATCATCGACATCGGGTTGGCTTCGTACATCAAGCGCAGCTTGCCCGGCTTCTCTGGCTCACGGCTGTCGCGCGGGTACATAAACACGCCGCCACGGGTGAGGATGCGATGCACATCGGCCACCATCGAGGCGATCCAGCGCATGTTGTAGTTCTTACCCAGCGGGCCTTCTTCGCCCGCCAGCAACTCGCTGACATAGCGCTGTACCGGCGCCTCCCAGTGACGCTGGTTGGACATGTTGATGGCGAATTCCTTGGTCGACTCCGGCACCTTGATGTTGTCGTGGGTCAGCACGAAGCTGCCCAACTCGCGGTCCAGGGTGAAGCCTTTAACGCCATCACCGAGGGTCAGCAGCAGCATGGTCTGCGGGCCGTAGATTGCATAACCGGCAGCCACCTGCTCGGTGCCCGGCTGCAGGAAGGCTTCCTCACCCAGATCGCCTTCATCACCATTGCGGTCCGGGCAGCGCAGTACCGAGAAGATGGTGCCGACCGAGACGTTGACATCGATGTTGCTGGAGCCGTCCAGCGGGTCGAAAACCAGCAGGTAGGCACCTTTTGGGTACTTGCCGGGAATCTGGTAGGCATTGTCCATTTCTTCGGACGCCATACCGGCCAGGTGACCGCCCCACTCGTTGGCTTCCAGCAGGATTTCGTTGGAAATCACGTCGAGCTTCTTCTGCACCTCGCCCTGCACGTTCTCGGTGCCCATGCTGCCCAGCACGCCGCCCAGAGCACCCTTGGATACCTGATGGCTGATCTCCTTACAGGCCCGTGCGACCACTTCGATAAGGAAACGCAGATCGGCTGGGGTGTGGTTGCAGCGGGTCTGCTCGATCAGGTAGCGGCTGAGGGTAACGCGGGACATGGATGGCTCCGGGAAGGAAGAAAAATCGCGCGCAGTTTACCCCTTTAGCGGGGAAAGCGCTTTAGCACTGGATGGAAGGAGCGGCCGGGCCATCAGGCCAGGCTACAAACCCTATTACGCCCCGCATGCTTGGCCTGATACAGGGCGGCATCAGCCACCTGCAGCAACTCATCAAGCACCAGGCCCTGCTCGGGCCACAGCGCCAAGCCGGCGGACAAGGTTACATAGCGTGCGCCACCGCGGGTCGGCAGGGGATGTGCGGCTAAATCGCGGCAGATGGTTTCCAGACGCGCGCGGGCTTCATGGGCATCGGCGCGCGGCAGGATCAGCAGGAACTCTTCGCCACCGATACGGAATACCGCGTCCGAGCTGCGCAGGTTCTCCAGCAGGTGCTGGGCCACGCCCTTGAGCACGTCGTCGCCTTCAAGGTGGCCATGCTCGTCGTTGAGCTGCTTGAAATGATCCAGATCGATCAGCGCCAGGGAAATCGGCGTGCGTTCGCGCTGCGCCACGGCCAACTCGCGGGTAAAGAACTCATCTAGATAACGCCGGTTGTACAGCCCGGTCAGCGGGTCACACAGCGCCTGCTCCTGCAGCTGCTCATGCAGATTGGTGATGGTGCGCAGACGCTCTTCGCTGAGGGCCAGGGCTTCGGCCAGCTTCAGTTCACTAAGGTGGCGCTGGGTGACATCACGCAGGTAGAGCATCTGCCCGAGCACCAGGGTGCCGCGATGGGTCACCCGCTCGATGGCGCGGATACGCACTTCGAAATACCGCGCCGAGTTGGCCAGGGTCAGCAGCCGATCATGCTCGCCCTGCGTCTGCTGGCTCAGCAACTGCTGCAAATCCGCACCGAGGATCGGCCAGTCGGCCAGCTGCCGACCCTGCCAACCACTGCGCAGTCCAGCCAGTTTCAATGCCGCCGGGTTCGCCTCGATCACCCGCAACTGCGCATCGACCACCAGCACCGGATCGAGCAGGGCATCCAGCAGCAGGTGGCGAGCCACAGGCAGCAGATCAAACAACCGCACACCGACAATCAGCCAGGCAAAGGCCACCAGGGTAAAGGCGAAACTGAAGGGCGTCGGGTCAAAGCCAAAGAGCATCCAGCCGAACACTACATAACTGATATTGGCGACCCAGGGCACCGCAGTAACGAAGACAAACGCCAGGTAGTGGCGCCGATGCACGCCATAACTGACGATGGCCGCGCGCAGCACCACGCCCATGCAGAAAGCCATAAACAGGTAGACGTAAGCGGCGGCGGCGTAGAACAGCGGCCCATGTTGATAGCGGATCGGCGCGCCCGGCTCATCACTCAGCGGCGCCGTACCAGCGCCGTAGAACAGGCCATGCCAGGGGTTGCTCAGGGCCATCAGCCAGATCAGCACCGGCACCACGGCCAACCCCAGGGTGCTGCGCAGTGGCAGCGGTTGGCGCACGCTGTTGACGTATTGCCAGAGGAAGATTGCCCAGAAGGTGGGCACCACAAGAATCCCCGGCCAGGCCATGGTGGCCCAGAACACCTTGCACTGCGGGCCTTGCGCGGCCATTTCCAGGCTCGCGGCGATCAGCCACCAGAGGCTCGCCAGGTGCAGCACGATAAAGCTTTCGCGCCCTGGGAAATAACGTTGCTGCGTAACCCAGCGGGCCAACAGCAGCACACCGATGCAGACCACAGAAGTCAGAATCACCGGAGCACTGAGCGCCCAGCCGGAATCACCGCAGGCATTCATCGGGAGGGCACTGCCAAGGAAAACGGCTGTGCACGCTTGCCGACCAAGCCGGGCAAACGCACGAGAATCACCCGAAGACGGGTCGCAGTAGAAATACGCAAGGGCCTTCCTGACCTCAAACGCCAATCAATTGAAGATGCCAACCATACTGCAAAATTCGTTAGGCAGCTGGGCTTTATTTCTGTTAGCGGGCTCTATTCGGCGCTCGGCCGACGCAACAGGCTGACCGCCATCAGTGCCAATAAGCCTACCCCGAGTAGCAGCACCAGCCACAAGCCCCAGCGTTTCCAGTCGCTCTCAGCAGCTGCGGCCTGCTCTTGCTGCGCCAGGTTCTCAGCCTGTAACTGCGCCTCAGCTATGCCCAGTTGTTGCAGACGCTGTGGCTGATAGCCGGGAATCAAGGTGGTCAGCGGCAAAGCCGCCGACTGCGCTCCCGCTCGCCCCAGTGCCAGCCGATAGGGCGGGCTGCCACGCTGAAGGAACACCAACTGAGTTGACCGCACGGCGACTTTGATTTGCGGTGGCTCGACGCCCAGACCGCCGCCGCGCTCGTCCACCTGCAGGCGCAGCTGCTGCACTGCCCAACCCGGCAACGGCAATTCATCCTGACGGATTTCCACGCCATTTTCCGGCAGCCGATAAAGCAGGCCCTGCGCCAGCGATTGCCAAGCGCCCTTGGCTTCACTGCGACCACTGACACGAATCGGCGCCAGGCTATTGGCCTGACTGAGTTCGACGTGCAAGCGCTCCAACGGCAAGGCCAGGGGCAACTGCCACTGGTATTCGCCATCCGGGCTGCGTGTCGCGGCCAGCGGCTGCGACCACACCAGCGGCGCCGGCATGCTGTCACTGCGCTGGCTGCGCAAGCTGGCAGCGGTCAATTGCGGCGCCTGTTGCGGGCTTTGCCAGAGCAGACGCAGGTAGCGCGCCTTGCTGCCCGGCAGTTCGATCTGCCGTTGCTCGATACGTTCGCCATCGAACGACAGACGCGCCAACTGGCCGCGGCCCCAGGAGCGCCAGCTTTGCAGATCATCACTGGCCTCGATGCTGAAGCGTTGAAAACCGTCCTGGCCGCCGCTCCAGTCCAGCTGCAGGCGCACCAGCGGCTCATCCAATGCGCTGGCATCCAGCAGCCAACCACGCAGCAGCGCCGGCTTGGCGGCTGCATCCGGCTCATCAAGTAGTTCGATCAAGGTACCGCTAGTGCTGCGCTGTACCCGCAGGCTCGGCGTAGCGCTGCTATCGCCCTGCTCGGCGTACAGCGGAAACCACTTCACCGCCTGCTCCTGCTGGCTGTCGCGCGACTCGCCCTGCCCTGCCACCAGGGCATAAGCTAGCGCCTGACCTTCGGCGTTAAACACCCGCAGATCGCGCAAATCGCCATAGCGCGCGGCAAAATGCAGCGCCATCGGCACATCCAGGCGGTACCAGGGGCCTTCGCCGCTAAGGCTCAGCGGCAGCTGTACGGCATAGTCAGTGGGCTGCTCCTGCGCCAGGGCTGGCGCACTGCACAGCAAGCCAAGCAACGCAGCGCTGCCCACTCGGTGAATTAAACGACTGATCATGCTTGCTCCTGCGGCTGATCCGCATCCGCCTTGCGTGCCGGCAACGGGGCGAAATAGCCCACCACCAACAGCAACACACCCACACCAATAAACGACACGATGCGCTCCAGGCCACCACGATTACCCAGCTCAACAAAGAACAGCTTGGCCACCACCAGCGCGATCAACGCCGCACCGATCAGCCACAGCTCGCGCCGGCCAAGGCGGTTGCCGAGGACCATCAGCGGCAGAGCGATCAACGTCCAGACAATCGACAAACCGGCCTGCACCAGCATCGAATCGAGCAGCGCATCCAGCTGATAGGGCACGCCACCCCAATGATGGGCGGTGCGCATGACCATCGCAGTCAGCAGAGCAAACAACGAAGCACCGGCCACGGCCTGGGTCAGCCACTGGCTGCGCACGCTTGCCACGCCCAGCTCAGCCAGGCCCATGCACGCCCAGGCGAACACTGCGCCAAGGGCAAACAGCAAACCCAGCTCCAGCGGATTGAGCAGCGGCAGGTAGGCCAGCGGCTCGGCATCCCCGGCGCTGGCGACGTTGGCCAGACAGAACCAGCCGAGCATCAGCAGCGCCAGCGGCGCCGCCGCCAGCAAACGGTATTCCCGCGGATAGGCCGCCAGCGGCCAAGGCCAGCGACGCGGCAACGCCATCAGCCACAGATAGGCACTCGGCAGCAGCGCCCAGCCCAGCCAGCGCCAGGCGTTGTAATGCTCCGCCAGGGCCAACAGCAGGTAGCGCAACTCCAGCGCCAGCACGCCCAGCAACAACCAGCAGCCGAGTACATGGGCGGCGCTCAGCGCCCCTGCCGGCAACTGTGGTGCCAGACGCCGCAGCGCCCAGAAGTGCACGGCAAACAGCAGCGTCCAGGCCAGCCAGCCAAACTGCGCAGCCGGGTGATAGTGCAGGTGCCAGGCGTGCAGCAGCACCACGCCGGCCAGCGGCGTCAGCAGGCAGCACAGCAGTGCCAGTTCGGCCCAGCGGGTGCGCGGCGCGATAAATGCCGCCAGGGCCACGCTAGCTGCCAGCACCGCGAGCAAAGCACTGGCCTGCCATTCCGGCGCAACAAAGCGCAGCACCTCACTGCTTAGCGCCAGCGCCCACCAGGCCGCGCCCCACACCAGCAGCAGTTGCGCCAGGCCAAGCAAACTGAAATTACCCAACGCACTGGACGCTTCGCGACGCGCCAACTGTTGCAAACGCCAGGCGCCGACCAAAGCGGCCACGCCGAGTACCAGCGGCGTCCAGAAATCCATATGCGCCAGCGGGCGAATGCCCTCGGCCGACAGCTGACCGAACAGCAGCGGGCTGACGGCGAGAAACACCAGCCCGGCCAACACCTGGAGCAATAGACCGAAGACAAAACTGGCGCGCTGTTGCAGGTGCAAACTGAGCCAGATGATCAGCAGCCCACTGCCGCCCCATACCGCACTGGCCGTGACCAAAGGCAGCACAAACAACACCGCCAGATTGAGAAACACCAGCCCGACCAGCAGCACCACCGAAAGGCCACGCAGCAGACGACGGTCGTTACCCACCTGCGGATCACGCGCCGCCAGCAACATGCCGGCGATCAGGCCAAAGCCGATCAAGGACGAGGTCAGCAAGCCCTGCCAGCCGGCAGAGAAGCCGCCTATACCGGTGGCCGCATTGCCGGCCATGTCCAGCATAAACACCACCCCGCCAAGCAACTGCACGGCAAAGGCACTGAACAGAAAGCTGCGCGCCTGAATACGCAAACCCAGCCACAGGGTCAGCAAGCCGGCCAACGCCCAGCTGATCGCCGTGCCCTGTGCGGCAAACAGCAGTGGCGCAAGCAGATAGAGAAACGCCAGTCCGGCACAGGCCAACAGCGGCAGCCCACGCACCTCCCAGCTGCTCGCGTGCTGCGTGTTCTGGCGCAACTGCCAGTAGCTGAACAGCAAAGCCACGCCAAGCATCAACGCGCCCAGCGGCGCACCGTCCAGCAGGGTCAATTCGCCGCCGCGCAAGCCGATCACGAACGCCAGCGCCGCGCCAACCTGCAGCAGCAGGGCGAATGCCCGTGCCAGGCTGCGTTGCTGACGCAAGCCGAGCCAGAAGATACCCGCGCCTTCGACCGCCCAGGCGGCCGAAGTCCAGCGCGCATCCAGACCCAAGGGAATCGCCAGGCTGCCGAACACCACGCCCAGCGCCAAACAGGTTTCCACCAGCAACGCTGCACGATCACCGGTGCGACCGACCAGCAGCCGCGCCAGCACTAGGTAGAACAAGCCCAGCGCCAGCGCGCTGAAGGCTGCGGCAAACTCGATGTGCTGCACCAGCGCAAACTGCAGGCCAAAGCCCACCAGCGGCGGGCCGAACAGCACGGTGGCGTCGATATAGTCGCCCTTGCGCGCCGCCCAGCGCAGCAGCGCATCGCGATCCTCGGGCGCGTCCAGAGCCTCACGCAACTTGCGCCGGGCAAACAGCAGGCCGATGGCCACATACATCAGGAAGAACAGAATCAGGAACGGTTCGGTGCTCCAGAGCAGCTCCGGCGTATAGGAGCGAATACCCCAGGCAAAGCCGATGCCGAAGGTGCCGACAAAACCGATCAGGTTGAGCAGCCGCCAGGCCTTAAACCAGGCGATGGCAAAGATCCCGGCGTTAAGCAGGGCGAAGTAGCTGAACAGCGCCACATGGTTGCCGCTGCCCGTGCTGGTCAGGATTGGCGCGGCAAAACCGCCCAACGCCGCTGCAGCCGCCAGGCCCAGGGCATTCTGCT
The DNA here is from genome assembly GCF_029269135.1 of Pseudomonas sp. 1928-m. Taxonomy (NCBI): domain Bacteria; kingdom Pseudomonadati; phylum Pseudomonadota; class Gammaproteobacteria; order Pseudomonadales; family Pseudomonadaceae; genus Pseudomonas; species Pseudomonas sp. 1928-m. The sequence continues at coordinate 164,408 of NZ_JARIXO010000003.1, read as the reverse complement.
TGACCGCCAGAATCGCCGAGAACACCGTCACCAGCACCAGCAGACCCAGCGCCACGCCAGGGTCCAGCAGCGGGTGTAGGCGCATCGCGGCGAACACCGTCAGGTACAGCACCGCAACCCCAGTGCCCTGCAGCATCAGCGCATAGTTCGGGTTGCGCAAACGCAACCACCAGCCCAGGCCGAGCAAGGCCACCGCACTGGCGGCGACACTGGCGTAACGCAACTCCACCGGCACCACCACACCCTCAGTGGCGTAACGCAGCAGGAAGGCCAGACCGAGAAACAGCAGCACCACGCCGACACGCAACACCGTATTGCCACCCAGCAGCCAGTTCTGGGCAAGGTCGATGGCCCGCTCAATCGGCGAAGGCTGACGCGGCTCGGCAGGCTTCCTGGGTGTAGCGGGCGGCGCTTTGATCGGTGCGACGGCGGGTTCGGGAACAGCCTGCATAGGCGCGATAGGTTCAGGCGCAGGTTCGGCCAGGACAAAATCCAGGGTCCAGTCCAGCTCGGGCTCGGCCGCCTGGGCAGTGACAATCGGCTCAGGTGCGGGCTCGGCAACGGAGCTGAGCGGCTCCGTCACAGGCGGCGCTTCAGCGGCTGGCGTGGCGCCCTGCTCCAACTTGAGCAAACGCTCATACAGCGCCGCAGTACCCTGCTCGAAACGCTGAGAAAAGGCCTTGAGCTGCGCCGTTAGCGCGGCATTCTCGCGTTCCAGCCCATGCAGCTTGAGCGCCTGACCAAGGCCCAGGCCCAGTAATGCACCCAGCAGCGAAGCCGTCAGCGTCTCATCCGCCAAGGCACCGAGTACCAACCCCACCAGCATGAAAATCCATTGCATGCAGCGCGTTCCTATTCAGCTAAACCCGAACATCCTGTTGCCCGGCCAGCGGCGCAAACTGCGCAGCAGTATAGGAGCCCGACCGGTGCATACCCAGAGAGACGAATGCCGCACGCATCACAGCACAGCAAAAAATGGCAGGAGCCATTTTTAACGTTGCGCAGCAACGGCCCGAAGGGTGTCTGCCATGGACGGCAGACATAAAGAATTGCCCCGGCCACAACCGCATAAACCATGACCAGCCGGCAGATAGTCATTCACAAACGCCGCAAGGCCGCTATCATCGCGCGCCGCATAACTGATGCATGCCTGCGCTGATGAAAAACAACCTGATTGCCGCCGCCGAACTCGACCGCCTGGAAACCTGGGCCAAATACACCGCTGATATGTGCCACAGCTGCATGTCCAGCTGCTGCACGCTGCCGGTCGAAGCGCGTCTGAATGACCTGATCCGCATCGGCGTGGTCGATGAGTTCGAACGCAGCGAGCCGCTGAAGAACATCGCCAAGCGCCTGCAGAAAGACGGCATCGTCGAACGCTTCCATCAGAAGTCGGGCATCTTCACCCTGACCCGCATGAGCAACAACGACTGCTACTACCTCGATCGCAAAACCCGCCTGTGCACCATCTACGAAAAGCGTCCGGACACCTGCCGCAACCACCCGAAGATCGGCCCGCGCCCAGGCTATTGCGCCTACAAGCCAAAGAGCTAAGTAACGGCATTGAGCTGCCGGCAAGCCTCGGGCAAGCTGGCAACCATGCACAGCCCTGACTTCCCCGATGACGCCCAGCAGACCGAGCGCACTCGCGCCACGGTGATGCGTTATCACTACAGCTGGAAAGACCGCGACCTCGACGCGGTGATGGCGCTGTATCACCCGGATATCCAGTACCACGACTTCTTCCAGCAGCGCTGCATGGGCTTTGCCGAGCTGCGCGAGTACGTGCGCCACAACCTGCCGCGCCAGCCCGGTGAAGCCCTGGAGCACACCGACCGCATCCGCATCGATGGTCATACCGCGTTTATCCAGTACCGCATCAGCCTGCACGGCAGCGGCGGCCTGCTGGCGTTTCGCACCGGCGAGGCGATTACCGTGCGCGACGGCCTGATCTGGCGCATCCATGAATACGCCACGCTGATGCGCGAAGAGCGCGACCTATCCGCCGCCAGTGATTCCCGCCCAGCCCTTAGCCGCCTCGGCCTTAGCGCCCGCCAGCTGGGCCTGTTGGCGCAGGACCTGGAAGACTACATGCAGCGCGCCCAGGCCTACCTCGACCCGCAGCTCAGCCTGCCGCAGGTCGCCGCAGCCACCGGCTACAGCCGCAACCAGATCTCCCACCTGCTCAACCAGGTGCTCGGCCAGAGCTTCTACCGCTATATCAACCACAAGCGCTTGCAGCACCTGCTCGCCAGTCTGGAGGCCGGCAACGACCTGCAGCGCATCGATGAGCTGGCCTTCGCTGCCGGGTTCAATTCGCTCTCGGCGTTCTACAGCTGCTTCCGCCGGCACACCGGCATGTCGCCCAAGGCCTACCTCAAACAAATTTCCTTGCGGGCACGCACACAAGACAAGCCCTGATCGACCTCCTAGTCTCTGCGCAGAGTTATCAACTGCCGGAGATCGACGATGAGCCCATGGCGCTCCCTCAGCCTGTGGATGGATCAGCTGGACGAACCGCTGACCGCCCGCCCCGCGCTGACCGAAGACCTGCACGCCGATGTGGCCATTATCGGCGCGGGCTATACCGGCCTGTGGACCGCCTACTACCTCAAGCGCCAGGCGCCGCAGCTGCGCATCGTCATCCTCGAAGGCGAGATTGCCGGTTTCGGCGCCTCCGGGCGCAACGGCGGCTGGCTGATGGGCAACCTGCTCGGCCAAGACAACCTGCTCGCCGACCAGCCCAGCGCCGCGCGCCAGAGTGCCTATGCGCTGCTGCACGGCATTCCCGATGAAGTCGCCAGCGTGCTGCAGCGTGAACAGATCGCCTGCGATTACCGCAAAGCCGGCGTGCTGTATTGCGCTGCGCGCTACCCCGAGCAGCTGACCAGCCTGCGCCAGCACCTGGCCGAGCTGCGCGACCTGGGCCTGGATGAACACGACTACCGCTGGTTGACGCCCTTTGACCTCGGCAAGCAGTTGCAGCTGGCCAACGCCTTCGGCGCCATCTACACCCCGCACTGCGCGACCATCCAGCCGGCCAAACTGGTGCGCGGCCTGGCGCGCTGCGTGGCCGCCATGGGCGTCGAGCTGTATGAGCAAAGCCGGGTGATCGACTGGCAAACCGGTCTGGTGCGCACCGCCAGCGGCAGCGTGCGCGCTGACTGGATCGTCCCGGCCGTGGAAGGCTATGCCGCCAGCCTGCCGCCCCTGGGCAACCATCAGTTACCGGTACAGAGCCTGCTGGTGGCCACCGAGCCGCTGCCTAAGGAAGTCTGGGCCGACATCGGCCTAGAGCGCGGTCAGGCCTTCAGCGAGAACAGCCGCCAGGTCACCTACGGCCAGCGCAGCGCCGACGACCGCTTGGTGTTTGGCGCCCGTGGCGGTTATCGCTTTGGCGGCCAGCTGCGCCACGACTTCAATCTCAGCGAGAACGAGCGCGACCTGCGCCGTTACTTGTTTGGCGAGCTGTTCCCGCAGCTCAAGCAAGTACGCATCACCCACGCCTGGGGCGGCAATCTGGGCATGGCAAGGCGCTTTCGCCCGCACATGCTGGTGGACCGGCAGAGCGGCATCGCCCTGTCCGGTGGTTACGGCGGCGAGGGCGTCGGCGCCAGCAACCTCGGCGGACGCACCCTGGCGGACCTGATTCTCAACCAGCAGAGCGAGCTGACCCGCCAGCCCTGGGTGCTAGGCGACCAGCCACTCAGCCGCCTGCCGCGCTGGGAGCCGGAACCCCTGCGCTGGCTCGGCTACAACGCGATCATCCAGAGCTTCGTGCACGAAGACCGTGTGCTGGCCAACCCAGACAGCGCGCCCTGGCGGCGCAAGCTGGCCAGCAGTCTGGCCGGCACCATGGAAAAATTCATGCGTTAACGGAGAGTTTCATGAGCATCGAACACTTCAAGAACACCGCCCAGCTGACCCTGACGGACATCAACCCGGTCGCCGTCCCGCTGAGCGAGCCGGTGGCCATCACCAGCAGCCAGGGCATCGAGCATGCCGACGGCGTCGCCGCCGGCATCTGGGAATGCACACCCGGACGTTGGCGCCGGCAGATCGCCCAGCAGGAGTTCTGCCACTTTATCGCTGGGCGCTGCACCTTCACCCCGGATGGCGGCGAGCCCATGCAGATCCAGGCCGGCGATGCCCTGCTAATGCCGGCCAACACCTTCGGCGTGTGGGACATCACGGAAACCGTGCGCAAGAGCTTCGTCCTGCTCAAATAACCCGGCCCCGCGCAGGCCAACGCCATTCACTTGCTACTGCCACTTCGACAACACCGATAAAAACGATGAGGTACTCCCATGCTGAAGAAATTGCTTCCTCTGCTGCTGCTCAGCAGCGTCAGCCAGGCCGCAGAAACCGTGCGCATCTACAACTGGACGGACTACATCGCCCCGGACACCCTCAAGCAATTCGAGCAAAGCAGCGGCATCAGCAGTCACTACGATGTGTACGACAGCAACGAAACCCTCGATGCCAAGCTGATGGCCGGGCGCTCGGGTTATGACGTGGTGTTCCCGTCCAATCACTACATGGCCCGGCAGATTCAGGGTGGCGCACTGAAGAAACTCGACAAAAGCCGCCTACCCGGCTGGAACAACCTCAACCCGATCCTGATGAAAGCCCTGGAAACCAATGACCCCGGCAACCAGTACGGCTTTCCCTACCTGTGGGGCAGCACCGGTATCGGCTACAACGTAGCCAAGGTGCGCGAAGTGCTCGGCGAAGATGTACCGCTCGATTCCTGGGACCTGATCTTCAAGCCCGAATACCTGGCCAAGCTCAGCCAATGCGGCGTGGCGATCCTCGACAACGGCCCGGAGCTGCTACCGATTGCCCTGCATTACCTGGGGCTGCCGCACCACAGCCAGAACCTTGAGGACTACCAAAAGGCCGAAGCGCTGCTGCTGGAGATGCGCAAGAACGTGCGCTATTTCCATTCGTCCAAGTACGTCGGCGATCTGGCCAATGGCGATATCTGCATGGCCGTGGGCTTCTCCGGCGACATCATGCAGGCCGGCAACCGCGCCACTGAGGCGAACAATGGCATCAGCATCAACTACGTGATCCCCAAAGAAGGCACGCCGATCTGGTTCGACATGGTCACCATGCCCGCCGACAGCAACAACGAGCAGGCCGCCTACGCCTTTATGAACTACCTGCTGCAGCCCGAGGTGATCGCGCAGATCACCAACCACGTGCAATACGCCAACGGCAACAGCGCCGCCGACAGCCTGGTCGACCCCAAGCTGAAAGCCGATGCCACGGTTTACCCGCCGCAGGACGCGATGGCCAACCTCTACGCCCTGGAAGCCATGCCGCTGAAGATCGACCGCGTACGCACGCGCATCTGGAGCAAGGTCAAAAGCGGGATATGAGTCGTCGTAAATATAAAATCACAACCCATAAAAAGCCCCCGCCAGCATAAGTTGGCGAGGGCTTTTGTCTGCCGCATTACAGCTCGGTGGCGCCCTGTTTCTTATCACGCTGGGCCAGCTCACCCGCGCTGGCTTTTGGCTTGATCAGGCTAAAGTCGATCAAACTTTTTGGCTGTTCGGGGTTGCCAATAAGCAACGGCAACGGCCGGAATTCGTTGCTGACCAGGCTTTTATGCGCCTCGTACCCGTCGAAGCGCAGGCCCGCCAGATCCGCCCAGGTGTGAATAAAGTGCGACGAGCTGTAGGCCCGTGACAGCGCCGCGGTGAAATCACGGGGTTGCTGCGCTTGCCACTGGGGCGAGTTCCACAGAATAAACGGTACGGTGTACATCGGGCTGGTCGGCGCGGCCTCATTACGCCCCAATATATCGGCCTTCGGCGCATCGAACACCGCCTCACCATGGTCCGCCAGGTACAGCAGAAAACCATTCTCCTGCTGCCCCGCCAGGCGCTTGATCAGGCTGGCCACCACATGGTCGTTGTACAACACCGCGTTGTCGTAGCTGTTGTAGGTCGGCAGCTGATCATCGGTAACATTCGCCGGTACGCCCGTACGGTCGGTAAAGCGCTCGAACGCCGGCGGATAGCGGTACTGGTAGCTCATGTGCGTACCAAGCAGGTGCACCACCACAAACTTGCGTGGCGCGGGGTCTGTCAGCACCTTGGCAAAGGGCTCCAGCACATCACCGTCGTACTGGCGGGCGTTCTGCTCACGGTTGTTGTTCAGGTAGACCTGCTCATCAGCTTGCTTGGAAAAGGTCGTCAGCATGGTGTTGCGCTTGGTCATGGTCTGCTGATTAGTGATCCAGTAGGACTTGTAGCCCGCCTGCTCCATCAAATTGACCAGAGAAGGCGTGGTCAGATAAAGGTCCGGATTCTCCTGGTCGGCAAAGGTCAGCACCTGCTGCAACGCCTCGATCGTGTAAGGGCGCGGCGTCACCACCGAGTCAAACACCTGCAACTGATCGCGTAACTGGTCCAGCTCCGGCGTGGTTTGCCTTGGGTAGCCGTACAAGCTCATGCGCTGGCGGTTGGTCGATTCGCCAATTACCAGCACCAGGGTAGCGGGCTTGCCAGCATGAACATCCTGCAGGTTGCTCAGCGGTGGAATGCTGGCGTTTTCCGCCAGCATTGCCTGCATATTGGCCAGTTGCTCGCGGTAATTCTTATAGCCAACCACCAACTGCCAAGGTGTAGCGGCCTCGATGCGTTCCGCGAAATTATCCAGACCGCCCTGCCAGCTGTCGTGCTTGCTGAACTGACGAATCGCCGGATAGCCCAATGACACAAACAACGCCAGGGCTGCGGCAAGATAAGCCCCAGGGCGCGACAGATAGACCGGCCGGACCTTGCGCCACAGCAGCCAGCCACCGACGCCATAGGCCAGAAAAGCGGGCAGCATCCACCAGGCGAAGTACTGCACCAGGTACTCCTGGCTCTCCGACACGTTCGACTCGAACATGATGAAGATGACGCTCTGAGAAAACTCCTGACCGTAAATCAAAAAATAGCCAAAGCTGCCCAATGAACACAGCCACAGCACAGTCCCGATCACGGCTGCCAACTGGCGAGTGCGCGCGGGCCAAAGTAATAGAGGAATCAGCCACAACGCGCTGGCTAGCAGTGCCTGGCGAAAGCCCGCAAAGCCTGCCGTACCGGTCAGCTGAATCAATAACTGAGTAACACCAGAGAAGTACCAGAAAAACAGAAAAGCCCAACCCAGCCCCGCCCAGTCGACCCGCTGACCCGACGCTTTCGCCATCACTGCAGACATAACAACCTCATAACGTTTTTATAGCCGTTCTGTTACGCCAGACAGCCGGTGAAAAATTCGTCAAACCATGCGCCAAAGCGCGTCGCCCGTCCAGTGGACAATCGGCCAAGAAAAAGCCCCCGCAGGCTCTCGCCGGCGGGGGCTTTTAGTCAGCTAGAACTGGATCAGTTCTTGGCTTTCTTGGCAGCGCGGGTGCGCTCGCCTTCGTCGAGGATCTTCTTACGCAGACGGATCGACTTCGGCGTAACTTCGCACAGCTCGTCGTCCTGGATGAATTCCAGAGCCTGTTCCAGGGTGAATTTCACCGGTGGAACCAGGGCGATGGTTTCGTCCTTACCGGAAGCGCGCATGTTGTCGAGCTTCTTGCCTTTGGTTGGGTTAACGCCCATGTCGTTGTCACGGCTGTTCAGACCAACGATCTGACCGTTATAGATTTCCTGGCCGTGCTCGACGAACAGCTTGCCACGCGCTTGCAGGGTTTCCAGGGAGTAGGTCAGCGCCTTGCCGGTTTCTACCGAGACCAGTACACCGTTCTGACGGCCGGACATGTCGCCGGACTTCATGGTGTCGTAGCGATCGAAGATCGAGGTCAGGATGCCAGCACCGTTGGTCAGGGTCAGGAACTGGTTACGGAAACCGATCAGACCACGAGCAGGGATGTTGTATTCCAGACGCACACGGCCTTTGCCATCCGGCACCATGTTGGTCAGGTCGCCCTTACGCAGGCCCATCTCTTCCATGACCTTGCCCTGGGATTCTTCCGGGGTGTCGATGGTGACGTTTTCGAACGGTTCCTGCTTCACGCCGTCAACCTGACGGATGATCACTTCCGGACGACCTACACCCATTTCGAAGCCTTCGCGACGCATGGTTTCGATCAGTACCGAGAGGTGCAGCTCACCGCGGCCGGAGACCTTGAACTTGTCAGCGCTGTCGCCTTCTTCAACACGCAGGGCCACGTTGTACAGCAGCTCTTTGTCCAGACGCTCTTTGATGTTGCGGCTGGTAACGAACTTGCCTTCTTTACCGCAGAACGGCGAATCGTTGACCTGGAAGGTCATGGATACGGTCGGCTCGTCAACGGTCAGCGGGGTCATCGCTTCAACATGGTTGATGTCGCACAGGGTGTCAGAGATGAACAGCGAGTCCATGCCGCTGACGCAGACAATGTCACCAGCGGTGGCTTCTTCAACGTCGATGCGGTGCAGGCCGTGGTGACCCATCAGCTTGAGGATACGACCGTTGCGCTTCTTGCCGTCGGCGTCGATGGCGATCACCGGGGTGTTCGGCTTGACGCGACCACGGGCGATACGGCCAACGCCGATAATGCCGAGGAAGCTGTTGTAGTCCAGTGCGGAGATTTGCATCTGGAACGGACCATCGATATCAACCTGCGGGGACGGCACGTTGTCGACGATGGACTGGTACAGCGGGGTCATGTCTTCAGCCATCTCGGTGTGATCCAGACCAGCAATGCCGTTCAGGGCCGAGGCGTAGACGACTTTGAAGTCCAGCTGCTCTTCGGTGGCACCGAGGTTGTCGAACAGGTCGAAGATCTGATCCAGAACCCAGTCCGGACGCGCGCCCGGACGGTCAACCTTGTTGATCACCACGATTGGACGCAGGCCAGCTTCGAAGGCCTTCTTGGTCACGAAACGGGTTTGCGGCATCGGGCCGTCTTGGGCGTCGACCAGCAGCAGTACGGAGTCAACCATCGACATCACGCGCTCAACTTCACCGCCGAAGTCGGCGTGGCCGGGGGTGTCGACGATGTTGATGTGGTAGCCGTTCCAGTTGATCGCGGTGTTCTTCGCGAGAATGGTAATGCCGCGCTCTTTTTCCTGGTCGTTGCTGTCCATCACGCGCTCGTCGTTGAGCTCGTTGCGCTCAAGGGTGCCGGACTGGCGCAGGAGTTTGTCTACCAGGGTGGTCTTACCATGGTCAACGTGGGCAATGATGGCGATGTTGCGTAGATTTTCGATCACGTGTGTATCTCGATCAGAGGATTCGGTGTGCCGCTTATTCTAGGCGGCGAGTATTAACTAATTGCGATTTCTGCCAGGCGGCGTACGAGCGCTGTGGCTGTTACGCCGCCTGTGGGTCGGGAGGGCGATGGCGGATACTGCCGCCATTCAACCCGGGCGTTTTATGCCGGACGATAAACGCGCACATTGGCATGCCCCTCACTCAGCAAGTGGTGGGCGTGCAAACGACTCATCACACCTTTATCGCAATACAACAGGTACTGGCGCGCCTCATCCAGCTCTTTGAACTTGCTGTTCAGGGCATAGAACGGCAGCGCTTGCACTTCGATGCCGGGCAGCTCAAGGGGCTGATCTTCGGCGCTATCGGGATGGCGGATGTCGATGACGACATGACCGGCCAGGGCTTCACTGACTTCCTCGATCTGTACGTCCTTGCCCAGCTCGTCGATCACTTTGTCGATCGGCAGCAAGGTCGCGCGCTCCAGGGCGCGCTCGAGGATGGCCATATCGAACTGGCTTTCCTCGTATTCGATGCGCAGCTTCTTCGCCTTGGTGGTCGGGTTGACCGAAATCACCCCGCAATATTCCGGCATATGTTTGGCGAACTCGGCAGTGCCGATGCGCGTGGCGGTATCGATGATGTCCTGCTTATGACTGGCAAGCAGCGGACGCAGCACCAGCATATCGGTGGCCGAATCGATCACCGCGAGGTTCGGCAGGGTCTGGCTCGACACCTGGGAAATCGCTTCACCGGTGACCAGCGCATCAATCTGCAGGCGCTCGGCCATCCGCGTGGAGGCGCGCAGCATCATGCGCTTGAGGATCACGCCCATCTGGCTGTTGTCGACCTTGCCGAGAATCTCGCCCAGCACTTCCTCAAACGGCACGCTGATAAACAGGACGCGCTGCGAGCTGCCGAACTTCTGCCAGAGGTAGTGCGCCACTTCCATCACGCCCAGCTCGTGAGCGCGGCCGCCTAGATTAAAGAAACAGAAGTGGGTAACCAGACCGCGGCGCATCATCTGGTAAGCGGCGACGGTGGAATCGAAACCGCCGCTCATCAGCACCAGGGTCTGTTCCAGCGAGCCGAGCGGGTAACCGCCCAAGCCTTCGTGCTGGTGGTGAATCACGAACAGGCGCTGGTCGCGGATCTCCATGCGCACCACAACGTCGGGATCTTTCAGCGAGATGCCGGCCGCGCCGCACTGCTGGCGCAGCTGGCTGCCGACATAGCGCTCGACATCCATGGAGCTGAACGCATGCTTGCCGGCGCGCTTGCAGCGTACGGCGAAAATCTTGCCCGGCAGCTGATCGGCGAAGTGCAGCTTGCACTTTTCCAGCACATCGTCGAAATCACCCAGCGGGTATTCATCAACTTGCAGGAAATGAGTGATGCCCGGCGTGCAGCTCAGGCGCTCAATCATTGCCTGCAGGGTCTTCGCCTCACTGATCTGGGTTTCGACTTCCAGGTTGTCCCACACACCGCTGACCTGCAGCTGTGGATCGAACTCACGCAAAACCGAACGAATGTTCTTCGCCAGCTGCCGGATAAAGTGCTTACGCACCGGCCGACTTTTAATGGTGATTTCTGGGAAGACTTTAACGATCAGTTTCATGAAAACAGTGAGTGCCGAGGCCGCGAAAAAACAGGGGCGCGGATTATAGCGGAAATTGCTCACGCTTTGATCAAAAATCCTCACGCGCGCAAAACGCGCACCATTTAAGGGCGCACAACAAATACAGCGACCCATAACAGTGCAAATATTTATCAGGCAGCGCCGCGCAGCCCCCGCCAGCCCTGAGTTTCAGGGCTTACACCCATTCCTGTGCACTGGCATGCAATTTGCTCCCTTGTGAGGCAGGATGCCCTGGCGGAGTATGCCGCGGCCGTACCGTACTATTGAGGGCTCACGATTCGAGCCTTATCCACCTGGAGGACAGCATGTCGAAGTCGATTCAACTTATTAAAGAACACGACGTGAAGTGGGTTGACCTGCGCTTCACCGACACCAAGGGCAAACAGCACCACGTGACCATGCCGGCACGCGATGCGCTGGACGACGAGTTCTTCGAAGTCGGCAAAATGTTCGACGGCTCCTCCATCCATGGCTGGAAAGGCATCGAAGCCTCCGACATGATCCTGCTGCCGGTTGACGAAACCGCTGTACTGGACCCGTTCACCGAAGAGCCAACCCTGATCATCGTTTGCGACATCATCGAGCCAAGCACCATGCAAGGCTACGATCGTGACCCGCGTTCGATCGCCAAGCGCGCTGAAGAGTTCCTGAAAACCACCGGTATCGGTGACACCGTATTCGTCGGCCCAGAGCCTGAGTTCTTCATCTTCGACGAAGTGAAGTTCAAGTCCGACATCTCCGGCTCGATGTTCAAGATCTTCTCCGAGCAGGCGTCCTGGAACACCGACGCTGACATCGAAGGCGGCAACAAGGGCCACCGCCCAGCCGTCAAAGGTGGTTACTTCCCAGTTCCGCCATGTGACCACGACCACGAAATCCGTACTGCCATGTGTAACGCCATGGAAGAAATGGGCCTGGTCATCGAAGTTCACCACCACGAAGTGGCGACTGCCGGTCAGAACGAAATCGGCGTGAAGTTCAACACCCTGGTTGCCAAGGCTGACGAAGTTCAGACCCTGAAGTACTGCGTACACAACGTGGCTGATGCCTACGGCAAAACCGCAACCTTTATGCCGAAGCCGCTGTACGGCGACAACGGTTCGGGTATGCACGTTCACATGTCCATCTCCAAAGATGGCAAGAACACCTTCGCTGGCGAAGGCTATGCCGGTCTGTCCGACACCGCTCTGTACTTCATCGGCGGCATCATCAAGCACGGTAAAGCGCTGAACGGCTTCACCAACCCGTCGACCAACTCCTACAAGCGTCTGGTCCCAGGTTTCGAAGCTCCAGTAATGCTGGCCTACTCGGCCCGTAACCGTTCGGCTTCGATCCGTATTCCGTACGTGTCCAGCCCGAAAGCCCGCCGTATCGAAGCACGCTTCCCGGACCCGGCTGCCAACCCATACCTGGCCTTCGCAGCTCTGCTGATGGCTGGTATCGACGGCATCCAGAACAAGATCCACCCAGGCGATGCTGCCGACAAGAACCTCTACGACCTGCCGCCAGAAGAAGGCAAGCTGATCCCACAAGTGTGCGGCAGCCTGAAAGAAGCCCTGGAAGAGCTGGATAAAGGCCGTGCGTTCCTGACCAAAGGCGGCGTGTTCTCCGATGACTTCATCGACGCTTACCTTGAGCTGAAAAGCGAAGAAGAAATCAAAGTACGCACCTTCGTACACCCGCTGGAATACGACCTGTACTACAGCGTCTAATCCCGCACGTAAGACAAGAGGCCACCTTCGGGTGGCCTTTTGCGTTTGGCGACCCACCCGCAACACCTTTTAACCTGATGATTGCTGCGCTGGTACACGCCCAGCCATCAACGCGCTTGCCAGCGCGCGCTACCAGTGCAAGGCTTAGGGCACATCACTAGGGAGAGTCAGGCATGCGCCCTCTACTTATCTGCCTGCTACTGGGCCTGGCATTGCCGGCCAGTGCGCAGATCTACAAATACACCGACGCCAATGGCAACACGGTATTCACTGACCAGCCGCCGGAAGGCCAGGCGACGCAGAATGTCGAGCTGCCGAAAACCAATAGCGTGTCGATGCCAGTACCCAGCCTGCCCGCAGCTACCACCCCCGACCCCGTCGACAACGCCGCGCCTTACAGCATCCTGCAGCTGACCGGCATCCCTGACGATGAGGCCATGCGTGCCAACAACGGCACCTTCAGCGTTGGCGTGGACATTCAGCCGCGCCTGGCCAGCAACCATCGCCTGCGCCTGCTGCTTGACGGCAAGCCTTACGGCCAACCGAGCAACGTGCCGCGCCTGCAAGTGAGCAATGCTGATCGTGGCGAGCACAGCCTGGCCGTGGAAGTACTCAGTGGCGAGCAGTCGATCCAACAAAGCGCCACTGCCACCTTTACCGTGCAGCGGGTCAACACCAGTAGCCCAGCTCTGCGTCCACCACCACCGAAACCAAAGCCAGCCCCCTGACTATGCGCAATCTGCTGTTCTGCGGCCTGATGCTGCTCGCCCTGCCTGCCCTCGCGCAGGTCTACACCTATATAGATAGCGAAGGGAATCGCGTCTTTACCGACAAACCCCGGTCAGGGAATGCCGAGCGCGTCGAACTGGCGCCCAGCAACTCGATGCCGGCCACCCAGACGCAAACCGCCCCCGTAATTGAAGCGCCGCCCGAACCCAGCCAGCGCTACAGCCTGCTGCGCATTCTGGTGCCGCAGCCTGACGCGACCATCCGCGACAGCGCCGGCAACCTGATTGTCAGCGTCAACAGCGAGCCGAAACTCTTCCCCCAGCACAGCTATCGCCTGCTGTTGGACGGCGTACAGGTCGGCGAAGCGGGCACAAGCCCGGTGTTCCCACTGGAGAATATCGACCGCGGCACCCACCAGCTGGCGGTGGAGATCATCGATCAACAGGGCCGCATCATCGAACGCACGCCGACCCAGCCGTTCCATATGTTGCGCATCTCCCTCGCGCAGAAGCGCATGGTCAACCCATGCAAGAAGGCCGATTACGGCGTGCGCCCGGAGTGTCCGCTCAAGGACAAGCCGCCGGAAAAGAAAGACATTCCCTTCGTGCCATTTATCTAAACCGGCACAGCGCACCAAAGCAGTGCGCATATTGCCCGGCATTTCTATACTCTCCCTGTTTTGGGTCGCCACGCGCGACCCGGCTGCGCTGAAAAGCAGCTAATTCCCGGCATCCCACGGCCAAACACGCTTCTTTTCGGGGCTTTGGTTTGCTTCTTGCATTTTCCAGCTGCATTGCTGGAACCCAAGGGTCTGCTGACATCCCATATGATCATCAACGACGCACTGCACCGCCTGCTGCTGGACAACCTGACCACTGCCACGCTGCTGCTCAACGACGACCTGCGTCTTGAGTACATGAACCCGGCAGCGGAGATGCTCCTGGCCGTCAGTGGCCAGCGCAGTCACGGGCAATTCATCAGCGAACTGTTTACCGAATCCAGCGAGGCGCTAAGCGCCTTGCGCCAGGCCGTCCAGCAAGCCCACCCCTTCAACAAGCGTGAAGCGGTGGTGACGTCAGTCAGCGGCCAGACCCTGACCGTCGACTATGCGGTGACGCCGGTGCTCAGCCGTGGCGAAACCCTGCTGCTGCTGGAAGTGCATCCGCGCGACCGCTTGCTGCGCATCACCAAAGAAGAAGCGCAGCTGTCCAAGCAGGAAACCACCAAACTGCTGGTGCGCGGCCTGGCCCACGAGATCAAGAATCCACTCGGCGGCATCCGTGGCGCCGCTCAGCTGCTGGCCCGCGAGCTGCCCGAAGAAAGCCTCAAGGATTACACCAACGTCATCATCGAAGAGGCCGACCGGCTAAGAAATCTAGTCGACCGTATGCTCGGCTCGAACAAGCTGCCATCCCTGGCGCTGACCAACGTGCACGAGGTGCTGGAGCGCGTCGGCAGCCTGGTGGAAGCGGAAAGCCAGGGCAGCATCATTTTGGTGCGCGACTACGACCCAAGCATTCCGGATGTGCTGATCGACCGCGAACAGATGATCCAGGCAGTGCTGAATATCGTGCGCAATGCCATGCAGGCGCTGTCCGGACAAAACGATCTGCGCCTGGGCCGCATCACCCTGCGCACCCGCACCCTGCGCCAGTTCACCATTGGCCATTGTCGCCATCGCCTGGTGACCAAGATCGAAATCATCGACAACGGCCCGGGCATTCCGCCCGAGCTGCAGGAAACCATCTTCTACCCCATGGTCAGCGGGCGTGCCGACGGCACCGGCCTGGGCCTGGCCATTACCCAGAACATCATTAGTCAGCACCAAGGTTTGATCGAGTGCGAGAGCCATCCTGGCCACACCGTGTTCTCGATCTTCCTGCCGCTGGAACAAGGAGTAACTCCGTCATGAGTCGCAGTGAAACCGTCTGGATTGTCGATGACGACCGCTCCATCCGCTGGGTCCTGGAAAAAGCCCTGCAACAGGAAGGCATGACCACCCAGAGCTTCGACAGCGCCGATGGCGTGCTCAGCCGCCTGAGCCGTCAGCAACCCGATGTGATCATTTCCGATATTCGTATGCCGGGAGCCAGCGGCCTCGATCTGCTGGCGCGCATCCGCGAGCTGTACCCGCGCCTGCCGGTGATCATCATGACCGCCCATTCCGACCTGGACAGCGCTGTGGCGTCCTACCAGGGCGGCGCGTTCGAGTACCTGCCCAAACCGTTTGACGTTGATGAAGCCGTGTCGCTGGTCAAGCGCGCCAATATGCACGCGCAGGAGCAGCAGAGCCTGGCCGTGCCGGTCGAGCAGCCACGTACGCCAGAGATCATCGGCGAAGCGCCGGCCATGCAGGAGGTGTTCCGCGCCATCGGCCGTCTCTCGCACTCCAATATCACCGTGCTGATCAACGGCGAATCCGGTACCGGCAAGGAGCTGGTCGCCCACGCCCTGCACCGCCACAGCCCACGCGCCGCCTCGCCGTTTATCGCGCTGAACATGGCGGCGATTCCCAAGGACCTGATGGAATCCGAGCTGTTCGGCCACGAAAAGGGCGCCTTTACCGGCGCGGCCAACCAGCGTCGCGGGCGTTTCGAGCAAGCCGACGGCGGCACGCTGTTTCTCGATGAAATTGGCGATATGCCCGCCGACACCCAGACCCGCCTGCTGCGCGTGCTGGCCGACGGCGAGTTCTACCGGGTCGGCGGACACACCCCGGTAAAGGTCGATGTGCGCATCATCGCCGCCACCCACCAGAATCTGGAAAGCCTGGTGCAGGCCGGCAAGTTCCGTGAAGACCTGTTCCACCGCCTTAACGTGATCCGCATTCATATCCCGCGCCTGTCGGATCGACGCGAAGACATTCCTACTTTGGCTCGGCACTTCCTTAGCCGCGCCGCGCTGGAGCTGGCAGTCGAGCCCAAGCTGCTGAAAAGCGAAACCGAAGACTACCTGCAGCAGCTGCCGTGGCCGGGCAACGTGCGCCAGCTGGAGAACACCTGCCGTTGGATCACCGTGATGGCTTCGGGCCGTGAAGTGCATGTCGACGACCTGCCGCCGGAGCTGCTCAGCCAGCCGCAGGAAAGCGCACCGGTGAGCAACTGGGAACAGGCGCTGCGCCAATGGGCCGATCAGGCGCTGGGCCGCGGTCAGTCCAGCCTGCTGGATACCGCCGTACCCGCCTTCGAGCGGATCATGATCGAAACCGCCCTCAAGCACACTGCCGGCCGCCGCCGCGACGCCGCCGTGCTGCTGGGCTGGGGCCGCAACACCCTGACGCGCAAGATCAAGGAACTGGGCATGAACGTCGAAAGCGCCGATGACGAGGACAGCGACGACTAAACCGCTGACGCTGCGCCAAATGCAAAACGGGCCCACCTGGGCCCGTTTTTATTTACACCGGTAAACAACCTGAGAATGCGCCAGAGCAATGCACCGGCATCGACCCAGTGCACAGCGACGGTTCACATCCCAGCGCCTGCGTCGCCCCAGCAGCACCCTAGACAACCGCTGAAACCCAGCATTTACGCGGCCTTCAGCCAACGTAATAAAACTGGCACACAGCCTGCATAGACTCAAGCAATCCCAGTTTTGGGGACCTTGGTACAGGCAGGCCGGGGATTCCCCTCTTTTATTGCTCCACCAGGCTGACTACCAGCCGCCAGCGCCCGTCCACTTCCTCAGCGCGCCACTCACCGCGCAATGGACGGGCTGCCACCACCCTCAGCAACAAATCCCTTCTCTCGCGCTGCAAACGCCAATTGGCCAACCTTCCCTGCATCTGCAGCTGGCCCTGTTGCTGGCGGCCAAAACTCTGCAGGCGCAGGATAAACACGCCGCCCGCATGCTCCTCGCGCGGCAGCGGCTCGACGTTGAACCACAGCTCAAGGCCCTGCTCGATCACATCCACGCGCTCAAGCCAGAGCGGGTCCGGCTGCAACAGCCGACCAATCATCAAACCGATTAAAAAACCAAACACCGCCAATGAAGCAATCACCCGCACCCACGGACGGGGGCGCGGGTCTGTAGAATGCTGCTCGTCTTCAAGCTCGGAGCCGCGCATGTTTCACGTCATCCTTTTTCAACCGGAAATACCGCCCAATACCGGCAACATTATCAGGCTCTGCGCCAACAGCGGCTGCCACCTGCACCTGATCGAGCCGCTGGGCTTCGAACTGGATGACAAACGCCTGCGCCGCGCCGGCCTGGATTATCACGAATACGCCACCCTGCAGCGCCACGCTGACCTCGACAGCTGCCTGGCCAGCATCGGCCAGCCGCGCGTGTTTGCCTTTACCACCAAGGGCTCGCAAGCGTTTCACCAGGTCAGCTACCAGCCTGGCGATGCCTTCCTGTTCGGCCCGGAAAGCCGCGGCCTGCCCCAGGAGATTCGCGATAGCCTACCGCCCGAGCAACGCCTGCGCCTGCCGATGCGCGAAGGCTGCCGCAGCCTGAACCTGTCCAACACCGTCGCCGTGGCGGTCTATGAAGCCTGGCGTCAGCAGGGTTTTGCCGAGGCCCAGTAGCGCCCATAAAAAATTGCCGGGAGCAATTTTTAACGTCGCGCAGCGACGGCCCGCAGGGTGGCCGCCAGGGATGGCAGGCCATAAAAAACGCCCCGTAGGGCGTTTTTTGTTCCAACCGCAAACCTTAGTGTGCGGTGGCCACTTCGCCGGCCTGCTGCATACGCTGCAGTTCCTGGGCGTAGAGGGCGTCGAAGTTCACCGGAGCCAGCATCAGCGCCGGGAACGAGCCACGCACAACCAGGCTGTCCAGGGTTTCGCGGGCATAGGGGAAGAGGATGTTCGGGCAGAACGCGCCCAGGGTGTGGCTCATGGACGCCGCGTCCAGCCCCTTGATCAGGAAGATACCAGCCTGCTGAACTTCAGCGATAAAGGCGGTTTCTTCGCCAGTCTTCACGGTTACCGAGAGGGTCAGCACCACTTCGTGGAAGTCGCCATCCAGCGCCTTCTGACGGGTGTTGAGGTCCATGGCGACGCTAGGCGCCCACTCCTGACGGAAGATTTCCGGGCTCTTCGGCGCTTCGAAGGACAGGTCACGTACATAGATACGCTGCAGGGAGAATTGCGGGTTTTGTTCGCCCTGAGCGGCGCCGTTGCTAGCTTGTTCTGTCATGGCAAAGCCTTCTTGTCGTTAGGTACGGGTAAACAGGGAATTAAGCCTTGAGCAGCGCGTCGAGCTTGCCGGCGCGCTCCAGGGCGTAAAGGTCATCGCAACCACCCACATGGGTGTCACCGATCCAGATTTGCGGCACCGAGGTCTGCCGCGCCTTGCGGGTCATTTCCGCCCGCACATCCGGCTTGCCATCAACCTTGATCTCGTTAAAGGCCACGCCTTTATGAGTCAGCAGCTGCTTGGCGCGGATGCAGTACGGGCACCAGTCGCTGGAATAGATGACGACAGACTGCATCTCACTTCACCAGCGGCAGGTTGTCGCCACGCCAGCTGGCAATCCCACCAGACAGCTTGGCAGCGGTGAAGCCAGCCTTTTTCAGGTCGCGGCAAATGCCGCCGCTGTGCTGGCCCATGGCGTCGACCACGATAATGGTCTTGGCTTTGTGCTTGTCCAGCTCAACCATGCGCGCGGCGAATTTTTCGAACGGAATATTCAGTGCACCGACGATATGCCCAGCGGAAAAGTCCTTCTGCCCGCGAATATCCAGCACCACGCCCTGCTCGCTGTTAACCAGTGCGGTCAGCTCGCGGCTGCTCAGGCTCTGCCCGCCCTTGCGCGCTTCGGTGAAGATCAGCAGCGCGAGCAGAGTTGCGAACAAACCGCTCAGTACATAGTGGGTAGTGGCAAATTCAATCAAGTTGGCAAGCATTGTGCGGTTCCGGGGCGGTAAAATGTCGGCCAGTATACACAGCCGCACAGGTCGGCCAAACCCCGCCCGGCGGTGACGTTTGCGCCACTTGGCCGTAAAATGCCCCTCCTTTGTTTCCCGCCCATCGACCCAGAGCGAACCAGCTTTATGAGCGCCACGCCCAAACCCCTGGTACTGATCATCCTCGATGGCTTCGGCCACAGTGACAGCCCCGAATCCAACGCCATCATGGCCGCCAACACGCCGGTCTACGACCATCTGCGCGCCACCCAGCCCCACGGCCTGATCTCGGGCTCAGGTATGGATGTGGGCCTGCCGGACGGGCAGATGGGTAATTCCGAGGTCGGTCATATGAACCTCGGCGCGGGCCGTGTGGTGTATCAGGACTTCACCCGGGTGACCAAAGCAATTCGTGATGGCGACTTCTTCACTAACCCGGCCATCACCGGCGCTGTGGACAAGGCGGTAAACGCCGGCAAAGCCGTGCATATCCTCGGCCTGCTCTCCGATGGCGGCGTGCACAGCCATCAGGACCATCTGGTAGCCATGGCCGAACTGGCCGCCCAGCGCGGTGCCGAGCGTATTTACCTGCATGCCTTCCTCGACGGTCGCGACACCCCGCCGAAAAGCGCGCAACCATCCATTGAACTGCTCGACGCCACCTTCGCCAAACTTGGCAAGGGCCGTATTGCCAGCCTCAGCGGCCGCTACTTCGCCATGGACCGCGACAACCGCTGGGAGCGCGTCGAGCAGGCCTACGGCTTGCTGGTCGACGGTAACGGTCAGTTCAACGCTGCCACTGCCGTGGAAGGCCTGAATGCTGCCTACGAGCGTGGCGAAAGCGATGAGTTCGTCAAAGCCACCACTATTGGCGAGCCCGTGCGCATGGAAGACGGCGACGCCGTAGTCTTTATGAACTTCCGCGCCGACCGCGCACGCGAGCTGACCCGCGCCTTTGTCGAGCCGGGCTTCAAGGAGTTCGAGCGCACGCGCGTGCCGCAACTGGCTGGCTTCGTCATGCTCACCCAGTATGCCGCAAGCATCCCGACGCCTAGCGCCTACAAGCCGGAAGCTCTGACCAACGTGCTCGGCGAATACCTGGCTAATAACGGCAAGACCCAGCTGCGCATCGCCGAAACCGAGAAGTACGCCCACGTCACCTTCTTCTTTTCCGGCGGGCGTGAAGAACCCTTTGCCGGTGAAGAGCGCATCCTGATCCCGTCACCGAACGTCGCCACCTATGACCTGCAGCCGCAGATGAGCGCGCCGGAAGTTACCGACAAGATCGTCGACGCCATCGAAAATCAGCGTTATGACGTGATCATCGTCAACTACGCCAACGGCGACATGGTCGGCCATACCGGCGTGTTCTCCGCCGCCGTGGCCGCCGTGGAATGCCTGGACGGCTGCGTCGGCCGCATCGTCGCCGCGCTGGACAAGGTCGGCGGCGAAGCGCTGATCACCGCCGACCACGGCAACGTCGAGCAGATGGCCGATGAAAGCACCGGCCAGGCGCACACCGCACACACCTGCGAGCCGGTGCCGTTTATCTATGTCGGCAAGCGCCCGGCGACCATTCGCGCTGGCGGTGTGCTGGCCGACGTAGCCCCGACCCTGCTGACCCTGATGGGCTTGCCAGTACCGGCGGAAATGACCGGCACCAGCATCGTCGAGCTGAACTAAGCTGCTGCCCGCCGGCCAGGTGCAATGCCTGGCCGGCGGGCAAATTGCCGGCTGCCTCACGCTGCAAGTGCAGCCCCGCGCACAGCGCTGATGACATGCAGCTTGCCGCTGTTTTTTTAGGCATACTAGGCGCGTCCTTGCCCCAGGTGCTGCCAGCCCCATGTTTCGTGCACTCGCCCTTATTTTCCTGACCCTCCTGCTGCCGCCTGCCTTCGCCGACGAGAAGAGCGATGCGCAGAAGCAACTGGATGCCGCGCGCGCCGATGTCGCCGAGCTGAAGCAACTGCTGGAGAAGCTGCAGCAGGAAAAATCCGGCGTGCAGAAAGACCTGAAGAAAACCGAAAGCGAGATGGGCCAGCTGGAGAAGCAGGTCAAAGGCCTGCAGCAGGACCTGAAAAAGAGCGAAGAGGAAATTCAGCGCCTCGATAAAGAGAAAAAAAAACTCGAGGGCGCGCGCCTTGAACAGCAGCGTCTGATCGGCATCCAGGCCCGCGCCGCCTACCAGAGCGGTCGCCAGGAATACGTCAAACTGCTGCTCAACCAGCAGAACCCGGAAAAATTCTCGCGCACCCTGACCTACTACGACTACCTCAGCGAAGCGCGCATGGAACAACTCGCCGCCTTCAATGAAACCCTGCGCCAGTTGGCCAATGTCGAGCTGGACATCGCCAACCAGCAAAGCCAGCTGCTGGAGCAGAAAAGCGCTCTGGATGGCCGCCGCGAACAACTCGCCAGCGTGCGCAAGGAGCGTCAGCTGGCGCTGGCCAAGCTGAACAAGGAATTCTCCGCCCGCGACCAGAAGCTCAAGGCCCGCCAGCAGGAGCAAGCCAATCTGGCGCGGGTGCTGAAAACCATCGAGGAAACCCTCGCACGTCAGGCTCGCGAAGCTGAAGCGGCGCGCCAGCAAGCCCTGCTCGCCGAACGCGAACAATCACGCAGCAGCACTAATCCGGCGCCGACGGGTCCACTGGTGAGTTCTGGCGCCAGCTTTGGCGGTCCATTCGCCAAGGCCCGGGGCAAATTGCCCTGGCCGGTTGATGGTCGCCTGGTGGCCCGCTACGGCACACCACGCGGTGGCGATGCCCGCACCAAATGGGATGGCGTGCTGATCGGCGCCTCCGCTGGCAGCCAGGTACATGCAGTGCATGGCGGCCGCGTAGTGTTTGCCGACTGGTTGCGTGGCGCCGGGCTTCTGGTCATTCTCGACCATGGCAACGGCTACCTGAGCCTCTACGGGCATAACCAGAGCCTGCTCAAGGATGCCGGCGACGTGGTCAAGGCCGGCGAAGCCATCGCCACCGTTGGCAACAGCGGCGGCCAGGAAACCCCAGCACTGTATTTCGCAATTCGCCAGCAGGGCCGCCCGATCGACCCCGCTCAATGGTGCCGCGCACAAGGATAAGTGTCGCGATTACCGATTTAGGACAGGAGTAAGTTCGACATGCCGCATCTGTTCCGCCTCACCGCCCTCGCGCTGGCCGTTACCCTGCTGGGTAGCACTGCCGTATTTGCCGCGCCAGCACCGGCCACCGCCAACGACAGCGCGCCACTGCCGCTGGACGACCTGCGCACCTTTGCCGAGGTGATGGATCGTATCAAGTCCGCCTATGTCGAGCCGGTCAGCGACAAGACCCTGCTGGAAAACGCGATCAAGGGCATGCTCAGCAACCTTGACCCCCACTCAGCCTACCTGGAGCCGGAAGCCTTCCGCGATCTGCAGGAAAGCACCAGCGGCGAATTCGGCGGCTTGGGCATTGAGCTGGGCAGCGAAGACGGCTTTCTCAAAGTGGTCTCGCCAATCGATGACACCCCGGCGTCCGCCGCTGGCATCCAGCCGGGCGACCTGATCGTGAAAATCGACGGCCAGCCAACCAAAGGTCTGTCGCTGATGGAAGCCGTCGAGAAAATGCGTGGTAAAGCCGGCAGCGATATCGAATTGACCCTGGTACGCGAAGGCGGCAAGCCCTTCGATGTCGAGCTGACGCGCGCGGTGATCAAGGTCAAGAGCGTGAAAAGCCAGCTGCTCGACGACGGCTACGGCTATGTGCGCATCACCCAATTCCAGGTCAACAGCGGCGAAGAAGTCGGCAAAGCCCTGGCCAAGCTGCGCAAGGACAACGGCAAGAAGCTGCGCGGCCTGGTCCTCGACCTGCGCAACAACCCCGGCGGCGTGCTGCAGGCGGCGGTGGAGGTCACCGACCATTTCCTCAAGAAGGGCCTAATCGTCTACACCGAAGGGCGCATCGCCAACTCCGAGCTGCGCTTCAATGCCGATCCGGCCGACGCCAGCGAAGGCGTGCCGCTGGTGGTGTTGATCAACGGTGGCAGCGCCTCGGCCTCCGAGATTGTCGCCGGCGCTCTGCAGGATCACAAACGCGGCGTGCTGATGGGCACCGACAGCTTCGGCAAGGGCTCGGTGCAAACCGTGCTGCCACTGAACAATGACCGCGCACTAAAACTCACCACCGCGCTGTACTTCACCCCCAAGGGCCGCTCGATACAGGCTCAGGGCATCGTCCCGGACATCGAGGTGGCGCGCGCCAAGCTGACCCGTGAGCAGGATGAAAGCGGCATCAAGGAAGCCGACCTGCAAGGTCACCTGGGCAATGGCAACGGCGGCGCCGACAAGCCCAGCAAGGGCAAAAGCAGCACCCCGGCACGCCCACAGGATGACGACTACCAGCTGAGCCAGGCCCTGAACCTGCTCAAGGGCCTAAGCGTTACCCGCGGAGACTGATCGCCTTACCCAGTAGCAGGCCATGCCCGCGAAACTGCAGCCAAGAAAAAGCCCGACCTTGATCACTCAAGGTCGGGCTTTTTAATAACGCCTGAAACTACAGGTAGTTATTGGTCATTTCGTCGATAAAACCTTCGGCACGCAGCTCATCCAACGCCTTCTGCAGACGCTGCACCACCTCATCCGGGGTGTCCTTGTTCAGCGCCAGATACAGCTCCGCCTCGTTGAAGCGCAGCGCAGTATTCAGGCCGCTGACGCCTTCTTGCTTGGCCAGGTAGCGCCCGACCGGATCAGTGGTGGCCCACAGGTCGATTTTTCCGCTGAGCAGCTTCTTGATGTTTTCCTGATCACGCAACGCATTGACCGGGCTCAACCCCTGGCTTTCCAGATGCTGGCTGACCGCGTCGTTCTTGTAGGCACCGATCTGGTACTGCGCAGCGTCCTTGAGACTGGCGACGCTCAAGTTATTACCCGGCGCAGCCAATAGCACCCAACCCGTCTTGGCCAATGGCCCCACCCACTTGAACAGTGGCTGACGCTCAGGGGTGAAGGTGGTGGAGAACAGGCCGTAGTTGGGCTTGTCCAGGGTCAGGCGATACAAGCGATCCCAGGGGAAACGCAGGGTCAGGGTGTAATTGATGCCGGCGCGCTTGAACATCTCACGGACGACTTCAGTGCTGATGCCATCGATACCGTCGTCGCGGGCGTAGTTCTTGTCATCCACGGCCATGTTGAATGGCGGGAAGTTCTCGGTCAGCAACACCACTTTGTAATCGGCTGGAAGCTCTGCACGGGCTGCGCAGGCACTCAGGACAAGCCCGAACAATAGGCTGGCTTTCAGGGTTTTCAACATAGGTCATTCCGCTCGCATGAATTGTGATTATGGCTAGCGGCATCCATGCTCGGGCGAATCCCGGCGACGTATGGTACGTGGCGTCAGCCATCCATGGCCGCGGGCTGGCTTGTGGCCGACCCGCTGGTGTACGTATTACAGGTAGTTGTTCAGGGTATCGTCGACAAAGCCTTCGCTGCGCATCTTGTCCAGCTCGGCTTGCAGCTTCTGTACAACCTCGTCCGGCACCTCTTTGTTCAGCGCCAGATACAGCTCTGCACTATCGAAACGCAGAATGGTTTTCAGGCCAGAAATACCGTCCTGCTTGGCCAGGTAGCGGCCGGCAGGGTCGCCGGTTGCCCACAGGTCAATCTGACCTGCCATCAGCTTCTTGGCATTTTCCGTATCGCGCAGGGCAGTAATCGGCTCCAGGCCTTTCTCCACCAGGTGCTCGGCAATCGCGTCGCCCTTGTAGGCACCGACCTTGTACTGCTTGGCGTCTTCCAGGCTGTTCAGGGTAATGCTGCTGTCGGCCTTGCCGAGCAGCACCCAGTCATCCGGACCAATCGGGCCGACCCATTTGAACAGTGCCTCACGCTCCGGTAGCCGCGCCGCAACGAACACGCCGTAGCCAGGTTTTTCCAGTGCCAGCTTGTAGATGCGATCCCAAGGGAAACGCAGGGTCATGCTGTACTGAATGCCGGCGCGCTTGAACATCTCGCGGATGATATCCACGGCAATACCGTCGATATTGTCTTCCTGGGCGAAGTTCTTGCCGTTGATCGCCATGTTGTACGGCGGGAAGTTTTCGGTCAGCAGGACCATGCGGTAGTTCGGGTCAATTTCGGCCCGAGCACTGCCCGCGAGCACCATAACTGTGCCGGCGAGGGCGACTAGTAATTGTTTGAACATGATGTCTCACATCGATAGTTGGGCTGAGCATACAAGCATACCCAGCACGTCCGACTAAGCCCAGCCCAGGTTTTGCGCAGGTACGGCAGCAACACGCTTACAGATAACCGTCCTTGATCGTACCCAGCTCACCTTGAGCGCGCATATCGTCCAGGGCTTTCTGCAACTTCTGCACCACATCATCGGGCGTCTCTATATTCAGCGCCAAGTAGAGGTCGGCGCTGTTGAAACGATGCACCACCTTGAGCGCACCCAGTGGCGACTGCTTGGCCATATAGCGCCCACCGACTTCATCGGTGGCCCACAGGTCGATCACATCCTTCTCCAGCTTGCTGAGATTTTCCTTGTCCTGCAGGCTGGTTTGCACTGTAACGCCACGCTCGATCAGAAATTGCGAAATCGCGTCGTCGCGATAACCGCCGATCCGATAAGCACCAGCCTGCTCCAGGCTGTCCAACGTAATGCTGCTATCGGCCTTAGCTAGCAACACCCAATCGCTTACCGCAATCGGCCCAACCCACTTGAACAGCGACTCACGCTCCGCCGTGCGAATAGTGGAGAACACCCCGTAACCCTTGCTCTCGAGCGCCTGCTTGTACTGACGATCCCAGGGGAAGCGCAGAATCATCTGGCACTCAAGCTGCGCCTTGCTGCACAGCGCACGCACCGTATCGCTGCTAATGCCCTGCACATCAGCATCCTTGGCAAAATTGCCACCACTGGCTGCCATGCTGAACGGCGGCAGGTTTTCGGTAAGCAGAACCAGAGGCTCTGCGCGAGCCAGGCTGACAGCACACAACAGCCAAACCGCGGTGAATAGCCGGATAGCGGGCATAAGAACTCCGTGTATGGAAAAACCATTTATTAGAAATAGGAGCGCTCAAAGGGATGCCCAATGCATCGACCTGAGCGCAAACATTCTGATTTTAGCGGGCTAGTCGACATTTTGCTGTCGACTCGCCCGCAGCAGTGGCCGGCAGGGCTGCCGGCCAGCGAGGTTTAGCGCACGACAATCCCACGAGCGGCCATATACGCCTTGGCTTCCGGCACGGTGTATTCGCCGAAGTGGAAGATGCTTGCAGCCAGTACCGCAGCGGCCTTGCCTTCAATAATGCCGTCGGCCAGGTGCTGCAGGTTGCCGACGCCACCGGAGGCGATCACCGGGATGCCGACCATTTCGCTGATAGCGCGGGTCACGCCCAGGTCGTAGCCGCTCTTTACGCCGTCCTGATCCATGCTGGTCAGGAGAATTTCACCGGCGCCGAGGTCTTCCATCTTCTTCGCCCAGAGCACCGCATCCAGGCCGGTGGGTTTGCGCCCGCCGTGGGTGAAGATTTCCCAGCGCGGGGTTTCGCCCGGCTTGGAGACCTTCTTCGCGTCGATGGCGACAACAATGCACTGCGAACCAAAGCGCGAGGCGGCTTCGCCGACGAACTCAGGGGTGAATACCGCAGCCGTGTTGATCGAGACCTTATCCGCACCGGCATTCAACAGGTTGCGGATGTCCTGCACGGTGCGCACGCCGCCACCCACGGTGAGCGGAATAAACACCTGGCTGGCCATACGCTCAACGGTGTGCAGGGTGGTGTCACGGCCATCGACGCTGGCGGTGATGTCGAGAAAGGTAATCTCGTCGGCACCCTGCTCATCGTAACGACGGGCGATTTCCACCGGATCGCCGGCATCGCGGATGTTCTCGAACTGCACGCCCTTGACCACGCGGCCGTTGTCCACGTCGAGGCAGGGGATAATGCGTTTAGCCAGCGCCATGAGTTTGTCCTCAGCCCTTGTAGGAATCGCAGAAGGCTTGCGCCTCGGCGACATCCAGGGTGCCTTCGTAGATGGCCCGGCCGGTAATCGCACCGATAATGCCCGGCGCCTTGGCGTCCAGCAGAGCTTTGATATCGCCCAGGTTGTGGATGCCGCCAGAAGCGATAACCGGAATCTTGGTCGCCGCCGCCAGGGCTGCGGTGAAGGGCACGTTGCAGCCCTGCATCATGCCGTCTTTGGCGATGTCGGTATAAACGATGGAGGACACGCCGTCGGCTTCGAACTGCTTGGCCAGATCAATCACCTGCACGGTGCTGATTTCAGCCCAGCCGTCAGTAGCGACAAAACCATCTTTGGCGTCGAGGCCGACGATAATTTTGCCCGGGAAAGCACGACAGGCTTCAGCAACGAACGCCGGATCTTTCACGGCCTTGGTGCCGATGATCACGCAGCTGACGCCGGCCTTAACGTAATGCTCGATGGTCTCCAGTGAGCGGATACCGCCGCCGATCTGGATCGGCAGGTGCGGGTAGCGCTTGGCGATGGCGGTGACTACTTCACCGTTGACCGGCTGGCCTTCAAAGGCGCCATTGAGGTCGACCAGGTGCAGGCGACGGCAGCCGCCCTCGACCCACTTGGCCGCCATGCTCACCGGGTCATCGGAAAACACCGTGGAGTCTTCCATGCGGCCCTGGCGCAGACGCACGCAAGCGCCGTCCTTCAGATCGATAGCGGGGATAATCAGCATCGGTTGAACCTGCTCAAGTCGTGTGAATTCGGTGGGTCAGCTCTTTTCCAGCGCCCAGAGGTCGCTTTCGATGCTCTCGAACCGTTCTTTCAGGTGAGTCTGCACATCGAAAACCGCCCGGTTGTAGTAGTGCGGCGCAATCTCGCGGGCAAACAGCTCAAGGATTTCCGCCGCCTCAAACGAGCCCAGCTGCAGCTCGAAGCGCTCTTCCATAAAACGTTTGAGAGCATTGGTCGCTTCACGCTCCTGCTCAGCAGAGAGGGTGAGAATCGGCGGCTTCTGCTTGGCCCGGCTCATTTACCAGCGACCATCCCAGGCGGCGAAGTTCTGCAGCAACTGCAGGCCGTGGGTGTGGCTCTTTTCCGGGTGGAACTGCACAGCAAAGCGCGAGCCTTCGGCCAGCGCGGCGGCGAAGTCCTTGCCGTAATGGCCGCGACCAACCACCTGCTTGGGGTTGCCGGCCTCGATGTAATAGCTGTGCACAAAGTAGAAGCGTGCCTGGTCCGGAATGTTGTGCCACAGCGGGTGTTTGACCGACTGCGCCACCTCGTTCCAGCCCATATGCGGCACCTTCAGCGGCTCGCCGTCTTCGACCATGTCCTTGCCGAAGAAGCGCACCTTGCCGGGGAACAGACCGATGCAATCAACGCCGTCGTTCTCTTCGCTGTGCTCCAGCAACGCCTGCATGCCCACGCAGATACCGAGAAACGGCCGATCCGCGCTGACTTCACGCACCAGGCTGTCGAAGCCCAGGCGCTTGATTTCGGCCATGCAATCGCGAATCGCGCCGACGCCGGGGAATACCACCCGGTCGGCTTCGCGAATCACTTGGGCATCGCTGGTCACCAGCACCTTGCCGGCGCCCACGTGCTCGAGGGCCTTGGCCACCGAGTGCAGGTTGCCCATGCCGTAGTCGATTACTGCAACTGTCTGCATTTACAGGCAGCCCTTGGTCGACGGCATCTGCCCAGCCATGCGCGGGTCCAGCTCGACGGCCATGCGCAGGGCGCGGCCGAAGGCCTTGAACACCGTCTCGATCTGGTGGTGGGTGTTGGTGCCACGCAAGTTGTCGATGTGCAGCGACACCAGCGCGTGGTTGACGAAGCCCTGGAAGAACTCCTGGAACAGGTCCACGTCGAAGCCGCCAACCACCGCGCGGGTGAACGGCACGTGCATCTGCAGGCCCGGACGACCGGAGAAGTCGATCACCACGCGCGACAGCGCTTCATCCAGCGGCACGTAGGAATGGCCATAACGGGTCATGCCGCGCTTGTCGCCGATGGCCTTGGTGAATGCCTGGCCGAGGGTGATACCGACGTCTTCCACGGTGTGGTGGTCGTCGATATGCAGGTCGCCCTTGCACTCGATATCGAGGTCGATCAAGCCATGGCGGGCGATCTGGTCGAGCATGTGCTCGAGGAATGGCACGCCAATATCGAACTTGGCTTTGCCAGTCCCATCCAGGTTGATCGAGACCTTGATCTGGGTCTCCAGGGTATTGCGCTCGACGGATGCCGTACGTTCGGCCATCACCAGCTCCAGAAATTGCCCACGGAAAAAGGCTGGCATTATAGGCGGGCATCCGCCTGGGCGGCTACCGGCGGCGATCAGAGGTGCCGACTATCGGCTGCATAGGCCGTGAGGGCATGTTTTCCGCCCAAACGACCAGCACAGCAATCACAGGATAAGCAGCGGGAAACCATGGACAGTATCGACACCCTGATTATCGGCGCAGGCGCCCTGGGCCTGGCCTGCGCCGCGCGCTTGAGCACACCAGGGCAGAGCTGCCTGATCGTCGAGACGGAAAGCCTGATCGGCAGTCACACCTCCAGCCGCAACTCCGAGGTGATCCATGCGGGCCTGTATTACCCACCCGGCTCGCTCAAGGCCGAACTGTGCCTGGAGGGCCGCGAGCGCCTGTATGCCTGGTGCCGCACCCATCAGATAGCGCACCGCCAGCTCGGCAAGCTGCTGGTAGCGGTGGAAGTGGCGGAAATAGCCAAGCTCGAACAACTGCAGCGCAACGCCCAAGCCTGCGGCGTGCATGACCTGCAGACCATCGAACAGCCCCAACTGAATGCCCTGGAACCCGCCGTACGCGGCACCTGTGCCCTGCTCTCGCCCAGCACCGGAATTATCGACAGCCACGCCTACCTGCAATCGTTGCTGGCGGCGGCAGAAAATCGCGGCGCGCAGCTGGTGCTGCACACCCGCGTGGAGCAACTCGAAGCAGACGGCGCTGGCTGGATAGCCTCGGGCCACAGCGGCGGCGAGCCGTTCCAGCTGAAAGCCCAACGGGTGATCAATGCTGGCGGCCTGTTCGCCCAGCAACTGGCCGGGCAAACCCAAGGGCTGCGGAACATACCGCCACTGCATTTGTGCCAGGGTCGCTACTTCAGCTACAGCGGCCGCTCGCCCTTCCAGCACTTGATCTATCCGATGCCAGAAGCCAACACCGCCGGCCTTGGCATCCACGCCACTCTGGATCTTGGCGGCCAGCTGCGTTTCGGCCCGGATACCCACTACATCACGCAGCTCGACTATCAGGTCGAGGAAAACCTGCGCGAGCCGTTCGCCGATGCCATCCGCCGCTACTTCCCCGCTATCGACAGCGCGCGCCTGGTACCAGGCTACAGCGGCATCCGGCCGAAACTCGCAGGCCCTGGGGAACCGGCCGCCGACTTCATTATCCAAACGCCCAACGAGCATGGCCTGCCAGGCCTGGTTAACCTGTTCGGTATCGAGTCGCCAGGGCTTACCGCCAGCCTGGCGATTGCCGAGCGCGTGGCGCAGGCACTGTAAGAGCCGACCTGCTGCGCGTCGGCCCTGCGGCGTTAAAAACAAACTCGGAATGCTCATGTACAAAAGTACACTCCGCTTCCTCGCCTGTTTTCGCCTTGCATGGCTCTAGCTCGCGAGCTCGTAATAAACAGGCTCTAAAAGCCGCTTGCAAAATCACCGCGTAAACGGGACTGTCGGCGGTCCAGGTAAAAGCGCTGGCGCTATACTCGCCGGCTTGAATTGCTGCTCTTCACCATCCAGTTTCGAAACAAGGATTCGCACATGAAAGCGCTCGGCAAAATTCTCGGCCTGTTTTTTCTCGGGCTCTTGCTGATCATCGTGGCGCTGGGCTTTGCCCTCACCCACCTGTTCGATCCCAACGATTACAAAGACGAAATCCGCCAGCTTGCCCGCGACAAGGCCAGCCTGGAGCTGACCCTCAAGGGCGATATCGGCTGGAGCCTGTTCCCCTGGCTCGGCCTGGAGCTGACTGACGCCACGCTCGCCAGCCTAAGCACCCCGGACAAGCCGTTCGCTGACCTGCGCCTGCTCGGCCTGTCGGTGCGCGTGCTGCCGCTGCTGCGCAAAGAAGTGCAGATGAGCGATATCCGCATCGACGGCCTCAACCTCAACCTGCAGCGCGACGAAAAAGGCCATAGCAACTGGGAAGATGTCGGCAAACCGGCCAAGGCCGCGACCACAACAGCCGACACCCCACCAGCAACCGCTGACAGCACGCCGACCGCAAGCACCACAGCTGAAGCAAAAGGCCGCGGCCAGCCGCTGAAGCTGGATATCGACAGCCTGATCGTCAACAGCGCGCGCATCGACTATCACGACGCGCAGAAAGGCCAGCAATTCAGCGCCGAAAGCATCCAGTTGACCACCGGAGCAATCCGCGAAGGCGCAGGCATCCCGGTCAAACTCAGCGCCTTCTTCGGCCTCAACAAGCCGGTTCTGCGCGCTCGTAGCGAACTGCAGGGCGAACTGCGCTTCGACCGCGCACTGAAACGCTACCAACTGGAAGACGCCAAACTCTCCGGCGAAGTGTCCGGCGAGCCTTTCGATGGCCAGACCCTGACCTATTCGGCCCAGGGCCAGCTGCTGGTCGACCTGGCCGCCCAGGTCGCCGAATGGAATGGCCTGAAGTTCTCCGGCAACCAGCTGCGCGCCCTTGGCGAGCTGAAAATCCGCGACCTCGACAAGCAGCCAAAACTCAGCGGCGGCCTGTCCATCGCGCCGCTCAACCTGCGTGAGTTCCTCGCCACCATCGGCCAGAAACTGCCGCCGATGGCCGACAACAAGACCCTCAGCCAGTTCGAACTGGTCACCCGCCTCAGCGGCAGCGACAACAGCCTGACCTTTGAAGAACTCAAGCTGACTCTGGACGACAGCCACTTCAGCGGCCAGCTGGCGATTGCCGACTTCGCCAAGCAGGCCCTGCGTGTGCAGCTCAAGGGCGATCAACTGAACCTCGACCGCTACCTGCCCGCGCCATCCACGGACGCCAAGGATGCCGGCGCTGCCCGCAAGGCCGAGGTCAAGGCCAGTGTCGCCAGCGCCGGGCAGAGCGGCAGCACACCGCTGCCTGATGCGCCAACCCAGCACGCCTGGAGCAGCAGCGAAGTGCTGCCAATCGAAACGCTGCGCAAGCTCGACATGCAACTCAACCTCAGCCTGGACCAGCTCACCGCCCAGCAGCAGGTGATCAGCAATTTCAGCGCCAAGGCGCAGAGCAAAGGCGGCCTGCTGACCCTGCAGGATGTGCGCGGCAACATCGGCAACGGCAGCTTCGACGCCAAGGCCAGCATCGACGTGCGCCCAGCCATCCCGCTGCTCAGCGTGCAAAAGAACCTCAGCAGCATCCAGATTGAGCCCTTCCTGAAAAAGCCCGACCAGCCTTCACCGGTTAAAGGCCTGCTGGATTTCAAAGCCAATCTGACCACCAGCGGCAACAGCCAGCGCGCCTGGGTCGATGGGCTGACGGGCGATGCCAGCTTCCTGCTTAACGACGGCGTGCTGGTCGACGCCAACTTGGAACAGCAACTGTGCCGCGGCATCGCCACGCTCAACCGCAAATCCCTGAGCAGCGACCCACGCGGCAAGGACACCCCCTTCGAAACCCTGCAAGGCCGCCTGATCCTGCGTAACGGCGTGGCCCACAACCCCGACCTCAAGGCCGTTATTCCGGGCCTGGCGGTTAGCGGCAATGGCGACCTGGACCTGCGCATCCTCGGCCTCGACTACCGCGTCGGCATCACCATCACCGGTGATCAGCGCGAAATGCCTGACCCAGCCTGCCAGGTCAACGAGCGCTATGTCGGCATCGAATGGCCGGTGCGCTGCCGCGGCCCGCTGGAAATGGGCGGCAAGGCCTGCCGCCTGGATCAGGACGGCCTGGGCAAGGTCGCCGCCAAACTGGCCGGCAACAAGCTCAACGAGAAGATCGAAGAAAAACTCGGCGACAAGGTCAGCCCCGAGCTGAAAGACGCGCTCAAGGGCCTGTTCAACCGATGAGCCCCGAGCAGTTTTCTGACGCGGTACTGCACTGGTACGACAGCCACGGACGCAAGGACCTGCCCTGGCAACAGGGCATCACGCCGTACCGCGTGTGGGTCTCGGAGATCATGCTGCAGCAGACCCAGGTCAGCACCGTGCTCGGTTATTTCGACCGCTTTATGGCCGCATTGCCAACGGTAAATGACCTGGCCGCCGCGCCGGAAGACGAAGTGCTGCACCTGTGGACGGGCCTCGGTTACTACACCCGCGCACGCAACCTGCAGAAAACCGCGCAGATCGTTATGCGCGAACATGCCGGCGACTTCCCCCGCGATGTCGACCAGCTCACCGAACTTCCCGGCATCGGCCGCTCCACCGCCGGCGCCATCGCCAGCCTGAGCATGGGCCTGCGTGCGCCGATTCTCGACGGCAATGTCAAACGCGTCCTAGCGCGCTACGTGGCGCAGGAAGGCTATCCGGGCGAACCGAAAGTAGCCAAACAACTGTGGGATGTGGCCGAGCGCTTTACCCCGCACACCCGGGTAAACCACTACACCCAGGCGATGATGGATCTCGGCGCCACGCTGTGCACCCGCAGCAAACCGAGCTGCCTGCTCTGCCCGCTGAAAAGCGGCTGTCAGGCGCACCTGCTCGGCCTGGAGATCCGCTACCCAATCCCCAAACCGCGCAAGGCGCTGCCGCAGAAACGCACGCTGATGCCGATTTTCGCCAACCGCAATGGCGAGGTGTTGCTCTACCGCCGCCCCTCCAGCGGCCTCTGGGGCGGCCTGTGGAGCCTGCCGGAGCTGGACGAAGCCACAGCCATCGCCACACTGGCCAGCCGCCACAGCTTGCAGCTCGGTGCGCAGCGCGAACTGAGCGGCCTGACCCACACCTTCAGCCACTTCCAGCTGGCCATCGAACCCTGGCTGATCCAGGTCGACGCCGCGCCAGCCGCCGTGGCCGAGGCTGACTGGCTCTGGTATAACCTCGCCACCCCGCCGCGCCTGGGCCTCGCCGCCCCAGTGAAGAAACTGCTAAAGCGCGCGGCCGATGCACTCGCAACCCCGAACACTGGAGAAACGCCATGACCCGCACCGTACAGTGCCGCAAACACAAGCAAGAACTCCCCGGCCTGGACCGCCCGCCGTACCCAGGCGCCAAAGGTGAGGACATCTTCAACAACGTCTCCAAGCAAGCCTGGGACGAATGGCAAAAGCACCAGACCCTGCTGATCAACGAACGCCGCCTGAACATGATGAACGCCGAAGACCGCAAGTTCCTCCAGGCTGAAATGGACAAATTCCTCTCCGGCGAGGAATACGCCCAGGCCGACGGCTACGTGCCGCCCAGCGAGTAAGCGGCCAGGCACTACACCCGTAGCCCGGATAAAGCGCGGCACGCGCTGCAATCCGGGACGGCACCCTCCCGGATTGCGCCAAGGCTTATCCGGGCTACCCAACCACCCTGTACACCCGCCCCCGAACCCTCGCTCGAACCTAAGCGCCCGTAATAATTAAATATTTTTCAAACTCACGCTTGACACCTACCCCTCAAATCCGTCTAATAGCGCCCCGTTAGCCCGGGTAGCTCAGTCGGTAGAGCAGGGGATTGAAAATCCCCGTGTCGGCGGTTCGATTCCGTCCCCGGGCACCAAATACAGAGAAAGGCTCACAGCGATGTGGGCCTTTTCTTTTTCTACAGAAAGCAATCTGCAGAAAAAGCTGGCGACCTTGCTCGCCCTGCGCCATGTTCAGCACCGTCAGCCACTAGGGACGCCCGCTGCCATGCATGACCTAATGCCCTACACCGTCAATGACCAGGCAGTGCAACTGCGCACCCGCGCCCGGGCGAACTCGCCGGCATTCGCCAAGCGGCCTATCCGCAACACGCCCAGTCAAAACACAGCGAACCCCGCAACTATCAAGCAATCCTTGACAGTTCAGCCCATGGCCAGCCGCCAGATCAGCCGCCGCACCCAGCGCAATACAGCACTCGCCGTCCGCCAACCCTGATTCAGCCAAGAAGAAGCCCATGAGCCATAGCCCCATCAGCCAGGACGAAATCAACGCCATCATCTGGAAGTCGTGCGACACCTTCCGTGGCAGCGTGGATGCCAGCGACTACAAGAACTATGTGCTGACCATGCTGTTCTTGAAGTACCTGAGCGACGTCTGGCAGGACCACTACGAGGGCTACCAGGCCAAGTACGGCAATGAGCCGGCGCTGATTGCCGCCATGATGAAGACCGAGCGCTTTGTGCTGCCGCCCAAGGCCAACTTCTACAGCCTGCACAAAGACCGCCACCTGCCCGGCAATGGCGAGCGCATCGACGAAGCCCTGCACGCCATCGAAGACGCCAACAGCGCCAAGCTGCGCGGCGTATTCCAGGACATCAGCTTTAACGCCAACAAGCTCGGCGAAGAAAAAAGCAAAAACAACCTGCTGCGCCACCTGCTGGAAGACTTCGCCCAGGCGGACATGAACCTGCGCCCCTCGCGCATCGGCAGCCAGGACATTATCGGCAACGCCTACGAGTTTCTGATTTCGCGCTTTGCCGCCGGCGCCGGCAAAACCGCTGGCGAGTTCTACACCCCGGCCCAGGTCAGCGATTTGCTCGCCGAACTGCTCGACCCGCAACCCGGCGAACAGATTTGCGATCCGGCCTGCGGGTCCGCGTCGCTGTTAATGAAATGCGGGCGCAAGGTGCTGGAGAAAACCGGCTCGCGCAACTACGCCCTGTTCGGCCAGGAATCCATCGGCGCCACCTGGGCCTTGGCCAAGATGAACCTGTTTCTGCACGGCGAAGAAAACCACGACCTGCGCTGGGGCGATAGCATCCGCCACCCGCAACTGCTCGACGCCAGCGGCGGCCTGATGCACTTCGACGTGGTAACCGCCAACCCGCCCTTCTCCCTAGAGAAATGGGGCGTGGAACAGGCGGAGAACGACAAGTACGGCCGCTTCCAGCGCGGCATCCCGCCGAAAACCAAGGGCGACTACGCCTTTATCCTGCATATGATCGAAACCCTGAAACCGGGCACAGGCCGGATGGGCGTCGTGGTGCCGCATGGCGTGCTATTCCGAGGCGGCAGCGAAGGCAAAATCCGCCAGGCACTGATCGAAGAAAACCTGCTGGATGCGGTGATCGGCCTGCCGGAAAAACTGTTCTTCGGCACCGGCATCCCGGCGGCGATTTTGCTGTTCCGCAAAACCAAGAGCAGCGAGGACGTGATTTTTATCGATGCCTCCCGCGACTTTATTGCCGGCAAAAACCAGAATCAGCTGGGCCCGCAGCAACTTGAGCGCATCGTTGCCGCCTACCGCGCCCGCCAGCACCAGAGCCGCTATGCCGAATGCGTCAGCCTGCAAGCCATCCGCGATAACGACTACAACCTGAATATCCCTCGCTATGTGGATACCTTTGAGGCTGAGGACGAGATTGATTTGCTGGCGATTAAGGCTGAGCGCGAGGTGTTGGAGCGGGAGTTGGTGGCGTTAAAGCGGGAGATGGATGGGTATTTGGAGGAGCTTGGTTATGGTGCCTGAGGGTTGGAGCGAGTACTCAATTGGGGATATTGCCTCAATCCAAGTAGGTAGAGATCTTAAAGAAGACCGCTACTCCGACGAAAAAACAGAGACCCATATATATCCGGTCTACTCCAATACAGTCGACAACCTTGGACTGTATGGATTTTACGACTTTGAAGAATACACAGACCATAGCGTGACCATAGTAGGCAGAGGGGCGGGCCTAGGTACTGCCTTCTCAAGAAGAACAGGATTTGGTGCTATCGGCCGGCTATTAGTAGCCTCTCCGATAAACAAAAGCTTCGATGTTGATTACTTGGCGAACTATATAAATTTCAGCTTAACCATTCACCACGAGAGCGGTGGAATACCTCAGCTCCCCGGCGCGACCTTCGCGAAATACAAAGTTTTGCTCCCGCCCATTTCCGAACAAACCAAGATCGCCCAAATCCTTTCCACCTGGGACAAAGCCATCACCACCACCGAGCGCCTGCTTGCCAATAGCCAGCAGCAGAAGCAGGCACTGATGCAGCAGTTGCTGACCGGCAAGGTGCGATTCCCGGATGCAGAGGGCGAATGGCACGAAGTTGAGATAGGCAACATCATCAAGGAAGTTAAACGTCCAGTTGTATGGGACGACGATGTTCAATATCGACTTCTAAGCGTTAAACGACGCGCAGAAGGTGTTGTTCTTCGAGAGGTTCTAGCCGGCAGCCAGATACTGACAAAGAAAATGAACACAGCCCGAGCAGGCGACTTCCTGATTTCCAAAATGCAAGTCACCCATGGCGCGATGGGGCTGGTTACTGACGAGTTTGATAACCACCATATTTCAGACTCCTATATCGCTGTGATAGCGAAAGACCCTACGAAGTTAGATATCAACTTTTTCAGCTGGCTTGGCAGAACGAAAGCGTTGTGGCGCTTGGCTTTTCTATCCAGCTACGGTGTGCACATTGAAAAACTGACATTCAATTTTTCTTTGTTCTTAAAAGAAAAAATCAACATACCTAGCAGCCTTGCCGAACAACAAAAAATCGCCCAAGTACTCTCCACCGCCGACGCCGAAATCACCAACCTGCAAGCCCAGCTGGCCAAGCTCAAGTTGGAGAAAAAAGCCCTGATGCAACAACTGCTTACCGGCCAGCGCCGGGTACGCTTGGACGACGAGGTGGAGGAAGAGCTACAGATCCGCAGGGTGGGTTAGGCCGCGCCCGACAGGCTTGCGGCATTCACCCCATCCATGGGGATTGCGCCTGTCACGCTCGCAAGGCCGCAGCCAAGCCCGACTACGCCGTAACCCACCATCGCGGCCTACCGGTAAACCGCAATGGTGGATGGGTGAAGCGTCATCCACCCTACGAAAAACCTGCTGCAACAACAAATCACTGGCCAGCGTGTAGGGTGGATAACGCTGTTTTTATCCACCTTAAAATCGCCACGATGGATGGCTGAAGCGTCATCCACCCCACGAAAAATCGGATGTCACAACGGCTCACCGGCCAACGCCGAGTACGGCTGGACAACGAGGTGGAGGCCTTATTGGCGTGGGAGCGCCGCCCGGCCCCTCCCACAAGCAGCGCACTGCCCTACGCACTCGAGCAAACACCGCCGCTATCCCCGAACCACGGAACTGCATATGAAAACCGCCCCACTCAGCGACGCCGAACTGGATTTTGTCGAAAGCATCCTGCTCAAGTACGGCAACGATGACTCGATTCTGGACGCCTGCGAACTGGACGGGTTTTTCACCGCACTGATCTCCGGCCCCGAGGTATTGCCGCCCAGCCGCTGGCTGCCGGCGCTGTGGGGCGGCGTAACGCCCAAGTTCGCCAAGGACGCCGAACTGCAGCGCTTTATGAACCTGCTGATTCAGCACATCAACAACTGCGTATTGATGCTGATGGAATACCCAGCCGAGTTCGCCGCACTGTTCAGCACCCGCGAGTACGAAGGCGAAACCCTGACCATCGTTGAGGAATGGTGCTTCGGCTATATGCGCGGCGTGGCCCTGGGCCAATGGCCGGCGCTGCCGGAAGCCGAGGCCGCGCACCTGGCGGCCATCGAGTTGCATGGCAGCGAAGCCAACTTCCCGCTGCTGGAGCACATGAGCCAGGCCGAGCACCAGCAATCAGTCACGGCCATCGAACCCGCCGTGCGCGCCCTGCATGCCTATTGGCTATCGCAACGCAGCCAAGCGGCCAGCTCGGCACAAGCCCCCGTGCAAGCAGCGCCCAAAGCCGGCCGCAACGATCCCTGCCCGTGCGGCAGCGGCAAGAAGTTCAAGCAGTGCTGCCTGCACTAAGCGCCAAGCCAAACCGTAGGGTGGGTTAGGCGCGCCCACGGTTATGCAAACAACGCAAAACCCAAGCGCGCCGTAACCCACCATGGCGGCTGACCGGCAAATCGCAATGGTGGATTACGCGGCGCTCGACTGACGCGGCGATACCTACATTGACGACCTCCGCCGCTAACCCGCCCTACGATCCGCAGCATTGCGTCTGAGGCGCGGCTTGCCGCAAGGGCGCTTGCCGGATAGACTCACTCCCAAAACGGGAGAACCTCCATGCGAGTGATTGCCCGAGGCACCTTGCGCGCCTTCTGGGAAAGCAGCCCGGCCTATGCCGACGCCATGACACCGCTGGTGGAGTGGTACCGGCATATGGAAAAGGCCGTTTACCCCACGCCGCAAGCGCTCAAGGCTGAGCTGCGCACGGCCAGTATCCTGAAAGGCAGCCGGGTGGTATTCAACATCGCCGGCAACAAGTACCGGGTCATCCTGGCTATCGACTATGAGCGCCAACTGGGCTTTATTCGCTTTGTTGGCAGCCACGCCCAGTACGACCTGATCGACGCGGAGACCGTGTGATGAACATCAAACCGATTCGTAACGACGACGACCTGACCAACGCACTGGCGCGTATGCAACAGCTATGGGGCGCGCCGATCGGCTCGCCCGAGGGCGATGAGCTGGAAATTCTGGCCGTGCTGATCGAGAAATACGAAGAGCAACACCAGCCGCTACCGGCCTGCGACCCAATCGACGCGATCAAATTTCGCATGGATCAACAAGGCCTGGTGCCGCGCGACCTGGAGCCCTTCATCGGCTCCAGCGGCCGGGTGTCGGAGGTGCTGAACCGCAAGCGCAAGCTGAGCCTGGCCATGATCAAACGCCTGCACGACGGCCTGCACATCCCCTATGAAAGCCTGCTGGCTGGCGCGGCCTGACAGGCCATTGCGAAACCCTGCACGCTTTACCTTTTATGCTTGGCCGAACAAGGAATAGTGCTGTGAGCGTCACGCCACGTTTTCAGGAAGAGTACAGCGCCAAGATCCCTGCCCTGGCGCTGCTGGCCAACCTAGGGTTTACCTACCTAAGCCCCAGCCAGGCGCTGGAATTACGCGGCAGCAAGGAGCGCGTGGTGCTGGCCGAGGTTTTGCGCGCCGAGCTGAGCAAACGACGCTTTTTCAGCAATGGCGTGGAACATGGCCTGAGCGAGGCGGCGCTGAGCAAACTGGTGAGCGAGATCAGCCATCCGCCGCTGAACGAGGGTTTGCAGGCAGCCAACCAGCGCTTGTCTGACCAGTTGCTGTACGGGGTGAGCGTGGCCGACTTCATAGCCGGGGCCAAGGTCAACCCGACCATTGCGCTGATCGACTGGAACACCCCGAGCAACAACAGCTTCCACCTCACCGAGGAGTTGGGCGTAGGCTGCACCAGCGGCATTGGCCAGCGCATCCCGGATATCGTGCTGTATGTAAACGGCCTGCCACTGGTGGTGATCGAGGCCAAACGCCCGGACTCCAACAGCGGCAAAGACCTGATCAGCCAGGGCATCTCACAGATGCAGCGCAATCAGCGCGCCGATGAAATCCCCCAGCTATTCGCCTTTAGCCAGTTGCTGCTGGTGGTCGATGGCAGTGGCGGGCGTTACGGCACAGTCGGCACCACCGAGAAGTTCTGGGCCGCCTGGCGCGAGGAGGAAATCGGCGAGGTGGCCTTCGCCGAGCTAAAGAACCGCCCACTGGA
Organism: Pseudomonas sp. 1928-m; assembly: GCF_029269135.1. NCBI lineage: Bacteria > Pseudomonadati > Pseudomonadota > Gammaproteobacteria > Pseudomonadales > Pseudomonadaceae > Pseudomonas > Pseudomonas sp. 1928-m. The sequence continues at coordinate 123,758 of NZ_JARIXO010000003.1, read as the reverse complement.
CGCCACTCAAGAGCAGGCAATTTTTGCCCAACGCCCGGCCGCCAGCCTGGCCTGGTATCGCAGCTGGCTGGCCGGCGGGTTGCTCGCCAGCCAGCAGGACAAATTACTCGCCAGCCTGTGCCGGCCGGATCGCCTGCTGGAGCTGGTGCGCTTTTACACTTACAGCGACAACAAGCACGGCAAGATCGTCGCCCGTTACCAGCAGGTGTTTGGCATCCGTGCGCTGATTACGCGCATCCAGCAGCGCGATGTACGCGGCGCACGCCAGGGCGGGGTGATCTGGCACACCACCGGCTCGGGCAAGTCGATCACCATGCTGTTGCTGGCCAAGGCGCTGATCTTCCACCCGGACCTGCAGAACTGCCGGGTGCTGGTGATCACCGACCGCACCGATCTGGAAGCGCAGCTGAGCAAGACCTTCGCCAGCGCCGGGGTACTCACCGCACGCGACCAGCAGGAGGCGCTGAGCCAGTCTGGCCGGCACCTGGCCCAACAGATCGGCAAGGGTACGGCGCGGGTGATGTTCAGCCTGATCCAGAAATTCAATTCGGCGGCCAAGCTGCCGGAGTGCCGCAACGACAGCAGCGATTTCATCGTACTGGTGGACGAAGGCCATCGCTCCCAGGGCGGCGAAAACCATGTACAGATGCGCCTGGCCCTGCCCAACGCGGCCTTTGTCGCCTTTACCGGCACGCCGCTGCTGCAGAACGAGAAAACCCAGAACAAGTTCGGCCCCATCGTGCACGCCTACACCATGCAGCGCGCCGTGGAAGACGGCACGGTGACGCCGCTGCTGTACGAGGAACGCCGCCTGGAGCTGGACGTCAATGACCGCGCCATCGACAGCTGGTTCGAGCGCAGCACCCGCGGCCTGAGCGAGGCGCAGCAGGCCGACCTGAAGAAGAAATTCGCCAAGAAGGGCGAGCTGTACAAGGCGCTGGGCCGGCTGGAGCTGATTGCACATGACATCAGCGAGCACTTCGGCAACATCCCCGATGGTTTGAAAGGCCAGGTGGCCTGCGACAGTCGAGTGTCAGCAATTCGCTTGAAGGGCTTTCTCGATGAGATCGGCCAGGTCAGCTCGGCGCTGGTGATGTCCGCCCCGGACAGCCGCGAGGGTAATAGCGACAGCGACGAAGACAGCAAGTCGGTGGTGCAGGCCTGGTGGGACAAGCATGTCGGCAAGGAAGACGGCACCGTCTACAAGCAACGCATGATCGACGCCTTTGCTCAGGACGATGGGCCGGACCTGCTGATCGTTATCGACCAGTTGCTGACCGGCTTCGACGAGCCGCGCAACGCGGTGCTGTATATCGACAAGAACCTCAAGCAGCACAACCTGATACAGGCCATTGCGCGGGTCAACCGCCTGCATCCGAACAAGAAGCACGGCCTGCTGATCGACTATCGCGGCATCCTCGGCGAGCTGGATATCACCATCGCTCAGTATCAGGACCTGGCCACGCGCACCCAGGGCGGTTACAGCATCGAGGATCTGGACGGCCTGTACAGCCCGATGAGCACCGAATACAAAAAACTGCCAGGCCTGCACCAGCAGCTGTGGGCGATCTTCGCCGAGGTGAAAAACACCCAGGATATCGAGCAGATGCTCGCGGTGCTGCTGCCGCGCCTGCAGGAGGTGGATGGCGCGCAGGTGGATATGCGGCAGAAGGCCCGTGATGACTTCTATGCGCTGCTCAGCGAGTTTGCTGCTTGCTTGGCGATTGCCTTGCAGTCGCAGGCGTTCTTTCAGGACAAGAGCGTCAGCGAACAGACCCGTCGCCAGTACAAGGAGACGGTCAAGCAGCTGTCCAACCTGCGTCAGCGCCTCAAGCAGGCCACCGGCGATACCGTGGATTACGACGAGTACGCGGTGCAGGTGAAAAAGCTGATGGACAAGCATGTGCTGGGCATTGGCGTGCGCGAATCCAAGGGTGCCTATGTTGTGGGCGATATGGGCGCGCATAAACCCGAGGCCTGGAGCGAGGAAAAAACCCGCAACGAGAAGGACATTATCCAGACCCGTCTGACCAAGGAAATCGACCAGTTGCTGGACGACCCTTATGCGCAGAAACGCTTCTCCGAGCTGCTGCGCCAGGTAATCGCCGAGGCCGATGCGCTGTTCGATAACCCGCTTAAGCAGTACCTGCTGTTCAAGTCGTTCGACGAGCAACTGCAGCAGCGCCAGCTCGACGAGCTGCCCAATGCAGTACGCGGCAACCCGCATGTGCAGGCGTACTACGGCGCCTTCAAGCTGCTGCTGGATGAGCAGCGTGTGGCCGCTATTGATACTCCGCACTGGGTGGCGCTTGCCGAGCAGACCGACGCCATCGTCAGCCAGGCGGTACGCGAGTTCTCCATCAACCCGCTGAATATCGAGGCGGCCGTGCGCCAGCAATTGCTGCCGCTGTACTTTATGGCGCTAAAAGCCCTGGGCCTGGGGATGGATCAGGTGCAGGCGCTGGTGGAACAGGTGGTGCAGATCGTCCGCGCCGGAGCGCGCAAAGCCTGATGGCCAGCCTGCATTACGGCGGCGAGACAATTGCCTATCGGGTGCAGTACGCGCCACGCCCGGCGCGCAAGCTGACCATCAAGGTGCAGCCCGATGGCCAAGTGCTGGTGCTCGCCCCACAGGACGCCAGCGCCGAGCAGATCACCACTGGAGTGAACAAACGCGCCCGCTGGATCTGGGAGCAATTGCAGCCGATCCGCGAGCGCCTGCTGCATGTGCGCCCACGCCAGTACATCAGCGGCGAAACCCATTTCTATCTGGGTAAGCGCTACCCGCTAAAAGTCCAGGAAGACGCCCGCGCACCGCAACAGGTCAAGCTGCTGCGCGGCATGCTGTGCATCAGCGTGCGGCATAACCGTCCGGAGAAAGTCCGCGAATTGTTGTTCGCCTGGTACAAGGTGCGCGCCCGTGAGCAGTTCAGTCAGCGCCTGGAGCGACTGACTGCGCAGGCGCGCTGGCTGACGCAAAAACCGGCCCTGCGCCTGCTGACCATGCAGACGCAGTGGGGCAGTTGTTCGCATTCCGGCACCCTGACGCTCAACCCGCATCTGGTCAAAGCTGCGCCCGAATGCATTGACTACGTGTTGCTGCACGAGCTTTGCCACCTGGCCGAACACAACCACTCGGAAGCCTTCTGGCGCTTGCTCGATCAATTGATGCCGGACTGGCAGCCGATCAAGGCGCGTTTGGATGAGATGGTGGAGTTGTATCTGAATGATGTGCGCTAAGGCGTTTTTTTATGGCCTGCCATCCATGGCGGCCACCCTTCGGGCCGTCGCTGCGCGACGTTAAAAACTGCTCCAGGCACTTTTTTATGGCCATACCATCCTTGGCGGCCACCCTTCGGGCCGTCGCTGGGTGACGTTAAACATGTTTCCCGTCCATTTTTTTGCATCTGCGCGACAGCCAACTGCAGCCAGGCGACAGCGTGACCCGGCAAGCGCTCCTAGCCCGGTAAACGGCTTGGCGGTCAGCGAAACGCTATGCTAGCTTGACGCCTCGCCAGGAAGGCCACGCAACGCCGAGAAGCTGTCTCGGCTCTAGCGAGCTAGAGCCAAACAAGGCGAAAGCGGCTGAGGAAGCGCAGTTTACGAGCTGTAAATGAGCATCCGAAGCCGCTTTCAACGCAGTTTGGCCGACGCGCAGCAGATCCGAGGCAGGTTCTAAGCGCAACCGAAGAATAAGAGGACCATCCATGGCCGAGGCCACGCCCGCGCTGGAAATACGCGACCTGCATAAACGCTACGGCGACCTTGAGGTGCTCAAGGGCATCTCCCTCACCGCTCGCGACGGCGATGTGATTTCCATCCTCGGTTCTTCCGGCTCCGGTAAGTCGACCTTTCTGCGCTGCATCAACCTGCTGGAAAATCCACACAAGGGGCAGATCATCCTCGCGGGCGAAGAGCTCAAGCTCAAAGCCGCGAAGAATGGTGACCTGGTCGCCGCCGACAGCCGCCAAATCAATCGCCTGCGCAGCGAAATCGGCTTTGTCTTCCAGAATTTCAATCTGTGGCCGCACATGAGCGTGCTCGACAACATCATCGAGGCGCCGCGCCGCGTGTTGGGGCAGAGCAAGGCTGAGGCCATCGAGATGGCCGAGGCGCTGCTGGCCAAGGTCGGTATCGCCGACAAGCGTCACGTTTATCCGAATCAGCTTTCCGGCGGCCAGCAACAGCGCGCGGCGATTGCTCGCACGCTGGCCATGCAGCCGAAAGTCATCCTGTTCGATGAGCCCACCTCGGCCCTCGACCCGGAGATGGTACAAGAAGTGCTTAATGTGATCCGCGCACTCGCCGAGGAAGGCCGCACCATGTTGCTGGTCACCCATGAGATGGGCTTTGCCCGTCAGGTGTCCAGCGAAGTGGTGTTTCTGCATCAGGGCCTGGTTGAAGAACAGGGCTCCCCGGAGCAGGTGTTCGACAACCCGAACTCGGCGCGCTGCAAACAATTCATGTCCAGTAATCACTGAAAACACGGAGCAACTACGCATGCAGAACTATAAGAAGATCCTGCTGGCCGCGGCCGCCACCCTGGCCTTCGGCACCAGCGCCGTCGCCGCGGACAAGCTGAAACTGGGTACTGAAGGCGCCTATCCGCCGTTCAACCTGATTGACGCCAGCGGCCAGGTCGGCGGTTTTGACGTGGAAATCGGCCAGGCCCTGTGCGCCAAGATGAAGGCCGAGTGCGAAGTGGTCACCTCCGACTGGGACGGCATCATCCCGGCCCTGAACGCGAAGAAATTCGACTTCCTGATCGCCTCCATGTCGATCACTGAAGAGCGCAAGGCGGCGGTGGATTTCACCGAGCCCTACTACACCAACAAGCTGCAGTTTATCGCGCCAAAAGGCGGCGACTTCAAAACTGACAAAGCCAGCCTCAAAGGCAAAGTGATCGGCGCTCAGCGCGCAACCATCGCTGGCACCTGGCTGGAAGACAACCTCAATGGCGTGGTCGATATCAAGCTGTACGACACCCAGGAAAACGCCTACCTCGACCTGTCCTCGGGCCGCCTCGATGGCGTACTGGCTGACACCTTCGTTAACTGGGAATGGCTGAAGAGCGACGCCGGCAAGAGCTTCGAATTCAAAGGCGACCCGGTATTCGACAACGACAAGATCGGCATTGCCGTACGCAAGGGCGATGCCCTGCGCGACAAGCTGAACGCCGCACTGGCCGAGATCGTGGCTGACGGCACCTACAAGAAGATCAACGACAAGTACTTCCCGTTCAGCATCTACTAAGCTGCCGGCACTGCGTCGCCCGCCCGGGCGGCGCAGGCTTCTGAGCCCCTATGAATTTCGATCTCTACGGATTCGGCCCGGCCCTGGCTGCTGGCACCCTGATGACCATCAAGCTGGCGCTTAGCGCGCTGTGCCTGGGTCTGGTGCTCGGCTTGCTCGGCGCCCTCGCCAAGACTTCCCCGTACAAGCCGCTGCAATGGCTTGGCGGTACTTACTCGACCATCGTGCGCGGAATTCCCGAGCTGCTCTGGGTATTGCTGATCTATTTCGGCACCGTGCAGCTGATGCGCAACCTGGCGGACCTGCTCGGCATCGAAAGCCTTGAGCTAAACGCCTTCGCCGCCGGCACCATCGCCCTCGGCATCTGCTTCGGCGCGTACGCCACCGAAGTGTTTCGCGGCGCGATCCTGGCCATCCCCAAGGGCCATCGTGAGGCCGGTCAAGCCTTGGGCATGTCAAAGCCGCGAATCTTCTGGCGGCTGATCCTGCCGCAGATGTGGCGCATCGCCCTGCCCGGCCTGGGCAACCTGTTTATGATTCTGATGAAGGACACCGCACTGGTGTCGGTGATCGGCCTGGAAGAAATCATGCGCCGCTCGCAAATTGCCGTGACCGCCAGCAAGGAGCCCTTCACCTTTTATATGGTGGCGGCCTTTATCTATCTGGGCCTGACCGTGCTGGCGATGATCGGCATGCACTTCCTTGAAAAACGCTCCAGCCGTGGCTTTGTCAGGAGCGCGTCATGAGAAAAATCTCTGAAATAGCCGCCTGGTCGGCTGCCGTTGCGCTGATTGCCTATGCGCTCTGGGGCGGCCTGACTGCGCTCAACTGGGACGTGATCATCAAGTGGCTGCCGCGCCTGTCTGAAGGCGCCCTGCTGACCCTGGAGCTGGTGGCCATCGCGGTTCTCGCCGGGTTGATTCTCGCGCTGCCGATGGGCATCGCCCGCGCCTCGCGGCACTGGTATGTGCGCGCCCTGCCCTACGGCTACATCTTCTTCTTCCGTGGCACGCCGCTGCTGGTGCAGCTGTTCCTGGTGTATTACGGACTGGCGCAGTTCGATGCGGTGCGCGAAGGCCCGCTCTGGCCCTATCTGCGTTCCCCGTACTGGTGCGCGGTACTGACCATGACCATGCACACCGCCGCGTATATCGCCGAGATCCTGCGCGGCGCCATTCAGGCCGTACCGCCGGGCGAGATCGAAGCCGCCCGCGCACTGGGCATGTCGCGAGCCAAGACCATGTTCTATATCGTTCTGCCACGAGCGGCGCGTATCGGCTTGCCTGCATACAGCAACGAAGTGATCCTGATGCTCAAGGCCAGCGCCCTGGCCAGCACCGTGACCCTGCTAGAGCTGACCGGCATGGCCCGCACCATCATCGCCCGCACCTACCTGCCGGTGGAGATATTCTTTGCCGCCGGGATGTTCTACCTGCTGATCGCCTTCCTGCTGGTGCGCGGCTTCAAGCTGTTGGAGCGCTGGCTGCGCGTCGACGCCTGCCAGGGCCGCTGATTGCCTGAGGGTTCACGCCCTCAAGCACCATCCATCATGCCAACCACCTCACCCGCCCAGATCCTGCAAGACGCTGCTTTGCAGCAGCGTTTTCAGGCGCTCGACAGCTTTCTTATCGAGCACCAGGCGCTCTGGCGACCACGGCCTTTTGTGCATTACCCGGCATTACCCTGGGAAACCGAACACCCACAACTGGCCGCCTGGCTGAGGTCGCAAAGCCTGGAGCATGCCGAGGCGGCGCATAACCAGCCGCACCTGCTGCAAGCACCCGCACCCTTTCCGCAACTGGCCGCCCAGGCTCATGACCTAAGCCAGATCGATGAACTGCCACAGTCATCCGCGCAGGTATTACCCGCCCGCTTTAGCAGCGATGTACCGGGGCGCAAGTGGCAGCAGATCGACGCCTTCGCCCGCAGCCTGAGTTTTAGCGATACACCGCAGCACTGGCTGGACTGGTGCGCCGGCAAAGGCCACCTCGGACGGATACTTGCACATGGCGGCGGCAACCTGACTTGCCTGGAATACAACCCGCAGCTGGTCAGCAGCGGTCAACAACTCAGCCATAAACTCGGCATCGCCGCGCAGCATATCGAGCAGGATGTAATGGCCGCCAACGCCGCGAAGCAACTGCAGGCGCAACACACGCCCGTGGCGCTGCATGCCTGCGGAGAGCTGCATACGCGCATGCTGCAACTGGCCAGCCAGGCCGGCTGCCAACAACTGGCCGTAGCGCCCTGCTGCTACAACCGCATCAGTACTACGAGCTATCAGCCACTTTCGGCAAGCGCCCAAGCCTCAACACTGCAACTGTCTATCGACGATCTCGGCCTGCCCCTAAGCGAAACCGTCACCGCTGGCGCACGGGTACGCCGCCAGCGCGATCAATCCATGGCCCGCCGCCTGGCCTTCGACCTGCTGCAGCGCCAGCTGCGTGGCGTCGACGAATACTTACCAACGCCATCCCTGCCGCCCGCCTGGCTCGACAAGCTTTTTGCCGAGTACTGCCAAGACCTCGCCGCACTCAAACAGCTACCAGCACCCGCCGCACAAAACTGGCAACTGCTTGAGCAACAAGGCTGGCAACGCCTGGCCGAGGTGCGCAATCTGGAACTGCTACGCGGTTTATTCCGCCGCCCACTGGAACTCTGGCTACTGCTCGACCGCGCCCTCTATCTACAAGAACAAGGCTACACCGTGCGCCTTGGCACCTTTTGCAGCCACCAACAGAGCCCGCGAAACCTGCTACTGCTGGCAGAGCGCCAGCAAAAATTTCCCACAGCATCTGTGGATAACTCTGTTGACAGAATCTGAGCAAACCGCGCAAAAGCCCGCCCCAGCTGCATATCGCCAACCTGCGCATTTTTTAGTCTGAAAATATACCCTGTAAAAACATGCACTTAGCCAATACCGCGAACCAGCGCACAAAGTCTGCGCACGTCCGTACCAGATGCCCCGCATATGTGCATAACGATTTGGCTACTGATAACAATGCCTGCACAGAACTACGCTCAGACGGCTTTACTCAGCCAAATGAATGGATATAATGGCGACCCTCAAAGGCCGGTATAGCTCAGCTGGTAGAGCAACTGACTTGTAATCAGTAGGTCCCGGGTTCGATTCCTGGTGCCGGCACCATACAAAACAAAGGGTTACGTGAAAACGTAGCCCTTTTTTGTGCCTGACATTCGGCTAGGGGTAGAGTTGGGGTACACATTTGTAGCAATAACAGGGGCCGAGGTAGAAATATCTGCGCTCTCTGATGAACCGAAAAAGAATGTGCGCGCAGAACGCCCCCCTGAGCCTGGATCGAAACACGCGGCGGTCAGATCAGCACCAGCACTCTCAAATATTCAACCAACGCAACCATTGCCCAGAAGTACTGTGCAATAGACCGCGCTAGGCGCGCCAGGGCTTTAGCCATGCGGCCAACGCCATAAGAGCCAGCGAAGACACAAGGGTGCCCAAACCCAACTGCAGCCAGCCGGGCTCGAGCGGATACAACGCTGCAGCCACCAGACCGAGCAGCAAAAGGCCAAGCAGCCATTGCCTGGCCCAGCCTACATCAGCAAGAAGTCCCTGCCGCTGCATCAGCAACAATCCGGTGACAAGCACGCCCGCCAGCGCTGCCAATGCCACGCCGACCACACCGATGGCGAACGGTAAACTGATCAGCAACAGCGCTGTACACAGGCTTCCCCATAGCTCACAGCGCAGCGGCAAGCGGGTATCTCCGGCGGCGTAGGCGTAGCGTGCCAAGAGCGCGTTCCAAGCACCAAAAATCAATGGCACTGCAAACCAGGCCAGTAACAAGGGAAGTGGGCCGCCTTCAACTTGCTCAGGAAGCAGCAACGCAACCAACGTCGGGCTGGTACCCACCAGGCCAAGCGAAGCGGGCACGCTGAGGATGGTAGCCGCAGCCAATCCCTGCTTGAGCAGGCCGAGACGCGCGGCGCCTTGGCGGGCACTCATCATGCCCAGCAGAACCTGATTCAGGTTCATCAGGGCAATTAGTGGCAGGTTGATCAACTTGCGCGCCAGGTTGATCCAGGTAACTGCGCCCTCTCCCAGCATGCTCGCAACCATTCGTTCCAGCAGCGCAAGCCCTTGGCTCGCGAGGTTACTGCCAAATAAAGGGCCAAGCTTACTCAACAGCTCACGCCCCGCACCCGCCTCACCATTGCGGCTGTATGGACGCCAGCCAAGACGCCAGACCGGTATCAGCAACGACAGTGGCATCAGTAAGCTGCCGAACAGGCAAGCCAATGCCACATGCTGAGGCTGACTGTCTGCCCCCGACAACCCCAGGTAAATGACCGCAGGCAGGTTGAACACCAGTGAGCCAAGGCCCGCTAAGACGAAACGTTCGCGGGCCTGCAAAGGAATACTCAGCAGGGCATGCAACACAAACCCCGGCGCACAGGCGGCTAGCAGGAAAAGGTTATCTGCCGCCTGACTGCGCGCGGCTTCGCCCAAGCCAGGACCAATCAATTGCACCCAGAGTGGCGCACCAAGGGCAAACAGTCCTGCCAGCAGTAACGCGCAGAGTAATAACCAAGGACTCAGCCCATTCAACCAGCGCTGTTGGGCCACATTGTTACGCAGGTTGTAGAGCGGTAGTGCCGCTGCCGCCAGTAGACCACCTGCCATGGTCATGCGTAATGCTTCCGGGAGAAACAGCGCAACCAGAAAGGCGTCACTGCGGCTACCAGCCCCCCACGCAGCCACCAGCAGCCACTCGCGGGCGAAACCGGCTGCAAGGCCGGCCAATGTAGCCAGGGTCAACCAGAGCGTGCTGTTGAACATAACGGACCGTCAGTGGAACAACGTGAACAGGCCTTTGCCGCCGACCTTATAATTGAGGTTCTGTGGACGCTCTCCCATCGGCTTGGCACCGCTACCGCCAACAATCTTGTACGGCGCAATCTCCTTGGCGACCAGCGTATTGGCCGTCACCACCGCACCACGACCAATACGCGCGCCATGGCCAATCAACGCTCGGCTGGCAATCCAGGCGTAATCGTCGATGTAAATGGGCGCAGAAACCGACCAGAACTCAGGCGCGGTCAAATCATGGCTACCAGCGATGATCAGCACATGGGAGGCAATGGCCACATGATCGCCAATAATCAGCCCGGCACGGGCATCCACCTGACAATGCCAGGCAATAACACTGTCATCACCCAGCACTAAGTTTTCCACCCCAAGCACTTCCGTATTGCGCCAGATAGAGGAGCCCTTACCGATCTTCGCGCCACCGGCACGCAACCACCAAATACGCACATGGTGACTGGGGATCTTGTTGATCAGGATGTTGTAGGCCTGCTCCCATGCTCGCAGCCAACGATCTTTGAGGGTTACCCAGTTCTTGCCGTAAAGCGGCACCAAATTAGTTGGGATCTCGTCACGCAGCATGGCGTAGAAACGCCGAGCCAGCAGATGCTCGATCAAAGGCTCAATATTGACCGAGCAGATACTGCTACGCGCGCCCTCGTCGAAGAGGATGTCGTTAGCCAACATATAGTCGTAGGCTTCAGCTAGCGCCTCCTCGTTACACGTCAGACGCTTAGCGTAATCACTGAGCCGCGAACGCAAATCGTTGGAGTGGAATACGCGGTGCTTCATGGCGAAAGGTCCTTGGCGGTGCTGCAATCCCGCGTTTGCTGTGGATAAAGCCTGACCTGCTGCAGGCTAAGGCCCACCAGCAGCCAAAACAGGGCAATGATGACAAAGGTAAAACTGTAGTAATGGTCAAAAATGCCTGTCAGCAAAGCCGCCATCACACCCGCCACACTACCCAGCCAAATGGCGTTCTGCGGGTTGATGCTGCGAATCGCTCCCTGCGGACGGACCTCGCGCCACCAAAGTACGGTTACCGCAATAAATAGCAGCATGCCCGGAATACCAATCTTGTAGATAAAGTTCAGCCAGAGATTGGAAATACCCGGCAAGCCGCTACCTGGCACCGGAGGGTCAATCTTGAAGCCGATGCCGAACGGGTAGCGCGCCATGGCCTCGGGGAACATGGCGTATTCCTCGAAACGGATTTCGGTACTGGCGTTACTGGCTGAGAACATGCTCATGAGGCGTTCTTGCAGCGGCGGATAGAACATCACTAGTGCGACGCCAAAGGCTGCGCCCAACCCGATGATGCGCACGCTGTAAGGCACCCGCTTATAACTCAACCAGAACAATACCAGGACCAGGGCGACGATAGCCCCGCGCGAAATACTCAGGAGCAACCCCGCGCAACCGAGAATTGCCACCGAAAGCCCTAGTGCTCGGCGCCAGCCATTGCGAGTCATGCCGTAGAGAAAGGCCAGGGGAATAAACAGCGCGAGAATACCGCCAGTCAGGTTCGGATGAACCCAAGGCGATGCCATACGCTGATAGTTAGCGGAGAAAATGTCCTTAACCGCCTCAGGATGGGCATATTTGAGGTCGGTCAAAATCGGAATCATGGTCATCGCATTGCGGTCTTTCAGAAAGATAAAAATTGAAAGACAGAGCATCGCCAGGTTGCCAAGCAGCAGCGCCACTATTAGCTGGTCACGATCACGGTCAGTGCGCAGCAAGAGCGGAACCAGGAACAAGACCGATAGATTCATCAACCAACGCACCCAGTTAACCGGGCCATTGCCTTCGGCAGCGATGGTCAGCATGCCGATCACAAACGGCACCGCACTGAACAACATCAACCAGGCCAGACTGCGTTCTGTGGGATGCCATTTGAACAATCCCCGCGTGCGGCCAAGAAATGCTTGCCAGAACACTGCCAGCCAGGTCAGTGCCAGTACCGCTTCACTGATAGTTGTGCGAATACCCAACTGCACCGTGGTGTACGGTAGGCTGGTGGCCAGTACAGCAAAGATCAGCAACCCCCATAGCGGCTTGCGCAGCAACGTCAGAGTTAGCGCTACACCAACCAGCAGAATTAGCAGTTTGACGATTGGCAGTACCCACAGAAGGGCGCCGAAGAGGAGCCCCAGTAACACGGCGATGGGAAGCCCGATAGCCATTAGCGCGCCAACTCTTGCAGCAGTTGTTCAAGGCGCGCCCGGTAGGCAGTGAAATCAAAACGCGCTGCCCATTGCTGCAACTCAAGCTGGTCACGCCGCTCAGGTTGATGAGCGAGGTGCAGCATGCAGGCCAGTAATTCATCCGGCTGGTCTGCGTTGAACCGCGGACTGCTCAAAGGGGCGACTTCATCCAGAGCGGAGCCACGGGCTAACGCCACTGGCGTCCCCAGGCTCAGGGCCTCCACAACCGGCAAACCAAACCCCTCGGCAAAAGATGGCTGCCACAAACACTCAGCCGTCGCATACAAACCGTGCAGTTCGGCATCACCGATACCGCTAAGCCAATGCAGACCTGGCAACTGTCGGAGCGGCGCAGGTAAGTCATCCGCATGGCCAATCAGCACCAAATCCGGCACCTGATCCGACTGCTCGCGGGCCTGACGCCAACTCTCCACAAAGCGCGGCATGTTCTTACGCGGCTCACGGGTACCTACGGCAAGCCAGAAGCGTGACGGTAACGTATCTGGGCAGCGCGCCGGGTTACCCGCGAAAGCCTCAACCAGGTTGGGTAATACCCGCAACTTTTTGGCTGCAAACGGGAATAAGCGGGCAGCTTCTTTGGCGGAAAACTGCGATGGACACCAGACTTGATCAGCAATCCATACCGACCAGGCGATGGAAACCCCATCAATCAGCCGATACGCCAGAGCCTTGAGGCGCGAGCGGTGAAAATTGCGCTCCGTTAGCTGAAACAGATCATGCAGCAGCACAACATAACGCGCCCCAACTGGCTTACGGCCTATGGGCAAGCCCATATTGGCGGTGGCGATATACAAATCAATCCCCTGCTCACGCAGCGCCCTGGGCAGAAAGCGAGCCTCGAAACGCATGCGCACATGCGGGCGCTGCAGACCATCCAAGAGCCCGCCCCAAGGTGGACAGCAGGCAGTTTGCCGTTGTGCATGCTGCAATGGCGCTTCGGTAAACCGCACCAGCTCAGTCTGCTCACGCGACAACAATGCCTGCTCAAGCGCGCGCACCTGCCGGCCAATTCCGGACTGCGGTGCGACTGTAGCGGGACGGTAATCAAGACCTACACGCATGCGCTGGAATCCTTAACCGGCAACTGCTGATAAACATGCTCCAACTGTGCCGCTGCGATTTGCCAGTCGTGGTGATCCCGCACGTAGTCGCGCCCCTTAACGGCCAATTGCTGGGCATAGTGCGGATCTTCAAGTAGCTGCGCCAACGCCGCAGCCAACTCTTCTGGGGTTTCGCCTGCGCAGTACTCTTGCTGATCCACCAGTGGCAAACCGGACACACCTTGCGCAGTACTGACTAACGGCAGGCCCGCCGCCAGAGCCTCCAGCACCTTGAGTTTAGAGCCCCCACCATGGCGTAGCGGCGCGAAAAACAACGCACTACGCGCCTGTAATTCGGTCAATTGCGGAACAAAACCAACCCACTCAATACGCGAATCCGGCCAACGTTGCGGCCAATCTTGCGGCAAGGCATATCCGGCGACGGCAAAGCGGGCTTGAGGACAACGCTGCCAAAGCAGCGGCAGAATTTCATCCAGCGCCCACTGCACAGCATCCCTGTTGGGCGCGTATTCGTAGTTACCGACAAATAGAATGCGCTGGCTGGCAGCATCGCTCTGGACCGTCGCAAACTCGCGCGTATCTACGCCATTGACCACAACATCCACTGGCGTCTGGGTCAGCTGACGCATCGCCACTGCATCATCCTCGGTTACCGCGATTACGCGGCAGGCATGGTCAAATACCTGCTTCTCCCAACGCCGTGCGCGCCATTGATCAAAGCGCACAAACAACGTCAGCCAACCCGGAAAACGGTCGTATGTGGCCGCGCCCAAACTCGATTCCAAATTATGCTCGGTCAACACAAAGCTCTGCCCGCGCAACAATCGGTCAAACGGCTGAAAGCTGTAACTGTGCTCGATCTGGATCACATCCCAGGTTTCTTCCAGCAATTGGCTGAAACGCTCCTGCAGAGGCTCAGACAACCCATTCACAACCGTCAGCAAGGGCCACGGCCCAAACAGCGCGCTGAGTAGCGTGACGGGGTGTCTCAACGAGCGCCTCGGTAATACGATCAAACGCTCCAGAAACGGCTCAAGAGCAGTCTGGGTCGCGGTATCCAGAGAGCTTTTCGATTGCACCAACAACGTTATGCGATGGCCGCGTGCGGCCAGGCTACGCAGCAGGTGGTATTGCCGCGTTTTACCGCCACTTGTCGTGGGCCAGGGCAAATAAGGCAAAACCCAAAGAATACGCATGCCCATTACCAGACCAACATTTGCAGGTGTTTGGTTGTTTGGGGACGAATTCCGTCTGCATCTTTCAGCTCCTGGCGTATGCCACTAAGCGGATCATGCAGCTCGGCACCGGTCACTTGCGGCAAGTGCAGGGAGGTATCCTTGCTCGCCCAGAACAGCCAGATATTTTTGCCATCCACACGCTGCCAGGCAACGCCATAAAGCCCCTTGGGGATTTTGCTTAACTGGGGAGCATCAGCCGGTTTCAGGCGTGGCCCGGTAACCTGCAAGAAGCGCTGCAACGCTTGGTAAACCGGCTTTGGTTTGCCTTGCAGATCAAGCAAACCGTAATACTGATCACGAACGCCGGCGCGGCTATCCAGATCAGACAGGGCGAACAGGAATACCTTGTCAAAATCCAGCGCACTCATCAGTGCCAAGCGCCGCAATACATAATCGGCCTGCCCTTCATCACCGATTATGTCCTGGTGCTCTTTGGGCCCGGCATAACTTGACCAGCCCCATTCCGTTGCCCAAATACCTGGCAACCCAGCGCCACGCAGCATCTGATTGAGCTGCTGACTGCGCAAGATAAAATCGTTGTCACCGGGCTCGTCGCTTTCGGGTTGCTGCGAGTACGGGTGATACGCCGCAATGGCACCCAGTTTCTGCACACCGAACTGCCCCAGCTTTTCCAGCATCAGTCCGCCTTTGACCGGCATCTGGCTGTAATAGGCCATCCCAGCCATGACAACCGGTTTGCCCGGAACAGCTTTTTGCAAGGCCTTCACCGACGGGTACAGCAACCGAGCATAGCCTTCCGCATCCTCATGAGGACGCCAGAACGCAGGCAGATTGGGCTCATTCCAGATCTGCCAGGCATCCACACTGCGGTAGCGCTTGGCCAACATGACCATGCGATGAGCGAATACATTCGGATCACGTGGCGGATACTGATCGGGCACTGGTGAGCCCGATGGCGCCGTGGTGATATGGGGCGCCGAACCAACCAGATAAAGAACCGACTTGAGTTTCTGCTTACGCAGATCCTCGATCAGCGTATCCAATTCCCCCAGGCGATAGCGTTCCTCGGACGGCTCGTGGCGGTCCCAGTGCAAATCGACCCGCACCCATTGCAGGCCAAGCGCCTGCAGCCGGCTCATCTGCACCTTGTACTGCTCGGGGCTAAACCACAGGAAATGCGCGTTGACGCCAAGGAAGTCCTTCCACACCACCTCGCGTGGCGCCTTCAACAAGGCCGGATCAGCCTCCGCCGAGCAACCCACACTGAAAGCACCGAGAAACAGGCTTAGGCCCATCACAGGCAACGCACCAAGTGCTTTACGCAGCATACTCATATGCCTCCACACGCCGAGACAAAGAGCTGCTGAAAACGCTTAGCCGTAGCCGGCCAGCTCCGTGCCTGACCGATGGTGCTGGCTCGCGCCGCCCATTGCTCTGCCAATTGAGGATTGAGCGCCAGCTGCTCAATACACACGGACAACGCCGCTGGATCGCCCTGCTGATAAGTCGCACCATTGCCGCCCGCCACTTCTTCGGAGAATGCACGGGCATTGGACGTGATCGCACCACGACCGCAGGCGTTCGCCCAGGATAGAGCGCCACTGGTACCACGCATCTCGCCGAGCAGGCCCAGTTTCTTTGACTCACGGTAGGGCAGCACCATCACGTGGTGCGCCTGAATCGTATTGGCAATCTCACTTGCCGGTAGGTCCAACTGCCAATCGAGGCAGTCATCCAGATGCAGTTCACGCGCGCGGCGGCGCAATTCGTCGAGGTAATTACCGGCAGGCCCAAAAGCCATATCAGGCACGGTACCGCCCGCCAGCGTCAAACGTATCGCGCCGCGCAGCTGTGGCTGCCGCAGCAGGGTCTGTGCCAAGGCATCAAGCAAGTCTTCAATGCCCTTGCCGCGATAGATAAAGCCGAAATACAGCAACCTGATAGGCCGCAGAGGCGGGAGGGGCTTATGCGTAATACTCAGGTTGCCATGGGCAATCACTGCATGCTGCGCAACATCCAGCCCCATACGGCGCACCAAAGCACGACCACCGGATTCCGTGAGCGTCACCAGGCGCGTCATGCTTTGCGCCAAGCGACGCTCTTCACGCAGCGTTAGGGGATCAGCCAACAAAGCGGCAAGTTGGGGAAAAGGCCGCGGCAATTTTTCCAGCAGCGAAAGCGGCCAGGGTAATGCGCCGCGCCGCCAGACCAGCCGCTCCGGATCATGTACCGTAGCGCTCAACGGCAGGGTTGGGTATTTATCGCGCAATTGGCGCAAGGCATAGAACTCACCCAGGCGCCCGCCACCGAGTTCGCCATGAACCAGGTCAACCTGAGTCCAATCGAATGCCTTGATGCATTCATCTAAGCGCACTTGATCCATGCCACAGCCGCGCAGCGGGGTCAGCACCTCGACCCCTTCGGTCTGCAGGGCCGCCTGAAAATGCGCGGCATAATCAGCAATGCCGGTCTGCTCAGGCGGTAACGGCGCGAGCAAGGCGATGCGCATCAGCTCATACCCCGCCAGCGGCCTACTACCTGCAATACGCGGTCAGGCACCTCGAAGCGGCGACGATTGAGGATGATGCCATCAACCCGTTTGAATGCAGTAGTCAGTGTTGCCAATGCACTCTGCACCATAGGGATGGTGCTTTGCTGCGCCTCGACCACCAAGACGATTTGGTCAGCTTGGCGCAGATTGATAAAGGCTTGCTGATTGGATAGCAGCGCCGATGCATCAAGCAGCACAATTTCACCGGGCTGGACGGGCCGGTCGACATCGTGACGAACCTGGTGTCCACGCTCAACCAGCAGCGCCTGCAAATGCCCCAGAATAAAACTGACGCCCTCACCCCGACGGGCCGAGGTCAAAGCCAGAACCAAACCCTGCTCTTTAACCTGCTCAAGCGGCAACTGCCCATATAGCCTGTAGATGCTGGCGATAAAACCACTGTTTGGCGGCCCTGCAGGCGTACCTAAGTCCTGCATGCTGCTCCACAACGGGACGCCAAAAGCCTCTTCGATACGCGCACCATCATGAATCCGCTGATCCAGCAGATAGCAGAGATACAGCGTCAACAACCCAACAGCAAACCCAGCCGGGATGGCAAGAAACAGGATCAGCAAACTCTTGGGAAACACCCTGCTAGGGTTGAAAGTCGCCTGCTCGATCAACGCAATATTGCTGATCTGGCTGCGGTCCAGCTCACGATCAATGCGCGCGTTCTCAAGGTTCTCGGTGTAAAGCGCATAGCTTTTTTCTGCAGCCTGCAGTTCCAGTGTCATACGCGTCAGCTGCGGCTCGCTTGCCAGCACTTGCCGGCGCACCTCTCGTAACTGCCCGAGTTGCCGATCGTGATCCTGCAACTCGCCATTGAGCTGGCGCTCACGCAGTTCAGCATCCAGGATCTGCTGATTCAGGCTGGTCACCAAGCTGTTTGGCGCACGATTCTCTGAACGCTCCAGACGCTCGCTCTCACGTGCGACCAAGGCCTCAATATCGCGGATATTCTGTTCAAGCTGCACAACCGGCGGAGCATTCTCCAGGAAGGTACGTAACAGACGAGCACGTTCCAGATTCAAGGCATTGAGCTGGCGCTTGAGGTCCAGCTGGGTCGGGTTAAGACTGATTTCACGATCAGTCACAACCTCCGGCACTTGGCGCTTCAGCTGTTCACGGGCCAGCGTTAGAAAACTCCGAATACCCGCAAGCTCAGTGTGCGTCTCAATCCGGGCGTCATTCAACCGATTGATCTGAGTAGTCAGGCTTTCCAGACGCTCAGTCACATTGATCGAATCGATATTCACCAGGCGGCCTTGCAGTTGTTCCTTGAGCAGAGTGATTTGCTCAGCAACCTTCTGTTTCTCACCTTCGTAGAAGGTGTACAGGCTCTTACGCCCCAGAGCCCGGGTGCGCTCTTCGAGAAATGCCTCAACCCAGTAATCGACCACTTTCTGGGCAATCAGCGGGTCACCCCAGGTGAAGCTGATTTCAATTACCGCCGACCCCGGCTCATGGCCGACGCTAAAGCTTTTTTCCAGTTTCTTCGCCAGGCGGTCTACTGCCGTTTGCTCTTCAACAATCCCCAGCACTTGCAGAATGCTGCGGATGCCGTCCATCACAGCACTGATACCTTGGCCTATATAGGCCTTTAGGGTTTTCCAGAACCCCTGCGGCTGGACACTGGCCATTTCCTCGAAATAACGCTCGGCGACCATGCGGACAATGGGCCTACCGGTCAGCATTTTCTCCTCATCCACAATGGGGTCACGCTGGGTACTAGGTGCAATCAATGCCTGACGGTTACTCGCCTCGATGGGGAGTGTGGTGTTGTCACGGCCTGGCTTTACCAACAAACGGGCATTGGACTCATATTTGGTCGGCAGCAGGAACGCGCCAAGCAGCGCCACGACAACCGTGACAATGACGGCCCACTGAAACTCTCGGCGAAAGATAAAGAACAACCGCAGTAGGTCGCGCAGGGAACGGATTTCAATCATGCGGTTTCTCGCTCCATGAGGATTAGGTCGCAGGCAAGCGAAACACTGGGGAAGACGTGCGGGATCATGCGATTCATTGCGGCGCTACTCTGACTTCATCCTGCGGATTGAGGTCATAATTGAACCCTAAGCCGATCGATTTATTGATGGGTATCAGCCGGGTGAAATACATATCAACCGCCTCGACTGCGCTACCGATACCTGATTGCGGCACAAAGATGATGTCGCCTCGCTGCAATGCGACCATAGGTCGATTCTCTTCCTGCAACAGGGTCGCCAGGCTGAAGAAATAGGTTTTGTACTTGCCGTCGTCGCCCGCACGCAGCAATGCAATATTGTCACTGTCCGCCGATGGCAACACGCCGCCAGAACCCAGCAGCGCTTGCTCGACAGTGGCATGGCCGACCAAATCAAATAACGCGGGGTTAGGCACGGCGCCACCAACAAACACCCTGTTGCTCGGGGCTATTGCGATGTTTACCGTGGCAGCTGGCTGCCGATAGATCTTGCCAAGTTTTTCCGTCACCTCCTCCGCAACGCTTTCCGGCGTACGCCCGTCAGCTTTGATCAAGCCAATAAAAGGCATCGAAAAGAAACCGTCCGGCCGCACGAGAAACAAAGTGACATCGTCACCTTCTGCCGGCTCCTGCGCGTCGCGGACGATACGCAGGGTATCGCCGCTCTGGATACGCACCTGTGGCGGCGGCAAGTCCGACAGCTTATAGATTTCCTGGTGCCGCAACTTGAGCGCGTCACCGCTGGGCATATGAACACGAGCAGGCGTACAGGCAACCAACAGCTGCCCCATCAAGAGCACAGCCATAAGGGCCAATAAGCGAGACCTGCATGGCATAACAATCATGATTCAGCTCCAGTACGTAGCAAACATGCTGATCCGCCGCTTCAACCCGCGCGGCAGATAGCGCTCCAAATGACCGAGGCGGTAACCCAGCAATTTCAATGCGCTGCGTAGCAGCACTTCTGGCACCCGATGCAACGCGCCGGCGTCGCGTAAAGCTGAGACTTCGGCCTGTACAAAGCGCCGCCCCTCCCCCCCCGCGCTACCGAAGGATTGAGCAATCCAGCGTTCGCGGCCATAGAACACGCCAATATCAAAGTAACGACGGAATTCTTCCAGCAAGCGGTAGTCATGCGAATGCTGTACACGAGCGGATGCCGCATAGCGCACGGCATATCCCGCAAGCAGTTGCTTACCTGCAACATAAGCATCCTCGCTGCCGATCACATCTTCTGGAAAGCCGCCTGTAGCGTCCAAAGTCGTACGCCGATATGCCGAGAAGGAGTCCGAACTGAAGCAGGTTTTGATGCCCAACTGTGCAGCATCCGCCATGCGTTTGGTGCGGCTTAACGGTGGGTAGTTGAAACGACGCGCCTGGGCAGCCAGCAACCCGGCATTGGGATGCGGTAACTGGCGCCCGTAGGCTATGCCGATATCGGATTCAGCAAGCAGCTCAGCACAAATATTGGCGAAGCTTTCTGGATTATCCGGAATAGCATCCTGGGTCAGGAAAATCAGGATATCGGCGTCGACCATCCGACTGGCCATCCGACGCGTACCACCATGATTGAAGGTGGCCGCATCAATCACCTCTACCCGTGCACCCGCGGCCCGGAAACGCGCAACTGTGTCATCACGCGAATCACTGTCAATGACCAGAAACTCATCAGGCTGGAGCGTCTGGCTTGCAAGAGCCGGCAACAGTCGGTCCAGATAACTACTAGCATTGCGCGTCGGGATGATTAGCGCAGTACGCATCAGGACTTGACCTCCGGAGCCCGCCCGTACACATCGCTAAAGCGCACAATATCGTCTTCACCCAGGTATTCGCCGCTTTGCACTTCGATCATCACCAAATCAATCACCCCAGGGTTGGCCAGGCGATGAGTATGTCCGGCCGGGATAAAGGTCGATTCATTGGTGTTGAGCAGGAAATCACCCTCACCATTCACCACGCGAGCCATGCCACTGACCACAATCCAGTGTTCGCTACGGTGATGGTGCATCTGCAACGACAGCGACTCACCAGGGCGAACCATGATGCGCTTGATCTTAAAGCGTGGTCCTTCTTCAAGAACACTGTAGGTCCCCCATGGACGGGTCACCGTACGGTGCAGACGATAAGCGTCATGGCCCCGGCGCTTGAGTTCCTGGGCAATAAATTTGACCTCCTGACTGCGTTCAGCATTAGCAATCAGCAGCGCATCTGGTGTGTCGACCACAATCAGATTATCCAGCCCAACCATGCCGACGAGGCGCCTGGGCGAATCGATGTAGCAGTTATGCACATCGTGCAGGACCGCCTCACCGATAATCTGGTTACCTTCACTATCGCGGGGGCTCAGTTCACGTAACGCTTGCCAAGAGCCTATATCACTCCAACCCAGGCTACAGGGAACAACCGCTACACGGTCAGAGCGCTCCATCAGGGCGTAATCAATGGAAATATCCGGCGCCAGAACAAAGGTTTCGCTATCCAGTTCACGCTGACACAGTTTATTGCCTGAAAGCTCGGGGCTTCTTGCTAAGCAGTTTTGTGCAGCTGCCAGCACATCGGGAGCAAACTGCTGCAACTGCGCCAGTAGAGTATCGACCTGCAGACAGAACATGCCGGCGTTCCACAGATACTGACCGCTTTTCACGTAGGCCTCGGCCGTTGCCAAATCCGGTTTTTCAACAAAGCGAGAAACGGCATACCCCCCCCCCGCAAGCGGCTGCCCTTGCTCGATATAACCGAAACCAGTTTCCGGGTGCTCGGGCTGAATACCAAAGGTTACCAAGTACCCTTGCGCGGCAAGTTCACGAGCGGTGGCCACGGCCTCGGCAAAAGCCTGCTCATCCCGAATCAGATGATCCGCCGGAAGTATCAGCAAGTGCGCCTGATCACCATACTGCTGCTGGACATACAGCGCAGCCACGGCAATCGCGGGGGCGGTATTACGCCCAAAAGGCTCAAGCAGGAACTCCAGCGGCAAATCCTGCTGATTGACCGTGCGATAGTCATCCAATGTACGGAACAGCACCTCACGATTTGTCACCGTCAGCACTCGTTCAACACCAGGCAATTGGCCAACTCGCGCAAAGGTTTTCTGCAACAGGCTCTGACCGTCCGGGAGCCGCATAAATGGCTTGGGCATGGCCTCACGGGATACCGGCCACAACCTTGTACCTGCGCCGCCGGCAATGATGCAGGGAATCAACTGGCTCATCGATTGCTCCATTTAGTAAGCCTCCTTGGTCAGGATTAGCGCTGGCAGCGTCCTGAATAAAATGTACAGGTCGAACCACACCGACCAACTTTCGATGTACTCCAAGTCGTATTCCACACGCTTTTCGATTTTCTCGAGGGTATCCGTCTCACCCCGATAACCATTGATCTGCGCCCAGCCGGTAATGCCTGGTTTTACACGGTGCCGAGCGCTGTATTGCTCCACAGCCTCTTCGAATAACACGCCAGCGGCTTTCGTAGCCGTGGCATGCGGACGCGGCCCCACCATCGACATGCTACCCAGCAGCACATTAAACAGCTGCGGCAACTCATCCAGGCTTGTCTTACGAATAAACCGGCCGACCCGCGTCACCCTGTCGTCATTACGTGTTGTCTGCCGCTCTGCATTAGCGTCGCTCTGGTGATAAAACATTGAGCGAAACTTAAACACCTCTATCAACCGGTTGTTATACCCATATCGCTTCTGCCTAAACAGCACAGGTCCTGGCGAGTCGAGCTTGATGATCACTGCCAGCAATAGCATCAGCGGCAATAACGCAATAATCGCCAGCCCCGCCAGCAATAAATCCTCTAAGCGCTTAATCAACGGCGACCAACCCGATAGCGGTATTTGCGATACGTTAAACATCGGCAAACCGCCGATAGTGGTGATGCGATTGTGCGCATGCCGAAATGCAACCATGTCCGGTACCAACAGCACATTCACAGGCAAACGACGCAGATCACGCACAATCTGCCCAATACGATTCTCAGCAGACCATGGCAGAGCAACCAGCACCTGAGTCACTCGCTCCTCACGGATCATTTTTTCCAACTGACTGCTATTACCGATGACCGGCAAACCTGCCAGCGTTTCAGGCATACGCCCCATCCGGTCATCTATAAAGCCGAGTAACCCCGAACGTATGTCTTGCCCGCGCAACAGATACTCAGCTAGCCGAACACCGTTTTCTGTACCGCCGACAATCACCGCAGTCTGTAAAAAATGTCCGCGTTTTATCAAGTAACGGAAAACCACCAGCAGCAATAATCGCTCAACCCCAAAGGCAGCAAGGCTAAAAGCGAACCAAAACACCAGAAATGGCAAAGATATATAACGAAACAGCTCTAGAGCCTGATGCATAAACAACAACAGACAGAACGCTGCAGTCCACGCAAAAAACATAACGCGAAAGCGCAAGCGGTTACTGAATATCTCTTCAGAATAAACCCCCAGCGCTTGAAACATTAAAACGCTCAACATGCCGAAGAACAATAAAAACCCAACATAACCATGATTCAAATTGGCCGAATTATCGGTCAACAACCACAACAATATAAACCCAGGAAGGCTTGCAGTAGCCCCATGCACAATACGAATTGCTGCCAGGAGGTATTCAATAAACCCCGGCCTTGCTAAAAGCAGACTATCTACCTGATGCTGACGCACAAGCCCCCCCCCATTTACCCAACCAAAACAAAAACAGCAAACGTCAAAACATCGAACGCCAAATTATCGACACCACACAACCCGCGAAATGGTGCGGACTTAAGCATGATTCCAGTAGTCACTTCAACCTAAACAGTGGCTATTCGCCACGAAAAAATCGTCAACCTACTGGCGCCATAACCTCACCTATACAAACCAACCCAATTAACCCCCAAAGCTCGCGCTATAGCAGAGCATAATTAAGAAAAGTGACTAATAAGAATGCGCGGGTAAAACCTCCTACATCCCGGTCACAAACTAATCCACAACGTGTACAAATCGCATAATGCGATGCATCGTATTTAGCAAATATGGCTTGTCGCTAATTTTCCTATACCATTGCCCCAACAATGACACAGCCTATGCAACTGGCGTGCCTCGCCGGAACCTCTTCGAGTTAGGCAACTACACATGCAAATTCTTATCACCGGCGGCGCCGGCTTTATCGGTTCGGCGCTGATTCGTCATCTGCTGAATCACACCGAGCATCAGGTGCTCAACCTCGACAAGCTGACCTATGCCGGCAACCTCGAATCGTTGGCCAGTGTTGCCGATAACCCACGCTATCGCTTTGTGCAGGCGGATATTGCCGACAGCGCAGCCGTCAGCCAGGCGCTGGCTGAATTTCAGCCGGATGCGATCATGCACCTGGCGGCTGAATCGCATGTCGACCGCTCCATCGACGGCCCAGCGGCCTTTATCCAGACCAATATCGTTGGCACCTATGCGCTGCTCGAAGCCACGCGCAGCTACTGGCTGCAGTTGGAGCCAGCGCGTAAAGCGGCGTTTCGCTTTCACCATATTTCCACCGACGAGGTGTACGGCGATCTGCATGGTGTGGACGATCTGTTCAGCGAGACCACGCCTTACGCACCCAGCTCGCCTTACTCAGCGAGCAAGGCCGCGTCCGATCATCTGGTGCGCGCCTGGCAGCGCACTTATGGCCTGCCGGTACTGCTGACTAACTGCTCGAACAACTATGGCCCTTACCACTTCCCGGAAAAACTAATCCCGCTGGTGATCCTCAATGCCCTGGATGGTAAGCCGCTACCGGTCTATGGCAATGGCCAGCAGGTACGCGACTGGCTGTACGTGGAAGACCATGCCCGCGCGCTGTTAACGGTAGTGAGCGAAGGCAAGGTCGGCGAAACCTACAATATCGGCGGGCATAACGAGCAGAAAAACCTGCATGTGGTGGAGAGCATTTGCGCGTTATTGGACGAGCTGTCCCCACGCCAGAACGGCTCGTATAAAGAGCAGATCAGTTTCGTCAGCGACCGACCAGGCCATGACCTGCGCTATGCCATCGATGCCAGCAAAATCGAGCGCGAACTTGGCTGGAAACCCACCGAGACCTTCACCAGCGGCCTGCGCAAGACCGTGCTCTGGTACCTGGACAACCTCGACTGGTGCCGACGCGTGCAGGATGGCAGCTACCAACGCGAACGCCTCGGCGCACTTTAAGGAGCAGCACGATGAAAGGCATCATTCTCGCAGGCGGCTCCGGTAGCCGCTTGCACCCGATCACCCTGGGCGTGTCCAAGCAGCTGCTGCCGATCTATGACAAGCCGATGATCTACTACCCGATCTCGGTGCTGATGCTGGCTGGTGTGCGCGAGATTCTGATCATCTCCACCCCGCAAGACTTGCCAAATTTTCGCAAGATGCTCGGTGATGGCAGCCAGTTTGGCGTGCGCTTCAAGTACAGCGAACAACCTTCACCCGATGGCCTGGCCCAGGCCTTTATCCTGGGCGAAGACTTTATCGGCACAGACTCGGTGTGCCTGATCCTCGGCGACAATATCTTTCATGGTCAGCACTTCACCGAGAAACTTCTGCGCGCCGCCGCCGAACCTTCAGGGGCTACGGTGTTCGGCTATTGGGTCAGTGATCCCCAGCGCTTTGGCGTGGTTGAGTTCGATGCTCAGGGCAAGGCCATCTCCATTGAAGAAAAGCCGACTGTGCCGAAATCCAGTTACGCGGTGACCGGCCTTTATTTCTATGACAACGATGTAGTCAGGATCGCCAAGGCGGTCAAACCCTCACCGCGCGGCGAGCTGGAAATCACCGACGTCAACAACGCCTACCTGCAGCGCGGCGATCTTAGGGTCGAACGCTTCGGCCGTGGCTTTGCCTGGCTCGACACCGGCACCCACGACAGCCTGCTCGACGCCTCGCAATACGTGCAGACCATCGAACAGCGTCAGGGCCTGAAAGTCGCCTGCCTGGAAGAAATCGCCTACCAGCAAGGCTGGATTGATCGCCAACAACTGCTGGCCCAGGCCAAAGCATTCGGCAAAACCGGCTATGGCCAGTACCTGTTCAAACTGGCCGAGGAGTGAGCATGCAGCCAGTCAGCACCGACCTACCCGGCGTGATCACTCTCGAACCCCAGGTGTTCGGCGATCATCGCGGTTTTTTCTACGAGAGCTTCAATGCCCGCCGCTTTGCCGATGCCACCGGCCTGCAGCGTGAGTTTGTCCAGGATAACCATTCGCGCTCAGCCAAAGGCGTGTTGCGTGGCCTGCATTACCAGGTGCAGCAGGCGCAGGGCAAACTGGTGCGGGTCACCGCCGGCGAAGTCTATGACGTGGCGGTGGACCTACGCCGCAGCTCACCCACCTTTGGCCGCTGGATCGGCGTGCACCTGTCCGCCGAGAACAAGCGGCAGCTGTGGGTGCCCGAAGGTTTTGCCCATGGCTTTGTGGTGCTCAGCGAATTCGCCGAGTTTCTCTACAAAACCACTGACTACTACGCGCCGGAACACGAACGCTGCATCCGCTGGGATGACCCGACCCTGGCCATCGACTGGCCATTGGATGGCGCGCCGCAGTTATCAGCCAAGGATCAGGCCGGGCTCAGTTTCGTCGATGCGCAGGTTTTCCCATGAAGATTCTCCTGCTCGGCCAGCACGGCCAGGTCAGCCAGGAGTTGCAGCGCGCCCTGCAAGGCGCAGGCAAGTTGACGGTACTGGGCCGCGAGCAGCTGGACCTGGCTCAGCCCGAACTGATTCGTCAGCATGTCCAGCGCCTGCGTCCCGAGCTGATCATCAATGCCGCCGCGCACACCGCGGTGGATCAGGCCGAGAGCGAGCCGGAGCTGGCCTTCACGATCAACGCCACGGCACCCGGCATCCTCGCCGAGGTCGCTGCCGAGCTGGGCGCTCCGCTGATCCACTACTCCACTGATTATGTGTTCGATGGCAGCCAGGCCGCGCCTTACCGCGAGAGCGATAGCACAAACCCGCTGAGTGTTTACGGGCGCAGCAAATTGGCGGGCGAGCAGGCGATTCAGGCCGTGGGCGGTATGCACCTGATTCTGCGTACCAGCTGGGTCTATTCGCAGCACGGCAAAAACTTTCTGCTGACCATGCAACGCCTGCTGCAGGAGCGCGAAAGCCTGTCCGTGGTGGACGACCAGATTGGCGCACCAACCTGGGCCGGCACTATTGCGCAGGCCACAGTGCAGCTGATCAAGCACTGGCGCAGCGGCCATGCCGGCCCGTGGGGCCTGTATCACCTGAGCGCACAGGACGAAACCAGCTGGTTCGGTTTCGCCAGCGCAATTGCCGCGCACCTGCGTAACCAGGGCAAACGTGTGGCGACGCTACAACCTATTCCCAGCAGCGCTTACCCAACCCCGGCGCAACGCCCACTTAATTCACGTTTGGACTGCAGCCGCCTGCAGCAGGACTGGCAGGTTCAACTGCCAACCTGGCAAGCCGCGCTGGAGCAGTGCCTCGCTCGCAGCTAAGCCCTAAAACGCTGAATCTGCTGCTGCAAACCGGTAGCCAGTTGCGCCAGATCGCGACTGGCAATCGAGCTCTGTTCGGCGCCGTTGACCACCTCGCCAATGCTGTCATTAAGGCTGCTGATGTTCTGGCTGATCTCATTGGCCACCGCAGTCTGCTCCTCGGTAGCGGCGGATATCTGCACATTGCCATCGGCAATGCCTTCGATGGCGTGGGCAATATGATTAAGCACCTCACCCGCTTCACGGGCATGGCTGACGCTGTTTTGCGCCTGCTCCCGCGATAGCTGCATGGCGCTCACCGCGCTACGCGCACCGCCTTGCAGGGCATCGATCATGCTGCGAATCGACTCGGTGGCTTTCTGCGTATTACTCGCCAGGCTGCGCACCTCATCGGCCACCACGGCAAAGCCACGCCCTGCCTCACCGGCGCGCGCTGCCTCGATGGCCGCATTGAGCGCCAGCAGGTTGGTCTGCTCGGCAATGCTCTGAATAACCCCGAGCACCTTGCTGATTTCATCGCTCTGGCTGTGCAGGGTGTCGATCACCTGGCCGGCTTTTTCTACCGACGCCGACAGGCCCTGAATCGATGTGAGGTTGGACTGCACCAGCTCACTGCCCTGGCGCGCTTCCTTGTTCGCGTCCGCCGCATTGCTCGCGGTGGACTGCGCATTGCGCGCCACTTCCTGCACCGCCACGCTCATCTGGTGCACGGCGGTGGCCACCATGCTGGTTTGGTCACCCTGAGCCGTGGCGGCCTGGCTGACCTGGGCACTGATCGCGCTCATTTCCTCGGACGCTGCCGCCAGCTGCGTGGCGGTATCGGTCAAGTGACGAATCAATGCCTGCTGGTGATCAAGCATGGTGTTGAAGGCCCGCGCGGTATCGGACACCTCATCGCGGCCGCTGGCATCGGCGCGCAGGGTCAGATTGGAAGACTCTTGCACTTCGCTGATCAGGCTGCGCAAACCGGCCAGCGGGCGAATGATCGACAGGCTGATCAACAACGCGGCCACCAGCACCAGCACCAGCGCCACCACGCCAATCACCACAAAACTATTGCGGATCGTCTGGTACTGCGCGGCGGTCTCGACGTTCAGTTGCTCGCCCTCGCTCAACTGCAGGTTGATCAAGCCCTCCAGCTCGCCACCGAGCGGGTCGAACGTGTCATACAGGGTGCGATTGAACGGCCCGGCTTCGGCTGCCAACAACTGGCCATTGCCGAGCTGGCCCAGATACTGATCGGCCAGTTGCTGCACCCGCAACAGATGCGGCTTGACCCGCTCGACCCGGCTGCTTTCATCTCGGGTCAGACGGGTGGCGATGTATTCGGCCCAGGCCTTGTCGCCACGGCTGCGGGCATCACTGAATGCCTTGCGCAACGCGGATTCATCGAACACCCCGGCGCGGTATTTATGCAGTGCATCAACCATCGCCACCGCGTAGGCATCGGACACCAGCTTGAGCTGGCTGATCGGCTGCATGCGGTCGGTAAACAACTCGTCAAAACTGTCATTCAGCTTGCTGGCGTTGGACAACGCCATGCCGATGACCACAATCAGCACCAGCAACGGCACCACCGCCAATAGCAACAACCTCGCCCTTACCGTCAATTGAGCCAACATCACAAACCTCCAGGGACTAAAGCGCAGCCGTCCATGCAGGGCGCAACCGGGTGGCACCATTACTCCAGGGCGATGCCGAACGATTTGAGTATTGACCCATATCGGCGAGCTTGCCCACTTATTGCATAACCGCCACTCTCAACTGATCACCCTGCCCGAGTAAGCGCATGTCCACCGCCCATCCTCACCCACGTCGTCCGCGTTGGCGCAGCCTGGCTGTCCTCGCCCTGCTGCTGACGCCCCTGCTGTGGCCGCTGCAGCAACTGGCCGAGCGTTACTACAGCGGCGTACTGGTCGAACAGAACCGCCAGACCCTCGACCTCTATGTGGCCAACCTGCTTGGCACCCTGCGCCGCTACGAGGTGCTGCCACCGATTCTCGGCGACCTGCCGGCCCTGCGCCTGGCCCTGCAACAGCCAAGCGAGCGCGCCCTGCTGGAGAACGCCAACCGCCTGCTCGATCAGGTGCGCGGGCAGACTGGCGCCGACGTGATCTACCTGATGGACCCCAACGGCAAGACCTTAGCGGCCTCCAACTGGGAGCAGGCCGACTCCTTTGTCGACCGTAACTTCGCCTTCCGCCCGTATTTCCGCGAGGCCATCGCCGGCCGCCCCGGGCGCTTCTTCGGCCTCGGCACCACCTCGGGCAAGCGCGGCTACTACTTCGCCGCTGCCGTGCGCGATGGCGAGCGCAATCTCGGCGCGCTGGTGGTCAAGGTCGACCTCGACCACACCGAAACCCTCTGGGGCAACACCCCGGAACAGCTGCTGGTCACCGATGCCAATGGCGTGGTGATTCTCACCTCCAACAGCCAGTGGCGCTTTACCGCCAGCCGCCCGCTGGACGCCGCCGAGCGCGCCGCAATTGCCGCCAACCTGCCCTACCCGACCCAGGCGCCACCGCCGATCAAACTGGATACGCAGAACTGGATTCGCCAGGACCGCGAACTCAAGGAAACCGGCTGGACCGTCAGCATCCTCGCCCCACGCAGCCTGCTCGACCGCCCGGTGCGCACCGCCCTGGTCGCCGGCGGCGGCATGCTGCTGTTGTTGATGCTGCTGCTCGGCCTGCTGATGCAGCGTCGCCGTCACTACCTGGAGCGCATCGCCCTCGACAGCCAGGCGCGTCAGCAGCTGGAACAACGCGTGCTGGAACGCACCCTCGACCTGGAACGGCTGAATAGCCGGCTGAAGCAGGAAGTGCTGGAGCGCGAGCAGGCCCAGCAGGAGCTGGTGCAGGCCCAGGATGAACTGGTGCAGGCCAGCAAACTCTCAGCCCTGGGCACCATGAGTGCGAGCATCAGCCATGAGCTCAACCAGCCGCTGGCGGCCATCCGCAGCTACGCCGACAACGCCTGCGTGCTGCTCGACCACCAGCGCGGCGACGATGCCCGCGCCAACCTCAAGCTGATCAGCCAGCTCACCGAACGCATGGCCTCGATCATCGCGCACCTGCGCGCCTTCGCTCGCCGTGATCGCCACGCCCCGGAAAGCGTGGCCCTGCAACCGGCCATCGACGATGCCCTGGCCCTGCTGGCCAAGCGTCGCCAGGCCATGCAGGTCGAGCTGATTCGCGACCTGCCGAACGCTACCCTGTGGGTGCAGGCCGGGGAAACCCGCCTGCGCCAGGTGCTTGGCAACCTGTTGGCCAACGCCCTCGATGCCTTGAGCGAAGTGCCGCAGCCACGCCGCCTGTGGCTGAGTGCCGAACTCACCGCCGAGGGCGTCGACCTACACCTGCGAGACAACGGCCCCGGCTTTAGTCAGGAGGCGCTGCAACGCGCCCGCGAGCCATTCTTCACCACCAAGACCAGCGCTCAGGGCCTCGGCCTCGGCCTGGCCATTTGCGATACCCTGATGCGCGCCCTGGGCGGCGAACTGCTGTTCGCCAACCACCCCGAAGGCGGCGCCCAGCTGACCCTGCGCCTGCGCGCCGCGGATCAGGGCATCAAAACCCAGTCGCCAGAGGACTTTGCTGTATGAGCATGATCGACTCCCGCACCCAGGTGCTGCTGATCGACGACGACCCCCACCTGCGTCAGGCGCTGAGCCAGACCCTCGACCTGGCTGGGCTCAAGGTCAGCAGCCTGGCCGATGCCCATGGCGTGGCCGCGCGCATTGAGCGCGACTGGCCGGGCGTGGTGGTCAGCGATATCCGCATGCCCGGCATCGACGGCCTGCAACTGCTGCAACAACTGCAGGAACAGGACCCGGAACTGCCGGTATTGCTGATCACCGGCCACGGCGATGTGCCGCTGGCCGTGCAGGCCATGCGCGCGGGCGCCTATGACTTTCTGGAAAAACCTTTCGCCAGCGACGACCTGCTCGACAGCGTGCGCCGCGCCTTGGCCCTACGCCGTCTGGTGCTGGATAACCGCAGCCTGCGCATGGCCCTGGCCGATCGCCACACCCTGTCAGCGCGCTTGGTCGGCCAATCGCCAGCCATGCTGCGCCTGCGCGAACAAATCGGCGCCCTGGCCGGGATCAACAGCGACGTGCTGATCCTCGGTGAAACCGGCGCCGGCAAGGAAGTGGTGGCGCGCGCTCTGCACGACCTGTCGAGCCGCCGCGCCGGGCCGTTTGTGGCGATCAACGCCGGCGCCCTGGCCGAATCGGTGGTGGAAAGTGAGCTGTTCGGCCATGAGCAAGGCGCCTTTACCGGCGCGCAAAAGCGCCGCATCGGCAAGTTCGAATTCGCCAATGGCGGCACGCTGTTTCTCGATGAAATCGAAAGCATGAGCCTGGAAGTGCAGGTCAAACTGCTGCGCCTGTTGCAGGAGCGGGTGGTCGAGCGCCTCGGCGGCAACCAGTTGATTCCCCTAGATATCCGGGTGATTGCGGCGACCAAGGAAGACCTGCGCCAGGCCGCCGATCAAGGCCGTTTCCGCGCCGACCTGTATTACCGCCTGAACGTCGCCCCGCTGCGCATCCCGGCCCTGCGTGAGCGCGGCGAAGATGCCCTGCTGCTGTTCCAGCACTTTGCCGAAGCCGCCAGCAGCCGCCATGGCCTGGCCGAACGTAGCCTGCAGCCGGGCCAGCGCGCAGCGCTGCTGCGTCACCCCTGGCCGGGCAACGTACGTGAACTGCAGAACGCCGCCGAACGCTTCGCCCTGGGCCTGGAACTGGACCTCGACCTGCAGGCCCAGGCTGCGGCGCCGCTGCCCGATGAAGACGGCAGCAGCGGCGGCTTGAATGCCCAGGTGGAAGCCTTCGAACGCAGCCTGATCAGCGCCGAACTGAGCCGCTCGCACAGCTCGCTACGCAGCCTGGCCGAGGCCTTGGGCGTACCGCGCAAAACCCTGCACGACAAGCTGCGCAAACACGGCCTGAGCTTCGCCGATGCTGGCGGAAGCTCGCCAGACAGCCTCGACTAGCCGGCGGATTTCCGCCAAAAGCTGCGCAAACGCCCTGCGCAGCTGCGCGCAAAATCCTCTGCAACAACCCGCCAGGCCTTGTCGTTGCTGCGTTTCACACTACTCACAGCAGCCACTTCAGCGCCTGGCATGGCGGTTGCTCTAGCCTCCTCAAGGCGACTCACTAACGCACAGTTCTAGGCAATCTGCCCGACGCCCGTCATTTTCTGACAGGCCGCCTAGACTTGAGCCTGTTCGCCCGACTTGTAGCGCTGCGGCGCATCACGCTATACAAAAACAAGAGGAAAGACTCCATGTTCAAACTGACTGCCAAGGCGCTCGCGTGCGCCCTGTCGCTGAGCATCGCCGGCATGGCCCAAGCGGCCGACCCGATCGTGATCAAGTTCTCCCACGTGGTCGCCGACCACACCCCTAAAGGCCAGGGTGCCGTGCTGTTCAAGAAGCTCGCCGAAGAGCGTCTGGGCGACAAGGTCAAGGTCGAGGTTTACCCGAACTCCTCGCTGTTCGGCGATGGCAAGGAAATGGAAGCGCTGTTGCTCGGTGACGTGCAGCTGATCGCCCCATCGCTGGCCAAGTTCGAGCAGTACACCAAGCAGATCCAGGTATTCGACCTGCCGTTCCTGTTCCAGGACATGGCCGCCGTCGACCGCTTCCAGCTGAGCCCTGAAGGTCAGGCGCTGCTGAAATCCATGGAAGATAAAAACATCACCGGCCTGGCCTACTGGCACAACGGCCTCAAGCAGCTGTCCGCCAACAAGGCACTGCGTGAGCCGAAAGATGCACGTGGCCTGAAATTCCGCGTACAGGCTTCCGCCGTACTGGAAGAGCAGTTCAAGGCCGTTAAAGCCAACCCGCGCAAAATGAGCTTCGCCGAGGTTTACCAAGGCCTGCAGACTGGCGTGGTTAACGGTGCCGAGAACCCCTACTCGAACATCTACAGCCAGAAGATGCACGAAGTGCAGAAGTTCATCACCGAGTCCAACCACGGTGTACTGGACTACATGCTGATCACCAACACCAAGTTCTGGAACAGCCTGCCTGCCGATGTACGCAGCGAGCTGGACAAGATCATTGTGGAAGTGACCGCCGAAGTGAACAAGCAGGCTGACGCCCTAAACGAAGGCGACAAGCAGCGCATCCTCGAGGCGAAAACCACCGAAATCATTAGCCTGACTCCTGAGCAGCGTAATGAATGGCGCGATGCCATGAAGCCGGTGTGGAGCAAGTTCGAAGCGGAAATCGGCGCCGACCTGATCAAGGCCGCCGACGCAGCCAACCAGTAAGGCGGAGCAGGCTGCGGCCTGCACCCAACCACAGCGCAGCCTTGCCGCTGCGCGATTGGCCGAATACCCAGGCAACCCTCGCGGGTTGCCTGGGTACGCCGCCCCTAACCACTGGAGATTCTATTGATGAACGCCTTGCGGCGCGTCTGGGACCACTTCGAGGAAGGCTTTATCGCGTTCCTGCTGGCCGCCATGACGCTGGTGACCTTCGTCTACGTGATCCTCAATAACCTTTACACACTGTTCTACAACCTGGCGGATCGCTGGGAAGGCAGCAGTGAGTTGTTCTTCGCCATCGGCGACAGCATTCTCGGCATGGCCCAGTCGATGACCTGGAGCATTGCCCTGACCAAGGCGTTATTCGCCTGGTTGATTTTCTTCGGCCTGGCCTACGGTGTACGCACCGCTGGGCACATCGGCGTCGATGCGCTGGTGAAACTGGCGAGCAAGCCGGTGCAGCGGGTGATTGGCCTGATCGCCTGCCTGGCCTGCCTGGGCTATGCCGGACTGATCACCGTGGCCAGCTTCGACTGGGTGAAAACCCTGTTCACTGCCGGCATCGGTGCGGAAGACCTCGGTCACTACGGCATCATGCAATGGCATATCACCCTGATCGTGCCGTTCGGCTACGCCATGGTTTTTATCCGCTTCTTTGAAATCTTCGTACGCATCCTGCGCAACCAGCAGACCGGCCTGGGCCTGGCTGATGAAGCCGCTGACGCACTGAAGATCAATGAGCACGGGGAGCACAAACAATGACCATCCTGTTCCTCTTCCTGCTGCTGTTCCTGCTGATGTTTATCGGCGTGCCGATTGCCGCCTCCCTGGGCCTGGCCGGCTCGGTGACCATCATGCTGTTCAGCCCGGACTCGGTACGTTCGCTGGCGATCAAGCTGTTCGAAACCAGCGAGCACTACACCCTACTGGCGATCCCGTTCTTCCTGCTGTCCGGTGCCTTTATGACCACCGGCGGCGTGGCCCAGCGCCTGATCGATTTCGCCAACGCCTGCGTCGGCCATATCCGTGGCGGCCTGGCTATTTCCGCCGTAATGGCGTGCATGCTGTTCGCTGCGTTGTCCGGCTCGTCACCTGCCACCGTGGCGGCCGTGGGCTCGATTGCCATCGCCGGCATGGTGCGTTCGGGTTATCCGCAGGCATTCGGCGCCGGGATCGTGTGTAACGCCGGTACCCTGGGCATCCTGATTCCACCGTCGATTGTCATGGTGGTATATGCCGCCGCGACCGAGCAGTCGGTGGGCAAGCTGTTTATGGCCGGCGTAGTGCCGGGCCTGCTGCTGGGCGTTGCTCTGATGGTGGCGATCTATATCGTCGCGCGGAAGATGAACCTGCCGTCCATGCCACGCGCCAGCCTGCGTCAGCTGCTGACCACTGCGCGTAAGGCGATCTGGGGCCTGCTGTTGATGGTGATCATCCTCGGCGGCATCTACACCGGCATGTTCACTCCGACTGAAGCAGCTGCAGTAGCGGCGGTCTACGCCGGCTTCGTCGCGCTGTTCGTGTACAAGGACATGACCATCCGCGAGTGCCCCAAGGTACTGCTGGACTCCGGCAAGCTGACCATCATGCTGATGTTCATCATCGCCAACGCCATGCTCTTCGCCCACGTACTGACCACCGAGCAGATCCCCCAGACCATCACCGCCTGGGTGATCGAGATGGGCCTGCAGCCATGGCAGTTCCTGCTGGTGGTGAACATCGTGCTGCTGGTGGCGGGCGCCTTTATGGAGCCGTCGGCGATCATCCTGATCCTCGCGCCAATCCTCTTCCCGATTGCCGTGCAACTGGGCATCGACCCGATCCACCTGGGCATCATCATGGTGGTGAACATGGAAATCGGTCTGATCACACCACCGGTGGGGCTCAACCTGTTCGTCACCTCGGCGGTGACCGGTATGCCGCTGACCGCCGTGATCAAGGCCGCCTGGCCGTGGCTGATGCTGCTACTGAGCTTCCTGATGATCATCACCTACGTGCCTGCCGTATCCATGGCCCTGCCCAACTGGCTGGGCATGACCTGACAGCAACTCCGTGTGTACTTCCCTACACACTTTTAGCCCGGCCTCAGTGCCGGGCTTTTTTTGTACGTGACTTTTGTAGTGTGGGTCGGGCCGCGCAGGTTAGCCGCATGTCGCGACTGCCAGACTCACGCCATTCGGGGCGCGGCGTAACCCACCATCGGCGTAACGAGCGTCACTGGGCTAGATAGTCAGCGTTAAGCCCGCGCCAACTCCGGCAAATCACCCGACAAACCCAGCGCCTGACGGACAAACAGCGCCTTGGCTTCTGGCAGATCGTCCACCCAGTTGAGGCCGCTGTTGCGCAACCAGCGCAGCGGCAGCGGGTCGGCCTGGAACAGCCGCTCGAAGCCTTCCATCGCAGCCATCATCGCCAGGTTGTGCGGCATGCGCCGGCGCTCATAGCGGCTCAGCACCTTCACATCGCTGAGGCGCTCGCCACGCTGCGCGGCATGCAACAGCACCTCGGCCAGCACTGCCACATCGAGAAAGCCCAGGTTGACGCCCTGCCCGGCCAGCGGATGGATGCTGTGTGCGGCATCGCCAATCAGCGCCAGGCCGTCTTCGACA
Organism: Pseudomonas sp. 1928-m; assembly: GCF_029269135.1. Taxonomy (NCBI): domain Bacteria; kingdom Pseudomonadati; phylum Pseudomonadota; class Gammaproteobacteria; order Pseudomonadales; family Pseudomonadaceae; genus Pseudomonas; species Pseudomonas sp. 1928-m. Next base: position 87,321 of record NZ_JARIXO010000003.1, on the reverse strand, counting down.
TAGCGTTTGGCGTGACGTTGACGCAGCGGGATACACAGGCGCGGATCAGCGTGTAGCACCTCGCCCAAGCGGTGTTCGAAGGCAAAGCCCAGAGCGCGGCGAAAGCCGGCATCACCCAGCGCCATCAGCCGCTCGGCTTCTGTCGGGGTCACCGACCAGACAATCGAGCACCAGTGCTCGCCTGCCGGGCCTGCCAGCGGCAGAAAGGCCAGTGGGCCGTCATCGGTAAAGCGCTGCCAGGCGGTGGCCTGATGCGGCTTGCTGCAACGCACGCTGGTAACGATGGCGTGGTGCAGGTAATCCCACTCGCGGGTGGCGCAACCGGCCAGGCGGCGCACCGCCGAGTTGGCGCCATCCGCTGCGATGATCAATGGCGCACGCAGCTCGCGGCCGTCACTCAGGCTGAGCAACCAGCCATCGCCGGAGCGGCGCAGCTGCTCCAGGCGGGCACCCGGCAGCAAACCAATCGGGCTGTCGTGCAGGCGTTCGAGCAGGGCATCCTGCACCACGCGGTTCTCGACGATATGGCCGAGGGATTCGGCATGTACGCTGGCTGCGCTGAAATGAATTTGCCCGGTTCCGGAGCCGTCCCACACCTGCATCTCGCCATAGGGGCAGGCACGCCGTGCGGCGATGCCGTCCCATACACCGAGGCGATCAAGAATGCGTTGGCTGGCCACCGATAGCGCACTGACCCGCGGCTCGAAGGCAGCCTGCGGATAAAAGGGTTTGACGCTCAGCGGGCCGCCATCGACCAGCAGAATCTCCAGGCCCTGATCCTGCAGGGCCAGCGCCAGGGCGCTGCCCACCATGCCTGCACCAACGATGATCAGATCCGCTTGCATCACATATTCCTTGTTCAAGCTGCCTGCCGAACGCGCGGTTTAAGTCGCACATAAAGAGTTTTATGCACCCGCGCCACCAGGGTGCCGCTGCCATCGCGCACGTCGACATGCAGCTCGGGATGGTACTTATCGCCATCGGCGGTGTGCTGACGAATATCGTCAAGCAGCCCTTGGTCGATACTGAAGTCCGCGTACACAGGGCCGGTGCCGGGGGCGATAAAGTCGATGCGCGCGGCCTTGTCCCAGACGATAAAGTCACGCCCGAGGTTTTCCATAATCATCAGCATGAAGAACGGGTCGGTCATCGAATACAAACTGCCGCCGAACTGGGTGCCAACATAGTTGCGGTTATACCAGCCCAGGCCCATCTTCACCTGTACCTGGCGGAAGTCCGCGCTGATCCGCCGCACCCGCACACCGGCGCCCAGATAGGGTGGATACAGATTCATCGCCCAGCGCAGCAGCCGCGCCTTGCGCGCCAGTTTGTTTGCCGACATGAATCAATGCTCCGAGCGAGTGCCAAGGCCCATGGCCTGGCGGGCGAACCAGCGTTTCGCCGGAGGTAATAGGTCGAGGCCGAGCAGGCCAAGGTTGCGCCCAGCAGCCAATAACGGCTGGCCGGTGCTGAACAGGCGGGTGACCTGGTCGGAGAAGCCGACAGTCAGCTGCTGATCCATCTGCTGGCTGCTCAGGTAGCGCTGCAGGGTAGCCAGATCGCCCAAGGGCGCATTGCTGGTCAGCAGGGTTTCGGCCAGCACCAGGGTGTCGCGCAGCGAGAGGTTGTAACCCTGGCCGGCAATCGGATGCAGGCTGTGCGCAGCATTGCCGAGTACCACCAGATGCTGACGCACCTGCTCTTTGGCTGCGGTCAGCGCCAGCGGGTAGAGATGCCGCGCGCCAACCTGGCGCAGGCTGCCCAGGCGATAACCGAAGGCCTGCTGCAGCTCGGCGAGAAACGCCGCATCGTCCAGCGCCGACAGCCGCTCGGCTTCCAGGGTGGCGCGGGTCCAGACCAGGGCGCAGCGGTTATCCGCCAGCGGCAGCAGGGCCATCGGTCCTTCTTCGGTAAACCGTTCGAAGGCCAGGCCGTTGTGCGCCTCCTGCGGGCTGACGTTGGCGATCAGCGCGCTCTGCCCGTACGGCGTAGTGCTGACGGCGATGCCCAACTGCTCGCGCAGTCCGGAGCGGCCGCCCTCGGCAAGAATCGCCAGGCTGCATTCCAGTTCGCTGCCGTCATCCAAAGTCAGGCGGTAACCATCGGCCAGGGCCTGCATGCGGGTGACCTGCGCCGGGCTGCGCCAGCTCACCACTTGCTGATCCAGCGCCTGCCACAGGCATTCGCCAAGCCAGGCGTTTTCCACCACATAACCGAGCGCCGGCACGCCTTCTTCCTCGGCGCTCAGGCGCGCGGCGGCGAAACGGCCTCGGTCGGAAACATGAATCTGCTTGATCGGCTCGGCGCGCTGGCTGATCTGCTGCCACAAACCAAGGCGCTGATAAATCTGCTGGGAACCAAACGACAACGCAGTGGAGCGCGCGTCGTAGCTGGGCTGATAACCGTTGCCCGGGGTGAACGGCTCGATCAGGCAAATGCTCCAGCCGCGCTGCTTGGCTTCGGCCTGCAGGGCCACGGCCAGACTGGCGCCGACCAGGCCACCGCCGATAATCGCGATATCCACCCGTTGCATGATCTAGGCAGCCACGCTGCGTGCGGCGGCCATCAGCGCTTCGATTTCGGCAACGGTTTTCGGCACACCGCTGGTGAGGATTTCGCAGCCGCTCTTGGTCACCACCACGTCGTCCTCGATGCGCACACCAATGCCGCGCCACTTCTTGGCCACGTCCTGATTGTCCACGGCGATATAGATGCCCGGCTCAACCGTCATGGCCATGCCGACTTCCAGCTCGCGCCATTCGCCGCCGACCTTGTACTCGCCAACATCGTGCACATCCATGCCCAGCCAGTGGCCGGCGCGGTGCATATAGAAGGGTTTGTAGGCCTCGCTGGCGATCAACTCGGCGACATCGCCCTGCAGCAGGCCCAGCTCCACCAGCCCGGCAGTAATCACCTGCACTGTGGCTTCATGGGCCTGGTTCCAGTGCTTGCCGGGGCCGATTTCCTTGAACGCGGCTTCCTGCGACGCCAGCACCAGCTCGTAGATGGCTTTCTGCTCGGGGGAAAACTTGCCGCTGACCGGGAAGGTGCGGGTGATGTCGCTGGCGTAGCAGTCGATTTCACAGCCCGCGTCGATCAGCACCAGATCGCCGTCTTTCAGCGGCGCGTCGTTCTCACGGTAATGCAGGATGCAGGCGTTCTTGCCCGCCGCGACGATGGAGCCATAGGCCGGCATCTTCGCCCCGCCCTTGCGGAACTCGTAATCCAGCTCGGCTTCCAGGTGGTATTCGAACAGGCCCGCACGACTGGCTTGCATGGCACGCACGTGGGCGCGGCAGGAGATGTCCGCGGCTTCCTTCATGACTTTGACTTCGGCCGCCGACTTGTACAGGCGCAGGTCATGCAGCAGGTGTTCGAGGGTGATGAATTCGTTGGGTGGCGTCGCGCCCTGGCGCGCTTTGGAGCGGATCACGTTGATCCACTCCATCAGCTGGCGGTCGAACTCATGGTTGGTGCCCATGGAGGAATAGACCCGATCACGGCCCTCGATCAGCCCCGGCAGGATGTCGTCGATATCGCCAATCGGGAACGCGTCATCGGCGCCGTACTGGCTGATGGCGCCGTCCTGCCCGGCGCGCAGGCCGTCCCACAGTTCGCGCAGCGGGTCGCGCTCGCGGCAGAACAATACGTACTCGCCATGCTCGCGCCCGGGAATCAGCGCAATCACCGCTTCCGGCTCGGGAAAGCCGGAGAGGTACTGGAAGTCGCTGTCCTGGCGGTAGATATGCTCGACATCTCGGTTGCGGATATACACCGGCGCCGCCGGCAAAATCGCGATGCTGTTGGGTTCCATCTGCGCCATCAGCGCCTTGCGCCGACGGGCGTATTCCGACTTGGGGATGCTGATCATGGGCAGATTGAGTCCACTTCTATTGCATGAAAATCAATGCAGCGACGGCTTCGCCGCAGCAACCACAGGCTTGGCACACTCGCTGAACAGCAGCAACGGCGCCACACGCAGGTATTCCATCACTTCCATGTAATCGTTCTCGCCATCATCGGATTCGTCCAGGGCGTTCTGCACCTGGGCAATCGCCGAGAGGTCCTGCAGCACTTCCATGGCTTCGGCGCTCAAGGCGCTGTCGCGGGCAGTCAGACCGAAGCCGCCGAGGAAGCCCTGACACCATTGTCCCAGAGCCACTGCACGCTCGCTAAGCGGCGCATCGTCGCTGGGCAACAACAGCACCACGGTGACATCGTTGCTGGTCAGCTCGCCCTTGACCATTTCCTGCAGGCCGATCAGCGCCTGGCGCACGGTGTCTTCCGGCGCAGCACCGAGCAGCTCGGCGGCATCCACCAGCCAGGAGTCGATTTCAAAGCCCGCACCAGCACAGCTGCGACCGAGCAACAGACCATGCAACTCGGCAGGGGAAATGGTGTGGCCGCTGTTGGCAAGCAGGGCGGCAAACGCGGAGTACGGCGAATTTGAAGTTGGCATAGATAACTAGGCGCAAAGCTGCGCGATCACTAGAATGGAGGCCTTGTATCCTAGCACCGGCAGGCGTGCCAAGACTATGCAAGCGGCTCGACGGAGCCCGCCCAGCCAACGCAAAAATTGCCGCGCCGTGATCCGTGGGTGAAATGCATCAACCTCTGGCGTGCCGATCTGCCCCACACTGGCCACACACCCAACAACAGCGCCGCGCACCACCGGGCACTGTCGAAGACGCCGCAAAGACGCTATTTTTCACCTGCCAGCCCACTCACCTAGTACGAGTAGAGAACCATGGAAGACGTCGACCTGCAGGCTCTTACGACCAAGCTGGACTTGCTGATCCAGCGCGTCGAACAGCTCAAGGCGCAAAACCGACAGCTTCTGACGAGCGAAAAGGCCTGGCGCGAAGAACGTGCCCATCTAATTGAAAAGAACGAAATGGCCCGGCATAAGGTCGAATCCATGATTTCGCGCCTCAAAGCCCTGGAGCAGGATTAATGACCCAGTCGAACACCTTGACCGTCCAGATTCTGGACAAAGAATATTGCATCGCCTGCCCGAGCGATGAACGCAGCAACCTGGAAAGTGCCGCGCGCTATCTGGATGGCAAGATGCGGGAGATCCGCTCAAGCGGCAAAGTGATCGGTGCCGACCGCGTTGCGGTGATGGCCGCCCTCAACATCACCCACGACCTGCTACACAAACAGCAACACCTTGATCAACAGGCCGGCGCCAACCGTGATCAGGTGCGTAGCCTGCTCAATCGGGTCGACAGCGCTCTGGCTCGGGACGCCGATGAGCAAGGCAGCTGATTGCGTGCCGACGCTTTCGGGTATACTGGCCGCCGCTCCCTGGAGTGTGCGCCAGTTGGTGATGTCCCTGAGCCGATTCGCACAACCCCGGAGGTTGCACGTTGAAGCCGGTGTGCATGTCCGCTTGACGGAAAGCCTTAACGCCTCCTGCAACCTCCACCTTGAACTTTCGGGTTCAAGGGCTAAGCCGACAGCGGCACGTCGGGGAGTCACCTTTTCCAGCCGGTTGCCCCTCTGCGGCAATCGCTACCGCAACAGCCCATGCTCGATACCTCTGCACTAAGCCGCGCGCAATTACGCCGCCACCTGCGCGTACAGCGCCGCGCCCTCAGCCGCCACGCCCAACGCCAAGCCGCCCAAGGCCTGTATAAACTGCTGGCGCAGCACCCGCTGTTTCGCCGCGCGCGGCACATTGCCCTGTACCTTCCCAACGACGGCGAGATCGACCCACGCCCCCTGCTGCGTGCCGCACAGCAACGGGGCAGGGCGACTTATTTACCAGTGCTAAGCCCCTGGCCGCGCAGCAAAATGGTGTTTCAACGCATCCGCGCCCATGAGCGCTTGCAGAAGAATCGCTTCGGTATCGACGAGCCCCAGCGCAACTGCAAACAGCAGCGCAAGGTCTGGGCACTGGATCTGGTATTGCTACCGCTGGTCGGTTTCGACCGTCACGGAGGACGCCTGGGCATGGGCGGTGGGTTCTATGACCGCAGCCTGGCGTATCGCGCACTGCGCAAAAATTGGCACAAACCGACATTATTGGGTTTGGCGCATGAGTGTCAGCAGGTGGATCGACTGACCATGGCCAGCTGGGATGTGCCACTGCAAGGCACAGTGACGGATAAGGCGTGGTATTGAGTCAGGCCGCTTAAAGGCTGTACCGCACTCCCTGCGGTACCTACCAGGTTCAACCAGCCGCTTGCGACTGAGTGACCGGTGTATCAGCCTGGCGATCCCACAAACTCTGGGTATAACCGGTAGTGACCACACCCAGGCTGAACAGTATTACCAAAATCAACAACACATCGGGTTTACGTTTCATCGAATGCCTCCCCCTTAAAGGCATAGCGCACGCTGTATTCGCGGCGATTATTTTTATAGGTCCAACAGCGGCTGCCATCCACACGCGCCGGCTGCAACACTGCAATACGCCGGGCACTACCCGTGCAAATAGCACCTGCCCGCTAACGGACTGAATCACAGGAGCAAAGTTCATGCCTTATTGGCTGATGAAGTCAGAACCCGACGAACTCTCGATCCACGACCTGCAGCGCCTGGAGCAGGCACGCTGGGATGGCGTGCGCAATTACCAGGCGCGCAACTTCCTGCGCAGCATGCAGCCGGGTGATCTGTTCTTCTTCTATCACTCCAGCTGCCCAGAGCCGGGCATTGCCGGAATCGCCCGCATCGCCTCGGCGCACTACCCCGATCCCACCGCGCTAGAGCCTGTCAGCCACTACTTCGATGCCAAGGCCAGCGCTGCCAAGAACCCCTGGAGCGCAGTCGATGTGGCGTTTGTCGAGGCCTTCAAGCGGGTGATCCCGCTGGCGCAGCTGAAAGCGCAGAGTGCGCTGCTGGCGTTGCCGCTGGTACAGAAGGGCAGCCGCCTGTCGGTTATGCCGGTCAGCACCGAGGAATGGGCAGCCGTGCTGGCGCTGCGCTGAAATGGCGCAGCGCCAGCTGCATGAGGGCTTATTGAATAATCAGGTTATTGAATAGCAGGTCTTCCACCAGCGGCTTGCCTTCCTCCTGGGTAAGCACTTCCTGCACCTGCTTGAGCGCCTCGGCGCGCAAGGTTTCGCGAGCACCCGGGGCCGCCATGGCTTCTTCTGTCTGCTGGGAGAACAGCATGACCAGTTGATTACGGATCAGCGGGTCGTGGTGTTTGACCCTCGCCTCGACATCTGCACCAGTTACCCGCAGGGAAATATCGGCCTTGAAGAATTTGAGCTTCGGCCCCTCGCCAAAATTTCCCACCAGCGCAGGAAACAGCGAGACATAGGCCACGGCAGGCACCGCCGCCTTGGCTTCTTTATCTTCAGAGGCGTGTGCCGCCAAGGGCAGGGACAGGGCCAACAACAATGCGATCCAGGCTTTCACAGGCGGTATTCCTCAAGAGTTCAGCCCCTAGCATAGCCACAGTCAGGCAGCGGCCCAAGCCCCAAGCTTATGCATAGCTATCAGGCACAGGCATGCTCGTTGACCGGGCACCGCCCGCACCTACACTGCATGACCATCAACCGCAGAGGAAAAGCCCGATGAAAGCCGTGCTGTGCAAAGCCTTCGGCCCCGCCGAAACCCTGGTACTGGAAGAAATCGCCAGCCCCGAAGCGAAGAAGAACGAAGTGCTGCTACAAGTGCATGCGGCCGGGGTCAACTTCCCCGACACCCTGATCATCGAGGGCAAATACCAGTTCAAGCCGCCCTTCCCCTTCTCTCCAGGTGGCGAAGCAGCTGGCGTGGTTAGCGCAGTAGGCGAAAAGGTCAGCCACCTGAAAGCCGGTGACCGAGTCATGGCCCTTACCGGCTGGGGCAGCTTTGCCGAAGAAGTGGCGGTGCCCGGCTACAACGTTATGCCGATCCCCGCGAGCATGGATTTTGCCAGCGCCGCCGCCTTCGGCATGACCTACGGCACCTCGATGCACGCCCTCAAGCAGCGCGCCAACCTGCAACCGGGGGAAACCCTGCTGGTACTCGGTGCCTCCGGTGGTGTTGGCTTGGCCGCCGTGGAAATCGGCAAAGCCATGGGTGCCAAAGTAATCGCCGCAGCAAGCAGCGCAGAAAAGCTCGAAGTGGCCAAGGCCGCCGGCGCCGATGAGCTGATCAACTACAGCGAAAGCAACCTGAAGGACGAAGTAAAACGCCTGACCGGCGGCCAGGGCGCGGACGTGATCTATGACCCGGTGGGTGGCGACCTGTTCGATGCAGCAATCCGCTCCATCGCCTGGAACGGCCGCCTGCTGGTGGTGGGTTTTGCCAGCGGTCGCATCCCCGAGCTGCCGGTCAACCTGACCCTGCTCAAGGGCGCAGCCGTGGTCGGGGTATTCTGGGGCTCCTTCGCCCAGCGCCAGCCGCAGGATAACGCCGCCAACTTCCAGCAGCTGTTCGCCTGGCACGCCGAAGGCAAACTCAAGCCGCTGGTGTCGCAGACTTTTCCATTGGAACAGGCTGCGGAGGCGATCAACACCCTTGGCCAACGCAAGGCCGTGGGCAAGGTGGTGGTGCAGGTGCGTTAAATGTAGGGTGGATGACGCTTTATTCATCCACCACTCACAGCAAAATTGGTGGATCGGTGAAGCGTGATCCACCCTACGAAGCCGCCCCAAAGCGGCTTCTTTCATTCAGCCACGCGGCGCGTAGGCGAATACATCCGCGCGCATCTGGTGCGCATCCATACCGGCATCCACTAGCGCATCCAGAGTGGCGTAGACCATCGCCGGTGAGCCGCTGGCATAGACATTCAGCGCCTTGAGGTCAGCGAAGTCTTCACGCACGGCTTCGTGCAGCAGGCCACAACGGCCCTGCCAGCCACACTGATCACTGACCACCTGATGCAGGAACAGGTTGGGCACCTGCTGCCACTGCGCCCAATGTTCCAGCTCGTAGAAGTCTTCCGGGCGACGCGCGCCCCAGTACAGGTGCACCGGATGGACGAAACCGGCGGCGCGGCAGTGTTCGATCAGGCTGTGCATTTGCGCCATGCCAGTACCGGCGGCGATCAGCACCAGCGGCCCAGCCGGCAGCTCGGCCAGGTGGGTATCACCGAACGGCATCTTCACCCGCACCAGACCGCTACGGCGCAGCTGGGCGATCAGCGCAACCGTGGCCTCATCGCGAGCCAGCACATGCAGCTCCAGCTCGCGTCCGCGATGCGGCGCCGAGGCCAGGGAGAAGGCTGCGTAATCATCGCCGTCGCGCTGCAGCAGCAGGTATTGCCCGGCGTGGTAACGCGGCGCCTTGCCGGCCGGCGTATTCAGCCGCAGGCGAAACACATCGCCGCCCAGCTCATCACAGGCGACAACCTGGCAGGCCAGTTCACGCACCGGCAGCTCGCCGGGGGCCAGCACGCCATCCCAATGCAGCACACAGTCTTCCAACGGCTCGGCCAGGCAGGTGAACAACTCACCTTGGCTCAGCTCGACCCCGCCCTGCTGCACACGGCCTTCAACCAGCAGCGCCGCGCAGATATGGCAGTTACCATTGCGGCAGCTCTGCGGGCAGTCGTAACCCAGCCGCCGCGCGGCATCGAGGATGCGCTCGCGGGGCTGCACGTCAAGCACGGCACCTGAAGGATTCAGGGTGACTTTCATCAATCGATTCCCAACTCAGACCACAGCGCATCGACACGCTGTTTGACCGCTTCATCCTGAACGATAGCCCGACCCCACTCACGGTTGGTTTCGCCGGGCCACTTATGGGTGGCGTCCAGGCCCATCTTCGAACCAAGGCCGGAGATCGGCGAGGCGAAGTCGAGGTAGTCGATCGGTGTGTTGTCGATCATCACCGTGTCGCGTTTGGGGTCCATGCGCGTGGTAATTGCCCAGATCACGTCGTTCCAGTCCCGTGCGTTGATATCGTCGTCGGTGACGATAACGAACTTGGTGTACATGAACTGTCGCAGGAACGACCACACACCAAGCATTACGCGCTTGGCGTGGCCGGGGTACTGCTTCTTGATGGTCACCACCGCCATGCGATACGAGCAACCTTCCGGCGGCAGGTAGAAGTCGATGATCTCGGGAAACTGCTTCTGCAGGATCGGCACAAACACTTCGTTGAGCGCCACACCGAGAATCGCCGGCTCATCTGGCGGACGACCGGTATAGGTGCTGTGGTAGATCGGCTTTTGCCGACGGGTAATGCGCTCGACGGTAAATACCGGGAAGGTATCGACCTCGTTGTAATAGCCGGTGTGGTCGCCGTATGGCCCTTCCGGCGCGGTCTCGCCCGGATGGATCACGCCTTCGAGGACGATTTCGGCGCTGGCCGGCACCTGCAGATCACTGCCACGGGCCTTGACCAGCTCGGTGCGGTGGCCGCGCAGCAGGCCGGCAAAGGCGTATTCGGAGAGGCTGTCTGGTACCGGAGTAACCGCGCCAAGAATGGTCGCCGGATCGGCGCCTAGCGCCACGCACACCGGGTAGGGGCGATCCGGATACTTCTGGCACCACTCGCGGTAGTCCAGGGCACCACCACGGTGGCTGAGCCAGCGCATGATCACCTTGTTACGGCCGATCACCTGCTGGCGGTAGATACCGAGGTTTTGCCGTTCCTTATTCGGACCTTTGGTGATGGTCAGACCCCAGGTAATCAGTGGGCCGACATCACCCGGCCAGCAGGTCTGCACGGGCAGCTTGCCGAGGTCGACATCCTCGCCCTCTTCGACCACTTCCTGGCACGGCGCGTCTTTGAGCACCTTGGGCGCCATGCTCAGCACCTTCTTGTAGATCGGCAGCTTGTTCCAGGCATCCTTGAGGCCTTTCGGCGGCTCAGGCTCCTTGAGAAAGGCCAGCAGCTTGCCGATTTCACGCAGCTCGCTGACTTCTTCCGCGCCCATACCCAAGGCCACGCGTTTGGGCGTGCCGAACAGGTTGCCGAGCACCGGCACGTCAAACCCTGTGGGGGTTTCGAAGAGCAGCGCCGGCCCGCCTTTACGCAGGGTGCGGTCGCAGATTTCGGTCATTTCCAGCACAGGGGAAACCGGCGTTTGGATGCGCTTGAGTTCGCCGCGCGTCTCCAGACCGCGAATAAAATCGCGCAGGTCACGATACTGCATGCAGATGCCTCGTTTCGGGCCGAGCAATAGGGGCGCAAAGTTTAGCGCCGAACTGGGTCTTTCAGAAGGGAAAGCCAGCCTCCAGACACACAAAAGCCGGGCTTACCCGGCTTTTGTTGTAAGGCGAAGGACGCCTTACTTACGCTTCATCGACTGGAAGAACTCTTCGTTCGTCTTGGTCGCTTTCAGCTTGTCGGTGAGGAACTCGATGGCGGCAATCTCATCCATCGGGTGCAGCAGCTTGCGCAGAATCCACATGCGCTGCAGTTCGTCATCGGCGGTCAGCAGTTCTTCGCGGCGAGTACCGGCGCGGTTGATGTTGATCGCAGGGAACACACGCTTCTCGGCGATACGACGGTCCAGCGGCAGCTCCATATTGCCGGTGCCTTTGAACTCTTCGTAGATCACTTCATCCATCTTCGAGCCGGTTTCTACCAGCGCGGTGGCGATGATGGTCAGCGAGCCGCCTTCTTCGATATTACGCGCGGCACCGAAGAAGCGTTTCGGCTTCTCCAGGGCGTGAGCGTCGACACCACCGGTAAGCACCTTGCCGGAGCTTGGGATCACGGTGTTGTAGGCACGCGCCAGACGGGTGATGGAGTCGAGCAGGATAACCACGTCCTTCTTGTGCTCGACCAGGCGCTTGGCCTTCTCGATCACCATTTCGGCAACCTGCACGTGGCGGGTTGGCGGCTCGTCGAAGGTCGAGGCAACCACTTCGCCGCGCACGGTGCGCTGCATCTCGGTCACTTCTTCCGGGCGCTCGTCGATCAGCAGAACGATCAGGTGGCACTCGGGGTTGTTGCGTGCGATGTTCGCCGCGATGTTCTGCAGCATGATGGTCTTACCGGCTTTCGGCGGTGCGACGATCAGGCCGCGCTGGCCTTTGCCAATCGGGGCGCAGAGGTCGATCACCCGGCCGGTGATGTCCTCGGTGGAGCCGTTACCGGCTTCCATGACCAGACGCTTGGTGGGAAACAGCGGCGTCAGGTTTTCAAACAGAATCTTGTTCTTGGCGTTTTCCGGGCGGTCGTAGTTGATCGTGTCAACTTTGAGCAGCGCGAAGTAACGCTCGCCTTCTTTCGGCGGGCGGATCTTGCCGACGATGGTATCGCCAGTACGCAAGTTGAAGCGGCGGATCTGGCTCGGCGAGACGTAGATGTCATCGGGGCCAGCGAGGTACGAGGCATCCGCAGAGCGGAGAAAGCCGAAACCGTCCTGGAGAATCTCCAGCACGCCATCACCGGAGATTTCCTCACCGCTTTTAGCGTGTTTTTTCAACAGGGAGAAAATCACGTCCTGCTTGCGCGAACGGGCCATGTTTTCCAGGCCTTGTTGTTCAGCGAGTTCCAGCAGTTCGGTAATCGGCTTTTGCTTGAGTTCGGTCAGATTCATAGGAATGACGTAATCATGAAGGAGGGGAATAAGCTATTTAGCTTGGGAGGCCGCGCCGCTGAGAAGGCGACTTGATCGCCTGCTTGTATATCGAAAGATTCGAATAGGAATGCGTCGGCGACGGCTTGCAGGGGGCTGCATAGGAAATGCAGCGAGGCCGAATGTAACACCGGCTTTATTCATCGTCCAGCGCCCAGACAGAAAAAAGCCCCGCAATGTGCGGGGCTTTCAGGGCTTGTTGCCGTCTCAACGCAACTTAGATGTTGCTGTCGAGGAAGGCCGCCAGCTGCGACTTGGACAGCGCGCCGACTTTGGTGGCTTCGACATTGCCGTTCTTGAACAGCATCAGCGTCGGGATGCCACGCACGCCGAACTTCGGCGGGGTGTCCTGGTTTTCATCGATGTTCAGCTTGCAGACTTTCAGCTTGCCCTGGTAAGTCTGGGCGATCTCATCGAGTACCGGCGCGATCATCTTGCACGGGCCGCACCACTCAGCCCAGTAGTCGACCAGCACCGGCCCCTCGGCCTGGAGAACATCCTGGTCGAAACTGGCATCGCTGACATTGGTGATGAATTCGCTCATGGAAAGTCTCCGAGTTCGTAAGCAAAAGATGGGCGACATCATAGCCCGGCTTTTCCCACACAGGAAGGCGGTGGCAATTGAGCTTCTCTATGGTTTGGCCACAAGCCAGCCGTGCAACCGCCTGCGTCACAATTTATTCAGACGGCCGGCAAGCCCCGGCCAGCCGCCGCGCGAACCGTAGCGCAGCGGGTTTGGCCTGTACCTGCGACATCAGTATGCGTTGGCGGGGCCTGGCTATCGTGGCACGATGGCGCGGTTCCGCATTGAGATGGTTCTGCCATGCCGCATACCCCTGCCGAGTCTTTTCCTTTGATTGCAGCTATCGACCTGGGCTCCAACAGCTTCCATATGGTGCTGGCCAAAGCCGATCACGGCGAGATCCGCATCCTCGAACGCCTCGGCGACAAGGTCCAGCTGGCCGCCGGCATCGACGAGCAGCGCCTGCTCAGCGAAGAAGCCATGCAGCGCGGGCTCGATTGCCTGCGCCGCTTCGCCCAGCTGACCGCCAGCCTGCCGGAAGGCGCCGTGCGCGTGGTGGGCACCAACGCCCTGCGTGAGGCGCGCAACCGTGGCGAATTTATCCGCCGCGCCGAAGAGATCCTCGGCCACCCGGTTGAAGTCATCTCCGGGCGCGAAGAAGCGCGACTGATTTACCTTGGCGTGTCGCACAGCATCGCCGACACCCCCGGCAAGCGCCTGGTCGCCGATATTGGCGGCGGCAGCACCGAGTTCATCATCGGCCAGCGCTTCGAGCCGCTGCTGCGCGAAAGCCTGCAGATGGGTTGCGTGAGCTTTACCCAGCGTTTTTTCAAGGACGGCAAGATCACCCCAGCACGTTATGCCCAGGCCTACACCGCGGCGCGGCTGGAGATCATGGGCATCGAGCACGCCCTGCGCCGCCTGGGCTGGGAAGACGCCGTCGGCGCATCCGGCACCATCAAGGCCATCGGCCTGACCATCCAAGCAGCCGGCCTCGGCACGGGCGAAGTCAACGCCCAGGGCCTGGCCTGGCTGAAACGCAAAGTATTCAAGGCCGGCGAGGCAGAAAAACTCGACCTCGACGGCATCAAGCCGGATCGCCGGGGGATTTTCCCGGCGGGCCTGGCGATTCTCGAAGCAATCTTCGACGCCTGCGATATCCAGCGCATGAGCCATTCCGAAGGCGCGCTGCGCGAAGGCGTGCTGTATGACCTGCTTGGCCGCCATCAGCATGAGGACGTGCGCGAGCGCACCCTGAGTTCGCTGATGGAGCGCTATCACGTCGATCTGGAGCAGGCCGCACGGGTCGAGAGCAAGGCGCTTGCGGCGCTGGAGAAGGTGGCCAACGATTGGCAACTGGAAGATGACTGGCACCGCGAGCTGCTCAGCTGGGCGGCCAAGGTGCATGAAGTCGGCCTGGACATCGCCCACTACCAGTACCACAAGCACGGCGCCTACCTGGTCGAGCACTCGGACTTATCCGGCTTCTCGCGTCAGGATCAGCAGATGCTCGCGCTCCTGGTACGCGGCCATCGGCGCAATATCCCCAAGGACAAGTTCGCCGAATTCGGCAGCGAAGGCATCAAGCTGATCCGCCTCTGCGTGCTGCTGCGTTTTGCCATCCTGTTCCACCATATCCGTGGCACCCAGGAAATGCCCAACGTGCAGCTCAAGGCTGCCGAGCAGCGTCTGGAGATTCAGTTTCCCGAAGGCTGGCTGGAGAGCAACCCGCTGACCCAGGCAGATTTCACCCAGGAAGCGGAGTGGCTCAAACGTATCGGTATCGAACTGAGCGTGAGCTGACGCTGACGCTCACGCCCTCTCCCACCCTATCTAGCGTGCGCTGATCAACGGCGCAGTCAGCTTCTCCAGCAGGCCAGCCTGCGCGCTGCGCGGGTTCTGGTTGCCGCTCGGGCTGGTACGCAGGTAGCGCCCATCTGACTGCAGCACCCAGGCCTGGGTGTTGTCGGTCAGGTAGCTTTCCAGCTCCTTTTTCACCCGCAGAATCAGCTTCTTGCCTTCCACCGGGAAGCAGGTCTCGACGCGCTTGTCGAGGTTGCGTTCCATCCAGTCGGCGCTGGACAGGTAGATCTTCTCCTCGCCGCCATTGGAGAAATAGAACACCCGCGTGTGCTCCAGGAAGCGGCCGATAATCGAGCGCACCTGGATATTGTGCGACACGCCGATAATGCCCGGGCGCAGGCAACACATGCCGCGCACCACCAGGTCGATCTTCACCCCGGTCTGGCTGGCCTTGTACAGCGCGCGGATGATCTTCGGATCGGTCAGCGAGTTGAACTTGGCGATGATATGCGCCGGCTTGCCCTCGGCCGCCAGCGCGGTTTCGCGGGCGATCATGTCGAGCAGGGTCTTTTTCAGGGTAAACGGCGCGTGCAGCAGCTTCTTCATGCGCAGGGTCTTACCCATGCCAATCAGCTGGCTGAACAGCTTGGACACGTCCTCGCACAGCGCCGCATCGGCGGTGAGCAGGCTGTAGTCGGTGTACAGCTTGGCGTTGCCGGCGTGGTAGTTGCCGGTACCCAGGTGCGCGTAACGGACGATATCGCCGGCCTCGCGACGCAGAATCAGCATCATCTTGGCGTGGGTCTTGAAGCCCACCACGCCATAGATCACCACCGCACCGGCAGCCTGCAGACGGCTGGCCAACTGCAGATTGGACTCTTCATCGAAGCGCGCACGCAGCTCGATCACCGCGGTAACTTCCTTGCCGTTACGCGCGGCTTCCACCAGCGCATCGACGATCTCCGAGTTGGCCCCGGAGCGATACAGGGTCTGCTTGATCGCCAGCACATGCGGGTCTTTTGCCGCCTGACGCAGCAGATCGACCACTGGAGTAAACGACTCGAAGGGGTGCAGCAGGAGGATGTCCTGCTTGCTGACCACGCTGAAAATATTTTCGGCGTTCTGCAACAGCTTGGGGATCACCGGGGTGAACGGCGTGTATTGCAGCTCCGGGTGGCTTTCCAGGCCGGTGATGCTGAACAGCCGGGTCAGGTTGACCGGACCGTTGACCCGGTACAGCTCGGCCTCGGTCAGGCTGAACTGCTTAAGCAGGTAATCCAGCAGCGGCCGTGGGCAGGTATCGACCACTTCCAGGCGCACCGCGTCGCCATAACGCCGGCTGAACAGCTCGCCACGCAGGGCGCGGGCCAGGTCTTCGACGTCCTCGGTGTCCACCGAGAGGTCGGCGTTACGGGTCAGACGGAACTGGTAGCAGCCCTTGACCTTCATGCCCTGGAACAGGTCATCGGCGTGGGCGTGAATCATCGAGGAGAGGAACACGAAGTTATCGCCAGGGCCGCCGACATCCTCCGGCACCTTGATGATGCGCGGCAGCAGACGCGGCGCCGGAATGATCGCCAGACCGGAGTCGCGACCGAAGGCGTCGATACCCTCCAGCTCGACGATAAAGTTCAGGCTCTTGTTTACCAGCAGCGGGAACGGGTGCGTCGGGTCGAGGCCGATCGGGGTGATGATCGGCGCGATCTCGTCGCGGAAATAGCGGCGGACCCAGGCCTTGTGCTTGGCCGTCCAGAAACGCCGGCGGATAAAGTTGACGTTGTGCTTGGCCAGCGCCGGGAACAGGTTGTCATTGAGAATCGCGTACTGCCGGTCCACCTGCTCGTGCACCAGCTCAGCAATCCGCGCCAACGCCTGGTGCGGCTGCAGGCCGTCGGCGCCGGCCTGTTCACGGGCGAAGTTGATCTGCTTCTTCAGGCCGGCCACGCGGATCTCGAAGAACTCATCCAGGTTGCTGGAGAAGATCAGCAGAAACTTCAGCCGTTCCAACAGCGGATAGGACTCATCCAGCGCCTGTTCCAGCACGCGGATATTGAATTGCAGCTGCGACAGCTCGCGGTGGATATACAGGCTGCTGTCATCCAGGTTATGGATCACCACAGGCGCAGGTACGACCGGCGCTGGGGCCTCGATGACAGGGGTTTCCACGGCAACAACCTCATCGACGACCGGCTGGGCGTCTTGCAATTCTGGGGTACTGAGTCCTTCGGTGTTCATTACAAAGTCCTGGCGGGGCTATTGCCCCTGCTTCAGCAGTTCTGCCGCGCGCACGGCGAAATAAGTCAGGATGCCATCGGCACCCGCACGTTTGAAGGCAGTAAGTGATTCGAGAATCACCGCCTCGCCCAACCAACCATTTTCAATAGCCGCCATATGCATGGCGTACTCACCGCTGACCTGATAGACAAAGGTCGGCACCTTGAATTCCGCTTTGACCCGCCAGAGGATGTCCAGATAGGGCATGCCCGGCTTGACCATAACCATATCGGCGCCTTCAGCCAGATCGGCGGCCACTTCATGCAGCGCTTCGTCGCCATTGGCCGGGTCCATCTGGTAGCTGGCCTTGTTGGCCTTACCCAGATTCGCCGCCGAACCCACCGCATCGCGGAACGGGCCGTAGTAGGCGCTGGCGTACTTGGCCGAGTAGGCCATGATCCGCACATTGCTGTGATCGGCCAGTTCCAGCGCCTCGCGGATCGCCTGCACACGGCCATCCATCATGTCCGAGGGCGCCACCACCTGAGCACCGGCAGCGGCATGCGACAGCGCCTGTTTGACCAGCGCATCGACGGTAACGTCGTTCTGCACATAGCCGGACTCATCGAGGATGCCGTCCTGGCCATGGGTGGTGAACGGGTCCAGCGCCACATCGCTGATCACCCCCAGCTCGGGGAACTTGGCGCGCAAGGCACGGATGGCGCGCTGGGCGATGCCATCCGGGTTCCAGGCTTCTTCAGCCAGCAGGGATTTCTTCTCCAGCGGCGTCACCGGGAACAGCGCCAGCGCCGGAATGCCCAGGGCCACCCAGTGTTCGGCTTCCTTGAGCAGCAGGTCGATGGACAGGCGCTCGACACCGGGCATCGAGGCAATCGCTTCGCGGCGGTTTTCCCCGTCGAGGACGAACACCGGCAGAATCAGGTCGTCGACACTCAGGCGGTTTTCCCGCACCAGACGCCGGGAAAAATCATCACGGCGATTGCGACGCAGGCGAGTGGCGGGAAACAGGCGATTGGCGGGGGTAAAGCTCACGGCAGGCTCCGAAGCCCGTAGCAACGGGCAAGTGTGACAGTTATAAGCGGCCATTATGACCAAAGTATGACAACACACGACAGCGCTGCGACCGCTTGCCGCAAGCCCAACCAGCATAGCGCCGCAACTATGGCGAAGATATGTTGCACGCGTATGCACCACAGCCGTTTTCCCGACCCGGAAAGCACAACGGTGGAGCAGGCCTGCGCCTGTCCACCGTTGTGAGGTCCAGCAATGAACAAGATTTAGGCGGGAACGGCATCCTGCCCGCGCGGGGTCCAGAACAGCGCGCCCAGGCTGAGCAGGCTGTAGCCCACCAGCAACGCCCAGAGCAGTGGCTGAGCGCTCAGCAGGCCAAGCTGCAGGGCCAGCCAGGCCGCCGGCAGGTTGAGCAGCAGACGCAGCATTTCCCAGCGCCTGGCCGTCGGCCGGTTTTCCAGCCAGCTGCCGATGATCGTCAGCCCCACGGCCATCCAGACGATGCCCAACAGCGCCTGTGCCAGGCTCAGTGTGTCGCCCAGGCCCAGCAGCACGGTGCCGGCCACCACATACAGGCTGAACTGCACGCCGGCGTAGAGCTTCTGCGCCAGGCTCAACGGCACGTCGAATTTGACGAACTGGCTGAGGTCCGGCTTGCTCTGCGGGTACTTGGCCGCGACATCGGCCGGGCGCCAGCCGGTGCGCATAAACCAGATGCGCAGCTTGTCCCACCAGGACTCGGCGCGCACCGCATCACGCCACAGCGCGACATAGAACTGCGCATTGGCCCACAGCGGGTTCCAGCTGGCCAGCGGCGTGGTCACGCCGAACACCACCGGCTCTTCATCCAGCTCCTCTTGAAAGGTGCCGAACAGGCGATCCCAGAGAATGAACACGCCGCCGTAATTACGATCCATATACACAGCATTCTGCGCATGGTGCACGCGGTGGTTGGAGGGGGTGATAAAGAACCACTCGAACCAGCCCAGTTTGGGAATGTGCCGCGTGTGCACCCAGAACTGATAGAGCAGGTTCAGCGCCGCCACCGTGAGGAATACCAGCGGCGGCACACCGGCCACGGCCATCGGCAGGTAGAAGATCCAGCCGAAGATGAAACCAGTACTGGTCTGCCGCAACGCCGTGGAAAGGTTGTAGTCCTCGCTCTGATGGTGCACCGAGTGCGCCGCCCAGAGCACATTGCGCTCATGGCCCAGGCGGTGGTTCCAGTAGTAGCAGAAGTCGTAGAAGACAAAGGCGAACAGCCAGACCCACAGGCTGCTGGCCGATAAATCGAACACGCCGAAGTGCTGCCAGGCCAGGGTGTAGGTGAGCAGACCGACGGCTTTGGTCAGCAGGCCCACGGTGGTCGACAGCACCCCGGCACTGAGGCTGTTGAGCGCATCGGAGAAGCGGTAGGTGCTGACCCCGCGCCAGCGGTCGAGCAACAGTTCTAGGGCGATCAAGGCAAAGAAGAACGGTACGGCATAGAGGATGTAATTCATGGTTTCACCGGTTGCATAGAATCGCCATATCGCTGCACGAGGCTAACGGCTAGGATTGCTGAATAAATCCTAGCCCAGCGCCACATCCGCCTCGCGGCGCGCCATGCCAACCTGGGTGGCATATGGCGACATTAGGGTTCAGGCGACATCAGGACACGACTCAATTCGATACAGCTGGTTATTCAGGAGAACTTGATGAACAAGAAAGTCGCGGTGATTCTTTCCGGCTGTGGCGTCTATGACGGCGCGGAAATCCATGAAAGCGTGATCACCCTGCTGCGCCTCGATCAACGTGGTGCGCAGGTGCAGTGCTTTGCCCCCAACGTGCCGCAGCTGCATGTGGTCGATCACTACAGTGGCGACGAAATGGACGACACGCGCAACGTACTGGTCGAGTCGGCGCGCATCGCCCGCGGCAAGATCAAGGACGTCAAGGAGCTGCATGTCGGCGACTTCGATGCGCTGATCATGCCCGGCGGTTTTGGCGTGGCGAAAAACCTTTCCGACTTCGCCATCAGCGGCGCCAACTGCACCGTGCAGGCCGATGTGCTGAGCGCCACCCGCGCCTTTGTCGCAGCCGGCAAACCGGTGGGCCTGATGTGCATTGCCCCGGCGCTGGCGGCGAAGATCTTTGGCAGCGGTGTGATCTGCACCATCGGCAAGGACCACGAAACAGCCGCGACCCTGGTGCAGATGGGCGCCGAGCACCATGAGTGCGAAGTCAGCGAGATCGTCGAAGACGCCGAGCGCAAGCTGGTGACCACCCCGGCCTATATGCTCGCCCAGTCGATCAGCGAAGCCGCCTCGGGGATCAACAAGCTGGTGGATCGCGTGCTCGAGCTTAGCCACCCGGTCTAAGTCTGCGACCTGATCAGCCGTAGATCAGGCCGATAGCACGCCAATCACGCCAATGCGCGCGGTACTCCGGCCGCGCCACTGGTCAGATCGGCCGCAGTGCGGCAGGTTGAACTTCCCCTCGCCCAGGCACGCCCCCATGAGCAACCCACCGTTCGAGCTGACCGCCGAGCTGCAGCAAGCAGTCAGCAGCTTCTTCCAGCGCATCCCCTTCAATCAGGTGCTCGGTATCGAGCTGGATGAGCTGAGCGCCCAGCGCGTGACCATGCACCTGCCGATGAAGCCCGAGCTGATCGGAAACTTCGTCCACGGCATTCTGCATGGCGGGGTGATCTCCTCGCTGCTGGATGTGGCCGGCGGCGCCATGGCGCTGATTGGCGCATTCGACAAACACCAGCACCTGTCCAGCGCCGAGCGCATGGCGCGGCTGTCCAAGCTCGGCACCATCGACCTGCGCATCGACTACCTGCGCCCCGGCCGTGGCCAGCGTTTTACCGCCAGCGCGGTGCTGCTGCGTACCGGCAACAAGGTGGCGGTGGTGCGCAGCGAACTGCACAGCGATGACGGCACCCTGGTGGCCGTCGGCACCGGCACTTATCTGTGCGGCTAATGGCTAAGCCCGCTGCAAACGGGTGAGGATGCGATCCAATGAATTGGCGAACGCCTGCTTGTCGCGCTCGCCATACGGCGGTTGACCACCGCCGACCTGACCCAGTTCGCGCAACTCGGTAAACAGGTTACGCACCGCCAGCTTGTCGCCCATATTGCGCTCATCAAACTCGCGGCCGCGCGGATCAAGGGCCGCCACGCCTTTCTTTACCAGACGGTCGGCCAGCGGCACGTCGCTGCAGATCACCAACTCACCCGGCAGCGCATGCTCCACCAGGTAATCATCGGCCGCATCCGGGCCGCTGGGCACCACGATCAGCCGCACACAGCTGTACGCCGGCTTGATTTGCGCCTGACCAGCCACCAGCAGCACCTCGAAGCGCCGCTTCAGGGCGAACTTCACCACCTGATCCTTGGCCGCCTTGGGGCAGGCATCGGCATCAATCCAGACTCGCATCACCCAGCACTCTCCACAGGCAACAAAGCCGGCATGTTAAGCCATGCCGGCAGTAGCTGCGCTTCACGCCTGAGACAGACGGCGACGCTCGCCCAGCCAGCTGCGGCCATAAAGCAGCGCTATGGCCGCCAGCGCCGTGGCCTGGGCCGCAAGGCTGTAGGCATCATCGTGAATACCCAGCCAGTCGAACTCGAAGAATGCCACCGGCCGCGTACCCAGCACCCCGGCTTCCTGCAGGGCCGCGACGCCGTGGCCGGCAAACACCACCGAAAGCACACAGAGCAGCACGGCATTGACGCCGAAGAAGGTCGCCAGCGGCAGTTTGCGCGAGCCGCGCAGAATCACCCAGGCCAAACCAAGCAGCAGCACCAGCGCTGCGGCTGCGCCAGCCAGGACCATGCCATGGCCTTGCGGGCCGGCCTGCAGCCAGAGGGTTTCATAGAACAGGATGACTTCGAACAGCTCGCGGTACACCGAGAAGAACGCCAGCACGGCAAAGCCGAAACGCCCGCCACCGCCGACCAGGCTGCTCTTGATGTAATCCTGCCAGGCTGCGGCATGCCGGCGGTCATGCATCCACACGCCGAGCCAGAGCACCATCACGCTGGCAAACAGTGCGGTCACACCTTCGAGCAGTTCACGCTGCGCGCCGCTGACATCGATCAGGTAGGCCGCCAACGCCCAGGTGCCCGCGCCGGCCAGCAGCGCCAGGCCCCAGCCGATATGCACACTGCGCACCGCCTGTTGCTGACCGGTGTTGCGCAGGAAAGCCAGAATCGCCGCCAGCACCAGAATCGCTTCCAGCCCTTCGCGCAGCAGAATCAGCAGGCTGGAGAAGAAACTCAGCGAATCAGACAGGCCATCGCTGTCGAGCAATGCGGCGGAAGTCGCCAGCTCGGCCTTGGCCTGCTCCAGCCGCTGCGCCGCCTGCGGCACCGACAGACCATCCTGCAGCGCCTGACGGTAAGCCATCAGCGCACGCTCGGTGGTCTTGCGCTGCACCGAGTCGAGGTTATCCAGGGCGCTTTCGACCAGCTCGAAGCCTTCCAGATAGGCACCGACCGAAAGGTCATAGGCCTGCTCGTGATCGCCGGCGCGGTAGGCCGCCAGGCTCTGCTCCAGGGTCGCGCGGGTGTGCTCGATCAATTGCAGCGGGCCGCGTTGCTGCACCGGCGGCTGCGCACGCTGGGCGCGGAAGCGTGCGGCCGCCTCATCACCCTGCGCGGCCGCCACTTCATCCGGGGTCGTGCCGGCCAGTGTCGCCATACTGAACGGATCGCCTGCGGTAACCGGCTCGGCGCTGAAACCGGCGATATAACTGGCCAGGTCCCAGCGCTGGCGTTCATCCAGCTGGTCGGCAAAGGCCGCCATATCGGTGCCATCGATGCCCAGGCCGATGCTGTTGAACAGGTCATACAGGCTTAACCGATTGAGCCGCGCCAGGTCGCGCAGATTGGCCGGTGGCGGTTCCAGGCCGATGCCCGCCGGCCCGTCACCCGCGCCGCTGTCGCCGTGGCACACGCTGCAATGCTGAGCAAACAGCGGCGCACCACGGCTTGGGTCGGGGGTGATGGCCGGGGTCTGGCTGACGCCATAGGCCGTGGCCAGGGTCGCGGCCAACTGTCGCGCCTGCTGCGCGACCTGGCTGCCCTCGACACGCTGTTCGATGCCCTGGCGCAGGCTGGCCACGCCTTGCTCCAGCTTGGCCTGTTCGCTACGCGCTGGCAGCGCAACGATCAGACCTTGCAGTACAGTAAGAAACTCCAGCTGCTCGCGGTATTCGCCGGAGTCGATCACCTGACCATTGGCCACGGTGGCCGGGTAGTCAGCGCCCAGGTAACCGAGCAGATGCAGAGCTTGCGCCGCGCCCTCGATGGGTTCGGCCATAACAGCCAGGCTGCAGAGTGCCAACACGGGCATCAGCAACCAACTGCAGAAACGCAATACGGAAGTCATATAGGAGTTGATCCCAAATACGAATGGATGACATTCGATTGTTGCCCTCCTAACGACTTTCCTCAACCTTTGATCGACCACGGCCCGCGACGGATCGTCGCAATGACGCAGGAGTGATGCGATGAGTTTTTGGCAACGCCTGGAAGAACCGGCGCATGTCGTGGTCTGTGGCGCCAGCCGGGGGATCGGCCTGGCGCTGACCAGACAATTGCTTGCCCGCACCGATGTCGCCGGGGTCTGGGCCATCGCCCGCCAGGCCAGTCAGGCGCCCGGCCTGCTTGAGCTGACAGCGCAATATGGCCAACGCCTGCACTGTCTGGATGTGGATGTCTGCGATGAACAGGCGCTAAGCGAGCTGGCCGCGCAGTTGCGCGCCGCCATCCCTCGCCTGCATCTGCTGCTGTGCACGGTTGGCGTACTGCAGGACGGCGCGGCGAAAGCCGAGAAGGGTTTGGCGCAGATCAATCTTGAAGGGCTGCTGGCGACCTTTCAGCGCAACAGCTTTGCACCGATCCTGCTGCTCAAGTACCTGCTGCCGCTGCTACGCGGTCAGCATGCCTGCACGGTGGCGGCGCTGTCGGCGCGGGTCGGTTCGATTGGCGACAACCGCCTCGGCGGCTGGTACAGCTACCGCGCCAGCAAGGCTGCGCTAAACCAGTTGCTGCACACTGCAAGCATCGAGTTGAGCCGGCTCAACCCCAACAGCTGCGTGCTCAGCCTGCACCCCGGCACCACCGACACCGAGCTATCGAAGCCCTTTCAGGCCAATGTGCCGGCAGACAAGCTGTTTACCCCGAGCTATTCCGCCGAGTGCCTACTGGCGCAGATCGAACAGCACGGCCCGGCGCAGACCGGCAGCTTCTGGGGCTGGGATGGCCAGCCCATCCCCTGGTAGCAATACCAGCGCAGCTCAGACCGGCGCGCGGCGCACGCTGGCCAGCAACGCAGCAGCGCCAACAAACAGTGCGCCAAAGGTGCGGTTCATCAGTTTCTGCTGGCGTGGCGAACGCAGCGCACCCAGCACCCGTGCAGCCAGGCCGGTGTAGCCGGCCATCACGATCAGATCGACGCAGATCATGGTCACGCCCATCACCAGGTACTGGCTCAGCAGCGGGGCTTGCGGGTTAAGGAACTGCGGCAGCACCGCGAGCATAAACACAATCGCCTTGGGGTTGCTGAAGTTGACCAGAAAGCCGCGCAACACCAGGGTCAGCGGGCGGCCGATGGGCCGCTCGGTCTGCGCACTCATATCACGGGGCAGCGCCTGCCACTGGCGATAGCCGAGGTACACCAGATAGACCACGCCAAACC
This sequence comes from Pseudomonas sp. 1928-m, assembly GCF_029269135.1. NCBI lineage: Bacteria > Pseudomonadati > Pseudomonadota > Gammaproteobacteria > Pseudomonadales > Pseudomonadaceae > Pseudomonas > Pseudomonas sp. 1928-m. The sequence continues at coordinate 62,581 of NZ_JARIXO010000003.1, read as the reverse complement.
ATTTGATCAGGCTAAAGGCCAGCTCCGACGCCGCGAGAATCGCCCCAACCCCGGCGGCCACAATGGCGATCTGCAAGGCCAGGCCCAGCTGCAGGCCCAGGGCATTCCAGTAGCCGCGCAGAAAGCCGTACTGCAACCCGGCCGACATCGAGGCAATCGCCCCCGCACCCGGCGACAGGCTGATGACCCAACAGGCCACAAAGAACGCAAGCCAGGTTTCCAGTGCCATGGCAGATACCTCAAACAGAAAATAAAAAGGGGCAGGCCGCTAGCCTACCCCTTGTTGGGTGACTCGCCCAGCTGCTGAATCAGTCCGGCGAACCCTTACGCAGTTGCACCGGCTCCAGCTCTGCCTCTTTGCGAGCCCGTGCGCGGGCCACGCGCATGCGGATATTGACGGCTTCCACCGCCAACGAGAAGGCCATGGCGAAGTACACATAACCCTTCGGCACATGCACGCCGAAGGCTTCGGCGACCAGCACGGTGCCGACCACGATCAGGAACGACAGCGCGAGTATTTTCAGGCTCGGGTGCTTGTCGATAAAGTCGCTGATGGTGCCGGCAGAGAGCATCATCACGATCACCGAAATCACAATGGCCGCGACCATGACTGGCACGTTGTCGACCAGGCCGACAGCGGTAATCACCGAGTCGAGGGAGAAGACGATGTCGATAATCGCGATCTGCACGATGATGCCCATAAAGCCGTAAGCCTTGCCGCCTGCGGTCTGAGCTTCTTCTTCGCCTTCCAGGCTGTGGAAGATCTCCGCCGTGCTCTTCCACAACAGGAACAGACCACCGAAGAGCAGGATCAGGTCACGCCCGGAGAAACCTTGATCGAATACATGGAACAGGTCGGCCGTCAGGCGCATCACCCAGCTGATCGACAGCAGCAGCAGAATCCGCGTGCCCATGGCCAGGGCCAGGCCGAAGAAGCGCGCCTTGGGTTGCTGATGCTTGGGCAGACGACTGACCAGGATCGAGATAAAGATGATGTTGTCGATGCCCAGGACAATTTCCAGGGCGGTCAGGGTCAGAAACGCGACCCAGAGTTCAGGGCTGGCCAGCCATTCCATAATTGCTTAAACCTCGGTATTGCGCGGCGTAGGGAGTTCGCCATTACGCCAGCGGCGCACGGCTTTTTGGAAAAACAGGCTATTGGGAATTTGCACCCAGGCGCCGGGGGCATCACCGCTGAGATCTTCCAGAGTGGTGTAGAACAGGTTGATCGCCACGACCCGGCCGCGCACGCCAGGTTTGTCGGCGCTTTCCAGCACCTCGACACAATCGCCAATGCGAAACGGCCCCATGGCAAAGATCAGCAGCGCACAGAACATGTTGGACAACACGCTCCAGATGGCGAAGAAGGCCACTGCAGCCACGGCGGCAAAGCCGGTGAGCGCGGTCCACAGCACCTGCGCGGAAACGCCCAGGCGTTCCAGCACCAACATAAACGCACTACCCAGCACCAACCAGCGCAGCAGGCCGCGCAGCGGCATCAGCAATTCGGCCGGCAACTGCGGGTAGCGGTTGCCCAGACGAGTGATGCCACGGGTGAGAATGCGCTGGAACAGCCAGGCCAGCAGCACAATCAGGATCACCTGACCGGTGCGCAGCAACGGCTCTTGCCAGGTCATCAACCATTCCAGGGTCGGCAGGGTGATGTTCAACTGGCGGCCTCCAGCTCGGCTTGCAGGGCTTCGAGGGTTTCCAGCGCGAGCATCCAGCGTTCTTCCAGATCGGCTTCGCGGCTTTTCAGCTTGGCCTGCTCGGCCAGGGCATCACGCAGCTCGTCTTTGCGTGCGGCTTCGTAGATATCGCTGTCACCCAGGCGGGCTTCGACGGCAGCGAGTTTCTCGTGCAGCTGGCCCAGCTCTTTCTCCAGCTTGTCAGCTTCGCGTTTGTGCGGCGCCAATTGCTGACGCAGGGCTGCAGCGGCCTGACGCTGCACGCGCTTGTCGGCTTTATCCGGATTGCTCTCGCCACTGCTGGTCGGCGCCTGCCGCGTGCGGTAGTCCACCAACCAGCGGGCGTAGTCTTCCAGATCACCGTCGAACAGCTGCACCAGCCCATCGGCGACCAGAAGGAACTCGTCGGTGGTGCTCTTGAGCAAGTGGCGATCGTGGGACACCACCACCACTGCGCCGCTGAACTCCTGCAGGGCCATGGTCAGCGCCAGGCGCATTTCCAGGTCGAGGTGGTTGGTTGGCTCATCGAGCAGCAACAGGTTGGGTTTGCCCCAGGCGATCAGCGCCAAGGCCAGGCGGGCTTTCTCACCGCCAGAAAAATTCAGCACCGGCTCATCGCAACGCGGGCCGCGGAAGTCGAAACCGCCGAGGAAGTCGCGCAGGGTCTGCTCACGCTCGGTCGGTGCCAGGCGCTGGAAGTGCAGCAGCGGGCTGGCTTTGTCGTCCAGGGCATCGAGCTGATGCTGGGCGAAGTAGCCGACCACCAGGTTCTCGCCGCGCTGCAGATGGCCGCTGATCGGTTGCAGTTCGTTCGACAGATTCTTGATCAGGGTCGACTTACCCGCGCCGTTCGGCCCAAGCAGGCCCAAGCGCGCGCCGGGCGCCAGGTTCAGTTTGACCTTCTCCAGCACCACCTTGTCGCCATAACCCAGGCGACCTTCACTAAGGCTGAGCAGCGGACTGGAGATCTTATCGGCCTCGCGGAAGCTGAAGTCAAACGGCGAATCAACGTGCGCGGCCGACAGCTCTTCCATGCGTTCCAGCGCTTTGATCCGGCTCTGCGCCTGGCGTGCCTTGGTGGCCTGGGCCTTGAAGCGGGCGATGTACTTTTCCATGTGCGCACGTTGCGCCTGCTGTTTCTCGTACGCCTGCTGCTGCTGCGCCAGACGCTCGGCACGGGTGCGTTCGAACGCCGAATAGCCACCGCGATAGAGGGTCAGTTTCTGCTGATCGAGGTGGGCAACGTGGTCCACTACGGCATCCAGGAAATCGCGATCATGGGAGATCAGCAGCAAGGTACCGGGGTAACCTTTCAGCCAGCTTTCCAGCCAGAGAATCGCATCGAGATCGAGGTGGTTGGTCGGCTCATCGAGCAGCAGCAGGTCGGACGGGCACATCAGCGCCTGCGCCAGGTTCAGGCGCATGCGCCAGCCACCGGAGAAGTCACCGACGCGGCGATCCATCTGCGCACTGTCGAAACCCAAACCGGCGAGCAGCTTGCGCGCACGGGCATCGGCGCTGTAGCCGTCGAGGGTGTCGAGTTCGGTGTGCAAGCGCGCTACGGCAGCGCCGTCATGCGCTGCTTCGGCCACGGCCAGTTCGGCCTGCACCTTGCGCAGTTGCAGGTCGCCATCAAGTACATAATCGACCGCCTGGCGCTCGACCGCATCGATCTCCTGGCGCATGTGCGCAACGCGCCAATCGGCGGGGATCAGGCAGTCGCCCGCGTCCGCACTCAGCTCGCCACGAAACAGGGCAAACAGGCTGGATTTGCCGGCACCGTTGGCGCCGATCAGGCCGGCTTTGTGGCCGGGGTGCAGGGTCATCTCGGCATCTTCTAGCAGACGCTGAGGGCCACGCTGTAAAGTCAGGTTCTGGAGTCGGATCATAATGGCGGCGGAGTCTACCAGAGTCCCTTTAGAGAAACCCGGAAAGCACCATGCCTACTGACCTGTGGCGATTCGCCGAAGCTCTGTATCAACGCCCTGGCGTCGAGGCCGCGTGCCTGCTGCTGCAAGCGCAAGGTGCAGATGTGTGCCTGCTGCTGTGCGCCGCCTGGCTGAAAACCCGCAAGATCACCTGCAACGACGAACGCGTCACGACGCTGAAAAATCTGGCGCAGCCCTGGCAACAGCAGGTGGTGGTGCCGCTACGCCAATTGCGCCAGAGCTGGCGTGAGCAGGCGCAGAGCGATAACGCTCTGAGGCAGTTACGTGAACAGATCAAACAGCTTGAACTGAAGGCGGAGCGCGAGCAGTTGGAACGCCTGGCGGCGTGCACTCAAGACTGGTCAGACAGCGCGGCAGACGCGCCGCTGGACTGGCTGGAGCGGTTGGCGCCCCAGCCCGGCAACCGCGATGCGCTGCAAACGCTGCGCATCGCGGCGGCACACCTCAGCGCTTAGACAGCGCTTGGCGGGGTGCTGCCATTGCTGCCTGCAGGTGCAGCAGGCGCTTCGGCAACCGCAGCCTTGGCAATCACGGGCTTGGCAGCAGCCGGTTTAGCAGCGGGCTTGGCGGCTGGTTTTTTCGCAGCAGGCTTCGCCACGGGTTTCGCCGCAGGTTTTGCGGCCGGCTTGGCGGCTGGCGCCTTTTTCACTGTGGGCTTAGCGGCTGCCTTGGCAGGCTGCGCGGCCGGCTTGCTCGCCGCCGGTTTGGCCGTACTGGCCGCTGCTGGTTTCTTCACCGCAGGCTTGGCCGGCGCCTTAGCTGCAGGTTTTGCTGCAGCGGGCGCTTTGCTTACGGCCTTGGCCGGTGCCTTGGCAGCTGGCTTGGCGGGAGTTTTAGCGGCAGGTTTAGCCGCTGGCTTGCTGGCTGCGGGTTTGGCAGGGGCTTTGGTCGCGGCCGGCTTGGCAGCCGGTTTAACTGCAGCAGCCTTGGTCGAACGGCTGTCCAGCGCTTTGCTGACGGCTTCTTTAACCTTGCCAACGCCTTGCGCCAGTTTCAGGCTTTCCTGCGCATCGCGCTTGAGGCCGGCGATATAGGTGCGGGTTTCGCTCTGACGATCTTTCAGGGTATCGAGCAGCTGCTCCAGTTCGGCCACGGTTTCTTTGCCTTTGGCCTGAGCCTTGGCTTTGCCGGCGACCGCTGCATCCTGCATTTTGCTGCGGGCCTTATGCAGTTTTTCCTGGGCCTTGCCGCGTTGCTTTTCCAGCTTGGCGAGCAGCTTCTCGGCATCAACCAAAGCGCGGGTGCAGGCATCTTCAAGATGCTCAAGCAGGCTGCTGGAAAGTTGCTGCAACAGGTGCAGCGGGGTACTCACTGATTTCTTCTTTGCATTCTTTGTAGCCGACATGACTCGCCTCCTGGCGGATGAAGATGGCGTCATACTAGACCTCCTTTTGCCCGCCTTGCCACCTCGCGCATTGAGCTTGCGAGCCTGACTGGCATAATCGGCGCACCTTAGGCCGGAGAACACCCATGCCACGTTTCGCCTTGCTACTGCTTTGTCTGCTCGCGCCGCTGTCTCAGGCACATGAGCATTCCCACGACCTGGCTTATAGCCTGGGGGTAAAACTCGGTGAGCGGCTGCGCGATGAAGTGCCGGATCTGGAGCTGCAAGCGCTGCTCGACGGCCTGCGCCAGGCCTATCGTAACGAGCCGCTGGCGCTGGATGCCAAGCGCATCGAAAGCCTGCTGGCCGAGCATGAAGCGCAGCTGGCCAACGCGCCGGAACGCATCGAAAAGGCCAAGACCGCCGAGCAGCGCTTTCTCGCTACGGAGAAAGCCAAGGCCGGTGTGCGTGTATTGCAGGACGGCGTGCTGATGCAGGAACTGCGCGCCGGCAGCGGCCGCAAACCCGGCGCTAAGGATCGCATTCAGGTGCGCTATATCGGTTTTCTCGCGGATGGCAGCCAGTTTGACGAAAGTCAGACCGCGCAGTGGTTTCGCCTGGACAGTGTGATAGCCGGCTGGCGCAGCGCATTGCAGCAGATGCCGGTAGGCGCGCAGTGGCGCTTGGTGATTCCGTCGGCGCAGGCGTATGGCGAAGAAGGTGCCGGGGATTTGATTCCGCCCTACTCGCCCCTGGTGTTCGAGCTGGAGCTGCTCGACACCAAGGAGTAACGCATCAGCGCATCAGAGGGCAGGCGCAGCCTGTTCCTGATGGGCGTTGTGCAGGACTTCGATCAGGCAGTCCTCCAGCTCGAAACGCTCGTGCAGCAACTGACCGAGACGCTTCAGCTCATCGAGCAGTGAAACCGAATCATGGCAATCACCATTGTCGCAGCGGTCGTTGAAGGCCAGCGCCACTTCGGTGATCACCTCGATGCGCGGGTAGATCTGCTTGGCCAGATCGAGGCCACGCTGATCACCAAAAGCCTTGGCTTCGCTGGTCAGCTGCTCGTAGACCTCGAAGTGGCCAGCGGATACGTAATCGACGAGGATTTCGCAAAAGCGCTGCAGGGCTTCGGCATTGGCGCTCGGCGCTTGCGGCGAGCTGTTGATGGCGGCATAGGCATGCACCAGCTCTTTGCGCTCTTGCAGCCAGCGGTCGATCAGCAGGTGAACCCCACCCCAACGTTCCTGGGCGTTCTGACAACTCTCGAGCATGATGACCTCTACTTCCCTATTGCTATTAGTGTTGTACGCCCGCATCGAGACAGATTTTTGTCAGTCCGCGCAAGGTCTGGGAAGACAACCGTGAAACGGCAACTTTCCGGCGGTATCTGTGAGCCAGATTATTCCCGCAGGCCTAGGCCTTCAAGGTAGCTCTGGAGAAAATTTCATACAAGCGTTTAACCGGCAGCTACTCGGCCCTCTCAGCCGCAGCGGGCTTGTAAAAGCTCAGCGTGACCTGGCCAAGATCAATGCCCCACTTCGACATACGCGCCCGGTTGAGCATCACCTGGCCGTCCATCAGGAACATCCAGTCATCAAAATCAACCACATAGGTTGAGTCATCGACCTTCAGCCGCAGCTGGTAACGCCAGTGCAAGGCATTGCCGGCGACCTCACCGACAGCTTCGCCGACCACATCATCCGCAGTACCACGCCAACTGCCGTCGGCCTGCTTCTTCAGGGTCCAGACGCGCCTCTCGGTGCTGCCATCGCTGTAGGTAAAGCGCTCGTCGAGCACGCCCACATCGCCATCCCAGGTGCCGGTCATGGCCACATGGAAGCGCTTGACCACCTCACCGGAGCGGTTCTGGAACATGCCCCAGGCCTGCAAGTCGCCATTGAAGTAATCGTTCAGCTCCAGGCGCGGCTGTTCGCTGGCGTAATCACTCACCTGCGGGCCGGCACAACCCACCAACAGCGCCACCAGGCAACAGATCAACAGCGTCCGCATAAGCACCTCAATAAACGGCTAAATCAAGTCGCCGCAGGCAAAACCGGCGTACACAAGCGCGCATCAAGCAGGCGCAGACCTTCCTGATACAGGCTGTTACTGCGCTCCAGCTCGCCCAGTTGCGCCAACAGACGGGCCAGCTCGGCGCAGGTTTCCGGATGACGCTGGAAGCTCAGACTGCTTTCCAGGTAATCCTTGGCCTTGCCCCAAAGCTGGCTGTGCAGACACAGCCGCCCCAACGTCAGCAACAGGCCGGCATCCTGTGGATGCTGCTTCAACCAGCCCTCGGCCGCCTGCAACTGCTTGCCCAGATCACGCCCATGCAACAAGCCGTAGAGGCGCACCAGGGCAGTGTCGTAATGCTGTTTCAAGAAATGCCGCAGCAGCTCTTCCGCCTCGGCTTCGCCACCCAGTTGGCGCAGTTGCTCGGCATACACCGCCAGTAGCTCGGGCACCTGATGCTGCGCCGAGGACATGGCCTGCCAGACTTGCTGCAACGCCAGCAGCGCCGCCTGCGCATCGCCGTCAACCGGCCGCGCGGCCTGCAGCAAGCGGCCTCGCCAGGCCTGACGCTCAAGCTCACTCAGCTCGGCATTGCCTAAGGCTTTCTCCTTGCGCAGATCAGGCAGCAACCCAAGCAGGGCCGACCAATCGCCCGACTGCAGGTACAGTTGCTGCAGCTGACGCAACACCAGGTGATGGTGCGGATGACGCGAGCGCATGGCTTGCAGGGTATCCAGCGCCGCATCGGTCTGCCCACGCGCCAGTTGCAGCTCAGCATGTTGCAGGGCAATTGCCAGCTCCGCCTGCGGTTGGCGGTTAAGCGCCTGCTCCAGCAGATCATCGCTGTCGCTGTGATGACCCAGCTGATGCGCAGCGCGTGCGGCGCCCAGGTAATAGCTCAAGGGCTGCGGCGAGCTGCTGGCTGCCTGCTTAAGATGGCGCAAAGCGCGCGCCCAGCGGCCTTCGGCAAGGTCGAGAAAGCCTTGCTCGGACGCCAGCCGCACGCGGCGACGGCTGTGCAGGCGTGACCAGGGATTGAGCAGGCCGCCGGACGTGACCAGCAGCCGTACGCTTAAACGCAGCAGATAAATCAACAGCCAAATCACCAACACCAGGGCGACAAAGGCCCACAGGCTGGATTCATAGCGAAAGCCCTGAAAGGCAATCAGCACATAGCCCTTGTGCTCGGCCAGTGGCAGACCGAACAGCACCAGGCTGGCGACGCCGGTAACCACTGCCAGAATCAGCAGCAACCAGTAGAGGCGCTTCATTGCAGTGCCTCCTGCAGTTGCGCCTCGACATCATCACTGGCCGCTGCGGCGGGCTCAGCCTCGATCTGCTGCTGACTGCGCGCGGCCTGCTTTGCTTGCATGTATGCCTGCACGGCATTCAGCGTCGGGCTGAGGTCCGGTGGCGTCACCGCGATTGGCCGCTCGGCCAGCTCATCAATGCGCGCGCGCAGGGCGCGGCTGTTGGGGTTATCCACATCGAAGTGCGCATCCAGCACTTCACGAGCCTGCTGCAGGGCCTGCTGGTACACCGCCGTCTGGCCGTGCAAGGCGCCCCACTGCGCCTGCTCCAGCGCCAGGCTGAGAGCCAGGCGCACCTGGGTCAGGCTCTGGCCGGCGAGCACAGGGCGAATATTGCGGTCGGCGTTGAAATCGATGCGGAAGTATTCCGACAAGGTTTGCAGGCCACGCTGCCACCACTGTTGCTCGACCACACCTGCATCGGCCAGCTCGCTGAGCACGCCACCCTCGCCGCTGAAGCTCGGGGCCAGGGCATTGAGTTGCGCCACCTGCTCGCGCAATGCACCGAGTTGCAGAAACAACCCGGTACGGTCCGGGTTGGCGGTGGAGCGCAGTGCTTGCAGGCTCTTGGCCAATTGCTCGCGGGCGGCAAATGCGGCGGGGTCATCCTGCTCATGGAGGATTTCATCGGCGGCCTGCACCAGCGCGGTGGCGCTGTTGATGTCCTGCAAGGCGGACAGGCGCAGGCTGGCCAGACGCAGCAGATGCTCAGCCTCGGCCAGGCGCCAGTCCTGACGGCTGGCACCGAGTACAGTTTCCAAACGCTGGTTGAGTAACTGCTGATCGCCCTGCAGCTGGGTCAGCAGACGACGACGGGTTTCCAGCTCCTCGACACTCGGCAGCTGATCGAGCCGCTGCTCCAGTTTCTCGCCGGTGCGCGCCAGGCTTTGCGCCTCATTACGCGCGTCCTGCAATTGGCCTTGCTGTTGTTGCTCGCGAGCGTCCAGCGCCTGCAACTGCCACAGTCCCCAACCGCCCGCACCGGCGCCAGCCGCCGCAACCAACAAGGCCAGCAACGCCAGGCCGTTACCACGCGAAGCCGGCTTGCTCGCGGCCGGTGGCGTAACCGGCAACGCAGCGGCGGCATCCGCCGGCACCGGCTGCTGTTGTTTCACCTCAGGATCGTTCGGGGCTTGCTCTTTCGGGGTAGTTGCTTCGCTCACGTATCCATCCTTTGCGTCAGAGATCGGGGCAGGTTGCGCCTGCAAGGCTGCCAGCAACGCCGCGGCACTCGCGCCACGGCAGTCCACAACAAATTGTGCACCCGCTGCACGGGCCATCTCGGCAACTCGCGGGCTGGGTACAAACAAGGGTAGCCGGGCCAGGTCGGCCCAGGCGTCAGCGGCCAGCTCGCGCAAATGCACAAAGCCCTGCCCACTGCTGACCACCAGCGCGTTCAGGCGTTCAGCCTGAATGCGTTCGGCGAGCGCTGCCGGCGGGTAATCCGGCAGCACCCGGCGATACAGTGGCAGATAGTCCACCTGCACGCCTTGGCCGCGCAAGCGCTCGGCCAGTAACTCTCGGCCACCCTCGCCGCGCAGGATCAATACCTGCGGATTGGTGGCGGCCGTCAGCGCCTGCTGCAACTGTGGCAGGGCGAGCAGCGCCTCGCTGTCATCGGCCTGTTCGGGGTAATGCACCTGCAGGCCGTGTTCCCGAAGAATCTGCGCCGTGGCTGCACCGACGCTGAACCAGGCTTGCTCGGCAGGCACTGACACTTGATAGCGATCCAGCAGATCAAGCGCCAGCCGCGCCGCGGGCTTGCTCACCACGATCACTGCGCAGTAGCGTTGCAGATCGGCAAACGTGGCGCGTTGTTCGGCACTCTCGCTCAGCGTCTCGATGGCCAACAACGGCAAGCTGCTGCTGTAGACACCCTGCTCGGCCAAGGTTGCCACCAACGCGGCCGACTCCTGGACCGGTCGCGTCAACAGCACACGCCATGCACTCACTCGGCGGCGGCCTCGCCATAGACGGCTTGCAGAATGGCCGCAGCGCCCTGGGCCAGCAGCGCTTCAGCCACCTGCACACCCAGCTGCTCGGCCTGGGCAAGCGGCGCACGGTTTTCCGCCCGCAACAGCAGGCCGCCATCCGGCTGACCGACCAAGCCGCGCAACCACAGCTGCTCACCTTCGAGTACCGCGTAGCAGGCAATTGGCACCTGGCAGCCGCCATTCAGGTGTTTGTTCAACGCACGCTCGGCGGTCACCCGCAGCGCGGTATCACGGTGATGCAGAGGCGCCAGCAGGGCGTGGATTTCGCTGTCCGCCGTGCGGCATTCAATACCCACCGCGCCCTGACCACCGGCCGGCAGGCTGTCTTCCGCGCTGATCGAGGAGCGGATGCGCTCTTCGAAACCCAGACGAATCAGGCCGGCTGCGGCAAGGATAATGGCGTCGTAGTCACCGGCATCCAGCTTGGCCAGACGGGTGTTGACGTTGCCACGCAGAAACTGGATTTTCAGATCCGGGCGGCGCGCCAGCAGCTGGGCCTGACGGCGCAGGCTGGAGGTGCCGACCACGCTGCCTGCGGGCAATGCATCAAGGCTGGCGTAGGTGTTGGAAACGAAGGCATCACGTGGGTCTTCCCGCTCGCAGATGCAATACAGGCCCAGGCCTTCTGGGAAGTCCATCGGCACATCCTTCATCGAATGCACGGCGATGTCGGCCTCGCCTTCGAGCATGGCGGTTTCCAGCTCTTTGACAAACAGGCCCTTGCCACCAATCTTCGCCAGCGGCGCATCGAGCAGCTTGTCGCCACGGCTGACCATGGGCACCAGGCTGACCTTGAGGCCAGGGTGTGCCTGTTCCAGGCGGGCTTTGACGTGTTCGGCCTGCCACAGGGCCAGGGCACTTTTACGGGTGGCAATGCGGATTTCGCGAGACATGGGCAATTCCAGAAAACGAACTGCCGGGGATAATAACAGGCTGGCCCAGATCAGGCCTGCGACCCGGAGTCATCCGGATCGCCCGGTCGACCTCAGAGGTTGTGCATCAGTTTGCGCACCCCGGCAACATGCCGGCGGCTGACAATCAGCGCTTCCTCGTTCATACCCTTGAGGAACAGCTGGAAATGCCCGAGCGGCGTGCGCTGCAGGCGCTCGATACGCTCACGGGCAACCAGTGCATTGCGGTGGATGCGCACAAAGCGATCACCAAATTCGTCTTCCAGGGCTTTCAGCGGCTCATCCAGCAGCACCTCACCGCCAGCGTGGCGCAGGGTCACGTATTTGTGGTCGGCGATAAAGTAGATCACCTGATCCAGCGGAATCAGCTCGATGCCTTTGCGGGTGCGTGCACTGATGTGGCTGCGCGGGCCGCCACCGCTGTCTACTGCAGGACGGGTCAGGGCGGCGAGTTGCACTCGGTTGGGCCGCTCGGCTTTCTTCAGCGCCTCACTGAGGCTTTCTGCGCGCACCGGTTTGACCAGATAACCCACAGCACTGACCTGGAAGGCTTCCAGGGCAAACTCATCATGGGCGGTGCAGAAAATCACGGCCGGCGGCGCCTCACGCTCACACAGCCTGGCAGCCACCTGCAGGCCATCCAGGCCCGGCATGCGGATATCCAGCAACACCACGTCCGGCTTCAGGCTGTCGATCAGGCTCAGGGCCTCCTCGCCGTTACTGGCTGCGGGTTCAAGCACGCGATAGCCATCGAGTTCGCCCACCATGCGGCTCAGGCGCTCTCGGGCCAGGGGTTCATCATCGACAATCAGGACATTCATAATGCACGGGCTTCCTGCTTGGGTCTCGCACAAGGATAGCGTAGACAAGTGAAGTGGCGTCCGTCACGGCGCTCTACGCTGAGACTGGCCCGCGGCCCGAAAAGTGCCACCAGCCGTGCATCGATATTGGTCAGCGCCTGATGCGTGCCGCGCGATGGCGGCTGCTCGCCTAGTTGTTCGTATGGATTGCTCACGCACAGCTGGAATACCCCCTCGTGATAACTCGCCTCGACCCGCACCAGGCCACCCTCGATACGCGGCTGAATGCCGTAGATCAAGGCGTTTTCCAGTAAGGGCTGCAGCGTCAGTTGTGGAATCGGCAGATCATCCGGCACATCGACAATCTCCCACTGCAACTGTAGACGCTCGCCGAGCCGATAGCGCTCAATCGACAAATATCGTTGTGCCAGTTCCAGCTCTTCGCGCCAGGGCACCAGGCTGCCGGGCTTGGCCAGGCTGGCGCGGAACAGATCGGAGAGATCGAGCACCGCCTGCTCGGCCTTGTACGGGTCGACCACCACCAGGCTGGCGATGCTGTTCAGGCTGTTGAACAGAAAGTGCGGACGGATACGCGCCTGCAACGATTCGATACGCGCGCGCAGCTCGGCCTGCTCCTGCTTGCGCCACTGGCTCTGCAGGTAGAAATAGCGCAGCAGCAGCGCCGACATGATCAGGCTGATCAAGGCATGGCGCAGGTACAGATTGACCTCGCCGGTGCGCGGCAGTGGTCCGCCCAGCTCGTAGTAATCCGCAACGGCAGTGCAGATCAGGCTCAGGGTGACCACAATCGCGCAGCACAGGGCTCCAGCAGTGGCCGCTGGCATGCGCGCCATCAACGGGCGCAGACGGCACAGCACGGCGGCCGAGAGCAACACGATCCATTGCACAAACAGCGACGTCAGCGCCAGGCGCACCCAATCGAAGCCCGGCAGCATCGGCTCGGACAACACCAGCACCAGCACCAGCAACTCGGCCAACAGCACCATGCTCAGCAGGGCTTCTGGCTGGCAAAGCTCGGGCACAAAGAAGTCATCGACCAGTGGTGGTTGTTTTTCTGATAAAGCGCTTTTTATTTTCATCGCCGCAGTTTCCGCGTGAGCCGCACCAGCAGCAAGATAGACAGCTGCGACCGGGCAAAATAAAGCACCGAAATGCGCCCGCCGCGATAAAACTGTGAACGGCGCAACATTGCTCTACTGCAGCCTAGCTGCGCCCACCGACAAAGCGACGCGGCGAATTTACCGGCCAGCCTGTTATTATCGGCGCACTTTTCCGTCTTGCCGGCCGCCCCAGCGCGGCCAGCCCGTTTTAGCGCACCAGCCGAGCGAAGCCCATGAGCACTGAAAAAACCAACCAATCCTGGGGCGGCCGCTTCAGCGAGCCAGTCGATGCCTTTGTTGCCCGCTTTACCGCCTCCGTCGAATTCGACAAGCGCCTGTATCGCCACGACATCATGGGCTCAATCGCCCACGCCACCATGCTGGCCAAGGTCGGCGTGTTGAGCGACGCCGAGCGCGATGCCATCGTCGACGGCCTGACGCAGATTCAGAGCGAGATCGAAGCCGGCCAGTTCGACTGGCGCGTCGATCTGGAAGACGTGCACATGAACATCGAAGCGCGCCTGACCGACCGCATCGGCGTCACCGGCAAGAAGTTGCACACCGGGCGCAGCCGTAACGATCAGGTGGCCACCGATATCCGCCTGTGGCTACGCGACGAAATCGACCTGATCCTGGCCGAGATCACCCGCCTGCAGCAGGGTTTGCTGGAGCAGGCCGAGCGTGAAGCCGAGACCATCATGCCCGGCTTTACCCACCTGCAAACCGCGCAGCCAGTGACCTTCGGCCACCACCTGTTGGCCTGGTTCGAAATGCTTAGCCGTGACTACGAGCGCCTGGTGGATTGCCGCAAGCGCACCAACCGCATGCCGTTGGGCTCGGCGGCGCTGGCCGGCACCACCTACCCGATTCAGCGCGAAGTCACCGCGCAGTTGCTCGGTTTCGACGCCGTTGGCGGCAACTCGCTGGACGGCGTGTCGGATCGCGATTTCGCCATCGAATTCTGCGCCGCCGCCTCGATTGCCATGATGCACCTGTCGCGCTTCTCCGAAGAGCTGGTGCTGTGGACCAGCGCGCAGTTCCAGTTTATTGATCTGCCAGATCGTTTCTGCACCGGCAGCTCGATCATGCCGCAGAAGAAAAACCCCGACGTACCTGAACTGGTGCGCGGCAAGACTGGCCGCGTGTTCGGCGCGCTGATGGGCCTGCTGACCCTGATGAAGGGCCAGCCGCTGGCCTACAACAAGGACAACCAGGAAGACAAAGAACCGCTGTTCGACGCCGCCGACACCCTGCGCGACTCGCTGCGCGCCTTTGCCGACATGATCCCGGCGATCAAGCCCAAGCACGCGATCATGCGTGAAGCGGCGCTGCGCGGTTTCTCCACCGCCACGGATCTTGCCGACTACCTGGTGCGCAAGGGCCTGCCGTTCCGCGACTGCCACGAGATCGTCGGCCATGCGGTGAAATACGGCGTCGAGTCCGGCAAGGATTTGGCCGAGATGAGCCTGGACGAGCTGCGCCAGTTCAGCGAGCAGATCGAGCAGGACGTATTTGCCGTGCTGACCCTGGAAGGCTCGGTCAACGCCCGCGACCATATCGGCGGCACCGCACCGAATCAGGTGCGTGCGGCTGTTGTGCGCGGCAAAGAACTGCTGACGACGCGCTGATCGTCGACACACCAAGGGAAAGGGATGTCCCATGTTCGAGCTGTTGCTACGCGGCCTGGCTGTCCTGGCGGAAGTCGTACTGGAGCTGATTTTCGGCTACCTCTTCTACGCCAGCGGCTGGCTGGTGCTGCGCCTGCTCACGCTGGGCAGCTATCCGCGCCTGCCGCTGCGTATATCCGACCCGATGGACCCGCTCAGCAGTTGGGTCAGCGCCTTCGGCTTTCTCTGCGTGGTTGGCCTGCCGCTGACTGTTCTGGTTTTTCTCTACGGTTAAGTACCCATGTCTCTGCATATCCGCACCGCTACCATCGAAGACGCCGCCCTGATCCTGGGTTTTATCACCGACCTGGCGATCTACGAGAAAGCCGAGCATGAGGTGAAGACCGACGCAGCGGGGATCGAGGCGAGTCTGTTCGGCCCCGAAAGCAGCACCCGCGCGCTGATCTGTGAGCATGAAGGTCAGCCGATTGGCTATGCCGTGTACTTTTTCAACTACTCGACCTGGCTGGGCAAACACGGGCTGTACCTTGAAGACCTCTACGTCAGCCCGGAAAAGCGCGGCGTGGGCGCGGGCAAAGCCCTGCTGCGTCACCTCGCACAGCTGGCCGTGGCCAAAGGCTGTGGCCGTTTCGAGTGGGCCGTGCTGGACTGGAACCAGCCAGCCATTGAGTTCTACCAGTCGTTCGGCGCCCGCCCGCAGGACGAATGGACCACCTACCGCCTGACCGGCCAGGCCTTGCTGGATTTTGCCCAAGGCTGAAGCAGCACTCTTTTGGAGCAGCATATGAGCGAGCAAGACGACGAAGATTTCGCCCAGGACACCCTGATCCAGGCCATCGAAAACCAGCTGGAAGCCGGCGAGCCGGCCTTCGTCCAGGCGGTGCTGAACAAGCTCAGCCTGGTCGGCTATGAACGCGATGAAATCATCGAGCTGATGGCCCTGGTGCTAGCCGATGAAATCGACGTCATGCTGCGCGACGACCGCCCCTTCGATCTCGCCCGCTACGAGCAGGGCCTGCGCGCCTTGCCCGAGTTGCCCGAACAGGCGCCGTAAACAGCCTGGAAAAATTTACCCCACAACCCTCCAACTTCTGGCAGCATCAGGTCACAGCAGACTGCCTGGGGCTTCACTACACTGCCTTCGCAGGCTGCCTGTTGTTTCAGCCGATTTACCGCAGCGGGTGCTGCCGCCGCCGGCCGCAGCTCACTAAAACAAGAAGCTGGAGTACTTATGGCCTTTACCCCTGAACTGATTGCCGAACTGGAAATCCTCGCGCTGTTCAACCTGGGTACCACCCAGGAAGGAATCAAGGTTCACCACACTGCCACTCCCTCGGCGATTGCCGCCGCCCAACGCCTGCACGACAAAGGCCTGATCAATCAACCCGACGGCGGCTACCTGACCAGCCTGGGCCTCGACGCTGCCGAACACGCGCAAGTTCTGCTGACCATTCTCAATGTGACCGAAGCGGCCTAAGAAGCGCCCTCACATCGCGCCAACCAGTGCGTGATCGAAACCGTTTCTGAGCCAACCCAGCCTGCGTTGCAGCGGCTTGCTCAAGCTGCCCGCGACGCAGGCGATAACCCTGTATCCGCAGCCGTCCGCCAGCCACCTGGCAAGGCATGATCACGCACCGCCCTGCAGAGCCTGAGCATGAGTCGTACCGAGGAAATTCGCCCGGACATTGAAGACGGTATCGACCGCAAGGTACTGACGCAGCTGCGTGCGCGCTTCCTCAAACTCAACCAGGGCCGCCTGCAACGCGCCATGCAGGCGCTGTCGACGCGCCAGCAACTGGTGCTCAAGCTGTTGCCGTTGCTGTTCCACGTCAATCATCCGCTGCTGCCGGGCTACGTGTCCGGGCTGACCCCGGCCGGCCTTAGCGGCTTCGAGCCGGATGACGAGCTGCTGTCCGAAGTGCAGCGCCTGACCCGCTCGTTCGCCTACAAGCCCTACCGCGGCAAACAGACGCTGCCGATCCACGGCCTGTTTCTGATGGGCAGCCTGGGCACAGTGGCCCAGGCCGAGCAAAGCGATATGGACCTGTGGGTGTGCCACGCCAGCGACCTGAGCCAGCAACAGCTGCATGAACTGCACAAGAAGTGCGCGCTGCTGGAAGGCTGGGCGGCCACCTTCGGCGCCGAAGCGCATTTCTTTCTGATCGACCCGGCGCGTTTCACCCAGGGCGAACGCGAGGCGCAGCTGACCTCGGACGACTGCGGAACTACCCAGCATTACTTGCTGCTCGACGAGTTCTACCGCACCGCCATCTGGCTCGGCGGGCGCACGCCGCTGTGGTGGCTGGTGCCGGTGTATGAAGAGCAGCGCTACCAGCACTACACCAGCACCTTGCTGGCCAAGCGCTTTATCCGCGCCGAGGATGTGCTCGACCTCGGCCATCTGGCGCGCATTCCGCCGGAAGAGTTTATCGGCGCGGGCATGTGGCAGCTGTTCAAGGGCATCGAGTCGCCGTACAAATCGGTGCTCAAACTGCTGCTGACCGAGGTTTACGCCAGCGAACACCCCAAGGTCGAATGCCTGTCACTGCGCTTCAAGCAGGCCGTATTCGCCAATCGCCTGGACGTCGATGAGCTCGACCCCTACATCGTGGTCTACCGCCGCCTGGAGGAATACCTCAAGGCCCGTGGCGAGCATGAGCGCCTGGAGCTGATCCGCCGCTGCCTGTACCTCAAGGTCGACAAGAAGCTCAGCCGCCCACCGCGCAACAACCGCAAGAGCTGGCAACGCCTGCTGCTCGAGCGCCTGACCCGCGACTGGAACTGGGACAGCCGCCAGTTGGCGATGCTCGACAGCCGCAGCCAGTGGAAGGTGCGCCAGGTCAGCGCCGAGCGGCGCATGCTGGTCAACGAGCTGACCTACAGCTACCGCTTTCTCTCCGAATTTGCCCGCAGTGAACACGCTGGCAGCTCGCTCAACAGCCGCGACCTGGGCATCCTCGGCCGCCGTCTGTACGCCGCCTTCGAGCGCAAGGCCGGGAAGATCGAATTTATCAACCCGGGCATCGCCCCGGACCTCGCCGAAGACACCCTGACCCTGGCGCAAAGCCCCAGCCCGGACGAGCCCAATGAAACGCTGTGGGCGCTCTACAGCGGCAGCGTCAACGCCCAGGACCTGGAAGACTTCTCGCCGCTCAAGCGCTCGCGCGAGCTGATCGAACTGCTTGCCTGGTGCCAGCGCAATGGGGTAATCGACAACAGCACGCGGCTGTCGCTGCATCCAGGCTCCAGCGACCTGACCGAGTACGAGCTATCCAACCTGCTCAGCAGCCTGCAGCAGGTGGTGCCGCTGCCTTTGCCGGCGGTCGATGAAGCGGCCCTGCTCAGCGCCAGCGTGCCCGGCGAGGTGCTGCTGCTGGTCAACGTCGGCATCGATCCGCTCAAGCAGTTCAGCCAGATGAACATGCACATGACCACCGAGCGCACCGATGCGCTCGGTTATTCCGGGGTGCGCGAGAACCTGATTCTGACCATCGACCAGGTCACCCTGAACAGCTGGAACGAGTTGCTGGTGACCCGCTATGACGGCCCGCATGCGCTGCTCGATTGTCTGCGTGACTTCCTCAACGCCCTGCCGGCCACTGGCCGCAAACCCAACCTGCGGGTGCGCTGCTTCTGCCGCAACCGCGCCACGGCGATTGCCGAGCGGGTCGAAGAGCTGTTCCGCGAAACCCTCGGCAGCTTCAGCAGCGAACAGGCCAACCGCTACCTGCTGCAGATCAAACAGCAGTACCACGTACTCGAACTGAAGCCCGGCCACGTCAGCCACACCAGCCTGAAAGACCTGCCCACACTCATCGACCATCTGGGCGAGGAGCTGCCCGGCTACAGCGAGCTGCACCTGGATCGCAGCGCCCTGGAAGGGGAAGACCTGGCGCTGATCCTGCCCGTGGGCCGGCCACAGTGCATTCAAGTGTTCTATCGGCTGAACGAAGGCAGCGCCACGGCCGAACTCAGCGTGCTCGACGAGCACAACGCGCTATGGCGCCAGCAAATGCCGTTCCGTGATGAACAAAGCCTGTTGACCCCGCTGCAACGTTTTCTGCAATCGGTGCTGTACCGGCGCAATGCCTTGCTGCCGCTGGATAATCTGCCGGCGCATCAGCCGCTGGAAGTGCTGTATTACCAGGTGCTGCCGGATGCGCCGCTGCGCGCCCAGCGCCTGGAGCGCCGACCGCCGCCGCTGTCACCGATCAGCCACCCGTTCTATGACGTGCAGGCCATCGTCGAGCCGGCAGATGGCAAGCGCTCACACGTCACCCTGTACTGTAATCACCGCGAATTTTCCGAACTGGAATACGCCGGCGACCTGTTCGCCGCCGTGGCCCAGCACATCCTCGCGCAACGCCGCGATGGCGCGCGCTACCCCTGCTATATCACCGACCTCGACCTGTCGGCGGTACTTGGTGATGGGCATATGCAGAGCGTGCATTATCTGCGCTACAAGAGCCGCCTGGAGGCGGCACTTAATCAGGCACTGCAGAAGGCCTGACGCTCAGCCGCGCATCGGCGCCTGCGGGTTCTGCAGCGCGTACAGGTAGCAGTCGGCCAGGCTGTGATTGTCGGCCACCGAGGCATAACTGGCCGTGAAGGTCACCGCCAACCCCAGGTGCTGATACAGCCACTTGCCGGTAACACCCGGCGGCACTTGCGGCACCAGATCACTGTCATTCACTACGCGGAAGGTCGGCACTTGCAGCCCGTTGTAATGCGCAGCGAAATCCGGGGCAGCCAGGCGTGGGCTGGCAAAGCTGTAGTGCTGCAAAGGCAAGTCCGGCCAGCGTTCGCGCAGATCCAGCACTGCCAGGCTGGAGAGCGCACCACCCAGGCTGTGCGCGCATACCCACAGTGGCCCGTTGGGCTGCTGAGTATCGACAGCCTGCAAAGCCTGGTCGCGTAGCGAGGTGTAGAGCTTGAGAAAGCCGTCATGCACATTGCCCAGGCCAGCTTGCCAGGGGTAAGCACGCTGATCGGCATCCAGGTCATCCAGCCAGTCCTGCACCGTGTCTGTGCCACGGAACACCAGATAGACCTCGCCCTGCGGGTCGCGCGCGGCAAAGCCGAAAGGTTCTGATTCGTTAAGAAAGTGCAGCTCGCTGAGCACGCTCCAGATCGGCGCGGAAAAGCCCCAGCCGGGCAGCGCAGGCAGCTGCCAGGTGAAATCCTCGGGCCGCCGTGGGCGCTGCTGAGCTTGCCACTGACTGTATTGGTCGTAGGCGCAACTGACCAACTGCGCGCATTGCAGCGCGCGAGGAAGGTCAAAACCTTGGGGAAAGTACAGGGGTAGACTGGACATACGGCCTCCATGCCGAGATTGGCTTAGCTCTACTCTAGAAGGCTTTACCCAATCTGCTCACTCGGCGCGGCTGTACTCACCCGCCGCTTCCGGCTGATATTCCACCGCCAGCAGCGTCAGCTTGAGCACCTTGCCGCCGGGCGCAGCCCAGTCGATATGCTGCCCCACGGACAAACCCAGCAAGGCCGTGCCGACCGGCGCCAGTACCGACACACAACCTTCTCCGCCGGCGTCCTGCGGATAAACCAGGGTCAGGTGGTAATCCTTGCCGCTGCTTTCTTCACGGCAATGCACCCGCGAATTCATGGTCACCACCCCGGCCGGCACCTCGTCGTGGCCAACCACATCGGCACGGTCTAGTTCGGCCTGCAACGCAATGGCACTGGGACCGAAGTCATCCAGGCTGTCGAGCAGGTGCTCCAGGCGCTGCAGGTCAAGACGGGTAATGGTGAGCGAAGGTGCGCTGATCATGGTGCGGATATATCTCCTACCTAAGGGCAAAAAAAGCAAAACCCCATCAAGGAGATGGGGTTTGCAGGGGTTAGGCCGACCGTATCACAGCCACTCAAATAAACAAGACCGCCCGGTCAAGGTATGCCGTGATGCTGCTGCAAACGGGCTTCGGCAGCCGCGCAGATCGCTCGTTTGCGCGCCATGTCAGCGTTGCCCCAGTCGAGAATTTCCTGCAGCGTGCGACCACAGCCCAGGCAGATATCCTGACCATCCAGGCAACACTGACGCCGACAGGGCGAGGCGACCTCCTGGCCGGAGTCCTCAGAGCTCTTCGAACTCAAGGTCGGCACCGGATTGTTCGAGGGTGATGCGCGCCAGCATTTCGCCCAGCTGCTCGTCGCTGCTGTCGCAGATCCAGCGCTCACTGGCCTGGTCGTAATCGAAGTGGAAGCCGCCCGAACGCGCCGCCAGCCACAGCTGACGTAGCGGCTCCTGACGACTGAAGATCAGCTGGGTGCCGTTTTCAAAGCGCACGGTCAGCACCCCGGCGGAGTTTTCCAGGTCGAGGTCCAGGTCGCTGTCATCGAAAATATCTTCCACCGCCTGCTGGGTGGCATCGACCAGATCGTGAAAGCGGGCTTCGGTCAAACTCATTACGACTACCTCAAAAAATTCAGCGACTGCAAAAGTCTTGGAAACTGGCGCACATGAAAGCGTGACGAGCGAAGGCTAGGCAAGGCGCAAGTAGGCGAGGAAGCGGAGTGTACATCTGTACATGAGCATTCCGAGCCTGCTTGCAACGCGGCATAGCCGAGCGCAGTAGCTTTCATTGCGTCAGCTGGCGGCGATATTCACCTGGGCTTTGCCCAGTCCAACGGCGAAACGCGCGGGCCAGCGAGCCAGGCTCACTGAAGCCGACCAGAAAGGCGATTTCCGCCAGTTCCAGCGCCGGGTCACGCAGGTAATGCAACACCAGCTGCTGGCGGGTTTCATCCACCAACTGATTGAAGGATAACCCGGCTTCGCGCAAACGCCGCTGCAGGGTACGCGGACTGAGCGCCAAACGCGCGGCGATTTGCTGCAGATCGGCGCCCATTTCCGGCAGCTGGCGCGACAATTCCAGGCGCGCGCGATCCAGCACGCTATGGCCCTGCTGGATCTCACCGAGCAGGCGATCAGCATAGGCATCGAGCATCAGGCGCACCTGCGCATCGGCCTGGCCGAGCGGCGTGGCGAGCAAACGCTTGGGGAATACCAGGGCGTTATCGGCCTGATCGAACAGCACCGGGCAGCGGAATATCCGCTGGTATTCGGCAGTGTCCGCCGGCGCCGCATGCTGGAAGCGCACCTCGGTCGGCGGAATATCCAGGCCGCTAATCCAGTGGCCAAACGTTACCCAGCCGGCCAATGTCTCCTCACTGAGCTGACGTTTCTGCTGCGGCAACAGCGGCTGCCAGCTGTGCGCCACCTGCGGCTCCAGCCCTGCACGCGGCGGCTCATCGGCCAGATCGACCTGGCCCAGATTACCGACCAGCGCGGCGTAGCGCGCCTGACGATGCAATGCGTCGGCAAGGGTCGCGCAGCTCATGATCAGGTAACCGAGCACGCCGTAATAACCGGGGCGCACCGCCTCGCCCAGGTGCAGCCCCAGCTGCTCATCGCCGGTCAGCCTTACGCCATGGCCGAGCAGCTCCAGGTAGGTGCTGGCGGCGATGCGTTGATCACGCTGAGCAAGAAGCTGCGGGCTGAGCTGCACCCGCTCCAGCAGTTCAGCGCTGTCGACGCCCTGACGCGTCAGGTAATCGAGCAAACCTTGCAGGTAGGCAACAGAAACCGAGCTGCTCACGGGTACGGGGTTGTCCATCCAGTCTCCTGATCACTGGCGATGGGTGCATCGCCAAAGATACAGGCAAAGCCCCGCCCGACGGGAACCCCGGCGCATAGGCAAGGCGCCGGGGGGCCGGTATACTCCGGCGCAATCATGCTTTATTACAAGGATTTCACCATGAAGCGGTTGTTTACTGCCTTTGTCGCGATGCTTGCCGTCAGCGCCCTGCTCGCTGGCTGCGGCCAGAAAGGCCCGCTGTACCTGCCGGAAGAAAGCCAGCCAGCGCCTGCGCAAACCGAATAAGGACAGCTTATGAACGCCTTCAACTACCGCGACGGTGCGCTGTTCGCGGAAGGCGTGGCGTTGTCCGCCATCGCCCAACGCTTCGGTACGCCGACCTACGTCTACTCGCGTGCGCACATCGAGGCGCAGTATCGCGCCTATGCCGATGCCCTGCAGGGCATGCCGCATCTGGTGTGCTTTGCGGTTAAAGCCAACTCCAATATCGGTGTATTGAATGTCCTGGCGCGCCTTGGCGCTGGTTTCGACATCGTCTCCCGTGGCGAGCTGGAGCGCGTCCTCAGTGCCGGCGGCGAGCCAAGCAAGATCGTCTTCTCCGGCGTTGGCAAAACCCGTGACGACATGCGCCGCGCCCTGGAAGTTGGCGTGCACTGCTTTAACGTCGAATCCACCGACGAGCTGGAACGCCTGCAAATCGTTGCCGCCGAGCTGGGCAAGACCGCGGCGATCTCGCTGCGGGTCAACCCAGACGTCGACGCCGGCACTCACCCGTATATCTCCACGGGCCTGAAAGAAAACAAATTCGGCATCGATATCGAGCAGGCCCCGGCCGTTTATGCCCGCGCCGCTGCGCTGCCGAACCTGCAGGTGATTGGCGTCGATTGCCATATCGGCTCGCAGCTGACCACCTTGCCGCCGTTTCTCGATGCCCTCGACCGTTTGCTCGCGCTGATCGATCAGCTCGCCGCAGACGGCATCCGCATCAAGCACCTGGACCTGGGTGGCGGTCTCGGCGTGCAGTACCGCGATGAGCAGCCGCCATTGGCCGGCGATTACATCAAGGCCGTGCGTGAGCGCATTGCCGGCCGCGACCTGGCCCTGGTGTTCGAACCGGGCCGTTCCATCGTCGCCAACGCCGGTGTACTGCTGACCCAGGTCGAGTACCTCAAGCACACCGAGCACAAGGACTTCGCCATCGTCGATGCGGCGATGAACGACCTGATCCGCCCGGCCCTCTACCAGGCCTGGATGGAAGTGGTGGCGGTGCAGCCGCGCGATGGCGCGACGCGCAACTACGACATCGTCGGGCCGATCTGCGAGACCGGCGACTTCCTCGCCAAGGACCGCGACCTGGCCCTGGCCGAAGGTGACTTGCTGGCCGTGCGCTCGGCCGGTGCCTACGGTTTTGTCATGAGCTCCAACTACAACACCCGCGGCCGCGCCGCCGAGGTGATGGTGGATGGCGATCAAGCCTTCGAAGTGCGTCGCCGTGAGACGCTCAGCGAGCTCTTTGCGGGCGAAAGCCGCCTGCCGGAGTAAGTCTGATGCTATTGCGCTTTACCAAGATGCACGGCCTCGGCAACGACTTTATGGTCCTCGACCTGGTCAGCCAGCACGCGCATATCCAGCCGAAAAACGCCAAGCAGTGGGGCGACCGCCACACCGGCGTGGGCTTCGATCAGCTGCTGCTGGTCGAGCCGCCAAGCAACCCGGACGTGGATTTCCGCTACCGCATCTTCAATGCCGACGGCTCGGAAGTGGAGCAGTGCGGCAACGGCGCGCGCTGCTTCGCCCGCTTCGTGCTGGACAAGCGCCTGACGGTGAAGAAGCAGATGCGCGTGGAAACCAAGGGCGGGATCATCGAGCTGGACGTGCGCAACGACGGGCAGATCAGCGTCAACATGGGCGCACCGCGCCTGGTGCCAGCCAACATCCCGTTCCAGGCCGAACAGCAGGCACTCAGCTACAGCGTTGCAGTCGACGGCCAGACCGTTGAACTGGCCGCCGTGTCCATGGGTAACCCGCATGCCGTGCTGCGCGTCGACAGCGTCGACAACGCGCCGGTGCACAGCCTGGGGCCAAAACTTGAACACCATTCGCGCTTTCCGCAGCGGGTGAACGTCGGTTTCCTGCAAGTGGTTGATCGCCAACGCGCCAAGCTGCGCGTCTGGGAACGCGGCGCTGGGGAAACCCAGGCCTGCGGTACCGGCGCCTGTGCCGCAGTCGTGGCGGCGATCAGTCAGGGCTGGATGGACTCACCGGTGCAGATCGAACTGCCCGGCGGCAAACTGAGCATCGAGTGGGCAGGCCCCGGCCAGCCCGTTATGATGAGCGGACCCGCAGTACGTGTGTACGAAGGACAGGTTCGTTTATGACCGACAAGCAGGATTCACCCAAGCCACTGGATTCGGAAACGGTTGCCGCGTACCTGCGCCTGCACCCGGAATTCTTTATCGACCACGATGAGTTGATCCCCGAGCTGCGCATTCCGCACCAGCGCGGCGATACCGTGTCGCTGGTCGAGCGCCAGGTGAAACTGCTGCGCGAGCGCAATATCGAGATGCGTCACCGCCTCTCGCAACTGATGGACGTGGCCCGCGACAACGACCGCCTGTTCGACAAGACCCGCCGCCTGGTGCTCGACCTGCTCGACGCCAGCAGCCTGGAAGAAGTGGTCAGCTGCGTTGAAGACAGCCTGCGCCGCGAGTTTCAGGTGCCCTTTGTCAGCTTGATTCTGTTCAGCGATACGCCCATACCGGTCGGCCGCTCGGTCAGCAGCGCCGAAGCCCATCAAGCCATTGGCGGCCTGTTGGCCGGCGGCAAAACCATCTGCGGCGTACTGCGCGAGCATGAGTTGAACTTCCTGTTCGGCGCCGAAGACGGCGCGCAAGTTGGTTCGGCGGCGGTGGTGAGCATCTCCTATCAAGGCCTGCATGGCGTACTGGCGATTGGCAGCGCCGACCCGCAGCATTACAAAAGCTCGCTGGGCACGCTGTTCCTCGGTTATATCGCCGAAGTGCTGGCCCGCGTCGTACCCGGTTTTGCCACACCGTTGCGCTCGGTGCGCTAAGTTCTCAACAGCTAGCTAAACACCGCACCGACCGCGCACCGCAGGGAGCTTCCATGCAAGACATCCTGGACGCCTACCTCGAACACCTGCGCAGCGAGCGCCAGCTTTCCTCCCATACCCTGATCGGCTACCGCCACGACCTGAGCACGTTGCTGGCGTTCTGCAGCCAGGAGCAGATCGATAGCTGGAGCGCACTCGACACTGCGCGCCTGCGGCGTATGGTCGGCCGCCTGAATATGCAGGGCCAATCCAGCCGCAGCCTGGCGCGCCTGCTCTCGGCAACCCGCGGCCTCTATCGTTATTTGATTCGTGAAGGCCACTGCCAGAGCGATCCGGCCAGCGGCCTGACGCCGCCCAAGGGCGAGCGGCGCCTGCCGAAAACCCTGGATGCCGACCGCACCGCGCAGCTGCTCGACGGCGCCCTGGAAGACGACTTTATCGCCCGCCGCGACCAGGCCATGCTTGAGCTGTTCTATTCATCAGGCTTGCGCCTGTCGGAGCTGGTGGGCCTGAATCTGGATGGTCTCGACCTGCCTGCCGGCCTGGTACGCGTCATCGGCAAGGGCAACAAAACCCGCGAACTGCCGCTTGGGCGCATGGCGCGCGAAGCCATGCAGCAGTGGCTGCCGCTGCGCGCCCTGGCCAACCCGGCCGATGGCGCGGTATTTATCAGCCAGCAGGGCCGGCGCATCGGCCCGCGCGCCGTGCAGCTGCGCGTGCGCCAGGCCGGTGTGCGTGAGCTGGGCCAGCATCTGCATCCGCATATGCTGCGCCACAGCTTCGCCAGCCATATGCTCGAATCTTCCCAGGACCTGCGCGCCGTGCAGGAACTGCTCGGCCACGCCGATATCGCCACCACCCAGGTTTACACCCACCTGGACTTCCAGCACCTGGCCACGGTCTATGACCAGGCGCACCCCAGGGCCAAACGCAAAGGCAGCACAGAATGAGTATTCAGCTGATTACCTTCGACCTCGACGACACCCTGTGGGATGTCACCCCGGTGATGCAGGACGCCGAAGCGGCGCTGCGCAACTGGCTGGCCATGCATGCGCCGCGCCTGGGTGCGGTGCCGGTGGAACACCTGTGGTCGATTCGCGCCACCCTGTTGCAGGCCGAACCGATGCTCAAGCATCGCCTCAGCGAACTGCGTCGGCGCATTCTTTTCCATGCCCTGGCAGATGCAGGCTATGCACACGCGGATGCGCAGGCGCTGGCCGAGGCTGGTTTTCAGGTGTTTCTCGCCGCGCGCCATCAGGTCGAGCTGTTCGCCGAGGTGCATCCAACGCTGGAAGCCTTGGCCAATCGCTTCCAGCTCGGGGTGATCACCAACGGCAATGCCGATGTGCGCCGCCTGGGCCTGGCCGATTACTTCCAGTTCGCCCTGTGCGCCGAGGAACTCGGGGTTGGCAAGCCGGACCCCAAGCCGTTTGAGGAAGCCCTGAAACGCGCCGGCATCAAAGCCGAACACGCGGTACATATCGGCGACCACCCCAGCGACGATATTGCCGGTGCGCAGGCGGCAGGGCTGCGGGCGATCTGGTTCAATCCCCAGGGCAAAGCTTGGGAAGCCGACAACACCCCGGATGGACAGATCCGCAGCCTGGCCGAGCTGCCGGCATTGCTGCATAGCTGGGCGTAGACGAACACACGCGGTCCTGACCGACGATGAGCGGTGGATGGATAAAGCGCTATCCACCCTACACAGTCATCTGCCGGCCTTAACAAGGCATCGCGCACAAAAAAGCCCGCACGCGGATGGCATGCGGGCTTTTTCATTTTACAGCAGGCCCTTAGATAGGGCGGCTGCCGTATTTGCTATCCGGCTTTTTGGGCGGATCAGAGACCACATTCGGCTCGACTTCCTGCACCTTGCCACCACGGGAGAGGAACTCTTCCATGGCGCGGGCCAGCGCATCACGCTCTTTCTGCTTGGCTTCGATGCTCGGCAGTTCTTCTACGTCGACGGCGGCTTTGGCCTTTTTGCCTTTGCTGGCGGGTACGACTTCGTCGTCACCGTCGCCATCGTCGCTGCTGTCGCCATCATCGGCGGCAGCCAGCTCCTCGCCTTCGTCTTCGTCAGCGCCTTCTAATTCGTCGTGTTCCAGATCTTCGTCGCTCATGTTCCAACCTCATGACTTGCGAAAAGCAGAGTAGTTATAGCCCAGCTGCGTCAGCTTTCTAACGTCGCTGATAAAAATTCCAGTGGCCTTGCCTTGGGCTGAGCGCTGCGCATCGGCGAACTGCGCTCAACGGCGCGCATTCTAGGGTCTGTTGCCGCTCCATCACAACCGCGCACATGCTGAAAAACCACAACCTTTAATTGGCTTGCAGAAAAAACAAAGGGCGCCCTTAGGCGCCCTTGTTGAAACCCGAGGAAATCAACGCTTGGTGAATTCCGGATAGGCTTCCATACCGCATTCGGCGATGTCCACGCCTTCGTACTCTTCTTCCTCGGTAACGCGCAGGCCGATCACCAGTTTGATGATGGACCAGACGATCAGGCTGGCCACGAAGACCCAGGCGAAGATCGAGCCGATACCCAGCAGCTGTGCGCCGAGGGTAGCGTCGCTGTTGGTCAGGCAGACCGCCAACAGGCCCCAGATACCGACCACACCGTGAACGGAGATGGCACCGACTGGATCGTCGAGCTTGAGCTTGTCCAGACCGAGGATCGAGAACACCACCAGCACGCCGCCCACACCACCGATCAGGGTGGCTTGCAGGGCAGTCGGGGTCAGCGGTTCGGCAGTGATTGCCACCAGGCCAGCCAGGGCACCGTTGAGGGCCATGGTCAGGTCAGCCTTGCCGAACAGGATGCGTGCCACGATCAGCGCGGCGACCAGGCCACCGGCAGCGGCCATGTTGGTGTTAACAAACACCTGAGCCACGGCGTTGGCGTCTTCGATGGTGCTCATCTTCAGCTGCGAGCCACCGTTGAAGCCGAACCAGCCCATCCACAGGATAAAGGTACCCAGCGCTGCCATCGGCAGGTTGGCACCCGGAATGGCGTTGACCTGGCCATTCGGGCCGTACTTGCCTTTACGTGCGCCGAGCAGCAGTACGCCAGCCAGGGCAGCGGTTGCGCCGGCCATGTGCACCACACCGGAACCGGCGAAGTCGAGGAAGCCCGCTTCGTTAAGGAAGCCCGAACCCCATTTCCAGAAGCCCTGTACCGGGTAGATGAAACCGGTCATGACCACAGCGAATGCCAGGAAGGCAAACAGCTTCATGCGCTCAGCCACAGCACCGGACACGATCGACATGCAGGTCGCGGCAAACACCACCTGGAAGAAGAAGTCCGAACGAGCCGAGTAGTAAGGCGCGTCGTCACCGCCGGCCAGAACCGACTCAACGCTGTTCTCGTCACCAATCAGGAAACCCAGGCTTGGCAGGATGCCGCCTTCCGGGCTGGAGTACATGATGTGGTAGCCGATCACCAGGTACATGATGCTCGCCACTGCGTACAGGGCGATGTTCTTGGTGAGAATTTCAGTGGTGTTCTTGGCTCGCACCAGACCGGATTCGAGCATGGCAAAACCCGCTGCCATCCACATTACCAGGGCGCCGCAAACCAAAAAGTAGAAGGTATCAAAACCGTACTGCAGTGCAGTCAATGCTGTGTTGTCCATGGTTCACCTCTTGCCGTTGCGCTTTTTAGCGCTATTCGGTTAAGACGTCCGGGGTTGGCTCCGGACGCGCTCCGTGTGCTTACAGGTTGTAGCCGCGCTCGTTATGCAGGGCGAGATCGAGACCGATGGTCTCTTCCTCTTCGCTGACACGCAGGCCCATTACTAGGTCGATCACTTTCAGAATCACGAAGGTCACCACCGCGGTGTACACCACTGTGAAGGCCACCCCCTCGAACTGGATCCACAACTGCGCCGGAATGTTCTCCACCTCGCCGAAGCCACCCAAGGCCGGTGCGGCGAACGCCCCGGTGAGAATGGCGCCGACAATGCCGCCCACGGCGTGTACGCCGAACACGTCGAGGGAATCGTCATAACCCAGCTTGCGTTTCAGGCTGGTGGCGCAGAAGAAGCAGATCACCCCACTGGCCAGACCAATCGCCAGAGCGCCCATCGGCCCCGCCGTACCGGATGCCGGGGTGATCGCCACCAGACCCGCCACAGCACCCGAGGCAATGCCCAGAACGCTTGGCTTACGGTGGGTGATCCACTCGGCGAACATCCAGCTCAGCGCCGCGGTAGCGGTGGCAATCTGGGTGACCAGCATGGCCATACCGGCGCTGCCGTTGGCTGCCAGCGCAGAACCTGCGTTGAAGCCGAACCAGCCGACCCAGAGCATGCTTGCGCCGATCAGGGTGTAGCCGAGGTTGTGCGGCGGCATGGCGGTCGTTGGGAAACCCTTGCGCTTGCCCAGCACCAGACAGGCCACCAGACCGGCGATACCGGCGTTGATGTGCACCACAGTGCCGCCCGCGAAGTCGAGCACGCCCCAGTCCCACATCAGTGCCCCGTCGCCGCCCCAGACCATGTGCGCGATAGGCGCATAGACCAGGGTGAACCACACCGCCATAAAGATCAGCATGGCCGAGAACTTCATGCGCTCAGCAAAGGCACCAACGATCAGCGCCGGGGTGATGATGGCGAAGGTCATCTGAAAGGTGATGAAGACCGTCTCCGGAACACCAGCCACCAGGCTGTCCAGGGTCAAACCAGAAAGGAAGGCTTTGGAGAAACCGCCGACGAAGGAGTTGAAGTTGACGACCCCCTGCTCCATGCCGGTGCTGTCAAAGGCCAGGCTGTAGCCGTAAACGACCCACAGAATGCTGATCAACCCGGTTACCGCAAAACACTGCATCAACACCGACAGCACGTTCTTGGAACGCACCATGCCGGCGTAGAACAGCGCCAGACCAGGGATGGTCATAAACAGCACCAGTACAGTGGCGACTAACATCCAAGCGGTGTCGCCGCTGTTCAGGCTTGCCTCTTCGGCCATGGCAAAGCCAGGAACGAGAGACAAAAGGGCTCCTAGCCCTGCGATTTTTCGCAGAGTCATGGTTTAACTCCTGGGGCGTGGGGTTCGTTCGGAGGCTTAAACTGCGTCGGTGCCGGTTTCGCCGGTACGGATGCGGATCGCCTGTTCCAGGTTTACAACGAAAATCTTGCCGTCACCGATCTTGCCGGTGTTAGCAGCCTTGGTGATGGCCTCGATCACGCGATCGAGTTGATCGTCAGCGATGGCCACGTCGATTTTCACTTTTGGCAAGAAATCGACCACGTATTCAGCGCCGCGGTACAGCTCGGTATGGCCCTTCTGGCGACCAAAGCCTTTGACTTCAGTGACAGTGATGCCCTGCACGCCGATCTCCGACAGTGACTCACGGACGTCGTCCAGCTTGAACGGCTTGATGATGGCAGTGACTAGCTTCATGTAACTCTCTCCCGTGTATGGTGGACTTGCCCCAGGAATTACGAACCCGGCCCAAGTCTAAGCGCAGTGCCTGGCTTTTGTAATGCATCGCAGCCCTGACCCAGCGGCACCGATGCTCACCAACCGCTCCCGACGAAACACTTCCCCGCTTCGCCTGACGCACCGGAACTGCATCGGTGCATGCGTCGCAAGAGACAAAGCAGAAAGCTTGCCAGAACCGCCAAAACCGATTTATTTCATGCAGTTACCCGGCAAACAGGCGTTTTAGCCCGGTACTAGCCAACCGCCAGCGCACAACAACGGTGCAACAGCCAACCAAGCAACGCGCGAAAACTGTGCAACCCGCGCCAATCCTGCGCCGGCCACACCCGGCAAGCCGGGTAAAGCTGCGTGCTACACTGCCGCCACCTGCAAACGGAACCTCACCATGCTGCCACCTAAAGCCCTGCTAGACGCCCTGACCACCCACGCCTCGCGCCTGTTCAACGGTGACGCGCCCTTGCCCCGCGGTGAATTCGAAGCCCAGTTCAAGGTGCTGCTGCAAAGCGCCTTCAGCAAACTCGACCTGGTCAGCCGCGACGAATTCGACAGCCAGATGGTCGTCCTGGCCCGCACCCGCGCTCGCCTGGAAGCCCTCGAAGCCAAGGTTGCCGAGATGGAAACCCGTAGCGCAGACGCCCCAGCTACCAGCGAGTAACGCCCGCAGCGGATGCATCAGCCGATCAAGGAGTGATCGATGTCCCTGGCCATAGTCCACAGCCGCGCCCAGGTGGGAGTTGAAGCCCCCGCCGTCACCGTCGAAGCCCATTTGGCCAATGGCCTGCCTTCACTAGCACTGGTCGGCCTGCCGGAAACCGCCGTCAAGGAAAGCAAGGACCGGGTGCGCAGCGCCATCCTCAACTGCGCCTTCGAGTTCCCGCCCAGACGGATTACCTTGAACCTGGCACCGGCAGATTTGCCCAAGGACGGCGGACGCTTCGACCTGGCGATTGCCCTCGGCATTCTCGCCGCCAGCGGCCAGGTGCCGGCCAGCGCGCTGGAGCACCTCGAGTGCCTCGGCGAACTGGCGCTGTCCGGGGCGATTCGCCCAGTACAGGGCGTCTTACCTGCTGCACTGGCCGCCCGCGCCGCCGGACGCACCTTAGTGGTGCCCAAGGCCAATGCCGAAGAAGCCAGCCTGGCGTCGGGGCTGACGGTGATTGCCGTCGAGCACCTGCTGGAAGTCGCCGCCCACCTCAATGGCCAGACACCAATTGCGCCGTATCAGGCCCAGGGTCTGTTGCGCCAGATCCTGCCCTACCCCGATCTGGCCGAAGTGCAGGGACAGATCGCCGCCAAACGCGCCCTGCTGGTAGCGGCGGCCGGCTCGCACAATCTCTTATTCACAGGCCCACCCGGCACCGGCAAAACCCTGCTGGCCAGCCGTTTGCCCGGCCTGCTGCCAGCGCTGGATGAACAGGAAGCGCTGGAAGTGGCGGCGATTCACTCCGTGGCCAGCCACACGCCGCTAAGTGCCTGGCCGCAAAGACCCTTTAGAACGCCTCATCACAGCGCATCCGGCCCGGCGCTGGTCGGCGGTGGCAGCCGCCCGCAGCCCGGCGAAATCACCTTGGCCCATCACGGTGTTTTATTCCTCGATGAGCTCCCCGAGTTTGATCGCAAGGTTTTGGAAGTTTTACGTGAGCCCCTGGAAAGCGGGCAGATCGTGATTGCTCGCGCTCGCGACAAGGTGCGTTTCCCTGCGCGCTTTCAGTTGGTGGCGGCGATGAACCCCTGCCCCTGTGGGCATCTGGGCGATCCGTCCGGGCGCTGCCGCTGTAGCAGCGAGCAGATCCAACGTTACCGCAGCAAACTTTCCGGCCCGCTGCTCGACCGCATCGACCTGCACCTCAGCGTGCCACGGGAAACCACCCGGCTGGGTGCCAACGCCGAACCCGGCCCAAGCAGCGCCGAGCTGGCCGCCCAAGTGGTGCAAGCGCGTCAGCAGCAACTGGCGCGCCAGGGTTGCGCCAATGCCCACCTAGACCTCAACGGCGTGCAACAGCATTGCAGCCTGCAGGGCGAAGACCGCCAATGGCTGGAAAACGCCTGCGAGCGCCTGGGTCTGAGCCTGCGCGCAGCGCACCGCGTATTAAAAGTGGCGCGCACCCTGGCCGATTTGGATAGCGCCGCGCGTATCAGCCGCAGCCACCTGGGTGAAGCCCTGCAGTACCGCCCCAGCATCAGCGGCGCCTGAATAGCGCGCATAAAGAAGCCCCGCATGCGGGGCTTCTTTATATAAAGCTAAAGCACTTACTGGTCGCGACGGGCAGCCTGCTCACGACAGGCATCGCCGAATGCCTTGAAGATTTTCACCGAATGCGGGTTCTGCGCCGCCTGCCATTCCGGGTGCCATTGCACCGCCAGGGTGAACTGCTCGGCGCCTGGCAGGTGAATCGCTTCGATCAGGCCATCTTCGGCATGGGCCAGAGCTTCGACACCCTCGCCCAGTTGATCAACGGCCTGCCCGTGCAGCGAATTGACCGGGAAATCCGCATGGCCCATCAGTTCAGCAAACCAGCTGCCCGGCAGCGCACGCACGCTATGGCTGTCGGCATACTGCACAGCCACCGGAGCACTGGTGTCTTCGCGGTGGTCATTCATGCCCGGTACTTCGTAGACCTTCTGGTGGATATTACCGCCCAGGGCCACGTTGATTTCCTGCATGCCGCGGCAAATGCCAAACAGCGGCAGGCCACGTGCCAGAGCGCCGCGGATCAGCGGGATATCGAACAGATCGCGGTCCTGATCCTGGCCCTTGCTCGGGGTCAGGTTTTCCTGGCCGTAGAGGGCCGGATCGATATTGCTGCCCGCACCGGTCAGGTACACGCCGTCGACCATCGACAGGTACTGCTCGATGTCATCGGCGCCGCAGCAGCTGGGCGCCAGCAGCGGCACACAGCCAGACAGTTCGACCAGGGGGGTTATGTATTTGTGGGTCATTACTTGATAGGCATGCCCTTTGCGCTCTTGAGCGCCCATGGACATCAGGACAACCGGTTTACGCGCGCCTGGGCGCTGTTTCGTATTGTTGTTGGACATACATCACCTTGGGGCAGCCGTGATTGGCTGCCGTTGTTGTGCAGAAGGGCTGACGGTTGTCGCGCACCTTCTGTTTTACGGCTGATTGCGCCTGTCTAGATGCCCGCCGCAGCGGCAGCAGATGCGCGAGAAACGCCCATCTGGCAGTCACAACCCTGAAGCCAGTCTGCCAAAGCCGTAAAATATGTCAAACAAATACGCTCATAATGTTAAGAAATCAGACCGCAAGCAGCAGGCAACCCAGCCCAACAAACGAAGCAAGCTACTGTTTTAACAGCATTAATCTGAGAAAGCCGGCAAACGATAGTCCAATATTTTTTACGCCTTGTGCGCTGTCGTGCTAACGCGCTCGATTGTCCACCCGCTCAACCACGGGCAGCTGCATCGCCGCCACATCCGCCACCAGATAATCGCGCAAGCGGCAAAAACGCTCCTGGCCTCGACGCGCCTTGGGCCAGACCAGGTAGTAACTGCAGCCACTGCGCACCGCGCTGGGCCAAGGCAGGCCAAGCCGGCCCTGAGCGACATCCTCGGCAACCATCACCAGATCGCCAATCGACACGCCATAGCCGCGCGCAGCAGCGACCATGCCCAACTCCAGGGTATCGAATACCTGACCACCCTTAAGCGGCACCTGATCTGCCAAACCCATGGCCTGCAGCCACTGCCGCCAGTCGCGGCGATCCGGGGTGGGGTGCAGCAGTTCGGCGGCCTGCAGGCGTGGCAGATCCCAGGGCTGTTCGCTCAAGGCCTCAGGCGCGCAGACCGGAATCAGCCATTCGGCGAACAGTTCGGTACTTTCCCACTCATCCGGGAAGTCGCCCTGGCTCAGCAGCACGGCGCAGTCGAACGGCTCATGCAGAAAGTCCACCTTGTCCACGTCCATCCAGGCGCTGGTCAGTTGCACTTCACTGGCGCTGATCAGGCGATAGCGTGACAGGCGCGCCAGCAGCCAGCGCATGGTCAGCGTCGATGGGGCCTTCAGGCGCAGCACGGTATCGTCGACACGCAGGGTGTTGCAGGCCCGCTCCAGCGCCTCGAAACCATCGCGCAGCCCCGGCAACAACATGCGCGCGGTCTCGGTGAGTTGCAGGCTGCGGCCACGGCGCTCGAACAGGCGGCAGGCGAAGTGCTCTTCCAGGGTGCGCACATGCCGGCTGACCGCACTCTGGGTGATCGCCAACTCTTCGGCCGCGCGAGTAAAGGAGCTGTGCCGCGCCGCCGCCTCGAAGGCGCGCAAGGCATAGAGCGGCGGCAAGCGCTGGCTCACGACTGCGATCCATGAGTAATAGTCATGCCTGTCATCGCTATTATCCTTTTGTGCTGTCGCCGTTGGCTTATGAGAATAGGCGCATTCTCTGCCTGCGCGGATCACCCGGGCAAGCCTTCTGACTGAGTAGAACTCATCATGCCGCATCCACTGCGTGGCGAACTGCACGCCATTCTGAAACTCGCCGGGCCGCTGATTGCCGCGCAACTGGCGCATGTGCTGATGGTGTTTACCGACACTGTGATGATGGGCCTGCTTGGCCCTGCGACCCTGGCGGCCGGCGGCCTGGGCGCGGCCAGCTATTCCTTTGTATCGATCTTCTGCGTTGGGGTGATTGCCTCGGTCGGCAATCTGGTGGCGATCCGTCACGGCGCGCAGGACGCCGCCGGGGTTACCCGGCTGACGCAGAACGGCCTGTGGCTCGGCTGGGGCCTGGCGCTGCTGGCCGGCCTGACGCTGTGGAACCTCGGCCCAGCGCTGCTGTATTTCGGCCAGCAACCGGAGAACGTCAGCGGCGGCATGCAGTTTCTCTCCACCCTGGTGTTTGCCCTGCCCGGCTATATGAGTTTTATGGCGCTGCGCGGTTTTACCAGCGCCATTGGCCGCCCAGGCCCGGTAATGGCCATCAGCATTGGCGGCGCGCTGGCCAACTTCGTCCTCAACTATGCACTGATCAAGGGCTGGTTCGGCCTGCCGCCACTGGGCCTGGCCGGGATCGGTCTGGTGACTGCCGTGGTGATGAATGTCATGGCGTTGCTGCTGGCCTGGCATGTGCTGCACCACAGCGCCTACAGCCCTTATCCGCTGTGGCGCGGCCTGCTGCGGCCGGTGTGGACCGAGCTGAAAGAGCTGCTGCGCCTGGGCCTGCCGATTGGCGGCACCTACGCGGTGGAGTCCGGGCTGTTTGCCTTTGCCGCGCTGTGCATGGGCGCGCTGGGCAGCACCCAACTGGCGGCACACCAGATCGCGATCATGTCGGTGTACGTGGCCTTTATGGTGCCGGTGGGGATTTCCTACGCGGTGACCTTCCGCATCGGCCAGCACTTTGGTGCCGGCCGCCTACAGCAGGCACGCCAGGCCGGGCGCCTGGGCCTGGGTCTTGGTGCGCTGTGCATGCTCGGTTTCGCCTGTTTGTTCTGGCTGGCGCCGCAGTGGGTGGTCGGGCTGTTTCTCGATCACACAGACAGCGGCTATAGCGAGGTGGTGCGCCTGGCCGTGGCGCTGCTGGCGATTGCCGCCTGGTTCGAATTCTTCGACGGTATCCAGACCATCGCCATGGGCGCGATTCGCGGCCTCAAGGACGCCAAGACCACCTTCTGGGTCGGCCTCGGCTGCTACTGGGCAGTCGGTGCACCACTGGCCTGGGCGCTGGCATTTCCCCTGGGCTGGGGCGCAGAAGGCGTGTGGTGGGGGTTGGCCGGCGGCCTGGCTTGCGCGGCCATCGGCCTGACTCTGGGTTTCGAATGGAAAACCGCCCGCCTGCTGCAACCAACGGCCGCAGCGCTCACCTCACCAGCTAGGCGTCTGGTTTCTTGAAGCGATAAAACAGATTGGGCTCGCTGACCAGGTAGAGCACACCCTGGTTATCCATGGCGATGCCCTCACCCTGGGGCACGCTGCGGGTCAGGCCATTGCGCCCGGCCAGCAGTGACAGGCTGCTGATCGGCTTGCCCTCGATATTCAGCTCCAGCACCAGCCGTGACTCATCGGACAGCGCCAGCAGATGGCCGCTGCGCTCATCAAACTGCAGGCTGGACAGATCGCGCACAAACAACCCGGCATCACGCTGCTGATCATCCACCACATGCACGGCGAAGGGTTGCTGCGGATCACGCTGCGGGAAACCGTGAATTTCATAGATGCGGATCGGGTCGCGCTCCTTGGCAACAAACAGACGCTGGCCAACCGAGTCGTAGGCCAGCCCCTCAAAGCCTTTGTTGCCATTGCGGCCGATGCTAAGGGAGAACTGCTGCGCCTGATCGGCATGCAACTCGGTGGTGCGGTCATCGACCCGCACCTTGATCAACCGCTGCTGACGCTCATCGCTGATCACATAGAGGCCCGAGCTGATGTACTCGACCGCTTCGGCATCGCCAAAACCATGCAGGTCGATACGTCGCAGCAATTCGCCATCCAGCGACAGCTCGATCAGCTGCGCCTTCTGGTTGGTCACGGTAAACAGGCTGTTGCGGTCCGGGTCGTAGGTCAGCGCCGAGACATCATCGTTCAGCCCCTCGATCACCTTGGCTTCGATATCCACCTGATAGCCCGACAACAGTATGTCGCGCTCCGCTGCCAGGCTTTTGCCCGCCTGCTGCACATTGAACCAGGCCCGTTCAAACAGACGGTACTCCTGGGCGAACAAACCAAGCAGCAGCAACGCCAGCACGGCAAAGCTGAGCAACAGGCGCTTCAGGGTGAAATGATCTCGCATGGCGCTTCACTCTCAACTATCACGGGTGACACAACGGCGTCAGCCCGAAGCAGGGCTTCGGGCTGACATGGGCACATGATGGGGCGACTTACTTGACCAGTTCGAGGTACTCGACATCGATTTCGCGGCTGGTCAGGTCACGGTCAACTTCGCCGCTGATCTTGACCACGGCCTTTTCGGAAATGGCCTGGGCTGGCCAATGCTCATCGTCAATCTCGACATTGATGGTGCCGCTGGCGTCTTTGAACTCATACAGCTCATCCTGCAGACGCTTGACGATCTGCCCCTGCAGTACCACCGGGGTGTCATCGGCCGCATCCAGTGCAGCGGCCACGGTGGTGACCTGAGTGGTGGCGCCTGGGCCGGTGTAACCGGTGGCCATAGCAGCAGTGGAGAACAGTGGAACCAGCAGCAGAGCCAAAGTGAAACGCTTCATGGGGTGAACCTCTAATCAGTTAGGTGATGGGGCCAGAGTAGAGGGCCTAGCTGAAGCCAGGCTTAATCGGCGCTTAAGCCAAACTTAATCCGCTGCCGCCGGCTCTTTGTGCAAGACGTAGAACAGGTTGGGCTCGCTGACGATATAGATATTGCCGGCCGCATCCATGGTCACCCCTTCGGCCTGGCCGATGCCCTGGCGCAGGCCATTCATACCGCGCGCCAGGCTGATAAAGCTGACCGGCTCACCCTGCTCGTTCACTTCCAGCAGCAGGCGCGACTCATCCGAGAGCACCAGGGCATGGCCGGTGCGGGCGTCGTAACTCAGCGAGGAAATATCGCGCAGAAACAGATGCCCGGTGCTCAGCGGCTCAAGGGCTCCGACCGCGCCGTCCTCACCAGGAAAAGGCATGCTGAACAGCCCCAGCGGACCTCGCTCCTTGCCCAGCAGCACGCGCTCGTTGCGCGAATCCCAGGCAATGCCCTCGAAGCCCTTGTTGCCGGCATCGATAAAGCCCAGATCGAAGGACGCCAGATCGTCAAACTCCAGGCTGCGAGTCAGCGCGCCGAGCTTGAAGGTGGTCAGGGTGCGCTTACGCTCATCGATAATCGCCAGGCGACCATCGGCGAGCATTTCCACCCCTTCAGGGTTGGAGAAGCCATGCAGGTCGATGCGCTGCATCACCTGGCCATCCAGAGTCAGCTCAATCAACTGTGGGTGCTTCCCGGTTACGGTGAACAGGGTGTCGCTCTCGGGGCTGTAGGTCAGCCCGGACACCTCGTCGTCTTCCAGCCCCTGCAACGGCCTGCCCTGCAGCACAGCCTTATAGCCAGGCAACCAGATGCTCGCCTGCTGCTCGGCAGGCCCCACCTGTTGCTGTTGAAACCAGAAGGACAGTCGATCATCCCAATGACGGTAATTGGCCACCAGCAGAGCAACCGTGAGCAGGAACAGCAGCACAATTAGCCAGCGCAGACGCACCAGCCGAGCAATCCAGATCGACATCGCACACAACTCAGCAGAACACGATGGCTATCAGACTAGAGAGCAATCCTTAAGTTTCTGTTAAGCCGCCAGACTAGCCGGCACCTCCAGGTGCCGTTTTATATCAGCTGGCGACTAGCCGTTGCGGTTAAAGCGCGCGACTCTCGAAGCGGCTATGACCAACCAGCTCCAGCACCAGCGCATCGCCCTTGTGCAGCGGGCCGACGCCGACTGGCGTGCCGGTGAGGATCACATCGCCGGGCTGCAGACTGAAGTGGCCGCAGATGTGCTGGATCATCGGCAAGATCGGGTTGAGCATGTCGCGGCTGTTGCCGTCCTGACGCACTTCACCGTTGATTGCCAGGCGGATACCGATATCGGCAAGGTCTTCGACTGCATCGCCCGGCACGAACGGCGCCAGCACGCAGGCACCGTCGAAGGATTTGGCAGTTTCCCAGGGGTAGCCCTTGGCCTTGAGCGTGGCCTGCAGGTCGCGCAGGGTCAGGTCCAGAGCCGGGGCGAAGCCGGAAATGGCGTCGCGCACTTCCTCGGCATTCGGCGTACGCGACAGTGGCTTGCCAATCAGCACGGCGATTTCCGCCTCGTAATGCACATCACCCTTACCCTCGACCAGGGTAAAGCCGTCATCCAGCGGCACCACACAGCTGCCCGCCTTGATAAACAGCAACGGCTCAGTCGGCACCGGGTTATTCAGTTCCTTGGCATGCTCGGCGTAGTTACGGCCGATGCACACC
The DNA here is from genome assembly GCF_029269135.1 of Pseudomonas sp. 1928-m. NCBI lineage: Bacteria > Pseudomonadati > Pseudomonadota > Gammaproteobacteria > Pseudomonadales > Pseudomonadaceae > Pseudomonas > Pseudomonas sp. 1928-m. The sequence goes on along the minus strand of NZ_JARIXO010000003.1, from coordinate 22,791 downwards.
ACCTTGCCCATGGGGAAGTGGATATGGGTGCCATCGACATACTGATGCTGGTAGCTCATGGGCAACTCCTTATGGGAATGCGTTGCGCTGCTCTTTATGGGAGCGTGCCGTGTAGGGCGGGTGAAACCCGCCACCTGATAATGGCGGGCTACACCCGCCCGACGATCATGCCCGCTTTAGGGCCGGCCGTCGTTGCGACCAAAGCACGATTTCGTAGCCTGGATAAGCGCAGCGCAATCCGCGGCGCCGCTGCCCCGGATTACGCCAAGGCTTATCCGGGCTACAGATGATCAAGGTCAATCAAAGCGGGAAGATCTTACCCGGATTCATGATGCCGTTCGGGTCAAACACTGCCTTGATCGCCTTCATATAGCCAATCTCGGCTTGCGAGCGGCTGTAGGTCAGGTAATCGCGCTTGGTCATGCCCACACCGTGTTCGGCGCTGATCGAGCCGTTGTACTTATGCACGGTCTCGAACACCCACTTGTTGACCGTGGCGCACTTGGCGAAGAACTCGTCCTTGGACAGGTTCTCCGGCTTCAAGATATTCAGGTGCAGGTTGCCGTCGCCGATATGGCCGAACCAGACGATTTCGAAGTCCGGATAGTGTTCGCCGACAATGCGGTCGATATCGTGCAGAAACGCTGGCACTTTCGACACAGTGACAGAGATGTCGTTCTTGTACGGTGTCCAGTGGCTGATGGTTTCCGAGATGTACTCGCGCAGCTTCCACAGGTTCTGCAGCTGCTGCTCGCTCTGGCTCATCACGCCATCCAGCACCCACCCCTGTTCGACACAATGCTCGAAGGTGGCCAGGGCCGCTTCGGCGACTTCCTCGGTGGTGGCTTCGAATTCCAGCAGGGCGTAGAACGGGCAATCGGTTTCAAACGCCGCCGGCACGTCGCCACGGGCCATGATCTTGGCCAGGGCCTTGTCGGAGAAGAACTCGAAGGCGGTCAGGTCCAGCTTGCTCTGGAAGGCATGCAGCACCGGCATGATCGAATCGAAATCCGGAGTGCCGAGCACCATCGCGGTGAGGTTCTTTGGCGCACGGTCCAGGCGCATGGTGGCCTCGACGACGAAGCCCAGGGTGCCTTCGGCGCCGATAAACAGCTGACGCATGTCATAACCGGTGGCGTTCTTGATCAGGTCCTTGTTCAGCTCCAGCAGCTCGCCGGTGCCGGTGACGACCTTGAGGCCAGCCACCCAGTTGCGGGTCATGCCGTAGCGAATCACCTTGATGCCGCCGGCATTGGTGCCGATATTGCCGCCAATCTGGCTGGAGCCGGCCGAGGCGAAATCCACTGGGTAATACAGGCCCTTGTCCTCGGCGAACATCTGCAACTGCTTGGTCACTACACCGGGCTGGCACACAGCAGTGCGGTCGAATTCGTTGAAGTCAAGAATCTGGTTCATATAGTCGAAGGCCACCACCACTTCACCATTGGCTGCCACAGCGCCAGCGGACAAACCGGTACGACCACCGGAGGGCACCAGTGCGACCTTATGCTGATTGGCCCAACGGACGATGGCCTGCACCTGCTCGATGCTCTTGGGGAAGGCAATCGCCAGCGGCGCTGGGGCGAAGTGCTTGGTCCAGTCCTTGCCGTAGGCGTTGAGGGAATCGGCATCGGTGAGCACCTTGCCGGGCTCAACCAGGGTCTTCAGCTCTTCGATCAGCGCAGGGTTGGTCATCTACGGAACTCTCAAACGATTCATGGTCACCCTGAGCACGCTTCATCTGCCAGGGTAGGTGTTTCGCGGGGCTCGTATGCTAGCATACGCCCCCCGTGAATCGTGCCCCCGCGCCGATCTGCGGGCTGCGGCCGACGGCGCTCGGCCTCTTCCCTGACACTATTTGTGGGACAACAGGTACTCCGATGAGCAAGACCTCTCTCGACAAGAGCAAGATCAAGTTCCTTCTTCTTGAAGGCGTCCACCAGAATGCAGTGGACACCCTGAAGGCCGCTGGTTACACCAACATCGAGTACCTCAAGGGCGCACTCTCCGACGACGAGCTGAAAGAAAAGATCGCCGACGCGCACTTTATCGGTATCCGCTCGCGCACCCAGCTGACTGCCGAGGTCTTTGACTGCGCCAAGCGCCTGGTCGCCGTCGGTTGCTTCTGCATCGGCACCAACCAGGTTGACCTCGACGCCGCCCGCGAGCGCGGTATCGCCGTGTTCAACGCACCGTATTCGAACACCCGCTCGGTGGCCGAACTGGTACTGGCCCAGGCCATCCTGCTGCTGCGCGGCATCCCCGAGAAGAACGCCTCCTGCCACCGTGGCGGCTGGATCAAATCGGCGGCCAACTCCTTCGAAATCCGCGGTAAGAAGCTGGGTATCGTCGGCTACGGCTCCATCGGCACCCAGCTCTCGGTACTCGCCGAAGCCATGGGCATGCAGGTGTTCTTCTACGACACCGTAACCAAGCTGCCGCTGGGCAACGCCACCCAGATCGCCAAGCTGCATGACCTGCTGGGCCTGTGCGACATCGTGTCGCTGCACGTGCCTGAGCTGCCATCCACCCAGTGGATGATCGGCGAGAAAGAAATCCGCGCGATGAAGAAGGGCGGCATCCTGATCAACGCCGCACGCGGCACCGTGGTCGAGCTGGAGCATCTGGCCGCCGCGATCAAGGACGAGCACCTGATCGGCGCAGCCATCGACGTGTTCCCGGTCGAGCCGAAGTCCAACGACGAAGAGTTCGAAAGCCCGCTGCGCGGCCTGGATCGCGTGATCCTGACTCCGCATATCGGTGGTTCGACTGCCGAAGCTCAGGCCAACATCGGCCTGGAAGTGGCCGAGAAGCTGGTCAAGTACAGCGACAACGGTACCTCGGTGTCCTCGGTCAACTTCCCCGAAGTGGCCCTGCCGGCGCACCCGGGCAAACACCGCCTGCTGCACATCCACGCCAACATCCCGGGTGTGATGAGCGAGATCAACAATGTGTTCGCCGAAAACGGCATCAACATCTCCGGCCAGTTCCTGCAGACCAACGACAAGGTTGGTTACGTGGTCATCGACGTCGACGCCGATTACTCCGACCTGGCGCTGGAGAAGCTGCAGCACGTTAAAGGCACTATCCGTAGCCGCGTACTGTTCTAAGAACCTGGTTACGATCTGCTGCGCGTCGGCCCTGCTGCGTTAAAAACAGGCTCGAATGCGAGCCCAGTCGGAATGCTCATGTACAACAGTACACTCCGCTTCCTCGCCTGTTCTTGCCTTGCAGGACTCTAGCTCGCGAGATCGTAATACAGGTTCTAGGCGTTGCCGCGATACGAAAAAGGGAGGCTTCGGCCTCCCTTTTTGTTGATAGCAATTTCACGGCTGCTCAGCCGAGCGGCGCTGTGCGGTAGGTTAGCGTTGAGCGCAGCGAAGCCCAACAGAACTCTGCCTGCATCGTTGGGCTTCGTCGCGTTGCTCCTCAACCCAACCTACTTGCTAGGCGGTTCAAACTTCTAATTCGCGTAGCGCCGCCTCGGCGGCCGGCAGCTCTTCTTCGCTAAACACCTGCACCCCAGCACGGCGTAAGGCCGCAGCGGTCACGCCTTCACCGGCGACCTTGGTGCCGCTAAAACTGCCGTCGTAATTCTCCCGATTACCGCACGAGGGGCTGCGCGCCTTAAGCAGCGCCATGCGGATGCCATATTTCGCCACCAGCGCCAGCGCCTGCTCGGCACCTTCGACAAAGGCGGCAGTAACATCCTCGCCGTCCACGGTCAGCACCGGCAGATGCCCGTCGAGTACCTGTGCCCCCTGGCCACCGGCAATCTCCGCGGGCGCACGCGGGGTTGGCAGACCGCCGGCAACTTCCGGGCACAGCGGCACAATGCGGCCCTCCCGCTGCCAACGCTCAAGCACAGTAAACGGGCCATGGGCGCCGCCGTCATAACGTACGCGCTGGCCCAACAGACAGCGGCTCACCAGAATCTTCTGCATCGTTCACGCTCATTCAGTCACCCGCCGTAACACTGCCAGGTTACTGCGCTTACTGGCCGCCGATCAAAGGGACGGGGTGCCGAGCAGATTGCCAAGCGCTTCACGCGGGCAACCCCATCCGCGCACAACGCCGACCTATCCTTCGGCGGGAAGCGCCCTGGGCCAATGGCGCGCACGCCAGGCCAGGCACAGACTCACGCCACTCTAAGAGAGGACGCCTCCATGCATCGCCCACTTCGCACCTTCGCCCTGCTACTCACTGCCAGCCTTGCGGCCTATGCCCTGCCGAGCCAGGCGGCCCTGCTGCCGATGGATAACCAGAGCCTGAGCGAGATCAGCGGGCAGGCCGGCATCAGCATCCGCGCGGATGTGCTGGCGACCATCGGCCAGGTGCGCTGGAGCGATGACGGCGGCCACGCCTCGCTGCGCAATGTGAAGATCGACAACGGCTGCACCACCCCGACCAGCTGCCCGAACGGCTCCGGTGGCAACTTTGCCTTCGGCGCCGCGCAGCTGGGTCTGACCTTGCCGATTTTCGGCGTCAACCTGCCCACGCTGAAAATCGATGTGGTGACCAATGGCAGCGGCCAGCAGCAACTGCAGCTGACCCTGCCCGACCTCACCACCATCAACGAACAGTTGGTGGCCAGCGGCATCCCGGCGCAGCGCATTCGCGTGCGCGTCGCCGCCGATATGTACGTCGGCGAAAGCCGCCTGGGCAGTATCGAGATGCGCGATATCACCGATCTGCGTGGAACCTTTAAGGTCTGGGGCCACTAAGAGCAGTTCTGTTAGGCCGATTACAGCGGCCCATTGCCCCGCCGGCGAAACCAGCCGGTCAATGACAGCCGCTCGCGCGTTGCCGGCAATACTTCGTGGGGCATATCGGCGGAGAGAAACAGCAGCAGGCTGCCCGCTTGCGGCAATACATCGCGGGTCTCGCCATTCGGCAGATACAAACGCAGCGCGCCGCCGTGCTCTGCCTGCCAACCCTCATTGAGATAGAACACCGCCGACACAGCGCGGCGATCATCATCGCGAAAGCGGTCCACATGCTTCTGGTAGAACGCCCCCGGCGGATACAGGGCGAAGTGCCCCTCGAAATCCTCCAGCCCCAGGTACAAGCCTTGGTTCAGCGCCACGCGCAGCTCATCAAACACCTGCAGATATTGATCACAAGCCTCGGCCTGACCGGCTTCCAACCACTGAATATGATCGCCGCGCACCCCTTCGCGGATCTGCTGCTGCGCGCCACGGCCGACGCCGGCGGGTGCCAACGCACCTTGTGCGGCACGTTTACGGCACTCTTCGGCCAATTCGAGGGTCAGAGATGGGGCAATAAACTGCGGCTGCAGCGACCAACCGTGTTCGGCCAGGTCGTCAACGATGCGGGTCAGGAGCGCGGTGTGGGTATCGGTCGTCATGCCGGCGATTCTACCAGCCTGTCGGTGTTTGATTCACAGCCACGCCGAGCCTCGACAAGCGTCAGCATGCCGCAGAAAATAGCCGCCCCTGAATGGAGTCCTTAATGCGCGCCCTTTCCGTTGTACTGACCCTGCTGCTCAGCCTGCCCGCCCTGGCGGACGATTACCTGCAGCTGTATCAGGCGGCCGGCTGGCCGCAGCAGCGCATGCACTTCAGCGATGCCCTGCAGGCCGCCCAGGAACGCTACCGCAGCAGTCTGCCGCCGGCGGTGCACCAGGCGCTGGTGAATAACAGCAACCAGCGCTTCGCCGCCGCCGCGGTGGATCAGCGCGCCCAGCAGGGCCTGCGTGACAGCCTCGGCAACCCGGGCAGCGCTTTGCAATTCTTCCAGTCGCCACTGGGGCGCAAGATTGTCGACGCCGAACTGCTAGCCACCCGCAGCGATCAACTGGCGCGCTACGCCAACGGCCTGCCGCGCAGTGAGGCCAGCGCCACTCGTCGCTTGCTGATTCGCCACCTGGCCCAAGCCCTGCCGGCCAAAGAAGCCGGCGCGGAAGTCAGCCTGGCGCTGGCCGGCGTAGCTGCCGACAGCCTTAGCCAAATGCTCCCCGGCCTGCTCGGGGGCGACAGCGCACAAGCCATGCTCAATGGCCAGCGTCAGCGCCTGATGGAACAGATTGGTGCGGATCTGGATAACACCCTGCTGCACGTCTACCGCGAGCTGAGCGATCCGGAGCTGGAAGAGTTTGTCAGCTTTGCCCAGTCAGAAAGCGGCAAGACCTACTACCAGGCCGCACTGGCCGCCATTCGCAGCGGCCTGGCGGTTGGCCAGAGCAGCGCAGCACTAACCCCAGCACCGCGCGGTATCTGATTAGCTCAAGCGCTGGCTAAGAAACTCGAAGTAGCGCTGGCGCAAAGCCGGCGCTTCATTGGCCAGGTGGTGACGCGCCTCGGGCAGACGCAGAATCTGCGGCGCGGCAAATTTGTCCTGCAACACCTGAAGGTTGTGCTGCCAGGCCACGGTCATATCCGCCTCCCCCTGAATGATCAACGGGCTGCGCGCACTGCGCGGCGCCGCCTCGATACGCGGCACCCACTGACTAAGTGCGCCGACCCAGGCAGTTGGCAGATTGCGCGGCTGCAGCGGGTCCTGATGATGGACGAAGTCGATAAACGCCGCGTCGCTGGAGTTGACGCTAAAGCGTCGGGGAATCTCGCTGACAAAATTGCGCATCACCCGGTAACTGAGCTGCGACCAAACCCAGGCCCGCGGCCGCACCAGCGGCGCCAGCAGAATGGTTTCGCCGATCTGCGCCAACGGCTCGCCGGTCAGCAGGTAATCAATCAGAATCGCCCCGCCAGTGCTTTGCCCGCACAGGTGCCAGGGTTGCGGCAGCTCTAGTACGGCGGCTTCAGCCAGCACCGCCTGCAACACCGTCTGGTACTCGGCAAAATCGCCGATGCTGGCGCGCGCGCCGCTGGACAGGCCATGCCCCGGCAGATCAAAGCTCAACACGGCAAAGCCCATGCCCAGTGCCCACTCGACCACATGGCGGTACAGGCCAACGTGGTCGTAGTAACCATGCAGCAGCACCAACGTGGCGCGCGGCTGCTCAGGCCACCAGGCCTGTAGCGCAATCTGGTAGCCGCCCGCCTGCAGCGTGCCCATACGGCTGTGCGTAGCCGAGGTATCGCTGAAGCCGTAAAACTGCCGGTATGCCTGTTCGGCCGGTGACAGGGCAACGGCTGCGGCCAAGGGTCGCAGACTGGCAAGCAGGTTTTCCGGCTGAAACGGCTCTGGCATAAGGCTTCCATCAAACTTACGGGCTAGTCACAGACCATCCAGGGCTGTGCAATCAGGTTGCGGATATTCAGCTGTCGCGCCAGTCATGGCAAGCTGCGCGCCTGTTTGCCGAAGACCGCCGATGACTCGACCCACGCGCAAGACCCTACTCGCCAGCCTGCTGATTCTGCTCTGGGCCGCCGCCATGCTCGCCGCCTACTGGTGGTATGAAGCGCGCTACCTGCGCAGTTTCAGCGAGCAGACCGCGCTGTTCTACGGCGAGCAGCTGCGCCTGCCGGATGAGCTGGCCGGCCCCGGGCCGATCCGTCTGGTGCACTTCTGGGACCCGGCCTGCCCGTGCAATGTCGGCAACCAGCAGCACCTGGCCGAATTGATCGAACGCTTCGACCCCCAGGGCGTGAGCTTCTATGCCGTGCAAAAACCCGGCAGTAGCGGCCAGCTGCCCAGCACCCTCAGCGCCCTGCAACCGCTGGCAGAGCTGGCGGGCAGCTCGCAGATCCCTGCCAGCCCGGCGGTGGCGATCTGGGACCGCAACGGCCAACTGGCCTACTTCGGCCCCTACAGCGAAGGCGCCGTATGCACCTCCAGCAACAGCTTTATCGAACCGATTCTCGATGCGCTGATTGAAGAGCGCCCGGTCAACGCCAGCAACACGCTCGCAGTAGGCTGTTTCTGCGACTGGCAGAGCCACTGACTACTTCAGGCCGTCCGGCGTAAAACGCTGAAAGATCTGCTGCGCCTCGCCGCTGGCCTGCAGCTGTTTAAGCTGCTGATCAAACTGGCTGACCAGACGTTCACCCCGCGCTGAGCCCTTGCTGACCAGCAGAAAGAACTCCTTATTGGCGACCAGTGGAACATGCCGTAATTGTTCATGGCCCTGATAGATACCCAGCGCCAGGCCGCCATATAACGGCTCGATCTCGCTGGGGAAGAAGTCGCAGCGCTGACGCTGCAGCATATCCAGGTTCTGCTGAATGCCGGGGAAGCGCTTGATCGGCTCGCCCAGGCCAAACGGCTGGTAGTTGTAGCCAATCACCCCGCACACCCGATACGGCTGCAGGTTCTGCAGCAAGGCGGGTAACGGCACTTCGGCAAAGCGCTGAGCGGAGTAGAACAGCCCAAGCCGCGTTGCGTAGAGGCGCGCGCTGTAATGCGCGTAGGCCGCACGCTCGGCGTTGTAGCTGGCATCCCAGGTCAGTTCGCAACGGCCCTTCTCAGCAAAATCCGCCAGCTCCTGCTGCACCCGCGCCCAGGGCATGTAGTGCACCTCATAGCTCAGCTGCAAGCGCTGCAGAATCTCCAGCACCAGGGTGCTGGCCGACCCAGTCAGACGGCTGCGGTCCACCTCGCCATCGCTGCGCTGCCAATAGGTGTAAGGCGGCCACTCATTGCTGTCGCCCAGACAAATCTGCACTGGCGGCGCCGCCAGGCAGGGCATCGCCAGCAGCGCCAACACTCCACTCGCCATCATTCGCCACATAACCACTACCTCAGGCCTGTGTAGAAAGGCTAGATCAGTCTGGCCGAGCCATTCCCACAACCGACTGTCGGCGAAAGCCCTGCGGCGTCTCGCCCTGCCAGCGCTTGAACGCGCGGTAGAACGGTGACAGCTCGGCAAAGCCGCAGGCACGGGCCACTTCGCGGATCGCCAGGCCACTGTCGAGCAGGGCCTGGGCGCGCAGACGGCGCACCTCATCGTGCAACTGGCGAAAGCTCTGCTGCTGTTCGGCCAGCGCCCGCTGCAAGCCGCCAACGCTATAACCCAGAGCCTTGGCGCAATGCGGCAGGTCACACAACTGCACGCCCAGATTGACCTCCAGCCAGTAGCGCACGCGGTTGAGCAGCTGGTTTTCCTCCAGCTCCGCCAGCTCCACTTCCGCCTGCGCCCAGAGCACCGCGAACAGCCGTGGGTTAGCGCTGCGCGATGGCCGACCCAGCCAGGCGCGCGGGAAGATCAGTGCGTCATGAGCCTGGGCAAAGCGCGGCAGCAGCCCGAACAAACGCCGATGCTCACTCAGCCGGCGCGGTGCCGGGTGACGAAAATCCAGCCCAGCCAGGCGAAAGCTGCCGTCATTGTTGATGCTGGCGAGCATCTTCTGCAGCAACAGCGCCAGGCACTCCATCTGCTGACGCAGCGAGCCGACACCACGGTAGTTGAGGTCGAAGATCAGTCGCGCCTGCTCGTCATCCAACTCCAGACGCGCAGCAAAGCCTCCGGACAGAATGTGCTGAAAGCGCACAAACCCCTCCAGCGCCTGTCCCAGATCGCGGCTGGCCAGCAGCAGATAACCGACCACATCCAGCGGCCGTGGCTGCATGGTTTCACCCAGGTGCAGGCCGATATCGACATCACCACTGATGCCCGCCAGTGCCTGCCAGAAGCGCGGCGCATTGTCGTGATCCTCGCGAGCATTAAGCAGCGGCGGCGCCAGCACCACGCCCTGATAGGCCTGGCGATAGGTGTCAGTCGGGTCGAGGCCCAACTCCGCCAGCGCCTCATAGAGCAGGCGGCGCAGGGTCGAGGAATGCGTCAGCGCGCTGGCAATGCTGTTATGCGGATCCTGATTCATACACCCTCCTTTGATTGACCAAAGACTTTCACTCCCGCTGCACTTGGTCAATGTCGGCACCGCAATCCGCCCGCACAATGGCGGCGCTGATAAAACCTATAACAAGGAACACCCATGAAACGCACCCTGACCGTCCTTGCCGTAATAGTCGCCGCCACTGCCGCCGGCGCTTACTGGTACCTCGACAGCAAGCAACCGCAACGCGCGGGCGAGCTGAGCCTGAGTTCACTGCAGGCGCCGGTCACGGTGGATTACGACGAGCGCGGCGTGCCGCATATCCAGGCGCAGAACGAGGCCGATATGTACCGCGTGCTGGGTTATGTGCACGCTCAGGATCGTCTGTTTCAAATGGAAATTCTGCGGCGCCTGGCTCGTGGCGAGCTGGCGGAAATTCTCGGCAGCAAGCTGGTCGACACCGACCGCCTGTTCCGCACCCTGGGTATTCGCGAGCACGCCGACCGCTATGCGGCGAAGATGGACATGAACACCCCGGCTAGCCAGGCGCTGCAGGCCTATCTGGATGGCATCAATCAGTACCAGGCCAGCCGTCCGGCACCGGTAGAGTTCGATGTGCTGGGCATCGAAAAACGCCCCTTCACCACCGCCGATACCCTCAGCGTCGCCGGTTATATGGCCTACAGTTTCGCCGCGGCGTTTCGCACCGAGCCGGTGCTGACACATATCCGCGACCAACTGGGCGCCGATTACCTCAAGGCCTTTGACCTCGACTGGCACCCGCAGGGCGTGGTCGGGCAGAACCTCGCGGCCGGCGACTGGCAGGACCTCAACGCCATCGCCGAGCTAAGCCACGCCGCGCTGCTAAATGCCGGTTTGCCGCAGTTCGAAGGCAGCAACGCCTGGGCGGTGTCCGGCAGCCGCACCGCCAGCGGCAAACCACTGCTGGCCGGCGACCCGCATATCCGCTTCGCGGTGCCGTCGGTGTGGTACGAGGCCAACCTGAGTTATCCCGGTTTCAGCCTGTACGGCCATCACCAGGCGCTCAACCCGGTAGCTTCGCTGGGTCATAACCGCGATTTCGCCTGGAGCCTGACCATGTTCCAGAACGACGACCTCGACCTGATCGCCGAGAAAACCAACCCGGACAACCCCAACCAGGTCTGGTACCGCGGCCAGTGGGTCGAACTGCAAAGCCGCGTCGAGCAGATAACCGTCAAGGACGCCGCGCCGGTCAGCCTGACCATCCGCCGCTCGCCCCATGGCCCACTGATCAACAGTGCCCTGGGCGAAACGGTCGGCAGCACGCCGATTGCCATGTGGTGGGCGTTTCTGGAAACCGAAAACCCGATCCTCGACGGCTTCTACCAGCTCAACCGCGCCGCCAGCCTGGAGCAGGCCCGCGCCGCCGTCGAGCATATCGAGGCGCCGGGGCTGAACGTGGTGTGGGCCAATGCCACGGGCGATATCGGCTGGTGGGCGGCGGCGAAACTGCCGCGCCGCCCGGCCGGGGTCAACCCGAGATTTATCCTCGACGGCAGCAACGGCGAAGCGGAGAAAGACGGCTACTTCCCGTTCAGCGCCAACCCGCAGGAAGAGAACCCGGCGCGCGGTTATATCGTCTCGGCCAACTACCAGCCCATTTCGCCGACCGGCATGGAAATACCCGGCTACTACAACCTCGCCGACCGTGGCCAGCGCCTGGATGAGCGCCTGAGCGACAGCAGCGTGAAATGGGACTTGAGCAACAGCCAAGCCCTGCAGCTCGACCCTGGCACCGGCTATCCGCAGCGCCTGCTTGCACCATTGGCCGCCGACCTGCGCGCAGCAGCGGGTGATGCCGGCGGGCAAGCCCTGGTCGAGCAACTGTTGAGCTGGGATGGCCAGCACAGCCTCGACGCCACCGCCGCTACGCTGTTCAACCAGCTGGTCTATCAACTGACATTTGCGGCCATGGCTGACGAGCTGGGCGAAGCCTTCTTCGCCAACCTGCTGCAAACCCGCGTGCTCGACAGCGCCCTGCCGCGCCTGGCCGCCGACGCCAACTCGCCCTGGTGGGACAAGCGCGGCAGCGACGCCGTGGAAAGCCGTGCCGACACCGTCAAAGCCGCCTGGCAGGCCAGCCTTGCCCATCTGCGCAGCACTCTGGGTGACGACACCACTCAGTGGACCTGGGGCAGCGCGCATACCCTCACCCATAGCCATCCGCTGGGCCAACAGCAGCCGCTGGATAAGCTGTTCGACGTCGGCCCATTCGCCGCGCCGGGCGGCCATGAAACGCCGAACAACCTGTCGCAACCAGTCGGCCCGGCGCCCTGGTCAGTGGTCTACGGCCCCTCGACCCGCCGCCTGATCGATATGGCCGACACCAGCAGCGCGCTGGGCATCAACCCGGTTGGCCAGAGCGGCGTGCTGTTCGATAAGCACTACAAGGACCAGGCCGACGCCTATATTCGTGGTGAGTACGTGCCGATGCACCTGGATGCCGAGGCGATCAAAGCCAATAGCCGCAGCCAGCTGATTCTTCGCCCCTAAGCGCCCGGAGCCTGCAATGAAACGCCTGTTATTGGTTGTATTGATCGCCCTATTCGGCCTGATTGGCGTAGTCGTCGGCCGCACATTGCTGCTGCCGCCCGCCGCCTTCAACAACGCACCTGTCAGCCTGCCCGAGGGGTTGGATGCACAACGTGCAGCTGAGAGTTTGGCGGCGGCGATTCGCCTGCCCACCCTGTCGCATCAGGTCGGCACCCCGGCCAGCCAACAGGCTGCCAGCGATGCTGCCTTTGCCGGCCTACGCGAGTGGCTGACGCAGCGCTACCCACGCCTGACGGCAAGCACTGAACAACTGCCCACCGGCAGCCCGAGCATCCTGCTGCGCTGGCCGGGCAAGGACAGCCAACTGCCCGCAGCCCTGTTGATGGCGCACCAGGACGTAGTGCCCGTCGCGCCCGGCACCGAAGAGCTATGGAGCCACCCGCCGTTTTCCGGGGCGATAGCCGATGGCTTTATCTGGGGCCGTGGCGCCATCGACAGCAAAGGCTCGATGGTGGCGATCCTCGAAGCGGTGGAAACCCTGATCGCCCAAGGCTTCCAGCCGCAACGCGATGTGCTGCTGGCCTTCGGTCACGATGAAGAGATTGGCGGCCACCAAGGCAACCGGCGCATCGCCGCGCAATTGCAGGAGCAAGGCAAACGCCTGGCCTGGGTCAGCGATGAAGGCGGCTTTGTGGTGCGCGGGCAAATCCCCGGCGTCAGCCAGGATGTCGCAGTGGTCGGTATCGCGGAAAAGGGCTACGTCAGCCTGACTCTTCAAGCCAACGCCCAGGGCGGCCATTCCTCACAGCCGCCAGCCTTCGATGAAACCGCCATCGGCCGCTTGAGCCAGGCCTTGCAACGGGTAGGCGATGCGCCATTTCAACGCGGCTTCGACGGCCCCACCGGCGACCTGTTGGCCAGCTTTACCCCGGCGCAATCCTTCGGCTATCGATTGATCTTCGCCAACCTCTGGCTGTTCGGCCCATTGGTGGAACAGCAACTGGCCGCCTCGCCAGCCGGCGCTGCACAAATGCAAACCTCATTGTCACCGACCCTGCTGCGCGCCGGCATCAAGGAAAACGTTCTGCCGCCCAGCGCCCGCGCCACCCTCAACCTGCGCATCCACCCACGCGACAGCATCGAAAGCGTGGCCGCACATGTACGCAGCGCCGTGGCGGATGAACAGATTCAAGTCAAAATCATGCCCGCCGGCCGCGAGCCCTCGGCGGTTTCCGACGTCAACGGCGAAACCTACAAAGCCTTCGCCGAAGTGATCCGGCAGAGCTTCAGCAACACCCTGGTCAGCCCCAACCTCACCGTTGGCGGCACCGACTCGCGCTACTACGAGCCGCTGACCGACAACATCTTCCGCTTCAGCCCGCTGCTGATGGAACGCGACGACCTGCCGCGCATGCACGGCACCAACGAGCGCGTGGGGATCGATACGCTGGCCAATGCCAGCGGCTTCTATTACCGGCTGCTGCAGAGCCTGAATAACCCGGCGAACTAGGCCGAGAGCACGCGAGGGGCGCAACGCCCCTCGCACGCGCTGTGGCCAGCACAAAGCCGCAAATGCTGGAAAACGCTTCGTAACTTCCCCCCGGCGCGCGGCCGTCATTTGTAAGGTGGACAACTCGAAGTTTATCCACCTTATGCCCGGCTTGAGCCGTCCAACGGATGCAGGCAGACTGCCAGCAGGACACCGCGACCTAACGGGGCACGATATGGACGTTGTAAAAAGCCTCAAGCCAGGCAAAAACGGCACCAAACGCTTTGTCGAACGCTACGGCGACGACCTGGTCGCCGTGCGCTACCGCCACGACGCGGAAAAGCAAATCAGCTACACCACCGTCGAATTGATCGTCGAACGCAAACACAAACCAGCGAAAACCCGCGCCCATACGCCCAAACAATCAACGGCGTTGGTATTCGTGCGCATCAGTTTTCACGAGAAAGACATGCAATTGGCGGTAAAGCAGGCTGGCGGCAAATGGCAGCCTGAAGAGAAAGCATGGCTGTTGAGTTACAAAGCGGCAGTGCAACTGGGATTGCAAGAACGGATCATCAATAACTGATGGTCACATATGGATACGGGATAGCCAGATTTGGATACTTACTGCCAGCAGTGGCAATAGCGTGCAGATTTGGAAATGTCGTCTAATTATAGTTAGGCACACAAAGCAAAGGAATGCGGGCGCATGGAAAATTGCGGAATCAATAGTTCAAAACCGTGTGTTTCTTGTGAAAGGAATTTGGCGTATTTGAAATCGCAGGCGGGGCAAAAAATCTTAGTTCCGCAATGCCCTACACGCCAGTCATGACATCGAACTGGCGCTGAGGCGCACCAAAATCGCCAAGCAGAAAAAGCACATGAAACAGCACAACAGCATGAAAAAGCCATTTAAAGCAAAAGCACTGTTGGCTATCGTGGTGCAACCACTTGCAACGCCCGGCTCAAGTCCGCGCCTAACAAGTGGTTCAAAACGCTCGCTGCGCTCACTGGGACGGGCTAAAGCCCGCCCCTTAACCAAACGTTAGGCCCTATGAAAAAAATCATCGCAAGCCTCATAACATTTTTTATATTCAATAGCATTGCTTCAGCTCACGAAGACACTTCACTGCCGATAAGTGCCGACGGATCAATATCCGGAATACCTCCAGAGTTTGGGGCTGCAAAGCTAGATATTGAATTTTCCAAAGAAAGTACATCCGCATCTGTTTCTAAACTAGAACTACGCATCGGCGGGAAATCCCTACTATTTCCTACGTGTCTTAGCAGCCTTCTAGAAACGAAAAAAATCAACACTGTAATAGCATCCGGCTCTTGGTATCACGACGAGTCGAATCTTCCGTATTATTTGAGCATCAAATTTCACGACAGCACATACAACCCTAAAACCTGGGTAAATACCGGATATTCGATTTTAGTTAACCTCAGAGAAAACACATTAATAAGCATGAACAAGTATGAAATTCTTGATGGTGGTATGAGTTACCAGGAACCTGAAATCAATCTAAAATCTCAGTGCACAGAAAGTGAGCTTAAGAATTTTCCTTACCATCCAGTAATCTAGGCAAAGCCTAACAAGTGGTTCAAATCGTTCGCTTCGCTCACTGGGACGGGCTAAAGCCCGCCCCTTAACCAAACGTTATGTCTAAGGAGTAGACATGAAAGAATACAGCGTCTCAATGGTTTCCGGCCTTGCTGGAGTTATTATCGGCGCAACTATTCAATTTGGAATAAATTATCAACTCATAGAGAAGCCCAAGCTTCGAATAGAGCAACAAAAAACCGCCATCGAAGTACAGAAGGCAATATCCAGCTTATCCACAAATCTAGAAACATCATGCAGCAATACAAAACTAGATAACTGGACCTGGCATGTAGAGTGTTACGTTACAAACAGAGGAGCGCTACCTGCATCCGCAAAAATTGAAGAAATCTCAATATTTGCGCTCTCTGACAAGAAAAGAACCTTATACAAACAAGATGATATTTTTAGTGTGGTATCTCCAGAAGAAAACTACAGCCCAATCCTAAATCCTGGCTCACGAAGCTATTTTGACTTCCACATAAAATTTAGCGACGAAAAATACAAGGACGGAATCAAGGACTCTACGGCTGGCGTAAACGTCTTATTTGAGTTCGAAACTTCGCAAACAGCACAGCAATATTTAATCAACAGCTTTCCAGAAAGCGAGTCAGAAATTGAGTATTTCTCCAAATCCAAACTAAATTTCATGACCCGTCTAACGGAAATAAAGACATAACAATGCGCTCAACTATCGCTCACTTCGTTCGCTGGACGTCCAAAAGCTGCGCTTTTGGCCGCCCGTTAGCTTAATCGTTAGGCAACCTCCGGAATAATTTTTTCCGTTTGCATCACCCACAACACCGCGTCGCCAGTACATTTTCCATAGTTACTGGCATTATCAAAAGGAGTTGGTTTATGCCGGACAACGTAACAATTAACTTACCAAATCCGACACTAGCATCGGCGGTGCCTGCCTTTTCTTTCTGCGTTGCGGCGGCTACCTTGTCAGACCTGCCAGGCCTAACAACTGGCTCAAATCGTTCGCTGCGCTCACTGGGACGGGCTAAAGCCCGCCCCTTAGCCAAACGTTAGGGTCAGAGCAAAAATAGGAGTACGACGTACATGGATGTCAGGTGTAACTCACTAAACGAAGTACGCGAAAACATCGACAATATAGACCGCAAAATTGTTGCATTACTCGCAGTGCGTGGAAATCTTGTCACCCAAGCAGCATCATTCAAAAAGACAACAAGCGAAGTAAAAGCACCCAGCCGGGTAGAGCAAGTAATTTCAAAAGTCACATCACTTGCACAAGAGCAAGGAGCTAACCCTGCGGTAGTAGAAAGCGTCTATCGTGCCATGATCTCGGCCTTTATTGAGGCAGAGCTTAAAGAGCACTCGCGTGCTTAACGAAGATCGTGGGGAACCCTAACAAGTGGTTCAAGTCGTTCGCTTCGCTCACTCGGGACGGGCTAAAGCCCGCCCCTTAACCAAACGTTAGGCGTAAGAGCAAAGCCATGGTCGATGACCGTGCACCGGAACACAGCAGCCGCATCGCGGCGCCAGAACAGAATCGAGTGGCCGTCTGAAGATAGAGGCCGTTATTTGTGCTCAGCAAGGGAGTTGCTTTCAGGAAATGTGCACATCACAAATAACTTCCGGGGTCGAAACCGACACACCGTGCGCCCCGCCGGTTAAGCTCAGCGCTGGCAGCAAGTCCTTCGTCCGACTCGAAGTCCGCTGCCTAACAACTGGTTCAAGCCGCTCGCTTCGCTCGCTCGGGACCGCGTTCCGCGGCCCCTTAACCAAACGTTATAAGCCAATGCCATGAGCCAGAAACCTACGTACGCCGAAATAGCCCTTGAGTACCAACGAATACTCATTCAAGACCTTGATCGAATATTGGAGCGCCATGGCGTTGATCTAAAGGCGCGACGGAGTATCTGCCTCAGCTATGCATTTCAAACGGGAACACTGCATGACGGAGCAAGGCTTGAGGCCAATGGAGTAGAGTTTTCACCTGAACTAGTCTTTAAACTAATTTCTGGGGCGGTCATCTCAAACACAGAGCGACTGTGTTTCCATGACAATGCAAGTAATTCTGTATTTAACTACTTCGACGCTCAAGAAGGCTTATAACAATGCGCTCAAATCGCTCACTTCGTTCGCTGGGACCGGCTAAAGCCGGACCCTTAGCTTAATCGTTAGGCATATTCAATGAGTGACCGTCATAGCGACATTGATCAAGCCGAAAGAGCTTTTCAAGAAGGGGACTTCGATCTTCTAAAAATAATTCTACCCCCTCTTGTGGAAAAGAATATTCCGGCAGCTATTCGGATTAACTCTAGCTTTTTCGCTCCAGATATACCCGAGGATGAGTGTGAGCGCATGTATGTAGAAGGCATGTTCAAAGCTGCAGAGCTGGGTGATCTCAAAGCCAAGTATCAGGTAGGCGTTTTCTATGACCTCGGCGAATATGGCATACCTCAAGATAAATATCGTGCATCCCACATATTTAAAGAGCTTGCTGAAAAAGGCAACTCTCATTGCATGTGGATATATGCGTGCGAATTAATTTGGGGAAATGGTTCTTTTCAGAAATCCACGGAAGCCGGGTTAAATATTCTGCATAATGCAGCACTAGCTGGTTCTGCTGATGCCTGTATGACAATCGCCCGCTTTCATAACGACGGGGAATTTGGGTTCGAAAAAAATTATTTGCTACGAGAAAAATACAGGCAATTGGCACTTCAGTACGATGACACGACCTATGATCCATATGCCTAACAAGTGGTTCAAGCCGTTCGCTGCGCTCACTCGGGACGGGCTAAAGCCCGCCCCTTAACCAAACGTTATACGCCATGACAATATACGAGTACGACCTCAACGAAATACTTCCTAGAGTTGAAGGGCCGCTGAGAGAGCTTTTAGATGCAGAGCTTTCATGTGGAAATTCGATGGTTGAAATAGCAGGTGGCTGGCCCATGAAAAAAGCCAATATTTGGCTATCTAAGCGCTTCCACAAAAACTATCAAGACCAATACCCGAGTCTAAAATATACATATCTAGGCGACCCGAAAAACTGGATCGAAGAGTATATAGATATCGAGCGTGGTCTTATGGTCGCTGTTTCTGCGTCAGCTGGCGTATAACATATGGTTCAAGCCGCTCGCTGCGCTCGCTCGGGACCGGCTAAAGCCGGCCCCTTAACCAAACGTTAGAGGTAATGCTCATGACCCTTGAGTGCCCAAGGTGCCAGCAAGGACACATAAGGCCAATGCGCATCATAAGTACGCGAGAATTAATTTGGGTTTGTGAAGAATGCGAAGCAAGCTGGGCAAATCAAAACGCCATTAGCAAAAACAGTTTTCAGGACTATGGAACAGCAATGGAATCAAAGGGGCTAAACCATCTCTGGTCCGAACTGGAGCCACAATAATGCGTAGCGCTTTACCTCTAACAAGTCGCTCAAATCGCTCACTTCGTTCGCTGGGACGGGCTAAAGCCCGCCCCTTAGCTTATCGTTAGGCACACAAAGCAAAGGAATGCGGGCGCATGGAAAATCGCGAAATCAGTAGTTCAAAACCGCGTGCTTCTTATGAAAGGAATTTGGCGTATTTGAAATCGCGGGCGGCGCAAAAATCTTGGTTCCGCAATTGCCTTGCACGCCAGTCATGACATCGAACTGGCGCTGAGGCGCTCCAAAATTGCCGAGCAGAAAAAGCGCATGAAACAGCCATTTAAAGCAAAAGCACTGTTGGCTATCGTTGTGCAACAACTTGCAGCGCTTGGCTCCAGTCCGCGCCTAACAAGTGGTTCAAAACGTTCGCTCCGCTCACTGGGACGGGCTAAAGCCCGCCCCTTAACCAAACGTTAGGCAAAGGCTCAATGGAACCCATATTCCAAGACATCCATAAAAACGACAAAGAGATTGAAAGAGCTCATCAACAGTGTGCGAACACAATCAATCACTTCATTGAAATGGTCAAAACAGGGAACGAGTCTACCTATATGGCGAAACTACGTTTTCTTGACCCAGAGAAATCCGAAAAAGAAGGTAAGGATCATATTTTCTATTTGTGGTTATCCGAAGTTTTGTACCACCCAACTACGAATTTACTTTCAGGAGTATTTTTTGAAATCCCTGAAGGCTTTGAAAAGTGGCACCAAAGAGGCCAACGCTTAGGCTTTGATCCAGAGGATGTCTTTGATTGGATGGTAATTGATAAAGGTCATGCTAAGGGGGCATACACCCTTAGGGTATCGAGAGAGCGCTTAGCTACTGAGCAAGAAAGAAAAGAGTTTGACCGTTATATTGGCGTAGCGTCATACGAGTAGCCTACAGTTAATCGTTCACGCCCCAGCCTAACAACTGGTTCAAATCGCTCGCTTCGCTCACTGGGACGGGCTAAAGCCCGCCCCTTAACCAAACGTTAGGGAAGGAGTCCAAATTCGTGTGGGAAGCAATTTTAGGATCGATTGCAGCAAATGCACTGGTGCTGGGAATTTTGGGCTATCTGCTGAAATCGATCTTGTCGCACTGGCTCGACAAAGACATAAGCAAGTTCAAATTAGAAATCGAAGAAAATGCCAATAAGGTAATCGCAAGCTACCAGTCAGAACTAGAAAAAGAACGGATAAGGCTACAAATTTCCTACGGCGGAATATTTGAAAAGCAGGCAAATGCAATCTTGGAGCTATTTACGCTCGCCGTTGAGTTCGAGAAGAGCGTTCAAAGCGCAACCCATCTCGCGGATAACAAGAGCCAAGCTTACGAACAGTTTATAGAGTGCTGGCGCAACTTGGTAGGATTTTATGAAAAGCACAAAATACTAATGCCCGAGTCAATCGAAGAAATATTTGAAAAGTTCAGCAATGGTACATTTTGGAGTGTCGAAGATTACCGCAGAGCTGAACAGCGAATTTCCAGACATAAAATAACAAATGAAGATCTTGATAAACTATTTTCAAGGCAAGACAAGGCACTCGCTGACCTCGATCAATTACCAGCGCTAAAGAAAGAGCTTACAAGCAAGCTTAGATCGCTAGTCGGGGTTCATTAGTATCCTCCCCTAACTAGTGGTTCAAGTCGTTCGCTTCGCTCACTCGGGACCGGCTAAAGCCGGCCCCTTAACCAAACGTTATGTGAATATGCATAGTAAAACAATTGAAAGAATAATTTCTGGTAATACTCAGCTTGCAAAATTCTGGAGCAGTAGCCACGGCTGGGCTCCAAAAGAAGCAGCGGAGCTAATGTCAAAGTCGAGGCTTGACTGGCAAGTCGAATTATCTAAAACATTACAAATATGGAGCTCTCTTGATTCAAAACCAGGAGAGTTAATTTTAGCCTGGGCAAACTTAGGCGCGCTAGTTGAAGGGACTCTCAAGCTCTTTCTTTCAGTCTTTTACCAAGACTACAGCACCGACGAATTCAGCTTAAAAAATAAAGGCAAACTAGTCGACCCAGATGTTTTGGCACTAGAGAAATTAAGACAATTTTTTATAAAAAAGCAGTTATTAGATCAAGATGATTTAGGGCTAATTGAAAAAGTCCAGCAGCGAAGAAATGCTATCCATGCATTTAAGGATCGGCCAATTGGAACCGAGTCCGAATTTTTAGAGTGCGTTAATCTTTATCTTGAATTTCTTGTTGGTATAAACAATCGACTTCCTTATCCCGACGATTGTTACAGACCGCAATTTTAATCACATAACAACTGGTTCAAACCGTTCGCTTCGCTCACTGGGACTGGCTAAAGCCAGCCCCTTAACCAAACGTTAGGCTCTATGTTTACACATATAGAATTCAGCAAACTTGGCAAAAAACTCCTGAGCGATAGCATTAATTTCGAACGCTATCCTGGTCTTTACTATGTAACATACCCACAATTTTCATTTACTGTCCCAGACGGTGAAGAGACTATAAGAATTTCTAGGGCACCAAAAATCTCAAACGATAACGGAATAAAGTTTTGGCTAGCCAGCGAATGGCTTGCTGGCTGGCGTGGAAAAGAGGAATTGTTTTCCTCATATATCACAGATAGCGCCTTTGAAAAAATCACAGAAGATGAGGTGAATCTTGAAATATCCACCCAATGCTCAGGCTTAATTTCGCCACCACAACTGCCAGTTATTGGCGGGCAGAAATTTATAGGGGCGCTAATAATGTACTCATTAAAAACTGAATTTATTATTTCCTTCAACGAGGCAGGACAAAGCTTCAGACAGTAAGAGCTTTCAGAGTATTGACTTGGTTTTTTACTATTTCAGCCTTGGCTGTTCCAGTATTTATCGAGAAAAAAATTGAAGAAAATTTCGATACTGAGTCATTCAAAAACCTTTATCTTCTCCACGTCATACTTATAATAATTTATTTATTTTCACGCTACTTTAAGAAGCAGGCATATGCATCTGCCACTGAATCATAACAACTGGTTCAAACCGTTCGCTTCGCTCACTGGGACGGGCTAAAGCCCGCCCCTTAACCATACGTTAGGTACGCTATTAAAAAATGAGAGCGCCACAAGAATGAAAGGGAAAATTGTTTCATGGAAGGATGACAAGGGCTTCGGCTTCATCAGTCCTGAAGGTAAAAACGAACAGGTGTTCTTCCACATATCAAGCATCAAAAAGGCAATTCGCAAACCCGAAATTGGTGACGTAGTTATTTTTGAAGTGGCCAAGGACTCTCAAGGTCGCCTGAAAGCAACGCATGTGCTACTTGAAGGTATATCACTTGCGAACCCGGGGAGCTCTAAAAAAATAGTCACAGAACCGGTTAAGAAAGACGCACTAGATTATTTTGCATATTCTATTTTGGCTGCACTTCTTGCCATATCACTGGGTCTATTCATAAAAACGGGGACACCAGAGTCAGCCTTGGTTCCCGGTGCAATATTTCTACTAGTTATGTTCTTCATATTAATCAGAAAGAAGCAGCCTGCAAATAAACTGTTCTCATGCTCAAAATGCCGCTTGGTCTCCAGTCACGACGAGAGAACAGTGCTTGCCTGGAATAGAGGGCTCAATAGGTTATATTGCAAATCTTGTCACCAAGCATGGCTGCGCGAACAACCTAAAGAGCAACAAGAAAGCCGAAGCTCTTATGCTTCATCCAAGTCAGGTTGCCTTGGTTTGTTTTTGGTTATTGCTTCCGTTCCGATCATCTGCGTCGTCGGTGCGGTCACATGGATTGTGTAAGCTAAACCTAACTAGTGGTTCAAATCGTTCGCTTCGCTCACTGGGACGGGCTAAAGCCCGCCCCTTAACCAAACGTTAGGAACCGCATGCCTAATAAATCCGCAACCATTAAGTACTTTTTTTGGGTTGGCCTGCTCATATGTTGTGTTTTCTTATTTTTCGCAGGGGCTAACAGAAACGCCTTCTTCTCAATACCAACCGAGGTATTCCCTATCCCGCTAGCTGTTTCGTTAGTCATAACAGCTTATTTACTGAACCTTAAAAACAAATTGTTTAGGTTCTTGATTTGGATTGGGCTACTAGCATCCACGGCATCAATTGGG
>NZ_JARIXO010000002.1:0-490049 GCF_029269135.1 Pseudomonas sp. 1928-m | reverse complement strand
ACATTTAAAAGCAAGAAATAAACTCAACAGAAATTAAGGGGACTTAAGAGTGAACAAGTCGGAACTGATCGATGCCATCGCTGCATCTGCTGATATCCCAAAAGCTGTTGCCTAGAAGGCGGTCGTCACACTCCGTTCTTCAAAGGCTACCGTCCTCAGTTCTACTTCCGTACTACTGACGTAACTGGTAACTGCGAACTGCCGGAAGGCGTTGAGATGGTAATGCCAGGTGATAACATCCAGATGACTGTCACTCTGATCAAGACCATCGCAATGGAAGAAGGTCTGCGTTTCGCCATTCGTGAAGGCGGTCGTACCGTCGGCGCCGGCGTCGTAGCCAAAATCATCGCGTAAGTGATGGTTTGAGAAAAAGCCCCCGCTTGCGGGGGCTTTTTTATTGGGTTGACACCTGCTAGGGGCGTCTATAGAATCACGCCTCCTTTTAACGGGCGTATTGCGTCCGTTGGGAATAGCAGCTTGGAATCTGAGGTCAAAATGCAAAACCAACAAATCCGTATTCGGTTGAAGGCTTTTGACCATCGCCTGATCGATCAATCAACCCAGGAAATCGTGGAAACCGCGAAACGTACTGGTGCTCAGGTGCGTGGTCCTATTCCTCTGCCTACCCGCAAAGAGCGGTTCACCGTACTGACCTCGCCACACGTCAACAAAGACGCGCGTGATCAGTTCGAGATCCGTACTCATAAGCGTGTTCTGGACATCGTCCAGCCAACGGATAAAACCGTTGACGCGCTGATGAAGCTTGATCTTGCGGCTGGTGTGGAAGTGCAGATCAGCCTCGGCTAAGACCGCTTTAGGTTTTAGTCGTGTAACGCTCTGAAATGGGCGGCCATAGCGGGTGAAAGCCCCGTACACTCATGAGGTTACAACATGACTATTGGTGTAGTCGGTCGAAAGGCGGGTATGACCCGTATTTTCACCGAAGAAGGTGTCTCCATTCCGGTTACGGTCATTGAGATCGAGCCGAATCGCGTCACTCAGTTCAAAACTGAAGAGTCCGATGGCTATCGTGCAGTGCAAGTCACTGTCGGCGAGCGTCGTGCTTCACGTGTCAGCAAGGCGCAAGCCGGTCACTTCGCTAAGGCGAATGTCGCGGCAGGTCGTACTGTTATGGAATTCCGTCTTGAAGAAGGCGAGTACCAGGCAGGTGATCTGATCAACGCTGAAATATTCCAAGCTGGTCAGCTGGTGGATGTCACCGGTCAGTCCAAAGGTAAAGGCTTTGCCGGTACCATCAAGCGTTGGAACTTCCGCGGCCAAGACAACACTCACGGTAACTCCGTGTCCCACCGTGTTCCGGGTTCCATTGGCCAGTGCCAGACTCCGGGTCGCGTATTCAAGGGCAAAAAAATGTCCGGTCATATGGGCGCTGAGCGCGTGACCGTGCAGTCCCTGGAAGTAGTGCGGGTTGACGCTGAACGCAATCTGTTGCTGGTCAAGGGTGCTGTTCCTGGCGCTACTGGCGGCAACCTGGTTGTACGTCCAGCGGCCAAGGCTCGCGGTTAAGGGGAAGCTGACATGCAATTAAATGTAAATGGCGCTCAAGCAATCGAAGTATCCGAAGCCACTTTTGGCGGCGCATACAACGAGACCCTGGTTCACCAAGCAGTTGTGGCCTACATGGCCGGCGGCCGTCAGGGCAGCAAGCAGCAGAAGACTCGTTCCGACGTATCCGGTGGCGGTAAGCGCCCGTGGCGTCAGAAGGGTACCGGTCGTGCTCGTGCAGGTACCACTCGTGGTCCGATCTGGCGTGGCGGTGGTGTGACCTTCGCGGCTCGTCCGCAGAATCACGATCAAAAGCTGAACAAGAAAATGTATCGCGCTGCATTGCGTTCGATTCTTGCCGAGCTGGTTCGTACTGATCGTTTGATCGTCGTCGAAGACTTCAGCGTTGAAGCTCCGAAGACCAAAGAACTGTTGGGCAAGTTGAATGGCATGGGTCTGACCGATGTGCTGATCGTGTCCGATGCTATTGATGAGAATCTGTACCTGGCTGCGCGCAACCTGCCACACGTCGATGTTCGTGACGTGCAAGGTTCCGACCCGGTCAGTCTGATCGCGTACGAAAAGGTGCTGGTCACCGTTTCTGCCGTGAAGAAATTCGAGGAGCTGCTGGGATGAACCAGGAACGCGTATTTAAAGTGCTGCTTGGCCCGCACATCTCCGAGAAGGCCACGGTTCTCGCTGACAAGAAAAGTCAGTTCGTTTTCAAGGTTGCAACTGATGCAACCAAGCTGGAAATCAAGAAGGCCGTCGAAAGCCTGTTCAGCGTGAATGTTGCTGCTGTCAATACCGTGAATGTTCTCGGTAAGACCAAGCGCAATGCTCGTGGTCTGGGCAAGCGTAACGACTGGAAGAAAGCGATCATTTCGCTTGAGCCAGGCCAAGATCTCGATTTCGCCAGCAGTGCTGAGTAAGGAAGGGGTGCATCATGGCAATCGTTAAATGCAAACCGACTTCCCCTGGCCGCCGTTTTGTGGTCAAGGTGGTCAATCAGGAGCTGCATAAAGGCGCTCCTTACGCTCCGCTGCTTGAGAAGAAGTCGAAGACTGGCGGTCGTAACAACAATGGTCGTATCACCACCCGTCATATCGGTGGTGGCCACAAGCAGCATTACCGTCTGGTCGATTTCCGTCGCAACGACAAAGATGGCATTCCAGCCACTGTCGAGCGCATTGAATACGATCCGAACCGTACCGCACACATCGCTCTGCTGATGTATGCAGACGGCGAGCGTCGCTACATCATCGCCCCTAAAGGCGTGAGTGCTGGCGATCAGCTGGTAGCTGGCATCATGGCTCCGATCAAACCGGGCAACAGTCTGCAACTGCGCAACATTCCAGTTGGTAGCACTGTTCACGGTATCGAACTGAAGCCGGGCAAAGGTGCTCAGATCGCTCGTTCCGCTGGTGCTTCGGCTCAGCTGATTGCGCGTGAAGGCGTCTACGTGACCCTGCGTCTGCGTTCCGGTGAAATGCGTAAAGTCCTGGCTGAATGCCGTGCGACCCTGGGTGAAGTCTCGAACTCCGAGCACAGCCTGCGTTCGCTGGGTAAAGCTGGTGCCAAACGCTGGCGTGGCGTTCGCCCAACCGTTCGTGGTGTTGCCATGAACCCGGTTGACCACCCACACGGTGGTGGTGAAGGTCGTACCTCTGGTGGTCGTCATCCGGTGTCTCCATGGGGCTTCCCGACGAAGGGCGCGAAGACTCGTGGTAACAAACGCACCGACAACATGATCGTCCGTCGTCGCAAGTAAATAGAGGGATACGACAGTGCCACGTTCTCTGAAAAAAGGTCCTTTTATTGATCTTCACCTACTGAAGAAGATCGAAGTGGCGGTGGAAAAGAATGATCGCAAACCGGTGAAAACCTGGTCGCGCCGTTCGATGATCCTGCCACAAATGGTCGGTCTGACCATCGCTGTACATAACGGTCGTCAACATGTCCCAGTTCTGGTGAACGAAGACATGGTCGGTCACAAACTGGGCGAATTTGCCGGCACTCGTACCTATCGTGGGCACGTGGCTGACAAGAAAGCCAAGCGTTAAGGGGTAAGGAAATGGAAGTAGCCGCTAAGTTGTCGGGCGCTCGCATCTCCGCCCAGAAAGCCCGCTTGGTCGCCGACCAGATCCGCGGGAAGAAGGTGGGCGAAGCGCTCAACCTCCTGGCTTTCAGCAGTAAGAAAGCCGCCGAGATCATCAAGAAAGTGCTGGAGTCGGCTGTAGCCAACGCCGAGCACAACGAAGGCGCAGACGTTGATGACTTGAAGGTCAGCACCGTTTTCGTCAACGAAGGGCGTTCGCTGAAGCGCATCATGCCGCGTGCCAAAGGCCGCGCTGATCGCATCGTCAAGCGGTCTTGCCATATCACTGTCAAGGTTGCGGACAAGTAACGGAGTCGATCAGATGGGTCAGAAAGTACATCCCATTGGCATTCGCCTGGGAATCGTCAAGGAGCACACCTCCGTCTGGTACGCCAGCGGTCGGACTTATGCGGACTATTTGTTCGCTGATCTGAAGGTGCGTGAGTATCTCCAAGACAAACTAAAAAGCGCGTCCGTAAGCCGTATCGACATTGCTCGTCCGGCTCAAACTGCACGTATCACCATCCACACCGCTCGTCCCGGTATCGTTATCGGTAAGAAAGGTGAGGATGTTGAGAAGCTGCGTCAGGACCTGACCAAGCAAATGGGTGTGCCTGTGCACATCAATATCGAAGAGATCCGCAAGCCGGAGCTCGACGGTATGCTGGTTGCGCAGAGCGTAGCTCAGCAGCTGGAGCGTCGTGTGATGTTCCGTCGCGCCATGAAGCGCGCTGTACAGAACGCCATGCGTATTGGTGCCAAGGGCATCAAAATCCAAGTGAGCGGTCGTCTCGGCGGTGCTGAAATTGCACGTACCGAATGGTATCGCGAAGGTCGTGTGCCGTTGCACACCCTGCGTGCCGATATCGACTATGCCACGTACGAAGCGCACACCACTTACGGTGTGATCGGTGTCAAGGTTTGGATCTTCAAAGGCGAAGTGATTGGTGGCCTTAAAGAAGAACTGAAACCCCAAGCGCCTGCGCCTCGTAAAAAAGCTGCTAAGTAAGGAGTACGCAAAATGTTGCAACCAAAGCGTACGAAGTTCCGTAAGCAGATGACCGGCCACAACCGTGGTCTGGCTCAGCGCGGTAGCAAAGTCAGCTTCGGCGAATTTGCGCTGAAGTCTGTTGCCCGTGGTCGTCTCACCGCCCGTCAGATTGAGTCCGCTCGTCGTGCTCTGACTCGTCACGTTAAGCGTGGCGGGAAAATCTGGATTCGCGTCTTCCCGGACAAGCCGATCTCCAAGAAGCCTCTTGAAGTGCGGATGGGTAAAGGGAAGGGTAGCGTTGAATATTGGGTAGCCCAGATCCAGCCAGGCAAAGTCCTGTATGAGATCGAAGGCGTTTCCGAAGAGTTGGCGCGTGAGGCTTTCGCCCTGGCTGCTGCAAAGCTGCCACTCGCCACCACTTTTGTTAAGCGGACGGTGATGTGATGAAGGCGAATGAACTTCGTGAAAAATCAGCACAGCAGCTGAACGAGCAACTGCTCGGCCTGCTGCGCGACCAGTTCAATCTGCGTATGCAGAAAGCAACTGGCCAGTTGGGGCAGTCTCACCTGCTCTCGCAAGTTAAGCGCGACATCGCTCGTGTGAAAACTGTGCTCAACCAGCAGGCAGGTAAGTGATCATGGCTGAAGCCGAAAAAACAGTCCGTACGCTGACCGGCCGTGTCGTCAGCGACAAGATGGACAAGACCATCACCGTATTGATCGAGCGTCGCGTTAAGCACCCGATCTACGGAAAATATGTCAAGCGTTCGACCAAGCTGCACGCACACGACGAAACCAACCAGAGCAAGATCGGTGACAAAGTTTCCATTCGCGAAACTCGTCCCGTTGCCAAGACCAAGTCTTGGGCGCTGGTTGAGATCCTCGAACGCGCAGTGGACGTCTAAGGGCTAAGGGTCGGAGAAATTATATGATTCAGACTCAATCCATGCTCGACGTCGCTGACAACAGCGGTGCTCGTCGCGTTATGTGTATCAAGGTGCTGGGCGGTTCGCACCGCCGTTATGCTGGCATCGGCGACATCATCAAAGTCACCGTTAAGGAAGCAATTCCGCGCGGTAAAGTGAAGAAAGGCCAAGTGATGACTGCTGTTGTAGTCCGCACTCGTCACGGCGTTCGTCGCCCTGATGGCTCGATCATTCGCTTTGATGGCAACGCTGCTGTTCTGCTGAACAACAAGCAAGAGCCAATCGGCACTCGTATTTTTGGGCCAGTGACTCGTGAACTTCGTACTGAGAAGTTCATGAAGATCGTCTCGCTCGCCCCTGAAGTGCTCTAAGGAGATCCGACATGCAAAAGATTCGTCGTGACGACGAGATCATCGTGATCGCCGGTAAAGACAAAGGTAAGCGTGGCAAGGTGCTCAAGGTTCTCGCTGATGACCGTCTGGTCGTTGGTGGGATCAACCTGGTAAAGCGCCATACCAAGCCGAACCCGATGTCGGGCGTTCAGGGCGGTATCGTCGAGAAAGAAGCGCCATTGCACGCTTCTAACGTGGCCATCTTCAATGGCGAAACCAACAAGGCTGACCGCGTTGGTTTCAAAGTAGAAGAAGGTAAAAAAATTCGTGTCTTCAAGTCGACCCAAAAAGCGGTTGATGCTTGAACACTGCTAGGTAGAAGACCATGGCACGACTAAAAGAGATTTATCGGAAAGAAATCGCTCCCAAGCTTAAGGAAGAACTTAAGCTTGATAACGTGATGGAAGTTCCGCGCATCACCAAGATCACCCTTAACATGGGCCTGGGCGAAGCAATCGGTGACAAGAAAATCATCGAGCACGCTGTTGCCGACCTGGAAAAGATTACCGGTCAGAAAGTCGTTGTGACTCATGCCCGTAAGTCGATTGCAGGCTTCAAGGTTCGTGAGGGCTGGCCGATCGGCGTTAAAGTAACTCTGCGCCGTGAGCGTATGTATGAGTTCCTGGATCGTCTGCTGTCTATCTCCCTGCCGCGCGTGCGTGACTTCCGCGGCCTGAATGCCAAGTCCTTCGATGGTCGTGGCAACTACAGCATGGGCGTGAAAGAGCAGATCATCTTCCCGGAAATCGACTACGACAAGATCGATGCTCTGCGTGGTCTGGACATTACCCTGACCACCACTGCCCGTACGGATGATGAAGGTCGCGCCTTGCTGCGTGCTTTCAAATTCCCGTTCCGCAACTGATTGGAGTTGGATCATGGCCAAAACCAGCATGAAAAACCGCGAGCTGAAGCGTCAGCAAACGGTAGCCAAGTACGCTAAGAGGCGTGCCGAGCTGAAAGCTACCATCGCCGATCTGAACGCCAGTCCAGAAGCGCGTTGGGCAGCACAAGTTGCACTGCAGAAGCAGCCGCGTGACGCCAGCGCCTCGCGCCTGCGTAATCGCTGCCGCATTACCGGTCGTCCGCACGGCGTTTATCGCAAGTTCGGTCTGTCGCGTATCAAGCTGCGTGAAGCTGCAATGCGTGGTGATGTACCAGGTCTGGTTAAAGCCAGCTGGTAAAAAACAAAGCCGGCCTAGTGCCGGCTTTGTCTTATCTGTGAATCAGGCCCCTTTGGGGCTTGATTCATTTTTGATCAGTCTCTAGAATGCTCGGCTCGCCTGAGCCTGGGTGTAATTTTTCTCAGAATTCTCAGCGACTGTAGCCGCAAGGCTAATTCTTTTTGTATCAGGAGCGTCTAGCCCATGAGTATGCAGGACCCGTTAGCGGACATGCTAACTCGTATCCGTAATGCCCAGATGGCTGAAAAGTCCGTCGTAAGCATGCCGTCTTCCACGTTGAAGGTGGCTGTAGCCAAAGTTTTGAAAGACGAAGGTTATATTGCGGGTTATCAGATCAGCGGTGAAGTTAAGCCGCAGCTGTCCATCGAGCTGAAATACTTCGAAGGCCGTCCGGTTATCGAAGAAGTTAAGCGCGTGAGCCGTCCAGGCCTTCGCCAATACAAATCCGTCGATGATCTGCCGAAAGTTCGTGGCGGTCTCGGTGTATCCATCGTCTCCACCAACAAGGGTGTGATGACGGACCGCGCTGCGCGCGCTGCCGGTGTCGGCGGCGAAGTGCTTTGCACAGTGTTCTAAGGGGGGATAAGCATGTCTCGCGTTGCTAAGAACCCCGTAAAGCTGCCCGCTGGTGTTGAGATCAAACTCGCCGGCCAACAGCTTTCGGTAAAGGGTGCCAAGGGCACTCTCGAACTGAACGTTCACTCGTCCGTTGAAGTTCTGCAAGAAGCCGGTGAGCTGCGTTTCGCTGCTCGCAATGGCGATCAGCAGACTCGTGCAATGGCCGGTACCACTCGCGCCCTGGTCAACAATATGGTGATCGGTGTTAGCACTGGCTTCGAGCGTAAGCTGCAGCTGGTTGGTGTTGGTTACAAAGCGCAAGCCAAAGGTCAGGTGCTGAACCTCGCTCTCGGCTTCTCCCATCCGATCGACTATGAGTTGCCGGACGGTGTAGTTGCTGAAACCCCGAACCAGACCGAGATCCTGATCAAGGGTGTCGACAAACAACTGGTTGGTCAGGTCGCTGCGGAGATTCGTGACTTCCGTCGTCCTGAACCTTACAAGGGCAAAGGTGTTCGTTACGCTGACGAAGTCGTCCGCCGTAAAGAAGCCAAGAAGAAGTAGGGCATAGCAAATGACCGACAAAAAAGTTACTCGACTGCGTCGCGCTCGCAAAGCACGCCTGAAAATGCACGAGCTCGAAGCCGTGCGTCTCTGCGTGTATCGCTCTTCGCAGCACATCTATGCCCAGGTCATTTCGGCCGACGGCAGCAAGGTTCTGGCCAGCGCCTCTACCTTGGACAAAGCACTGCGTGACGGCGCCACTGGCAACGTCGACGCGGCCAAGAAAGTTGGCGAGCTGGTTGCCGAGCGTGCGAAAGCCGCTGGTGTAACTCAGGTTGCATTCGACCGTTCTGGCTTCAAGTACCACGGCCGCGTCAAGGCGCTGGCTGATGCTGCTCGTGAAGGCGGGCTGGAGTTCTAAGTTATGGCAAATAACGACCAAAAGCGCGACGAAGGCTATATCGAGAAGCTGGTACAGGTTAACCGCGTTGCCAAGACCGTTAAGGGTGGCCGTATCTTCACTTTCACCGCGTTGACCGTGGTGGGTGATGGTAAGGGTCGCGTCGGTTTCGGCCGTGGCAAATCCCGTGAAGTGCCTGCTGCCATCCAGAAAGCGATGGAAGCTGCTCGTCGCAACATGATCCAGGTTGATCTGAACGGCACCACTCTGCAGTACGCAATGAAGTCTGCTCATGGCGCCTCCAAGGTGTACATGCAGCCTGCTTCTGAAGGTACCGGCATCATCGCCGGCGGCGCTATGCGTGCCGTGCTGGAAGTGGCTGGCGTGCAGAACGTTCTGGCTAAGTGCTACGGCTCGACTAACCCAGTGAACGTGGTGTACGCCACTTTCAAAGGTTTGAAAGCTATGCAGTCGCCAGGTTCTGTTGCGGCTAAGCGTGGCAAGAGCGTCGAGGAGATTCTCTAATCATGGCTAATACCGTAAAAGTCACGCTGATCAAAAGCATGACCGGCCGTATCCCCAACCATAAGCTCTGCGTTAAGGGTCTGGGTCTGCGTCGCATCGGTCACACCGTAGAAGTGCTGGATACTCCCGAGAATCGCGGGATGATCAACAAGGCTTACTACATGCTGCGAGTCGAGGGTTAATTCATGTACCTGAACGATTTGAGTCCTGCGCCGGGTTCCCGTCGCGAGAAGCACCGTCCGGGCCGTGGTATCGGTAGCGGTTTGGGTAAGACTGGTGGCCGCGGCCACAAAGGTCAGACCTCCCGCTCCGGTGGCACCATTGCTCCGGGTTTCGAAGGCGGCCAGCAGCCTCTGCACCGCCGTCTGCCTAAGTTCGGTTTCGTTTCTTTGAAGGCTATGGACCGCGCGCAAGTGCGTACCTCCGAGCTGAATAAAATCGAAGGCGGCATTGTTACTCTGCAGTCGCTGAAGGATGCCAACCTGATCAACCAAAACGTACAGCGTGTGAAAGTCATGCTGAGCGGTGAAGTTACTCAGGCAGTCACCCTTAAAGGTATCGCCGTCACCAAAGGTGCGCGCGCGGCTATCGAAGCAGCTGGCGGTAAGTTCGAGGAATAAATGGCTAAGCAAGGTGCTCTCTCAGCGCTCAGCAATGGCGGGTTGTCCGAACTCTGGGCTCGTTTGCGCTTTCTGTTCATGGCGATCATCGTCTATCGAATAGGTGCACACATCCCAGTTCCAGGCATCAATCCGGACCGGCTGGCGGACCTGTTTCGACAGAATGAGGGGACCATTCTTAGCTTGTTCAACATGTTTTCCGGCGGCGCGCTGGAGCGGATGAGCATTTTTGCACTGGGGATCATGCCGTACATTTCGGCGTCGATCATCATGCAGCTTATGACCGCTGTCAGCCCGCAGCTGGAGCAGTTGAAGAAGGAAGGTGAAGCTGGCCGTCGCAAGATTAGCCAGTACACCCGCTACGGCACCCTCGTCCTGGCATTTGTCCAAGCCATCGGCATGTCCGTTGGTCTGGCCAGTCAGGGCGTAGCGTTTACGGTTGATTTCGGCTTCCACTTCGTTGCAGTCACCACCTTTGTGGCGGGTGCAATGTTCATGATGTGGCTGGGCGAGCAAATCACCGAGCGTGGTGTTGGCAACGGTATTTCGATGCTGATCTTTGCAGGCATCGTAGCCGGTCTGCCGTCGGCGATTGGGCAGTCTTTCGAGTCTGCTCGCCAGGGTGATATCAATATCTTTGCCCTGATCGCCATCGGTTTGCTGGCAGTAGCGATTATCGGTTTCGTGGTGTTCATTGAGCGTGGTCAGCGTCGCATTGCGGTGCACTACGCCAAGCGTCAGCAGGGCCGTAAGGTCTTTGCTGCGCAGACCAGCCACTTGCCGTTGAAGGTGAACATGGCGGGGGTTATCCCGGCTATTTTCGCCAGCAGCCTTCTGTTATTCCCGGCTTCGCTGGGTGCCTGGTTTGGTCAGTCTGAAGGTATGGGCTGGCTGCAGGATATTTCACAGGCTATCGCTCCTGGTCAGCCGTTGAACATTTTGCTGTTTAGTGCAGGGATCGTTTTCTTCTGCTTCTTCTATACAGCGCTGATGTTCAACCCGAAAGACGTAGCGGAGAACCTGAAGAAGTCCGGTGCCTTTATTCCGGGTATCCGTCCCGGTGAGCAATCGGCGCGCTATATCGATGGCGTGTTGACTCGCTTGACCATGTTCGGTGCTCTGTACATGACGGCCGTATGCTTGTTGCCCCAGTTCCTGGTGGTGGCTGCCAACGTACCGTTCTATCTTGGCGGGACCTCGTTGCTGATCGTGGTAGTGGTTGTGATGGACTTTATGTCGCAAGTACAATCGCACCTCGTTTCGCACCAGTACGAATCCCTGATGAAGAAAGCCAACCTGAAGGGCTACGGCAGCGGCATGCTGCGCTGAAGTCCATAAGGTTCGAGGAGTTGGTGATGAAAGTTCGTGCATCGGTGAAAAAGCTGTGCCGTAACTGCAAGATTATCCGTCGCGAAGGTGTTGTTCGCGTGATTTGCAGCTCGGAACCGCGTCACAAACAGCGCCAAGGCTGAGTGTGAGTGAAGTTACAAGCCCGGCAGCTAGTGCGCTGCCGGGTTGATTATTTGTTTCTACAGCGTTAATATCTCGCGCCCTATTTCTTGGCTTCCGGGGCGTAGGTAGCTGTCAATTGGAGTTCCACTGAATGGCCCGTATTGCAGGCGTTAACATTCCGGATAACAAGCACACTGTTATCTCGTTGACCTACATCTATGGTGTTGGTCGCACTACTGCACAGAAAGTCTGTGCTGCCGCCGGCGTTAATCCGGCTGCAAAGATCAAAGATCTCTCTGACGAGCAGATCGAGCAGCTGCGTGGCGAAGTAGCCAAGGTGAATACCGAAGGCGACCTGCGTCGTGAAGTGAACATGAAAATCAAGCGCTTGATGGACCTGGGTTGCTACCGCGGCCTGCGTCATCGTCGTGGTCTGCCGGTTCGCGGTCAGCGTACCAAGACCAACGCGCGTACCCGTAAGGGCCCGCGTAAGCCGATCCGCAAGTAATCGCATTCGCGCATCGACAGGAATCTAGTCATGGCAAAACCTGCTGCTCGTACTCGTAAGAAAGTCAAAAAGACGGTGGTTGATGGCATCGCCCACATCCACGCTTCTTTCAACAACACAATCGTGACCATTACTGACCGTCAGGGCAACGCTCTGTCCTGGGCTACCTCTGGTGGTTCGGGTTTCCGCGGCTCGCGTAAAAGCACCCCGTTCGCCGCCCAGGTGGCTGCAGAACGTGCTGGTCAAGCTGCGCTGGAATACGGTCTGAAGAACCTC
Source organism: Pseudomonas sp. 1928-m (assembly GCF_029269135.1). Taxonomy (NCBI): domain Bacteria; kingdom Pseudomonadati; phylum Pseudomonadota; class Gammaproteobacteria; order Pseudomonadales; family Pseudomonadaceae; genus Pseudomonas; species Pseudomonas sp. 1928-m. Next base: position 478,110 of record NZ_JARIXO010000002.1, on the reverse strand, counting down.
GACGTTAACGTCAAGGGTCCAGGTCCGGGTCGTGAGTCCGCTGTCCGTGCATTGAACGGCTGTGGCTATAAGATCGCCAGCATCACCGATGTGACGCCAATCCCGCATAACGGGTGCCGTCCTTCGAAGAAGCGTCGCGTGTAATCAGGAGACAGTGAGAAATGGCTCGTTACATTGGTCCCAAATGCAAACTGTCTCGTCGTGAAGGCACAGATCTTTTCCTGAAAAGCGGTGTACGCGCTCTGGAATCGAAGTGCAACATCGAAGCAGCCCCAGGTATTCACGGTCAGCGCCGTGGCCGTCAGTCCGACTACGGCACCCAGCTGCGTGAGAAGCAAAAAGTTCGTCGTATCTACGGTGTGCTTGAGCGTCAATTCAGCGGTTATTACAAAGAAGCTGCCGGCAAGAAAGGCGCTACTGGTGAGAACCTGCTGCAACTGCTCGAATGCCGCCTGGATAACGTGGTTTACCGCATGGGCTACGGCGCTACCCGCGCTGAATCCCGTCAGCTGGTATCGCACAAGTCGATCAGCGTAAACGGTAAAACTGTCAACGTACCGTCCTACCAGGTTAAAGCTGGTGACGTTGTTGCAGTCCGCGAGAAATCGAAGAATCAGCTGCGCATTGTTCAAGCTCTTGAGCTGTGTGCCCAGCGTGGCCGCGTTGAATGGGTAGAAGTAGACACTGAGAAGAAGTCTGGCGTGTTCAAAAACGTCCCGGCGCGCAGTGATCTCTCCGCTGACATCAACGAAAGCCTGATTGTCGAGCTCTACTCCAAGTAAGGGCTAGAAAATAGGTGCATCCATGCAGATTTCGGTAAATGAGTTCCTGACCCCCCGTCACATTGATGTGCAGGTGGTCAGTTCGACCCGCGCCAAGATCACTCTCGAGCCTCTCGAGCGTGGCTTTGGCCATACCCTGGGCAACGCGCTGCGTCGCATCCTGTTGTCCTCCATGCCTGGCTGTGCAGTAGTCGAGGCCGAGATTGACGGTGTACTCCATGAGTACAGCGCCATCGAAGGTGTTCAGGAAGACGTCATTGAAATCCTGCTCAACCTGAAAGGTCTGGCTGTCAAACTGCACGGTCGTGACGAAGTGACGTTGACTCTGGCGAAGAAGGGCTCGGGCGTAGTTACCGCTGCCGATATTCAGCTGGATCACGATGTCGAAATCGTCAATGGCGACCACGTAATCGCCAACCTGGCTTCCACTGGCGCGCTGAACATGAAGCTCACCATAGCTCGTGGTCGCGGCTATGAGCCGGCTGACGCTCGTCAGAGCGATGAAGACGAAAGCCGCAGCATTGGTCGCTTGCAGCTGGATGCTTCGTTCAGCCCGGTACGCCGTGTGTCGTACGTGGTGGAAAACGCTCGTGTTGAGCAGCGTACTAACCTGGACAAGCTGGTTATTGACCTGGAGACCAACGGTACTCTGGACCCTGAAGAGGCTATTCGCCGCGCTGCAACCATTCTGCAACAGCAGTTGGCTGCGTTCGTCGACCTCAAAGGTGACAGTGAGCCTGTTGTTATCGAGCAGGAAGATGAGATCGATCCGATCCTCCTCCGTCCGGTTGATGACCTGGAACTGACTGTACGTTCGGCTAACTGCCTCAAGGCAGAGAACATTTACTACATCGGCGATCTGATTCAGCGCACCGAAGTAGAACTGTTGAAAACGCCGAACCTGGGCAAGAAATCCCTGACCGAAATCAAGGATGTTCTGGCTTCTCGCGGTCTGTCCCTCGGTATGCGCCTCGACAACTGGCCGCCGGCAAGTCTGAAGAAAGACGATAAGGCGACTGCCTGATCGTCATCATCACCGAACGTGAGTTTGGTAAGGAATTGAACCATGCGTCATCGTAAAAGTGGCCGTCACCTCAGCCGCACCAGCGCACACCGCAAGGCCATGTTCCAGAACATGGCGGTATCGCTGTTCGAGCATGAGCTGATCAAAACTACTCTGCCGAAAGCCAAAGAGCTGCGTCGCGTTGCTGAGCCGCTGATTACTCTGGCTAAAGAAGACAGCGTTGCTAACCGTCGTCTGGCCTTCGACCGTACTCGTTCGAAAGCCATCGTCGGCAAGCTGTTCAACGACCTGGGCAAGCGCTACGCCACCCGTCAGGGCGGTTACCTGCGTATTCTCAAGTGCGGTTTCCGCACTGGCGACAATGCTCCAATGGCTTATGTTGAGCTGGTTGACCGTCCGGTCGCTGGTGCAGCTGTAGACGCTGAGTAAGTCGTAGGTTGTATAAGAAACCGGGCCTTGGCCCGGTTTTTTTATGGCTGCGATCTAGCGTGCTTTGTTCTCACGCTATCGGCGTATGCATTGCGCTTGACCCATAGGCCGCGTGCGGCCAGCATTGATCCTTGTTTGTCGCTTGCTAAGGAAATACCCATGAAAGGCCATATAGAAGTCATCGATTACCTGAAGATCCTGCTCAAGGGCGAGCTGGCGGCCCGTGATCAGTATTTCGTGCATTCGCGTCTGTATGAAGATTGGGGTTTCAGCAAGCTGTACGAGCGGATCAACCATGAAATGGAAGAGGAGACCCAGCACGCTGACGCCATCCTCAAGCGCATTCTGTTTCTCGAAGGCACGCCGGACATGGTTCCCGATAGCTTCCGCTTTGGTCAGACGGTGCCGGATATGCTCAAGCTCGACTTGGCGCTGGAATATCACGTGCGCGCGGCCTTGAGCAAAGGCATCGCCCTGTGCGAGCAGCATCAGGATTACCAGACCCGCGATATCCTGTTGGTGCAGCTCAAGGACACTGAGGAGGATCACGCCTATTGGCTGGAAGTTCAGCTGGGTTTGATCGACCGGATTGGTCTGCAGAACTACCTGCAAACGCAGATGTAAGCGTTCAGTCGTGAAACAAAAAGCCCCGCATGTGCGGGGCTTTTTGTTGTGCGCGGGCTTAGTCGCGATCACGTTCCAGTAGCGGTTTGAGGAAGTAGCCGGTGTGCGACTGCTTCATTTCGGCGACCTCTTCGGGCGTGCCGACGGCGATGATCTGTCCGCCCTTGGAGCCACCTTCCGGACCGAGATCCACCAGCCAGTCAGCAGTCTTGATCACGTCCAGATTGTGCTCGATGACCACCACGGTATTGCCGTGGTCGCGCAGGCGATGCAGCACGTCGAGCAGTTGCTGGATATCGGCGAAGTGCAGGCCGGTGGTCGGCTCATCGAGGATATACAGGGTCTTGCCGGTGTCGCGCTTGCTCAGCTCGCGGCTCAGCTTGACCCGCTGCGCCTCGCCGCCGGATAGGGTGGTCGCGCTCTGGCCCAGCTTGATATAGGACAGGCCAACATCCATCAGCGTCTGCAGCTTGCGCGCCAGGGCCGGCACGGCATCGAAGAACACCCGCGCTTCCTCGATGGTCATATCCAGCACTTCGGTGATGCTCTTGCCCTTGTATTTCACTTCCAGGGTTTCGCGGTTGTAGCGTTTGCTCTTGCACACGTCGCACGGCACGTAGATGTCCGGCAGAAAATGCATTTCCACCTTGATCAGGCCATCGCCCTGGCAGGCTTCGCAGCGTCCGCCCTTGACGTTGAAGCTAAAGCGCCCCGGGCCGTAACCTCGCGAGCGCGATTCAGGCACGCCGGCGAACAGTTCGCGGATCGGCGTAAACAAACCGGTGTAGGTCGCCGGATTGGAGCGCGGCGTACGGCCGATCGGGCTCTGGTCGATATCCACCACCTTGTCCAGATGCTGCAGGCCGTCGATGCTGTCGTGGGCTGCTGCTTCCAGGGTGGTCGCACCATTCAGCGCGGTGGCGCTGAGTGGGAACAGGGTGTTGTTGATCAGCGTTGACTTGCCCGAGCCGGACACGCCGGTGACGCAGGTGAGCAGGCCAATCGGAATTTCCAGATCGACATTGCGCAGGTTGTTACCGCGCGCACCTTTGATCTTCAGCGAGAGCTTCTTGTCCCGTGGCGTGCGCTTGGCCGGCACTTTGATCTTCACGCGTCCGGAGAGGTATTTGCCGGTCAGCGAGTCTGGGTGAGCCATAACTTCGGCAGCCGTGCCCTGGGCAACGATCTGCCCGCCGTGCACGCCCGCACCCGGGCCGATATCCACCACGTAGTCGGCCATGCGGATGGCGTCTTCGTCGTGCTCGACCACGATCACCGTATTGCCGATGTCGCGCAGGTGGCGCAGGGTGCCGAGCAGGCGCTCGTTGTCGCGCTGATGCAGGCCGATGCTCGGTTCGTCGAGGATATACATCACCCCGACCAGGCCGGCACCGATCTGGCTGGCCAGGCGAATACGCTGCGCTTCACCTCCGGACAATGTGTCGGCGCTGCGGTCGAGAGTCAGGTAGTCGAGGCCGACATTGACCAGAAACTGCAGGCGCTCACGGATTTCCTTGAGGATCTTCTCGGCGATTTCGCCACGGCGGCCGGGTAGCGCCAGGCTGCCGAAATACTCGGTGGCGTCGCCAATCGGCATGCCGCTGACTGCCGGCAGGGTCTTCTCGCCCACCCATACGTGGCGGGCTTCGCGGCGCAGGCGGGTGCCGCGGCAATCCTGGCAGGCCTGGGTGCTGAGAAACTTGGCCAGCTCCTCGCGCACGCTGGTGGATTCGGTTTCGCGGTAGCGCCGCTCCAGGTTTGGCACGATGCCTTCGAAGGGGTGTGAGCGTTTGACGATATCGCCACGGTCGTTGAGGTACTTGAAGTCGACGTTCTGCGTGCCGCTGCCGAACAGGATGCACTTCTGGTGCTCGGCGCTGAGCTCATCGAACGGCACTTCCAGGCTAAAACCGTAATGCGCGGCCAAGGAACCGAGCATCTGGAAGTAATAGACGTTGCGCCTGTCCCAGCCACGGATCGCGCCTTCGGCCAGGGTCAGCTCGCCATTGACCAGGCGCTTGGTGTCGAAGAACTGCTTCACGCCTAGGCCGTCACAGGTCGGGCAGGCGCCGGCCGGGTTGTTGAAGGAGAACAGCTTGGGTTCCAGCTCGCTGATCGAATGGCCGCACACCGGGCAGGCGAAGCGTGCGGAGAAGATGATTTCTTCACCGATCTCACCTTCCATCGGGGCGATCAGCGCCAGGCCGTCGGCCAGTTTGAGCGCAGTTTCGAAAGACTCGGCCAGGCGCTGCTGCAGATCGCCGCGCGCTTTGAAGCGATCGACCACGGCGTCGATGCTGTGCTTCTTCTGCTTGTCGAGTTTCGGCAGCTCGTCCAGCTCGTAAATCTTGCCGTTGACCCGCACGCGGACGAAGCCCTGGGCGCGCAGCTCATCGAAGATCGCCAGGTGTTCACCTTTGCGCTCGCGGATCACCGGGGCCAGCAGCATCAGCTTGCTACCCTCGGGTAATGCCAGCACCTGATCGACCATTTGGCTCACGGTCTGCGCTTCCAGCGGCAGATCGTGGTCAGGACAGCGCGGAATACCGGCGCGGGCGTAGAGCAGGCGCAGGTAGTCGTAGATTTCGGTGATGGTGCCGACAGTGGAGCGCGGGTTGTGCGAGGTGGATTTCTGTTCGATGGAGATCGCCGGCGACAGGCCTTCGATGGTGTCGACATCGGGCTTTTCCATCATCGACAGGAACTGTCGGGCATAGGCCGACAGCGACTCGACATAACGGCGCTGCCCCTCGGCGTAGAGGGTGTCGAAGGCCAGGGACGACTTGCCGGAACCGGACAGGCCGGTGATCACGATCAGTTTGTCGCGTGGCAGGGTCAGGTCGATGTTTTTCAGGTTGTGGGTGCGAGCCCCCCGAATCAGAATCTTGTCCACTTAGGGAACCTCTAAAAGCTGTCTGCGTTGCCATCGCTTCGTTAAAAGCAGGCTCAAATGCTCATTTACAGCGCGTAAACTACGCTTTTCGCCTGCTTTTGCCTCGCGCTGGCGGCCTCGCCAACGCTTTTAGAGGCTCCCTAACAACGGCCTCGCATGGCGGGCGGAAAACCACCGAGTATACGGGCCCGAAGGCGGGCGCGGCAAAGCGTCACTGCTGTGCCGTAAGCATGGGTGCTGCTAGAATCGCCGCCTATTTTCACAGAGCATTTTCCATGCACGATCCGCACAACGAGCGCATGAGCGGCAGTGAAACCCGCGCGGCCGGTGGCCTGGCGCTGGTGTTCGCGTTCCGTATGCTCGGCATGTTCATGGTGCTCCCGGTGCTGGCGACCTATGGCATGGAGTTGCAGGGCAGCACGCCGGCACTGATCGGCCTGGCGATAGGCGCCTACGGTTTGACCCAGGCGTTTCTGCAAATTCCATTTGGCATGCTCAGTGATCGCATCGGCCGACGGCCGGTGATCTATGTCGGCCTGTTGATTTTCGCCGCCGGCAGCCTGTTAGCGGCCAATGCCGACTCGATTTATGGGGTGATTGCCGGGCGCATTCTGCAGGGCGCCGGGGCGATTTCCGCGGCGGTGATGGCGCTGCTCTCCGATCTGACCCGCGAACAGCATCGGACCAAGGCCATGGCGATGATCGGCATGAGCATCGGTCTGTCGTTTGCCGTGGCGATGGTGGTCGGCCCGTTGTTGACCCGTGCCTTTGGTCTGTCCGGTCTGTTTCTCGCCACCGCTGCCATGGCGCTGCTCGGCATCGTTATCGTTGCTGGTCTGGTACCGAGTTCTGCCGGGCCGTTGCAGCATCGCGAGTCCGGGGTGAACAAGCAGGCGTTGCTGCCGACGCTCAGGCACGCGGATCTACTGCGTCTGGATTTCGGCATTCTGGTGCTGCACGCGATTCTGATGGCCAGCTTTATTGCCTTGCCGTTGGCGCTGGTGGAGCAGGGCGGCCTGGCCAAGGAGGAGCACTGGTGGGTCTACCTGACCGCGCTGCTGGTGGGCTTCTTCGGCATGGTGCCGTTCATTATTTATGGCGAGAAAAAACGTCGGATGAAGCATGTGCTGCTCGGCGCGGTCAGCGTGCTGCTGCTGTGTGAGCTGTTCTTCTGGTGGTTTGGCACCAGCCTGCGCGCGCTGGTGCTTGGCACGGTGGTGTTCTTCACCGCATTCAACCTGCTGGAAGCCTCGTTGCCGTCGCTGATCAGCAAGGTCGCTCCGGCTGGTGGCAAAGGTACGGCGATGGGCGTGTATTCCACCAGTCAGTTCCTCGGCGCGGCCATCGGCGGCATCCTCGGTGGCTGGCTCTATCAGCACTACAGCCTGTCGGGAGTGTTTGCCGGCTGCGCGGTGCTGGCTCTTTTTTGGCTGGCCTTTGCTGTTACTATGCGCGAACCGCCGTATGTCACCAGCCTGCGTCTGCCGCTTTCAGCTGCGGCCTTGCAAGAGGCGGGGTTGGCCGAGCGTTTACAGGCTGTGCCCGGAGTGGCGGATGCCGTAGTGGTGCGCGACGAAGCGGCCATCTATATCAAAGTGGATACCCAACAATTGGACCGCACGTCCCTCGAGCGCCTCATAGAGCCGGTGCCGGTGGCGTGCTGAAAGCCTAGGAGAACGTTATGGCCCGTGGGGTTAACAAAGTCATTCTGGTCGGTACCTGCGGACAGGACCCGGAAACCCGCTACCTGCCGAGCGGCAACGCGGTCACCAACCTGAGCCTGGCGACCAGCGAGCAGTGGACTGACAAGCAGACCGGTCAGAAGGTCGAGAAAACTGAGTGGCACCGTGTGTCACTGTTCGGCAAGGTTGCCGAGATCGCCGGCGAATACCTGCGCAAAGGTTCGCAGGTATATATCGAAGGCAAGCTGCAGACCCGCGAGTGGGAAAAAGACGGCGTTAAGCGCTACACCACCGAGATCATCGTCGACATGCAGGGCACCATGCAGCTGCTTGGCGGCCGTCCGGACAACGCCGGTGGCGGCGACTCCGCTCCACGTCAGCAGCGCCCTGCGCCGCAGCGCGAGCCACAGCAGTCGGCACCGCGCCCGGCTCCGCAGCAAGCGCCTCAGCCAGCCGCGGATTTCGACAGCTTCGATGACGATATCCCGTTCTGATCAGCTGAGTTAGCGCTCGATCATGCGTATGCGGCTGATGCTGCTGGGTGGCGGTAATGCGCTGGGGCAGGCCCTGATCCGCCTCGGCGCTGAGGAAGACATTGGCTTTCTCGCCCCGAAACCGCCGGAGTCGGGTTGGGACCCTGCCAGTCTGACCCAATTGCTCGATGACACCCGTCCCGATGCCCTGATCAACCTTGCTTACTACTTCGACTGGTTCCAGGCCGAAGCGGTAAGCGAGGCGCATTTTGCTGCCCAGGAACGTTCCGTCGAGCGTCTGGCAGAGCTCTGTCAGCACCATGAAATTCGTCTGCTGCAGCCCTCCAGCTACCGCGTGTTCGATGGCTCGCGGGCGACTGCCTACAGCGAGAAGGAAGAGCCGGTGCCGCTGGGTGTGCGCGGTCAGGCACTGTGGCGCTTCGAACAGCGCGTGCGTTCTATCTGTCCACGGCATGTACTGCTGCGCTTCGGCTGGCTGCTGGATGACAGCGCCAACGGTTTGCTCGGCCGTTTTCTCACCCGCGCCGCGCATGATGAGCCGCTGCTGCTGGCCGATGACCGGCGCGGCAATCCGACCCCGGTCGACGATGCCGCGCGGGTGATTCTCGCCGTGCTCAAGCAGCTGGATTGTCAGACGCCGCTGTGGGGCACCTATCACTACGGCGGGCATGAGGCGACCACTTCGCTGGCGCTGGGGCAGGCGGTGCTGAGCGAAGCACGCAATTTCCGCAGCAACCTGGTCGATGAAGTGAGCCCGCAGGCGCACAGCGCGCGTCCGGATGCCGCTGAAGAACCACAGCATGCGGTGCTGTCGTGCAAGAAAATTCTTCACACTTTTGGCATCAAGCCGCGTGCCTGGCGCTCGGGGCTGCCGAGCCTACTGGATCGTTATTACCGCCATGTCTGATTCGCACCCTGTTCTGGTTACCGGCGGTGCCGGTTTTATCGGTTCGCACCTGGTCGATGCGCTGTTGGCGCAAGGCCATAGCGTACGGGTGTTGGATAACCTGTCGATGGGCAAGCTGACCAACTTGCCGCTGGATAATCCGCGGTTGCAGTTTATTCAGGGTGATGTGGCCGACTCCGCCGTGGTGATGCAGGCGGTGGCCGGTTGCGCGGCGGTGGCGCACCTGGCTGCAGTAGCCTCGGTGCAGGCTTCGGTGGATGATCCGGTGGCGACTCACCAAAGCAATTTCGTCGGCACCTTGAATGTCTGTGAGGCGATGCGTCTGCATGGCGTCAAGCGTGTACTGTTCGCCTCCAGTGCGGCGGTGTATGGCAACAATGGCGAAGGCTTGGCGATTGATGAAGCCACGCCCAAGGCGCCGTTGACGCCCTACGCGGCGGACAAGCTGGCCAGCGAGCACTACCTGGACTTCTATCGTCGCCAGCATGCTCTGGAGCCGGCGATCTTTCGCTTCTTCAATATCTTCGGGCCGCGCCAGGACCCATCCTCGCCGTACTCCGGGGTGATCAGCATCTTTACCCAGCGCGTCCAGCAGAGCCTGCCGATCAGCGTATTCGGCGATGGTGAGCAGACCCGCGACTTTTTCTATGTCGAGGACCTGGTTGTGCTGCTGACTCAAGCGCTGACTGCGTCGCAGGTGGTGGAGGGGGCGGTGAACGTTGGCTGGAATCAGGCGGTCAGTCTGAATCAGCTGCTGGCGCAGATTGGTGGGCTGTGTGGTGGCTTGCCTGATGTGCAGTATCAGGCGCCGCGCGCGGGTGATATTCGCCACTCGCGTGCGGATAACCGGCGCTTGCAGGCGCATTATCAACTGCCCGTGGCAACGCCGATGCGTGAAGGTTTGCGCCGCCTGCTGGCGCAGCCTTGAGCTTGCGCTAGACGACAAAAAACCGGCCATTTAGGCCGGTTTTTTTATTGCTGCGTTCTTAGAACTTGTAACCCAGGCCAACCATATACACGAACGGGTCTACGTCCACATCGACTTTGACCTTGTCGCCGAGAATGTGGGTGGTGCCGGTGGTTTCGATGTCGATATAGCGCACCTGAGCGTTGAGCATGATGTTGTCAGTCAGCATGTAGTCCATGCCGACCTGCGCCGCCAGGCCCCAGGAGTCTTTCATGTCCAGGCCGCTGAAGCCTTTACCTTCGGCTTCGCTGCTCAGTTTGGTGTCGAAGAACCAGGTGTAGTTGATGCCGGCGCCAACATAGGGCTGGAAGGCCGAGCTGGCATCCAGCGGGTAATACACCACGCTCAGGGTCGGCGGCAGGTGCTTGAGCTCACCCAGTTTGCCGTTCAGGCCAGCGAAGCCGCCGGGCATGCCCTTGACGCCGACGTTATGGCTAAACGGTGTGGCCGCCAGCAGTTCGATGCCGATGTTGTTGGTCAGCATATACGCGAAGTTCAAGCCCAACTGGGTGTCGCTGTCCAGGGTTGCCTTGGTGCCGGCCACGTCGGTGCCGAGGGCGCCAACCCAGATGTCGCTGCTGCTTTCCTGCGGGTCAACGGTGATCGCGCCGGCGCGCACGATGATGTCGCCAGCCTGGTGCGCGTGCGCTAGGGGGGCGGCAATAGCCAGGGCCAGCAGTGAGGCGGTAAACAGTGAAGTACGCATGATGTGCTCCCATAAAGCATCGGTTCGTATTGGCTGAGTACGATGTTAGGGGCGCGAAAAAAGCGGCTGTTGATCCAGCTCAATAAAAGTAGCTGGCTATCTAATTTATGCATGGTTGTGTTTGCGAGTATGTTGCAAGCAATATGTTATATTATTTCTTTTTGTGCGTGTCTAAGTGAATAAGTGTCGCTGCTGGTTGCTCGAAAGGCTGGATGCAGTTGATAATATTTCTCTTTATTGCGCCCCCTCAGTTCAAGGAATATTCCATGATCCCTCTGCCGAAGCGCCTGCTGGCAGTCGCTCTGGTTCTGGCCAGTGCGCCGCTCGCGGCGACCCCTCTGGATGCCGCGCTGGATGAAAGTCAGCAACTGGCCGCCGATGCCAAGGCCTCGCAGGCGCGCATCGAGCAACTCGATGACGCCAGCCGGGAGATGCTCACCGAGTACCGCAACGCATTGCAGCAGGCCGAGGCCTTGCAAGGTTATAACGCCCAACTGCGCGAGCTGGTGGCGGCCCAGCGCAAGGAGCTGACCGGCTATCAGCAGCAGCTCGATGGCATTGAGCGCACCCAGGAGGCGGTAACGCCACAGATGCGCCGCATGGTCGAGGTGCTGGGTGAGTTTATCGCTGCAGACCTGCCCTTCCTGCCGGATGAGCGCAGTGATCGCCTGGCTCAGCTGCAGGACTTGCTGCCGCGTGCCGATGTCAGCCTGGCCGAGAAATACCGGCGCATTCTTGAGGCTTATCAGGTGGAGAGCGACTACGGCCGCACCCTGGAAGCCTGGCGCGGTGAGCTGCCGAGTGAAGGTACGTCGCGCAGTGTTGAGTTCCTCCGGCTTGGCCGCGTGATGCTGTATTTCCAGACCCTCGATGGCCATGAAAGTGGCTGGTGGAACCCGCAAACCCGTAGCTGGCAGATCCTCGACGGCAGCGCTCGCCGCCCGTTGCGCCAAGCTATTGCGATTGCCCGCCAGGAGCAGGCCCCGGCCGTGCTTGACCTGCCATTGAAGACCCTGGCGCTGGAGGCCAAGCCATGAATCGTCGCGTTCTCGCTTTTACCCTGGCCCTGCTGCCTGCCCTGGCTGGCGCCGCCGAACCCCTGAGCCCGGATCAACTGCTGCAGCGTATTCGCAGCGAACGCGCGGCTGAAGTCAGCGCCATGCAAAGCCGCGAGCAGGCCTTTATTGCCGAACGCGGTGAGCGTGCCCAACTGCTGGCGACTGCGCGCAGCGTCCTGGCCACGCAAAAGGCCGAGGCCGAACGGCTGAAGGCCGAATTCGACCGCCAGGAAGCCGAATTGGCCGAGCAGGAAAAACTCCTCAGCCAGCGCGCCGGTCACCTCGGCGAATTGTTTGGCGTGGTCCGTCAGAGTGCCGGTGATGTCGCCGGTCAGTGGCAGGACAGCCTGCTCAACGCCCAGTACCCCGAGCGCCTGGCGCGCCTCAAGGCCCTGGCCGAAAGCCGCACGCTGCCGTCTGCCGCCGACCTTGATGGCTACTGGATGCTGCTGCTCGAAGACCTGACCGCCAGCGGCCGGGTTGAGCAACTGCAAGTGCCGGTGGTGGCTGCTGACGGCACGCGTAATGCGCAGGATGTGCTGCGGGTCGGCGCGTTCTCCGCCTACGGCGCCGATGCCTTCCTGCGTTATGACGCCGATGCCGGCGAGCTGCTGGCGCCGCCGCGTCAGCCGTCCGGTTTGGGCAAAGTCGCGGATTATCTGGACAGCAGCGACGCAGTCGCCAGTCTGCCGGTTGACCCAAGCCGCGGCACTTTGCTGGCGCAGTTGCAGCGCGAACCCAGCTTGTGGGATCGCGTACAGCAGGGTGGTCTGGTCGGCTGGGTGATTCTGCTGCTCGGTGCCTTCGGTCTGCTGCTGGCGATCTGGCGCATGGTCTACCTGACCCGCGTAGGCCGTGGCGTCAGTGCGCAGATGCATAACCTCAGCGCCCCGCGTGGCGATAATCCGCTGGGGCGGATCATCGGTGTGCTTGGGCCGAAACCGCAGCTGGCGGATCTGGAAACCCTGGAGCTGAAGCTCGACGAGGCGATCCTGCAGGAAACCCCACCGCTGGAAAAAGGCCAGGGCCTGCTCAAGCTGCTCAGCGCCGTGGCACCGCTGCTTGGTCTGCTCGGCACCGTGACCGGCATGATCGTCACCTTCCAGGCGATTACCCAGGGCGGTGGCGGCGATTCGCGGCTGATGGCTGACGGTATCTCGCAAGCGCTGGTGACCACGGTGTTGGGCCTGGTGGTGGCGATTCCGCTGCTGTTCCTGCACACCCTGCTGGCCAGCCGCAGCAAGGGCCTGATTCAGCTGCTTGAGCAGCAGAGCGCCGGGCTGATTGCCCTGCACCTGTCCGGGGCGCCGCGCCGTGACTGATTGGCTGGCGCTATGGTTGCGCCTGGTTGATAGCGGCCATGCCTTGCTCGACTTCATGAGCGCCGGTGGCGTAGTGATGTGGGCGTTGGCCGGGCTGTGCGTGGTGTTCTGGACCCTGGTGTTCGAGCGCTTCTGGTACATGCGCCGGGTGTTTCCGGAGTGGGTGGCCGAGCGCCGTCAGGCCTGGCAGCAGGTGCTGAGCGACGACACCGGCAACTGGCAGCGCGCGGTGCGCAGTGCCTGGCTGGCGCAGGCGCAACAGCACCTGCTCGGGCCGCTGCGCCTGAGCAAGACCCTGGTGGCGATGTACCCGCTGCTGGGCTTGCTTGGCACGGTCAGTGGCATGGTCGCGGTGTTCGACGTCCTGGCTATCAACGGCACCGGTAACCCGCGCGGCATGGCCGCTGGCGTCTGGCAGGCAACCCTGCCGACCATGGCCGGCATGGTCTTGGCAATTAGTGGATTGTTCAGCCTGGCGCGCCTCGAACGCGATGCACGCCGGGCTCTAGAGCGGCTGGCTGACCAGCTGCGTCACGACTGAGATTCGACACATGAGAATGCGCCGTCACCACCAGCAAGACGAAGACACCGGCATCGACCTGACGCCGATGCTCGACGTGGTCTTTATCATGCTGATCTTCTTTATCGTCACCAGCTCCTTTATCAAGGAAGCCGGCGTCGAAGTGCAGCGGCCCCAGGCGGAAACCGCCAGCCCGCAGGACAAAGGCAATATCCTTATCGCCATCACCGCCGACGGGCAGGTGTGGATGGATAAGAAAGTCGTCGATGTACGCAGCGTGCGCGCCCACGTCGAGCGCATGCGCGTCGACCAGCCGGACGGTGCCGTGGTGGTGCAGGCCGATCAGGACGCGCGCACCGGCCTGGTGGTACAGGTGATGGATCAGGCGCGCATGGCTGGTGTGCAGGACGTTGCCCTGGCCGCTACGGCGGGAGCGCGCTGATGCGTTTGCCACTGTCCTTTGTCGCGGCCTGCGTGATGGCGCTGGCGCTGTTCGGCCTGATGCTCTACATGGTCGCGCCGCCCAGCAGCAAGCCGAGTGAGGAGCCGCTGACGGTGGCCAACTTCGTCCGTCTCGACGGCGATTCCAACGACACCGCAACGCGCACCCGCCAGCAGGCACCGCAGCCGCCGCAAGCACAAACGCCGCAAACCCCGACACCGCCAACGCCGATGGCTGCTACCCCAAGCGCCAACCTGCCGGCACTGGATCTACCGGTGCCAAGCCTGAGCACGGGGATTGCCGTGAACAGCGCGCCGACCCCGAGTTTGACTGGCTTGGCTGCTGGGGCCTCGGCGCCTAGCGCACCAGCCCCCAGCGATGCCGGTGGTCAACCGGGCGGCCCGGAAAGTGAAGTAATGCCGCTCAACGACGTCAGCCCGGATTACCCGCGCTACGCCTTGCAGCGCGGCATCGAAGGCCACGTGAAACTGGCGTTCACTATCAACCGCGCAGGTGCCGTAGAAAACGTGCGGGTTATCGAAGCCAGCCCGCAGAACGTGTTTGAACGCGAAGCGCGCCGCGCCGCCGTGCGCTGGCGATTTGCGCCGCGTACCGAGAGCGGTTTGGCAGTGGCCCGTGAAGCGGTGAAAACCCTGTACTTCCGCCTGGAAGGAGCTCGCTGATATGTATCGTCTACTGTTGCTGATCGCGCTGTGTAGCGCTGGTGCCGCACAGGCGGCTGGGCAGAGTGTTGATCCCGGCGTATTTCGCGCGCTGGATACGGCGCAGAGCGCACAGAAGAAGGGCGACTACGCGGCCGCGCGCCGCGCTCTGGATGCCGCCAAGGGCGCGCCGGGTAGCCTGGAAGAGGCGTTGCTGTGGCGCAGCCGCGGTTATCTGGCCTGGGCCGAAGGGCAGAATGCCCAGGCCATCGAGCTGCTGGAAAAGGTACTGAAGAGCGGCAAGCTGGACGCCGAGCTGCAGGCCGCCGAAGAGCTCAATCTGGCCCGCCTGAACCTGGTCGAGCGCCGCTACGCCCGCGTCGTAACCCTGCTCGCACCAGGGCAGGCGAAGGCCGATGAAGAGGTGCTGCAGATGCTGGTGCAGGCCTATCAGGGCCTCGGTCAGCCGGCCAAGGCACTGCCGTTGGCCGAGCGTTATGTGCAGGCCAATCCGCAGGCCGCCGATAGCTGGCTGCAGTTTCTGGTGGCGATGAATGCCGACCTGAAGAAATACGCCGCCGCCGAACGTTGGCAGCGCCAGTTGCTCGCACGCCAGCCGAATAACGCCCAGGGCTGGCGTCAGCTGGCGGCCTTGCAGCAGCTGAGCGGCAGCCATGACAAATCGCTGGCCACCTTGCGCGCGGCGTACCAGAAGGGCCTGCGCTTCAGCGAAAGCGAGCTGGATAACCTGGTGCTGCTGGCGGGTGCGGCCGATCAACCCTGGCAAGGGGCCAAGCTGCTCGCCGGGATGCTCGACCAGGGCCTGTTGCCACGCACCAGTGCCCGTGAGGAGCGGCTGGGGCTGCTCTGGTGGCAGGCGCGTGAGCGCAGCAAGTCGGCGCAGATCTTCCGCGAACTGGCGCAGCGCTCGGGCAGTGCCAAACACTGGCTGCACCTGGCCCAGCTGGAGTTGGAGCAGGCGCGCTGGCAAGCCGGGCTCGACGCCCTGGCCAAGGCCGAACGGGCCGGTGCCGAGCGCAGCAAAGTGCGCGCCTGGCGCCAGTGGGCGGAGAGTGAGCTGAGTTATCAGCGGGAAAAGCGCCTGGCCAGTCGTAGCTGAGCACAGCACAGACGCTTTGGTAGGTCCTATGTTTATTCGCAGGCCGCGATTTCGTAGGGTATGACGCTTCACCCATCCACCAGCTGCGATGGTGGATGAAAAAGGCGTCATCCACCCTACACAGCTTCCGTAGCCCGGATGCAATCCGGGGCGCGGTGTCGGCCGCACAACCTTTCCCTGGATTATCCGAGCAACAAAAATGCCGTTCATCTGGCTTGAATGAACGGCATCGGTGTTAAGGCGTTACTCAGCTATCCGGCAGCTCATAGGCATAAATCTTTTCCGCTTCCATCTGATAACCGGCTTCGGCCAGCTCGCTGCTGGTCTGCTCGACCTTGAGCGGCCCTTCGATCCAGAACGGCTGATACAGCGCATCGAGCAGCACACCCAGCTCGCTGGTGACGTGCACGATCTGGTTCGACGGCGGTGGCGGCACGTGGATGCACGCGCCGAAGTACGGCACCAGCAAAAACTCGGTCACCCGGCCTTCATCGGTAACATCCAGCGGCACGATATAGCCCGGCAGTTTTACCGATTGGCCATCCAGCGCCTGCACCACTGGCGCGGCAGGCGATTGCTGCATGGCCGCTGGGCCGGACTCGGCAAGGGCGTCGGCCAGCTGCGAGAGGTCGTGGATCGGCGCCGGTTCAACGACTTGTGGTGGGGCGTCGGCCGGGACCATTTCCGACCAGGTCAGCTCGCGCACCTCGGCAGCCGCCAGCGGCAGGGCCAGGGTGAACAGTAGGGTGGCGAGCAGGGAGCGGTGCATGCAAAAGCCTCATAAGCGGATCGATAAGCCATCGGCCAGGGATTGGCGGTACGCGCGCCAGGCCGGTACACAACCCATCAACAGGGCGGCGCTCAGGATAGCGCCGAGCAGCGTCCACTCATAGCGGCTTGGCAGATTCAGTGGCAGGTACAGGCCGTAATTCGCCTGCACATAGCCCTGCGAGCCGGCGATGCCCAGGTACAGCAACAGCAAACCGAGCAGCACACCGGCCAGGGCCAGGGCAAAGGCCTCGACGATCAGCAGGCTGGCGATATGCCAGGGCCGCGCGCCCACCGAGCGCAGAATCGCCATCTCGCGGCGGCGCTCGTTAAGGCTGGTGAGAATCGCTGTGAGCATGCCGATCAGTCCGGTCAGCACCACGAACAGCGACACCACGAACAGCGCTTTCTCGGCGGTGCCCATCAGGCTCCACAGCTCTTGCAGGGCCACGCCGGGGAGAATTGCCAACAGCGGCTCGCCGCGAAATTCGTTTATCTCCCGTTGCAGGCTAAAGGTGGCGATCTTGCTGTTCAGGCCCAGCATAAATGCGGTGATCTGCTTGGGTTGCAGGTCCATGGCCCGCGCCTGCTCAGCACTGACCTTTGCCGCGCCGCGTGCGGGCATTCCGTTTTGCCAGTCGACGTGCAAGGCTTCCATACCGGCCAGGGAGATATGCAGGGTGCGGTCCACCGGTGTGCCGGTGCGTTTGAGGATGCCGACCACCTTGAACGGTTTGTCGTCATGCTTGACCAGGCTGATGGTGGCCACGCCATGGGCCAGCACCAGTTCCTGATCGAGCTGGTAGTTGAGCGCTTGCGCCACTTCCGCGCCGAGCACCACTTCAAATGGATCATCGGCAAAGGCGCGGCCGCTGCTCAGCTGCAGCGGTTGGCTGCGGGCGTAACGGTAGTGCTCGAAATACGCCGGGCTGGTGCCCATCACCCGATAGCCACGGTGCGAGTCACCGAGGGAAATCGGAATGGCCCATTTGACCTGGCGATGCTGGGCAAACTGCTCGAAGCTTTCCCAGCGAATATTGTTGGTCGCATTACCGATGCGGAATACCGAGTACAGCAACAGGTTCACACTGCCCGAGCGCGCGCCGACGATCAGGTCGGTGCCGCTGATGGTGTTGGCAAAGCTGGCGCGGGCCTCGGTGCGTACTCGCTCGACCGCGAGCAACAAACACACCGAGAGGGCGATGGCGAACACCGTGAGCCAGGCAGTAAAGCGGCGATTGCCCAGGCTGGCGAGGGCGAGGCGCAGTAGGTACATCGTTAAATCTCCGCCAAGCGGGTGGTTTTGTTCAGCTCGGCCAGCGACAGGCTGCGGTCGAACAGCCGCGCCAGGCTCTGGTCGTGGCTGACAAATAGCAGGCTAGAGCCGGCCTCACGGCATTCGGCGAACAGCAGTTCGAGAAAGGCTTCGCGAGCGTCGGCATCCAGCGCCGAGGTGGGTTCGTCGGCGATCACCAGCTCCGGCTGGCCGATCAGCGCACGCGCAGCCGCCACGCGCTGTTGCTGGCCAATCGATAGATCTCCAGCGCGGCGTTGCATCAGCTCCGGCTGGTGCAAGCCTAAGTGGGCGAGCAGGGCGCTGGTGGCCTTGGCCACGCTGCCATGGCGCTGCACCGCGCGGCTGGCGCGCAGTTTAGAGAAATGGCAGGGCAGTTCGACGTTCTCGCGCACCGAGAGAAACGGCAGCAGGTTGAACTGCTGGAAGATATAGCCGGTGTGATCGACGCGAAAACGGTCGCGGGCGCTGGCGGACAGCGCGCTCAGGTCCTGATCGAGTAGCTGGATACTGCCGCGATTGGGTTTCTGCACGCCGCCGAGCAGGCCCAGCAGGGTGGTCTTGCCGCTGCCGCTGGGGCCTTTGAGAAACAGGCTTTCGCCGCGTTGCAGGGTGAACGTGTCGATATCCAGCAACTCGGGCTGGCCGGGCCAGGCAAAGCCGAGATTGGACAGTTGGATCAGGGCTGAACTCATGGGGGAACTCGTTTGGCGCGTAGGGTGGATCGGGGCGCGTAGCTGACGCTCTTTTCACCCACCGCAAAATTGCAATGGTGGATGGGTGAAGCGTCATCCACCCTACGTTAAATCGGCAAATCAGAAACTCAGGGTTGGCTGCGCGGGCGTCAGTTCCAGGCCCTGCTGGCCATTCGGGCCGATCAGTTGTACCTGAATTTTCTCGGTGGCGGGGAAGCGCTTGAACAGTTCGCCCAGGTTAAGTTGTTTCAATTCTTCAGGCTTTTGGCAGTCGAGGCTGTAGTGCGCGTGGATATCGCTGTGCTCGCTGTCATGGTCGTGGTGTTCTTCGTGCTTATGCTCAGCAAACAGCGGGCTTTCCAGCTCCTGCTTGCTGATCTGGCAATCGCCCGCGCTCAGGCCGAACAGCGCCTGCGGTTGTTCCAGCTGGCTGCGTGCAGCAGCAACCTTGGCTTTGTCGGCGGCGCTCTTGGCGGCATGTTCGAAGCCCACCAGGTTCATCGCCGGGCTTTCCAGTTGCAATTCCAGCGCCTTGCCGTCGAGTACCACGTTGAGTTGCGCGGCGCCGTGCTCGTGAGCGTCCAGGCTGCCGTGCTCGGCGTGATCATGCGCGTGGTCGTGTTCATGGCTGTGTGCGGCAACGCCAGTGGCAAGGGGCAGCAGGGTAAACGGCAGGGCAAGTAGCAGGCGGCGCATGGCGATCTCCGGTCAGAAATAATCTAGCGTTACGTTATAACAACTTTCTGGTGGGCATGGCCAGCCTTGCTTGGCGGCCCGTTGCGGACGTGGGAGCATGGCGGCTGATCAGTTGAGGGCAGAATGATGGTGCGAATTCGTGGGCAGATCGGCGCCTGGCCGGTGGACCTGACGGTAGAGCTGGATGCGCAGGATTGGGCGCAGCTGGCCCAGCACGTGACCCTTGAAGCGCCCGCTGCGCCGGCAGCAGCTGCTGCGCCTGTGGCCAACGATGCCCTGTGGCAGGCCACCTTGGAGTTGCTGCGTCAGGCTGGGCAGATCGAAGGGCCGCAATTGCTCGGGCAACTGGCCGGGTTGGCGGGAGGGGAGGCGGCGGGCAAGCGCCTGCTGGTGCGCTTGCGCCATTGCGCGCAGGTGCGTATGGAAACGGGCGCAGATGCGCCCATCTATCACTGGGTTGGCGAGCAAGCGTAGGTTGGGCCGGGCCACGTTGGCTGAGCCTGCGAAGCCCAACGCCTGCGTCGTACCCGTTGGATGGGGTGG
Source organism: Pseudomonas sp. 1928-m (assembly GCF_029269135.1). Classification (NCBI taxonomy): domain Bacteria; kingdom Pseudomonadati; phylum Pseudomonadota; class Gammaproteobacteria; order Pseudomonadales; family Pseudomonadaceae; genus Pseudomonas; species Pseudomonas sp. 1928-m. The sequence continues at coordinate 458,482 of NZ_JARIXO010000002.1, read as the reverse complement.
CGGTAAGCCCCGTAGGATGGGTTATCACCCATCCTACGGTCTTCGGCCGCGAGGGACTGCCTAGTAAATCGCCTGATAGAGCTTGCGCCGGTAGGCGGTGACCAGTGGGTGGTCATTGCCCAGCAGATCGAAGACTTGCAACAGGGTTTTGTGCGGCAGGCCGTCGGCGTAGCTGCGGTTGCGGATAAACAGCTTGAGCAGGGCGTCCAGCGCCGGCTCGTAGTGCTGGCGCGCCAGTTGTTGGATGGCTAGCTGGTAGCTCGCTTCATCGTCTTCAGCGTTCTGCGCCAGGCGGGTTTTTAGGCTGGCGGCATCTGGCAGTTCGGCTGCCTGGCGTAGAAAGGTCAGCTGTGCGCGGGCACCGGCCAGGGCCTGTTTATGTTCATCGCCTTTTACCGCGCCCAGCACGGCTTCGGCCTCACCCAGCTCGCCACGCTCAGCCAGGCAGCGCGCGTAGAGAATCAGCGCGGCAGCATGTTCGTTGTTTTCCGTCAGCAGTACCTTGAGCACTGCTTCGGCCTCACTGAAGCGGCCTTCGTTGAACAGCGCCTGCGCCGCTTCCATCGGGTCGGCGGCGGCTGGTGCCGGTTCGGCGACATGCGGCTTGAGCATCTCGCGAATCGCCGACTCGGGCTGTGCGCCGGCAAAACCGTCCACTGGCTGGCCATCCTTGAACAACACCACGGTGGGTAGGCTGCGGATGCCGAAGCGCGCGACGATGTCTTGTTCGATATCGCAGTTGACCTTGGCCAGCAGCAGCTCGCCGTTGTATTCCTCGGTGATCTTCGCCAGCAGTGGCATCAGTGCCTTGCACGGCGCGCACCACTCGGCCCAGAAGTCCACCAGCACCGGCTTCTGGAAGGAGTTCTCGATTACCAGCTGTTCGAAGCTGGCGCTGCCTGCGATATCAACGATGTAAGGGGAGTTGCTCATGGTCGCTCTCGGTGGTGCGAAAAATGGGATGGACTATAAATGCGGTCGCGGTACGGCGGATACAAGGGGCTTTAGCTGCGTTCGGCGTGGTACAGGCTGACATGACGAAACTCGGCCGGCTCGGCCAGATCCGGCCAGGTGCAGGCTTCGAGGATGCCCAGGCGCTGATAAAGCGGGTGTTGGAAATCGCGCACTCGCGAGTCGGCCACCAGTGCTTCACGACCACGACTGAGAAACTGGTCGAGCAGCGGCAGGTTGGCGCGGTCGTAGAGCACGTCGGCGACGATAATCAGGTCGAAGCGGTCGGCTTCGGCAAAAAAGTCGGCGGAGTAATGCAGCTCCACGTCATTTAGCGCGGCATTGGCCTGGCAAGAGGCAATTGCCAGCGGGTCGAGATCGCAGGCTACCACTTCCAGCGCGCCGGCTTTGGCTGCGGCAATCGCCGCCACGCCGGAGCCTGCGCCGAAATCCAGCACGCGCTTGCCGCGCACCCACTCGGGATGCTCGGCCAGCCAGCGCGCCAGCACCAGGCCGCTGGCCCAGCAGAAGCACCAGTAGGGCGGCTCTTCGAGGATCAGGCGGGTTTCTTCCGGGCTGAAACAGCGATCCATATTGGCCGGGTCGATCAGCCACAGCTTGATCGCGGTGCCGGGCAGCGTCTGCGCGCTGAGCTGGGCATCTCCCAGTAGTTCACTGAGCGCAGCCTGCAGGGCGGCAGGCGCTGTCATGGCGCAGGCACCAGGCGCAATTCACCGAGGGCCTGGGTCTCGCCACGGGCGATAGGTTGCGCGGGCAGACGCAGAATCAGTCGGCCGGCCTGATTGGCGCGGCCATGCAGCTCGATGCGGCTGTGCTTGTTAAAGGTGTCCGGGTTGAACGGCAGGCGAAATGCCAGCGGGTTGCCGGTGCCGCGCAGCTGGATATTGCCCAGCAGCGCCTGTGGCCGGCCGCGCTGATCGACCGCCAGCAGGGCCAGCTCGACATCCGCCGCATTGGGCACATTCAACAAGCTGCCGCTCAGCTCGCGCTGATAGGCCGGCAGCGGCGCAGCTTCTGCCGGGGCCTGTGTCGGCGCAGGTGTTGCGGGTTTGGCGGGCGGCGGGTTGTCGCTGGCGCAGGCGGTCAGTAGGGCAATCAGGCTCAGTAAAATCAGCGGTTGCAATGGCTTAGGGGCTTTCATGGTAGGCATCAACTCCGCTGGTTTGCATGGGCGCCTGTATACCGCAAACCCCTCGGCTTGTCTTGCCTGTGGGATGCGCTACCATGGCTACCTTCGTTCTAAAGCCGACCTTATTTATGCACTGTCCCTTCTGCGCCGCCAATGACACCAAAGTGATCGACTCGCGCCTGGTTGCCGAGGGTGAACAGGTGCGTCGTCGGCGTGAATGCCTGGCCTGTGAGGAACGCTTCACCACCTTCGAGACCGCCGAGTTGGTGATGCCGCGCCTGATCAAGCAGGACGGCAGCCGGCAGCCCTTCGATGAGGATAAGCTGCGCGCCGGCATGCAGCGTGCGCTGGAGAAGCGCCCGGTAAGCATCGAGCGCCTGGAAGCGGCCATCGCCCATATCAAACACAAGCTGCGCGCCACCGGTGAACGCGAGATCAAATCGCTGGTACTCGGTGAGCTGGTGATGGGCGAGCTGCAGAAGCTCGATGAAGTGGCCTATATCCGCTTTGCCTCGGTGTACAAACGCTTTCAAGACCTCAACGAGTTCCGTGAGGAAATCGACCGCCTGTCCCGCGAACCTGCCAAAGGTTGACGATGAATTCAGATCACGCCTTTATGGCTCGCGCGCTGGAGCTGGCCCGTAAAGGCCTGTACTCCACCCACCCTAATCCGCGCGTTGGCTGCGTGATCGTTCGTGACGGGCGCATCGTCGGCGAAGGCTGGCATGCTCGCGCCGGTGAGCCTCACGCCGAAGTGCACGCGCTGCGCCAGGCCGGCGAAAAGGCCCGTGGCGCGACGGCTTACGTCACCCTGGAGCCCTGCAGCCACCACGGGCGCACGCCGCCGTGCGCCGATGCGCTGATCAATGCCGGCATTAGCCGCGTCGTAGCTGCCATGCAGGACCCCAATCCGCAGGTCGGCGGTGATGGTCTGCTGCGTTTGATGCATGCCGGTATCGCGGTGCAGAGCGGCGTGCTTGAGGTTGAGGCGCGGGCGCTGAATGCCGGCTTTATCAAACGAATGGAGCAAGGCCTGCCGTTTGTGCGGGTCAAGCTGGCGATGAGTCTGGATGGCCGTACCGCCATGGCCAGTGGCGAAAGCCAGTGGATTACCGGGCCAGCCGCGCGCGCCGCGGTGCAGCGCCTGCGTGCGCGCTCCAGTGTGGTGTTGACCGGTGCCGACACAGTGCTGGCCGATGATGCACGCCTGACCGTGCGCGCCGACGAACTCGGTCTGGGCGCTGAGTTGAGTGCCCTGGCGCAGACTCGGCCGCCGCTGCGGGTGCTGGTGGATGGGCGCTTGCGCGTGCCGCTCAGCGTACCGTTCTTCCAGGCCGGTGCCGCCATGGTCGCGACCTGCGCGGCAGCATCGGCGCGTGATCGCTATCTGGACGATGGACATGAACTATTGGCCGTGCCCGGTAGCAACGGGCATGTTGACCTGCGTCGGCTGCTGATTGAGCTGGCCAGCCGTGGCGCCAATGAGGTGCTGGTGGAAGCCGGGCCGCGTCTGGCTGGCGCGTTTGCCCGTCTGGGCCTGGTGGATGAGTACCAGTTGTTTGTGGCGCCCAAGCTGCTGGGCTCCAGCGCGCGGCCGTTGCTCGACCTGCCGTTGGCGCGGATGGCCGATGCGCCAGCGCTGAAAATTGTCGAGATGCGCGCAGTCGGCGATGACTGGCGGATTATCGCGGTGCCACAGCCAGCTGCTTGATGGGCGCTTATTCAGGCTGTCGCTTGGCCATGCAGGGCGGCAGCAATTGTGGTAAAACGCGTCTCGGCTGCGCAAGTGGCCGTAACGTTCTCAGGGCGGGGTGTAATTCCCCACCGGCGGTAATGGCTGCAAGGCCTAGCCCGCGAGCGCTTGCCAGGTGGTGTAAACCGCTGGGCAAGGTCAGCAGACCCGGTGTGATTCCGGGGCCGACGGTTAGAGTCCGGATAAAGAGAGAGCGGGATTGCCTCAACAAGGCGCGTTCAGGCGTGCCTCGAAATCCCTATCGATCAATCACGCCCTGTTTTTTATAAAACAGGAGTTGGTCTAGATGTCTGATTTTTATTCCGTGTTCCAGGCTTCTGGCGTTGTTCGCCAGTGCTTTGCCGTGGGCGCGTCGCAGGGGGTGGCATGTTTACCGGAATAGTCGAAGCCATAGGCAGTATTCGTGCGCTGACGCCCAAGGGTGGTGACGTGCGGGTGTATGTGGAGACCGGCAAGCTTGACCTCGCCGACGTCAAACTCGGTGACAGCATCGCGGTCAACGGCGTATGCCTGACGGCCGTGGAGCTGCCCGGCGATGGTTTCTGGGCTGACGTCAGCCGTGAAACCCTGGCGCATACCGCCTTTATCAGCTTGAAAGCCGGCAGCCCGGTCAATCTGGAGAAAGCGCTGACGCCCACCAGCCGCCTCGGCGGTCACCTGGTCAGTGGCCATGTCGATGGCGTCGGCGAAGTCATCGCCCGCGCCGATAATGCCCGCGCCGTGCAGTTCACCATCCGCGCGCCGCGCGAGCTGGCCAAATATATCGCCCACAAGGGCTCGATCACCGTCGATGGCACCAGCCTGACCGTCAATGCGGTCAACGGTGCCGAATTCGAGCTGACCATCGTGCCGCACACCCTGGCCGAGACCATCATGGTCGACTACCGCCCTGGCACTCAGGTCAACCTCGAGGTGGATCTGCTGGCGCGTTATCTGGAGCGCCTGCTGCTCGGCGACAAAGCCGCCGAGCCGAAAGCCTCGGGCATGACCGCAAGTTTTCTCGCCGAACACGGCTACCTGAACAAATAAGGAATCGCCAGCATGGCTCTTAACAGTATCGAAGAACTGGTCGAAGACATCCGCGCGGGCAAGATGGTCATCCTGATGGATGACGAGGACCGCGAGAACGAAGGCGATCTGATCATCGCCTCCGAGTGCGTGACCGCCGAGCACATCAATTTCATGGCGCGCTTCGCCCGTGGCCTGATCTGCATGCCGATGACCCGCGAGCGCTGCGAAACCCTCAAGCTGCCTCTGATGGCGCCGCGCAACGGTTCCGGTTTCGGCACCAAGTTCACCGTCTCCATCGAGGCGGCAGAAGGCGTGACCACCGGTATCTCTGCCGCCGACCGCGCGCGTACCGTGCAGGCTGCTGCTGCGAAAAACGCCAAAGCCGACGATATCGTCAGTCCTGGGCATATCTTCCCGCTGATGGCCCAGCCTGGCGGCGTGCTGGCGCGTGCCGGCCACACCGAAGCGGCCTGCGACTTGGCGCGCATGGGCGGTTTCGAGCCGAGTGGGGTGATCTGCGAAATCATGAACGACGACGGCACCATGTCGCGTCGTCCGGAATTGGAAGTGTTCGCCGCCGAGCACGGCATCAAGATCGGCACCATCGCCGACCTGATCCACTACCGCTTGATCCACGAACGCACTGTTGAGCGCGTCAGCGAGCAGGTGCTCGACAGCGAGCTGGGCCAGTTCAATCTGGTCACCTACCGTGATTCGGTAGAAAACGACGTGCACATGGCGCTGACTCTGGGCGAAATCTGCGCCGAGGAACCGACTCTGGTGCGGGTGCACAACATGGACCCGCTGCGTGACCTGTTTATGGTCAACCAGCCGGGCCGTTGGAGCCTGCGCGCAGCCATGGCCGAAGTGGCCAAGGATGGCAGCGGCGTGGTGCTGCTGCTGGGCAATCCGCTGACCGGCCCGGACTTGCTGGCGCACCTGGAGCGTCAGTTGGGCGGTGAGGCGAAAGTCGCCAACCCGACCACCTACAGCACTGTGGGTGCCGGTTCGCAGATTCTCCGCGACCTCGGCGTGCGCAAGATGCGCCTGATGAGTTCGCCAATGAAGTTCAATGCAATATCCGGTTTCGACCTGGAAGTTGTAGAATACTTGCCCTCCAAATAATCCCAAGGGTCGCCACTGGCGGCCCGGCTCTTTAAATAGACGAGACGCGTTATGACCCTGAAGACCATCGAAGGTACTTTTATCGCCCCCAAGGGCCGCTTTGCACTGGTCGTCGGCCGCTTTAACAGCTTCGTTGTTGAAAGCCTGGTAAGCGGCGCAGTTGACGCCCTGGTTCGCCACGGCGTGAGCGAAAGCGACATCACCATCATCCGCGCACCGGGTGCCTTCGAAATCCCGCTGGTCGCGCAGAAAGTCGCCCAGCGTGGCGATTTCGACGCCATCATCGCCCTCGGTGCGGTGATCCGCGGCGGCACTCCGCACTTCGAATACGTGGCTGGCGAATGCACCAAGGGCCTGGCCCAGGTGTCCATGGAGTTCGGCGTACCGGTTGCGTTTGGCGTGCTGACTGTCGATTCCATCGAGCAAGCCATTGAGCGTTCCGGCACCAAGGCCGGCAACAAAGGCGCGGAAGCTGCATTGTCCGCCCTGGAAATGGTCAGCCTGCTGGCGCAGTTGGAGGCCAAGTGAGCCAGAACGACGGTAACGGGCAGCAGCCACAAGCGCCGAAGAAAGGCCCTAGCAGCAAGACCCTCGCGCGCCGTCAGGCGCGCACCCTGGCCATGCAGGCGCTGTACTCCTGGCATATGGCAGGGCAGCAGCTGAACGAAATTGAAGCGCAGTTCCGCGTTGATAACGATTTCACTGCGGTGGACGGTGCCTACTTCCACGAGATTCTGCACGGCGTGCCGCGGCAGAAGACCGAGATCGATGGCGCGTTCGAGTCGCTGCTCGACCGTCCGCTGGACGAGATCGATCCGGTTGAGCTGTCGATCCTACGTCTGTCGACCTACGAGCTGAAAAACCGCATCGATATCCCCTATCGCGTGGTGATCAACGAAGGCATCGAGCTGGCCAAGGTGTTTGGCGCCACCGACGGACACAAGTTCGTCAACGGCGTGCTGGACAAGCTGGCACCGCGTCTGCGCGCGGATGAAGTTCGCGCGAATAAGCGTTAAGCCTGTTTTGGGTGAGTTCGAGCTGATCCGTCACTACTTCGCTGCTGCGTCCTGTGCGCAGGCTGGCGAAGGCGTGTCATTGGGTATCGGCGACGACTGCGCCCTGCTGCAAATGCCGGCTGGCGAGCAACTGGCAATTTCTACCGACACCCTGGTTGCCGGGGTGCATTTCCCTGAATCGCCTGACCCGTTTCTGCTGGCGCAACGTGCGCTGGGTGTTTCGGTCAGCGATTTGGCCGCCATGGGTGCGGCGCCTGTCGGCTTTACCCTGGCCCTGACCCTGCCCAGTGCTGAGCCAGATTGGCTGCAGGCCTTCGCCCGTGGCCTGGATTTGATGGCGCAGCATTGCGCGATTCGCCTGATCGGCGGCGATACCACCCGTGGCCCTCTGAGTCTGACCCTGACCGTGTTCGGTCGCGTGCCGGTTGGTATGGCGTTGACCCGCAAAGGTGCGCAGGTTGGTGATCTGCTCTGCGTCGGTGGTGAGCTGGGCGATGCTGCCGGCGCCTTGCCGCTGGTACTCGGGCAGTGCCAAGCCGCTCCGGCAGTGGCCGAGCCGTTGCTGGCGCGCTACTGGTCGCCCATCCCGCAGCTTGAACTGGGCCTGGCGCTGCGCGGCAAGGCCACGGCCGCTCTGGATATCTCCGATGGCTTGCTGGCCGACTGCGGGCATATCGCCGCAGCGTCCGGCGTTGAGCTGGTGATTGAGCTGGCGCAGGTGCCGATGTCCGCTGCTTTGCTGGCGTTTGCCGGGGAGTCGGCGGCGCGTCAGTGCGCATTAAGTGGTGGTGATGATTACCGCCTGGCCTTTACCCTGCCGGCGGCTCACCTGGCGGATTTGCAGCAGGCGGGTTGGCCTGTGCGAGTTATTGGTCGTGTTATGGCCGGCCAGGGCGTTACTCTGCTGGACTCGCAAGGCCAGCCCGTGCAGCTGCCCCGCAGCGGCTATCAACATTTTGGAAGTGCCAGTGACTGATCATCCCAAGCAAGTCCCCGCCGAGTTCGTGCCGCCTTCGGTCTGGCGTAACCCCTGGCACTTCCTGGCCTTTGGCTTTGGCGCCGGCACCTTGCCGAAAGCCCCGGGCACCTGGGGTTCGCTGGTGGCGCTGCCGTTTATCCCACTGTTGCAGATGCTGCCGGACTGGGGCTACTGGCTGATGCTTGGCATCACCATGCTGTTTGGCTTCTGGCTGTGCGGCAAGGTGGCCGATGATCTGCGCGTGCACGACCACGAAGGCATCGTCTGGGACGAAATGGTCGGCATGTGGATTACCCTCTGGCTGGTGCCGGACGGCTGGGGCTGGCTGCTGCTAGGCTTTCTATTGTTCCGTGTGTTCGACATCCTCAAGCCTTGGCCGATTCGCTGGATTGATCGGCATGTGCATGGCGGGGTCGGCATCATGCTCGATGACGTACTCGCCGGCGTATTCGCCTGGATGGCCCTGCAACTGATTGTCTGGGGCTGGGCCAACGGGCTGGCTGCGGCGCTGGGCTGGTAATCAGAAAAGGATCGCGAATGGGCCGCTGCTGTCGGTGGTTGCTGTGGTTGGTCATCAGCGTTGCCAGTGGGCTGGTGTGCGCTGCTGAGCCCGCGCAGATCCGTATTGCCAGCGAAACCTGGGAAGGCCACACCCATGCCGATGGCAGTGGCATGGCCTGGGAGATTTTCCGCACGGTATTCGAGCCTGCCGGCGTGCAGCTGGATATCCAGAGCGTGCCTTACACCCGCTCCATCGGCCTGGTGCAGCGTGGCGCTGCCGATGCCTGGGCCGGCTCCTACCTGAATGAAGTCACCCAGGGCGTGTTTTATCCGCACTGGAACTACGACGCCGACCAGATTGCTGCCCTGGGCTTGCGGGATAAGCCCATCCCCACTCAGGACTCCCTCGGCGAGTACCGCCTGGCCTGGATGCGCGGTTATGAATACCAGCGTTATCTGCCAAATTTGCGCCAGTACCGCGAAGTGCTGCGCCGTAGCGGTATCCTCGGCATGCTGGACATGGGCCATGTGGATTTCTATCTCGATGCCCTGACCGAGGTCGAGGATGTGCTGAGCACGGCCAGTCAGCCCGAGCGCTACCGTGTTACCCAGCTGACCAAGCTGCCGATCTATCTGGGCTTTGCCGATACCCCGCGCGGCCGAACCCTGGCCGAGCTGTTCGACAAGCGTATGGATGGCCTGGTGGCGGACGGCAGCCTGCGGCCGATTTTCCAGCGTTGGCAGCAACCTTACCCGTTTGACTAACCTGTGCGAGACGTTCCATGTACGCCTTGAAAGTACTGATATTGAGTCTGCCACTGCTAATTAGCAGTGGGGCGATGGCGGCCACCCAGGTGCGGGTTGTCGGCCTGTTTCCTGGCGCTGCGGTGTTGAATGTTGACGGTCAGCGCAAGCTGGTCAAAGTCGGCCAGGTTGGCCCTGGCGGCGTAGTGGTGGTCAGCGCCGACAGCCGTGGTGCGGTATTGCGTGTCGACGGTGTGGAGCGCAGCTACAGCCTGAGTCGCGAGTACAGCGAAGGCTTTGCCGAAGCGCAGAAGAAGCAACTCAGTGTGGCCAAGGGCATCGGTGGCCATTACTGGGTCGCAGGCTCGGTCAATGGTCAGTCCATCCAGTTTCTGGTGGATACCGGCGCCACCTCGGTGGCCTTGAATGACGAGCATGCGCGCCGCCTGGGCATCGATTACCGAGTGATCGGCGCACCCTTGCAGGTCAATACGGCCAGCGGTACTGCACGCGGCTGGCGCGTAACCCTGGACCGGGTGAAGCTCGGCGAACTGGAAGTGCTGGGTGTCGAAGCCGTGGTGCTGGAAGGTGGCTCGCCTACCGAGGCGCTGCTTGGCATGAGCTTCCTCAGTCGCGTCGGCTGGAAGGTTGAGCAGGATGTGCTGGTGCTGGAGTCCAAGTACTAGCGCTGGTCACCTCGCGTTGGCTCGATCCTTATCATCAGTAATTCAGGCTAAGCGGCTGCCAAGGCCTGCTGTTACAATGCCGGCCTGATTATTCCTGCCCATTTTCTTTAGGAGCATCCGGTGTCCGTCGTGTTTGTCGCCGCCTCCCAGCTGCCTACGCCTTTTGGCGTGTTCACCATGCATGGCTTCCTCGAAGAGGCCACAGGCAAGGAACATGTAGCCCTGACCTTTGGTGATGTGGCCGATGGCGCGCCCGTACTGGGCCGTTTGCACTCCGAATGCCTGACGGGCGATGCGCTGTTCAGCCTGCGCTGCGATTGCGGTTTCCAGCTCGAAGCGGCGCTGCGTGCAATTGCCAATGAAGGCCGTGGCGTATTGCTCTACCTGCGTCAGGAAGGTCGTGGCATTGGCCTGCTGAACAAGATCCGTGCCTACGAGTTGCAGGATGGCGGTGCCGATACCGTGGAAGCCAATGAGCGCCTGGGCTTTGGTGCCGATCAGCGTGACTACGCGATCTGCCTGCCGATGCTCGATCACCTGGGTATCAGTCAGCTCAAACTGATGACCAACAACCCGCGCAAGGTCAAGGCGCTGGGCGATATGGGCATCAATGTGGCGACCCGCGTGCCGCTGCAGATCGACCACAACCCGCACAACAAAAAATACCTCGCGACCAAGGCCGGCAAGCTTGGGCATATGCTCGGTAGCCTGCACCAGGGCGAGGTTGAGGAAAGCCTGTGACGCGCGGCCAAGTGCGTCGGCGACTGGCGCTGGAGTGGTGGCGGCAACTGGCCGTGACCCTGGCCCCGTTGTTTGTGCTCAACCTGCTGTTTGGTGCCGAGCAGAAACCCGGCCTGTTGACCATGCCGCTGTTTATCGCCGGCCTGGCCTCGATGTTTGTCAGCCTGCCGTTGTTCAGCGCCTACAAGCGCGCGCTGGTGGCCACGGAAAAAGCCCTCGATACAGCAGATGAACACGATGCCTGGCTGGAGCTGGCGCGTGTGCGTCGTCTGGCCTTTCTCGGCGCGGCGCTGCCGGCCTGGATTGCCGCCATGGCGGTGTTCGCCGGCCTGGAAGCGATTCCGCTGATCCTCCTGGCGATTTCCAGCATCGTTCTGCTGTATCTCTACCGCATTCCTCGCCAACTCGGCTAACAGGCCGCTGAAGAACTACCTGCGTAGCCGATACTGCGTTGAAAACGGTCTCGAAATGCTCATTTACAGCAGTAAACTCCGCTTTCTCGACCGTTTTCGCCTTGCCTCGGCGTCCTCGGTAACGTTCTTAAGTGGCCTGCTGATGCGCGCCATCACGTTCTGCTTGCTGTTGTTGCTGGCATTGCCTGCTGCAGCAGTCGAGCGGGTAGTGACCCTGGCACCTTCCCTGACTGAAATCATGCTGGAGCTGGATGCGGGCGACTTGCTGGTCGGCCTGCTCGATGGGGGTGAACGCCCGGCAGCGGTCGCGCAGCTACCTTCGGTTGGCCGTTACGGTCAGCTTGAATTGGAAAGCTTGCTCGAACTTCAACCCGATCTGGTACTGCTCTGGCCCGATAGCATCAGCAGTGCGCAACGCCAGCAGTTGCAGCGTATGGGGATTCCCCTGCTGATCGTGGAGCCACGCAAGCTGGCTGATCTGGCAGAGAACTTCGTCGAAATTGGCGCGCGAATCGGCCGTGCCGAGCGAGGCCAACAGCTGCATCAGCAATTCAATAGCGGCTTGGTGGCGTTGCGTCAGCGCTATCAGCGTAAACAGCCATTGCGTCTGTTCTATCAGGTCTGGGATGCGCCGCTGTACACCATCGGCGGCCAGCAGATTATCAGTGACGCTCTGCGTATCTGCGGCGCCGAGAATATCTTTGCCGAACTCACCTTGCCGGCGCCGCAGGTCAGCGTGGAGGCGGTGCTGCAGCGCAATCCCGAGGTGATTCTGGCGGGTGTGCAGGGGCAGTTGGACGCCTGGCGCATCTGGCCGGGCGTGGCTGCGGTTGAGCGTAAGCAGCTGTGGCTGGTGCCGGATGCCGGTCTGGAACGGCCGAGCTTTCAGATGTTGGGGGCGGTGGAGGCGTTGTGCAGACGTTTGAGCGAGGCGCACTGAGGCGGCCCTGGGGCTAAAGCCCCAGGGCCGATATTTCAGAACCGGTAACCGACGCTGAGCTGTACCTGCTCTTCGGGGGCGGGGTAATGGTACGAGCCGCTCCAGGTGCTCCAGCCGGCATGGCTGTCGTATTGCTTGCCGGTGAGGTTGTTGACCCGCAGCTTGCTGCTGAATTGCTGATAGTCCCAGCTCAGCGCCGCGTTGATCAGGGTATAACCGCCCTCGCGAGGCATGGCGTGGCCATCATCGCTCGACAGGTAGCGCGCGCCGGTATAAACCGCCTCGACATAGCTGGTCACGCCGGGCAGCAGCTGGTAGCTGAGGTGGGTGCTGGCGCTGTGGCGCGACACCCACGGCACTTCGTTGCCCTTGAAATTGCCTTGCAGGTATTCCGAGTCGGTAAAAGTGTACTGCCCGCCGATGCTCAGGCGGGCGCTTAGCTGGCGTTCGGCTTCCAGCAGCAGGCCCTGGCGACGGGTCTTGTCCAGGTTGATGTTGGCTCCCATCCCGGCATTGGCCTGCGAGTCGTACATCAGTTCGTCCTCCAGGTCGAGGCGATACAGGCTGGCCTGGTAGCGCTGCAGGTCGTCCTGCCATTCGGCTCCCGCCTCCCAGGACACGCCAGTCTGCGGCTTGAGGTAATCGACGCCCGGCAGTACATAGCCGTTTTCATCGACGTTGGCCCAGCGCAGCACGTCTTCGCGCTTGATAAACAGGCGCGCATGCTCGGCCGCCTGCCAGCTGAGGCCCAGGCTGCTGCTGCCCTGGTTATCGGTATGAGTCTTGCCCGCGCCGTGCTTGCGGTCTTCGGCCTGGCTCTCGCGGTAGCCTGCGCTAAGGCTGAGGCTGCTGCTCAGCGGCTGCACCCACTGGCCGTACCAGTCGCGCTGGGTCTGACGGAACTCGGTGCGGGTCAGGCTGTTTTCATAGTCGTTGTTGATATGGTCATGCCCCAGCAGCCATTCACTGCGGCCGAGGGTGCTGTCGAGGTGCCCGGAGAAGCGCGGGCTGATGCTTTCCACCCGCGTGCCCTGGTGGTAGCGGCTGCCCCAGGACGAGCCGATGCCGTCCTGATCGCTGTGGCTGTAATCGAGGTTGGCGGCGAGGTTGTCGTGCAGCTGCTGTTGCAGGGCGAGGCGGTGCAGCTGGGTCTTGCTGTCGAACCAGTCGCTGGAGGTGCTCTGCTTGCGGTCGGCGCGGCGCTGGGCGCTGCTGAGGCTGCCGGGGTAGAGCAGCTCGTCGTCCACCGTCTGGTATTCGTAGAGCGCATGGCCGCCATCGTGGTCATAGCGCAGGCGGGCGAAGGCGTTGCTGTAGCTGGCGTTGTTGTGGTCACGGTAGTTGTCGGCCGTGCGCGACTCGCCGCTGAGGAAGGTGGAGAAGCCGCCTCCCAGGGACTGCGCCAGATGGCCGCGAAAGGCTTCGAGGTCATGGCTGCCACGAGTGGTTTCGATATAGGCCTCACTGTCGCTGGGTTGGCGAGTGATGATATTGATCACCCCACCCACCGCCTGGTCGCCATACAGCACGCTGCCGGCACCACGGATAATCTCGATGCGTTCGATATTGCTCAGTGGCACGCTGCTCAGATCCGCGCCGGCGAGTGCCGGCTGATTGAGGCGGCGGCCATCGACCAGAATCAGGGTGTTGTTCACCGCGTTTTCGCCAAAGCCACGCAGGCTGAAGGTGGCGCGGCTGCCATCGCCGATCACGTCGCGCACCTGCAGCCCGGCTTCGCCGCGCAATACATCGACCAGCGAACTGGCGGCGCTGGCTTCGATCTGCTGGCGGTCGATCACCCGGACGCTGGCCGGGGCCGGGGTTTGCAGTGGGGTGGCGCGGGTAATCACCAGCGGCGGCAGCTCGATGGCGGCGTTGGCCAGGCTAAGGCCGGGAGCAAGGGCCACGGCGAGGGCAAGACGGGACAGATTCACTGAGAAGATCCTCAAAAGGTCGAACGACTTTTGAGAAGGGCAGGGGCAAGAACGGGCGCGCGGGCGCAGCCTGAGCTTGACGGTGATGCCCTCCGCAACACCAGTCACATCCAGCAAGGCCGGTCTCCGGGCTCTCGACGTGCGCCGCCTCGCCTTCCCGGGATAATCCAGTGGCGTTGAGGCGACGTGCAGAACGGCTCTGCGGTCGATTACCGTTGCGGGGGCAGCGCCGGGATGGTTCGTAAAGAACGCACCGGCTTCCCGTTTAACGCCGCTTCACTATGGAAGGGGCGCACCTTGGCGGAAGTAAAACGCCGCGCACCTTAATGCGCGGTTGAATGAATTACAAGCAAGCCTGGCTCAGCTCTGGATGAGCGGTATTCATGCAGAAAGGCTGGAGAGACGCGCGCGGATGGCGGCTTCGATACCTGCGCCATCCAGCCCACATTCGGCGAGCATCTGCGCCGGTTTGGCGTGCTCGACGTAATAGTCCGGCAGGCCCAGATGCAGCACCGGCTTGAGGATGCTGGCGTGGGCGAGGAACTCGCTGACCGCGCTGCCAGCTCCGCCCATTACGCTGTTCTCTTCGATGGTCACCAGCAGCTCGTGGCTGGCGGCCAGCTGGCGCACCAGGGCTTCGTCCAGTGGTTTGACAAAGCGCATATCGACCACCGTGGCGTCGAGTGCTTCGCCAACTTTGAGCGCTTCACTGAGCTGCACACCGAATACCAGCAGGGCCGTTTTGCTGCCTTGGCGACGAACCACGCCCTTGCCGATGTCCAGTGGCTCCAGGCCCGCTTCGATGGCGGCATTCGGGCCGCTGCCGCGCGGATAACGCACCGCCGCCGGGCCGTTGAACAGGTGGCCGGTGGTGAGCATGCGGCGCAGCTCGTTTTCATCGCTCGGGGTCATCACCAGCATGCCGGGGATGCAGCGCAGGTAGGAAATATCGAAGCTGCCGGCGTGGGTCGGGCCGTCTTCGCCGACCAGGCCGGCGCGGTCGATGGCGAACAGCACATCGAGGTGCTGCACGGCCACGTCATGAATCAGCTGGTCATAGGCGCGTTGTAGAAAGGTCGAATAGATCGCCACCACCGGCTTGGCACCGTCGCAGGCCATGCCGGCCGCGAGGGTCACGGCGTGCTGTTCGGCGATGGCCACGTCGAAATAGCGCTCGGGGTAGCGTTCACTGAACGCCACCAGGTCCGAGCCTTCTTTCATCGCCGGGGTAATGCCGACCAGGCGTGGGTCCTGCGCGGCCATATCGCAGAGCCATTGACCAAATACGCTGGAGTATTTTGGGCCGCTGGCTTGCTTGGGTGCGGCTGGCGCGTTGATCGGCTCCAGCTTGGTGATGGCGTGATAGCCAATCGGGTCGGCTTCGGCTGGGGCGAAGCCCTTGCCCTTCTTGGTCACCACATGCAGAAACTGCGGGCCGTCGAGGTCGCGCATATTGCGCAGGGTGGCAAGCAGGGTCGGCAGATCATGGCCGTCGATGGGGCCGATATAGTTCCAGCCCAGCTCCTCGAACAGGGTGCCGGGCACCAGCATGCCCTTGGCGTGTTCTTCGGTCTTGCGCGCGATTTCCCAGGCACCCGGCAGGCGCGAGAGGATTTTCTTGCTGCCCTCGCGCATGCTGGCGTAGGTGCGGCTGGAAAGGATCTTGGCCAGGTAGTTGGACAGCCCGCCGACGTTCTTGGAGATCGACATGTCGTTGTCGTTGAGGATCACCAGCATATTGGCGTTGACGTCGCTGGCGTGATTCAGCGCCTCGAAGGCCATGCCTGCGGTCAGGGCGCCGTCGCCAATCACCGCTACGGCCTTGCGCCGCGAACCCTGAATGCGCGCCGCAATCGCCATGCCCAATGCCGCGCTGATGCTGGTGCTGGAGTGGCCAACGCCAAAGGTGTCGTACTCACTTTCCGAGCGCCGCGGGAAGGCGGCGATGCCGTCCTTTTGCCGCAGACTGCCCATCTGTTCGCGGCGGCCAGTGAGGATCTTGTGCGGGTAGGCCTGATGGCCGACGTCCCACACCAGGCGATCATCTGGGGTGTCGAAGACGTAATGCAGGGCCACGGTCAGCTCAATTACGCCGAGGCCCGCGCCGAAATGCCCGCCGGTCTGCCCGACCGTATACAACAGGTATTGGCGCAGCTCGTCGGCCAGGGTTTCCAGCTCGGCTTCGCCCAGACGGCGCAGCTCGTCCGGCGTGTTGGCGCGGTCTAGAAGGGGCGTCAGCGGGCGCTCACGGGGAATCTCGTGGAAGGTCGTCGGCATCAGGCAGATCGTTATAGGTGTAAAAGATGCGGCAGTTTACCCGAAGCGCCGGAAACTGCCCAAACATGGTTCGGCTCAACGTAACCCGTAGCCCGGATGCAATCCGGGGAATGTTCTCCGAGGCTCCCCGGATTGCATCCGGGCTACGGTATGTGGGCTACCAGGTATCGATGCAGCGCTTTTTGCCCTCGCGGGTTGCAGGCTTGGGCGCGGCGTTGAGGCCGCGCAGCAGCCAGGCGCGGGTTTCCAGCGGGTCGATCACCGCATCAATCTCGAGAAAGCTGGCCATATTGATGCCTTTGCCGTTCTGGTAGGCCTTGGCTACCAGCTTGTCGAACAGCTGTTGGCGCGCGGCGGGTTCTTCCACCGCCGCCAGTTCCTTGGCAAAGCCCAGGCGCACTGCGCCCTCCAGGCCCATCGCGCCAAACTCGGCGCTGGGCCAGGCGATGGTAAACAGCGGCGAATGGAAGCTGCCGGCGGCCATGGCCTGGGCGCCCAGGCCGTAGCCCTTGCGCAGCACCACGGTGAAAAACGGCACGGTCAGGCTGGCGGCGGTGACAAACATGCGCGAGACGTGGCGTACCGTGGCCTGCTTCTCCGCCTCCGGGCCGACCATAAAACCGGGGGTGTCGCACAGCGACAGCAGCGGGATATCGAAGGCGTCGCACAGCTGCATAAAACGCGCGGCCTTGTCGCCGGCCACTGCGTCGATGGCACCGCCCAGGTGCGCAGGGTTATTCGCCAGCAGGCCGAACGGCTTACCTTCGATGCGGATAAACGCAGTGATCAGCCCCGGTGCGAACTCACGGCGCAGTTCCAGCACCGAGTCGCGGTCGGACAGGGTGGCGATCACCTGGCGGATGTCATACACGCGCAGGCGGTTTTCCGGAATAAGGTGGCGCAGCTCGCGTTGATCGGCGCAGCTCCAGTCGCTGAGCGCGCCCTGGAAGTAGCTCAGGTACTGCTTGGCCACCTGCACCGCTGCCGCTTCGTCCGCCACTCGCACGTCGATGACGCCATTGGGCCCTTGCACGCTGACCGGGCCGACCTGTTCCGGTTTGAAGCTGCCCAGGCCGCCGCCTTCGATCATCGCCGGGCCAGCCATGCCGATGGTCGCGTTGTCGGTGGCGATAATCACATCACAGCAGCCGAGTAGGGCGGCGTTGCCGGCAAAGCAGCGCCCGGACACCACGCCCACCAGCGGCACCAGGCCGGAGAGCTTGGCCATGCCGACAAAGGTGTGGCAGTCCAGCCCGGCCACGCCGACGAAGTCGGTATCGCCCGGCCGGCCGCCGCCGCCTTCGGCAAACAGCACCAGCGGCAGGCGCCACTGCGCGGCCAGGCCGAGCATGCGGTCGGTTTTCTTATGGTTCATCACGCCCTGGGTGCCGGCGAAGACCGTGTAGTCGTAGGCGATGGCCATGCAGCGCGCCGCCTGGCTGCCGAACGTCTCGGCATTGACTGTGCCAATACCCGCCACCAGGCCATCAGCCGGGCTTTGTTCGATCAGCTCTTCCAGCGAACGGCGGCGCCGTTGCGCGGCAATCGCCAGGGCTCCGTATTCGCTGAAGCTGCCGTCATCCAGCAAGTCCGCCAGGTTCTCGCGCACGGTACGTTGGCCAGTTTTGCGTCGTTTGGCCACGGCCAGGGGGCGGCGCTCGTCGCGGGTGACGGCATGGCGTTCGAGCACTTCGGCCAAGTCCGCGCGGATGTGCGCCAGGTCCAGGCTCTGTTCGTTCTGACTGGCGGCGACGATCACGTCGGCAGGCTCGATAAACAGCAGCGGCTGCCCTTCATTGATCGCGCTGCCAACCTGCACGGCCAGCTGGCGGACGATGCCGCTATGACTGGCGGTGACGACAAACTCCATCTTCATCGCTTCCAGCACGGCGATGCTCTGGCCGACGGCCACGGCATCGCCTTCTGCCACCTCCAGGCTGACCACCACCCCGGTGCTGTGGGTCAGCAGCGGCAGGCAGCCAGGTGGTGCGTCCGCTATCTGCTCGGCGTTTTGGCTGGCGGTCTGCGCAGCAGCAAAGAAGTGATGTGGATGGGCCTGGGGCTGGGCCGCCAGCAGCGTACCGAGCTGGCTTTCGACAAAGCGCGTGGTCAGCTGATAGCTCGCCACTTGCGGCAGGCGCAGCAGGTTTTGCAGCAGGTGCAGATTGCTCGCCACGCCTTCCAGGCGAAACTCGCACAGCCCACGGTAGGCGCGGCGCAGGGCGCTGGGGTAGTCCGGCGCATGGGCGATCAGCTTGGCCAGCAGCGAATCGTAGCTGGGGCTAACCGGGTAGCCGGCGTAGCCGTAGCCATCCACGCGCAGGCCGGGGCCGCTGGGCGGCTGGTAGGCGGTCAGGGTGCCGGCGGCCGGGCGGGTGCTGCCGTCGCTGCTCATGCTTTCCAGATTGATGCGCAGCTGCACCGCGCAGCCATTAAGCGGCGGTGGTTCGAGCAGGCCAAGCTCGGCCAGCGACTGGCCGGCAGCGAGCTTAAGCTGGGTGTGCAGCAGATCGACGCCAGTGACCTGTTCGGTGACGGTGTGCTCGACCTGAATACGCGGGTTGGCCTCCATAAAGTAGAAGCGCTCGGGCTGCTCGGCATCCAGCAGAAATTCAAAGGTCCCCAGGCCTTGATAGCGGGCGGCGCGCGCCAGTTGCAGCGCGGCGTCGATCATCCGTGCGCGGGTGGCGGCGGGCAGGTCCGGGCTGGGGGCGATTTCCACCAGTTTCTGCTGGCGACGTTGCAGGCTGCAGTCGCGTTCCCATAGATGGCAGACCGCGCCCGTGGCATCGCCCAGTACCTGAATCTCGATATGCCGGGCGCTGCGCACCAGTTGCTCGATATACAGTGCGTTATTGCCGAAGGCGCTGTGCGCCTCGGACTGGCAGCGGGCAAAGGCCTCGTCCAGTTCACTGGCCGCGAATACCGGGCGCATACCACGGCCACCGCCACCAGCCAGGGCCTTGAGCATGACTGCGCCATGCTCGGCGAGAAAGCCATGGGCTTCATCCAGGCTGATCGCTCGATTGATCCCGGCCACCAGCGGCACCGCGCAGCGCTCGGCCAGCTCTCGCGCTGCTGCCTTGTCGCCAAACAGTTGCAGCACTTCGCTGCTGGGGCCGACAAAGCACAGCCCGGCGGCCTGGCAGCGGCGGGCGAACTCGGCGTTTTCTGCGAGAAAGCCATAGCCGGGGTGCACGGCATCGCAGCCCTGCGCCTGGGCAATGGCGATCAGCTGATCCATATCCAGGTAGGCCGGCACGCCCCGCCCCTTGAGGGCGACGGCGCTATCGGCCTGGCGCACATGCAACGAAGCCGCATCGTCTTCGGCGTACACCGCGACCGAGCGGATGCCCAGCTCACTGGCGGCGCGGGCGATGCGGATGGCGATTTCGCCGCGGTTGGCGATCAGCAGGGCGGCAAAGGGCGCGGTGGTAACGGGCATGGTGGCTCCAGATTTTTATTCTGCAGCCATCTTAGGCGCTCTGCGGCCCAGGTAAACCAAGGCCTAGTGGGCGTAAGTCGGGGTATTTATCTGGGTGATGATCGCCGGGGGCAGGGTCGCCCGGATGCAATCCGGGAGCTGTTTCCAGGGCTGGATTTTCCCGGATTTCATCCGGGCTACGGGCTGCGGCGGGGATGTTCGCGGGCATGGCCCGCTCCTACAAAAAACGTCGAATTCCGTAGGAGCGGGCCATGCCCGCGATAGGTACTACGCCGTTTAGCTGCGCCGTTCGACGATATACCGCGCCAGATCGCGCAGCGGCTCGGCCGTCTGGTCGAACGGCCGTAGGGCGTGCAGGGCCTGGTCGCGCAGTTCCAGGGCGTAGGCCTTGGCCGCATCGAGGCCGAGCAGGGCCGGGTAGGTCGGTTTGTCGTGGGCCTGGTCCTTGCCCTGGGTTTTGCCCAGGGTGGCAGTGTCGCTTTCCACGTCGAGGATGTCGTCCTGCACTTGGAATGCTAGGCCGATGGCGCGGGCGTAAGTGTGTAGGGCTTTGAGTGCGTGGTCATCGGCCTGGCCGCTGGCCAAGGCGCCGAGCTGCACGCTGGCTTCGATCAGGGCGCCGGTCTTGTGCCGATGCATGATTTCCAGGGCGTTCTGGTCGAGGGTTTGGCCGACTGAACCGAGGTCGATGGCCTGGCCGCCGACCATGCCGGCTGGGCCCGCCGCGCGGGCCAGGGCACTGAGCATGGCCAGGCGCAGCTCGGCGTTATGCGGGTTGTGCGTGGCGTCGGCGAGCACTTCGAAGGCCAGGCTCTGCAGGCCATCGCCGGCGAGAATCGCGCAGGCTTCATCGAAGGCTTTGTGGGTGGTCGGCTGGCCACGGCGCAGGTCGTCATCGTCCATCGCTGGCAGGTCATCGTGGACCAGCGAGTAGGCGTGGATCAGCTCCACTGCGCAGGCCGCCGCGTTGGCGCGCTCGGGCTCGCCGCCGAGGGCTTCGCAGGCGGCGTAGGCGAGCAGCGGGCGCACGCGTTTGCCGCCATTGAACAGGCTGTAGCGCATGGCGGCGTAGAGGCGTTCCAGTTCCGGGCGAGGGCTGCTCAGGAGGGTTTCCAGGGCGGTATCGACGCGGCTTTGGCAGCTGCTCTGGTAGGCCGCAATCATGCCTGCTGGTCCGCGTCGAAGGGGGCTTCCTCCAGCTCGCCGTCGCGTTCCATCAGGATCTGCACTTTCTGCTCGGCCTGGGCCAGGGCGGTCTGGCAATCGCGGGTCAGGCGTACGCCCTGTTCGAAGGCAGTCAGCGAGTCTTCCAGCGACAGCTCGCCGTTTTCCAGACGTTCGACCAGGTTCTGCAGATCGGTCAGGGATTGCTCGAAGTCGAGCGCGGCTTTTTTGCGGGCGGCCATGGCGGATATCTCGGGGTAGATCGGGGAATTGGAACCGGCGCGACACTAGCAGAGCCATGCCGTGCGGGCAAATCAGCGGGATGTTTGTACTGGCTGTTGGTGTTGGATTGTGGGAGGGGCTTTAGCCGCGATAGCCACTCGACCGTTCGCCGCTAAAGCGCCTCCCACAGGGTGTGGTGGCCTGCTGGCTGTCAGCCAATCACGCCATGCCCACGCGCCATCAGCACCGCTAGTAATGGGATGGTCAGCAGCGCCAACAGTTCCAGGCGAATCACCGTGATCACCAGGCGCGCCTTGGCTGCGCTGACCTGCGGTACTTCGCCGGCCTTGAGGCTGTTGCGCCAGTTGAGGAAGACAAAGGTCGGCACCACGGAAATCAGTCCGACCAGAATAAACAGCCCGACCTTGGCGTGAAACAGGCTATTGCCCAGGTAGTAGTCCAGGCCCTTGCCGTACCAGAGCACCCGCGCCAGGCCGGTAAACAGCACCACGCCGGCGCAGATGCCGTAGGCGATGTCGGTGATGATCAGGCTGCGTGCGCGGCGCAGGTCCAGCGGCAGTTTGAATTGCACATGCTCGATGCTGAGCAGGGCGAACAGCAGGAAGATCGACAGGTAATGCAGGTAGGCGGCAATAGCTTGGCCCATGGTGGCGTCCCTTCTCTGGATTGGCTGATCAGCTGGTTAGCAGGCCGTTGAAAATGTAGGCGAGGCAGGCAAGACAAGGCAAAAACGGCCGAAAAAGCGGAGTTTACTGCTGTAAATGAGCATTACTCGCTTCGCTCGCCCTTCGGGCCGCGCTGAAGCGCGTTAGCCGCAAGCGGCTTGCTGAGGCCGTTTTTAACGCAGTATTGCCAACGCAGGTAGTTTTCAACGGACTGCTAGCTCGACTCGATTGCGACCATTGCCCTTGGCCTGATACAGCGCCTGGTCGGCGCGGTTCATGGTGGCGCTTGGTGGCTCCTGAGGGGCGCGCAGGGCTGCGCCGATGCTGATGGTCAGGTTGAGTTGCAGTTCGTCGATGCTCACCGGCTCCTTGTGCAGGGCCGTGCGAATGCGCTCGGCAATCTGCAGCAGTTCATGCTCATCATGCACCTGCAGCAGCACCACGAACTCCTCGCCGCCGCTGCGCGTTACTACATCCTGCGGGCGCACAGCGGCGCTGATGCGCCGTGCGGTTTCCCAGAGCACCTGATCGCCCGCAGCGTGGCCGTGGTTGTCGTTGACCTTCTTGAAGTAATCCAAGTCGCAGAACAGCACGCCAAGCTGCAGGCCCAGATCGTCGGCCTGCTCCTGCTGCCGGGGCAGAAAATGATTAAGGCCGGCGCGGTTCCACAGCTGGGTCAGCGGGTCGAGCATGGTCTTGCGCTGTTCACGGCTTAGCGCCGCGCGCAGCTGCGCGGTCTGCTCGCTGACGTGGCGCAGCTTCAGGTAGCCCTCGACCAGGGTCGCCATGTCGATAAATAGGCGCACCTGTTTGTCCGTCAGCTGCCGTGGTGTCGGGTCGATCAGGCACAGGGTGCCCAGCGGTTGGCCTTCCTGGGAAAACAGCGGTTGCCCGGCGTAGAAGCGGATCTGCGGGTTGTTGACCACCACCGGGTTGTCGTGAAAACGCAGGTCGTTATGGGTGTCTTCGACTATTAATGGCTGGGTGCCGAGTATCGCGTGGGCGCAGAAGGAGATGGTCCGTGGGGTTTCGGTGATCTCCAGGCCGATGCGCGACTTGAACCACTGGCGGTCATGGTCGATCAGGCTGACCAGCACGGTTTTGACCGCGAATACTTCGCGCACCACCCGCACCAGGGTGTCTAGATAGGGGTCGGCGGGGGTATCGATCAGTTCGTTGTCATCGAGAATCTGCTGGCGCAGGACTTCATCGCAGGGCATTTCAGGGCTGAGCATAAGGGGCTCCTGATTGGCTGGGGGCGAACCATTGGTCGGCACGGGTCAGGCGGTAAGCATAGCCAGCCAGGCACAGGCTGCGCAGCCCCATAAAACTCAGAAAGGCCAGCCACAAGCCCTGGTTGCCCAGCGGTTGCAGGGCCCAGGCCAGCGGCAGGCTGAGCAGCAGCGCCAGAAGCATGGCATCGCGCATCTCGCGGGCACGGGTGGCGCCGATAAACAGGCCGTCGAGCAGGTAGCTCCACACCGCGATCAGCGGCAACAGGGCGAGGTACGGCAGGTAGGCGAACGCCGCCTCGCGCACCACCGCAATATTGGTCTGCAGGCTGATAAACCAGTGCCCGCCAAGCAGAAAGAACAGCGCAAAACCCAGGCTGGCGAGCAGCGACCAGCCGCCGGCGACAATCAGCGTGCGCCGCAGCGCGCTGCGATCACGGGCGCCCAGGGCATGCCCGCACAGCGCCTCCAAAGCGTGGGCCAGGCCGTCGAGGGCGTGGGCTGCGAGCAGCAGGCCGTTGAGCAGCAGGGCGTTGGCCGCCACCGTGGCATCGCCCAGGCGGGTGCCCTGCACGGTGATCAGAAAGAACACCGCCTGCAGCGCCAGGGTGCGGATAAATATGTCGCGGTTTACTGCCAGCAGCGGTCGCCAGTTCAACCAGCGGCATAGCTCCGCCCAGTCCAGCGTCCCGGCGTAGGCACGCAGGGCGCGGCGGGCCAGGTACAGGCCGAGCAGGGCGCCGCTCCACTCGGCAATTACCGAGGCCCAGGCCGCGCCGGCCACGCCCCAGTGCAGGCCGAGGACAAACAACAGATCGAGGGCCACATTCAGCAGGTTGGTGGTCAGCAGAATAGCCAGCGGCCCGCGCGCGTTCTGCGTACCCAGCAGCCAGCCAACCAGGGCATAGGTGGCCAGCGCCGCTGGCAGGCCGAGCAGGCGGATATACAGGTAGCTACGCGCCAGTTCATCGAGCTGCGCCGAGGGCTGCATCAGGCTCAGTGCAGCGCTGCTCAGGGGAATGGCCAGGCTGATCAGCACCACTGCCAGCAGCACGCCGAGCAGCAAACCCTGCAGCAGCACCTGGCGCAGTGCGCCGCCATCATTGCGCCCGGCGGCCTGGGCGCTGAAACCGGTGGTGCCCATGCGCAGAAAACCCACTGCCCAGGTCAGCAGGGTGTACAGGCTGCCGCCGACGGCCACCGCAGCCAGTTGATGGGCGTGCGGTAAGTGGCCGATCACTGCGCTGTCGACCAGCGCCACCAGCGGCACCGAGAGGTTGCAGAGGATCATCGGCGCAGCCAGCGCCCAGACCCGTTTGTGGGTCGGCGTGTGCTGCCAGGCGTCGCGTACGGCGTTTATCAAATGCGTTCTCAAACTTGCTTGGCGATAGCTGCAACGAAATGCGCGGACGCGTGTCACAGGCGGGTTATTAAACACTGATCGACAGGCGTGCGCTGCTGAGCAATTTTGCATGCGCGCGCTTAGTGGTCGGTTAGCGCCTCGACTATAGTGTCAGGCCTCTGCACCTACCCTTGTTGGAGCCCGCAATGCCGAAGAATGGACTGCTTCTGGCACTTGTCCTGAGCCTGCTCAGCGCCTGTGATTCATCCACCCCTGGGCCCGCCGAAGTGACGGTCACCCAATCCTCCCCCGTGAGCAGCGAGGTGGCCAAGCCGGCGCTCGACCGCAAGGCGCTGGCCGAGCGTTATGCCGGCCGCGAACTGACCGTGGTGGATGTCTCGGAAGTGCAGCTCAATGGCGCCAGCACGCTGTCGATCAGCTTCTCGGTGCCGCTCGACCCCGAGCAGAAGCTCGCCGAACGCCTGCATCTGGTCGATAGCAAAAGCGGCAAGGTCGATGGCGCCTGGGAGCTGACCGACAACTTAATGGAAGTGCGCCTGCGTCATCTGGAGCCGCAGCGCAAACTGGTGCTGACCGTGGATGCCGGCCTGCTCGGGCTGAATGGCAAGAGCCTCGCCGCCGAGCAGGTGACCCGCATGGAAACCCGCGACCTGCAAGCCAGTGTCGGCTTTGCCAGCCGTGGCTCCTTGCTGCCCACGCGCCTCGCCGAAGGCCTGCCGGTGATTGCGCTGAACGTCGACAAGGTGAATGTCGAGTTCTTCCGCATAAAATCCGAGTCGCTACCGGCCTTCCTCAACCGCTGGGGCCGCGCGAGCAATCTGGATAACTGGGAAGCCCGCAGCCTGCTGCCGATGGCCGATCTGGTCTATGGCGGCCGTTTCGATTTGAACCCTGCACGCAACACCCGCGAAACCCTGCTGCTGCCGATTGCCGGCCTGGAGCCGTTCAAACAGCCCGGGGTATACCTGGCGGTGATGCGTGAAGCCGGCAGCTACAACTACTCACAGCCGGCCACGCTGTTTACCCTGAGTGATATCGGCCTGTCTGCGCGGCGCTACCAGAACCGTATTGATGTGTTCACCCAGGCCCTGGCCGGCGGTGATGCCCTGGGCGGTGTACGCCTGGAAATCCTCGATGCCGAAGGCAAGGTACTGGCCGAAGGCAAGACCGACAGCGCCGGCCATGGCGAACTGCCGCTGCCAGCCAAGGCCGAAGTGCTGCTGGCCCATCAGGGTGAACAGACCAGCCTGCTGCGCCTGAATACTGCGGCGCTGGACCTGGCCGAGTTTGATATCGCCGGCCCCGTCGCTCATCCGCTGCAGTTCTTTGTATTTGGCCCGCGTGATCTTTATCGCCCCGGCGAAACCGTGTTGCTCAACGGCCTGCTGCGCGATGCCGATGGCCGCGCGGTAAAAGCCCAGCCGGTAAATGTGGAAGTGCGCCGCCCGGATGAGCAGGTCAGCCGCAAATTCGTCTGGCAGGCCGATGACGCCGGCTTGTATCAGTACCAGCTGCAACTGGCCGATGAGGCGCCGACTGGACGCTGGCAACTGCTGTTCGACCTCGGCGATGGCCGCCAGCAGTTGTATGAGTTCTCCGTGGAAGACTTCCTGCCGGAGCGCATGGCCCTGGAACTCAAGGGCAGCGATGTGCCTTATAGCCCGGCAGAAAATGCCCAGTTCGACGTGACTGGGCGCTATCTGTATGGCGCGCCGGCGGCGGGCAATCGTCTCAGCGGCCAGCTCTATGTCCGCCCGCTGCGTGAGGCGGTGGCCAGCCTGCCGGGTTATCAGTTCGGTTCGGTTACTGAAGAAGAGTTGAGCGAGGACATCGATCTCGATGAAACCAGCCTGGACGAACAGGGCAAGGCCAGCCTGGATATTGAAAGCCGCTGGAGCGATGCCAAATCGCCGCTGCGCCTGATCCTGCAGGCCAGCCTGCAGGAATCCGGTGGTCGGGCGATTACCCGGCGGATTGTTCAGCCGGTCTGGCCGGCCGAGCGCCTGCCCGGCGTGCGTGGGCTGTTCGATGGCGAAGAAGTGGACGCCGACAGCCTGGCCGAGTTCGACGTGCTGGTGGCCGATGCGGCCGGTAACAAACTGGCGGCTGACCAACTCAGCGTGCGCCTGATCCGTGAGCGCCGTGACTACTTCTGGAACTTCTCCGAGAGCGATGGCTGGAGCCATAGCTACACCGAGAAATTCCTCACCCTTAACGAAGAAACCCTCAAGGTCACTGCCGGTGGCACCGCCAAGATCAGCTTCCCGGTGGAGTGGGGCCCGTACCGCGTTGAGGTCATCGACGGCCAGACCGGCATGCTCAGCAGCATGCGTTTCTGGGCCGGCTACCGCTGGCAGGACAACGCCGACGGCGGCGCGGTGCGCCCGGATCAGGTCAAGCTGGCGCTGGATAAACCGGCGTACGTCGATGGCGATACTGCTCAGGTCACCGTTACCCCGCCTTCTGCGGGCAAGGGCTACCTGATGGTGGAGTCCAGCGAGGGGCCGTTGTGGTGGCAAGAGATCGACGTGCCGGCCGAGGGCAAGACCTTCGACATTCCGATTGCCAAGGACTGGGCGCGCCATGATCTGTATGTCAGCGCCCTGGTGATCCGTCCCGGCGAGCGCAAAAGCAATGCCACGCCTAAACGTGCGGTCGGCCTGCTGCACCTGCCGCTGGAACGTGCGCCGCGCAAATTGGCACTGACCCTCACTGCTGCGGAAAAGATGCGCCCCAACCAGCCGCTGAAGGTCAAGGTGCAGGCGCGCAACGCTGACGGCAGCATCCCGAAACAGGCGCAGGTGCTGGTGGCGGCGGTGGATGTCGGCATCCTCAATATCACCGAGTACGCCACACCTGATCCATTCGCCAACTTCTTTGGCCGCAAGGCCTATGGCGCGGACCAGCTGGATATCTACGGGCAACTGATCGAAGCCGGGCAAGGCCGGGTGGCCAAACTGGCTTTCGGTGGTGACGCGGCGCTGGCCGGTGGCGGCAAGCGCCCGGATACCAGCGTGCTGATCGTCGCGCTGCAGAGCCAGCCGCTGGCGCTGAATGAGCAGGGTGAAGGCGAAGTCAGCTTGGCTATCCCCGACTTCAACGGCGAGCTGCGCCTGATGGCGCAAGCCTGGACCGATGAGCATTACGGCATGGGCGAAGGCAAAACGGTGGTCGCTGCACCGCTGATCGCCGAGCTGTCGGCGCCGCGCTTCCTCGCCGGGGGCGATGAAACCACCCTGGCCCTGGACCTGAGCAACCTGTCCGGGCGCGAGCAGAAACTCGATGTACAACTTAGCGCCGAAGGCCAGCTGCGCCTAGCGCAGAACCCCGGCGCGGCGGTGGCGCCGATCACCCTGGCGGATGGTCAGCGCACCATTCTGCGCATCCCGGTCACCGCGCTGGGCGGTTACGGGCAAGGGCGCTTCAAGGTCAGTGTCAACGGCCTGGCCCTGCCCGGTGAGGATCTGCCGCCGTTTAGCCGTGAGTGGACGCTGGGCATTCGCCCGGCCTACCCTGCGCAGCTGCAGCATTTCCGCGCGGTGCTGAAAGACGAAGCCTGGCTGCTGCCTGCGGATGCTTTGAGTGCTTTTGAAACTGCTGGTTTGGAAGCGCGCTTGGCGATTTCCAGTCGTCCGCCGCTCAACCTGGGTGAGCAGATTCGTGCGCTCAAGGCGTATCCGTATGGCTGCCTGGAGCAGACCACCAGCGGTCTGTACCCGTCGCTGTATGCCGATGCTGCAACGCTAAAACGTCTGGGCGTGGAAGCCGAGCCGGATGAGCAGCGCAAACGCTCCATCGAGTTGGGTATCGAGCGTCTGCTGAGCATGCAGCGCTACAACGGCAGTTTCGGTCTGTGGGGCGCGGACAGCGATGAGGAATACTGGCTGACCGCTTACGTCAGCGACTTCCTCCTGCGCGCCCGCGAGCAGGGCTTCGGCGTACCGGAAGAGGCGCTGAAAAAAGCCAATGAACGCCTGCTGCGCTACCTGCAGGAACGTCACCTGATCGAGGTAAACTACAGCGACAACGCCGAACACAGCCGTTTTGCCGTGCAGGCCTACGCCGGTTATGTGCTGGCGCGCAGTCAACAGGCACCATTGGGTGCGCTGCGCAGCCTGTATGAGCGGCGCAGTGATGCACGCTCCGGTTTGCCGCTGGTGCACCTGGCCGTGGCCCTGCAGAAAATGGGCGATCAGCCGCGTGCCGACGAGCTGCTGACCGCCGGCCTGGCCCGTGGTCGTGAGAGCAATAACTGGCTGGCCGACTACGGCAGCCCGCTGCGTGATCAGGCGCTGATTCTGGCGCTGCTGGAAGAGCACGACCTGGCCGGCAACCGCCGTGAAGAGCGGCTGTTCAACTTGGCCGATGAAGTTTCCGGGCAGCAGTGGCTGTCGACCCAGGAGCGCAACTCGCTGTACCTGGCCGGGCGCAACCTGCTGAGCAAGCCGGAACCGAGCTGGAGCGCAGCTCTGCAAAGCGGCAGCCTGGCCTTCGAACTGAGCAATGCCCAGCCGGGCCTCAAGCTCGATGGCAGTGATCTGGCGGCGCCGCTGACTATCCGCAATGCAACAAGTAAACCGGGCGATACGCCGCTGTATCAGCAGCTGACCCTCTCCGGCTACCCAAGCCAGGCCCCGGCGGCGGGCGGTGAAAACCTCAGCATCTACCGCGAATACTTAGGCATGGACGGTAAGGCGCTTGACCTGAGCAACTTGCAAAGCGGCGAGCTGGTGCTGGTGCACCTGGCCGTGGCGGCCAAGCAGCGGGTGCCGGATGCCCTGGTGGTCGACCTGCTGCCGGCGGGCTTGGAGCTGGAAAACCAGAACCTGGCACAAAGCTCGGCCAGCCTGGACGACGCCAGCAGTGCGGTGAAGGAATGGCGTAAGTCGATGCAGAACGCGGCGATCAAGCATCAAGAGTTCCGTGGTGATCGCTACGTCGCCGCGCTGGATGTCAACGGCTACGACACCACCCACCTGCTGTACCTGGCCCGCGCCGTCACCCCCGGCAGCTACCGCGTGCCGCCACCGCAAGTGGAGTCGATGTACCGGCCGAACTGGCAGGCGCTGGGCGAAAGCCCAGGACGCTTAATCGTTAAAGAGCGCTAGAACGCACAAGGCCCGCCAAATTGGCGGGCCTTGTTGTTTAGTTGATGTGATTTAACTGATCAGTCCACTGAGCAACCACAACCCCAGCACCAGCCAGATCACCCCGGCAATGATCGAGCGGCGGATAAATGCGCGTACCGCCAGGTACAGCAGCCAGAGACCGGCCAGCAGAATCACGATGCTGAGCAGTGATGGCGTCACTCCCAATGCCTTGGACATGCCCGCGATAAAGCTGCTGACCGCGCCGCCGAGCATGCCGAAAAAGCCGCTCAAGCCTTCGACGATAAAGCGGATCACCGAGCCGACCGCCTCGCCCAGGGATTCAAAAAAACCTTCTACACCCATAGTTCTCGTTCCACTCGACTCTGCATTGATGGCTGCCGCGCGTCAGTGTGCCAGTCATTGGGCAGATTGGCAGCGTTACAGAGCATGAGCCGCCAGCGCTGGACATAGAAAAGCCCCTGCCTCAGCGAGGCAGGGGCTTGTGGTGTAGCGCGTTTCAGTTAAGCAGGGTTGGACAGCTGACACCCACTGCGGCAAAGGCGGCAATGGCATCGGCAGACCCATAGCTGCGGTTCTGCGCCGACTGGATTACGCCGCAGGCGCCGCGGTTGAAGTCGCTGGTTTCCGTCCAATAGAAACGATTGGCGTCGACAAACACTTCGAACGCTTTGCGGGTATTCCAGCCGATTTTCTGGCTGAGCAAGTAGAACGCACGGTTATACACCCCGCTTGAGTGGTGTACATCCATGCCATCACGGTACTGCTCGGCGTGATCAATCGAGCGACCGTCACGGCTGGGCTGGTTCATATAGCGCAAGGCGCCGTCACCTTTGAAGATGTCGTAGCCGACCTTCCAGTCGTTCTTGCCCTTCATAAAGTATTCGGCTGCCTCGCCAGCCATATCGGAGAACGCCTCATTGATGCCGCCGGACTGGTTGCTGTAGACCAGCCCCGAATGCAGCTCGGTAAAACCATGGCTGACTTCGTGGGCGGAAACGTCCAGCGATACCAGTGGGTAGAAGCGATTACGACCATCGCCGAAGGTCATCGCCTGACCGTCCCAGAAGGCATTTTCATAGCCGTTGCCGTAATGCACCTTCATATACAGCTTGCGGTTGAGCAGCGGACGCAGACCGCCAAACCAGCTGCCATACATCTGGAACACCACGTTGCCGAAATAGTGCGCGTCGTTCAGCGGCGAGAAAGCGCCGTTGATGCTCTTGAAGTCGTTGAACGAACAGGCGAACTGAAAGGGCGTGGTGCTGCTGTTGTTCAGGCTGTGGTTGAGGTTGACGGTGATGACATTGCCGCTGTCCATCTGGCACTTGTTGTTGACCGACAGATGTCCGTAGTCCGTTCCATACAGGTAACGGCCACTTTTCAGGTTGCCCCCCGGCCCCGTTGCCTGGGCGTGGTTGAGACCTTCCCATTGATCAAGCAGCTCGCCGCTGTTGGCTTCGATCATAAAGAACGGGCGTGAAGGTTTGGCCCCAGGGACAAAGAACGACACCACGTACGCCAGCTGTGCGCGTTGCTGCGCATCGAGCCGCACAACCAGTTCGCTCTGTTCGTTTTCGCTCGGCAGGCCGCTGGCTTTCAGGCTTTTGGCCATTTCCAGGGCTTGTTTGGCGCTGAGCGTTGGCGTTGCGTCGCGTACCAGGTCGCTGCTGATATCACTCACCAGGCGGCCGCTGCGCAGGGGCTGACTACCGTCGGTAAACTCGGTGATGGCTTCGCCCCACACCCGGATGCCCTTATAGAACTGTTGATAGCGCACGACCTGGGCACCACCAGGCAATTGCGCGCTCAGGGTGGCGTTCAGCTCGTCCGGCTGCAGTCCAAGGTCATCATGGATGTCGCCAGCGCCGGCTATACCGGGGCGGGCTGGCAGGGTTGAGAGATCAATCAGTTCTGCGGCGAAGGTACAGGCGGGGGAAGCAAGTGCGGCGAGTAGCAAGGTTTTCGGGAAGATCTTCCTGTGCATTGATGTAGCTCCATTGGGTAAGCGGAGGATGGCTCCGTGAATAGCCCGTTGCCTTATGGCGATAACGGTTTCTCACTGTTGTCGGCGCGGCGGGTAGCCAGGCGTTAACAGCGAACCCAAGGTATAGGCGTCAAAAATACGAATATCAAAAAAATGACGCAAAAAGATAACAATGGGCGCAAACAGCTCTAGCACGGTACTTTTGTTCGTATGTTCTGGCGGATATGGCCTGTTCCTTCCGGGCGTCGAGCGTCTACGCGCCTGGTCGCGAGTTGCTAGCGGAGGCCAGAAATATTGGGCAGTGCCGCGTATAGTGCGGCGCTTCAGGGATGTGTGTTGAGAGAGGCGCTATGCGTTCTGGGGCGGGTCGGTTGGTGGCAGCGCGCGCTGTTGTGCTGAGGTGTTTACGCCGTCCCTGGCTGGTTATTGCGCTGTGCCTGTTGCTGATTCTGGTAGCGGCCGACCGGCTGTTTCCGCTGCCTTTGCCGGGCGATGACCTGGCACGTGTGGTGCTGGCCGAGGACGGTGCGCCGCTGTGGCGCTTTGCCGACCATGATGGCGTATGGCGCTATCCGGTCAGCCCCAGTGAGGTGTCGCCCTATTACCTGGACGCGCTGCTGGCCTACGAGGACCGCTGGTTTTACCAGCATCCTGGGGTCAACCCGCTGGCGCTGGGCCGCGCGGCCTGGCAGAACCTCAGTGGCGGGCGCGTGCTGTCGGGGGGCAGCACGCTGTCGATGCAGGTGGCGCGCCTGCTTGATCCGCATGCACGCAGCTATAGCGGCAAGCTCAAGCAACTGTGGCGCACGCTGCAGCTGGAGTGGCACCTGTCCAAGGATGAAATCCTTACCCTCTACCTCAATCGCGCGCCTTTTGGCGGCACCCTGCAAGGCGTGGCGGCGGCCAGCTGGGCCTATCTGGGCAAATCACCGAGCCAGCTGACCCGCGCCGAGGCGGCATTGCTCGCGGTACTGCCACAAGCGCCCAGCCGTTTGCGCCCGGATCGCCATCCTGAGCGGGCCCAGGCTGCGCGGGATAAGGTCCTCAAACGTCTGGCCAGTTTCGAGGTGTGGCCGCAGTCAGCGATCAATGATGCCTTGGAAGAGCCCGTGCTGCTTGCCCCGCGTCAGGAACCGCGCCTGGCTCCGTTACTGGCGCGGAGGCTGAATACGCGCGGCAGTCCGCCGCTGATTCGCACGACTATCGATGCCGCCCTGCAGCGCCGCCTGGAAGACCTGCTGCTGGGCTGGCGGGCGCGGTTGCCGGAGCGCACCTCGGCGGCGATTCTGGTGGTCGAGCAGCCGAGCATGGCGGTGCGCGCCTACCTGGGGTCGGTGGATATCGGCGATGCCAAGCGCTTCGGCCATGTCGACATGATCAACGCCGTGCGCTCGCCAGGTTCGACCCTGAAACCCTTTCTTTACGGCATGGCGCTGGACGAGGGGCTGATCCATTCCGAATCACTGCTGCAGGATGTACCGCGACGTTATGGCGACTACCGCCCGGGCAATTTCGCCGCCGGTTTCAGTGGCGCGGTGTCCGCCAGCGAGGCGCTGGCCACCTCACTCAATCTGCCCGCTGTACAGCTGTTGGAAGCCTACGGGCCGAAGCGTTTTGCCGGCGAGTTGCGCAGTGCTGGCGTGCCGTTGCTGCTGCCGCCGTTGGCCGAGCCCAATCTGGCGCTGATTCTCGGCGGTGCCGGTAGCCGGCTGGAGGAACTGGTCAGTGGTTACAGCGCCTTTGCCCGTGGCGGCATGGCCGCGCGTCTGCGGTTTCAGCCGCAGGATGGCCTGCATGAGCGGCGCTTGTTGTCGCCTGGTTCGGCGTGGATCGTGCGGCGCATTCTCAGCGGTCAGGCGCGCCCGGACCGTGACCCGCGCGCGCAGCTGGTGCCGCGCCCGACCCTCGCCTGGAAGACCGGCACCAGTTATGGCTTTCGCGATGCCTGGGCGATTGGCGTGGCGCCGCGTTACCTGATCGGCATCTGGATCGGCCGGCCCGACGGCACCCCGGTGTCCGGCCAGTTCGGCCTGGCTTCGGCGGCGCCTTTACTGCTGCAGGTACATGATCTGCTGGTCAACCGCGACAGCCAGCGCGGCATCGCCCTGCCGATTGATCCGCAGCCTGCCTCGGTCGGTGTGGCGGCGATCTGCTGGCCGCTGGGCCAGCCGCTGGACAGTCGTGACCCCAACTGCCGGCGCCAGCGTTTTGCCTGGACCCTGGATGGCACCACGCCGCCGACCTTGCCGGCGCAGGACCAGCCGCTGGGTTTGGGTCTGCAGGAAAGCATCTGGGTGAATGCCGCCGGGCAGCGCGTGGATGCCAGTTGCCCGGGGGCGACGGCACAGAGTCTGGCGTTATGGCCGGCACCGCTGGAACCCTGGCTGCCGCGCCGTGAGCGGCGCAGTGCGCGCCTGCCGGCGGTTGATCCGCAGTGCCCGCCGC
This sequence comes from Pseudomonas sp. 1928-m, assembly GCF_029269135.1. Lineage (NCBI taxonomy): Bacteria > Pseudomonadati > Pseudomonadota > Gammaproteobacteria > Pseudomonadales > Pseudomonadaceae > Pseudomonas > Pseudomonas sp. 1928-m. The sequence goes on along the minus strand of NZ_JARIXO010000002.1, from coordinate 424,609 downwards.
GACATGTGCCGGTCGCGGCGCCGCTGTCGATCGTCGGCGTACGCGAAGGCGACCGCTTGCGCCGTCCGTCCGGCAGCGCCGAACCCCTGCGCTTGCGCCTGTCCGCGCTGGGCGGCAGTGGTCAGCGCTGGTGGTTTGTCGACGGCCAGCCAATTGCCGAAACCAGTGCCGATGCACTGTTCACTCACGCCTTTGCGCGCAACGGGCAGTATCAGCTCAGCGTGCTGGATGAAAGCGGGCAGACCGCGCGGGTTGAGTTCAGCCTGTCGGACTAAGGCGCTGCGCAAGGCTGTTCTGGCCATCAGTGACTACGCTGTTAGGTGAAGGTCGGCGCAGTTGTCTGCCGGCCAGTCGCGCAGGGATAGGCGATGTCGAGAAATTGCTACGCAACGGTCTTTTGCTTGTGCGGGCTGCTGTTCAGCGCACTGCTTATTGCAAGTGAGTGGTCTGGGCCGAAGCAGGCGCCGCCCGCCCGCAGTGGCATGCAGGTGAGCTTTATCGCGGCGGATTTTCGTAACGGCGGGGTGGTGGGCGTGTACCGCAGTTTTGAGCGTGCGGCCAAGCTACTGGGCTGGCGGGTGCATGCCGTGGATGGCCGTGGCGATCCGGCGGAAATCAAACGTCTGGCCGCTGAGGTGCTTGAGCGTAACCCCGATGGCGTAGTGCTCGGCGGCTTTGAGGCGGATTACCTGGGTGAGCTGCACGAGGTTTATCAGGCCCGCGAGATTGCCTTGGTCGGTTGGCATGCCGGGGATCGGCCGGGGCCGACCGACAAGCTGTTCAGCAATATCACCAGCGACCCCTTGCAGGTGGCTGATCTGGCTGCCGAGCACGCCATGCGCGATGGCCAGATCGGCGTGGTGCTGTTTACCGACAGCCAGTTTGCCATTGCTACCGCCAAGACCCAGCGCATGGTGCAGCGCCTGGAGGCGTGCGCACAGTGCAAGGTGCTGAGCGTTGAAGACCTGCCGATTGCCAGCGCCGGCAAGGGGATGGATGAGCGCGTGCGTTCGTTGCAGCGCCGCTTTGGGGCCGAGTGGAGCCATACCCTGGCGATCAATGATGTGTATTTCGACCATATCAACGTGCCGCTCAATGCCCTCGTGCGTAAGGACATTCGCAATATTTCCGCCGGCGATGGTTCGGCCAAGGCGCTGGGGCGTATCCATTCAGGCTTGTCCCAGCAGGTCGCCACAGTCGCCGAACCCCTGGGCATGCAGGGTTGGCAGCTGGTCGATGAACTGAACCGAGCCTTTGCCGGCCAGCCGCCGAGCCAGTTTGTCACGCCGCCGCTGTTGATTACCCCGCAGGTGCTGCAGGAGTCGGACGATCTCAGCATCGAGCTGGACTTCAGCCATGAAGATGCCTATCTGCGGCTGTGGCGGCAGGTGGACTGAGACAGTGCTGGCGGCTGGCTAAAGTCATTAGCCAGTGCAGCCGATAGTGGTTATACGTCGCCGGGCAATTGAGTTTGTATACAAAATTGTATTCAATCCCTGTCTTCAAATAATAACTAAAAGGTAACCTCCATGGGCTTGTGGAAACGCAGCATCCAGTGGCAGCTGATTCTCAGCATGGGCGCCGCCCTGCTTGCCAGCATTCTGATCGTGGTGGGCGTTTACTCGGCGGTGGTCAATCGTCTGACTGAACGCTTCCTGGTCGAAGAGGCCTTGCCGGCACGGGTGCTGGCGATTCGCAACGACCTGGAGCGGGTGCTGACCGCGCCGATCACCGCCAATGCTGGGATTGCCGGTAACGCCTTTATCCAGGACTGGCTGGCGGCCGGCGAAGATGAGGGGCAGCGCGATGCCGTGGCGCGTTACCTGGAAGGCGTGCGTGCGCAGCAGAACGCCATGACCACCTCGATTGCCGTGCTGGACAGCGGCAACTACTTCACCGGTGAGGGGCTGGCGCGGGTGATCAGCCGTGATCAGCCGGAAAACCAGTGGTTCTACAAGCTGGTCGACAGCAGCCGCGATCAGGTGCTGGAAATCGATATCGACAAGGGCACGCGCCTGCCGACCCTGTTTATCAACCAGCGGATCAAGCAGGGCGGTAAAACCCTGGGGGTGTCTGGTTTGGGCTTTAGCCTCAAGGCCATGTCGGAAATGATCCGCGACTTCCGCTTTGGTGAACGCGGCCAAGTGTTTCTGATTGATGCCCAGGGCGATATCAAGGTGCACCCGCAGGCCGAGCTGAGCGGCAGTGGCCGCCTCACTGAGCTGTTTGGCAAGGCGCCGGCCGATGAGCTGTTGGGCAGCGGCGGCAAGGCGGTGCGTTTCGAGCGGGACGGTGAAACCTATCTGGCGGTGGCGCAGAAGCTCTCCAGCCTGGACTGGCTGCTGGTCAGCGAAGTGCCGGAAGCCGAAATCTATGCCGAAGCGCGCCAGGCACTGCTGATGACCAGCGCCATTGGAGTTGGCGTGGCGCTGTTGTTCCTCGCTCTGGTGGTGCTGCTGGCGCGTGGCCTGGTGCGGCCGATCCGTCAGGTGACCGCCGCGCTGGTGGAAATCGGTGGTGGCGGTGGTGATCTGACCCGGCGTCTGGATGAGTCCCGCGAGGACGAACTGGGCGACTTGGCGCGCGGCTTCAACCGCTTTATCGGCGGCCAACGCAGCCTGATCAGCGATGTGCTGGCGACCAGCGAGCGCTTGCGCGCCTCGGTCAGCCAGGTGGCGCAGGTGGTCGACAACACCGCTGGGCGCTCCAGCCAGCAGCAGGAAATGACCGATATGGTCGCCACGGCGGTGCATGAGATGGGCCTGACCGTGCAGGAGATTGCGCGCAACGCCAGCAGCGCCGCGCAGTCATCGCAAAGCGCGCGGGACGAGGCGCAGGGCGCGCGTAATGAGGTGCGCCAATCCATCGGGCATATCGAGAGCATGTCCACTGATATTGGTAACGCCGCCGCAGCCGTCAGTGAGCTRGCCGAGCAAGTGGCATCGATTGATCAGGTGCTGGCGGTGATTCGCGGGATTTCCGAGCAGACCAACCTGCTGGCGCTTAACGCGGCCATCGAAGCGGCGCGGGCTGGCGAGATGGGCCGTGGTTTTGCTGTGGTGGCTGACGAGGTACGCACCCTGGCCAGCCGCACGCAGAGTTCGACCGATGAAATTCAGCAGATGATCCAGCGCCTCAAACAGGGCGCGGAAACGGCCGTGAGCTCCATGCATGCCGGCCAACGTGCGACCGGAACTGGCGTGGAAGCCAGCCAGCGTACCGGGCAGTCGCTTAGCGCGATTACCGAGCAGATTGAACGCATCAGCGATATGAACACCCAGGTCGCCACCGCCACCGAGGAACAGTCATCGGTGACCGAGGAGATCAACCGCAACGTGCAGGGCATTGCCGATCTGGCGCATGCCACCGCCGGTGAGGTGCAGGTGTGTAAAGACGACTGCCAGACCCTGCGCGGTCTGGCCGATGATCTGGCCAAGCAGATGGGCAGCTTCCGTCTTTGAGTTGGGTTAGCCTAGGTCGACCGTTGTCGACCTGCTTTGCTCTTGTAGTAGCGGGCTTGCCCGCGAATTGTGGTCGATAGAGAACCATCGCGGGCATGGCCCGCTCCTACGGGGTCACCCAACCCGCCAGTACTGCTGGTAACGTTGAGTTGGGCTTAGGCCAGCTCCAGGCGGTTACGCCCAGCTGCCTTGGCCTGATACAGCGCATCGTCGACGCGCTTGAAGAAGCTTTCAGCGCTGCTGTCGCGGCGCATGTCGTAACAACCCACCCCCAGGCTTGCGGTCAGCGGCAGGATTGCCCCCGGCACATTGAAGCCTTCGTGCTCCAACTCCAGACGAAACTGCTCGGCCAGCAGGCGCGCCTGCTCCAGCGGGGTATTGGGCATCAGAATGCCGAACTCTTCGCCGCCCAGACGCAGCAGCGCGTCGCTGTCGCGGCGGAAGTTCTGCCGCATGCGCTCGGCAAAATCGCTCAGGCAGCTGTCGCCACAGGCATGCCCGTACTCGTCATTGATCCGCTTGAAGAAGTCGATATCCAGCAGCACCAGCGACAGCGGCTGGCTCTGCCGCTGGGCGTTGGCCACCATCACCGGGAACAGGCTGTTGAACTGATAGCGGTTACCCAGCTGGGTCAGGCTGTCGGTGCGGCTGAGGTGCTCCAGGCGCTCCTGCTGGTCGAGCAGCTGCAGTTCCAGGGCCAGGGTGTTGTGGTACTCGCGGTTGCTGCGGCTCAGCACCAGCAGCAGGTAGCTGAGGTAGAAGCTCAGGGTGATCAATATGGCGTACTGCTCGCGCCATGCCAGTGCCAGGGTCAGTAGCCCGGGCAGGTAAATCAGCAGCAATGCCAGGATTGCGCGCTTCTTGCGCATGGCGAAGTTGAAGGCCAGGGCGGTGCTGAAGGCGATGGTGCTGAGGGTGGCGATGATCACCGAACTGCTGAACAGCGGACTGCGCTGCGCCAGGGCGTGGGCCAGGCCCCAGCTCAGCGCGGTAATCAGAATCAGGCTCCAGTGCAGGTTGAGCCAGCGCTTCAGCGACTCGCTGGTCTGCTCCTGCGGCAGACGGTGCAGCACGCGCAGAGCCAGCAGCAGGGCAAACATGGCAATGCCGAGTACGCCTGGTACTACCAGTGCGCCTGGGTCATTGCTGAAAATCCAGGTGAGTAGCCACGCCAGCAGGTAATAAATACCGCCCAGCGGTGAGCGGATGCGCGTGTCCTGCGCTTCACGCCAGAGGGCGAAGGCGTGTGGTTGGCGGGGTAGCTGGGCTTCAGTCATGGCCTGTGATCACAAAATAACGACTTGATCGCAGCATAACCCTTTGCTTTTGAAAAAGCTGTCAGATTGCTATCGCGCCCCCGTGGGCTAAAACCAAAGGACGGGCCTGCAGCTTTTGCGACCCTGGGCTGTGGTTTTGCCGGGCGGGCGAGGTGGCGATCATGAGTAGGCGCGGATGTTGGGCACTGTTGTGTGCGTTGCTGACCGTAAGCAGCCAGGCCGCGACGTTTCCGGAGCGGCCGCTGACCATGATCATCGGCTATGCCGCCGGCGGCAGCACCGATATCCAGGGGCGGGTGCTGGCCGCCGTGCTGGCGGAGCAACTGGGGCAGCCGGTCAGGGTGAATAATCTGCCCGGCGCGGGCGGGGCGGTGGCGGCCGCCATGTTGGCCAGCAGCGCTGAGCAGGGCTACGTCTTTCAGTACGGCATTTCCTCGACCATCAGCATTTCGCCCTTGCTGGCGCCGGCGTCCTACGACCTCGACAGTTTTACCTATGTGGCCGGCCTGTCGCTGGACCAATCGGCTTATGTCACCGGTGGGCAGAGCGGCTTCAAGGACTGGCCGAGCCTGCTCCAGCACCTGCGCGACAACCCGGGCCAGGTGTATGTCACGCAAACCGCCGAGGACCGTCTGCTGACCCGCGCCATTGCCAAGCGCGAGGGGTTGCAGCTGCGCATGGTGCCGACCTCCGGCGGTGCGGGCATGGCCCCGCTGGTGATTTCCGGCGAGGTGTTCTTTGCCTACAGCGGCGGCACCCATACTGGCTACACCGATTCGGGGCAGATGCGGGTGCTGGCCAGCCTGGCCGAGGAGCGCCTGCTGGGCTACCCCGAGGCGCCGACCCTGCTTGAGCTGGGCTATGGCCTGGCCTTGCATGCCGTGCGCATTGTCACTGTGCCGGCCGACACGCCGGCTGAGCAGGTGAGCATCCTCTTTGATGCCCTGGCGAACGCGGTGCGTGACCCGCGCTTTATTGAGGTCACCGAAACGCGCATCCGCCAGCCGATTCGCTTTATGCCGGGCAGCGAGGTCAAGGCCATGCTGAGTCAGCAGGTGTTGGACTATCGGCAGTTGATCGAGGAAGTCGGCGTGCAATAAGCGCTTGGCGGATGGGCGCGCAAGTTGCATCGCACCGTGCACGGGTTGTGCACAGGTAAGTCTGCGGGTTGCTGGCAGATGTAAGGGCAGCTGGATGCGCCAAAACGGTGCTCGGCGTGTTCCTGGCTGGGCTGGCGGTTGTTGATCCGTGCATGAGGTGGACCATGAAATTACTGCGTTTTCTGTTGTTGAGCGGCTGCCTGGGGTTGTTGCCGTGGCAGGTGCAGGCGGCAAGCTTCCCCGAGCGGCCGCTGACCATGATCATTGGCTATGCCGCCGGCGGTAGTACCGATTTGCAGGGGCGGGTGTTGGCCAGCGTGCTGGAAGAACAGCTGGGGCAGAAGGTTACGGTCAGCAATATTCCCGGTGCCGGCGGCGCGGCTTCTGCGTCGATGCTGGCCAGCAGTATCGAGCAGGGCTATGTGTTCCAGTTTGGCGGCTCGTCGGTGGTCAGCATTGCGCCGCTGCTGTCGCCGGCATCCTATGGTCCAGACAGTTTTACCTATGTCGCGGGGCTGTCGCTGGAGCAGCCGGCCTTTGTTACCGGCGCCCCACATGGCATCCAGGACTGGCCAGGGTTGCTGGCCTATTTGCGCGCCACGCCGGGGCAGATTTATGTCAGCCAGGCGGCCGAGGATCGTCTGATTATCCGCGCCCTGGCCAAACGCGAAGGGCTGGAGCTGCGCACCGTGCCCACCTCGGGCGGCGCCGGCATGGCCCCGCTGGTGATTTCCGGCGATGCGGTGTTTGCCTACAGCGGCGGCACCCATACCGGCTACACCGAATCTGGCGAAATGCGCGTGCTGGCCAGTCTGGCCGATACCCGCCTGCTGGGTTACCCCGACGCGCCGACCCTGCGCGAGCTGGGTTACGACCTGGGCCTGCATACCATGCGCATTGTTATGGTGCCGGCCAATACCCCGACTGAGCAGGTCGAGATACTGGCCGACGCCCTGGCGGTCGCGGCCAAAGACCCGCGTTTTATCGAGGTGACCGAGCAGCGTATCCGTCAGCCGGTGGTGTTTATGCGCGGTGATGAGATCAAGCCTATGCTGCTTAGGCAGATGCACGAGTACCGAACACTGATAGATGACATCGGATTGCAGTAGGCACCGACAGGGATTAGCTGACTGTGTTGTGACCCTGAGGCGCGGATGCAGATGAGTAGTCGCAAGAATCACATGCCGAAAGCGGCACGTTGGGAGCTGAAGTTCTCGACGCGGATTGCCTTGCTGTTTGGCATGCTCGGCATGGTGGCGATCAGTGTGGTGATGGTTTATGCACTGCGCACGGCCGAGGCCAACCTGCAAAGTGAAATCCGCAATAGCCTGGCGCAATACCAGCGCACCACCGTCAGCCTGATCAATAACCGTCTGCAGCTGCTTGAGGTGTATCTGCATAGCGCCTCGGCGCGGCGCACCGTCAGCGCCTTGTCCGAGCAGGTTATGCCGGTTGAGAAAATCGCCGCAGACGTGGCCTTTATGTTTCAGGACGCCAATATCGATGCGCGTCTGGAAGTGTTTTTCCTGCTTGATCCGACGGGCAAGCTGGTGATGGATGCCGGCCTGCCGCTGCATGACATCAAACCGCTGGTGGCGTCACTGCGCTCGCCGATTCATTACGCCCACGGCTGGACGCTGGTGCAGGCGGGTGCGCAGAGCGCCTTGATCAAGGCCACGCCGATTTTTGACCCGGCCACCGTGCAGCTGCGCGGCTATCTGTTTGTCGGCCTGGCCCTGGGCCAGAATCGGGCGTTTATCAGCGAGCTGAGTGCCAGTACCAAGCTCGATCTGCTGGTGCTCGGGCACGCCGAGCAGCCCCTGGTCTGGCAGGGCGACAGCGAGCTTGGGCTCACCGGCGCTGAAGTCCTGGATAACCTGGTGCGCGATGACCAGGGGCTTTATCTGCAGCGCTTCCCGATCAGCCTGGCGGGTGTTGAAGAACCGTTCTGGCTGGTGCTGGGGGTTTCCGATAACCGCTTCGCCTCGATCTACGACAGCTACCTGCAATCGTTTCTAATCCTCAGTGGCGGTTTTCTGCTGTTGTTGCTGGTGGCGGCCTGGCTGCTGCGCATCAGCCATGACCGGGCGATCAACCAGCTGCTCGGCTTTATCGAAGCCACCCAGGCCGGCGGCCGGGGGCTGCGCTTTCAGCCGACCGGGATCTATGAGTACAACCGCGTGGGTGTGGCGATGCAGCACATGGTCGAAGACCTGCACGTCGCTGCCACGGTGTTCGAGGCGGCCGAAGGCATGGTGGTTACCGATGCGCAGCATGTGGTGCTGCGCGCTAATCCGGCGTTTACCCGCATGACCGGCTACAGCGAGAGCGAAGTGGTCGGCAGTACTCTGGATTACATGCTGGCGCAAGGCAGTTTCGATATCGCTCGCGATGCCATGCTCGCGGCATTGGCGCATGAGGGCGCCTGGCAGGGGGAAATGCCCGGGCGGCGCAAGAATGGCCAGGAATATCCGCAGTGGGTGAGCATTGCGGCAGTGCGCGGCGGGGCCGATGAGCGGTTGATCAACTACGTGATCACCCTCACCGATACCACCCAGCGCAAGGCTGCCGAGCAGCGCATCGAACAGTTGGCCTATTACGACCCGCTGACCCATCTACCCAACCGCCGTTTGCAGCGCGAGCGCCTGGAGTGCGCCTTGCTCGCCAGTCAGAACAGCGAGCAGCGTGGGGCGGTGCTGTTTATCGACCTGGACGACTTCAAGACACTCAACGATGCCCGTGGCCACGATATCGGCGATCTGTTGTTGCAGCAGGTCGCCGAGCGCCTGACCAGCTGCGTGCGGCAAAGCGATAGCGTGGCGCGTATCGGCGGTGATGAGTTTGTCATCCTGCTGGAGAACCTCGGGCTGGAGCCGGTCAATGCGGCGCAGCAGGCCGAGGCGATTGCCAGCAAGATCCTGCTGGCCTTGCGGCAGCCGTTTCGCATGGGTGAGATCGAGCACTTCAGCACCCTGAGCATCGGCATCGCCATGTTCAACGGCACCGGCGAACCCTTGGATGACCTGCTGAAACAGGCTGACCTGGCCATGTACCAGGCCAAGGCGCAGGGGCGTAACACCTGCTGTTTCTTCGAGCCGCAGATGCAGCAACGGGTGGTGCAACGCGCCAGCCTGGAGAGCGATCTGCGCCAGGGCCTGCTGAAAAGCGAGTTTGTGCTCTATTACCAGGCGCAGATCGATCAGCGTGAGGGCTTGCAGGGCGCGGAAGTGCTGCTGCGTTGGCAGCACCCGGAGCGTGGCCTATTGGCGCCAGGCGAGATTATTCCGGTGGCCGAGGGCAGCGGTCTGATTCTGCCGTTGGGTGAGTGGGTGCTGGAAACGGCCTGCGCCACCCTGGCGCAGTGGGGGCGGCGGGCGCAAACCCGGCACCTCAGTCTGTCGGTGAATGTCAGCACCAAGCAGCTGCAGCAGGCGGACTTTGTTGAGCAGGTGCTGCATATCGTGCAGCGCAGCGGCTGCGACCCGAGCCGGCTGAAACTGGAGATTACCGAGAGCATGCTGCTCGATGGCCGTGCGGCGGTGATCGCCAAGATGGCCCGGCTCAAGGCCCACGGCGTGCGCTTTTCCCTGGACGACTTCGGCACTGGCTATTCGTCGCTGTCCTACCTCAAGACCCTGCCGCTGGATCAGCTGAAGATCGACCGTTCGTTTGTCTGCGACCTGTTGAGCGACCCGCTGGATGCCGATATTGCCCGTACCATCGTCTCGCTGGCCCATGCGCTGAAACTGGATGTGATTGCCGAAGGCGTGGAAACCCTGGAGCAGTCCGAGCGCCTGAGCAGCTTTGGCTGCACGCGTTTTCAGGGTTATTACTTTGGCCGGCCGGTGCCGCTGGAGCAGTTGTTTGCAGGGCAGCCGGTCAAAGCCAGCTAGGCGGCCGTGGTGCGGCCGCCATGGCGTAACCCTTAGCGCAGAATCAGCAGCGCGCTGTTGCTGGTGCGCAGCAGGCTGCTGGTGGTGCTGCCGACCAGAAACTGGCGAATCCGCGAGTGGCCATAGGCACCCATGGCCAGCAGGCCGATGCCCTGTTCGAGCTGGTAGGCGTGCAGGGTGGGTTCCACCTCACCGGCGCGAATCGCCAGGTGTACTGCGCTGGCCGAACCCTGCACCACCCGCTCGGCAGCCCTGAGCTGCTCCCAGGCATCACTGGACTCCGCACCGATCATCACCAGGTGGCACGGCAGGCCTTTGAGCAGCGGGCTGGCCGCGATCATCTCCAGGCTCTTGCGCGCGGTGGCGCTGCCGTCATAGGCGAGCATGTAGCTTTGTGGCGCCTTGAACTCGCCGCAGCTGACCAGGATCGGCCGGTGCAGGGTGCGGATCACGTTTTCCAGGTGGCTGCCGACCAGTTGGCTAAGGCTGTCGCTGGTCTTGCCCTGACGGCCGATCACCAGCAGGCGGATATCGGCTTCCAGCTCATGCAGGCAGTCGACCAGATCGCCATGGCGCTGGCGCATCTGCGCCGGCTCCACGCCATCGGCCTGCACCCGCTCGCGGGCCGCTTCGAGCATCAATCGGCCCTGTTCCATGGCCAGCTTGTGGCGCTGCTGATCGAGGTTGGCCAGCTCTTCAAGCAAGTGCTCGCGGCTGCCCAGGCCGATATTGCCGGACAGATCAGGGCTGATTGGGTACTGCACCTCATCCAGTACGTGCAGCAGGGTCAACGGCGCGCTCAGGCGCTGGCTGGCCCAGGCGGCGTAGTCGCACACCGCGCGGGTGGATTGCGAACCATCAATGCATGCCATTACGTGGGTCATTGTTGTTCTCCGTATCAGTGGCCGGACAGCAGATCGGTGGCGTTCTCTTTGTCATGCACACCGAAGCGGTCGACGATGGTGGCGCTGGCTTCATTCAGGCCCAGCACTTCGACTTCGGTGCCTTCACGGCGCAGTTTGATCACTACTTTATCCAGGGCCGCGACGGCGGTGATGTCCCAGAAGTGCGCGCGGGACAGATCGATGGTGACCTTGCTCACGGCTTCCTTGAAATCAAAGGCAGCGACGAACTTGTCGGCGGAGCTGAAGAACACCTGGCCGATCACCTTGTAGGTGCGCTGGTTGCCCTCGCTGTCGGCTTCCGAGTTGATATATAGGAAGTGGCCGATCTTGTTGGCGAAGAACATCGCCGCCAGCAGCACGCCGACAAACACGCCGTACGCCAGGTTGTGGGTATAGACGGTGACGGCCACGGTGGCGAGCATGACGATATTGGTCGAGATCGGGAATTTCTTCAGGTTGCGCAGCGAATCCCAGCTGAAGGTGCCGATCGACACCATGATCATCACTGCCACCAGCGCGGCCATGGGGATCTGGCTGACCCAGTCGCTGAGGAACACCACCATCAGCAGCAGCACCACGCCGGCTACCAGGCACGACAAACGGCCACGGCCGCCGGATTTCACGTTGATCACCGACTGGCCAATCATCGCGCAGCCGGCCATGCCGCCCAGCAGGCCGGAGGCGATATTGGCCACGCCCTGGCCTTTGCATTCGCGGTTTTTATCGCTGCTGGTGTCGGTCAGGTCATCGATAATGGTCGCGGTCATCATCGATTCCAGTAGGCCCACCACGGCCAGGGCTGCGGCGTAGGGGAAGATTATCGCCAGGGTTTCCAGGGTCAGCGGTACGTCCGGCCAGAGGAAGATCGGCAGGGTATCCGGCAGCTCGCCCATATCGCCGACGGTGCGGATATCCAGGCCGAAATACATGGCCACGGCGGTCATCGACAGGATGCACACCAGTGGCGAGGGGATCAGTTGGCCAATCTTCGGCACATAGGGGAACAGGTAGATGATGCCCAGGCCCGCAGCGCACATGGCGTAGACGTGCCAGGTGACGTTAGTCAGTTCCGGCAGCTGGGCCATAAAGATCAGAATCGCCAGGGCGTTGACGAAGCCAGTGACCACCGAGCGCGAAACAAAGCGCATCAGCGAACCGAGCTTGAGGTAACCGGCACCGATCTGCAGCACGCCGGTCAGCAGGGTCGCTGCCAGCAGGTACTCCAGGCCGTGGTTTTTCACCAGGGTCACCATCAACAGGGCCATGGCCCCGGTGGCGGCGCTGATCATGCCTGGACGGCCGCCGACAAAGGCGATCACCACGGCGATACAGAAGGAGGCATACAAGCCGACTTTAGGGTCGACGCCAGCGATGATCGAGAAGGCGATGGCTTCCGGGATCAGTGCCAGCGCCACCACCAGACCGGCGAGCACATCGCCGCGGATATTAAACAACCAGGTGTTTTTCAGGCTTTGCAGCATGGTCAATTCCAAAGGCTGGGGCGCAGCGGCAAGCGAATAGGCACAGCCGCGCCGGACGATGAGTCGGGCACATGACGGTTGGCTATAGGCAGGGCAGGCAAGGCGCAGGGTAAAAACGCCGCGCATTTTAGCACAGCAGGTCCGCGCCCACGGCGCGTGGCGCTGGGTGGCTAGCCGCGGCGGATCAACCAGATACCGGCGACGATCAGCAGCAGGCCGCCGACTTTGCCCGCAGTAATAGGTGCTTCGCGAAAGCCGGCCCAGCCGAAGTGGTCCAGGGTCAGGGCCATGCTCAGTTGTCCGGCGATCACCAGTGCCATAAACAGCACTGCGCCGACCTTGGGCCCGGCAAAGGCGGCGGTGGCGATAAACATCACGCCCAGCAGGCCGCCACTCCAGTGCCACCAGGTCAGGCCTTTGAGTGCGCCAAGGCTGGGAAACTCGCGTTGGGCCAATACCAGAATCAGCAGCGCCAGGGTGCCGACAGCGAAGGACACCAGCGCGGCGGCCAGCACGCTGGACACCTGTTTGGCCAATTGACCGTTGATTCCTGCTTGCAGCGGCAGGCAGGCGCCGGCGACAAAGGGCAGGGCGAGTAACCACCAGATCGGGGCAGGCATGTGCATCTCCATGGCGGGCAGGGCGGGCGATTATGCCGCAAATGCACAGCGCGCCGTCAGCCTCACCAGGGCAAGGTCTGGCCCTGGTAATCGAGAAATGCGCAGCGTCGGCGGCCCTGCTCAGCGGTGATCACCTGACACAGCCCCGCTGCGCTGTCCGCCACGCTCAAGGGGGCATCTGCGCCGCCCATGGCCGTGCGTACCCAGCCTGGATGCAGAGCCAGCAGGCTCCAGGGCAGTTCGGCATACTGGCTGCTCCAGCTCAGCAGCAGGCTGTTCAGCGCGGCCTTGCTGGCACCGTACAGCGGCATGTCGAGGGCGCGGTTGAGCTGCAGGCTGGCCATCTGCGAGCTGATAAAGGCCATCACGCCACCGGCCTCGATTCGCCCAGCCAGCTGTTGCCCCAGGCTGATCGGTGCGACGGCATTGGCGAGAAACAGCTGGCCGATCTCAGCGCTGTTGGCCTGGCGCGGGTCCTGATGCGCTGGGCCATAGACGCCGGCATTGAACAGCGCACAGGTCAGCGGTTGGTCGCCCAGGGCGCGGTCAATCAACTGGCCAGCCTCGCGCTGCAGCAAATCGCACTCAATCAGCTGTAGGCACTGACCATGTTGCGTGGCCAGCGCCTGCAGCTCGTGGCTACCAGTCAGGTTGCGGATCACGGCGTATACCTGCCAGCCCGCCTGCACAAAGGCCTGGGTCAAGCCCAGGCCAATGCCGCGTGAGGCGCCGGTGATCAGGATGCGGCGGCTTAGGGCCACTGCATTTCACCCTTGAGCACCTTGGCGCTCAGTTCCAGGCTGCTGGCGTCGAGCAGGGCCGGGTACTTGGCTTTCATGGTCTCGATCAGCGCCTGGCTGTTCTTGGCCTTGGGCAGCGCCGCTTCCAGGTCATTGAGGTAGTTGCGGGTAAAGCGCAGGTCATCCAGGTTCAGCTTGGGCTGGCCCATAAAGTGCCCTGGTACCAGGGTCTTTGGCTGCAGCGCTTGCAGTTCATCCAGGGATTTCAACCAGCTCTGACGCGCTTGCGGCGTTTGTGCATCGGCAATCCAGGGGTGGATGTTGGCGTAGGTCAGCACGCCGCCGACCACGGCCTGGATGCTCGGAATCCACAAACTGGTGTGTTTGGGGTCATGGCCGATCAGTTGCAGGGTCTGGCCTTCCAGCGTCAGCTGGTCGCCTTGCAGGGTTTGCGGCACCAGGGTGCGGGCTGGCGCGGTGTCTTTGAGGATCGGGCCCCAGTAGGCCAGCTTCGGTTCGCGGGTTTTCTCGATATAGGCGATGGTCTGCGGCGTGGCCAGGATCTTGGCCTTGGGGAAGGCGCGGGTCAGGGTGTCCAGGCCGAAGTAGAAATCCGGGTCGCCGTGGCTGATAAAGATGGTGGTGAGGTTTTTGCCGCTGGCTTGAATGCGCTCGACCAGCTCCTGGGCTTCGCGGGTGGAGAACTGCGCATCGACCAGAATGGCATCGCGCTCGCCGCTGATCAGCGTCGAGGTCACCGGGAAGATCGCCTTGTCGCCTGGGTTGTAGACATCCAGGGTGAGTGGCTGGGCAATCGCGGTGGTGGCAAGGGTAAGCAGGCTGGCGCTGGTGAGCAGGCTGCGCAAGTGGTTGAGGATCGACATGCTGATCTCCTGTTGAGTAAGTGAGGTGATCTTAGTTGCTTTAAATCGATCAAAAAGCCCCTTAATCTGCGCATATTTGTTGCGAAAAATGGGCTAATCATGGATCGGCTGACGGCTACGCGGGTATTTGTCGAAGTGGTGGAGCGCGGCAGCCAGACTGCTGCAGCCGAAGCGCTGGAGATGTCGCGGGCGATGGTGTCGCGCTACCTCGGCGAGCTGGAGGCCTGGGTCGGCGCGCGCCTGTTGCACCGCACCACGCGCAAGCTGAGCTTGACCGGTGCCGGTGAGCAGTTGCTCGGCCAATGCCGCGAGATGCTGGTCATGGCCGAGGCCATGCAGAGCGTTAGCCGCACCGATGAGGCCGCGCCGCGCGGCACCTTGCGTATTGCCTGCAGTCAGTCACTGGCCCAGGCCTGGCTGGTGCGTGCGCTGGATGATTTTATCCGCAGGTATCCGCAGGTCAGCGTCGACCTGTTGGTGGGCAGCCAGGCGGTCAATCTAGTGGAGGCGCGGATCGACCTGGCCCTGCGCATCACCAATCAGCTCGACCCCAACCTGATCGCCCGCCAGTTGGCGGTGTGTAGCTCGGTGGTGTGCGCCACGCCGGCGTATTTGGCCAGGCACGGCACGCCCCTGCGGCCCGAGGAGCTGGCGCAGCACAATTGCCTGAGTTACGCCTATTTTGGCCGCAGCATCTGGGAGTTCAGCCGCGCCGGTGAGCCGCATGCCGTGGCGGTCAGCGGCAACCTCAGTGCGAATGAATCCATGGTGCTGCTGGAGGCCGTGCTGGCCGATATCGGCATCAGCCTGCAGCCGCGTTACTCCGTCAGCGCGCATCTGCGTTCCGGGGCGCTGGTGCAGTTGCTGCCCGACTATCAGCCGCAGGAGCTGGGCATCCACGCCCTCTATGGCACGCGCCGGCAGATGCCGCCAGCGCTACGCGCGTTGCTGGATTTTCTGATTGAGCGGCTGGCAGATCGACCGGACTGGGACCTGTAAACCGGCCTACAGGGTTTTGCTGAACTGAATCAACGCCACGCGCTGGCCGTTGGGATCACGGCGTTCGACCACATCGCTTAGGGTATAGCCGAGCTTTGGGTAGAGCAGCAGGCCGGCGCTGTTGGCGTTGAAGCACGACACCTGCATGCGTTTGGCGTGGTAATGCTCGCGCGCCAGCTGCTCCATCACCGCCACCAGATAATGCGCCACGCCGTGGCCGCGGGCCCAGGGGGCGACCATCAGGTTACCGAGGGCGCAGTGGTCGTCGTAATGCCATTGGTAGAAGTTGGCAAAGCCGGCCACCCGGCCACCGAGCAGCACCACCGTGCTGTCGCGGCGTTCGGCCATGGCGGCGGCCAGCTGACCGATGCTCAGCGGCCAGTCGGCCTTGGGGTAGCAGAAGAACAGCTCATCGGCGTTTTGTGGGAAGCCGACAATCTCGGCCAGATCAGCCGCCGCAGCGGGGCGATGGCTGAGAGGTGGGGTTGGGCTCATGCAACATCCTTGTTGGTTAGCGTGGTGGGTACTGGTTTAGCACTTCAGCGACCGTACTGCGTATCGCTGCCTCGCGCTCGCTGGGGCTGGGTTGGCGGCTGCGCAGCACCTGTTCGGCACTGCCGCGCCAGACCAGTTTGCCGTCCTTGCCGTCGAGCAGGTCGATCTGCAGGGTGCCGACCTGATAGTCCAGGGTGCGGGTTTCAACATAGCTCGGGCCGCCCCAGAAACCGCCGCGCCACGGGTCGCCCCAGGCTCCGCCAAAGTGGGTGCTGACCTGCTGCTGGCGGTTGTCGACGATCATCCACACCTGCACTTTGAGATCGCCCGGCGTGTTCGCCGCTGCCTGGCGCAAGCCGCGCTGGTCGAGCTGTTCGCTGACCGCGCTGCGAATGCGCTGGCCGGTGAGGTCGCTGTTGATGCGCGGGTCATCGGGTTTGTATTGCACGGCTGGCTCCTGCCAGCTCCAGCTGCGGTAGGCGGCAAAATCGCGGTTGGGGTCGAAGTCGCGTTCCAGCTGCGCTGTCTGGCAGGCACTGAGGATCAACAGCAGGGGCAGTAACAGCAGCGATGCACGCATGGGTGCTCTCCTTGTAATGCAGCGATCAGCCCGGCGGATACGCCGCCAGAGCCTGTTGTACCGCGTTGCGCAGCGCGGCGGCGCGTTCACTCTGGCTGCCGCTGCTGAGGGTTTCGGCGCTGGCGCTCCAGATCGGCTGGCCATCCTGGCCGTCGAACAGTTCGATGCGCACTACCATGACTTCTTCGCTATAGCTGCGCACCAGCGGCGCGCTGCCCCACATGCCGTAGTCATTGCCATAGCGACTATGACCGTAATGGCTGCCGTAGTGTTCAGTGACCTGGCGCAGGCGTTGCTCCAGACGCAGCTCGGCGCTGACCTTGAGGTCGCTGGTTGCGCTGGTTGCGCCGGTGCGATGCGGGCGCAGGCCGCGTTGGTCGAGGGCATTGCTCAGGGCTTCCTGCACCTGCTCGGAACTGGCCCAGGCGCTGCCAGCCGGTAGCTGCTGCCAGCTCCAGGTGCGGTAGCGGCCATAGTCGCGCGGCGCTGCCGGGTAGGCGCTGCGGTCCAGCTGTTGCGGCGAGTGCGCAGGTGCCGGCGGCAGCGGTTTGCTGTCGGCGACATAAGGGTTCTGGCTCTGACAGGCCGCGAGGCTGGACAGGAGCAGTAAGACGCTAAGTCGTTTCATCGCGTTGCATGCCTCCAGTGCCATGGCCTGTCAGCGCGGCCGGCAGATCCAGTGCAGATAACGGCCCAGCCCGGCAAAGCTGGGGTGGCGGCGGTAGGCCAGTTCCATTTCCAGCAGATCGAGCAGCTCGGCCTTGGCTTGAAAGGGCTGCGGCATATAGTCGTGAAACACCCGTACGCCACTCTGGCTTTCGACCTGCCAATTAGCCTCAAGTTGCGCCGCCAGCTCACGCGGATCAAGCGGCATCTGTGGGGTCAGGCTCTGTTTCTCACCGGCGAACTCGGCCTTGCGCAGCTTGCGGAAGTGGCCCTTGAGCAGGTTGCGGTAGATCAGCGCATCCTTGTTGTAGAACGCAAGCGACAACCAGCCGCCGGGCGTGCACAGCTGGTGCAGCACCGGCAGGATGCTGTGCGGTTCGGCCAGCCATTCCAGCACAGCGTGGCAGATCACCAGGTCATAGGGGGGCTCGAGCTGGCCGAGCAGGTCCTGCCAGGGCGCCTGGATAAAGGTGGCTTGTTGTCCGGCGGCAGCAAAGCGTTCGCGGGCGCCGGCGAGCATCGGTTCGGCGGGTTCCGTCAGCGTTACCTGGTGGCCGCGCTCGGCCAGCCACAGCGACATATGGCCAAGGCCCGCGCCAATATCCAGCACCCGCAGCGGACGCTCAGGCAGGACTTCGGCCAGGTCGGCCTGGAGCACGGCCAGGCGAATCGCGCCCTTGGCGCCGCCGTAGATCTTCTCGGCAAAGCGGGTGGCCAGTTCGTCGAAATGGCGATCAGTCATGGCGCCTCTCCGAGAAAGCGTCGTTCGTTGTCGGCCAGCTTGGCGCGCACCACCTGTTCCATATCCAGGCCCAGCTCGCCACACAGCAGCACCAGATACAGCACGATATCGCCGATTTCCTGGCCGGCGTGGGTCAGTTGTTCAGCAGGCAGCTCGCGGGATTGTGCTTCAGTCAGCCACTGGAAGATTTCCACCAGCTCGGCCATTTCCACGCTGGCGGCCATGGCCAGGTTCTTCGGGCTGTGGAAGGGCCGCCAGTCGTTGCGATCACGAATGGCGTGCATGCGGGTGGTCAGTTCGGCGAGGTTCATCAGGCGCTCCAGCAAAGAGGAGCATAGCTTCGGGGTTTGCCGGCCGGTCTTCAAGCCGGCAAACCGATACCGCAGGTTATGGGTAGCCGCTTTCGTTGGGGTTGTTAGTCACTTCCAGCACGCGCCAGACGTTGGCATAGACGCTTTCCTGGGAAAACGTGATGCGCCCCTTGCCCTTGTACAGCGACACCACGCGGGCGACGTCCTTGCCTTTGAAGTTGAATGGAATCCAGGCCTTGCCGGTCTGGTGCGAGAAGGTGGCGGTCGGTGCGCCGAGCAGCGCATTGACTTCATCCATGCTCATGCCGGTGCGCACATCACTGAACGCGCCGCTGCCCTGGGCAACGGCAGCCGGTGCGGCGGCTGGCGCGAGGGCCTGGGTGCTGCTGGCCGCAGGTTGGCCTTTGCCGGCGCGGTAGGCGTCCAGATTGACGCTGCCCGCAGTGTAGGGCGCGCCGCCGGCGCTGAGGCTGTTGCCGGCCTTTTCGCAGTGACGGTCGAGCTTGCGGTTATTGGAGTTGGCCACCACTTCGGCCAGCACTGGCTTGTAGCGGCCGTTGCCCGAGCTGGCCAAGGCCTTGCAGACCCAGGCCAGGGCGTCGGAGGTGGTGTTGTCGGTGGCGCTGCGGTACTTCTGCAGCAGCACTTCGGCGGCCACGTCGAGGGTTTCCTGATCCCGGTAACCGCTGTGATAGATGCTCTGCGCGGCTTCGCGGATCGACACCGGGCCGCCCTGCACCAGCTGATTGACGTAGCGCTGCCCGGACGCGTCCAGGGCGTGGGCCTGCAGTGCAGTGCAAGCGAGGGCGAAGGACGTGGCAAGTACGGCGGTGTTTTTCATGCTGAGGCTCTCTATTCCACTGGAGTTGTCTAGGGTCGACCGTGACCGCATGGGCGCGGGAGGCATCACGATAATCCGCCCCCGAAAAAACGCCTAGTCCAGCGGTCGCCAACTGCCGCTCATATGGCCCAGGTCATCCTGGCCGAGCAAGCTGAACTGGCCGCTGCTGCCCGGCTCGCTGGCCAGTAAGCGCACCTCGGCCGGCAGCAGCACCGGTTTCTGAAAGCGCACGCTCACGGCATAACCGGCGGCAGGCAGGCGCGGGCCCAGTTCGGCCAGGGCACGGCCCTTGTTCCACAGACCATGGGCAATGGCACGGGGAAAGCCGAACAGCTTGGCGGTGGCGGCAAACAGGTGGATCGGGTTGTAGTCGCCAGCGATACGCGCATAACGCCGGCCGATATCGGCGGGCGCGCGCCAGTGCGCCAGGGTGGTTTGCGCAAGCGCGGTTTCGGCTTCGCGTTCGGCCGGCGCGCCGTCCAGACGCAGAGCACGACAGAGGATGCGACTGTCGCCTTCCCAGAGCAGGCCGAGCTGGTCGTGCAGCTGGGTAATCAGGCTGAAGGTTGCGCCTTTGTCGTGGGGTTGCAGGTCCTGCACCTGCACGCTGACGGTAAACGGCCCCAGGCCACCGAGTGGGCGCAGCACGCGAATATGGTTTTCCAGATGCACCAGGCCGAGCAGCGGGAAGGGGAAGCGCTTGTCGGTGAGTAACTGCATCTGCAGGGCAAACGCCAGGATGTGCGGGTAGGGCGCGGGCAGCAGGTGATCATCGGCAAAGCCGCAGATCTGCCGATAGCGCGCCAGGTGGTTGGGATCGACCGTAACCTGGCAGCGCACGCCCAGCTCGGGCAGGCTGCGGCCGGTCACGCGGCGGCGCAGGGCGGCGCGCAGAAACAGGGCAGGTAGGGCAGGTGGGGCGGGCAGTTCGAGCCAGTCGATGGCCATGGGTAACTCCTAGGGTCTGTTGTTGTTTCGTCGTGAGCCGCGTTGCTGCGCAAAATCTCGCCAGGCCAGGCGGAGGACGCAGGTAATGGTTGTTCCCTTGCCAAGTCCTCCAACACCGCATGGCGAGATTTTGCGCGCAACCCGAAGGGCCGGGCCTGTTTTAGCGCGATGCTGCGTTTCTCGTCGCTTATTTGGAATGACCAAACCGCGCTCCTCGTGCCTTGCCTCGCGCTAAAACAGGCTCCGGCGCGGCCACGAGCGAAACGGCAACAGACCCTTGGAACGGTGGCAGCAGCTTAGTCGGCCAGCGCTGCCGTGCATTGGCCGCATCGCCTGGCAGTGCGGCAGGCCAGTCAATCGTTTATCAGCATGATTCACGCCTTGAGCGCATGGCCTAAAGCTGCCTAAGATGGCCGCGCCTCGCAAACAATAAGAATTCCTCAACATGCGTGACCTGACTGACGACGTGGCGCTGATGCGCCCGGTGATCGACGCCTTGCGTGCCAGCGGTACCGACCCCGATCGAGWGCTGGCGCGCGTTGGCCTGCCGCCTGGTGGCTTGCCTGCCGGGCGTTTCCCCCATGCCGCCCAGGCCTTGTTCTGGAAAGCCGCCATCGATGAGTGCGGCGAAGAGCATGTCGGCCTCTACCTGGCTCAACACCTGCCGGCCTTCCACGGCCTGCTGCTGGAATACCTGTTTCTTTCCAGTGAAACCTTCGGTGAAGGCCTGCGCCATGCCCTGCGCTATGTGCGGCTGCTCTCCGACACCCTGAATGCCAAGCTGGATGTGGAGGGCGAGCGCGCGGTGCTGGTGCTCGGGCTGATTCCCGGCACGCCACGGCACTTCCCGGAAATGCTCGCCGGCGCGGTAATCCGCCTGTTCGATGCGCTGACCGAAGGCGATTTCACCCCCTATGAAGTGCAATTTATGCATGCCGACGGCGCGCCGGCCGAGCGTTATCAGCAGGTTTACGGCTGCCCGGCGCAACTGGGTGGCGAGCGCTACGCGCTGATCTTCAATGCCTCGGTGCTGGACAAGACCTCACGGCATGCCGCGCCAGAACTGCTGCGCATGCACGAGTCGCTGGCGCGCCGGCAGCTGGCCGAGGTCGAGCGGCTGGACCTGGTGCGCAAGGTGCGTGAGTTGATCGGCGAGTTGCTGGTGGACAGTGGCGCCACCCTAGAGCAGGTGGCGGCGCGGCTGAATATGCCTGCGCGGCGACTGCGTGAGCGCCTGGCCATGGCCGGCGTACGCTTCAATGATCTGGTGACTGACTACCGCTGTCGCCTGGCCAAGGACCTGCTGCTCAACACCGACGAGCGCATTGAGGTGATCGTTGAACGCACCGGCTTCTCCGAACCGAGCACCTTCTACCGCGCCTTTAAGCGCTGGGTCGGCGAAACCCCAGTGGAGTTTCGCAAACGCGGCAAAAATTGAGTGTTACTGGGCGAAATAGGTCGCCCAGAAGTAATACAGCGTCATGCCGCTGCCCACGCTGATCACCAGCAGGCGCAGGAACTTGGCCGGCAAACGCTGGCCCAGCGCCCCGCCGACATAGCCGCCTACGGTGGCGCCCACCAGCAGAATCACCAGCTCATACCAGCTGACCCGCCCGGCGATGATAAAAGTCGCGGTGGCGACGCTGTAGATCACCGCCGAAATCAGGTTTTTCAGGGCATTGGCGCGAGCCAGCGGGTGACCTTCGATGGAGAATGCCGCCAATTGCAGGATGCCCATGCCAGCACCGAAGTAGCCACCATAGATCGATACACCGACATGCGCGGCCAGTGACAGTGGACCGTGCGGCGGTTGTGTGGCCTCCGCGCGGCGGGCAGCCAACCAGCGACTAAGCCAGGGGCTGGCGGCAAATAGCGCGGTGGCGGTCAGCAGCAGCCAGGGAATCAGCTTGGCAAACACTGCATCGCCGCCAACCAGCAGCAACAGCCCGCCCAGCAAACCGCCGGCCAGCCCGGCGGCCAGCAGCGGCAGCAGATAACGTCCCAACGGCCGCAATGCATCCCGCGCCGCCCAGGCCCCCGCCAGGCTGGCCGGCCACAGTGCCACGGCATTGGTGGCATTGGCCGTCACTGGGGGCAGACCCGCAGCGAGCAACGCCGGAAAGGAGAAAAACGTGCCGCCACCGGCCAGGGCATTCATCCCACCGGCAGCAAAACCGGCAAGGACCAGCAAGAGAATCTCGGACACAGGCATGGCAAAGGCTCGGGCAAAAGATCAGCAGCTTAACTAGCGCGTGCGATGGGGCCAAGCCGACCAAGGTCGTTGGCGCATAGACGGATCAAATTGCAGGCATAAAAAACTGTCTGGAGCAGTTTGTAACGTCGCGTAGCGACGGCCCGAAGGGTGGCTGCCATGGGTGGCAGACATAAAAAAGCCGGCTTGTGGTCGGCTTTTTTAGAAATCTAATGTATTGATTTTATTGAATATTATTTTTTATAATATTTTTGTCCCCCCACATGTACCCCCACTCAAGCTTTGCGTAGTGGTTTGTACGTAGCGATAGCCATCCTGCTTTACGCTTTGTCCAGTTGCTCGACGGTGGAATCATAGCTTTGGAGGGGCTATACATTTCAGTGGTTCTGACACTCGCTTCAAGCGATTGTCGTCCATCGCGGAAATGGTTGTGACCCACCCAAGTCACTCTAGTATCTGATGGTTAAGTGCAGCGTTATCGCTCCGTGGCTCTCCACGGGCGCAGGTGCTTCGTTTCTAATCAAACCGGCGATTACTCAGCATAGTTCCGCCAAACGCTGTGGCGCTGACGTCGTAGGCCTTGCATGAGCCGCCTTGATAGCTATTGGCAGGCTCGATTGATGGACTTATCAGCAGAATTAAAGCGTAGGGGAGGTTTGTTGGGGGCATGGGCTAGTGAGCAATTGCGCCGGAAGTGCGCATGAGCGGGGCGGGCCAAATACTGCAGGAGTCCGTAACTACCTAGCTTTGCTGCGATGCTTGTTCAGTCCAGCCAGCCTGTCAGTTTGCCAGCCACAAAAATCACAAACATCGCCCCGAGTAGCACCCAACCTACCGTCTGATATACGACCAGTAAGCGCTTAAGATCAGCAGGGAAGTTGTCTAGGTCTTCTTGGATGGCTCCTCCATCGCGCAGATAGATTGCGGGCCGTGTCACCACGCCAATAATCCCACCCAGTACAAACAATCGGCCAGCGGGGCCTCCATTTTTTAAATGGGCCCTGGCCAAAACTGCCGGGCAGTTGATCAGGTGTTCCAGCATAAGGTCCAGCTTCGCGTAGGCCAAGTAAAGGCCCATGGCCAGGAATGCGAGCAGGCCGGCTAGGTCAATCAGCGCGACGGCCAGAAAAGCAGTGTCTAACGCTGACCAACTCATTTATCGGCCAGCCTTATAAATCGCGTCACCGGCTTTCTCACCAATAGTACCGCCTACGCTGCCAGCCGCCAGGGAGCCGGCTCCAACGACAACAAGGCCGCATGCCAGTGTCCCCAAACCTCCTGTTGGAACCCCGAGTGCCGCGCAGATAGCGCCTGCTGCAGTACCAGATAACAAAACACCAGCCGCAGCACCACCAGCGACCCCACCAGCAAAACTTCCCGTTTCCGTATACTTCACTTTGGCGCAAGCCTCGGTGTTCCCTGCGGCGCAGACATCCTGAACTTTCATATACGACGCACCGCCGCCAACTGCCGTCCCGATCCAGCCGCCGAGCTTGACGTATTTAGCCGCGCTGGCAACACCGTCAATGTGGGTGGCATACCCAGGTATTTGGTCGGGAGCTCCTGCTTTGGTCCAGCGGTGGACCAAACTGCGACTGGAAATGCCCAGGGCGGTTTTGAGATTGGGATGATCAGGGAAGCCGATGCCCCGCTTGGTGAGCGAGTTCAGCTGAATATCGAGCTGGCTAAACAGCCGCTTGCGCTCGGCAAAGAACTCAGGTGATCGCAAATGCCCGTGCTGCTGGAACGTTCGCTGGTGCAACGCCTCAATGCTGCTCAGTGAGGTGCTAACACCCTTCAGGTGCTGGCCAAAAACCGCATGGCCTACGCCTACGGATGTCGCACCGTGCGTAAGGAAGGATTCGATCTCGTCATGGTGGCGGGCCATGAAGTTGGCTTCTTCAGGCGTCAGGGGCTCCAAGGCCGCATTGACCTTGGCCGCCGCCTCCATCAGCAGAGCTTCTTCGAGAGTGCACTGCATGTTGTTGGGGTCGCTGAGTATGATCATCTGGCCAGCCTTGACCTGGCCCAAGTTGGGGTTGAGGGTCTTGAACTTGTCGAGGACAGCGGGACTTGGCGAGGTGAAAAGTTGAGCTTCAAGCTTGTCTGCAGTTGTGCTCTGAGGCACTACATAGAAACCGGGCTCCTGGGGTTGCGCCTTGGCCACGGGTCCCACTGTTTGAATCGGGTTTGCCGGCTGCTGTACCTGCGCTATCGGGATGCTGGCTTTCCAGCCACGACCAGTGATGTGGGAATACTTCCCGACACTCTCGTCACTCAACGGGCTAAATGGGTCATCCATGACAAGTAACCAATCACCGCGTTCTACCGCCGCAAGCATCAGTTCTACGCTGTTGCCGTTGCCCCGTGCCAACTCATCGATCCCAGCTATCCCATGACGCTGATATGCCAGTTCGGATCTGATTTTGGGCACCGCGAAGAACGGAGCCTCAATGTTTCTTAAGCTGATATTGCTTCGATGTTCCCGACGAACCAAACGCATGGCGTACCATCCTTGAATAAGATCCCTGATTGGCCAAGATGATAACCGTGTTTTGCTGCGCAATTTTTTGCGCAATCCTGCTGCAGGCCTTGCGGAATGAGGTTTTGGCGGATTTGTAAGTTTTTATAGGCCTGGGTTTGGATAGACAAATAGAACCCCAAAACAACGGAAGACAAACATAGCTTTGAGCTCTGTAAGCATGGGGTCATGCACCCCCTCCGAAAGGGCATGCAGGCACTTTCTCAGTGCAGATTCGCCTGGAGTGCCCAATCGTAAATGCGTATTGAACTGACGCTGTTCTAAGGGAGGTACATCAGCCATCAGTGGCTCTGACAGCATCTGCGACAATCGCTTTCAAGCTACCTCGCAGATCGTCGCTGCTCATCCCAGGGCGTAGGGTAATAGCACCAAAGCGAAACTTATCCCGGTACTGAGGATGGAAAAGTCGTCCCGGTACAGGGGCGGTTTTGAAGTCTGGACTGAGGGCGGGTGCGTACGGTGTTAGCAGGTAGGCGGCTGTAACAATCCCTTCAATCTCGCCGCTTTCGGCCTCTTGTACCAGGGCGTCGCGATATGTGTGGATCGAAGTCAGTGCGTCATTCAGGCCGTCATTGATGCGGTATTTCGCATCCAAGATGATGACCTGCCTCCCAGGGCTGCCGAAACCTGTACCTGCCAGAACTACATCGGGAACCATGACTCGGCTGAAACTGCCTTCGCCACTTGGTTCTATCCAATACTCACGGTATTGACGTTGGAAGCACAAGACCTTATCGGGGCCTACCGAAACGGTTACGGCACCTGCGGAAATCGTCACGCCACCGGTCGCATCGGTTACGAACAGATTGCTCATGTCGAGGCCGGTTGAACCGTACTCTTGAACGGCTGCACGAAGTAGGCGTAGAAAACACCACAGCTCGTAAAGCTCATACGTTCTGGCCAATGGCATCTGCAGGAAATCGCCGAACAGAGCTGCGAGGCCCAGATTCATATCCTGCCATAGTCGATAGAAGCGGTGGTAAACGGGGTCATTACGAAACAGAGAAGACATCTGCAACATCGCTGGACTATCGGTGACTTCGGCCATAAAGCCTGAGCCCGCAGCATCGTTGAGTCGGCGCGCAATATGACGGGTACGGACAGCCCAACTGCCAGCTGTAGTAAGTATCTCCGGATCTTCGGTACGGCCTATCTTTGCAAGTACATCAGCGACGCCAGATAGCCAAGCCGCCCACGACCTAAGACATGCCTTGATCTGTCGATGTTCCTGAATGTCTACACTGTTACGGCGTTGGCGTATTGTGATTTGTGCGGGCAAGCGTCCGCCGAGCGCTTTAGGTAACCGAGATGGTTGGGTGGCTTCGGTTCGTATAAGTCCGGATCGGAACGACTTAATAATTTCCGGGCCTGTAGCACGTCTAGCGCGGTGAGAGGGCACCGTAACCTGCTCGGCACGTAGAAAATGCCTGGGTGAGCGGTTGATCGCTGCGATTGTCTGCGTAATCTCCTCGGCTCTCGAGCGCAAGAACTCCAGCCGAGCCAGTGGTGGTGGCTTGCTTACAGTTTGGCGGGCAATACTCTTACGGAAGGCGCTGAGCGAGAAAAGAGCGAAGGTGTCTTCTAGGACTTCGCGCACCATAGTGTCAAAGTCGTTACGGGTGAGCTTGCGAAGATCTGGATCAGTAGTGATTTCAAATCGGCGCACTTCTGCGCCCGGCAGGCGCAGTGCTACTTCTACAGAGCCGGCATGGAAACCTGGAGTCCAGCGCCAGCGTGCAACGCGTGGCTGGCGCGAACGTAAAGCCTCGATAGGGACATCGTCGATCAGAAGATCTGCGGCAAGTGCATCGTCGCTATCGCGCAGTTCAAATAGGTAGGAAGAGGCTTCCTTGACTGAGCCGCTAGGGATTACATCCTGCGAAGGCCAGACCTGCCACGCAGGCCCACCGCCTTCGCCCTGGACGTATAGTGCTGTCATTTCTCAGCGCATCGCCTGGAAGGAGCCGAATTCATCCAGATCGCTCAGTAGTTTGTGAACATATTTCTGAGCGTGCGGGAGACCTTCGCAAGCCTTTTCCAGGGCGTTGAGTAGGGGGCGCTGGCGCTCTGCGCCACGCAGCTTAACCAATACTTTTTGTACCAGCAGTTGGTCCGTCACACTGCCGGTCGGATTTTGCAGGTGCTCGGCGTCGAAGGCGTGGTATCGCACAAACTCTTCAATAACCCGGTAACCGAACCCTAGGCCGTAATGCTCCAAGAGTTTGTGGATTTCGGTCAGTTTTGGTTCTGCCGCCTCCTTTGCATTCTGCAGTTCTGGGTATCGGTCGGTCAGTGAGGCCATGAAGCCTGATACGTCAACCGTAGACATGTCGATCACTGATGCCCGGTCGAGAACTTTATCGCTGACTGGGTTAGTCGTCTCGTCGACGTTAATTGTGCCGATGATGAACAGGTTCGTGGGTAGAGGGATCTCGGCCCGTACACTTGCCCCGGTGGTGCCCTCCAGTGGTACCCCGTTGGAGTGCAATTGCAGGGCTCCCCTGGTTTCGATAGCGGACAATATGTCAGACAGATAGTACTCAACTCGCGCAAGGTTCATCTCGTCGAGGATTACAAATACCGGAGAGTCCCGGTGTGCTGTCGCAACCATCACGGCTTCTAGGAAAGTTGGCACGACATATCGGTTCGTAAGCACATCGTAGTAGCCCGTTAGTCCCGTGGGGTCAGTCCACTCTGGGCGAACCGGGCACTCAAAAAGCAGCGGATTGGTGGCTGTGTTCGAAGTCAGTCCGTGAACCGCACGTGCATATTTCAACGCCAGTTGTGTCTTTCCTGTGCCTGATAGGCCAGAGAGGATCACGAAGTGCTTGTGCTCCAGGAAGTTCAGCGCTGCATGAAACCGCCGGATTTCTCCATTCGGATAGTGCCCCCCTAGACCTTTGACGGCGGCCTCTATTTCTTCAATCGAAATGCTTGGCGGCATACGACGCATATCGGGGCTGAGCGTCGCAGTATCCGTCCAGACGGGGAGTTCGTGAATTTTCTCCCTGCCGACTAGGCTGCCTAGCCAGCCGATGAACTCGCGGGCAAGCAAGCTACGCCTTGCTGATGCTGTCGGCGGGTACAGGGCTACAACAATCTCATCGGGTTCTGTGGACGGCCCAAAAGGTGTTAAATCGAGATTCAGGCTATCCCAGAATTTAGCGTTGCGTAGCCACAAGCGGCCATCACTGGCTAAGTAGATCGTTGCCACGTTGTTCCGGGCACTGTACTTGATAGGGCTGCCTGGTGCCTCGGAAGACTCATCGTTATCTCCAGAGGTTTCCAGCGTGAAGTCAGCTTCTTCGGCCTGACTCTTTGAA
Organism: Pseudomonas sp. 1928-m; assembly: GCF_029269135.1. Taxonomy (NCBI): domain Bacteria; kingdom Pseudomonadati; phylum Pseudomonadota; class Gammaproteobacteria; order Pseudomonadales; family Pseudomonadaceae; genus Pseudomonas; species Pseudomonas sp. 1928-m. Next base: position 396,589 of record NZ_JARIXO010000002.1, on the reverse strand, counting down.
GCGAGCCCGAGGCGTTTCATCTCCGCTAGCCGTTCAAGGAATTTAGATTTGTCCTTGCGAACCAGAACGGCAAAATAAACCTCATCCTCTGGCGGGAACCGGAGGACGCAGCCAAAAATCAATGCCTCGATGTCTTCTTTGACCGTATCCAAGTTGACTACGCCAAGCTGAATACCACCTTCAATAATCTTGGCACTGTTAGAAACTCCAAACAGCTCTCGCGGGCGGACAGCCTTTGATGTGCCGAAGTGCTGCTGAGCAGCTTCAAGAAACTGTCGTTGCCGCTCGACGAGGCTCATCTAACTTATCCTTTTGCATGATTGCCTGCTTGATAGTCTGCTTCATGTGGGTGGCTAGTGCTTTGGCCATCAGAGGCGGCACCGCGTTACCGATCTGCTTGAAGGCAGGGTTCATTGTGCCGCTGAAGCTGAAGCCGTCCGGGAAGGATTGCAGGCGTGCCGCCTCGCGAACCGAAATGGTCCGGGCCTGTTTGCTGTCGTAATGGATGTGGCTGTAGCCATCCTTGCCTAGATGGGCCAATAGCGTGCGTGCAGGTTGGTCGCGCCACATCTTGCGCCACTTATTTGGGAATTTGCTTACGTCATATGGCGGCACTATGGAGGCTTCGAGTGCCTTGTAGCCTATCGATCCCTCAGCGAGCTTTTCACCGCGGGCACGCGCAATGGCTAGGCGTTCCTGGAACATTTCAATGGCATGCGTATATGCCTCAGGATACTGGTCACCTGGGTTCATGCGAGCAAACAGCTCGTAGTCCCGTGGTAGGTAGCGGATAACATGATCCGTAAGCCCGTCCTTGGAAGCTTCATGGCCTGGCCACGAGCGCATCAGTTCTGCATAGGTAGAAGGCTTCCTGCGGCTGTAGCTCACTGCGCTGTCGAAGCGGCGCGCGCCACGGGTGATCTTTCCGGCAGCAAGAAGCTCCCGAGCGTTGATGGCTGGGAGGTCGTCTAGTGCGTCCTTAGCTGTTACTGCGGGTGGGAGGTCCGGGGTTGCAGCTGGTGGTTCGATGTAGGAGTGAGCCTCATCGGCTAAATTTCGTAAAGACTTGAGTGCTACGGAGCGCGAACCCTCATATCCAGGGGGCAGTATCAGCCAGTGGCTGGGAGAGGGGAACGAAACTTTCGCTCCCAATTCGTGCCGGTATGCAATCAGGAACATCCGCTCCCGCATCTGTGGAACGCCATAAAACGCAGCGTTGAGTAGTGTGTAGCCGCAGACATAGCCTTTGGCTTCCAGGACTTCGCAGGTCTCTTCGGCTATGTTCTGGCCGCCGTGGTTCAGGATGTCGGGGACATTCTCCATCAGCACGGCCAGCGGCTGGAACGCATCCACGTATTCCAGGTATTTCTTATAGAGCTGAGCGCGTGGGTCATGAATGAACGCTTCAGGATGCTCCTCAATCTCGCGGAGTTTGGATCTGCCCACTCGGGCAAATGCTTGGCAGGGAGGTCCGCCCACAACGATATCGAAAGCGTCTGCAACATTACCCAGGTCAAGCTGGCGGCAAAGATCAGCCGGTGTGGTCTTTGTTATGTCAATCGGCTGGCTGTGTACTTCTGCGCCGCCATGAAAATTCAGACCATGTGATCTGGCTGCAGCAGGATCGAACTCAACGGAACCCCGCATTTCGAAACCTGCAGATTCAAAGCCTAGTGAGAGACCACCACAACCGGAGAACAGATCCAATACGCGGGGCTTTGATGATGCTCGGAGACGCTCCAGCTTACGAATAATGACATCTTTACTCATGAATCAGATCCTTGACGCGCAGACATGCGAAGGGGCAACTCCAGCTGTCCCTGGTGCTCGTCCAGGAAGCGCTGCACCGCCATGCGGATGACCCAGGCAGACGAAACTTGATTCGCGTCGGCCAGAGCTTGTACCTGGAAGTGGACGTCCTCAGGCAGCATGACTGAGGTCCTGACGGTCTTACGGTCAGGAGTGATGGGGAGGCGAGCCATAAGCTGGAAACCGATGATGATAGTGGTGCCATTTTGCACCATAGGGCATACCTTTGCACCAGCTTCTAGGCCAGCGGTCATTGCCTTTGGCATGAGCAGCCACGCTAGCAGGGAGACCAAGTTGCGCGACTATATGTTTTGTCATTTAAGAGAATCGAGGCAGGGGAATGCCTGGAAGCAGGGTCACAGGTATCCTTGGCGACAAATTCCTTAATCATTTACGCGGTTCCTCTCGAACCCAACGTAGCGTTCCACGCGACTTAAACTGGCTGATCGCCAACGAGCCTCTCACATTCCGGGCTACCGACCCCTCAGCGTGTATCAGCTCTTCGCAGAGGCCTCGGGTGGCCTCGTAGATAGCGAAAGCGTTGAATTCGTGATCGAGTAGCACCAGCATTACGCTGTCGAATTCTTGATTGAGGTTGATAGACCCCATCCGTCCGGCATGCCGGGCATTGGTGTTCGTGATGCACCTCCCCTTGATCTGGATCTTGTATGGCTGGCCATTGCGGATTTCAGTCGCGTCGTAACCAGCAGTTCGAGCGACGTGAAGAGTCAGGCCCAGGAGTCGCGCCGCTTCAAACTCCGCAATTTCGCCTGTCACACCCAGCGGCTTCCCCGTCAGTTCGTAGTATTGGCAGGCGAGCTGCTTTGCTTGTCGAAGGATGCCAATCACGGGATCGGTTTCATCACTTTCCGTATCGCGGGATTCTGCGGGGGGCAGCATGGTTTGAGGGCTCCTGGCTAAGGGCTTGCGGCAACGGCTGCATGGTAGATGACCACCGGCTGCTTCTGGCCGATTCTTGTGAAAAAGTCCCGTCGCGATTCCTACCCCTGAAAGATCCATAGCGACGTTGAAATCTGGTTCACTCAGAAGACGGAGCTGCCTTGGTTTTTACGTAGCAACACCGAAAGCGAGCGACTTTTTAGCTGACGATAAGCAGCACCCTCAACCCCCGACTTTTTCAACAGAATCGGCCAGAAGCAGCCGTCTGACTGCTTGCAATCAGGCGAAAACCGCCCTAAGCCAATGAACTCTGATCACCGCTACGGGAATGCCAAGGCTCGAAAAATAAACGGGGGTGCTGTATCGTAGCCCGCTCGAATAGTGACCTGACGCAATCGAAAAACCATGGCTACTCTGCAAAAAACCAACTGGCTGCCTACGCCGCCATAGCGCTTCGCCCCCCTCGCGTCATCTGAAACTGCTTGTTTTGCTGGCGGTTTCCTTCTGCTGTTGATCCGCTTCTAACGCCGCTCACAGCTTCTCAACTCTGACAATTTGAACCGGTCTCGCCACGCCACATCTTGCTGCGTTGTGCTGTGTGACCTATTGCTTTGGGATTTCTTATGCTTCAAGCACTTAAACAAACCTGGTTGTTCAATATCCGTGGTGATGTACTTGCCGGACTGGTTGTCGCCCTGGCCTTAATCCCCGAAGCCATCGCCTTTTCGATCATCGCTGGGGTTGACCCGAAAGTCGGCCTCTATGCTTCGTTCTGTATTGCCGTGGTAATAGCCTTCGTCGGTGGTCGCCCAGGGATGATTTCCGCTGCCACCGGCGCAATGGCACTGTTGATGGTCACTCTGGTGAAAGAGCACGGTCTGCAATACCTGCTCGCGGCAACGCTGCTGTGCGGCGTATTTCAGATCGGTGCGGGTTACCTCCAGCTTGGCTCACTGATGCGCTTCGTTTCGCGCTCGGTGGTCACAGGTTTCGTCAATGCCCTGGCCATCCTGATTTTCATGGCTCAGCTACCTGAACTGACCAACGTCACCTGGCATGTCTATGCCATGACCGCAGCAGGCCTTGGCATCATCTATCTGTTCCCCTACGTACCCGTGTTGGGCAAGGTACTGCCCTCACCCCTGGTCTGCATCCTGCTGCTGACTAGCGTGGCCATGGTTCTGGGGCTGGATATTCGTACCGTCAGTGATATGGGCGAACTGCCGGACACTCTGCCGGTTTTCCTCTGGCCGGAAGTACCGCTGAATATCGACACACTGCTGATCATCCTGCCTTATTCCGCCGCATTGGCCGTGGTCGGTCTGCTGGAGTCGCTGATGACCGCCACCATCGTCGATGAGATGACCGACACGCCGAGCGACAAGAACCGTGAGTGCAAGGGGCAGGGCATTGCCAACATCGCCTCGGGTCTGCTCGGCGGCATGGCCGGTTGCGCAATGATCGGTCAATCGGTGATCAACGTTAAATCTGGTGGCCGTGGTCGCCTATCGGCATTGGTCGCGGGCAGCGTTCTGTTGCTGATGGTGGTGTTTCTCAGTGAGTGGGTTGGGCAGATCCCAATGGCCGCGCTGGTTGCGGTGATGATCATGGTTTCGATAGGCACGTTTAGCTGGGGATCGATCCGCAATCTCAAGGATCACCCTATGTCGACCAACCTGGTGATGATCGTGACGGTAGTGGTCGTGGTATGGACGCACAACCTTGCCTATGGCGTTTTCGCTGGCGTGCTGCTGGCTGCCATGTTCTTCGCGAACAAGATTGGTCGGCTGCTGGTTATCGAGACAGAGCGGCAAGATGAAACCCGTCGCTACGATGTAATAGGCCAGGTTTTCTTTGCCTCTTCTGACCGCTTCGCTGATGCCTTCGATGTGAAAGAAACCGTCGAAAATGTCGTGATTGACCTCTCGCGCGCCCACTTTTGGGACATCACCGCCGTCGGGGTGCTGGACAAGGTCGTTATCAAGTTCCGTGGCAACGGCGTGCAGGTAGATCTGGTTGGACTTAACAAGGCCAGCGCCACACTGGTTGACCGCTTCGGTGTGCATGACAAGCCTGAGGCGCAGACTGACCTGTTACAGCATTGAGACTAAAGGGGGAGCATTGATCTGTAACAAGGTTTAGGTGTCCCCCAATACTGACCTCCGCTTTGGGGCGAAAGCAGCCTGAGATGAGTGACCGTTTCTGGCCGAAAGAAGGCACTCAATTCTTTCCACAAATTTGGGTTGATCTAGATACAAACCACCTACGACCAAAAATAAAATCGATGCCAGCAAAGAGGGAGGGTATTGCCTCCCTCTTTGCTCATTCTCCGTATGCCATACGGTCTTAGCGACGGATACCTACAGGCTTGTGGTTCTTGTCGTAACAGATCGGATACTCGCAGATTCCGCCACTGGCTTCGAACTCGTCAGGGTCGACAGTTGGCAGATACTTACCCAAGTCAGCCTTCGCTACAGGCTTGCCGTTGACGGAGCAATCGTCGTCCATGCGCGGGTTGCACCAAGCCTCTTTGACTTCATCCGTAAAGGTGCCAGTCGGTTCACTCTCGCCACCCTGATCTGCCAGAAATTGCTTCCAGCCGCCTTCGTAGCGCCAATCCATCGTTGTGATGATGTCTTTTGACTGAGCCCCAGATATCTCGTAGAACTCCACCAGTGTCTTGCCGGCGTCTACATAGCTGACAGCAGGCTGGTTATAGGTCGGACCATGGCCTTGCAGGTACGCCACTACCTTACCGTCAGTGCTCTGGCCGATGTAATACCAAGTCGATAAGTTGAAGTCAGTGTCAAATGGGATATTGCCGACGCGAGTCCCGTCGCTCTGGCATACGCCACGCCGACAAATGCCGGCAACGCGATTCGACATCCACATGTTCTTATTTCTTTCGGCGTCGTGCCAGGTGAGCTGCCGTGCGAACTTTATCCATGTGCATGTCACCGTTTTCTTCATCTTGTACATGGCAGCGTCAACGCTGCAGGGAAAAGCTACTGGGAGGCCGTTAGGCGACATTTCGTCGGGCCACATCGTTCCTGGTGTTCTGTAATGCAGGGTGAAATCTGTTTGTTGTGCTTGGGCCATGGTCCCACCCATGAGCAGGAGCATCAGCGTTGCGGTGATAAGTTTTGTCATTGCTTTTTCACTCTCGGATATGGGGCACGAGGCTATTTCTTGTAAACGACCTTGAGCTTCTTATTCACGTAGTCCTTGAGGACTTCGTAGTCTGGGTTACGGGTCAGAAGGCTATGGCCGGCGCTGGCGGCTGCTGTAATCGAAAGAACAGTTAGCGAAACCGGTAGTGATGCCAAGCTGGCGAGTGCGCCGATGGTTCCGCCCTGGGCAAGGGCACTTTTCGTATCGCTTTTTACCCGGCATTTCATACCCAGCGCTTCGACTTTGGTTTCGACCAGCTTGATGCCCTCCATGAAATTTCCCCTGAGGCCAACAACCTCAAAGGACACTCTTTTCTTCAGAAATCCCTCGATCACTGCTTCGTTTAATCCGGTTACTACGTTCATGGTTTCCAGCTCCCTGCGTGAGTCGTGCTCGTTGGTGTTTTGAGTGGTTAAACAACCTTTTGAGGTGAATATCAGCTTGCGAAGTCCTTCATGTCAACAGGGTGGTACTCGACCATTCAGGTTGTCCTGGAGGGTGGAATGTCAAAGAACGATTCGCAGGAACTGGCGGAGCTTGTCGGTAAGGCCATCGCCCGCCAGCGCATACGTAGCAAGCTGAGTCAGGAGCAAGTCGCCGAGGCACTTGGGATTGGTGGTGAGGCGGTGTCGCGCATTGAGCGCGGGGTTGTCATGCCGAACGTCGAGCGGCTGGTTGAGCTGGCGTCGATATTTGGTTGCGAGGCGGCTGAGCTGCTTACGGAGGGCAGTTCGCGTCCGGAAGATCAGGCACGCAGGCTCCATGACTTGCTTTCCACTCTTGGTGTGGAAGACCGCGCGCTGGTTATAGGTGTGGTGGAGCGCCTTGTTGAGCGATTAGGCCGCGATTAAGTAATGGTTCACTGCTGCTTTCTAGGAGCTTCCGTAGCGTCTAGTGCCCCATCGTTGTATCGCGCGCCACAGCGTAGGCAAAGGCAGTCGAAACCGGCGAAGTGATACTTGGCCACATCTTCAGCTGCAGCCATAGCCTGGGGATAGGCAGGGGCAATTTCAGCCAGTCCGTCCAACAGCAAGTTGTGGCCAGTACCGTCATGCGCTTCGGTATGTCCGCGTTGGGCTCCCTGAATAGCTGCATTGACCAGCCCGGCCAGCAGGGCAGTACCCATGGCGGCCCCACGGGTCAGAATGGCCTTGGAGTCGCAGATCAAACACGGCGTGATCATCGTTAACCTCCTGTTTAGTTGAGGGCGGCTAGTGGTTACTTGGCCGCTGGTTGTGGGTCATTACTGCGGTGCTGCAGTGTTGTTTACGGTTCATTCGTGGCTGGTGGTGTGCAGCATTTTCAGCAGTCGATGTAGAAGCCAACAGGCCAGCAACACAGCGATAAGCAACGGTGGAAAACGCAGCATCAGCACAACGCTGATGACCAGCGCGCCGGCTGCCGCCAGTGCGCCGATAAACGCAAATAAACTGAGTAGAAATCGAAATAGCGTCATCACGGATCTCCAAGTGCCCACCCGATCCCAGGCAGGCGTTAGGTCAGTGGGTTTGAGTCGCTAGCACTTCCAGCTTGCCGGCCAGTGAGCTAGGGCTTGGGTGCGGCGTTTCGCTTTGGGGGCTGGTGGACGCTTTATCCGTACTGGAAAAGAACTCTTCAATCACTGCGCCGCTGTCTTCTTCGCTGTCCTCGAACGCACCGTTGCCAAAACCACGTCGTGCCGCCTCATCCAGCGCAACCTGATCAAAGCCAGCCGTTTGCCGTTGTGCGTCTAGTTCGTTGGCAGTCAGCAACGCCTCGGCCACTTCCATGCCGGTACGCACCGTGAGATCGACGTAGAAGATCGGGGTGCCATGGCTCTGGCGTGTCGATTTACCACGCAGACGCAGTTCCAACGGCAGGCAGGCCAGCCGATTGCCGGAAATAGCCTGGAAGTAATGCAGGCGTGCAGCCAAGGTGCGGATGCTGTTGAAGCCGGTGGTGCGGAACACAAAGCTGCCGAGCGGATCGTCATCGCCGATCAGCACGTTCAGTCGGCCATAGGGCTTGCAAGCACCGCCTTTGGCCAGCGGGCAAGCATCTGGCGACGGACAGGGTAAAGACTGCATACCGTCCTGGGTTAGACGTTTGCAGGTCTCGCCATTACCCACGCACAGCGGTCGTCCGGACTGCCGATCAAACAGCGTGTAGTCAGCACGAAAGTTCAGCTCCGGTTCGTTGAACAGCAGACGCACTGGGATGCTTCGCAGTTTGTCTTCCTGGCTTTTGCGCAGCTCGTCATTGAGCGGGTGCAGCAGCCAGCCGTCCTTACCTTGCACCTGTGAGGTGATGGTGAATTGATCATCCTTTTCCGGCAGGCGTTTGCCGTTCTTCTCGACGACCTTGCCGATGGAAATTCGCCCGAGTACCGGCGGGGTGATAACCAGACCTTTGAGCATAGTGGTTCTCCTGCAAACGAAAAAAGGCCAGCCACGCAGCGTTAACTGCATGGACTGGCCAAGGGAGGGAATGGTTGAGCAGACTGGGATCAGCCGAGCAGGAAGCGCCGGCTGCCTTCTTTGATCTTGTTGTAGCGAACCTGAAGGTAGGGCTTGTCTTTGAGCAGCTGGGTTACATCGAGCTCGTTGCTGTCCTTAGATTTCTTCCAACTGATAAAGCCGTGGCTGAACTCTGCGCGGGTGGCATCACCCATGGCCTGCTGCAGCATCTGCTTGAGCTGGGCCTCGCGCGCTTCCTTCTCGCTGATGGATTGGCGCACCGCCTTCAACTCAAGGTAGGCCGCTGCCAAACCGGCACGGCCACTGAAATCGACGGTCTTGCCGTTGTCTTCCGGATAGAGGCAGCGGAGCGCCATTTCAGCCGAGGCTGAGCCATCAGCAGGCGGTGGCGTGTCGGTCTCGACGTAGTGCCAGAACTTACGCTCCAGCTCGATCAGGCGAGCAATCATCTGCTCGTCACGTTCGATGCGGTGGATCTCCAGCGTCTGGCCACCCAGCAACACCGCCACATCTGCAGCCTGCTTACCGGTGACGGCGAGCTGGTGCATCACCTGCAGCTCCACATACTCGGGCACACCTTCTTTCCAGAGGCGTGCGCCGTTTATGCCGGCTGTCTTGCATTCGAGAATCTGCACATCGTCAGCACCGATCACCTCGCGGTCGATGTTGGCCAGCATCCAGGGCAGCTCAGGGTCAGGGTGTTGCAGCACAGCGTTGATGCGCCGCACCCTGTTCTTCGTGCGTTTGCTGTAGTGCCAAGCCACGACCGGCTCGAGGACATTGCCCCAGTACATCGGGCTTTCTTCGTCGTGCGGGTCGGCCTTGGGTAGCGTGGTGTCGCGACCGGTTTTCTCCATCCATAGTTCTAGCTGCGATTTATAGGGATTAAGGCCCACTGCGGCACCAGCATCCGAGCTGCCAATACCCTGCTTACGCACCGCCAACCAATCTTCACGCGGTAGTTCCTTGGTACTGATTAAGCGCAGCGCCGGGCGCGCCTTGCTGGTGCTGCTCAACGGAGTAGCTGTCATTGGATTCACCTTGCGGAAATAGGAACGCCCGATCAGCAACTAGGTTGATCGGGCGTTATGGGGTAAGTGAGCGGTCAGGCGACCAGTTGCAGAGCGGTGTCCAGGGCACGTTGCTTGATCTGCGCGCCCTGGCCGAACCAGGCCGAGTCCATGCGGTACTCATTGCTGCGTGCACGGCGCTCATGATCGACAAACTCGGTCACGGAGTTGAGCAGGCCCCAGGCGGTGCCACGTGCCGAGTCCAGCTGACTGCCCCGGCCACGGCCTTCATATAGCTCCTGAACCTTGCGCAGGGCACGCTCGTTGGGCAGCACCTCCGGCAGTGCGCCCGTCGGATTGGTCTCGCACAGCACGTTCATAAAGAAGCCCAGCGCCTCATGCCACTGCACCTTGCGCTCGGCCAGCGCACGCATGCGGTACATAAAGTCGTCCCATTGCGAGATGGCGATGCCGAGCTGTTTCTTTACCGCGTTCGGATCGAAGCGCGTGTTGTGCGGCACCTTGATGGCGCGGCTGGTGCCGTCAAGGGCGATGGTCAAGGTGTTGTTGCACACCACCCGTACCGTGGTTGGAGTTGCTGTTGTGGCCAGGGTGCCGTCGCAGGATGTGGCCAGCAGCAGATAGCCGTTTACCTGGTCATTACCCTTTATTGCAGCGCCTTGACCGGTACGTGCTAGCGCCCAGAACTTGCGTCCGCCTTTAAGCACGCCAGCGGTTTCCAGCTCGTAGCCAGAGACCTCGGTGAGATCCCGGTAGAACTCCAGCACCTCGCGCGGTTGCACGGTGTGATAGCGATTGGAGACCACGGATAGTGGTGCTTTGGTATCCGAGCGGAACAACACTTTCTGCTCAGGGAACGAGTGGATAGCGCCTAGGTGGCCGACGGCATCTGATTTGAAATGTACAGGCGACTCCTGGATCTGCCAGTTCATGCCGGCTTCGCGTTGCCAGACTTCGATGGGTTGTTTTTGCGTGAGCTGATTGCCCAGGCCGTGCCACGGGGCAGCGCCAGCGTAGGCCATAGTTTCGACGAGATGAGCCATGATGAGATTCCTTTGGGTGCATGCCGGCATAAAGCGCCGCGCCCTGCGCAGCACCGTCCGGACGATTGAAATGAAGGGGAGGTGGTGCCGAAATCAGGCCGGCAGGTTGAAGCGATGACCGCAGAGCAGGCAGAGGTTGTGGGCCAATACGTGGCGGTCGAGCGTATCGCCCAGCTGCGCGCCGAGCGCACAGCCACCAACCCCGCCGGCCAGGCCGCCGAGGATGGCACCTGATACCGCACCGAGCGTGATACCAACAGGGCCGGCGATAGCGCCAATCAGCGCACCTGCTTGGCCGCCAGCCAGTGCAGCGCTAACGCCACGCGCAGCACCACCGACGGTGCCGATGGCCGCACCGATTTTCATGGCGTGATGGAAGGAGGCGACTTTTGGTGAATGACAGCGAGGGCAGTGCAATGACATGGGGCGGACCTTCTTGGTGGTGATGTCATTACGGTTATATATGGCTGAATTTATTTGGAATCGACTTTCGTAGGAAACCCGAACTGGGCGGAGTGGTGTTAAGGCTTGAAAGTTAGTTCCAGCGCTAGGAAAGTTAGTTCCAACGCCGTGCAAGTTAGTTTTTAAGGCCCGTATTTGTTGGCTTTGAGCCTGCTGGTGTGTCCGTGGAGGACGAGCCTGAGTGTGTTGGCAGCCATCTGGCAATGAAAGCGATCACTTGATTTTAATAAAGTCAATGTTCAGCGGCTGCTATGCAGCCGCCTGGGGATCTGCGTCGTTGTACGTAAACTGGGGCCAAGTGATCGCCTCAGGAGGCTAGACATGCACGAAAGGGAAAATAAGCCGAAAAGACTAATACGGTTTCCAACACTTGTTGAGAGAGTAGGGTTAAAAAAAGGAGCTATCGAAGACCGTCTTAATCCAGCGTCACCGCGATATGACGACACGTTCCCCAAGAAAATTAAAATTGGGAAGAATAGTGTTGCGTGGTTAGAAGAGGAGGTAGAACTCTGGATTGAGCAGCAGATACAGCGGTCAAGGTCTGTGTAAAAATACCATAACTTTACATACGGCTAGTTGCGTTTTTGAGACGCCTGCTTGCGCTGTTTGTAGATTTTTTAACGATTATGCTGATCTCAATGGGTGGCCGGCTTTTGTTATATATATCTATTGTTAGTTCTTGATCTGTGATTGATAGCTTCAAAGTGAGGTTTGTATAGCCAGTGCAATGATGTAGTTTAAGGGGTGAATGTGTGTTGTTAGATGATGAATTTAGTGAGTCGGTATATGTAGATCAGTACTATTTGGCCAGCGATGAAGAGGAAGGGCTTGAGGTTGTATTGCCTGAGGCTAGTTTTGTTCGGGATATGGTTGGCGTAGTAAGAATACTGACAGCGGTTGTCTGTAAGGAGCCATTTTTTACCTATGGTGCAGGAGGTAAGGGTGAGCGCTTGACCAATATTGGTAAGGATCTTTTATTGGCCTTAAGGGTTGAACCTGAAAGCCTAATTGAAATTTATAAGGGTGGGAGGTTAAGCCCGTACCTGCACGTTTTTTATCGAGTCAGAAGGCAGTTGAGTGAGTGCGAGGAAAGTATTGATTTCTATAATGATAAACATACTCCTGAGGAGCAGGTGGATATTGTTAAGCGTGCGATTAACGCCATTTTGCAAGAGGCGTCGGTAGCGGATTTTAAAAGGGATGTAAGGAACTGTGAGCGTGCGGTAAATAAAAACGCTAAGGGGGCAAATGAATTCATAGATTCGCTTTTTGAGCGGTATTCCAGGCTTCTAGTTTTGCGTCTGGATATTGGTTACTCATTGCCTTACCTGCAGAAGCAAGGGTGGGTGATTGGTCTGGATCGGGTGAAGAAAGACTTTAGTTTATTCTTGCGGTCGATAAGTCGGGGGCGGTTGAAAGATTCTCTATGCGGCTACATTTGGAAGTTGGAGTTTGGCCCGACTAAGCAGTATCACTATCATGTGATGGTTTTTTTGGATGGTGCAAAACATCAAGAGGATATTAACCTGTGTAAGGAATTGGGAGAGATTTGGGTGGGGAAGATAACCGCTGGAGATGGGGTCTATTTCAATTGCAATCGTAAAAAATATAGATATAAGCGAAATGGTACTGGCATGGCTGCTTGGAATGACGCAGTAAAAATAGCCAACGTAAAGTGGGCTGCAAATTACCTCGTGAAGAAAGATTTGCTGATTAGGCCTAATCTGCTTGATAGGGAGCGCACGTTCGGGAAGTCTGCGTTGCCCAAGCCCAATAAGGGGGTGGGTAGGCCGAGAGTTAAGGCGGATTTATAATCTTGGATGCTACGAGTTAGAGTTTAGCTTGGTTTAGTCAGATTTTGCTCTATTCTGTCGTGTGGTGTTTATAGCATTGTTGATTTCAGGAACTCCCTCTTTTCCGGTTCCCATCCATTTTAGGATTCTATCGTGTAATGCTGTGGCCTTTAAGGTAAGTTTGAAGCCTAGATCTGGCCTCGGTTTATAGGTTTCTTCATCTGCGCTTGTAGTTTGGCTGGCTATGTAAAGTTGACTTATCAGGGCTTTTTCGATTTTTGCTGCTGCAGCTTTATTTGATGCCCAGCCACCACTAGGTCTTTTTTCAGAGAGCAAGTCAACTACCATTTTCTGAACGGCTTTAGTTCCGATGTGTTTTGCGTTTACTGCATCGTTGGCAATTTTTGCTCTTCGTGGATCATCCGTATAGTCGGGAACCCCGACAGTGTTTGTCTCTACATTTTCTGTAAGTGAGCCTACGCAGAATGACATAAGGGAGGTCGTTGAAAATGCCTCAGTAATTAATCCTTTTCTGTGGAAATCTTCTGCTTTTGATTTGGCGACAAAATAAAGTGTGAGGAAGTACGGGTAAAGATATCTTGCGTCTCTGTCTCCATTTTCAAGTACTTCCCAGTAATTATTGATTTTATCAATTGTTATTTTGCCGTTACGAATTCGCTCTTTTATTTTCTCTTTTAATTCTGGACCTTTTTGTTTTCCATACATTTTTTTAAGAGCGTAGTCTAGCCAGCTCTCAATGAGCTCTACTGTGCTTTCAAAGGAATTTTTCGTCCAGGAGTTAATGTGCTCAGAGAGGTCGGCGGGGATCTCTTCATGATTTATGCTCATTTAATTCCTACTTGCTGGGTGAGTTTAGAGGAGTTGTGCGGTTATATTAATTGTCGACTTCTTGCTGTGTAGAAGCTAGATATCTAGACCAGTCACCCATTAGCTCTCTACGCTTGGCTAGAAAGTCAGTTCGAGAGTAAGCCCCTTCCGTTTGATCCCGCTCATCGTGGGCCAATGCCATTTCACAGACTTCGCGTGGGTAAATCGTGCATTCGCCTGCCCAGTCGCGGAAAGATGAACGAAAGCCATGTCGCGTAATAGATTTATAGCCCATCTCGTGTAACAGGGTGCGGACTGCATTTACATGCATTACACCGCTTTTCCCTTTTCCAGGGAATAAAAATGGGCTGTCTGCGAATCGTGGAATTGCTTCAAGGCACTCTACTACTTCGTCAGCAAGCGGGATTTTGAAGGCGACGCGTGTTTTCATGCGTTCGTCTGGAAGTGACCACGTGCGCGCATTAAGGTCGAACTCAGTCCAGCGTGCGAACCTCACCATGTGCGCGCGTGCTGCCGTCATGATCAGCAGTTGTGCCGCAAGAGATGGTGCTGTCATGTTCGCTTTCAGTTGATGCATGAGCTTCGGAACGTCTTGCCAGGGCAGTGCTGGGAAGTGCTCGCGTTTTCTTGCTTTTTTCTTTTCCGCTCTGCTGAGCAGATTGTCCAGATGACCACGCCACCGAGCGGGGTTTTCTCCTTTACGCAGGCCTCGTGCTTTGGCGGCATCAAGAATCTGCTCAATTTGCCCGCGTACCTCGTCGGCTGTACGAGTTTTAGTGGCCCATATAGGCTGAAGAAGTTTGAGGACATGTCCAGTCTCAATCTGCTCGGCAGAAAGGCTGCCAATATGCGGGAATGCATAGAGCTCCAGCTTGCGTATCCAGCCTCTACGCCATTGATCAGACCAAGTGCCGCCATGCGCGACCCAGTAGTCAGTAGCTAGCGTCTTAAACTTTAGTTGTTGCGCTTCTTGAGCTCGCTGAGCTTCACGTTGGGCTAGTCGCTCTTGATCACGTGCAGCTAGTGGGTCGACGCCATCAGCCAATATACGACGCTTCGCACTCGCTTCAAGGCGTGCGTTCTTAAGGCTGATCTCTGGGTACGACCCCAACCCCATTTCCCGGCGACGGCCAGCGAGCTGGAATCGTAGTAACCAAGACTTACGCCCGGTGGGTTTGACGACCAATCGAAGTCCGTCGCCATCTTCGTAGGTGCCGGGTTCAGTTAGGTTCTCTACCTGTTTTGGATTCAGCTTGCCCATCGCGTCCCCTGAAGCGTTTCCATTCTCTGTTATCCCCCCACTTGTCCCCCCATTTTTTCATTGGAGGGCTTTGTATCACTTTGAGCCCGGTTGAATGGGGTGATGGCTGTAGCCCTTTATTTGTCTAGGCTATCAGCAAGACTTTTGAGTTGGATAGGCTTTTTTTAGGCATAAAAAAAACCGGCTTGTGGCCGGCTTTTAGGGGGTGGGCACTACTTATTTTTGGTAAGCAGCGACCGCCTTGTTAATCAGGTTGCGGGCCTCATCGGCGCCAGCCCAACCTTCAACCTTGACCCACTTGCCCTTCTCGAGATCTTTGTAGTTCTCGAAGAAGTGCTTGATCTGCTCGATCAGCAGCGGGGGCAGGTCGGTGTATTCCTTAACGTCTTGGTACAGCACGCTCAATTTGTCGTGCGGTACGGCAACTAGCTTGGCATCGCCGCCGGCTTCGTCGCTCATCAGCAGTACGCCAACTGGGCGGGCACGGACAACCGAGCCTGGCGCCACTGGGTACGGGGTCACGACCAGCACGTCGAGGGGATCACCGTCGTCCGCCAGGGTGTGCGGGATAAAGCCGTAGTTGGCCGGGTAGAACATCGGGGTGGCCATGAAACGGTCGACCATCAGGCAATCGCTGTCGTGGTCGATTTCGTATTTGATCGGCGCGTGGTTGGCCGGGATCTCGATGGCGACGTAGATGTCGTTTGGCAGGTCTTTACCAGCTGGGATCTTGCTGTAGCTCATGGGGCGACTCCCGAGGGGTGGGCCAAAAAAGTGGCGCGATTATAGGCATATTCCCCCCACGTTGCTACGCCAGGATGCCTAGCCATTGGTCGCGAACCCGCAGTTATCGGCTCTGACCTGGTAGTCGAAGTTGCGGGGCTTGCCGGTATAACAGCAGCGTAGGATGGGTGATAACCCATCAATTGGCTGATGGGTTATCACCTAGGCGGCCCCACCCATCCTACTGTTCTCTATTGGTCGCGAATTCGCAGTTCTCCGTTCTGATCTGGTAGTCGGGGTTGCTCGCCTGCAGCCGTTGCAAGCGGGCCAGCGGGTCCTGCCGATAGAACAGCGCCAGCTGCGCGTACACCGCCGGGAAAGCCTCGGCGAGCAGGTCCGGAGCGCTGAAAAAGTATTCGCTGGTAACGGCAAAGAACTCCGCCGGGTTTTCCGCCGCGTAAGGATCGATGGCGGTTTCGGCCTCGGGGTCGGCATCCAGCTCGGCGTTAAGCTGATCGAAGGCGCTCTGCATGGCCTTGGCCCACTCCTGCACGGCCATAGTGCTATGCAGCGGCGGCAGGCCGTTGGCGTCGCCGTTTAGCATGTCCAGCTTGTGCGCCAACTCGTGGATCACCAGGTTGTAGCCATGCCATTGGCCGCTGGCCTGCACGCCGGGCCAGGCGAGAATTACCGGGCCTTGCTGCCAGGCCTCGCCACTGTGCTCGGCGTCCCATTCGTGGACCACGCCGCTGGCATCGCGGTGGCGTTGCGGGCTGACGAAGTCATCCGGGTAGAGGACGATTTCGTGAAAACCCTGATACCAGTTGAGGTCGGCCAGGTGCAGCAGCGGCAACTCGGCCTGCACTGCCAGCAGCAGGCGTGCGTGACCGTCCAGTTCGACGCCGGGCAGGGCACTGAGGTGTTTGTGATGGAGAAACAGCACGGCGCGTTCGCGCAGGCGCTGCTGCTCGGCGTCATTCAGGCCGTCGAGGATCTGCAGTTGCTGCAGCACGGCCTGCCACTGCATTGGGCTGATGGGATGACGGGCAAGGATGCGCTGGCGACGCCAGGCGCGGAGCGACAACATGGACTCTGCTCGGACGGTGGAAAGCGCCCACCATAAGCCTGGGGCCTGTGCTGGGCAAGTCGGCACAAAGGCTGCAACGGCATGCGTATCTGCGACCTGGGAGGGCTGCCAATGTCGATCGAGCGTCTGCATCATCCCACCGTCAAAATGCTTTGTGGCCATGGTGTCGACCTGCCCAGCCAGGCCGCACGGGCGCGCGCGACCTGGCTGCCAGGGCGCGAGGGGCGGCCGCCGGTGCTGCTGGTAGCGCTGCTCTGGGCGCGCGAGTGCACTGATGTAGTGCGTACCCTGGAGGCATATCTGGATGGTTTGTTGGCCGATTGCTGTTGCACGCCCGGCGGCTGGAGTGAAGCCCAGGCGGCGCGGCAGGTGCTGGCGGCGTTCAATCAGCAGCTGTTTCGCCAGCGTCAGGCTGGGCGCAACGTCGCGCAACTGAATGCCGGCTTGTTGCTGCTGCAGAACGGCGAGGCGCAGTTTCTCCAGGCCGGCGCCATTGGTTTGCGGCGTTATCAGGGCGACACGGCAACCAGTCTGGTCGGCCGTGATGGCTTGCAGCTGGGCGCGCAGGCCGAACTGGCGCTGGTGCAGCATCGCCTGACCCTGAGCCCGGGCGAGCTATTGCTGCTGGCGCCGCAGCCGCTGCTGGATGTGGTGGACCTGCGCGGCTTTTGTGGCGCAGGCGAGGCGCTACAGGACGATCCCTTGGCGGAGCTGCTGGCGCCAWTGCTGCAGGCCCCTGGTGCTGCAGTGTTATTGCTGCCGGGGGAAGCCGACAGCACGCCGGTGCTGGCCCCGCGCGCGCCCTGGCGGGCGGTGAGCAATGCGCAACCGGGCCTGCAGCTGGATGGTTGGGAACTGCTCTCGGCCTGTCCCTACGGCCCGCCGGGGCGGGTGTTTCGCGCCACTGATCGGCGGGGACGCGAGGCCATGCTGTGGCTGGCCGAACAGGATGCGGATGAAGCCTTCTGGCAGCGTGAGTGGGCGTTACGACGCAGCCCGGTGGCCAGCCTGGCGCAGGTGATGTCTGCACATCAGCCGCGCGAGCATGCCTTCTGGCTGTTCGAGCCTGCAGGCAAGGGCATGCGCAGCCTGATCGACTGGGTGGCGGCCCATGGCCCGGTCGATGGTTTGACGGTGCTGGCCGTGCTCGAACAGCTGATCGCCGCCGTGCGCGGTTTGCAGCGACGCGGCATGCAGGGGCTGTGGCTGGACCCGCGCAATATTCTGCTGGATGACGGTGGGTGGCTGCTGTTGCTGCCCGAACATGCTGCGCTCTTGCCTGGGGTGGCGCAGCAGGCATTGCCCGCGCAGGCGGTGCCGCTGGCCCCCGAGGCGCGCGCTGGGAAGACGGTGGATGGCCGCGCCGACCAGTTTGCCCTGGCTGCGCTGGCTTACTGGTTGTTCTGTGGGCGCTGGCCCGAGGCGGCGCAGGTGGATGCGGGCGGCAATAGCCGTTATGTGCCGTTGGCACAGTTCAGCGTGCAGGTGCCGGTAGGCTGGGATGGTGTGCTGGCGCGGGCCTTGGCGCCCAGGCCTGAGGCGCGCTTTGAGGCGTTGTCGGAGTTCCAGCATGCTTTGCAGCAACCCTTGCTGCATCAGCCGGCGCCTGCGCTGCGCACGCGCCACCATCGGCAAAGCTGGCACCTGGCGGCGCTTGCTCTGTTGCTACTGCAACTGGGCGTGGGGCTGTGGCTGAGCCTGGAAGGCTGAGAAGCGGTGTTCTGTTGGCTGCAGTGCGACGAAGCCCAACGAGATATACCAATCTCTGTTGGGCTTCGCTGCGCTCAGCGCCAAACTACTTATCTAAAGACCTACGGCGCGGTGAAGTCTTCGGTGATCGGCAGGACAAAGCTCTTGAACTCGGTGTCTTCCTTGAAACCGATGGATTCGTAGAGCTTGTGCGCGACCTCGTTGTTGATGCTGGACGCCACACGCAGGCGCACGGCGTTGGTTTCCTTGGCCATCTGCTTGGCAGTCTGGATCAGGCGGTCGGCCACCAGTTGGCGGCGGGCGTCCTGGCAGACGTAGATGTCGTTGAGAATCCATACGCGCTTGAGCGACAGCGAGGAGAAGCTCGAATAGAGCTGGCAGAAGCCGAGAATCTTCTCTTCATCATCGGCCATGGCCAGGTAGATCACCGATTCCTTGCGGCTGATGCGCTTTTCCAGAAAGGTGCGCGAGGAGTCGGGGTAGGGCAGCTGGCCGAAGTGTTCGCGGTAATTCACGAACAGTGGCGTGAGTTGATCCAGATGCTCCAGGGTCGCTTGGACGATGCGCATGGTGAGCCTCTACTTCAGTCATGTGGATGGCTTCGGCAACACGGCAGCGCTGCCTGCGAACGACCCCGATGCTGCCTAAAGCTTTTGGAAAGTGCAATCCAAACAAGCGTTTGGTTGTAGTTTGCGGAAATTCCCCATCATCCAAGCAGAAAGTTCTCGCGCGGCACCCCGCCCGCCAGCAGCGGCACTTCGGCCTCATCCTTGAGGTTGACCCCCGACAGTTGACGGCGGCAGGCCTCGCGCATCAGGTACAGCAGGCGGTGGCTGGCCATGGCGTAGCTCAGGCCTTCCTGGCGCACGTTGGAGATGCAGTTGCGGTAGGCGTCAGTCAGGCCGACTTTGGGCGCGTAGGTGAAGTACAGCCCCAGGCTGTCCGGCGAACTCAGGCCCGGCCGTTCGCCGATCAGGATCACCACCATGCGTGCGCCGAGCAGTTCGGCCACTTCATCGGCCACCGCCACGCGGCCTTGGGTCACCAGAGCCACGGGCGCCACGCTCCAGCCTTCGGCAGCGGCCTGCTCCTCGATATGCGCCACCATGGGCAGGGCATTACGGTGCACGGCCAGGGCGGACAGGCCGTCGGCGATGACAATGGCCAGGTCGTAGCCATCCGGATTGTTTTCGCGGTGCTGACCCAGCAACTCGGCGGATTCGTGACTTAAGCGCCGGCCCAGATCCGGGCGTTGCAGGTAGGTGTCGCGGTCCTTGGCGGCGCTGTGCAGCAGCAGGCTCTGCCGATGCTGGTGAGCCAGGCCTGCGGCCAGCGCGGCGTGGTCAAACGGCAGGTGCACGGCATCGCGGGCCTGGGCGTGGGCGAACTGGAAGTCCAGCTGCGCGCGGGTCGGCATGCTGGTACCGGCACGACCGAGGGCGATACGCGCTGGGGTGAGGTTGCGCAGTTGCTGCCAGGGATTTTCGCTGGCGCCGCTGAGTGGGCTGTCATCGTACATAAGCGGCTCCTTAGTTAGCCAAGCTGCGCCAGGGCCTGACGGAACGCCGGCGGCAGGCTATTGCCCATGCGCGGGCGGCCGTCGGCCTGGGTGAAGATGCCCATGCGCTGCAGCCAGGCTTCGAACTCGGGGGCCGGTTTCAGCCCCAGGCTCTGCCGGGCATACAGCGCGTCGTGAAAGGAGGTGGTCTGGTAATTGAGCATCACGTCGTCGGAGCCGGGGATGCCCATGATGAAGTTGATCCCGGCCACGCCGAGCAGGGTCAGCAGCACGTCCATATCGTCCTGATCGGCTTCGGCGTGGTTGGTGTAGCAAATGTCGCAACCCATCGGCAGGCCCAGCAGCTTGCCGCAGAAGTGGTCTTCCAGGCCGGCGCGGATGATCTGCTTGCCGTTGTACAGGTACTCCGGGCCGATAAAACCGACCACAGTATTCACCAGAAACGGCTTGAAATGCCGGGCCACTGCATAAGCGCGGGTCTCGCAGGTCTGTTGGTCGAGGCCATGGTGGGCGCCAGCGGACAGTGCGCTGCCCTGGCCGGTTTCGAAATACATCAGGTTGTCGCCGAGGGTGCCGCGCTTGAGGCTCAGGCCGGCGTCGTAGCCTTCCTGGAGAATTTTCAGGCTGACGCCAAAGCTGGCGTTGGCCGCCTCGGTGCCGGCAATCGACTGGAACACCAGGTCCAGCGGCACACCACGGTTGATCGCCTCGATCGAGGTGGTGACGTGGGTCAGCACGCAGGCCTGGGTGGGGATTTCATAACGCTGAATGATGCCGTCGAGCATCTTCAGCATGTCGCAGATGGAGCTGATGCTGTCGGTGGCCGGGTTGATGCCGATCATGGCGTCGCCGTTGCCGTACAGCAGGCCGTCGAGAATGCTCGCGGCGATGCCGGCCGGTTCATCGGTCGGGTGATTGGGCTGCAGGCGGGTGGACATGCGCCCGCGCAGGCCGACGGTGTTGCGAAAACGGCTGACCACACGGATTTTCTGCGCCACCAGTACCAGATCCTGCACGCGCATGATCTTCGATACGGCTGCGGCCATTTCTGGCGTCAGGCCGGGGGCGAGGGCGCGCAGGCTGGCTTCGTCGGCGCTGTCGCCGAGCAGCCAGTCGCGAAAGCCGCCGACCGTCAGGTGGCTGACCGGGGCGAAGGCCGCCAGGTCATGGCTGTCGATGATCAGTCGGGTGACTTCATCGGCTTCGTAGGGAATCAGCGCCTCAGTGAGGAAATGCTTGAGCGGAATATCGGCCAGGGCCATCTGCGCCGCGACCCGTTCGCCGGCATTGCTCGCCGCCACACCGGCGAGAAAGTCGCCGGAGCGCGCCGGGCTGGCCTTGGCCATCACCTCGGCGAGGCTGTCGAAACGGTAGGTTTCACCGCCTACCGTATGCTGAAAACTGGACATCGCGTGTCTCCCAAACGCCACGTTGGCGCAGCACGATCATGCTGCGCCAACGTGACGGGTATTACTTGAGCGCGGCCTCGGCTTTACCGATGGCGACGAATTCTTCTTCCGGCGTACCGGCCACCAGGTGATGGCGACTGTACAGGGCGAAGTAGGCGATCAGCACGGCGTAGATAATCGCGGCACCAATCACCACCCGTGGGTCGACCAGGAAGCCGGCAACCACGGCCACGCAGGCCAGTACCAGGGCGATGCCCGAGGTGACGATGCCGCCTGGGGTGCGGTACGGGCGATGCATTTCCGGGCGACGCACGCGCAGGGTGATGTGTGCGGCCATCATCAGCACGTAGGAGATGGTGGCGCCGAACACTGCCACCAGAATCAGCAGGTCACCCTGGCCCGTCAGCGATAGGGCAAAACCGATCAGGCCAGGCACGATCAACGCCAGTACCGGGGCTTTGTTCTTGTTGGTCAGCGACAGCGAACGCGGCAGGTAGCCGGCGCGCGACAGGGCGAAGATCTGCCGGGAGTAGGCGTAGATGATCGAGAAGAAGCTGGCAATCAAACCGGCCAGGCCGATCAGGTTGACGAAGCTGCTCATCCAGGTGGATTCGCCGTAGGCAATCGTCAGTGCTTCCACCAGTGGGTTGCCCGAAGCCATAAGCGCGTTGGCCCCGGCGCCGCCTGGGCCGACCACCAAAATCAGCAGGGCAAAGGCCAGCAGTACCAGCATGGCGCCGATCAGCCCGCGCGGCATATCGCGCTGCGGATTGCGGGTTTCTTCAGCGGCCAGCGGTACGCCTTCGACCGCGAGGAAGAACCAGATCGCATAGGGGATCGCCGCCCACACGCCGACATAGCCAAACGGCAGGAAGCTGCTGGCGCCGGTGGCTTCAGTCACCGGAATATCGAGCAGGTTGGCCACCGAGAAGTGCGGCACCATCGCGACGATAAACACGCCCAGGGCAATCGCCGCCACGGCGGTGATGATAAACATCAGCTTCAGCGCTTCACCGACGCCGAAGATATGGATGCCGATAAACAGCACATAGAAGGCCAGGTAGATCGCCCAGCCGCCAATGCCGAACAGCGACTCGCAGTAAGCACCGATAAACACTGCAATCGCCGCTGGAGCAATGGCGTACTCGATAAGGATCGCTGTACCGGTGAGAAAACCGCCCAAGGGGCCGAAGGCGCTGCGGGCAAAGCCATAACCGCCACCGGCGGTGGGGATCATCGAGGACAGTTCAGCCAGGGAGAAGCACATGCACAGGTACATCAGCGCCATCAGCAGGGTGGCGAGAAACATGCCGCCCCAGCCGCCCTGGGCTAGACCGAAGTTCCAGCCGGCGTAATCGCCAGAAATCACGTAGGCAACGCCCAGGCCGACCAGCAATACCCAGCCTGCTGCGCCCTTCTTCAATTGTCTGCTTTGGAAGTAATCGGCATCGACCTGCTCTAAATCGGTGCCTTGCGGTAGACCTACCGCACTGATTTGTTCTGCTGCCATGGGAATTCCTTATCAACAAGCTGGCCGCAGCGCACGCCCGGTCAGGCTTGTAGGTATTTGAGGGAAAAGTGTTACCCAGTGGATCAGCAACCGCTGTGCCAACTACGCCTCTGGTCTAGACCTGGGCGCGGACTGGCAGGCCGATGTCGTTTCCGAGCATCGGCTGCGGTTGCGCAGGGGCTTAGAAAAAGCCGAGTGGGTTGATGTCGTAACTGACCAGCAGGTTCTTGGTCTGCTGGTAGTGGTCGAGCATCATCTTGTGGGTTTCACGGCCGACACCGGACTTCTTGTAGCCACCGAAGGCGGCATGCGCCGGGTAAAGGTGGTAGCAGTTGGTCCACACGCGCCCGGCCTTGATCGCCCTGCCCATGCGGTAGGCGCGGTTGATGTCGCGGGTCCACAGGCCGGCACCGAGGCCGAACTCGGTGTCGTTGGCAATCGCCAGGGCTTCGGCTTCGTCCTTGAAGGTGGTGACGCTGACCACCGGGCCGAAGATTTCCTCCTGGAACACGCGCATTTTGTTGTGGCCCTTGAGCAGGGTCGGCTGGATGTAATAGCCGCCGTCCAGGGTGCCGCTGAGTTTTTCCACCGCACCGCCGGTAAGCAGCTCGGCGCCTTCCTGTTTGGCGATTTCCAGGTAACTGAGGATCTTGTCGAACTGCTGCTCGGAAGCCTGGGCGCCGACCATGGTGTCGGTGTCCAGTGGGTCGCCGCGCTTGATCTGCTCGACCTTCTTCATTACCTCTTTCATGAATGCCGGGTAGATCGACTCCTGCACCAGTGCCCGTGACGGGCAGGTGCACACTTCACCCTGGTTGAAGAAGGCCAGCACCAGTCCTTCGGCGGCTTTTTCGATAAAGCTTGGCTCGGCCTGCATGATGTCTTCGAAGAAGATATTCGGCGATTTGCCGCCCAGCTCCACGGTGCTGGGGATGATGTTTTCGGCTGCGCATTTCATGATGTGCGCGCCCACCGGGGTGGAGCCGGTGAAGGCGATCTTGGCGATGCGTTTGCTGGTGGCCAGCGCTTCGCCCGCTTCTTTACCGTAACCCTGCACCACGTTGAGCACGCCCGGCGGCAGCAGGTCGCCGATCAGCTCCATCAGCACGCTGATGCCCAGCGGCGTTTGTTCGGCCGGTTTCAATACCACGCAGTTGCCGGCTGCCAGGGCCGGGGCGAGTTTCCAGGCGGCCATCAGCAGCGGGAAGTTCCACGGGATGATCTGCCCGACCACGCCCAGCGGTTCATGGATGTGATAGGCCACGGTGTTGCCGTCGATCTCGGCGGCCGAGCCTTCCTGGGCGCGCAGGCAGCCGGCGAAGTAGCGGAAGTGGTCGGCGGCCAGCGGAATATCGGCATTCAGGGTTTCGCGCACGGCCTTGCCGTTGTCCCAGGTTTCGGTGATGGCCAACACTTCCAGGTTGGCCTCGATGCGGTCGGCGATCTTCAACAGGGTCAGCGAGCGCTCCTGCACCGAAGTACGGCCCCAGGCATCGGCGGCAGCATGGGCAGCGTCCAGGGCCTTGTCGATATCCTCGGCCGTGGAGCGCGGGAACTCGGCAATCGGCAGGCCGTTCACCGGCGAGGTGTTGGTGAAGTACTGGCCTTTGACCGGCGCGACAAACTCGCCGCCGATGTAGTTGCCGTAACGGGATTTGAAGGAAACGAGGGCACCTTCGGTACCTGGATGGGCGTAACGCATGCTGAATATCTCCTGGTTCTTATGCTTGTTCTGGTGATGCAGCGAGAGGCGCGCTGTGGCGCTTGTGCAGAGACAGAGCAAGGGCTGGGCCAGGCGCGCGCGATGCCCTTTCTAGAGCGGTTGCGTGACATTCGCTGGGAGGTTGCGCTGCGCGAGTTGTATCAGCCCTGATACAGCCTGCGTGACACTCTGTACCAGGGGCGATACAACGCGGTGACTCGCCGGTCAGCGCGTCTTGCAATGGCCGGAAAGCTGGTAGATGCTCGGCCATCACGTGCAACTCCTAGCAGGCCGTTGAAAACGTAGGCGAGGCCGGCAAGACAAGGCAAAAACAGGCGAGGAAGCGGAGTTTACTGGTGTAAATGAGCATTCCGAGCCTGTTTTTAACGAAGTATTGCCAACGCAGGTAGTTTCTCAGCGGCCTGCTACTGCGGAGAACAATAACAATGCATAACCCAGCAAGCCGCCACGCCCAGCAGGTGCTGACCGTGGCCCAAGGGCGCGGCCAGCTCGCCGGCCCGGCTGCCGATTCCTCGGTGGCGCGCTCCTGGCTGCGCTGCCTGCAGCAGCATCACCTCGACCCGGCGCAGAGCATGCCGCCGGCAGTGATTGAGCACGCGCACATGCTGGAACGGCGCGAGCAGCTGCAACAGGTGCTGGAGATTTCCTGCAACGAGATGAACAGCCTGCACCGCCAACTGGCCGGTTCTGGCCATGCCGTGTTGCTGACTGATGCCCGTGGGGTGATCCTCAACTGCGTCACCGAACAGGCGGAAAAACGCACTTTCGAGCAGGCCGGCTTGTGGCTGGGTGCCGATTGGAGCGAAGCCTGCGAAGGCACCAACGGCATCGGCACTTGTTTGGTCGAGCGCCAGCCGCTGACCATCCACCAGAATGAACACTTCCGTAGCCGGCACACCGGGCTGACCTGCTCGGCCAGCCCGGTATTCGATCCGCATGGCGAGCTGCTTGCGGTGCTGGATGTGTCCTCGGCGCGGCATGACGTATCCCGGCAGAGCCAGTTCCACACCATGGCGCTGGTCAACCTCTCAGCCAAGGCCATCGAGGGCTGCCACTTTTTGCGCAGCTATGAAGGCGAATGGCTGCTGCGCTTCCACGCTCAGGCCGAATATATCGGCCAGTTCAGCGAAGGCCTGCTGGCCTTCGATGGCGATGGACGCGTGAGTGCGGTGAATCAGAGCGCGATCAACCTGCTCGGCCTGTCGCGCCGGCAACTGCTCGGGCGCACCTTAGTGGAAGTATTCGACTGCCGCCTGGATGACCTGCTCGGCCGCGCCTCGGCCCAGCCCAGTGCCAGTTGGCCGCTGTATACCCAGCGCGGCCAGCTGCTGTTCGCCATGCTGCGCGGCCAGCCGCGGCGCAGTGCTCAGGCGTTGGCGGCCACGACGCTGGCAACGCCGGGCTTGTGCCTGGCCGACCCTGGCTTGCAGAGTGATTTTCGCCGTGCGCTGCGGGTGTATGAGCGCGATGTGCCGCTGCTGATTGGCGGCGAAACCGGCACCGGCAAGGAGGCCTTCGCCAAGGCCCTGCATCAGGTCAGCTCGCGTGGTGGCAAGCCCTTTGTTGCGCTGAACTGCGCGGCGATTCCCGAGAGCCTGATCGAGAGCGAGTTGTTCGGTTATCGCGGCGGCAGCTTTACCGGCGCACGTAAAGAAGGCATGCGCGGCAAGCTGCAGCAGGCCGATGGCGGCACGCTGTTTCTTGATGAAATCGGCGATATGCCGCTGGCGCTGCAGACCCGCTTGCTGCGGGTGCTGGAGGAGCGCCGCGTTGAGCCGATTGGCGGTGAAGCGCAGGCCATCGATGTGCGGGTGATCAGCGCCAGTCACCGCGACCTGAACGAGCGGGTGGCCAGCGGCGAGTTTCGCCAGGACCTGTTCTATCGCTTGAATGGCTTGGTGATCGAGCTGCCGCCGCTGCGTGCGCGTAGCGACAAACTGGCGTTGCTGGATTTTCTCCTGGCCGAAGAGGCGCGCGGGCAATCTGCGCGGCTTGATGATGCAGCCCGCGAGTCGCTGCTCGCCTACCCCTGGCCGGGCAATGTGCGCCAGTTGCGCAATGTGCTGCGCACCCTCTGCGCGCTGTGCGAAAACGGCGTGATCAGCCACGCCGAACTGCCCGCCGAGATTCGCCATGCCCGTCCTGCGCAGGCCCTGCTGCCGGCGGCCAAGCCCGACCAACTGGGCGACGCCGAACGCCAGGCGCTGCTCGCGGTCCTGGAGGCGCAGCACTGGCAGATGAGCCGCAGTGCCGAACAGCTCGGCATCAGCCGCAATACCCTGTATCGCAAGCTGCGCAAGCACGGGGTTGTCAGGCCCGGCTAGAGCTTTTTTCCAGGCCCGTGCAGTCCTGCAAGCCGCTCGCAGGACTGCACGGGTAAATGCCGAGCTGGCGAACACGTCTAGAAAAAGCCCAGTGGGTTGATGTCGTAACTGATCAGCAGGTTTTTCGTCTGCTGGTAGTGGTCGAGCATCATCTTGTGGGTCTCGCGGCCTACGCCTGACTTCTTGTAACCGCCGAACGCCGCATGCGCCGGGTACAGGTGGTAGCAGTTGGTCCACACCCGACCTGCCTTGATGCCACGGCCCATGCGGTAGGCGCGGTTGATGTCGCGGGTCCACAGGCCGGCGCCGAGGCCGAACTCGGTGTCGTTGGCAATCGCCAGGGCTTCGGCCTCGTCCTTGAAGGTGGTTACGCCAACTACCGGGCCGAAGATTTCTTCCTGGAATACGCGCATCTTGTTGTGGCCCTTGAGCAGGGTCGGCTGGATGTAATAGCCGTCGGCCAGGTTGCCAGTCAGATTCTCTGCCGCGCCGCCGGTAAGCAGCTCGGCACCTTCCTGCTGGGCGATTTCCAGGTAGCTCAAAATCTTGTCGTACTGCTGCTCGGAGGCCTGGGCGCCGACCATGGTCTCGGTATCCAGCGGGTCGCCGCGCTTGATCGCCTTGATCTTCTTCATCACCTCGACCATGAACGGCTCGAAGATCGACTCCTGCACCAGCGCCCGCGATGGGCAGGTGCACACCTCGCCCTGGTTGAAGAAGGCCAGTACCAGGCCCTCGGCGGCCTTTTCGATAAAGGCTGGCTCGGCACTCATGATGTCTTCGAAGAAGATGTTCGGCGATTTGCCGCCCAGCTCCACGGTGCTTGGGATGATGTTCTCGGCGGCGCACTTGAGGATGTGCGAGCCCACCGGGGTGGAACCGGTAAAGGCGATTTTGGCGATGCGTTTGCTGGTGGCCAGGGCTTCGCCCGCTTCCTTGCCGAAGCCTTGCACCACGTTGAGTACGCCTGGCGGCAGCAAATCGCCGATTAGCTCCATCAGTAGGCTGATCGATAGCGGCGTCTGTTCGGCCGGCTTGAGCACGATGCAGTTGCCTGCAGCCAGAGCTGGGGCGAGTTTCCAGGCGGCCATCAGCAACGGGAAGTTCCACGGGATGATCTGCCCAACCACGCCTAGGGGTTCGTGGAAGTGATAGGCGGCAGTGTGTTCGTCGATTTCTGCAGCGGAGCCTTCCTGGGCGCGGATGCAGCCGGCGTAGTAGCGGAAGTGATCGGCGGCCAGCGGTACATCGGCATTCAGGGTTTCACGCACGGCTTTACCGTTGTCCCAGGTTTCCGCCACGGCCAGCAGTTCGAGGTTGGCCTCGATGCGGTCAGCGATTTCCAGCAGTACCAGAGCGCGGCTCTGCACGCTGGTTCTGCCCCAGGCATCGGCGGCGGCATGGGCGGCGTCCAGCGCGCGTTCGATATCGCTGGCATCTGAGCGTGGGAACTCGCCGATTACCGAAGTATCGACCGGGCTGGTGTTGGTGAAATAGCGGCCGCCCAGCGGCGCGACAAATTCGCCACCGATGAAATTGCCGTAGCGCGGCTTGAGGGTAACGATGGCGCCTGGGGTGCCTGGTTTCGCGTAAATCATGATGCTGACCTCTTTAATTAGGGATAGCCGACACGCGCGGGCGCTTGCCGGCTGAGGTTGTCAGACGCCTTGTGGTGTTTCCCCGCGTTTCATGCGGGCATTGATGTCGTCGATCACCGCGGGCAGCTCGTTGATGGTGTCGATCAGGTAGTGCGGGCGTGAGCCCTCGAACAGTTGGGCGATGCGCACGCGCTCTTTGGCCAGTTGCTCGGCCGGCAGATCCTTGAATTGCGCGTAGGTCAGGCCCAGGGCGTTGCCCGAACAGGTCAGCGCCACCGTCCACATACCGGCGCTACGCCCTTCCAGAATGCCTGGGGTGGTGTCGTCGACTTTGACGCAGGCCGCCACGTCGCTGATGCCGAGGGCAATCACGTTGGCCAGGGCCTGAGCCGGATGCGGGCGGCCGTTGGGTACTTCGTCGGTGGCGACCACATGGTCGGCGACGTAGCCGTTGCGCTCGGCCAGTTGCACCACTTTTTCCATCACCACTGCCGGGTAGCCGGAGCAGGAGCCGATCTTCAGGCCCTGGTTGCGCAGGCCGGTGATGGTGTCGAGCGCGCCGGGGATCAGTGCCGAATGCTCAGCGATCTTGGCGATTTGCAATGGCATAAAGCGCTCATAGATGGCCGTTACGTCGTCATCACTGGGCAGGCGGCCGAAGGCAGCGCGGTAGCGCTCGGCAATTTCTGGCACGTTGCACAGGGTGCGAATATGGTCCCACTTGCCCATGCCCATTGGCCCGCGGGCCTCGGCCAGGGTTACGGGGACGGCGAACTCGGCGAAGGCTTCGACGAAGATCTGCGTCGGCGCGAAGGAGCCGAAGTCGACCACGGTGCCGGCCCAGTCGAGGATGATTGCTTGCAGCTGCTGAGGTTGTTGATAGTTCATGTCGTGACTCCTGGATGGATTAAGCGGAAAGGTCAGGCCCGCAAGCTTGCGTTGCTGGCGGTGCTGTTGGGGTTCAGTGGGTTGCTGGGGTGTTGCGCGAGCTGGTTCGGGCGGCTGTTCCAGTACGGCAGCATCATCACGGTGGCGATCAGGGCCGTGCCGGTGAACAGCAGAAACACGCTTTCGGTATCGAAGTAGCCGGGCAGCAGGCCGCCGAGGATCGCGCCGATTGAGCCGCAACCGTTGACGAAGCCGGCGGCGGTACCGGCGGTACCCTGGCCGTAGTCGATGGCGGCGGAACCGCTGATCATCGAGTCCGGGCCGTAGAGGCTCAGGCCCATCATGAACAGCAGGCCGACCACGGCCAGTACGCTGCCGCTCTGCATCGCCGGGACAAACAGCGCCAGGCAGACCGCCAGGACCAATAGGCTGACCACGCAGGCCGGGAAGCGCCGTGCGCCGAACAGCTTGTCCGACATCAGGCCGAGCAGTACTGGGCCAATCAGGCCGGCGACTTCAAAGGAGGTAGGGACGATGGCCGAGGCGACCTTGCCGATCTCCGGCATGCGCTCGTAGACCATTACCGGGCCCCAGAACAGGATCGCGTAACGCGCCGGCTTGAGCAGGAAGTAAGCCAGGCCGAGTACCAGTACCGTGCGATTTCTCAGGATGGTTTTTAGGCAGCTAGCGAAGCTGGCGTGCTGTCCGTTGCCATCGAGTTGCGGTGTATCGGTGCTTTCGACCGCTGGCAGCCCCACATCCTGTGGCGTGTTGCGTTGCAGCAAAAAGAACAGCACGGCCACTGCGCCGACCACGATGGCGCTGGAGAAAAATGCCGCGCGCCAATCGCCATAGACCTGATAGGCCCACCAGCCAGCGAAGGGCGAGGCCACCAAGCCGCCGAAGGCGTAGCAACTGCTCCACAAACCGAGTACCCGGCCGCGTTCGCCAGTGGCGAAGAAACTGCCGAGGTTCTTGCACAATCCTGACCAGCCAGTGGATTGCGCCAGGCCCTGGATCACCATGCAGGTGGCGAAGATCGGCAGGGTGGCGAAGCTGCCCATGATCAGCGACACCACTGCGGAAATCAGCAAGCCGCCCAGTACCACCACGCGCGGGCCAAAGCGGTCGGCGAGGATGCCCCAGGTGAACTGGCCGACGGCATAGGCGCCGAGGTAGAGCGCGTCGAGGTTGGCCATGGTGGCCTTTTCCAGTTGGAAGTCGGGGTCATCGGCGATGCCCAGCTTGGCCACCGAAAAGGCCTTGCGGGTGAAATAGAAGGCGGCGTAGGCCAGCCAGGTGATGGCGAATATCTGCAGGCGCCACCGCTGTATGGGGTTGCTGCTGAGGTTTAACAGGGAAAAGCCATATGTCTGATTCACGGTGCTGACCTCTGAGTTGAATGTGCTGGCAGTTCAAGGAACGGCTGCTTTTGTTGTTGTAAAAGCACTTCTGGCGCCGTCTTGGCGGACGGTCTGGATCAGATCAAACGAGGCCCGGGACATGGCGTCCTGCCGGGTTGCCCTGCCTGATAGGGCGGGCAACAGCCGGTCTCGTACTACAGGTCTGCACCCAGGGCCGTACTGGCCCGGGCGCTGTGGTTCAGTTCGCTGGGCGGCAGTCGTCGACGCCCATCACCGCCAGTGCGTCGGCGATGGCACGCAACAACTGGCCGACGATGCGTTCGTCGATCTGGCCGATGCAGCCGATGCGGAAACTTTCGGCAATGGTCAACTTGCCGGGGTAGATGACGAACTGGCGGGCCTTGAGCTCGTTGTAGAAACGCTTGAACTCAAAGTTCGGGTGGGTTGGGCTGAAGAAGGTGGTGATGATCGGCGACAGCCAGCGGTCTTCCAGTAGGGTCTGAAAGCCCATGGCGCGCATGCCGGCGACCAGGGTGTCGCGATTTTTCGTGTAGCGCGCCTGGCGTCCGGCTACGCCCCCTTCCTCGGCGTGCTGCTCGAGCGCCTTGCGGAAGGCCACCACGCTGTGGGTGGGCGGGGTGAAGCGCCATTGCCCGGTGCGCTCCATGTATTGCCACTGCTCTAGCAGGTCCAGGCTCAGTGAATGGGCGCGGCCCTTGGACTGTTCCAGCAGTGCACGGCGAATGATCACAAAGCCGAAGCCGGGAATGCCTTCAATGCACTTGTTGGCTGAGGAAACCATGACGTCGAAGGGGATCTTGTCCACAGTCAGCGGCACTGCGCCGAAGGAGCTCATGGCATCGACGATCAGATTCTTGCCGTGGGCTTTGACCACGTCGGCGATCTCGCGCAGCGGGTTGAGAATGCCTGAGCTGGTTTCGCAGTGAACCAGGAACACGTCGGTGACGTCGGGGTGGTTTTTCAGTAGCTCGGCAACTTCTTCCGGTTGCGGTGGCAGGTAGTCACCTTTGTCCAGGGCGATGTAGTCGCGGCCGAGGTAGTCGAGAATCTGCGTGGCGCGCTTGCCGTAGGCACCGTTCATCAGCACCAGGGCTTTACCGTCGCGGGCGATGGCGGTGGCCAGTGCCGCCTCGACGGCGAAGGTGCCGCTGCCTTGCAGGGGCACGCAGGCGTAGCTGTCGTCATGCACGCCGGCCATTTGCAGCAGGCCTTGGCGAATATCCGCGGTGACCCGGTTGAAGTCGGTGTCCCACGAACCCCAGTCGCGCAGCATGGCCTGCTTGGTGGCCAGCGACGTGGTCAGCGGGCCAGGGGTCAGCAGATAGGGCTCACCCAGTGCGGGGGCGGTAAGGGCTGGGCGGGCGTTGATGAATTCGGCTTTGCTCATGATCGTCTCCAGTGTGTGCGGTGGCAGCGATGCGCCGCTCTGGAGTCGATAAAAACAACTTGCAGTAAATAAATAAAATCGATTTATAGTATTTTTAAAATAAGCTGAACTTATTTATTGAGGTGTCTGATGGCGGTTTCCAACGCTCAATTGCGGGCCTTTCACGCGGTGGCGCAGCAGGGCAGTTTCACTCGCGCCGCCGAGCGTCTGTGCCTTAGCCAGCCGGCGGTTTCCGACCAAGTGCGCAAACTCGAGGAGCTATTCGGGGTGCTGCTGTTTCATCGCACCAAGCGCTCGGTGCAGCTCACCGAACTGGGGGAGCAGCTGCTCGGTATTACCCAGCGGTTGTATGCGGTGGTCGCTGAGGCCCAGGAACTGCTCTCCAGTTCGCGTGCCCTGCAGAGCGGCAGTCTGACCCTGGCGGTCGATTCGCCGGTGCATGTGCTGCCGTTTATTGCCGCGTTCAATGCGCGTTATCCCGGCATTCGCTTCAATCTGGTGACCGGCAACACCGATGAGGCACTGGCCAGGCTGTTTGCCTATCAGGCGGATTTCGCTGTGCTTGGCCGCCCGGTGACGGATGAAAACCTGCTCAGCCATGTACTGAGCAGTGCGCCACTGGTGGCCTTCGTTGGGCTCGAACACCCCTGGGCGGGGCGCGAATCGATTGTCCTGGCGGATCTCGATGACACACCGCTGGTGCTGCGTGAGCGCGGCTCGATGACCCGGCAGATGATTGAGGATGAGCTGCGCCGCGAAGGGTTGCGCGTGCGCTCGGCGCTTGAGGTTGAAGGGCGTGAAGCGGTGTTCGAGATGGTCGCGGCCGGTCTGGGCGTGGGTATCGTTTCGGCGGCGGAATTTGGTTCCAGTCGCGCCATGCGGGCGTTGCCGATTCTCGATTGTCAGCAGCGCATGACCGAAACCCTGGTGTGCCGGCGTGACCAGGGCTCGCGGCGGATTATCGCGACTTTTCTCGAGGTAGTGCGGTCGAACAGCGGCGGCTGATCAGCGTGCCACCGCGCCCGCCTATAGGGCGCTGTGCTAATCTGCGGCCAGTTTTTATCCCGCCTTATTCACCGGCTCTGACGACGCCTGCAAGGTAAATCATGCATATCCATATTCTCGGCATCTGCGGCACTTTTATGGGCTCGCTGGCCGTGCTGGCCAAGGAACTCGGCCACCGCGTGACCGGCTCCGACGCCAACGTTTACCCGCCCATGAGCACCCAGCTGGAGGCTCAAGGCATCGAACTGACCCAAGGCTATGACGCTGCCCAGCTCGACCCCGCGCCAGATCTGGTGGTGGTTGGCAATGCTCTGTCGCGTGGCAACCCGGCGGTGGAGTATGTGCTGAACAAGGGCCTGCCCTATGTAAGCGGGCCGCAGTGGCTGGCCGACCATGTGTTGCAAGGCCGGTGGGTGATGGCGGTGGCTGGCACCCACGGTAAAACCAGCAGTTCGAGCATGTTGGCCTGGGTGCTGGAGCATGCCGGCATGAGCCCGGGTTTTCTGATTGGCGGCGTGCCGCAGAACTTCGGTATCTCCGCGCGCTTGGGCGGTACGCCGTTCTTTGTGGTCGAGGCCGACGAATACGACAGCGCCTTCTTCGACAAGCGCAGCAAGTTCGTGCACTACCGCCCGCGCACTGCGATCCTGAACAACCTGGAGTTCGATCACGCGGATATCTTCCCGGATCTGGCGGCCATCGAGCGGCAATTCCACCATCTGGTGCGCACCATCCCGGGCGACGGCCTGATCATTCACCCGACCACTGAGCCTGCGCTTAAGCGGGTAATCGAGATGGGCTGCTGGACGCCGGTACAGACCACCGGCGAGGGCGGCCAATGGCAGGCGCGACTCCTTAGCGCCGATGGCTCGCGCTTCGAGGTGAGTTTCGACGGCAAGCTTGCCGGCACCGTGGATTGGCAACTGACTGGCCAGCACAACGTCGCTAACGCCCTGGCGGTGCTGGCGGCGGCGCGGCATGTCGGCGTGGTGCCGGAGCTGGGTATCGCCGCGCTGTGCGGCTTTATCAATGCCAAGCGGCGCATGGAAAAGGTCGCTGAAGTGAATGGCGTGACCATCTTCGACGACTTCGCCCACCACCCGACGGCGATTGCCACCACCCTGGATGGCCTGCGCAAGCGCATAGGCGACGCCAAATTGATCGCCATCGTCGAACCACGCTCCAACTCGATGAAGCTCGGCGCGCACCGTGATGGTCTGCCTGAGTCCGTAGTACAGGCTGACTCGGTGTACTGGTACGCACCGCCGAATCTCGGCTGGGACCTGGCCGGCACCGTGGCTACCTCGACCGTGCCGACTCAGGTCTGCGATTCCTTGGAAGCGATCATCGCCGGGGTCAAGGCCGAAGCCGCGCCGGGTACTCAGGTGGTGGTGATGAGCAACGGCGGCTTTGGCGGTTTGCATGGCAAGTTGGCAGCGGCCTTGGAGGGGTAAATGTCCGGTCCTGAACGTATTACTTTGGCTATGACGGGCGCTTCCGGCGCTCAGTACGGCCTGCGCCTGCTCGATTGCCTGGTGCAGGAAGAGCGCGAGGTGCACTTTCTGATTTCCAAGGCCGCGCAGCTGGTGATGGCCACCGAAACCGATGTCAGCCTGCCGGCCAAACCCCAGGCGATGCAGGCGTTCTTGAGTGAGTACACCGGCGCCGCGCCGGGGCAGATTCGCGTGTACGGCAAGGAAGACTGGATGGCGCCGGTGGCCTCCGGCTCTGGCGCACCCTCGGCGATGGTGGTGGTGCCGTGCAGCACCGGCACGCTGTCGGCGATTGCCACAGGGGCGTGCAATAACCTGATCGAGCGCGCCGCTGATGTCGCCTTGAAGGAGCGTCGTCAGCTGATTCTGGTGCCGCGCGAGGCGCCGTTTTCCAGCATTCATCTGGAAAACATGCTCAAGCTCTCGAATATGGGAGCGACCATTCTTCCGGCCGCTCCGGGCTTCTATCACCAGCCGCAGACCATCGATGATCTGATCGACTTCGTTGTGGCGCGCATCCTCAACTGCCTGAATATCCCCCAGGACATGCTGCCGCGCTGGGGCGAGCACCATCAGATCACCCCGGATGAATAAGCCTCTGGCTCGCGCGGTCGTCTGCCTGGTGTTGGGCCTGACACTCAGCAGCTGCGCCACCGTGCGCACCTTGGATGCGGCCAAGCCAGGCGCGCCGGTGGTGTATGCCGGCACCCGATTGAACCTCTATGCGCTGCAGGGCGGTTGCTGCGCCAATGACCGCTTCGGCGCCGAGGCCCCGGCTTATCCTGCCGCCGACCTGCCGGTCAGCGCGTTGCTGGATACCCTGTTGCTGCCGCTGTCCCTGGCTACTGCCATCGGCCTCAACCTGGGCATCAGCGGCGGTTTGTGACGGGAGTCAGGCGTCCGGAATACTGGTCTCTTTACCCTGCCAGGTCTTTGCCAATGGCCAATGCTCAAGGTTCTGCGCCGGCCCCGGCTTGGCAAACAGAAAACCCTGAAAACGCCGGCAGCCCATGCGCTGCAAAGCGTCGTACTGTTCCTGGGTTTCCACCCCTTCTGCGGTGACTGCCAGGTTGAGGTTGGCGCCCAGTGCGAGGATGGTGCGCACGATGGCAGCGTCGCTGGGTTGTTCGAGTAAATCGCGGACGAAGGATTGGTCGATCTTCAGCTGATCCAGCGGCAGGCGTTTGAGGTAGTTGAGCGAGGAGTAGCCCGCGCCGAAGTCGTCCAGCGCCAGGTGTACGCCGCGGGCTTTCAGCTGGCTCATTTTGCCGATAAGCACTTCCACGTCCTCCACCAGCTGGCTTTCGGTCAGCTCCAGTTCCAGGCGTTGCGGGTTGGCGCCGCTTTCCGCGAGAGTGGCGAAGACGTCTTCGACAAAGTCGGGATGGTGGAACTGCCTTGCGCTGACATTCACCGCCAGGGTCAGCTGCGCCAGTTGTGGGTGCGTGGCCCAGGCCACCAGTTGCTGGCAGGCGCTGTGCAGGATCAAACGGCCCAGCGGCAGAATCAGCCCGGTGCTTTCTGCCAGCGGAATAAATTCGCCCGGCGGCACCAGCCCGCGCGTCGGGTGTTGCCAGCGCACCAGGGCTTCGGCGCCGACCAACTGTCCTTGAGCATCCACCTGGGGTTGGTAGTGCAGGATAAAGTCGCGCTGGCCGAGGCTCTGGCGCAGGTCGCTTTCCAGGCTGGCGCGGGCGCTGACTTCGGCCTGCATCTTCGGGTCGAAAAAGCGCATCGCGTTGCGGCCGGCGGCCTTGGCTTGATACATGGCCATGTCGGCGCGCTTGAGCACTTCATCGACCGTGCTTTGCTCGTTGGGAAATAGCGCGATGCCGATGCTGGCCGTGCTGATATGGCTGCGGCCTTGCAGGGCATAGGGCGCGGCCAGAGCCTTGACGATCTTCTTGCCAACGCTCTCGACCTGCTGGCCGGCCTGCGCGGGTTTCAGGCTGAGGCCTTCAAGCATCAGCACAAACTCATCGCCGCCGAGGCGGGCCAGGGTGTCCTGGGCGCGCACATGGCTGCTCAGGCGCTGAGCGACCTGCTGTAGCAACTGATCGCCCATGTCATGGCCGAGGGTGTCGTTGAGGTCCTTGAAGTTATCCAGGTCGATAAACAGCAGTGCGCCCTGTTGCAGGCCGCGCGCATGCTTGGCCAATGCCTGTTGCAGGCGGTCGAGCAGCAGGCGGCGGTTGGGCAGGCCGGTGAGCGGATCGTAGAAGGCTAGCTGGTTGATTTTTTCCAGGTTCTTCTTGTGTTCGGTGATGTCGGTGGAGATGCCGCACAGTGCGTAGATCTTGCCGTGGCCGTCGCGCAGCGGCAGCTTGACCGAGAGGAAGGCGTGCTGGGTGCTGCCATCCAGGCTGCGGTTGATTTCCTCGGTTTGCACCCGTTCGCCGAGTTTGAGCACGCGGCGGTCGTTATCGTGCAGGTTGGTGGCGGTGTCGATATCGAAGAACTGTTCATCGGTCTTGCCGATCACCTGCTCGAGGTTCTGGCCGAACAGTTCGCAGACCTTGCGGTTGGCGTACTGGTAACGCAGCTGCGCATCCTTGATGTAGATATAGGCTTCGACGCTGTCGAGGATGGTGTTCAGGCGTTCTTCGCTGGCCAGCAGGTGATGGGTTTTCTCGCGTACCTGGCGGCGCAGCAGCACTGCGCCGCCGAGTGCGGCGATCAGCAATAGGGCAAGGGTGCTCAGGCCCCACCAGACGCTGGTGGGGATCAGCAGGCGTGGCCGTTCACCGCCCCAGCGTTGCAGGCTCTGGTAGTAGACCGAGGAAGGTGAGTCCTGCCAGTTCGACAGGTGTTTGTCGATGGCGCTTAGCAAGTCGGCGTTCTGCCCCTTGCGTGTGGCGTAGAACAGCTGCGCCGGTTGAAACATGATCGAGGAGCTTTGCAGCTGATAGCTCGGTGCATGGAAGTCGCCAAAACGCTGGTTGGCCACCACTGCATCGGCCTGCCCACCCGCCACCAGTTCAAAGCCCTGCGGCAGGCTGGGTACGCCGATCAGCTGGGCTCTCAGGCCAAAGCTTTCGAGCAGCCCGCGCAGGTATTCCTCCTGCACCGAGCCTTGCAAAACGGCAATGCGCAGGCCTTTGAGGTCGAGTATCGATTTGAGCTGCAGGTCCTCGTTGCTGTAAACCTGCGACCAGCTGAACAGCGAGGGCATCTTGTGGAAGTCGAGCACCTGAGCGCGACTGTCGTTGTAGGCCACATCGGGCAGCAGGTCGATTTCACCGCTCTGCGCCAGCTCCAGGCACTGTTGCCATTCGCACGGCCTGGGGCGCAGTTGCCAGTCTTCCTGACTGGCGATTTCATTTAGCAGTTCGCCGAGGATGCCGGAGAGTTTGCCGTCCTGGCCGAGGAGGATTTTCGGTTCGTTGGCGTAAACCCCCACGCTGACCTCGCGTGATTGCGCGCTGCTGAACGACCCGGCTGTGAGGCTCATGGTCAATAGCAGCAGGGTGCTGAGGGGGCGAAATGACAGGCGCTTCATGCGTGGGCCAACTTCCATAAGAGAATCCATGGCCTAACGATAGCCAGAATATGGCGTAGGTGCAGGCGGCTGATGGCAATTGGCTATTTCTACCGCGCCATGGCTGGCGCGCAGCAGGTTATGGGCTGCGCCTTAGCTCGCCCAGCCTTGGTAGATATAGGTCATGGGCTTTGGGCCCTTGAGGTAGCGATTGCTCAGCTCGCCAATCTGAAAACCGCCTGCGCTGATCAGCGCCCGGATATCGCGGTTGAGGTGGCAGCCGCCAGCCAGTGGTTTCCACAGCGGCGTCAGGCGGTTCTGCCAGCGCAGCACGGGTAGCTCCGGTGCCAGGCCGTGTTCGCAGAACAGCAGGCGGCCGCCGGGCTTGAGCACGCGGCGCATTTCTTTCAGTGCGGCCACGGCATCGGGGATGGTGCACAGGGTAAAGGTGCAGACGATGCAGTCGAAGCTGGCGTCCTCGGCCTGGATCTGCCCCAGTTCGAGGGCAATCATCTCCACCGGAATACTGATCGCGGCGGCGCGTTGCTTGGCCAGCTTCTGCATATCGGCGCTGGGGTCGACGCCGATAATCACGCGGACTTTTTCGGCATCGTAGAAGGCTAGGTTAAGGCCGCTGCCAATGCCGATTTCTAGCACCCTGCCATGGGCCTGGGGCACCAGTTGCGAGCGGACTTTCATCACCGCGCCCATGCCGCAGGCGAAGTCGATCAGGTGCGGCAGCAGATAGCGGTCATACAGGCCCACGGTGTTGTCCCCGTTGTGTTTATTCTGCGTCGTTGCTGGCGTCGTCCGGCAGGTCGCTGTTGTCGCCGCTGACAGCGGCGAAGCACTTGATCAAATGAGGGCCGGCAGTGCCGTTGATGTTCCAGGCATCGGCTTCACCGTCAAAACGTGCGGCTATTACCTGGGCCAGGCTGAAGTGCCATTTGCGCAGGGCGCGGCCATCCATGCATTCGATGCTGAGCAGCGGTGCGTCGCCAGCGGGCGGGTTGCCGGCCTGGTGCTGGGCCAGTTGTTCGGCATTGAGGCTGAACTGCCAGGCATGCAGCTCGTCGATTTCCAGCATGTCGGCGCCGCTCAGGGCGCTGATCAGGTCGTGCGGGGTGCTGTTCATAGGGGGCTTCCGTTAGAGCCGGTTCAAAGTCTCGCGAGCTAGAGCCATGCAAGGCGCTACGCCAGTAACAGCCTTCGGCTGGTCAAAGCGGCGAGGAAGCGGAGTTTACTGGTTGTAAATGAGCATTCCGAGCCTGTTTTTAACGCAGCAGGGCCGACGCGCAGCAGACTTTGAACAGGTTCTTAGCGACCGAGACGGCGCAGTTGGTCCGATTCGATCACCCGAGTGCCGGCATCTTCTTCCAGCGCTAGGCGCCACAGTGCGCGGGCCAGTACGGTGGCTTCGATGCCACGGTATTTACCCGGCAGCCAGCGCATAAAG
Source organism: Pseudomonas sp. 1928-m (assembly GCF_029269135.1). NCBI lineage: Bacteria > Pseudomonadati > Pseudomonadota > Gammaproteobacteria > Pseudomonadales > Pseudomonadaceae > Pseudomonas > Pseudomonas sp. 1928-m. The sequence goes on along the minus strand of NZ_JARIXO010000002.1, from coordinate 357,119 downwards.
GGCGCGGCCAGACGCTCGCCGAGGCGAAATTCCTGACGTGCACCCAGCAGCAGGGAAGGGCGGGCGATGGTCAGCTGCGGCCAATCCTGCGCGCGCAGGGCCTGTTCCATTTCGCCTTTGACCTTGTTGTAGAACACTGTCGAGTTGGCGTCCGCGCCGAGGGCGCTGATCACCAGCAGGTGGCGTGCGCCGAGGGCGCGGGCGCGTTCGGCGAAGGCGATCACCAGGTCATGGTCGACCGCGCGGAAGGCCTCTGGCGAGCCGGCTTGTTTGATCGTGCTGCCCAGGCAGCAGAAGGCGGTATCGACCTTGCCGCTCAGTTGCGGCAGCAGGGCCAGCAGTTCGCCTTGCGGATTTTCCAGGTGCGCATGCGCTGCCAGCGGGCGGCGGCTGGGGGCCAGCACGCGAGCGACCGTGGGCTCGTTCAGCAGACGGTCCAGCAGGTGCTCGCCGGTCAGTCCGGTGGCGCCTGCGAGAAGGATGTGCTGGGGCGTCAAATACATAGTGTGAAGTTCTCCGCTGATATCAATCAGCTTATCAGGCTGTCGGGTACGCGCATGGCTGTTATGGGTTGACCGCAGATTGCGCTTCAAGTGCATTGTTCAGGGCGCGCTCGGCTTGCTGCTCGCGCAGCTTGCGCCACTGTGCGAGCACCGCTTTGGCGGGCCAGATTTGCGGTTCTGAGGGTTCGAAACCATCGGCCTTTTCGCGTTCGGCAACGCTGGCCTGGGCCAGCTTGAAGGCGCGCTGCAGGTCGTCGGTCTGTTGTAGGGCCTCGGCAAACAGGGCACGGCCGAAGTAGGTGAAGTCGTTCTCCTCCGAACAGCCGAAGGACACCCGGTCGGCGCGAGCAGCGGTAATCACCAGGGTCTTGTCATCCTGCAGCTTGGGGATAAAGCCGCCGGAGTAGCAGGCTGAGATCACCAGCACCTTGTGCCGGTTCTTCAACGGCTCGAGCAGGGCTGCCAGTTCGCTGGCGGGGAGGTCGTCGAGCTGCATGCGCGGCTGGTCGAGGTTCAGTTCATGTTTGGCGGAGCCGTGGCTGGTCAGGTAGATAAAGATCAGGTCTTCCTCGCCGCTGCGTTCGGCCAGGGCTTGGATGCTGCGACCGAGGCTGGCGCTGGTGGCGAGCGGGCGATCCGTCAGGTGGTCGCGGTGGTTGACCAGGGTGATCAGGCCGTGGGCGGCGAAGCGCTCCTGCAGCAGGTTGCCGACATAATCGGCCTCGCGCATAAACACGCTTTGCTTGCCGTCGCCGGCCAGGGTCAGGGCGTACAGCTCGATGGCTGGCGTCGAGACAGGCAATTTGGCGATGGCGGCATCGAGCAGGCGGCCTTGCTCCAGCAGGCCGGTGGCCAGGGCGTCGGGTATGGCCTTGCCCTGGGCGTCACGGATCAGTCGGCCGTTTTGCCAAGTGCCGCTTTGCTGGCTGCCGTCGACCAGAGTTAGGCTGCCGGTGCCCTGGTATTTACCGTAGGCAAAGTTGCCTTGATAGACGCTGCCGTCGGCTAGGCTCAGGCGGCCCTCGCCGTGGTAGCTCCAGTCGCTGAACTGGCCGGCGTAGTGGCTGCCGTCGCTGCCTTTGAATTCGCCTTTGCCGGTCAGGCTGCCATGGACGAAGCGCCCGCTCCAGACTTCGCCATCGGCGCTCTGATAGCGGCCCTTGCCGTGGAACTGATTGTCGCGGAACTGGCCGCTGTAAAGGTCGCCGCCGAGGTTCTTGAAACTGCCCTGGCCATTGAGTTGGCTGTTGTCGAAGGTGCCGGTGTACTCATTGCCTTCGGTGTCGGTGAGCACGCCCTGGCCGTCGGGTTCGCCTTTTTTAAACTGGCCCTGGAAGCTGGCACCGTTGCTCCACTGCAGCTTGCCCAGGCCGCTGTACTGGCCCTTGCTGAATTCGCCGCGGTATTCCAGCTGGCTGGCTTTCAGGTGGCCTTCGCCGCTGGGCATGCCGTTGGCAAAGCCGCCTTCGTAGCGGCTGCCATCGCTGTAGGTGAGGCTGCCCTGGCCGTGGAAATCGCCGTTCTGAAACGCGCCGCTGTAGAACTCGCCGTGCTTGCTGCGCCATTCGCCGGGGCCGTTGAACTGGCCGTCCTTGAATTGCCCCTGGTAGTAGCTGCCGTCGCTGTAATCCAGGCGGCCGGGGCCTTGCAGCAGGCCGTCGATCACCTCGCCACGGTAGCGCCCACCGTCAGGCAGCACGGCATCCGCTGGCAACAAGGGTTCGCCATCGCCACAGGCAGTCAGTAGCAGAGCGAGGCTCAGGGGGGCCAGGAGGGAGAGAGGGTGCATGCAGAAAATCCAGGCTGTAAGGTCGTTGCCGAGTATGCCTTAAAGCGCTCGAGGTGCCGTGATTGAGCGCACCGGTAGGCATATAAAAATAGAAAAGGCGCACCGGCAAATGCCTGTGCGCCTTGGTCCGGCGGCTGCGATCAGACGAAGCAGAGGGTCAGCGGCTCGGCGATGTAGGCGGGTTTTTCCGAGCCTTCAATCTCCAGCACGACTTTGGCCTTGAGCAGCCATTGGCCAGGATTCTTCTCGTGGGCGTCGGTCAGGCTGACCACCAGGCGGACTTTGGAGTTGACCTTCACCGGCTGGATAAAGCGCACGCTATCCAGGCCATAGTTGACGGCCATCTTCAGCCCTTTAGGCATGATCATGATGCCTTCCATCAACTTGGGCACCAGTGACAGCGAGAGGAAACCGTGGGCGATGGTGCTGCCAAACGGGGTGAGCTTGGCTTTTTCTGGATCAACGTGGATGAACTGATGGTCGCCCGTGCATTCGGCGAACTGGTTGATGCGTTCCTGGTCGATGGTCAGCCATTCGGAACGGCCGAGTTCTTTACCGATATAGCTGGGCAATTCGGCGGCGGGTACTGATGTCATGGTTTCTCCTTGAAGACGCAAGTGTTGTTTTTTTTGGGGCGTAAATCCTTCTGCCCTAAGATCATCATGGGTTTGCCACAGGGTCAAGTGCCTCGTGTACGCGTCGTTAACGTTACGCCGTTGCCACGCAACCGCTGTAAACCGGCCCTTGCCGGGCGCTTCTGCTTATAATGCGCGGCACTGCGTCTGGGATCATACGATTCGGAGATTACCCATCATGCTGCTACGCGGCCTTTCCTGGCTGGTGCTGTGCCAGTTGCTCGGCACTGCGCTGAACGTCCTGCTGATCCCGATACTGCCGGGCCCGATCATCGGCATGCTGCTGTTGTTCGGCTTTCTGCTGCTGCGCGGCGAGGTGGGCGAGCCGTTGCATTTGGCCTCCACCAGCCTGCTGAAATACCTGCCGTTGCTGCTGGTGCCGCCAGCGGTGGGGGTGATGGCCTATGCCGAGGATATCTTTGCCGACTTCTGGGCAATTGCCGGTGCGCTGTTGCTGTCGCTGCTGATCTCCATCGTCTTCGCCGGCTGGCTGATGCAGAAGCTGATCGACCGTCAACAACGTCGGGAGGACGCATGACTCTGGAATGGCACGCCGCCTGGCAGGCGCTAATCCATCACCCGCTGTTTGGCGTGGGCATCACCCTCGGCGCCTACCAGCTGGCGATTGCCGCCTATGAGAAAACCCGCTGGGTGTTTCTGCAGCCGGTGCTGGTGTCGATGCTCGCGGTGATCGGCATTCTTCTGGCCTGCGGCCTGACCTTTGCCGAGTACAAGGACAGCGCCGCCGCGCTGACGCTGTTCCTCGGGCCGACCACGGTGGCGCTGGCTGTGCCGCTGTTTCTCAATCTGCGGCGAATTCGCCAGCTGTTCTGGCCCACTCTGATCACGTTGCTGGTGGCCGGCGTGGTCGCGACTGTGTTGGGGATTACCCTGGCCTGGGCCTTCGGTGCCGAGCAGATCATGCTGATGAGCATGGCGCCGAAATCGGTGACCTCGCCGATTGCCATGCTGGTGGCCAATCAGATTGGCGGGATTGCCGCCCTGGCGGCGGTGTTTGTGATGATCACCGGGATTATTGGCGCCATCGTCGGCCCGGCGCTGCTCAAACGTTTTGGTGTGCATCATCCTGCCGCGTTGGGTATGGCCCTGGGCCTGACCGCGCACGCGGTCGGCACCGCGCGGGCGCTGCAGGAAGGCGAGGAATGCGGCGCGTTTTCTGCCCTGGCGATGAGCCTGATGGGCGTGTTCACCGCCGTGCTGCTGCCGCTGGCTATTCTGTTGTGGCTATAAGGAGGCGCCTGTGACCCTACCGCTATTTCCACTGAATACCGTGCTGTTTCCCGGTTGCATGCTCGATCTTAAGATATTCGAGGCGCGCTACCTGGACATGATCAGTCGCTGCATGAAGCAGGGCCAAGGCTTTGGCGTGGTCTGCATCATCGATGGCGCTGAGGTGGGTGAGGCTGCGGGGCAGTTCTCGGCGATAGGCTGCGAGGCGCTGATTCGCGATTTTCAGCAGTTACCCAATGGCCTGCTGGGCATTCGTGTGGAGGGCGGTCGGCGTTTTCGCGTGCAGCGCGCTCAGGTGCTGCCGGATCAACTGACCCTGGCCGAGGTCGAGTGGCTGGACGAGCAAACCGAGCGGCCGCTGGAGGCTGAGCATGCCGATCTGGCGGCTCTGCTCGGTGCGCTAAGCGCTCACCCGTTGGTGGCATCGCTGGGTATGCCGAGCGCGCCGGCAGGCCAGGAAGCATTGGCCAATCAGCTGGCCTACCTGTTGCCGCTGGACGCCGAACAGAAACTGCAATTGCTCGAAACGCCTGAAGTGCAGCTGCGTCTGGAGCTGCTGCAACAACTGCTGGAGCTGCTGCAGGGCGAGCGTCAGTAGCGGTACAGCAGCACCCCGGCGGAATACTGCCAGGTGGTGATGCTGCCGAGCAGGGCGAGAACCGCCGGCAGCAACAGCCACCAGACTTTCCCCGACAAAGCCGGCAGCGGCGTGCGCCATTGCACCAGGGCCAGGCTCAGCGCGCAGAAACAGGCAGCCAGCACGGCGCCGGCGATAATGTCGCTGGGCCAATGCACCCCCAGATAAATTCGTGAGCCGGCAATTGCGGCGGCCGGCAGGCTGGCCAGCAGCAACCAGGTCAGGCGCATACGGGGCGGTTGCCCGCGCCCGGCCAGTACCCCAAGCAGCAGACAGAAAGCGAAAGCCGCCGAGCTGTGCCCACTGGGAAAGCTGAAGCTGCCCAGCGGTTCCAGCAGCACATCGGGGCGGCTGCGGGCGAAAAACGCCTTGAGTGCAGTGTTGGCCAGGGCGGTGCCGAGCAGGGTGCCAAGCGCCAGGCAGAGCGTGCGCCATTGTCGGGTCGCCAGCAGAATCAGGCACAGCAGCACGGCGGCGGCCAGTTGCGTGTGCAGATCGCCGAGGCGGGTAGTCAGCACCATCAGGGTGTCCAGCGCCGGGCTGCGATGCTCCTGCACCAAGGTCAGCAGGCCCTGATCGAGCTGGCTCAGGTGCGGCCAGCTAAGCATTAGGCCAATCAGCAGGATCAGGCTTGCCGCCGCCGTCAGCAGGCTGGTGTGCCGTTGCTCACGCAGGCTGCCTTGCACGCTGATGCCAACCACCAGTGCCACTCCAGCAGCAATCATTCCGGCTTGTGGCCAGAAACCGTCCGGCAGCGGCAGGCGCATGGCGGCGCCAGTAGCCCAGCCGGGCAGCATATAGGCGATGGACCAACCGATACCGGCCAGTAGGCTGACGAGAAAAAAGCGCACGAAGGGCATGTCGAACATGCCGGCGACCATCGGCAGCATGGGCCGCAGTGGGCCGATAAAACGCCCGACCAGCAGGCTGGCGACGCCGTAACGCACGAAGTAACCATGGGCGCTGTTCAGCCATTGCGGGTGACTACGCAGCACCGGCAGGCGGCCGATGTCCTGATGAAAGTAGCGACCCAGTGCATAGGACAGGCAATCGCCCAGCAACCCGCCGCAAAACGCTAGCAGCAGGGTTTCGCCCAGGCCCAGCGCGCCGTTACCGGCTAACGCTGCGACGGCGAACAGCAGCACGGTGCCGGGTACGAGAAGGCCAACAATCGCCAGGCACTCGCCGCAAGCCAGCAAGAAAATCGCCAGGCCCAGCCATTCAGGGTTGGCGCTTAGCCAGAGGGTCAGGGTGTCGAACCATTGGCTCATTGGTGATCATCCATGGGGGTTAGCAGGTGATAGTCCTGGCCGGCCAGCTGGCCGCGCCGTAACGGGTTGCGGGTGCAGTGGCGGGCAAAGGCCGCGTCGACAAAACGGTAAGGCAGTTGCTCGTCGCGGCCATGGGGGATGCCCAGGCGCGCGCACTGCACGATCTGCTCTGGGCGTTCGCCGAGGTCTTCGACAAACAGGCGCTGTTCATCGAAGGCCTGCGCGTCCCACTCCGGCACTTTCAAACCGAGTGCTTTACACAGCAGGGTTTGCCCGGCACAGAGGGTTTCGCGGCTGCGTGGCCTGCCCTGGGCGTCGGGATTATTCGCCTGCATCTGCGCCAGGGCGTCTGCGCCGCTGTGCGTGTCTTGCCAGGGGTGGGCGGATTTGATCAGCACCGCATTGCCGGGGCCTTGGGCGCTGAAGTTCAGCGAGTCGCCGCCCCGGGCGTAATACATATAGATGTGCCCGCCATCCATAAACAGCGCCCGGCGTTTGTGGGTGTAACCGAGGGAGGCGTGGCTGCCTTTCTCGCTCAGGTAGTAGGCCTCGGTTTCGATAATTCGCGCGCTCAGCCAGAGCGCGCCCTGTTTATGGCGGATCACCTTGCCGAGCAGCTCGCGGGCCAGCAGGCGCGAGTCGCGGTCGAAGAAGCTGGCCGGCAATGCGCGGCCCTCGGGCCAGGGCAAACTAAGGGTGGGTTCGTTGGGCATGCGCTGTCGTTGTGGCTTGGCTGGGCATAGGCTGGGGCGATCATAACAATAAGAGTCTTAACCATGCCTGAACGTGCCCGCGTCAGCAGCGCTCATATCAGCCCCAGCGCCCATTACACCGGCTATATCTGGTATCGCCATCAACTGGCGGATGCGGCCTTTGTCACCGGGTTTGGGCGTTTTGTGCATGGTTTGCTCAGCCCGATCACCTGGGGCGCGCGGGTCGGGTTCGGCCTGGATATCGAGCAGTTTCTGTTGCAGCGGCATTTACAGATTGATGCCCAGCTGACTGCGGCGATTGAGCAGGGCGGGGTGTGTCAGGTGGTGGAGATTGCCTGCGGCCTGTCGCCACGCGGCCGGCGCTTTACCGCGCGTTATCCGCAGTTGCGCTATATCGAGGCGGACCTGCCGGTGATGGCGGCGCGCAAGCGCCTGCTGCTGAATGCCGAAGGCTGGCTGGGCAGTCAGCATCAGGTGCGCGCGGTGGATATCCTCGCCGAGGAGGGCAGCAAAAGCCTGGCGGCGCTGTTCGCTGAGCTGGATCACAGCAAACCGGTGGTGGTGATTACCGAGGGGCTGGTGAATTACTTCGAGCTGGCGCTGATCGAGTCGTTCTGGACGCGCTTGGCCGAGCAGCTGCGTGAGTTTCCTCAGGCCACCTACCTGACTGAGCTGTACCCCGATCTGCGCGAACATCCGCGTTACCGCCAACTGCGTTGGGGTGTCGGCCTGATCGGACGGCTGACCCGTGGTAGCTATCCGCTGCACTACCGCAATGATCAGGCGATTGTGCAGGGCTTTGAGAAATGTGGCTTTAGCCAGGTTGCGGTGTTCGACCCGAGTCGCACGGCCCAGTCGCTTGGCCTGGCTCCGTCGCGTAATGCCGGGCTGGTTCGGGTAATCGAGGCGCGAGTCTAAGAGTCTGTTTCGGATCTCGCGAGCTAGAGCGAGACAAGGCAAAAACAGGCGAGGAAGCGGAGTTTACTGTTGTAAATGAGCATTCCGAGCCTGTTTTTAACGCAGTATCGCCGACGCGCAGCAGATCCGAGACAGGCTCTAGGCGCAGGCTGCTGCTGGTAGCGGCTGCAGTTGGAACTGCGTTGCCAGTGCCTGACTGGCCTGCTGATCGCTGTGCGGGAAGACAAAGGCCAGGCCATTGTGATCTTGCCGTAGCGGTAGCAGGGGCTGAGCGGGCAGATCCTTGCACAGCAGTTGCCAGCCGCGCACGCCTTGCATATCCGGCAGGTCGCCCCTCAACAGACCACCGAAGAAACCCAGCTCGCTGATTTCCACCGTCCACTCGCCGGCTTCGGCATGCTGCAGGCGTGCCTGGCGCTGGTTGGGAGGTAGGCGTGGCTCGTGGCGTTTTTCCAATTGCCGCAATTGCTCCTGGGCCAGCAGGCTGCTGCCTGGGCTGCGGCTTGGCAACGCTTCGCCGCGCAGAAACGGGTTGTACAGGTTGGCGCAGGCGTCGCGTTGTTCGAATTGCGCCAAGTGGTCGGCGTTGTGGATCAGCGCGCAACTGGCCTGGTCGCAGGCGGCGGCAAAGTGTGCGTGCTCCCAGGGTTGGGTGAAGTGGTCATATTCGCCGGCCAATACCAGCGTTGGGCAGCTGGGGTGCAGGTGAAAGCCCTGAAAATCCAGCAGTCTCTGGCTGTTCTGTCGGTAACGCTCGATATCGGCGGCTGACAGACGCTGGATCTGCCGCAGCAATGCCTTGCGAAATACCGGGGCTACGCCGGTCTGCTCCAGGCGCAAAGGGTTGAGCAGGCTGGTCAGCGCGCCGTGGGCGAACGCTTCACAACGGCCTTCGGCCAGCAGCGCCAGGCCTTCCTGCAGCAGCAGGCGCGCACCGGGGCGGCCGAAGGCGGTGATCCCGGCCAGCAGCACACGGGCGCAGCGCTCGGGGTGACGGGCGGCGAACAGCGCCGCCAGGGCTGAACCATAGGACAGGCCGATGGGCATCAGTGGCGGCAGGTCGAGTTCTTCGGCGAAGGCGGCGATCAGGTCGGCCAGCTGCTCCAGGCTCAGGTCGGGCACCAGTTGCAGGTTGCCGCCCTGGCTGGGCAGGTCGAGCAGGATCACCGGATGCTCGCCGAGCAGCTCGCTGACCTCGGCGGCAAACGAGCGAAAGCTTTGAAATGCGCCGCCCAGCAGCAATACGGGTGGGCGCGGGTCATGGCTGCGGCAGGCGTAGGCCTGGTAGTGCAGGCGCAGGTCGCCGAGATGCAGCACCTGTGGGGCTTCGCTGAGTTGTGCGGCGCAGTAGTCGGTACGGTAATACATGCTGATCCCACCCCGGCGGTCGGCCGCCTGTCTTGCTTTTAATGGCAAGGTAAACATTCGGACGGTTTTTGTTTACCTAACCTTCGGGCGGCTGATGGCCTGTGGTGTCACTGTTTCTCGGGATGGCCTGCTGGTCGGGGTCTAGCGGCGTTACCGGCGGTTGTGGCGAACGGTGTGTTTACCGTCCGCCGCGCAGCGCTGGGCGTGGAGCGGCGCGACCGTTATACTCAGCGACTTTTTTCAACCGCCAGACCTGCCAAGACCATGACTGAGTCCGTGCTCGACTATATGACCCGCCTGGGACAGGCCGCCCGCAGCGCTTCGCGTGTGCTGGCGCGCGCCAGTACTGCGCAGAAGAACCGTGTCCTGCAGGCCGCCGCGGCCGCGCTGGATGCGGCCCGCAGCGATTTGACTGCCGCCAACGAGCTGGACCTGGCCGCCGCGCGCGCGGCTGGTCTGGAGCCGGCCATGGTTGACCGTCTGGCGCTGACGCCGGCGGTGATCGACTCGATGATCGAAGGCCTGCGCCAGGTCGCCACCTTGCCCGATCCCATCGGCGAGATCCGCGATATGCGTTACCTGCCGTCGGGCATTCAGGTCGGCAAGATGCGCGTGCCGCTCGGTGTGATCGGCATCATCTATGAGTCGCGGCCGAACGTAACCATCGACGCCGCCAGCCTGTGCCTGAAGTCCGGCAACGCCACAATCCTGCGTGGCGGCTCCGAGGCCATTCATTCCAATCAGGCGATTGCTCGTTGCATTCAGCTCGGGCTTTCTGAGGCCGGTTTGCCTGCTAGCGCCGTGCAAGTGGTGGAAACCACCGACCGCGCCGCCGTTGGTGCGCTGATCACCATGCCGGAATTTGTCGACGTGATCGTGCCGCGTGGCGGCAAGGGCCTGATCGAGCGCATCAGCCGTGACGCCAAGGTGCCGGTGATCAAACATCTGGACGGCGTCTGCCATGTGTATATCGACGTTGCCGCCGATCTGGACAAGGCAATTCGCGTCGCCGACAACGCCAAGACGCAGCGCTACTCGCCGTGCAACGCCATGGAAACCCTGCTGGTACACGCCGCCGTGGCCGACAAGGTGCTGCCACCGCTGGCTGCGATCTACCGCGACAAGGGTGTTGAGCTGCGTGGCGACGCCGCGACCCGTGCGCTGCTCGGCAGCGACGTGCTGGAAGCCAGCGAAGACGACTGGTTTGCCGAGTACAACGCGCCGATTCTGGCGATTCGCATCGTCGATTCGCTGGATGCGGCCATCGAGCACATCAACCATTACGGCTCGCAGCACACCGACGCGATCATCACCGAGAACTTCAGTGATGCGCGGCGCTTCCTCACCGAAGTGGATTCCGCCTCGGTGATGGTCAATGCGTCGACCCGTTTTGCCGATGGTTTTGAATACGGCCTGGGCGCGGAGATCGGTATTTCCACCGATAAGCTTCACGCCCGTGGCCCGGTTGGTCTGGATGGGCTGACCAGCGAGAAGTACGTGGTGTTTGGCGACGGGCACATTCGTACCTGATGGGGCGTACCTGATGGCCAAGCGCAGCGGCGCCCAACGTACCGACGCTCGACGCATCGGTCTGCTAGGCGGCACCTTTAATCCGGTGCATATCGGCCATCTGCGCAGCGCCGTGGAAGTGGCCGATGCGCTGCAGCTCGATGAGCTGCGTCTGATCCCCAGCGCGCGGCCGCCACACCGCAGCGCGCCAGAGGTCAGTGCCGAGGATCGCCTGGCCATGGTCCGGTTGGCGGTAGCCGATGCGGGGGTGCTGCGGGTGGATGATCGCGAGCTGCAACGCGACAAGCCGTCCTACAGCATCGACACCCTGGAGTCGTTGCGCAGTGAATTGGCGGCGGACGATCAGCTGTTTTTGTTGCTGGGCTGGGATGCCTTCTGCGGTTTACCCAGTTGGCAGCGTTGGGAGGAGTTGCTGCAGCACTGCCATATTCTGGTGTTGCAGCGCCCGGATGCCGACAGTGAAGCGCCCGAGGCGCTGCGTAATCTGTTGGCGGCGCGCAGTGTGAGTGACCCTTCGGCCCTGAGTGGGCCGAGTGGGCAGATTGCTTTTATCTGGCAGACACCCTTGGCGGTGTCGGCTACCCAGGTCCGTTCGCTACTGGCGAGCGGAAAGTCGGCACGTTTTCTGGTGCCTGACGCGGTACTGGCCTATATCCATGCCCACGGACTGTACCGTGGCGCGAATTGAACACGAGGCAAATGAGTTACTTATGACTAAGGCAAAAATGCAGAGCGAAGAGTTGGTCAAACTGGCCATCGCAGCCCTGGAAGAGATCAAGGCGCAGGACATCACCACCATCGATGTGCGCGGTAAGACCAGCATCACCGACTTTATGGTAATCGCCAGCGGTACCTCCAGCCGTCACGTCAAGTCGCTGGTCGACAACGTGCTGGAGAAGGTCAAGGAGCAGGGCGTGCGCCCGATCGGCACTGAAGGCATGGACACCGGCGAGTGGGCACTGCTCGACCTCGGCGACATCGTGGTTCACGTGATGCTGCCGACTGCCCGCCAGTTCTATGACCTTGAGCGTCTGTGGCAGGGTGCCGAGCAGAGCCGTGCGCAGTTCAGCGCCGAGCCGGGCCCAGAACAAGAATAAGGACGCGCAGCGGTGCGGATTAAACTGATCGCCGTCGGCTCGCGGATGCCGCGTTGGGTGGAAGAGGGCTGGCAGGAATACGCCAAGCGCATGCCCAGCGAGCTGTCCCTGGAACTGGTGGAAATTCCACTGACCACCCGCGGCAAGAATGCCGATGTGGCGCGGATGATCCGCCAGGAAGGCGAGGCCATGCTGGCCAAGGTTCAGCCTGGGGAACGCATCGTGACCCTGGAAGTCGAAGGGCGACCCTGGAGCACCGAGCAGTTGGCGGTCGAGCTGGACAAGTGGCGCCTGGATGCACGCACCGTCAACCTGATGGTCGGCGGCCCGGAAGGGCTGGCGCCCGAGGTGCAGGCGCGCAGTGAGCAGCGCTGGTCGTTGTCGCCGCTGACTCTGCCGCACCCGCTGGTGCGGATTCTGATCGGCGAACAGATGTATCGTGCCTGGACCGTGTTGTCCGGCCACCCTTACCACAAATAATCAGCCAGTAATCAGCAGCCACCGATGCCGCAACCTATCCGCCTTAAAGACCACGAGAAAGACGGCCGCCTGATCCGCAAACGCGCGGTGGTCGGTGCTGTGGTGGTGTTGTTGCTGACTTCGGTGCTCGTGGCGCGCATGTATTACCTGCAGGTGGTGCAGTTCGAACACCACACCACCCTGGCGGAAAACAACCGCATCCACGTGCAGCCGATCCCGCCGAACCGTGGGCTGATCTACGACCGTAATGGGGTGATCATCGCCGATAACCGGCCCAGCTTCAGCCTGACCCTGACCCGCGAGCGCGCCGGTGACTGGCCGCAAGTGCTCGACGTAATTGTTGAGGTGCTGGAGTTGGGCCCGGATGAGCGTGCGCTGTTCGAGCGCCGCGTGCGCCAGGGGCGACGGCCGTTCGAGCCGGTGCCGGTGCTATTCGAGTTGAGCGAAGAGCAGATTGCCCGTGTGGCGATCAATCAGTTCCGTTTGCCGGGGGTGGAAGTCGCGGCGCAGCTGGTGCGGCACTACCCGTTGGGCGAGCATTTTGCCCATTCAGTGGGTTATGTCGGGCGGATCAACGAGAAAGAGCTGAAAGAGCTCGACCCGGTGGCCTACAGCGGCACGCACCATATCGGCAAAACCGGTATCGAGCGTTTCTATGAAGACGAGCTGCACGGTGAAGTGGGTTACGAGGAAGTCGAAACCAACGCCCGTGGTCGCGTGCTGCGGGTGCTCAAACGCACCGATCCGACGCCCGGCAAGGACATTGTGCTGAGCCTCGATATCCGCTTGCAGGAGGCTGCGGAAAAGGCTCTGGCTGGCCGCCGTGGCGCGATTGTGGCGATTCAGCCACAGACCGGTGAAGTGCTGGCGATGGTCAGCCAGCCGAGCTTCGACCCCAACCCCTTTGTCACCGGTATCGGCTTCAAGGCCTATGCCGATTTGCGCGACTCCATCGACCGTCCGCTGTACAACCGCATCCTGCGCGGTCTCTATCCGCCTGGTTCGACGATCAAGCCGATGGTTGCAGTGGCGGGGCTGGATGCTGGCGTGGTGACGCCGCAGACCCGGGTGTTCGACCCCGGCTTTTATCAGCTGCCCAATCACAGCCACAAATACCGCAACTGGAACCGCACCGGTGACGGCTGGGTGGATATGGATCTGGCCATCGCCCGCTCCAACGACACCTACTTCTACTCGCTGGCGCACAAGATGGGCATCGACCGCATGCATGACTACATGACCCGCTTCGGCTTGGGTCAGCGCGTGTCGCTGGACATGTTCGAGGAAACCGCCGGGTTGATGCCGTCGCGGGACTGGAAGCGCGCGCGTTACCGTCAGGCCTGGTATCCGGGCGAGACGCTGATTCTCGGCATCGGTCAGGGCTATATGCAGACCACGCCGCTGCAGCTGGCCCAGGCCACGGCGCTGATGGCCACGCGCGGCAAGTGGATTCGGCCGCACCTGGCCAAGACCATTCAGGGCCGTACGCCAGTCGACCCCAATCCTGTACCGGATATCGTGCTGCGTGATCCGAAGTTCTGGGATAACGGCCGCCATGGTATGGAGCAGGTGATGCATGGCCCGCGTGGCACCGCGCGCAAGGTAGGCGACGCTTCGGTCTACCGGATTGCCGGCAAGAGCGGCACCGCTCAGGTGGTGGCGATCAAGCAGGGTGAGAAATACGACCGCAGCAAGGTCGCCGAGCGCCATCGTGACCACGCCCTGTTCGTTGCCTTCGCGCCGGCGGATAACCCACAGATTGCCGTATCGGTGATGGTGGAGAACGGCGAGTCCGGTTCCGGAGTGGCCGCGCCAGTGGTCAAGCAGGTGATCGATGCCTGGCTGCTGGATGAAAGCGGTCAGTTGAAAGCCGAATATGCTCCGCCTGTGGCGGCTGAGGTCGCAGCGCCATGAACAGTAATTTTGACCGCAACCTGTCCTCCGAAGACCTGCTGCGCCGCCGCGCGACCCTGCTGCAGCGCCTGCATATCGACGGCATTCTGCTGTTGCTGTTGCTGATTCTGGCCACCGGCAGTTTGTTTATCCTCTATTCGGCCAGTGGCAAGAATGTCGATCTGCTGATGAAACAGGCCACCTCCTTCGGTATTGGTCTGGTTGGCATGTTTATCATCGCCCAGTTCGAGCCGCGCTTTATGGCGCGCTGGGTGCCGTTGGCCTATGTCGGCGGGGTCGCCTTGCTGGTGGTGGTGGATGTCATGGGCCATAACGCCATGGGTGCCACGCGCTGGATCAATATCCCCGGGGTGATTCGCTTCCAGCCTTCGGAGTTTATGAAGATCATCATGCCGGCGACCATCGCCTGGTACCTGTCCAGCCGCAGCCTGCCGCCGCGCCTCAAACATATTTGTATCAGCCTGGCGATGATCATCGTGCCCTTTGTGCTGATTCTGCTGCAGCCGGACCTCGGTACCTCACTGCTGATCATTGCCTCCGGCGGCTTTGTGCTGTTTATCGCCGGGTTGCAGTGGCGTTGGGTGATTGGTGCGGTGGCGGCGGTGGTGCCGATTGCCATCGGCATGTGGCTGTTTGTTATGCGTGAATATCAGAAACAGCGCGTGCTGACCTTCCTCAACCCGGAAAGTGACCCGCTGGGCAGTGGCTGGAACATCATCCAGTCAAAAGCGGCGATTGGTTCGGGTGGGGTGCTTGGCAAAGGCTGGCTGCAAGGCACTCAGTCGCACTTGGATTTTCTGCCGGAGAGCCACACCGACTTCATTATTGCGGTGCTGGCCGAAGAATTTGGCCTGGTTGGCGTGTGTTTGTTACTGCTGGTGTACATGCTGTTGATCGCGCGCGGCCTGGTGATTACCGTGCAAGCGCAGACGCTGTTCGGTAAGCTTCTCGCCGGCGCGCTGACCATGACCTTCTTCGTATATGTCTTCGTCAATATCGGCATGGTCAGCGGCCTGCTGCCGGTGGTGGGGGTACCGCTGCCGTTTATCAGCTATGGCGGCACTTCGCTGATTACCCTGCTGGCAGGATTTGGAATTTTGATGTCGATCCACACTCATCGTAAGTGGATGGCATAGGTTTGATTGGGATTATGAATTCAATGCAAAACGCGCGTGGTTGGATGGTACGTACTGCACCTTGGTTGGCGCTGGCTGGGGTGTGTGCAGTGGCGCAGCCCGTGCTCGCCGGGGACTATCAGCAGTCGCCGCAGGTGGCTGAGTTTGTCGGTGAAATGACCCGCGACTATGGCTTTGCCGGTGAGCAGCTGGTTGAGCTGTTCGCCCAGGTTGAGCGCAAGCAGGCGATCCTTGATGCGATCTCGCGTCCGGCCGAAAAGGCCAAGCCGTGGAAGGATTACCGGCCGATCTTTATTACCGACAAGCGCATCAGCAAGGGCGTCGAGTTCTGGAAGCAGCACGAGGCCACCCTGGCCCGTGCCGAGGCTGAGTACGGCGTACCGGCCCAGGTGATCGTGGCGATCATCGGCGTGGAAACCTTCTACGGTGGCAATACCGGTAGCTGGCGGGTGATGGATGCGCTGTCGACCCTGGCCTTCGACTATCCGCCGCGCGCGCCATTCTTTCGCAAGGAGCTGCGCGAGTTCCTCCTGCTGACCCGCGAAGAGCAGGTCGAGCCGCTGAGCATGACTGGCTCCTACGCCGGCGCCATGGGCTTGCCGCAGTTTATGCCGAGCAGCTTCCGCGCCTACGCCGTGGACTTTGACGGTGACGGCCATATCAATATCTGGAACAACCCGGTCGATGCCATCGGCAGCGTTGCCAGTTACTTCAAGCGCCACCACTGGCAGCCTGGCCAGCCGGTGGTCAGCGCCGCTACCGTCAAGGGCGCACAGGCCGAACAAGGCCTGACGGTGGGCCTGGACCCGGTGAAGAATGTTGCTGAGCTGCGTGCGCTGGGCTGGACCAGCGCCGACCCGCTGGCAGACGATTTGCCGGTAACTGCCTTCCGTCTGGAAGGTGCCGACGGCGCCGAGCACTGGCTGGGCCTGCCGAACTTCTTTGTGATCACCCGCTACAATCGCAGTGTGATGTATGCCATGGCGGTCAATCAGCTGGCCGAGTTGCTGGTTGATGCACGGGGTAAGAATTGATGTCGCGTTTGCCTTTTAAATTGGCTGCATATGGCAGCCTGGCGCTGCTGCTGGCCAGCTGCTCGTCCACCCGCGCGCCGCAGCCGGTTGCACCGGTGCAGCAGGGTGGGGCGATTTCCGGCCCGGGTGATTTCAACCGTCCGCACAAGGATGGCGCTCCCTGGTGGGATGTCGACGTTTCGCGGATTCCCGATGCCGTGCCAATGCCGCATTACGGCCCGGTCAAGGCCAGCCCTTACACGGTGTTTGGCAAGCAGTACTACCCGATTCCCGATGCCCGTCGCTATCAGGCGGTTGGTCCGGCGTCCTGGTATGGCACCAAGTTCCACGGCCAGGCCACTGCCAACGGTGAAACTTACGACCTGTACGGCATGACCGCTGCACACAAAACCCTGCCGCTGCCGAGCTACGTGCGCGTAACCAACCTGGAAAACGGCAAGACCGCGATTCTGCGGGTCAACGACCGCGGGCCGTTCTATTCCGACCGGATTATCGACCTGTCCTTCGCTGCAGCGAAGAAGCTCGGCTATGCCGAAAGCGGCACCGCGCGGGTCAAGGTCGAAGGTATCGATCCGCACGAGTGGTGGGCTCAGCAGGGCCGTCCAGTGCCGATGGTATTGGCTGCGCCGCAGCAAGTCGCTCAGGCCAAGCCGGTTGCGCAGGCTATCGCGCAGCCGGTTGAGCAGTATTCTCCGCCCCCGCAGCAGCATGCCGCCGCGGTGCTCCCCGTGCAGATTGACGCAAAAAAAAACGCTTCAGTCGGAGCCTCTGGCCTGTATCTCCAAGTGGCCGCCTTCGCCAATCCGGACGCTGCGGAACTCCTCAAGGCCAAGCTGAGCGAGACGGTGGCTGCCCCGGTGTTCGTCAGCTCAGTGGTGCGCAACCAGCAGATATTGCACCGCGTGCGTCTGGGGCCGGTGAGCAGCCAGAGCGAGGCTGAGCGGCTGCAGGATAGCGTGCGCTTGGCCAATCTCGGTGAGCCAACCCTGGTCAAGGCCGACTGACAGGGCACTTCTGCTGCTTCTGCGGGACTAAACAAACAACTCCGGCCAGCCACGCTTGGCCGGGGGATTAGCAACTTATGCCCACTGGGCCTGTTCGACCATCAGCAATCTAGAGAGACGGATGAATATCACCAGCTTTGCGCAACGCATTTTCCTATCACTTTTCCTGCTCAGTGCACCGGCTGCCTGGGCCAATCAGCAAGTGATTCCTGCTGCGCCGCAGTTGGCTGCCAAATCCTATGTGCTGCTGGATGCCGCCAGCGGCAAGGTGTTGGTGGAAAACAACGGTGACCAGCGTCTGCCGCCAGCCAGCCTGACCAAACTGATGACGGCTTATATCGCCACCCTGGAGATTCGCAAGGGCAAGATTGGCGAGCAGGACCTGGTGCCAATCAGCGAGCACGCCTGGCGTACCGGTGGTGCGGCTTCCGGTGGCTCGACCATGTTCCTGCCGCTGAACAGCCAGGCCACCGTGGATGACCTGCTGCACGGCGTGATCATCCAGTCCGGTAACGACGCCAGTATCGCCCTGGCCGAGTACATCGCCGGCAGCGAAGACGCCTTCGCCGACATGATGAACGAGACCGCTGCGCGCCTGGGCATGAGCAACAGCCACTTTATGAATGCCACCGGTCTGCCGCATCCGGAGCATTACTCCAGCGCCCACGATATGGCGATTCTGGCCCGCGCCATCATCAATGAAGATCAGGAGCACTATGCGATCTACGCGCAGAAGGAGTTCCTCTGGAACAACATCAAGCAGGGCAATCGCAACCTGCTGCTGTGGCGCGACAAGACCGTCGATGGTCTGAAAACCGGCCACACTCAGGAAGCGGGCTATTGCCTGGTGGCCTCGGCCGTACGTGATGGCGCGCGGATGATTACCTCGGTATTCGGCACGGTCAGCGAATCGGCCCGCGCCGCAGAAACCCAGAAGCTGCTGACCTATGGCTTCCGCTTCTTCGAAACCCGTACCTTCTACAAGCAGGGCCAGGAGTTGGCTCAGGCCCAGGTGTGGAAAGGCACCGTGCGTCAGGTCAAGGCTGGCTTGGCCACTGACCTGAGCCTGACCCTGCCGAAGGGCCAGCTGGAAAAACTGCAGGCCGGGATGATCCTCAATCCGCAACTCACTGCCCCGATTGCCCAGGGTGATGTGATCGGCAAGGTTGAAGTGAAGCTGGGTGAGGAAGTGGTGCACAGCGCCGATCTGATCGCCCTTGAGGCCGTTGAGGAAGGTAGTTTCTTCCGCCGCCTGTGGGATAGCATCAGCCTGTTCTTCTTCGGATTGTTCAACTGATAGCGTGACCAGCACGCCCCTGCCGACCCGCAGGGGCGTTGTTGTTGCCACGGCTTACGAGGCCGTTACTGCCATGACCGACGTCAAATCACACAAAATCGAATTCCCTTGCGCCAACTACCCGATCAAGGTGGTGGGCGACAGTGGCGCCCATTACAAGGACATGGTGATCGAAATCCTTAGCAAGCATGCCAAGGTCGATCTCACTACCCTGGCCGAACGCCAGAGCAGTAATGGCAAATACACCACTGTGCAGCTGCACATCGAGGCCACCGGTGAAGACCAGCTGCGCGATATCAACAGCGCCCTGCGCGCGACCGGTATCGTCCATATGGTGCTCTGATGAGCCTGCCGCTCGGCTTTCGTGAGCTGGGCCAGGTCGATTATCAGCCTACCTGGCATGCGATGCAGCGCTTCACCGATACGCGCGGCGCGGATACGCCGGACGAAATCTGGTTGCTCGAACACGCCCCCGTATTTACCCAGGGCCAGGCCGGTAAGGCCGAGCATGTGCTGTTTCCGGGGGATATTCCGGTGGTGCAGGTCGACCGTGGTGGTCAGGTCACCTACCACGGCCCTGGCCAACTGGTGGCTTACCTGCTGCTGGATGTGCGCCGTAGTGGTATCGGCGTGCGTGAGCTGGTCAGCCGCATTGAGCGCAGTCTGATTGATCTGCTTGCGAGCTACGGCGTCTGTGCCAATGCCAAGCCGGACGCTCCAGGTGTGTATGTGGATGGTGCGAAGATCGCCTCCCTCGGCCTGCGCATCCGCAACGGTCGCAGCTTCCATGGTCTGGCGTTGAATGTAGATATGGACCTGCAGCCGTTCCAGCGCATCAACCCCTGCGGTTATGCCGGCATGGCCATGACCCAGTTGGCCGATCAGGTGGCGGGGCCGGTGAGCATGGTTGAGGTCGGCGCGCGGCTGCGTGAGCAACTGGTCAAGCACCTTGACTACCCACTGCAGCAGACCCTGGCTGGCGTTATAGATCGCTAAGGTGTGGCTGGCAGAAAGCAAAACGCCTGCCCCAGGCATTACCCAGGGGCAGGCGTTATCCAGCTCGATCAGTTCAGATTGAGGGCTGGGATCAGGCTGCTGTCGAGCTGCTGGCCTGGTACGGGTACTGGAGCGGCCAGGCCCAGGTTGTTCTTCTCGAATACCTTGTCGGCACGGTAGCTGGAACGTACCAGCGGGCCGGCGGCGACTTCCATAAAGCCCTTCTGCAGGCCGATTTCGCGGAAACGATTGAACTCTTCCGGGCTGACCCAGCGCTTGACCGTCAGGTGGTTGCGCGTCGGTTGCAGGTACTGGCCGAGGGTGAGGATGTCGACGTTGATGGCGCGCAGGTCATCCATGGTCTGGATGATCTCTTCGTCAGTTTCGCCCAGGCCGAGCATCAGGCTGGTCTTGGTCAGCACGGACGGACGATGGCGTTTGGCATGTTCCAACGCGCGCAAGGTCTTCTCGTAACCGGCGCGCGGGTCGCGCACTTCGTGGGTCAGGCGCTTGACCGTCTCGACGTTCTGCGCGAACACCTCAAGGCCCGAATCCACCACGCGCTCAATGGCCTGCAGGTCGCCGTCGAAGTCCGGGGTCAGGGCTTCCACCACCACGTGCGGCGTGTTGTCTTTGATCGCCCGTACGCAGGCGGCGTAGTGGCTGGCACCGCCGTCATCCAGGTCGTCGCGATCCACCGAGGTCAGCACGATATAGCGCAGCGCCATCAGCTCGACTGATTTGGCAGTGTTCTGTGGCTCTTCCAGGTCCAGCCAACCGTTGGGGTTGCCGGTGTCCACTGCGCAGAAGCGGCAGGCGCGGGTGCACACTGAGCCCATCAGCATGATGGTCGCAGTACCGTTGGACCAGCATTCGCCCATGTTCGGGCAGTGGGACTCCTGGCACACGGTGCTCAGGCGGTGTTCGCTGACATTGCGCTTGACCGCTTCGAAGCGGCTGCCGCCAGGCGCCTTGACTCGTAGCCACTTGGGTTTGGGCTCGAACACCTGAGGCTCACTGGAGGCGCGGCGCTTCTGGCCGTCCTTGATCGCGGTGATGCCTTGGGTAGTACGGAATTTTTCGCCACTGGCGACGGTTTTAGGCGGGGAGGTATCGGACATCGGCAATCTGGGCTCCGCTAGAGGCTCCGTGGACGAGGCGGCTTGTGGCCGCCGCGCAGCTTATCACAGAAGCTGACCGTTCAGTCCGGCGGGCACCGTGCGGTTCAGGCAGGCGGCCCGCAGGCAAGTGCGCAGGGGCTACTGCTGCAACTGGCTGGCGAACTGCTCTACGGCCTGTACCACCTGCTTGGCGCCTTCCTGAATTTCCACAATGACCGTGCCCGCCTCGTTGGCCAGGTCCAGGCCTTGTTCGGCCTGCTGACGGCTGCTGGCCATGCTGCTCACTGCCTGCTGGGCCAGGCTCTGGTTTCTTTGCACCACGTCGACGATTTCCTCGGTGGCTTGACTGGTGCGTCCGGCCAGTTGCCGCACTTCGTCGGCCACCACGGCGAAGCCGCGGCCCTGATCGCCGGCCCGCGCGGCTTCGATGGCCGCGTTCAAGGCCAGCAGGTTGGTCTGTTCGGCAATGCCGCGAATGGTCTGCATAATGGTGCTGATCAGTTGCGACTGCTTGTCCAGGGCCTCGATGCCCTCGCTGGCGTCCTGCATTTGCTGCGCGATGCGCTGCATGACTGCGACGGTCTGGCTGACCA
This sequence comes from Pseudomonas sp. 1928-m, assembly GCF_029269135.1. Taxonomy (NCBI): domain Bacteria; kingdom Pseudomonadati; phylum Pseudomonadota; class Gammaproteobacteria; order Pseudomonadales; family Pseudomonadaceae; genus Pseudomonas; species Pseudomonas sp. 1928-m. The sequence continues at coordinate 335,832 of NZ_JARIXO010000002.1, read as the reverse complement.
CGCTGGCGCCTTTGTTGGCGCTGGCGTCCGTTTGCTGCGAGATGCTGTAGGCCATGTTGGCGGCATTGGCCACGGCCGCTTCCTGGTTGACCTGGTCGGTGATCACCGTGGCGAACTTGACCACTTTATAGAGCTTGTTGTGGTTGTCGACGATGGGGTTGTAGGAGGCTTCCAGCCAGACCGTGCGGCCTGCACTGTCGATGCGCTTGAAGCGCCCGGCGATATACTCGCCGCGGTTAAGCCTGGCCCAGAAGGCCTGGTAAGTCTGCGAGTTGTATTCCTCGGCTTCGCAGAACTGGCGGTGATGCTTGCCCTTGATCTGTTCCAGGCGATAACCCATGCCATCAAGAAAACGCTGGTTGGCGGTGAGAACTTCGCCGGCCAGGTTGAATTCGATCACCGCAGTGGAGCGCAGCAGTGCATCGATCAGGCCTTCGTGCTCGCGGGAGGTGGCGATGGTGCGGGTCAGGTCGGTGGCGAAACAGGCGAAATAGAGCAGCTCGCCACGGCCATTCAGCACGGGCTGCCAGACGGCGCGGAGCCAGGCTTCCTGGCCGTTGCCGCGCAGCAGGCGAAAAGCACCGTTGAGGTGTTCACGCTGGCGCAGGGCCTGCTGCAGGTTCCGGTAGTTGGGTTCGTTATGGAACGAGGTGGGGATCAGTGATTCCAGCGTGCGACCCAGCAGGGTGCTGCGCTCGTAGTGCATCTCGCGAAGAAAATCGTCGTTGGCGTTGCGGATCTTGCCACTCGGGTCGATCTCGATTACCAGCATTTCACTGTAAATCGAGTCGCGGATCTGCCGCAGGCTGGCCAGCTCTTCACGCAGTTCGGCCAGCTCCTCTTTCAATTTGTTGTTGAACATCGCAAGGCACCTTGTAAAACAAAGGTTGGCTGATCCCTGAGTGAGTTGAGCTCGTCCTTAGCGGGTTATCGGCAGCAAATACCGTTGCTCAAGTGTAGTTGAGCAGCAGGGCGCAGCGTCAGGCGCTGCGCGGGTGCTTACCTGAGTTGCTGCAGCAGCTCATGGCTGGGGTAACCATCGGCAGGCTGCCCCTGAGATTGCTGAAAGGCGCGCACGGCCTTGCGCGTGTTGGCACCGATGATGCCGTCCGCCGGGCCTGGCTCGTAGCCTTTGCTGGCTAGCAGTTCCTGCAGCTCGATGCGTTCGCTGCGGCCCAGTTGGCGGTCGCCACGTGGCCAGGCGGCCTGCACGCCGGGGTTGCCATCCAGGGCATCGCTGAGCAGGCCGATGGCCAGGGCGTAGGCGGTGGAGTTGTTGTACTTGAGGATGCTGCGGAAGTTGTTCAGCAGCAGGAACGCCGGGCCGCGATGGCCCGCAGGCAGAAACAGCGTGGCCTGGCTTTGCTCGTTGGTATCAATGGCTCTGACCGGGTTGATCCCGAGGATGCGCCACTGCGCCAGGCTGCGGCGTACTTCCGGGTCGGCCAGGGCGTAATCGAAGCCCTGCGGCAGATTCACTTCAAAGCCCCAGGGTTGGCCGTTTTCCCAGCCCGAGGCTTGCAGGTAATGGGCGGCAGAGGCGAGGGCGTCAGGGGTGGAGTTCCACAGATCACGCTTGCCATCGCCATCAAAATCCACGGCATGTTGATTGAAGGTGGTCGGCATAAACTGGGTTTGCCCCATAGCGCCCGCCCATGAACCGATCAGTCCCTGCGCTGGGCCGTCGCCGGCTTGCAGGATCTGCAGTGCGGCCAGCAACTGGCTGCGCCAGAACACCTGGCGGCGGCCGTCGTAGGCCAGGGTGGCGAGGGAACGGATGACGTTATGGCTGCCGATATTGCTGCCGTAATTGCTTTCCATGCCCCAGATCGCGATCAGCACTTCATGGTCGACGGCGTAGGCGCGGCGGATGGCCTTCAGGGTTGGTCGATGCTGCGCTTTGAGCAGGCGTCCTTGAGCGATACGCGAGACGGACACGGCGCCATCGATGTAGTCCCACACCGGACGGGTGAACTCCGGCTGGCTGTTGTCGGAGGTAACGACTCTGGGGTCCAGGGTGATGCCGGCGAATGTGCGGTCGAACAGTGCTGCGTCGATCCCGGCGGCGATGGCATCGCTGCGCAGCAGCATGCGCCATTCATCGAAGCTGAGTAACGGGGTTGGGCTGCTGGCCACACTAGCGGCTGGGCTGGCGGGTACTGCGCTGGTCGTGACTGGCGCGGCTGCAAGCGGCTGGGCCGGCGCTTCGGCGCAGGCAGTCAGAAGCAGCAGGAGGCAGGCGATGGCGCTATGGGACAGGCCCCGAAGAAGCAGGTAAGGCATGGTGATCTCGGCACATTTTGCAGGCCGTAACCTTAGCATGATTGAGCTGATGTGCGGGTGCTAGCGGGCTGTGGCGGGCTTTTCAGGCGGCCAGAACGTATGAAGCCTCCCAGTTTTGCTGGGAGGCTTCGCGGCGGTAGCTGCCTTTGCCTTTGCCGGGTGTTTCCTGGCGTGAGCGAAACAGCGGTTGGGCTATCAGGGATTTGGCCTTGTTGGGGCCGCGTTTGGCTTTCTTCGCCATGACGGTTCCTCGGGAAATGACCTGCACGTCGCAGGCGGGCGAAGCATGATCCGCATGCAGCTAAAAGTCCAGAGACTGGGTGGTTGCAGGCCGTTGAGAAACGTTGGCGAGGCAGCTAGCGCAAGGCAAAAACAGGCGAGGAAGCGGAGTGTACGAGTTGTACATGAGCATTCCGAGCCTGTTTTTAACGCCGCGATGGCAACGCAGGTAGTTTTTCAACTGCCTGCTAGCGGGATAGGCCCAGGCGTTGACCGCAGATGTTCAGGGTCAACAAGCTCAGGCCGCTCCAGGGATCGCCGGCCGCCTGGCCTTTGATCTGTGCGTCGATCTGCTGGGCATCCTGCAGCAGCGCGGCCCAGCGGGCGGCGGATAAGCGTTGCAGGGCTTTGCTGACCAGCGGGCGGCGCTTGTCCCAGACTGGTGGGCGGGCGGAGCTGAAGGCTTTTTCCAGCGGCGTGCCCTGGCTGTACTGCTGGGCGATGCTGGCCAGTAGACGGATTTCCCGGGCCAGAGCCCAGAGAATCACCGGCGGCTCGACGCCTTCACCGCGCAGGCCTTCGAGCATGCGCAGGGCGTGGGCGGCTTCGCCATTGAGGGCGGAATCGATCAGGCCGAATACATCGAAGCGCGCGCTATCGGCGACCGAGGCATGCACGGTGTCGACGTCGATCTGCGTGCCTTCGGCGAGCAGCTTGAGCTTTTCGATTTCCTGGGCGGCGGCGAGCAAGTTGCCTTCGACGCGCACGGCGATCATGTCCACCGCTTCGGCGCTGGCGCTGAGGCCCGATTGCGCCAGGCGCTGACGAATCCACTGCGGCAGCTGGTTGGCATCGACCGGCCAGATCTGCACAAACTGAGTCTGTGCGCCGTCGATCAGCGCCTTGCCCCATTTGGTTTTCTGCGCGCTGCCGTCGAGTTTTGGCAGGCTGATCAGCAGCACGGTGTCTTCGGCGGGGCGGGCGAGGTATTCGAGCAACGCCGCGGCACCCTTGTCGCCGGGCTTGCCGTTGGGCAGGCGCAGCTCCAGCAGGCGTTTGTCGGCAAACAGCGACAGGCTGGCACCGGCTTGCAGCAGGTTGCCCCAGTCGAAGTTGTTGTCGGCGTTGAACACCTGGCGCTCGCTGAAACCCTGCTGGCGGGTTGCGGCGCGAATGGCGTCGGTGGCTTCCTGGCAGAGCAGCGGCTCGTCGCCACTGACCACATACACCGGGCTCAGGTTGCCCTGCAGGTGTTTGCCGAGTTGTGTGGAGTTAAGTTTCATGGGGGGCGCAGAGCGGGGCCRCTGGCGCGGCCCGGCGAGCTTACTGGGCGGGAATCGGCAGCTGGATCGGCGACTGCTGCGGTTGCGCCGCCTGTTGCTGGCGAGCGGCTTCCAGGGCATCGGCTTCGGCCTGGGCCTTGGCCTCTGCGGCTTGCTGCAGTTGGTCCAGTTGCGCTGGGCTGATCTGCTGCAGGCGCTGCACCAGTTGCTGGATCAGTTCGCGGCGCATTTCCCTGCGAATTTGTATGGTTTCCTGATCGCCGCCAATCAGGTTGTTACCGTCTTGGTTGTAGTAGCCTTGAGTTTCCAATTTGTTACTCATTAGCAGTAGATTTTTACTGCCGCGTATTTCGTAATTGAGTGTAATCGTTAGTTCGTGCTCTGCTGTTCGCGCTGACCTTGTAAAGCTTGCGCTGCGAAGCTCTTCGCGTTCATTCGTCAATATCAGGCTATAAGGTGCGCCGGGATAAACCCGTACCTCGTGATGTTCCAATGCCTTGCGTACATCTTTAACCGTTTCGCCATAGGCGTTGCGCGCGCTGACATCCAGTTCCTTGAGGGCGAACTGCACATCACCGGTGCCGCGCAGCTGGAAGCCGCAAGCGCTGAGCAGGGTAGCCAGGCCAATTACCAACAGATTCCGTTTGATCATCTTTTATCCCCTTGGCGTGTCTTGCGGCGCGCCGTTGTGCGGTCGCGCCGAGCTTAATCAGTTGGCGACTAGTCAGTTGGCAACAATGTTGACCAGTTTGCCTGGCACCACGATGACCTTGCGAATGCTCAGGCCTTCGGTAAAGCGCAGCACGTTCTCGTTGCTGCGGGCGCTGGCTTCAACCTCTTCGCGGCTGGCGCTGGCCGGCACTTCAATCTGCCCGCGCAGCTTGCCGTTGACCTGGATCACCAGGGTCAGGCTGTCTTGCACCAGGGCAGATTCATCCACCTGCGGCCAGGATGCGTCGATGATGGCTTCGTCATGGCCCAGTTCCTGCCACAGTTGATGGCTGATATGCGGCGTGATTGGCGCCAGCAGCAGCGCCACCGCTTCCAGACCTTCCTGCAGCAGGGCGCGGTCTTGCGCTGTGGTTTGTGCGGCTTTTTCCAGCACGTTCATCAGCGTCATCACCTGGGCGATGGCGGTGTTGAATTTGTGGTGCTGGCCAATATCGAAGCTCGACTGCTTGATCGCCAGATGAATCGCGCGGCGCACGGCCTTCTGCTCGTCATCCAGGCTGGCCAAGTCGAGTGCGCCGGCGATGCCCTGATTGACGTGGTTTTGCGCCAGGCGCCAGACGCGGCGCAGGAAGCGGTTGGCGCCTTCAACGCCGGAATCGGACCATTCGCAGCTCATGTCAGGCGGCGAGGCGAACATCATGAATAGGCGGCAGGTATCGGCGCCGAACTGATCGATCATCGACTGTGGGTCGACGCCGTTGTTCTTCGACTTGGACATCTTCTCGGTGCCGCCGATTTCCACCGGCAGGCCGTCGCTTTTCAGTTTGGCGCTGATGACCTTGGCTTTGGCGTCACGCTCCAGCTCGACATCTGCTGGGTTGAACCAGTCCTTGCCGCCGTTATCCAGGGTGCGGTAGTAGGTATCTGCCACCACCATGCCCTGGGTCAGCAGGTTCTTGAACGGCTCATTGGACGACACCAGGCCTTCGTCACGCATCAGCTTGTGGAAGAAGCGCGCGTACAGCAGGTGCAGGATGGCGTGTTCGATACCGCCGATGTACTGATCCACCGGCAGCCAGTGATTGGCAGCCTCAGGGTCGACCATGCCGCCGGTGTAATGCGGCGAGGCGTAGCGGGCGTAATACCAGGACGACTCGACAAAGGTGTCCATGGTGTCGGTTTCGCGCTTGGCCGGTGCGCCGCATTTCGGACACGTGCACTGGTAAAACTCGGGCATGCGCGCCAGCGGGCTGCCGGCGCCATCCGGCACTACGTCTTCAGGCAGTACCACCGGCAGTTGGTCTTCCGGTACCGGTACGTCGCCGCAGGTATCGCAATGGATAATCGGGATCGGGCAGCCCCAGTAACGCTGGCGGCTGATGCCCCAGTCGCGCAGGCGGAACTGGGTTTTGCGCGCGCCGTGGGCGTTGGCTTCCAGATCGGCGACGATGGCGTCGAAGGCGGCGTTGAAGTCCAGGTTGTCGTACTTGCCGGAGTTAATGGTGCTCAGGCCGGCTTTGTCGCCGTACCAGTCCTGCCATTGAGTGGCGTCGTATTCTTTGCCTTCGCCGGCGTAGACCTGCTTGATCGGCAGGTCGTACTTGTTGGCGAACTCGAAATCGCGCTCATCGTGCGCAGGCACGGCCATCACGGCGCCTTCGCCGTAGCCCCACAGCACATAGTTGGCGACGAATACCGGCAGCTTGTCGCCGGAGAGCGGATGAATAACGAATTGCCCGGTGGCAACACCCTTCTTCTCCATGGTGGCCATATCGGCCTCGGCCACGGAGCCGGCTTTGCATTCGGCGATAAACGCCGCGATAGCCGGATTGCTCGCAGCGGCGCGTTGCGCCAGCGGGTGCTCGGCGGCCACGGCGACGTAGGTCGCGCCCATCAGGGTGTCGGGGCGGGTGGTGTAGACCTTGAGTTGGCCATCGATACCGACGCTGGCTTGGTCGTAGTCGAACACCACATCGGCACCGAAGCTCTTGCCGATCCAGTTGCGCTGCATGGTCTTGACCTGTTCCGGCCAGCCATCCAATTCGTCCAGGCTACTCAGCAGCTCTTCCGCGTAGGCGGTGATCTTGAAGTAGTACATGGGGATTTCGCGCTTTTCGATCACCGCGCCCGAGCGCCAGCCGCGGCCGTCGATCACCTGCTCGTTGGCCAATACGGTCTGGTCCACCGGGTCCCAGTTGACGCTGCCGTTCTTGCGGTAGATCACGCCTTTTTCGAACAGGCGGGTGAACAGCCACTGTTCCCAACGGTAGTAATCGGGTTTGCAGGTGGTGACTTCGCGGGTCCAGTCCACTGCCAGGCCCAGCGACTTGAGCTGGGTCTTCATATATTCGATGTTTTCGTAGGTCCACTTCGCAGGTGCGACCTTGTTCTTCATCGCAGCGTTTTCCGCCGGCATGCCGAAAGCGTCCCAGCCCATTGGCTGCAGCACGTTCTTGCCTTGCATGCGCTGGTAGCGGGCGATCACGTCACCGATGGTGTAGTTGCGCACATGGCCCATGTGCAGCTTGCCGCTCGGGTAGGGGAACATCGACAGGCAGTAGAAGGTCTCCTTGCCCGGCTGTTCGCTCACTACAAAGGATTTCTGCGCGTCCCAATGGGACTGCGCGGCGGCTTCGATTTCACGGGGCGAGTACTGTTCTTGCATGGCTACCGGCGCTGGGAATAAGGGCTTGCGGGAAACGCCGTAGCATACATGAGCCCCGCTTATTCAGGGAAACCCTGATTGCGCCGCGCTCCAGCTACGGCGGCCTGCCCGGCCGCACTTAGCCAGCCGCACCTCGCCGGCCGCCCTAGCAGGTCGCCCTAGCAGGTCGCGCCGTTTGTCGCGAGGCATCGCCGGTTAAAGCGCGAACGCTAAGCTTGCTATATGGAGCAGCAGCCTGCTCCGGGGCGAGGTGAAGGATGGCGGAGTTTCGGCGTGGTGCAGCGGGGGGCGGGCTTTATGAGCGGCTGCTGCAACGCCTTGCCATGGCCTTGGATGAGGCGGATAGCGTGAGTACGCTGTCCGCACAACCGCCCCTGGAACTGGAACTGCGCGGCCTGACGGCGGCGGAAATGGAGCTGATCCGCGCCTACCTGGATCGCGACCTGGATTGGCTGCGCGGCTGGCATGCGGCGGCGCAGGAAATGGCGCAGATCGAGCAGCTACCAAGCTCACGCAAGGTCGGCCGCACCGGCCACAAACCCACCGCCGCGCTGCCCGGCAAGATCAAGCCGCTGCTTAAACGCCGTCTACAGTTGTGCTGCGCGCTGTGCGGCACTCTGGCCGGCTGGCAGTCCGGCAATGGCGTGCAGGCCTGCAAGGCCTGTGGCTCGCAGTTGTTTCGGGCGAGCAATCATCGATAGGGTCTATTGCCATTTCCTCACAACCGCGCCGGGCCTGTTTTGGCGTGAGGCATGGCGTGGGGCGCGAAATCTGGTTATTCAGGTAGCAATCGCGAAACGCCGCGCGCTAAAACAGGCCCGGCCCTTCGGGTTGCGCGAAAAATCTCACCATGCGGTGTTGTGGGACTTGGCAAGGGAACGACCATTGCCTGCGTCCCACGCCTAGCCTGGTGAAATTTTGCGCAGCAGCGCGGCTTGTGCTGAAACGACAACAGACTCTAGGCTTGCGCGCACCCACGGAGGTGCTCAATGCCGATTCGCTACATCCTCAAACAGTTCTTCCTTCCGCCAGGCCTGTTCCTGCTTTTGCTGCTGGCCGCCTGGTGGCTGCGTCGGCGTTTTCCACGGCTGGCGCTGGGGTGTTTTGTGGCGTGCCTGGGCGGTTTGTGGCTGTTTAGTCTGCCGGTGGTGGTCGAGTATTCGGCGCGGGTACTGGAAACCGAGCCGGCATTACATGAGCGGCACTGGACTGATCTGGCTCGGCAGGCCGATGTGATTGTCGTGCTAGGTGGCGGGCGTGAACTGGCTGATCCCGGCTGGGGCGCTGATCAGCCCAGCCTGCTGGCGTTGGAGCGGGTGCGTTTTGCGGCGCGACTGGCCAAGGCCTCGGAGTTGCCGCTGCTGACCAGTGGTGGGTTGCACTATGGCGTACCGCCCAGCGAAGCAGCGTTGATGGCCGACGTGCTGGCGCGTGATTACGACGTGTCGGTGCGTTGGCAGGAAGGCTTAAGCCGCACGACCTGGGAGAATGCGACCCGCAGCGCTGAGCTGCTCAAACAGGTGGGGATTACTCGCGTGGTGCTGGTGACCCAGGCCTGGCATATGCCCAGATCGCGCTGGAGTTTCGAACAGGCAGGTTTGCAGGTGATCAGCGCGCCGATGGGCTTTCTCGGTACGCCTAATGGCCGGCCTGCAGGCGGCTGGTTGCCGGAAGGCAAGGCGGTCTGGCAGAACGGCCTGCTGCTTAACGAGGCCGTTGGCCTGTTGGGCTATCGGCTGTTCTACCCAGATACAGCTGCGCCATAACGAGCCCCAGCAGGCCGGGGCTCACATCATTTAGCTATTGATCTGCTCGGCATGGTGGCAAGCCACTTGCCGTGCATCGAGCAGGCGCAGTGCTGGCTGTTCAACCTGGCAGCGTTCGCTGGCATGCGGGCAGCGTTGGTGGAAGGCGCAACCGCTGGGTGGCGACAGCGGGTTGGGCAGCTCGCCGCTGATCTTGATCTTCGGTTTGCTCGGGTCAGGATGGATGGTCGGCGTCGCCGACAGCAGCGCCTGGGTATAGGGGTGCAGCGGGCGGTTGTAGATAAGCTCGCTGGGTCCCATTTCCACCGGGCGGCCGAGGTACATCACCAGCACATCGTCGGCCACGTGGCGCACTACCGAAAGGTTGTGCGAGATAAACACGTAGCCGGTGTTGAACTGCTCCTGCAGGTCCATAAACAGGTTGAGCACCTGGGCCTGGATCGACACGTCCAGCGCCGAAGTCGGCTCGTCTGCCACCAGCACTTTGGGTTGCAGCATCATCGCCCGGGCGAGGGCAATGCGCTGGCGCTGGCCGCCGGAGAACATATGCGGGTAGCGCTGGTAATGCTCGGGGCGCAGACCGACCTGCTGCATCATCGCCTGCACCCGCTCGCGGCGCTCCAGACGCGACAGGCCGGTATTGATCAGCAGCGGTTCGCCGAGCTGGTCGCCGACCTTCTGCCGTGGGTTGAGCGAGGCGTAGGGATTCTGAAAGACCATCTGCACATCACGGCGCAGCTGCTTGCGCTGGGCCTTGTTGGCTCCGGCTACTTCCTGCCCGGCGATCTGCAACGAGCCGGAGCTGGGCTCCTCGATCAGCGTCAGGGCGCGGGCTAGGGTGGATTTGCCGCAGCCGGACTCGCCGACCACTGCCAGAGTTTTGCCGGCGGCCAGGTCGAAGGACACGCCATTCAGCGCTTGCACCTGAGCGTTGGGCTGAAACAGGCCGCGGGAGATTTCGTAGTGACGGGTGAGGTCGCGAGCAGTCAGGACGGCGCTCATCAGGCCACCTCCGCAGTCAGGTTGAGCGGGTAGAAGCAGCGCGCCGCGCCACGTTCATGGGCGTCCAGGGTCGGCCGTTGTTCACGGCAATGGGCCTGGGCGTAGGGGCAGCGGGGCGACAGCAGGCAGCCCGCAGGCCGGTCATAGCGGCCCGGGACGATGCCGGGCAGAGTGGTCAGGCGGCGCTGGCCCTGGCTGTGTTCGGGAATCGCCTTGAGCAGCGCCTCGGTGTAGGGGTGGCTGGGGGCGGTGAATAGCTGCGGCACGTTGCCGATCTCCACCGCTTGCCCGGCATACATCACGCAGACCCGTTGTGCGGTTTCGGCGACCACGGCCAGGTCATGGGTGATCAGCACCAGGCCCATGTTCTGTTCGCGTTGCAGGCCTACCAGCAGGTCCATGATCTGCGCCTGAATGGTTACATCCAGCGCCGTGGTCGGTTCGTCAGCGATCAGCAGTTTGGGCTCGGCTGCAATCGCCATGGCAATCGCCACCCGTTGGCTCATGCCGCCGGACAGTTGGTGCGGGTAGGCATTCAGGCGGCTGGCGGCGGCAGGGATTTCCACCCGGTCGAGCAGCTGCAGCGCGCGTTGGCGGGCGGCCTGGCCCTTGAGGCCGAGGTGCTGGCGCAGTACTTCTTCGATCTGGAAACCCACGGTAAAGCTGGGGTTGAGCGCGGTCATCGGGTCCTGGAAGACCATCGACAGGTCCTTGCCGACGATATGCCGTCGCTGACGGCCCTTGAGCCGCAGCATATCGGTGCCGTCGAACTGCAGGCTGTCGGCTGTGACGATGCCGGGGGCGTCGATCAGGCCCATCAGCGCCATCATGGTCACCGATTTGCCGGAACCGGATTCGCCGACAATCGCCAGCACTTCGCCCTTCTCCACGCACAGGTCGAGGCCGTCGACCACCGGGATGGCCGTGGCGTCGCCGAAGCGCACGCTGAGGTTTTTGATATCCAACAGGCTCATGCGGGGTTCCTCACTGCGCATTCTTGAGTTTCGGGTCGAGTGCATCGCGCAGCCCGTCGCCCATCAGATTGATTGCCAGCACGCTGAGCAGAATGGTCAGGCCCGGCAGGCTGACCACCCACCAGGCGCGCTCGATATAGTCGCGCGCCGAGGCCAGCATGGTGCCCCACTCAGGCGTCGGCGGTTGTACGCCGAGGCCGAGAAAACCCAGGGCAGCGGCATCGAGAATCGCTGAGGAGAAGCTCAGGGTGGCCTGCACGATCAGCGGTGCCATGCAGTTGGGTAGCACGGTGATAAACATCAGTCGCGGCAGGCTGGCGCCGGCCAGGCGTGCGGCGGTGACGTAGTCGCGGTTCAGCTCGCCCATTACGGCTGCGCGGGTCAGGCGCACATAGGATGGCAGCGAGACGATGGCGATGGCGAAGATGGTGTTGATCAGCCCTGGGCCGAGGATGGCGACGATGGCCACCGCCAGCAGCAGTGAGGGCAGGGCCAGCATGATGTCCATCAGACGCATGATCGACGGGCCGAGCAGGCGCGGAAAAAAGCCGGCGACCAGCCCCAGAAGGATGCCGGGGATCAGCGACATCAGCACCGATGCCAGGCCGATCAGCAGCGACAGTCGCGCGCCATGAATCAACCGCGACAGCAGGTCGCGGCCGACTTCATCGGTGCCCAATAGAAATTGCAGCTGGCCACCTTCCAGCCAGGCCGGTGGGGTGAGCAGAAACTCGCGGTATTGCTCGCTGGGGTCATGTGGCGCGATCCACGGCGCAAACAGCGCGCAGATCACCAGCAGGATCATAAACGCCAGCCCGGCGACTGCGCCCTTGTTGTGGGCAAAGGCGTGCCAGAATTCCTTGAGCGGCGAGGGGTAGAACAACGATTGATCGAGTGTGGCTTGCGTGGTCATTGGGCTCTCCTTAGCGCTGATGGCGAATGCGTGGGTTGGCCAGTCCATACAGGATGTCCACCACGAAGTTGACCAGGATCACCAGGCAGGCGATCAGCAAAATGCCGTTCTGCACCACCGGGTAGTCACGCGCGCCAATCGACTCGATCAGCCATTTGCCGATGCCCGGCCAGGAGAAGATGGTTTCGGTCAGTACCGCACCGGCCAGCAGCGCGCCGACCTGCAGGCCGAACACCGTGAGCACCGGAATCAGCGCATTGCGCAGGCCATGCACAAACACCACGCGGGCCGGTGAAAGGCCCTTGGCGCGGGCGGTGCGCACATAATCCTCGCGCAGCACTTCAAGCATCGCCGAGCGGGTCATGCGGGCTATCACCGCGAGTGGAATGGTGCCCAGCACGATGGCCGGCAGGATCAGATGGCGCAGGGCGTCGACAAAGGCGCCTTCCTCACCGGAAAGCAGGGTGTCGATCAGCATAAAACCGGTGACCGGCGGGATGTCGTAGAGCAGGTCGATACGCCCGGACACTGGCGTCCAGCCCAGCCATACCGAGAAGAACATGATCAGCAGCAGGCCCCACCAGAAAATCGGCATGGAATAACCGGCCAGCGAGATGCCCATTACCCCATGGTCGAACAGCGAGCCCCGTTTCAGTGCAGCAATCACTCCGGCGATCAGCCCCAGGGTGCCGGCGAACAGCAGGGCGGCGAGTGACAATTCCAGGGTGGCGGGAAACAGTGTGGTGAACTCATCCCAGACGCTGGTGCGGGTGCGCAATGACTCACCCAGGTCGCCCTGGGCCAGCTTGCCTATGTAGTCGAAATACTGTGCATACAGCGGCTTGTTCAAACCCAGGCGCTCCATGGCCTGGGCGTGCATTTCCGGGTCGACGCGGCGTTCGCCCATCATCACTTCCACCGGGTCGCCGGGGATCATGCGGATCAGCGCAAAGGTCAGCAAGGTAACGCCGAAGAAGGTGGGAATCAGCAATCCCAGGCGGCGTGCGATAAAAGCAAACATGGGGTTTTGTTACTCCGCATCAGTTCATTCGCGCCAACGGCTACGTGGGCCGCTGGCATATTGTGTCGATCTGCCACTGGCGCGCGGCTGGTGCGCGGCAGTGGCCCTGTTTTGAGTGCAGCTTGCAGAATCAGTGCCGCTTTACCTTGGCGTAATTATTCGAGCCCATGGGGCTGAGGGTAAAACCCTCGACATCACGGCTGACCGCGCTGAATTGCTTGGGGTGGGCCTGGGGAATCCACGGCGCCTGCTCATGGAAAATCGCCAGCGCCTGACGGTAGAGCGCTGCGCGCTGCTGCGGGTCGGTGGTCTCCCTGGCCTGGGTAATCAGCCTGTCGAATGCCGCATCACACCAGCCGGCCTGGTTTTCGCCGCTCTGCGCAGCGGCGCAGGACAGGTTGGGGCTGAGGAAGTTATCCGGGTCGCCGTTGTCGCCGGCCCAACCCATAAACACCAGGTCATGCTCGCCATTTTTCGCCCGTTTGATCAGCTCGCCCCACTCCATTACGCGGATTTCGGTTTTGATGCCGACCGCTGCCAGGTCGGCTTGCAGCATCTGTGCGCCGAGTGACGGGTTGGGGTTGGTGGGGCCGCCGCCTGGGCGGGTCCAGATCGACAGGCTGATGCCGTTTGCGTGGCCAGCCTCTGCGAGCAGCTGACGGGCGCGCTGAGGATCATGGGGCCAGCCTTGCAACTGACTGTCGTAGCCGAGCAGTGTCGACGGGTAGGGCGCGATGGCGGGGCTGGCGCCGTCTGCGCCGAATTGCGCGCCAAGGTAGGCCTGCTTGTCGAACGCCAGGTTGATCGCCTGACGCACGCGCACATCGTCCAGCGGTTTATGGCGCACGTTGAGAGCTACGTAGGCGGTCAGCAGCGAGTCAAGTTCCAGCACCTTCAGATGGTCATCGGCCTTGAGCGCCGGAATATCGAAGGGGCGTGGATACAGGGCAATGTTGCAGGCTCCAGAGCGCAGTTTCTGGATACGCACATTGGGATCGGTGGTGATGGCAAACAGCAGTTTTTCCGACGCAGGTTCGCCATCCCAGTAGTCCGGGTGGCTGGTGTAGCGCACCTGAGCATCCTTGGCGTAGCGCTGCAGCACGAACGGCCCGGTGCCGACCGGTTGGCTGTTGAGCAGCTCCTGCTTGCCGGCTTTGCGCAGCTGCTCGGCATACTCGGCGGAATAGATCGAGGTAAAGCCCATGGCCATATCGGCGAGGAAGGGTGCCTGCGGCTGGTTGAGCACGAAGCGCACGCGGTGCTCGTCGAGCTTTTCGATACGGGCTATCAGCTTGCCGAACTCCATGGCTTCGAAGTACGGAAAGCCGCGACCAGACTGGGCATGCCAGGGGTGTTTGGGGTCATGCTGGCGCTGGATGCTCCAGAGCACGTCATCGGCATTCATTTCGCGGCTGGGGGTAAACCAGGGCGTGCTGTGGAATTTCACCCCTTTGCGCAGATAGAAGGTGTAGCTCAGCCCATCGGGGCTGATTTCCCAGCGCTCGGCCAGGGCCGGTTCGATTTCGGTGGTGCCGGGTTTGAAACGCACCAGGCGATCAAACAGTGCTTCAGACGCCGCATCTGCGGTTACCGCCGTGGTGTATTGCACGATATCGAAGCCTTCTGGCGCTGCTTCAGTGCACACCACCAGTGGTTTGGCCTGGATGGCTGTGCAGCCGAAAGCGAGTAGCAGAGGGAGGTGGCGTAGGCTCAGGTGCATGCTGATTCTCCCGGTGCTTATAGCAGGTCAAAGGGCAGGGTGCTGACGATGCGCAGCTCGTTGACGCTGCCATCGGCCTGGTTCTGGCTGGCCTTGTGCGACATATAGGTGACCTTGAACGTGCTGTCCTTGATGGTTCCGCTCTGCACCTTGTAGCTCGCCATCAGCCCGTACTCGCGGTGTTTTTCACCGTCCTGGCTGAGCACGTCGGCGTAGTTGGCGTGGGCGCCATTGCGTCCGCCGTCGTAGTGGGTGCCGTCGATATCCCAACCTTTGGCGTACCAGGCCATGGTGCTCAGCCCGGGTATGCCGAAATAGCTCCAATCCGTTTCATAGCGGATCTGCGCGGATTTCTCGTTCGGGCCGTTGTAGTCGGAAAGCAGCGAGTTGGCCAGGTAGATAGCGGACGTTTCGTGCACGTAATCAAAGTATTCATCGCCATCGACCTGTTGCCAGGCCAGGGTCAGGTCGTGAGCCTGATGCCCAAGGGTGAAGGCCAGGCTCCAGGTGTTGTTGTCGATATAACCGGCTTCACGCGCGCCACTGTCACGGGTGTGGTAGCCGTTGAAGGCCGTGCGCAGGGACAGTCGCTCGCGGTCACCGAGGTCGTGGGTAATGCCCATGTAGTACTGGTCCCAGATGTCTTCAAAACGCCCGCCATACAGCGCAACTTCCAGGTTATCCAGCGCCTTGTAGTTGCCGCCCAGGTAGTTGTAGCGCTCGCCTTCGGCTTGGCGAGTGCCGTATTCGGTGGTCAGGGCTTCATCGCCTGCGCCGGTGCGCGGGCTGGTGCGGCGAAAGCTCCCCGCCTGCAGGCTAAGGTTGTCCAGCTCTTCGCTGACCAGTCCGACGCCATTGAAGCTGGAGGGCAGGGCGCGGTTGCCGATGGAGTTGAACACCGGCGTCTCGACCATAAAGCGTCCGGCTTTGAGTTCGCTGCGGGAAATACGCGCGCGCAGGTTGGCGATGCCGAGTTTGGACCAGTGCTCCTGGCCATGACCGTTGCTGTCGGCCAGGGTGCGGTTGCCGCCGCCGGCAATACGACCCTTGCCGCGTTCCAGGTTGATGGCATTGAACGCCGCCACATCGATGCCGAAACCGACCGTGCCCTGGGTGTAACCGGAGCTGTACTTGAGCTGTGTGCCCTGCACCCAGGTGTCGCGCGACTGGGTGAACTGCGGGCCGCCATCCTTGGGGATGTTCAGGCCGAAGTGCCCCTTGAAGCGCTCGCGGGCGGCAAAGTTGCGGGTGCTGAGGGTTAGGCTCTGGCCTGCGAAAAAGCCGCTGGCGTTGTCGGCCTGGTTGCTGATCTCGGTAGCCTGGCTGTAACCGCTGAGGGCAAGTAGGGCGAGGCTTAAAGGAATGCTGGTGCGAAGGGCGAATGTCATCTGTTGGGCTCCTGTAACGGCTTTTTTATTAGGCAAGGAGTGCTCATACGGACTACCTGTCGCAGGGGCGAAACAGCCCCGGCAACGCTCGGAAAGCGCATTCTTGCGAACGTTTTGGCAGCTACGAAACACTCAGCCGGTGGTGGCCGGACGAGGAATACAGTCGTTTTTATTAGGTGTTCGGCGGGCGCACTGGCCCGCCGTTGGTGCACGTTCTCAGCGTATGTTGCTGACGCCGTAGAAGCTGTTGCGCCCGAAGGGGCTGATCTCGAAGCCTTCTACGCTGTTGCGCATAGGCTGGTAGACCGTTGAGTGCGCGATCGGGGAGATCGGCAGCTGTTGCTGGATGATCTGCTGCGCCTGCTGATACAGCTCGCTGCGGGCGTCGCGATCGGTAACGGCCTTGGCCTGCTTGACGATCTTGTCGTAGCCGGCATCGCACCATTTGGAGAAGTTGTTGCCGTTGACCGAGTCGCAGCCGTATAGGGTGCCCAGCCAGTTGTCCGGGTCACCGTTGTCGCCGGTCCAGCCGATCAGCATGGCGTCGTGCTCGCCGGCATGGGCGCGCTTGATGTACTCGCCCCACTCGTAGCTGACGATCTCTGCCTTGATGCCGACCTTGGCCCAGTCGGCCTGGAGCATTTCGGCCATCAGTTTGGCGTTAGGGTTATACGGGCGCTGTACGGGCATGGCCCACAGGGTGATCTTGGTGCCTTCGGCAACGCCAGCCTGCTTGAGCAGGGCCTTGGCTTTCTCGATGTCTTGTGGGATGGCGCTGATGCTTTCGTCATAGGACCACTGGGTTGGCGGCATGGCGTTGACCGCCAGTTGCCCGGCGCCCTGGTAGACCGCGCTGATGATCGCCGGTTTGTCGATGGCCATGTCCAGCGCCTGACGCACTTCGAGCTTGTCGAATGGCGCGCGGGTCACGTTGTAGGCGATGTAACCAAGGTTGAAGCCAGGCTGGCTGGGCACCTGCAGATTCGGGTCTTTTTGCAGCGCGGCAAGGTCAGCTGGGCGCGGGTTGAGGGTGACCTGGCATTCGCCAGCCTTGAGCTTTTGCGCCCGCACCGAGGCGTCGGTGTTGATGGCGAAGATCAGGTTGTCGATCTTTACGTCTTCCGGCAGCCAGTAGTCCTTGTTGCCCTTGAAGCGGATCTGCGCATCTTTCTGGTAGCGGTTGAACACAAAGGGGCCGGTGCCGATCGGCTTCTGATTGATGTCGGCGGCCTTGCCAGCCTTGAGCAACTGCTCTGCGTATTCGGCGGAGTGGATGGCGGCGAAGTTCATCGCCAGGTTCTGGATAAAGGCCGCGTCCACGTTATTGAGGGTGAAGCGCACGCTGAGGTCGTCGACCTTCTCCACCTTGGCGATGTTCTTGTCCAGCCCCATGTCGGTGAAGTAGGGGAACTCGGTCGGATAGGCCTTACGGAATGGATGATCCTTGTCGAGCATGCGCTGGAAGGTGAAAACCACGTCGTCAGCGTTGAACGTGCGGCTGGGGGTGAAGTAGTCGGTGCTGTGGAATTTCACCCCGGGACGCAGTTTGAAGATATAGCTGAGGCCGTCTTCACTGGCCTGCCATTCAGTCGCCAGGGCCGGTACGGCCAGGGTGCTGCCGCGTTCGAACTGGGCGAGGCGGTTGAACAGGGTTTCCGAGGCTGCATCAAAATCGGTGCCGGTGGTGTACTGGCCTGGGTCGAAGCCGCCGGGGCTGCCTTCGGAGCAGTACACCAGGTTGCTGGCGGATGCGTAAGTCGAGCCGAGAAACAGTCCGGCAACGAGCATGGCCTGGATGGACGTGTGAGTGCGCATGAATACCTCATTTATTCTTTTTTTGGGCGTCATTGAGGGTCAGCCTCGTGGGCTGTGATCAGCACCGCTGCGTTCCGCCCTATCGGGTGAATAGGCCGGCCCAGAGCTGCGGTGGAGCGAAAACGCTCAGCAACCTGTCGCACTCGAAATTAAGTCATGCTGAAATTGAGGTCAACAAAAATTAAGCACTACTAACATTTGTTGTCATCACACTGTGCTAGCGCGCACCCGCTATCGGGGTCAGGGCGTGCTGTGGTCGTCGAACAGGCTGAGGGTGGTGATGGCCAGCATTTCCGCTACGTCGTGGCCGACATTGGCCAGGCGATGGGCCTTGCCGGCATTGAAGTGCACTGAGTCGCCCGCGCTTAATGGGTACTGGCGGCCGTCGATGGTGTAGAGAATCTTGCCGGATAACACGTAGGCGAACTCGGCACCTTCATGGGCGATCAGCTCGGATTGGTAGCCGACTGGCATGCTCATTTTTACTGCGTTCAGCTGGTTGCCCGGGAAGCTGCTGGAAAGCCGCTCATAGGCCAGGGGCTGGCCTTCAATGGTGTAGCGCACCCGTTCGCCCTGGTGCGAGTCGGGTTCAGGTTGCGGCGGTTGATCGAACAGAACGTTGAGCGGGATGTCGAGCGACTTGGCGATGCTGGCCAATGAGGAAATCGAGATGCCGGTCAGGTTGCGCTCGGCCTGGGAGAGGAAGCTGGCGGTGAGCCCCGATTCGCTTGCGACTTCATTCAGGGTCTTCTTCGCGGCCCGCCGGTAGCGGCGCAAACGTTCTCCGATGCGATCTGCGGTCATAACCCTGGCTCGTGCTGAAAGAGCGCCAGTATACCGTTCGGCGCCGCGCTTAAAAGTCGTCGGACAATACCTGTGAATTTAAGTAGCGCTAAAATAACCGTTGCGCTCTATTTAAGTCGGACTTAAATTTCACCGAGCCAACTTACAGATCATACAAAGGAGCGCGAGATGACTCTCGGTGTCGGAGGTTGTACGCCGCAACAGGCGCTTGCCGGGCTGCACAACATGATGGATGGCGTGCAACCAATCGCGCTTGGTGAATACCAGGCGCGGGTGAGTCGCGCCCAGGCGCGGATGCAGGCCGAAGGTATTGCCGCGATGTTTATCAACGCCGGCAGCAATCTGCAGTATTTCACCGGCGTGCGCTGGCATCCCAGTGAGCGCATGGTGGGCGCGATTCTCCCGGCCGAGGGGCCGCTGGAATATCTCGCCCCGGCGTTCGAAGTCGGCACCATTCGCGATTTCCAGGTGCTCGCTGGCGCTATCAATACCTGGCAGGAGCATGAAAGCCCCTATCAGTTGCTGCTCGATACGCTGCAGCGGATGGGTATCGCGGCGGATCAAGAGCAGCCCGTGAAAATCGGCCTCTGTCCGACGCTGGCGTTCTTTATGGTCGATGGTATTCGCCGCTTGGCCAGGGGTTACGAGTTTGTCGATGCGGCAGTGGTCAGCGGCTACTGCCGGCAGCGCAAATCAGCGGCCGAGCTGGCCCTGATGCAGCGCGCCAAGGACATGACCCTTGAGGTGCACAAGGCCGTCGCCAGTGTGCTGCACGAAGGCATCAGCACCACGGCGGTCGCCGAGTTTATCCAGCAGGCGCATCGCGCTGTCGGGGCGGCGGGCTCGACGTTCTGCATCGTGCTGTTTGGCCCAGCCAGTGCATTTCCCCATGGTGTCAAACACGCGCAGATCCTCAAGCAGGGCGACATGGTGCTGATCGACACCGGCTGCCAGGTGCACGGCTACCTGTCGGACATCACCCGCAGCTATGTCTTCGGCGAGCCCAGCCAGCGTCAGCGCGACTTCTGGAATATCGAGAAGGCCGCGCAGTTGGCCGCGTTCGAGGCCGCGCAGCTCGGTCAGCCCTGCCAGGCGGTGGATGCTGCGGCGCGGCGTACCCTGGAAGCGGCGGGCCTGGGCCCGGATTACAAATTGCCGGGTCTGCCGCATCGCACCGGGCACGGTATAGGTCTGGATATCCATGAAGGGCCCTATCTGGTGCGTGGCGATCTGACACCGCTGGCCGAAGGCATGTGCTTCAGCAATGAGCCGATGATCTGCGTGCCGGGTGAGTTCGGCGTACGCCTGGAGGATCACTTCTACATGAGCGCCGATGGGCCGCGCTGGTTCACCGCGCCGAGCCATTCGCTGGATGATCCATTCGGGCTGGGATAAGGGCTGTTGCAGTAAATAAAACGGCGGCCATTGGCCGCCGTTTTTTATTTCTGGGGTGGTTACTTGACGCCGACGCCGTAGAAGGAGTTCAGCGCGAACGGGCTGATGCGGAAGTCTTCGACCTTCTTGCTCATTGGTTGGTAGACCGTGGAGTGGGCGATCGGGGTGATCGGCACTTCGCGCTTGAGGATCACCTGAGCCTGTTTGTACAGCTCGGTGCGTTCTGCGGTATCGGTCACGCGCTTGGCGGCTTTCACCAGTTTGTCGTAGTCGGCATGGCACCACTTGGAGAAGTTGTTGCCGTCCACCGCGTCGCAGCCGTACAGGGTGCCCAGCCAGTTGTCCGGGTCTCCGTTGTCGCCGCTCCAGCCGATCAGCATGGCGTCGTGTTCGCCGGCCTTGGCACGCTTGAGGTATTCACCCCATTCGTAGCTGACGATCTTGGCCTTGATGCCGACCTTGGCCCAGTCGCTTTGCAGCATCTCGGCCATCAGCTTGGCGTTGGGGTTGTAGGGGCGTTGCACCGGCATGGCCCACAGGGTGATCTCGGTGCCTTCCTTGATGCCGGCGGCCTTGAGCAGTTCTTTGGCCTTTTCCGGATCATAGGCAGGGTCCTTGATGCTCTCGTCATAGGACCACTGGGTCGGCGGCATGCCGTTGACCGCCAGCTGGCCGGCAGTCTGGTACACCGCGTCGATGATGCCTTGCTTGTTTACCGCCATGTCCAGCGCCTGGCGCACTTCGAGCTTGTCGAACGGCGGGTGGGTGACGTTGTAGGCGATATAGCCGACGTTGAACCCGGCCTGCTCAGGCATGTCCAGGTTCGGGTCTTTTTTCAGTGCATCGAGATCCGCCGGGCGTGGGAACAGGGTGACCTGGCATTCGCCGGCCTTGAGCTTCTGCATGCGCACCGAAGCGTCGGTGTTGATGGCGAAGATCAGGTTGTCGATCTTCACCTCATCCGGCTGCCAGTATTCCTTGTTGCCCTTGAAGCGGATCGAGGCGTCCTTCTGGTAGCGGCTGAAGACGAACGGGCCGGTGCCGATGGGCTTCTGGTTGATGTCGGCGGCCTTGCCAGCCTTGAGCAGGCTATCGGCGTATTCAGCGGACTGGATCGAGGCAAAGCTCATCGCCAGGTTCTGGATAAAGGCGGCGTCGACTTCGTTGAGGCTGAACTTGACGGTCATGTCGTCGAGTTTTTCGATCTTGGCGATGTTCGCGTCCATGCCCATGTCGGTGAAGTAGGGGAACTCCGACGGGTAGGCTTTGCGGAACGGGTGGTCCTTGTCGAGCATGCGCTGGAAGGTGAATAGCACGTCATCAGCGTTGAAATCGCGGCTCGGCTTGAAGTATTCGGTGGTGTGAAATTTCACCTTGGGGCGCAGGTGAAAGGTGTAGCTCAGGCCGTCTTCGCTGATGTCCCACTTCTCGGCGAGGCCCGGGATTACGGCGGTGCCGCCACGCTCGAATTGGCTCAGGCGGTTGAACACGGTTTCCGCAGCGGCATCGAAGTCGGTGCCGGTGGTGTACAGGCCAGGGTCGAACCCGGCGGGGCTGCCTTCGGAGCAGAACACCAGGTTGCCGGCGGCGCTGGCAAGTGGTGTGCTGGCGATCAGCCCAGCGGCGATTAAAGCCTGGATGACGGCGTTCTTACGCATAGTGACCTCATGGTTATTGTGGTTGTGATCCTGAGGGGCCTCTTGTGGAGACCTTGGATGAAGCTATGCAGGGCGTATGCCGTAGGCAAGTGGCATGTCGCAGAGAGAACAGGAATGACGATGCAGCTGTACGTGGTGTCGCATTTCTATAAAAGGACGAGAAAACATGGCAAAGCGCCGCTATCGTCGGATAACGGCGCTGCTTCTGTTTGTAGCAGTTTTTACGGCATCTGCACTTCGATCACGCCATCGGCATTAATGCTCACCTGGCTGGTGCCGGCTTCAATATCCGGGGTGGCTGCTGCATCCATCATCGCCGCGCCTTTCATCGCTTCCATGCGCATGATCGGCGGCTGGAAACCACCGCTGTTCAGGCTCAGGCTGACCAGCTTGTAACCGCTGCCGCCGAGGGCTTCGGTGGCCAGTTGTGCGCGGGCCTTGAAGGCGGCGACAGCATCCTTGAGCAGGGCGTCTTCGTGGGTTTTGCGGGTATCTGATGCAATGCTGAAGTTCATTCCGCCCATTTTCAGGGTTTGCAGCATTTCCCCGGTGAGCTTGGACAGCGCGCTGAAATCGGCGCTTTCCAGACGCAGCTCGGCGCGCTCGCGCCAGGCGGCGATCTTCTGGCCCTTGTCGTCATACACCGGGTAGCTGTTACGGCTGCCGGAGGCGACGCTAACACCTTTGACCTGACGGGCCTGGGCGATGCCGGCGTTGAGGGTTTTGCTGATCTGCGCGGCAAGGGCGGCCGGGTCGCTGTCCTGGGCTTCGCTGTAGAGGGTGACGTGCATCAGGTCGTGGGCTATTTCCTGATTGACCTCGGCGCGCAGCGCGACCTGGTTGTAGCGGGCTTCTTCGGCCATGGCCGTGGCGCTCAACAGGGTGGTGGCGCTCAGCAGCAGGGCGGTGGCGAGGCGGGACAATGGCAGCATGATGATTCCTTTATGTGATGGGCGCATGGGTTATGCGCGGCTTTCCAGAGGGTAGACGTAGCGATCAGACTGAACGGGTTAAATCAGGTTCCAGAATTTTTCTCGGATCATTGATGAGTGCGACACCGGCTGCGGCGCGTTGCCGCAGTTGGCCGTACAGAGGCTTGGTTATACTCCTGCGGCTCGCTAAATGAGCATCTTGGAGATTCTATGCTCGCACCTGTGCAGCTACTGTCGGCGAGCCGGCAAAACCTCTGGCGCCTGACCCTGATCCGCATTCTGGTGCTGGCCGCACAGGCGGGTTCTGTGGGGCTGGCGTACAAGTCTGGCGCGCTGCCGCTGCCCTGGCTGGAACTGAGTGTAACCCTCGGTATTTCCCTGGTGTTGTGCCTGCTCACTGCGCTGCGCCTGCGCGGGCCTTGGCCGGTGACCGAGCAGGAGTACGCGGTACAGCTGGGCTGCGACCTGATCATCCACAGCCTGCTGCTGTATTACTCGGGCGGCTCGACCAACCCCTTCGTCTCTTATTACCTGGTGCCGCTGACCATCGCGGCGGCGACCTTGCCCTGGCTCTACACCATCACTCTGTCCGGTTTGGCACTGGGCGGTTACACCTTTCTGCTGGTCTGGTCGCACCCGCTGGAATTGCCGCAGGGGCCACGGGAAAGCCTGCTGATTTACGGCATGTGGCTGAGCTTTGCTTTGGCCGCCGGCTTGATCACCTTCTTTGTGGCGAAGATGGCCGAAGAGCTGCGCCATCAGGAAGAGCTGCGCGCCGAGCGTCGCGAAGAGGGTTTGCGTGATCAGCAGCTGCTCGCCGTGGCGACCCAGGCAGCTGGTGCGGCGCATGAGTTGGGTACACCGCTGGCGACCATGAGCGTGCTGATCAAGGAGCTGCGCCGCGAGCATCAGGAGCCGACCCTGCAAGAGGATCTGGCGGTGCTGCAGGAGCAGGTCAAGCTGTGTAAGGAAACTCTGCAGCATCTGGTGCGCGCCGCCGAAGCGGATCGTCGTCAGGCGGTGATCGAGCTGTCTTCGGTGGAGTGGCTGGAAACCACCCTCAATCGCTGGCACTTGATGCGCCCCGAGGCCAGTTATCGCTACCAATGCCTGGGCCGTGGCGCGCCGCCGCGCATGATGCCGCCGGCCGATCTGACTCAGGCGCTGCTTAACCTGCTGAACAACGCAGCCGATGCCTGCCCGGACAAGCTGGATATCCGCCTGGACTGGGACCACCAGTGGCTGCGCCTGAGCATTCGCGACTTTGGCGCGGGTGTGCCGCTGGCGATTGCCGAGCAGCTGGGGCGGCCGTTTTTTACCACCAAGGGCAAGGGGTTCGGTCTGGGGTTGTTCCTCAGCCAGGCCAGCGTCACCCGTGCCGGCGGCACGGTTAAACTGTATAACCACGAAGAAGGCGGCACGCTCACCGAGCTGAAGTTGCCGCGCGCCTATGGCCGAGCTTAAGGAAATACCCGAATGAGCGATGAAGTGCTGTTCGAAGGCGAAGAACAACCACACCTGCTGCTGGTTGATGATGATCCGACCTTTACCCGCGTCATGGCCCGCGCCATGAGCCGTCGTGGCCTGCGGGTTTCTACCGCCGGTTCGGCCGAAGAGGGCTTGGCCCTGGCTGAGCAGGATGTGCCGGATTACGCCGTGGTCGACCTGAAGATGGAGGGCGATTCCGGTCTGGTGCTGTTGCCCAAGCTGCTGGAGCTGGACGGCGAAATGCGCGTGGTGATCCTCACCGGTTATTCGAGCATCGCCACGGCGGTAGAGGCAATCAAGCGTGGCGCCTGCAACTACCTGTGCAAGCCGGCCGATGCCGATGATGTGCTGGCGGCGCTGCTAACCCAGCATGCCGATCTGGATACCCTGGTGCCGGAAAATCCGATGTCGGTGGACCGCCTGCAGTGGGAGCACATCCAGCGCGTGCTAAGCGAGCATGAAGGCAATATCTCCGCCACCGCCCGTGCCCTGGGTATGCATCGGCGCACCTTGCAGCGCAAGTTGCAGAAGCGTCCGGTACGCCGCTGAAGAGGCTGCGTGCTTCTGCAGGCGACGGTAGCAAGGCAATGGTTAGCCAGCTAACATAGGTTGTCAGACAACCCCTCTGGTGCTTCCATGCTTGCCGTCGTCCAGCAAACCCTCGCCATCACTGCGCCGGTATTCGCCATGCTGTTTCTCGGCGTGGTGCTCAAGCGCCTGCACTGGATCGACACCGCTTTTATCAACACGGCCTCGAGCCTGGTGTTTCGCGGCACCATGCCGACCCTGCTGTTTCTCGGCATCGTCAAAGCTGATCTGAGCGCGGCGTTGCAGCCAGCGCTGCTACTGTTCTTTGTGCTTGCCACCCTGGTCTGCTTCGCGCTGGCCTGGGGTTGGGCGATCTGGCGCATCCCCCGCGAGGATCGCGGTATTTACACCCAGGGCGCGTTTCGCGGTAACAACGGCATCATCGGCCTGGCGCTGGCCACCAGTCTGTACGGCGATTACGGCCTGTCTTTGGGCGCGGTGCTCGGCGGCGTGGTGATCCTTTGCTACAACGTGCTCTCGGCCATTGTCCTGGCGATCTACAGCCCTGGCGCCAAGACCGGGCCGCTGGCCATCGGCAAGAGCATCCTGGTCAATCCGCTGATCATCGGCGTGCTGCTGGCGATTCCCTTTGCCTACTGGCGGATTCCGTTGCCGGCCTGGCTGATGACCTCCGCTGAATATTTCGCACAGATGACCCTGCCGCTCGCGCTGATCTGCATTGGTGGCACACTCAGCCTGGCCTCGCTACGCCAGAGCAGCGGTACGGCGCTTAGTGCGAGCCTGATGAAAATGGTCTGGCTGCCGTTGCTGGCCACCTACGGCGCCTGGCTGTACGGCTTTCGTGAGGCGGACCTGGCGATCCTTTTCCTGTATTTCGCCAGCCCCACGGCGGCGGCCAGCTTCGTCATGGCCCGCGCGGTGGGCGCCAATCATGAGCTGGCAGCGGCGATCATCGTGATCACCACCCTGGTGGCGGTGATCACCACCAACCTAGGGCTGCTGCTGTTGCAGTGGGGCGGCTGGATTTAGCCAACCCGCACGCATAAAAAAGCCGGGCAATGCCCGGCTTTCTATTGTGTTGCGCTCAGGCCTGCTGGACGTCGTCGATCACTTCCTGCGCTGCGCGAAAGGCGTCGATGGCCGCCGGCACGCCGGCATACACCGCGCAGTGCAGCAGGGTTTCGCGGATTTCCTCTACGCTGCAGCCATTGTTCAGTGCGCCGCGCACGTGGCCCTTGAGCTCCTGCGGGCATTTCAGCGCAGTAAGCGCCGACAGGGTGATCAGGCTGCGGGTCTTGCGATCCAGCCCTTCGCGGGTCCACACGCCGCCCCAGGCGTGTTCGTTAACGAAGTCCTGCAGCGGCTGGGTAAAGTCAGTGGCGTTACCCAGGGCGCGGTCGACGAAGGCATCGCCCATCACTTCGCGGCGGACTTTCAGACCCTGCTCGTGGCTGTCATTCATGGCTAAACCTCCTCGCCACGCTGCTTGTGCCAGGCACGGCCGGCGATGATCACCAGGGTCACGGCGGTCAGCGGTAGGGCGTAGCCGAGCATGGCGTCACCGAATACTTCGGCGAACGGGCGGCCGGTCGACGACAGCACCAGGTAGACCGTGTAGGCCACGTAGTATGCGAGAAACAACAAGCCTTCCCAGCGGTTGATGCGATAACCAGCGAAGAAGATCGGCAAACAGGCCACGGCCACGGCAATCATCACCGGGAAGTCAAAGGCCAGGGCGTTGGCGGCCACGCTGATGGCTTGCGGCGAGACCATCGAGGCCAGGCCCAGTACGCAGAGCAGGTTGAAGATGTTACTGCCGACGATATTGCCCACGGCGATATCGCGTTCGCCCTTGATGGCGGCCATGATCGAGGTGGCCAGCTCCGGCAGCGAGGTGCCGATGGCGACTACGGTCAGGCCGATCACCAGTTCCGAGATGCCCAGTGCGCGGGCCATGGTGACGGCACTCTCGACCAGAAAGTTGGAGCCGCTGACCAGCAGCACCAGGCCGGCAATGATCAGGCCCAGATTGATTACCCAGGCATAGGGTTTGGCCGGCTCATTGAGGCCGAATTCCTTGGCAAACTCGTCATCCTCATTGCTGCTCTTGTCGCGGCGCGAGCTGATGATCAGGAAGCCGGTGTAGGCGAGCACGCCGGCAAACAGCAGGGCGCCGTCGAGGCGGCTGAGGCTGCCGTCCCAGGCCAGGGCATAGACCACCAGGCTGGCGCCGATCATGATCGGCACATCCAGGCGGATCAGCTGGCGCGAGACGATCAGCGGTGCAACCACAGCGGTCAGGCCGAGAATCAGCAGCACGTTGGCGATATTGCTGCCGATCACGTTGCCAATCGCCAGGTCGCCGCTGTTGTTGAAGGCCGCCTGCACGCTGACTGCGGTTTCCGGCGCGCTGGTGCCGAAGGCGACCACGGTCAGGCCGATGATCAGTGGCGGAATGCCGAATTGCGCTGCCAGTTTGGCTGCGCCGCGTACCAGTACTTCAGCGCCAGCCACCAGCAGCACCAGGCCGGCGATCAGGTAAACAAAGGTCATCAGGGTCATTGCAAGGGGCTCCAGAAAAGTGGCGCTAGTTTAATCATCGGCTTGCGTTGCGCCAGAGGCTGATCAGGGCTGTCTAGCGCTTCTTTGTAAACAACTGTGTTCAGTCGGCCAGTTGCTCTACGCGCACCGGCACTACGCCGTCGCGCAGCATATCCAGCTGTTCGGCGGCTTTTTGCGAGAGGTCGATAATGCGCTTCTTGGCGTAAGGGCCGCGGTCATTAATGCGCACCACCACGGTTTTGTCGTTACGCAGGTTGGTCACCTGTACCCGGCTACCAAACGGCAGGCTGCGGTGTGCTGCGGTCAGGGCGTTCTGGTCGAAGCGTTCGCCGCTGGCGGTTTTATTGCCGTGGTGGCGCGCGCCGTAATAGGACGCCTGGCCCTCGGCGCGGTAACCCTGCGGGTCGACCTGGCCCTGGCTGGCGCAGGCGCTGAGCAAGAGACTGGTTAGGGCGATTAACAGAAGGCGCATGGCGGCTCCATGGTCGGGCGGCGGACAAAACAACGCCGGGCTGACCCGGCGTTGTGTGTGACGGCAAGGTTCAAGCTTCGAGCTTTTTCTTCAGCAGTTCGTTCACCTGGCCTGGGTTGGCCTTGCCTTTCGAGGCCTTCATGGCCTGGCCGACGAAGAAGCCGAACATCTTGCCGCGCTTGGCTTCATCAGCGGCGCGGTACTGTTCAACCTGCTCGGCGTTGGCTGCCAGCACTTCGTCGAGCATCGCTTCGATGGCACCGGAGTCGGTGACCTGCTTAAGGCCCTTGTTCTCGATCACTTCATCGGCACTGGCG
Organism: Pseudomonas sp. 1928-m; assembly: GCF_029269135.1. Lineage (NCBI taxonomy): Bacteria > Pseudomonadati > Pseudomonadota > Gammaproteobacteria > Pseudomonadales > Pseudomonadaceae > Pseudomonas > Pseudomonas sp. 1928-m. The sequence goes on along the minus strand of NZ_JARIXO010000002.1, from coordinate 307,934 downwards.
CCTTCACCAGCGGCCAGGGCTTCGAAGACCATCTTGGCGATCTTGCCGCTGATGGTGTTGTCCTTGATGCGCAGGATCATCCCGCCCAGCTGCTCGGCGGAAACCGGCGACTGCTCGATCTCCAGGTTGTCCTTGTTGAGCAGGCTGGACAGCTCGCCCATCACCCAGTTGGCGGCCAGTTTGGCGTCGCCGCACACGGCATTGACCGCCTCGAAGTAGTTGGCCATCTCGCGGCTGGCGGCGAGCACATCGGCATCATAAGTGGACAGGCCGAACTCACGCTCGAAACGCGCGCGCTTCTCGACTGGTAACTCTGGCAGGCTGGCGCGGATTTCATCGAGGAAGCTTTGCTCGATGACTACCGGCAGCAGGTCCGGGCAGGGAAAGTAACGGTAGTCGTTGGCTTCTTCCTTGCTGCGCATGGAGCGCGTCTGGTCCTTGTTCGGGTCGTACAGGCGGGTTTCCTGCACCACTTTGCCGCCGTCTTCGATCAGCTCGATCTGCCGCTGTACTTCGTGGTTGATGGCTTTTTCGATAAAGCGGAACGAGTTGACGTTCTTGATCTCGGCGCGGGTGCCGAACTCGGCCTGGCCGACCGGGCGTACCGAGACGTTGCAGTCGCAGCGCAGCGAGCCTTCGGCCATATTGCCGTCGCAGATGCCCAGATAACGCACCAAGGCGTGGATAGCCTTGACGTAGGCCACGGCTTCCTTGGCCGAACGGATGTCCGGTTCGGAAACGATTTCCAGCAGCGGGGTGCCGGCACGGTTGAGGTCGATGCCGCTCATGCCATGGAAGTCTTCGTGCAGGCTCTTGCCGGCGTCCTCTTCCAGGTGCGCGCGGGTGATCCCGATGCGCTTCTGCGTGCCGTCTTCCAGGGTGATATCGAGGAAGCCCTTGCCAACGATGGGGTGGTCCATCTGGCTGGTCTGGTAGCCCTTGGGCAGGTCCGGGTAGAAGTAGTTCTTGCGCGCGAAGACGTTGTTTGGCGCGATCTCGGCGTCAATCGCCAGGCCGAATTTACAGGCCATGCGCACCGCTTCGGCATTCAGCACCGGCAGGGTGCCAGGCATGCCGAGGTCAACCAGGCTGGCCTGGGTGTTGGGCTCGGCGCCGAAGGCGATGGCGCTGGCGGAGAAAATCTTCGATTGGGTGCTGAGCTGGGCGTGAATTTCCAGCCCGATTACGGTTTCCCATTGCATATCAGTCGTCCTCAGAATCCAGCCGGAGCTTGGGTGTGCCAGTCAGTAACCTGTTGGTACTGATGGGCGACGTTGAGCAAGCGGCCTTCCTGGAAGTAAGGGGCGAGCAGTTGCACACCGACCGGCAGGCCATCGACGAAGCCGGCAGGCATCGACAGGCCGGGGATGCCGGCCAGGTTGGCGGTGATGGTGTAGATGTCTTCCAGGTAGGCGGCGACCGGATCGTTGTTCTTCTCACCAAGCTTCCAGGCCAGGTTCGGCGTGGTTGGGCCGAGAATCACGTCGACATCGTTGAACGCGGCGACAAAATCATTCTTGATCAGCCGGCGGATCTTCTGCGCCTTGAGGTAGTAAGCGTCGTAGTAACCGGCGGACAGCGCGTAGGTGCCGACCATAATCCGGCGCTTCACTTCCGCGCCGAAGCCTTCGCCGCGCGAACGCTTGTACAGGTCTTCCAGGTTTGCCGGGTTCTCGCAGCGGTAGCCGAAGCGCACGCCGTCGAAGCGCGACAGGTTGGAGCTGGCTTCGGCTGGGGCGATTACGTAGTAGGCGGGAATCGCATGCTGCATATTTGGCAAGCTGATTTCCTTGACGGTTGCGCCGAGCTTTTTCAGCTCTTCGACCGCGGCCATCACCTTCTCGCCGATGCGTGCATCGAGACCGGCGCCGAAGTATTCCTTCGGCAGGCCGATACGCAGACCATTCAGCGGCTGGCTAAGCGCTGCCAGGTAATCGTCCACCGGCTGATCGACGCAGGTACTGTCCTTGCTGTCGAATCCGGCCATGGCTTGCAGCATCAATGCGCAGTCTTCAGCCGTGCGGGCCAGTGGACCGCCCTGGTCGAGGCTGGAGGCATAGGCAATCATGCCCCAGCGCGACACACGGCCGTAGGTCGGCTTGATCCCGGTGAGGTTGGTCAGCGCCGCCGGCTGGCGGATTGAGCCGCCGGTGTCGGTGCCGGTAGCGGCAGGCAGCAGGCGTGCGGCGACAGCGGCAGCCGAGCCGCCGGAAGAGCCGCCCGGTACGCGGGTCAGGTCCCAGGGGTTTTTCACCGCGCCGTAGTGGCTGGATTCGTTGGCAGAGCCCATGGCGAATTCGTCCATGTTCAGCTTGCCCAGGGTCACGGCACCTGCGCTGGCGAGCTTGTCGACCACGGTGGCGTTATACGGGGCTTTGAAACCGGTAAGGATCTTCGAGCCGCAGCTGGTCAACACGTCCTGAGTACAGAACAGGTCCTTGTGGCCAATCGGTGCGCCGAGCAGGGCGCCGTTCTCACCCGCCGCGCGGCGCGCGTCGGCTGCTTTGGCCTGGCTCAGGGCCAGGTCTTCGGTGACGGTGATAAAGCTGTTGAGCTGCGGGTTGAGTTGGGCGATGCGCGCCAACAGGTTGCGGGTCAGTTCTTCAGCGGAAAACTGCTTGTCGGCGAGTCCGCGGGCGATCTCGGCCAGGGTAAATTGATGCATGGCTAGGCTTTTTCCCTTACTCGATGACTTTCGGAACCAGGTACAGGCCGTTTTCCACGGCCGGGGCGATGGCTTGATAGGCCTCGCGCTGGTTGCGTTCGGTGACCTGGTCGGCGCGCAGGCGCTGAGTGGCTTCCAGCGGGTGAGCCAGCGGCTCGATGCCGTCAGTATTGACCGCCTGCATCTGATCAATCAGGCCGAGAATGTTATTAAGGGTCTCGGTGGTAGCCGGGATATCGGCTTCATTCAGGCCCAGTCGGGCCAGATGAGCGATTTTCTCCACGTCGGAGCGTTCAAGCGCCATCAGGTTTCTCCCTATATAAAGCAGCGCAGTCGCTGGCCGCCTTTGGAAATGTGAACGAGTCGCCATGCACGGGTGCGCAGGGAACAGATAGTGACAGGTGGCGGTCAAAGGCCGCGATGATGGGCCTTAAAGCCCGGAAAAACCGGCAATCTAACATATTGGTGCCTTGCTCAAAATCCCTGCCGTTGTTAGAGTTTGCCGCACTTTTTAGCAGCGCCTTTACCGCGCTTCGCCTTTACCCACGCGTTGCCTAGGGTCCCTATCCCATGTTCAAAAAACTGCGTGGCATGTTTTCCAGCGATCTGTCGATTGACCTGGGCACTGCCAATACCCTGATTTATGTTCGCGAACGCGGCATTGTGCTGAACGAGCCGTCCGTGGTCGCCATCCGTACCCACGGCAACCAGAAGAGCGTGGTGGCGGTCGGAACCGAAGCCAAACGCATGCTCGGCCGTACCCCCGGCAACATTGCCGCCATCCGCCCGATGAAAGACGGTGTGATCGCCGACTTCAGCGTCTGTGAAAAGATGCTGCAGTACTTCATCAACAAAGTGCACGAAAACAGCTTTCTGCAGCCTTCGCCACGTGTGCTGATCTGCGTGCCGTGCAAATCCACCCAGGTGGAGCGCCGCGCCATCCGTGAATCGGCTCTCGGTGCCGGTGCTCGTGAAGTGTTCCTGATCGAGGAGCCAATGGCTGCTGCCATCGGCGCGGGCCTACCGGTTGAAGAAGCCCGCGGTTCGATGGTGGTCGACATCGGTGGTGGTACCACTGAAATCGCCCTGATCTCGTTGAACGGTGTGGTTTACGCCGAATCCGTGCGCGTTGGCGGCGACCGTTTCGACGAAGCGATCATCACCTACGTGCGCCGCAACTACGGCTCGCTGATCGGTGAATCCACCGCTGAGCGAATCAAGCAGGAAATCGGCACCGCATACGCCGGTGGCGAACTGCGTGAAGTCGACGTACGTGGCCGCAATCTGGCCGAAGGCGTACCGCGTAGCTTCACCCTGAACTCCAACGAAGTGCTCGAAGCGCTGCAGGAATCCCTGGCGACCATCGTCCAGGCGGTGAAGAGCGCGCTGGAGCAATCGCCGCCAGAACTGGCTTCCGACATTGCCGAGCGTGGCCTGGTGCTCACCGGTGGTGGCGCCCTGCTGCGTGATCTGGACAAACTGCTGTCGCAGGAAACCGGCCTGCCGGTTATCGTCGCTGAAGACCCGCTGACCTGCGTTGCGCGCGGTGGCGGCAAGGCTCTGGAAATGATGGATCGCCACACCATGGACTTGCTGTCCTCGGAATAAGCGCGACCGCTCCAAGTCTTGAGCTGCAAGCCGGGTTCTACCCGCTTGCAGCTTTTGTTTTGCTGCCTGACGCTGTGAGGAGCTGCCGATCAAACCGCTATTTGCCAAAGGTCCTTCGCTGGGTGTGCGCCTGCTGGTGTTCACCGTGCTGTCGGCTGCGCTGATGGTGGTCGACGCACGCTTCACCCTGCTGCAGCCGCTGCGCGCGCAGCTGGGCCTGATCGTCGAACCGGTCTACTGGGTCGGTCGTCTGCCGGTACGCTTATGGGAGAGCGCGACCCAGGAACTGAGCACGCGCAATGAGCTGACCGCTGAAAACGAAAAGCTCAAGGCTGAACAGCTGATGATGCAGCGCCGCCTGCAGAAGCTTGCCGCGCTCACCGAGCAGAACGTGCGCCTGCGCGAGCTGCTCAACTCGGCCGCGCTGGTTGATGACGACGTACTGGCCACCGAGCTGATCGGTATCGATCCGAACCCCTTTACCCACCGCATCCTGATCGACAAGGGTGAGAAGGATGGCGTGTTCCTCGGTCAGCCGGTGCTGGATGCCCGTGGCCTGATGGGCCAGGTGGTCGAGGTCATGCCCTACACCTCGCGGGTACTGTTGCTGACGGACACCACCCACAGCATCCCGGTGCAGGTCAATCGCAACGGCCTGCGCGCCATCGCCAGCGGCACCGGCAACCCGGAGCGTCTGGAGCTGCGCCATGTCGCCGATACAGCGGATATCAAGGAAGGCGATCTGCTGGTCAGCTCTGGCCTTGGCCAGCGCTTCCCGGCCGGTTATCCGGTGGCCATGGTTTCCGAAGTGATCCACGACTCCGGTCAGCCCTTTGCGATTGTCCGTGCGGTGCCCACGGCTACGCTGAACCGCAGCCGCTATATGCTGCTGGTATTTACCGACCCGCGTACCCCTGAGCAGCGCGCCACCGAGTCGGCACAGGCGCAGGAAGCCCTGGATCGTGAAATTCTGCAGCAGGCGCAACCCGCAGCCGACGCACCAGCAGCGCCCGCCAATCCGCCGGAGGCAGCGCAATAATGGCCGCACGATCAAGCAATATCTGGGTGGTCTGGCTTACGTTCGCTCTGGCGCTGTTGCTTAGCGTATCGAGCATGCCCAAATTTATGGAGCTGGGTCGGCCGCTGTGGCTGGCGCTGTTTCTGACTTACTGGGTGCTGGCCTTGCCGCATCGCGTGGGCATGACCACGGCCTGGGCCATCGGTTTGTTGGCCGATGTGCTGAATGGCAGTTTGCTCGGCCAGAATGCGCTGATCCTGACCCTGATCACTTTCCTGGTGCTGACCCTGCATCAGCGCTTGCGCATGTTCCCCATGTGGCAGCAGAGCACCGTGCTGCTGGTGGTGTTCGGCTTGGCGCAGCTGGTGCAGCTGTGGCTGAACGCCCTGACCGGCAGTCGCCCGCCGACTCTGACCTTTGTCTTGCCGGCGCTGGTCAGCGCCTTGCTCTGGCCCTGGGTCTGCACCCTGCTGCGCGGGTTGCATCAGCGTTTGGGCGTCAATTAAGCAAGGCCGCTGGGCCTTGCGTTTATCCGACAGGGAGAAGTCAGCATGGCCACCCTTTATCTCGCCTCCGGATCGCCGCGTCGCCGCGAACTGCTGACGCAAATTGCTGTGCCCTTCCTCACGCAAATCGCCCCCATCGATGAAAATGCATTGCCAGGTGAGTCGCCAATCGCCTATGTAGAGCGTCTGGCTCGTGGTAAGGCGCAGGCTGGGCTGGCGGCATTGGCCGATACTGCGGATGCCGTGGTGCTCGGCGCCGATACCGCCGTGGTGCTTGATGGGCGAATTCTTGGTAAGCCTGCCGACCGTGACGATGCGCTGGCGACCCTGAATGCTCTGTCCGGGCGCACCCATCAGGTGCTGACGGCGGTGGCGCTGGCCAGCCGCGAACGGCTGGAGTCGCGGGTGGTCACAAGCCAGGTCACCTTCCGTGCATTGAATCAGGCGGAAATCGAGGCTTACTGGGCCAGCGGCGAGCCGCAGGACAAGGCCGGGTGTTACGGTATTCAGGGCCTGGCGGCAGTATTTGTCAGCCAGTTGCAAGGCAGTTATTCGGCGGTGGTGGGTTTGCCGCTGTGTGAAACTGCCGCGTTGCTCGCAGAATTTGCTATTCCGTGCTGGCAGTCGCTGCCAGATCACAGTCAATAGGTTGCGGGTCGCGGGTGAGTGACCGCCATTATCGGCGCAGTCCCTGGGCTTTCAGCTTTATCTCAGAAGAGATGAGCGCATGAGTGAAGAGATCCTGATCAACATCACGCCGATGGAATCGCGCGTGGCGGTGGTGGAAAACGGCGTACTGCAAGAAGTGCACGTCGAGCGCACGCAAAAGCGTGGCATCGTCGGCAATATCTACAAGGGCAAAGTGGTGCGCGTGCTGCCGGGCATGCAGGCGGCCTTTATCGATATTGGCCTGGAACGTGCGGCGTTTATTCATGCGGCGGAAATCTCCAGCCGTGAAGGCCCAGCTGTGGAAAGCATCAGCGCCCTGGTGCACGAAGGCCAGAGTCTGGTGGTGCAGGTCACCAAGGACCCGATTGGCAGCAAGGGCGCGCGGCTGACCACTCAGTTGTCGATTCCTTCGCGCTACCTGGTGTATATGCCGCGCACCGCTCACGTCGGCATCTCGCTGAAGATCGAAGACGAAGCCGAGCGTGAGCGTTTGAAGCAGGTGGTGGCCGATTGCGTGGCCGCCGAAGGCATCGAGGAAACCGGCGGTTTTATCCTGCGCACGGCGGCTGACGGTGCCGGTGCCGATGAAATCCTCGCTGACATCCGTTACCTGCGCCGCCTGTGGGAGCAGATCGCCACGCAGATGAAGGTCGGCCCGACGCCGCTGGTGATCTACGAGGATCTGTCCCTGGCGCTGCGCACCCTGCGCGACCTGGTCAACCCGAAGATCGAGAAAATCCGCGTTGACTCGCGCGAGACCTTCGGCAAGATCACCCAGTTCGTCGATGAGCTGATGCCGGAAATCGCCGACCGCCTGGAGCATTACCCTGGTGAGCGGCCGATCTTCGATCTGTATGGCGTCGAGGATGAAATCCAGAAAGCGCTGGAGCGCAAGGTGCCGCTCAAGTCCGGCGGTTACCTGATCATCGACCCGGCCGAGGCGATGAGCACCATCGATGTGAACACCGGCGCCTTTGTCGGCCACCGCACGCTGGAAGAGACCATCTTCAAGACCAACCTGGAAGCCGCTACGGCGATTGCCCGCCAGCTGCGCCTGCGCAATATCGGCGGAATCATCATCATCGACTTTATCGACATGGAAGATGAGGAGCACCAGCGCCAGGTGCTGCGTACCTTGGAGAAGCAGCTGGAGCGCGACCACGCCAAGACCAATATCATCGGCATCACCGAGCTGGGCCTGGTGCAGATGACCCGCAAGCGCACCCGCGAAAGCCTTGAGCAGGTGCTGTGTGAGCCGTGCAGCTGCTGTCAGGGGCGCGGCAAACTGAAGACGGCGGAAACCACCTGCTACGAAATCTTCCGCGAAATTCTGCGTGAGGCGCGGGCCTATCAACCGGAAGGTTATCGCGTGCTGGCTAATCAGAAAGTCGTCGACCGCCTGCTTGATGAAGAGTCGGGCAACGTCGCCGATCTCGAAGCCTTTATCGGCCGCACCATCAAGTTCCAGGTCGAGACCATGTATTCCCAGGAGCAGTACGATGTGGTGCTGCTCTGATATGCGCGTTTACCGCCTGGGCGTGAACTGAATGCAGGCATTGGCGCGCTGGACAGCCCTGCTGTTGCGGACGGCGTTGGGGCTGTGCGCCCTGGCGCTGGTATTGGCGGCGCTGTACGTCAGCCTCGGCCGCGAGCTGGTGCCGCTGGTCGCCGAATACCGCCTGGACGCCGAGGACAAGGCCCGTGAAGCGCTGGCCATGCCGGTGCAGATCGGTGCGCTGGAAGGCCTCTGGCAAGGTTTCTCGCCGGTTTTGACCGCTCACGATGTGACGGTCGGCGAGGGGGCTGGCGCCTTGCAGCTGGATCAGGTGCGCGTGGTGCCGGATGTGCTGGCCAGCCTGTTGGCGCGTCAGCTGCGCATTGCCCGGCTTGAGCTCGACGGCCTACAGCTGGTGGTGCAGCAGGCTGAAGACGGCGGCTGGTCGCTCAAGGGCTTGCCGCAACGCAGCGACCCGGCGCCGCTGGACCTGGCTCAGGTGCTGACGCAATCGCAGGTGGTCAAGCGCCTGTCGCTGTTCAACAGCCAGATCACCGTGCAAGCCTTCGAGCAGCCGCCGCGAACCCTGACCTATGTCAATCTCACCCTGCGCAACGGCAGCGTAAGCCAGCGTCTGGACGGCCGTCTGTTGTTGCCCGATGGCCAGCCGCTGGCCCTGCAGTTGCGCACGCGGATAAGCGCCAAACGCTGGCAAGACGCCTCCGCCGAGCTGTACCTGAGCCTGCCGCAGAGTGATTGGGCGGCCTGGGTGCCGGCGAGCCTGTTGGCGCAGTGGCGGCTTGAGCAATTGCAGCTGGGCGGTGAAGTCTGGCTGAGCTGGGCCAAGGGCGGCGTGCAGCGGGCGGTCAGTCGCCTGCATGTGCCGCAGCTCAAGGCTGGCTATGCCGAGCGCGAATCGGTGGCGCTGAACAATCTGGCGCTGAATGCCTATTTCACCCGTACCGAGCTGGGTTTCAAACTGGTGTTGGATGACCTGGCCTTCAGTCGTGATGAGCAGCGCTGGGGTGAAGTGCGTGTAGCGCTGACCCAGCAGGCGGAAAGCGCAGAGGTGCAGGAGCAATGGCTGCTGAGTGCCGACCGCCTCGACCTTGCACCGCTGCAGCCGCTGGTGGCTGGGCTTGCGCCGTTGCCGGAAAAAGGCCTGGCGTTGCTTGCGCAACTCAAGCCGCATGGCGCGCTGCGCAATATCCAGCTCGACTACCGGCCGCAGCTGACCGATAGCAAGCGCCTGCAGTTCTCGGCCAATTTGCAGCGCATCGGCTTTGCCGCGTACCTCGGCTCGCCGGCTGCGGAAAACGTCAGCGGCAGCATCAGCGGTGATCTCGGCCAGGGTGAGCTGCGCGTCGATAGTGAAAACTTTTCCCTGCACCTCGACACCCTGTTCCCCAAGCCCTGGCTCTACCAGAAAGCCAATGCCCTGCTGACCTGGCAGCTTGATGAGCAGGCGTTCACCCTGCGTAGCCCCTATCTGCAGGTGCTGGGTGAGGAAGGCCCGGTCGCCGGTGATTTTCTGATTCGCCTGCGTTTCGACCCGGCGCAGGAAGACTATATGGACCTGCGCGTCGGCCTGCGTAACGGCGATGCGCGCTTTACCGAGAAATACCTGCCGAGCCGCGCGCCGGGCATGAGCGCCGATCTGGATGCCTGGCTGAAAAGTGCCATCCGTGGTGGTGCGGTCGATGAAGGCTATTTCCAGTACCAGGGCTCGCTGAACAAGGACGCGGAGAATGCCGCGCGCAGTATCAGCCTGTTCTTCGCTGTGCATGATGCCGAACTGGCCTTTCAGCCCGGCTGGCCGGCACTGCGTGAAGGGCGGGGGCGGGTTTTGATTGAGGACAGCGGCGTGCGCGTCGAACTGGCGGAAGGGCGCATCCTCGATAGCCGGGTGAACAATGCCCAGGCGCTGATCGCGACCGCATTGCCCGGTCAGCCGCCGCGCCTGTTGCTGACCAGTGAGCTGAGCAGCAATGTTGATGACGCCCTGCATATCCTGCAGCAGACGCCCATCGGCACCGCAGAAACCTTTGCCGGCTGGACTGGCGCAGGGGCGCTGACTGGCAAGCTCAAGCTAGATTTGCCGTTGCGCAAGGGTCTGGCTCCGGCAGTGGTGGTGGATTTCGCCACTCAAGGCGCGCAACTCAGCCTGCCCAATCCGCCGCTGCAGTTCAGCCAGCTGCAAGGCGCCTTTCGTTACAACACTGCCAGCGGCCTCAGCGCCCCGGATATTCGTGCCCAGGTGCTGGGTCATGCGGTGCGCGCCAAGGCTCTGGCCGAGGGCGCGCGCGGTCAGGCACGCAGCCGCATCGAGGCCAGCGGGCAAATTGCTGTCAAGGAACTGAGTACCTGGCTGGGTGTTACCCAGCCGCTACCCATCAGTGGCAACCTGCCGTATCGCCTCAATCTGACTCTGGACGGCGCCGACAGTCAGCTGCGCGTCAGTTCCAGCCTTAAAGGCGCGACGGTGGCGCTGCCGGCGCCGTTCGGCAAAAGCGCTGCCGAGGAGCGCGCGACGCAGTGGCGTATGAGCCTGGGCGGGCGTGAGCCGCGCTACTGGCTGGATTATGCCGAGTTGCTGAGCCTGACCTTTGCTGCCAGCCCAGGCCAGTTCAGCCAGGGCCGTGGCGAGATTCGCCTGGCCGATGGCCCGGCCAGCCTACCCACCAGCCAGGGCCTGCGTGTGCGCGGGCGCGTGGCAGAGTTGGATTGGTCGGCCTGGCAGCAGGTGTTGCAGCCCTATGCCAGCGTGCCAATCGGTGATGCGCAGCGGCTGTTCAAGGATGCTCAGCTACGCATTGGTCGTTTCAGCGGTTTTGGCATCAACCTGGATACTCTGGAAGTGGCGGTTAAACGCGATGCCGCCACCTGGGCAGTCAGCCTCGACAGCCCGCAGCTGAAAGGCCAGGTCGGTTTGCCGGATGCCCGTGAGTTGCCGATTGCCCTGACGCTCGATTACCTGCGCTTCCCAGCGGCAGAGAAGAAGACCGCTGGCGAGCCTGTGGTCGATGCGCCAGACCCGCTGGCCAGTGTCGATCCGCGCAGCTTCCCGGCGCTGGACGTGCGAATTGCCCAGGTTTATCAAGGCATCGAGCCGCTGGGCAGCTGGTCGCTCAAGGCGCGCCCGGTCAGTACCGGGGTACATTTCGACGAACTGGATCTCAACCTCAAGGGCTTGAAGATTGGCGGCCGGGCCAGCTGGCTAAACGCCGCAAGCGGCGTGCGCACGAGCTACAAAGGCCGCATGGATGGCGCTGATCTGGCCGATGTACTGATCGCCTGGGGCTTTGCTCCCACCGCCAGCAGCCGCGACTTTCATATGGATGTGGATGGCGACTGGCCCGGTTCGCCGGCCTGGTTCGGCATGAAGCGTTTTAGCGGCACGCTGGATGCCTCGCTGCGCAAGGGACAGTTCTCCGAGGTGGAAGGTCCGGCTTCGGCGCTGCGGGTATTCGGCTTGCTGAATTTCAACTCGATTGGTCGGCGTCTGCGCCTGGACTTCTCCGATCTGCTTGGCAAAGGCCTGAGCTATGACCGGGTCAAGGGCCTGCTGGTGGCCGATAACGGTGTGTTCGTGACCCGCGAGCCGATCACCCTCGAAGGCCCATCGAGCAATCTTGAGCTCAATGGCACCCTGGATATGGCCAATGACCGCATCGATGCCAAGTTGTTGGTGACCCTGCCGGTGACCAACAACCTGCCTTTGGCCGCGTTGATAGTCGGTGCGCCGGCTATTGGTGGGGCGCTGTTTATCGCCGATAAGCTGCTGGGTGACCGCGTGGCGCGCTTTGCCAGCGTGCAGTACGACGTCAAGGGCTCCTGGCAGAACCCGGATATCAGTTTCGACAAACCCTTCGAGAAACCGCAGTAAACCCGCACGGTGGATATGCAGCCGTGCAGTCTGCCGGTATGGCTTGTAAGCTGAAGCCTGATACCGATAGTGAGATAAGGCAGTCATGACTTTCGCAGTCATTCAAATGGTCAGCCAGGCTGATGTCCTGGCCAATCTGGCGCAGGCTCGGCAGTTGCTCGAACAGGCTGCTGCGCAAGGTGCGCGGCTGGCGGTGCTGCCGGAAAACTTCGCGGCCATGGGCCGGCGTGACCAGGCCGCACTGGGGCGTGCCGAAGCGTTGGGCGAGGGGCCGATTCTGCCCTGGTTACAACAGACTGCCCGCGACCTGGGCCTGTGGATCGTCGCCGGCACGTTGCCCTTGCCGCCGGATGGCCAGCCCGAAGCCAAGGCTCATGCCTGCTCTCTGCTGATCGATAATCAAGGCCAGCGGGTGGCGCGTTATGACAAGCTGCACCTGTTCGATGTGGATGTCAGTGACAGCCACGGCCGTTACCGCGAGTCTGACGATTACGCCTTCGGCAGCCAGGTGGTGGTGGCCGATACTCCGGTTGGGCGTCTGGGCCTGACGGTGTGTTATGACCTGCGCTTCCCCGAACTGTATAGCGCGTTACGTGCGACGGGCGCCGAGTTGATCAGTGTGCCGGCGGCCTTTACTGCGGTTACCGGCGCGGCGCATTGGCAAATACTCACCCGTGCGCGGGCCATCGAGACCCAGTGCTATGTACTGGCGGCCGGTCAGGGCGGCAGCCATCCAGGCGGGCGCGAGACCTTTGGCCATTCGGCGCTGGTCGACCCTTGGGGTCGCGTGCTCGCCGAACTGCCGCAGGGGCCGGGCGTACTGCTGGCCGAGCGTGATGCGGCTGAGCAGGCGGCGATCCGTCAGCGCATGCCGGTGGCGCGGCATAAACGATTTTTTGCGGCAGCCGAACCACGGCTGCCAGGTGCAACAGTCATAAACGAGATTGAGCAATGAACAATATGTTGGTGTCCGTCAGTGAACATCTGCTGGGGCCGGGCGGTTTGACCATTGAGCATCTGCCTGGAGTTTTGGCCGACCTGGCCGGGCCGGGAATCGATGCGGCCGATCTGTACTTCCAGAGCCAGGTTTCGGAAACCTGGGCGCTGGAGGATGGCATCGTCAAGGAAGGCAGTTTCAATCTCGATCAGGGCGTCGGCGTGCGCGCCCAGTCCGGCGAGAAAACCGGTTTTGCCTACAGCAATGCGATTACCGCTGACGCCTTGAGCCAAGCGGCACGCGCGGCCCGCTCGATTGCCCGCGCCGGGCAGAACGGCCGCGTGCAAGCGTTCAGCAGCCCGCTGGTCAAGCCGCTGTATGCCCAGGACAACCCGCTGGATGTGCTGGGCCGGGCGGAAAAGGTCGAGCTGCTCAAGCGCATCGATGTCGCCACCCGCGCCCTTGATCCGCGCATCAAGCAGGTTTCGGTCAGCCTGGCCGGGGTGTGGGATCGCATTCTGGTAGCCGCTAACGACGGCAGCCTGGGCGCGGATATTCGCCCGCTGGTGCGCTTCAATGTCAGCGTGATCGTCGAGCAGAACGGTCGCCGCGAACGCGGCAGCCATGGCGGCGGCGGACGTACCGATTACCGCTACTTCCTTGAGCAGACCAGCAATAACGAAGAACGCGCCATGGGCTATGCCCGTGAGGCCCTGCGCCAGGCCCTGGTCAACCTCGAGGCGATTCCGGCACCGGCAGGCACTATGGCCGTGGTGATGGGCGCAGGCTGGTCGGGCGTGCTGCTGCATGAAGCAGTCGGCCATGGCCTGGAAGGCGACTTCAATCGCAAGGGCAGTTCGGCCTACAGCGGCCGTATGGGCGAGCAGGTGGCCTCCAGCCTGTGCACCATCGTCGATGACGGCACCCTGGCCGAGCGCCGCGGCTCCCTGAGCATGGACGATGAAGGCACGCAGACCCAGTGCACCACGCTGATCGAGAACGGTGTGCTCAAGGGTTATATGCAGGACAAGCTCAACGCTCGCCTGATGGGCGTGGCCTGCACCGGCAATGGTCGCCGTGAGTCCTACGCGCACCTGCCGATGCCGCGCATGACCAACACCTACATGCTGGCCGGCGAGAGCGATCCGGAAGAAATCATCCGTTCGGTGAAGAAGGGCATCTACTGCGCCAACCTCGGCGGCGGTCAGGTGGATATCACCAGCGGCAAGTTCGTGTTTTCCACCAGCGAGGCTTACCTGATCGAGGACGGCAAGATCACCGCCCCGGTCAAAGGCGCGACTCTGATCGGCAATGGCCCGGAAGCCATGAGCAAGGTTTCGATGGTCGGTAACGACCTGGCGTTGGACAGCGGCGTCGGTACCTGCGGCAAGGACGGTCAGTCGGTGCCGGTTGGCGTGGGCCAGCCGACGCTGAAGATCGATGCGATTACGGTGGGCGGTACGGGTAGCTAAAAAGCGTCGATTGGGTTGAGCATTGCGCAGCCCAATCGATGTGCTGGTCTAGCGCAAGCCGCGCTGGCTTTCGTCCAGTTCGCGGATGTATTTGAAGATTTTGCGTGACGCGGCAGGCGCTTTGTTCTGCGCCAGTTCGTGCTGGCCCTGACGGATCAGCTGACGCAGGTGCTGGCGGTCGGCGTCGGGGTATTCGCCGACAAATTTTTCCAGGGTGTCGTCGTCGCCGTTGAGCAAACGGTCACGCCAGCGCTCCAGATTATGAAAGCGTTCGTTGTACTGGCGGGTGGAGGCATCCAGCTGGTCGAGCAGGGTCAGGATGGCGGGGATGTCCTGATCGCGCATCAAGCGGCCGATAAACTGCACATGGCGCTTCTTCGCGGCATTGGCAGTGTGCTTGGGCGCTTCGGCCAGCGCGCGGCGCAGCTCGTCGGTCAGCGGCAGCTTGTTCAGCAGATCGAGTTTCAGGGTAGTCAGGCGTTGCCCCAGATCTTGTAGCGCATGAAACTCGCGCTTGACCTGGGTTTTGCTCTTCTCGCCGGAGAAGTCGTCAAGGTATTCAGACATGGTGGCGGTCCAGTGGAAAACGCCGACATGATAGCAGCAAGTTTCCAGCTGTAAGCGTCTGGCCTGTGTGGCCGCGTTTGCCGCTTATCGTTCAGGAGTTCTTATGAGTGCAGTAGACATCGTCGGCCCCCAGGCTGTGCCGCATTTGCAGGCGCAGGTGGAGCAGATTATTGCCGAGGCCAGAAAACAGGGTGCGAGTGCCTGCGAGGTGGCCGTATCGGTGGAGCAGGGCTTGTCCACCACAGTGCGACAAGGTGAAGTGGAAACGGTCGAATTTAATCGCGACCAGGGTTTCGGTATCACCCTGTATGTCGGTCAGCGCAAAGGCTCGGCCAGCACCTCGGCCAGCGGCGAAGCGGCGATTCGCGAAACCGTCGCGGCGGCCCTGGCGATTGCTAAGCATGCCTCTGAAGACGAATGCGCTGGCTTGGCCGATGCCGCGCTGATGGCCCGCGAGCTGCCGCAGCTGGATCTCTACCACGCCTGGTCGATTACTCCGGAGCAGGCCATCGAGCAGGCCTTGAGCTGCGAGGCCGCGGCCTTTGCCGCAGACCAGCGGATCAAGAACGCCGACGGCACGACGCTGAATACCCACCAGGGCTGCCGGGTTTATGGCAACAGCCATGGCTTTGTCAGCGGCTATGCCAGCACGCGGCACAGCCTGAGTTGCGTGATGATCGCCGAAGACGGCGGGCAGATGCAGCGCGACTACTGGTACGACGTTAATCGCCAGGGCGAGTTGTTGGCTGAGGCTGGCGGCATTGGCCGCCGCGCTGCCGAGCGTGCGGTAAGCCGTTTGGGTGCGCGCCCGGTGCCGACCTGCGAAGTGCCGGTGCTGTTTGCTGCCGAGTTGGCCACTGGTTTGTTTGGCAGCTTTCTGGCCGCGATCTCCGGCGGCAACCTGTACCGCAAGTCATCCTTTCTCGAAGGTTCTTTGGGCCAACAGCTGTTCCCCGAGTGGCTGAAAATCGATGAGCGTCCGCATATTCCCCGTGCGCTGGGCAGTGCGGCTTTCGATGGTGACGGTCTGGCGACCTATGCCAAGTCCTTCGTCGAGCGCGGCGAGTTGCTGTCCTATGTGCTTGGCACCTACTCCGGACGCAAGCTGGGCATGCCCAGCACCGCCAACTCCGGCGGCGTGCATAACCTGTTTGTCAGCCATGGCGATGAAGACCAGAAGGCGCTGCTCAAGCGTATGGGCCGCGGCCTGTTGGTGACCGAGCTGATGGGGCAAGGGCTGAATATGGTCACCGGCGACTATTCACGGGGCGCCGGTGGTTACTGGGTGGAGAATGGCGAAATCCAGTTCCCGGTGCAGGAAGTGACCATCGCCGGCAATATGCGCGACATGTTCAAGCAAATTGTTGCGGTGGGTAATGATCTGGAGCTGCGTAGCAATATCCGCACCGGTTCGGTGCTGATCGAGCGTATGACGGTGGCCGGTAGCTGATTCCGCTTGTATGAAAAAGGGCTGTCGCGTAAGCGTTCAGCCCCTTTTTATTGCCTGCCATCCATGGCGGCAACCCTACGGGCCGTCGCTACGCGACGTTAAAAATGTCTCCCGGACATTTTTTATTGCCTGCGGTTTTACTCACCTTCATCGAAGTAGTTGTTGATCAGCTCGCTTAGGGCCTGCAGCGCTTCGGCGTCCTGCTCGCCTTCGGTGTACAGATGCACTGGCGTGCCTTTGCCGGCGGCGAGCATCATCACCGCCATAATGCTTTTGCCATCGACCAGGCTTTCCGGTGTGCGGCCGACCTTGACCTGGCAAGGAAAACGCCCGGCGACGCCGACAAACTTGGCCGCCGCGCGGGCGTGCAGGCCAAGCTTGTTGATAATGGTGATTTCGCTGGCGGGCATCGCGGCAATTCCTTAACTGAGGTCGCGGTGGCGAATCTGAACGTTTTTCAGGATGGGCTTGAGGGTTTCACCCAGGCGGTTGGCCAGGTACACCGAACGGTGGTGGCCGCCGGTACAGCCAATCGCCACCGTGACGTAGGCGCGGTTGCTGGCGGCAAAGCGCGGCAGCCATTTGGTCAGGTAGGCGAGGATGTCCTGGTACATGTCTTCAACATCGGCCTGGGCCGAGAGGTAGTCGACTACCGGCTGGTCGAGCCCGGAGAAGTCGCGCAAGTCCGGCTTCCAGTACGGGTTGGGCAGGCAGCGAACATCGAATACCAGGTCGGCATCTACTGGCATGCCGCGCTTGAAGCCAAAGGACTCCAGCAGAAACGCAGTGCCAGGCTCGGGCTGATTGAGCAGGCGCAGCTTGAGGCTGTCGCGCAGCTGATACAGATTGAGGTGGGTGGTGTCGATTTTCAGGTCGGCGAGGTCGATGATTGGCCCGAGTAGCAGGCTTTCATCGGCAATGGCTTCGGCCAGCGAACGGCTCTCGTTGGTCAGCGGATGGCGTCGGCGGGTTTCCGAGAAGCGCTTGAGCAGGGTTTCTTCGTCGGCATCCAGGTAGATCACATCGCACTTGATATGCCGCGCGCGAACTTCTTCAAGCAGCTCAGGGAAGCGCTTGAGATGGCTCGGCAGGTTGCGCGCATCAATCGACACTGCGACCTGAGGATGCAGCAGTTCGGTGTGCAGCAGAGCGCGCTCGGCCAGTTCAGGTAGCAGGCCGGCAGGCAGGTTGTCGATGCAGTAGAAGCCATTGTCCTCAAGTACATCGAGGGCGGTGCTCTTCCCGGAGCCGGAGCGACCGCTAACGATGATCAGGCGCATGCTCAGGCTCGGTTGAGTTGGCTTTGTACGTCCACGACCACCTGATACAGGGCTTCGCTGCTCTCGGCCTGGCGCAGGCTGGCGCGTACGTCGCTGCGGTCGAGCATGCTGGCGATCTGCCGGAGCAGTTCCAAGTGAGCGTCGGTGGCAGCTTCGGGCACCAGCAGGACAAACAACAGGTCCACTGGCGCGCCGTCGATGGCGTCGAAGTCTACGGCAGAGTTCAGGCGCAGCAAGGCGCTGATCGGCGCGGTACAACCGGGCAGGCGACAGTGCGGAATGGCAATACCATTACCGAAACCGGTCGAGCCGAGTTTTTCCCGGGCAATCAGGCTTTCGAAGATGTCTTGGCCATCCAGGTCAGGCAGCTCGCGCGCCACCAGGTTGGCAATCTGTTCGAGGACACGTTTTTTGCTGCCGCCCGGCACGTTCACTAAAGAACGGCCGGGGGTCAGGATAGTTTCAAGTCGGATCATAGGAGATAGACGATGTCAGCGGGCCATAGCGCCCTGTTGACGTTCGAGCTGTTTTTCCTTGTGTTTGATGAGTTGTCGGTCGAGTTTATCAGTCAGTAAATCGATGGCTGCATACATGTCTTCATGTTCGGCATTGGCGACGACTTCGCCGCCGGCAATGTGCAGGGTCGCTTCGATTTTCTGTTTGAGCTTCTCGACCTCCATGGTGACTTGCACGTTGGTAATCTTGTCGAAGTGGCGCTCCAATCGGCCGAGTTTTTCGGCGATGTAGTCGCGTAGGGCGTCGGTCACATCCAGCTGGTGTCCACTGATGTTGACTTGCATACCGCTTTCTCCTTGTTGCCGTGTGTAAGAGGCAGGCGAGAGGCCTGCCGCCGGAACACTGTGGCGTGGAAGACTCTACGGAACGAGCCTGGCACGGTCGCTGATTGCTTGTTGGCAGTATGGCTGCTTTTGCGAAAAGGCGAGGCCGGGGGTGTTCGGTATCGAGTGGTCGTCTTCCTTCTTTGTGCCGCCTTAGATCAATCGTTTGCGCTCACTGGAAGGCGCTATTCCGAGGGATTCACGGTACTTGGCGACCGTGCGGCGAGCGACTTGAATGCCCTGTGCTTCCAGTAAACCAGCGATCTTGCTGTCACTCAACGGCTTTTTCGCATTTTCCGCTGCGACCAGTTTTTTGATGATGGCGCGGATCGCGGTGGACGAGCATTCGCCGCCCTCGGAGGTGCTGACGTGGCTGGAGAAGAAGTATTTCAGCTCGTAAATGCCGCGCGGCGTATGCATGAATTTCTGCGTGGTCACACGCGAGATGGTCGACTCGTGCATGCCTACAGCTTCGGCAATGTCGTGCAGTACCAGCGGCTTCATCGCCTCGTCGCCGTAATCGAGGAAGCCGCGTTGATGCTCGACGATCTGTGTGGCGACCTTCATCAGGGTCTCGTTGCGGCTTTGCAGGCTTTTGATAAACCAGCGCGCTTCCTGCAGCTGGTTGCGCATAAAGGTGTTGTCGGCGCTGGAGTCGGCGCGCTTCACAAAACCGGCGTATTGCGCGTTGACCCGCAGGCGCGGCATGGCTTCCTGGTTCAGCTCTACCAGCCAGCGCTCGTTGTGTTTGCGCACGATCACGTCGGGCACCACGTATTCCGGCTCGCTGGATTCAATCTGCGAGCCGGGGCGCGGGTTGAGGCTCTGGATCAGGTCGATAACCTGGCGCAGCTCGTCTTCCTTGAGCTTCATGCGGCGCATCAGCTGGCTATAGTCGCGGCTACCAAGCAGATCCAGGTAGTCGCTGGCCAGGCGCTGGGCCTCGCTCAGCCACGGGGTTTTCGCCGGCAGCTGACGCAGTTGCAGGAGCAGACACTCGCCCAGGTTGCGCGCGGCGATACCGGTAGGCTCGAACTGCTGGATGCGGTGCAACACGGCTTCGACTTCGTCGAGCTCGATGTCCAGTTCCGGGTCGAAGGCTTCGACCACCTCTTCCAGGGTCTCTTCCAGATAGCCCTGCTGATTGATGCAGTCGATCAGGGTGACCGCAATCAGGCGGTCCTTGTCCGACATCGGGGCCAGGTTGAGTTGCCACAGTAGGTGGCTTTGCAGGCTCTCGCCGCTGGAGGTGCGGGTGGTGAAATCCCACTCGTCGTCATCGTTGCTGCTGCTGGGCAGGCTGCTGGCGCTGGTCTGGTAGATGTCTTCCCAAGCGGTATCGACTGGCAGCTCGTTGGGAATGCGCTCGCCCCAATCGCCTTCTTCCAGGTTGTCCACGGTCTGCGTGGCTTCCTGGTAGTTGGTTTCCTGATAGGGCGCTTCGGGCTGTTCGCTGGGGCTGGCGCTTTCTGCGCCATCGGCCATAGGGTCCGAATTGTCGAAATCATCGCCATCTTCCTGGCGTTCGAGCATCGGGTTGGACTCCAAGGCCTCCTGGATCTCTTGTTGCAGATCCAGGGTCGACAGTTGGAGCAGGCGGATGGCCTGTTGCAGCTGCGGTGTCATCGTCAGCTGCTGGCCCATTCTCAGGACTAGCGATGGTTTCATTGCAGACCTTATTTACCGGCGTCTGTGCGCAATCCACTACAGGGCGTTTTTAAAAAGCGCCACTAGGAAGCAAATTATATGCCTGACTTTAAGGGTTTTGCCTAGCCTTGGCTGCAGTCAGCTTGAGAAAAGCTGTGGTTACAGCCGGAACTCATGCCCCAGGTAAACTTCTTTGACTGTCTGGTTGGCCAGAATAGCCTCGGCGTCACCTTCGGCGATCAGTTGACCATCGCTGACGATATAGGCGGTTTCGCAGATATCCAGGGTCTCGCGCACGTTGTGGTCGGTGATTAATACACCAATGCCCTTGGCTTTGAGGTGGTGGATGATCTGCTTGATGTCGCCCACGGAGATCGGGTCGACACCGGCAAAGGGTTCGTCGAGCAGGATGAACTTGGGGTTGGTCGCCAGGGCGCGGGCAATTTCCACGCGGCGGCGCTCACCACCGGACAGGCTCATGCCGAGGTTGTCGCGGATATGGCTGATATGGAACTCCTGCAACAAGCCCTCAAGCTCTTTGCGGCGTGCAGCGCCGTCGAGGTCTTTGCGGGTTTCCAGGATGGCCATGATGTTGTCGGCCACGCTGAGCTTGCGGAAGATCGAGGCTTCCTGTGGCAGGTAGCCGATGCCGGCGCGGGCACGGCCATGCATGGGCTGATGGCTGACGTCGAGATCATCGATCATCACGCGGCCCTGATCGGCCTGTACCAGGCCAACAATCATATAGAAGCAGGTGGTCTTGCCGGCACCGTTGGGGCCGAGCAAACCGACGATCTGCCCGCTGTCGATGCTTAGGCTGACGTCACGCACGACCTGGCGGCCTTTGTAGCTTTTGGCCAGGTGTTGGGCTTTCAATGTGGCCATTATTACTGCGCCTGCTGGTCGGCTGGTTTGTTCTTCGGCTGGATCACCATGTCGATGCGCGGACGTGGCGCAGTGACATTGGTGCCTGTGGCGCGGCCGGCGTTGACGATCTGGCGCTGGGTGTCATAGACGATTTTCTCGCCTTCGAAGGTGTTGCCTTCCTGAATCACCTTGGCCTGATCGATCAATACCACGCGCTCGTTGGCCATAAAGTACTGGATGGTCAGACCGTAGGCCTTGACGATCTGCTTGTCGGCTGACGGCTTTTGCTCGTAGTAGGCCGGCTTGCCAACCGAGGTAAATACCTCGACATCGCCCTGAGCATTCTGAGTGATGGTCACGGTGTCACCGGTGACCTTCATGGTGCCCTGGGTGATGACGACGTCACCGCGATAAACCGCCACGCCTTGTTTGTCGTCCAGTTCTGCGCTGTCGGCCTGGATGCGGATCGGCTGTTCGCGGTCGGACGGCAATGCCCAGGCGCTGACACTTCCGAGTGCGGCGCTGAGGCTGAGTAGTAGGGGGAGGGTGTTAACGAGCCTCATGCTGACCTCTTACGTTGGACAGCAGGAGCATCCTGCCGTCATTCATGTACGCTTTCATTCCTTTTGCCGTGGTCACCCCATTGGCCGCGTCGATTCTAACGGCTTGCTGGGTCTGCGCATATTCCTTCTCGGGGAATACGGTCAGGCGGCTGGTGGTGAGGATGGTCGGGCGGCCTTTGGCGTCAGTGCGCTCGACGCGCACCTTGTCGATCAGCTCGACCTCAGCGCCGCCCGGCGATACTTCACCGCGCTCGCTGCGGATTTTCCAGGGCAGCTCGGTGCCGCGGAACAGATTCATGTTCGGACTGGTCATCAGGGTGATGTCGCTAGCCTTGATATGTTCGACCTTGTCGGCCTGCAGCTCATAATGCAGCTTGCCATCGGCCTGGTATTGCACGGTATAGGTATTGGTGGCGTAAAAATCGATGGCGTTATCTGTTCCAGCGCTGCGCGCTTGCTGGTTAAAGCTTTCCGGGCTGAGGTTCCAGTAGCCAAGCGCCGCCACCAGCAGGGCGACAAAGGCGAACAGGGCGATATTGAATAACTTGCGGGGCATGGTTGGCCTATAGGTAAGCGGCTTGAGCGGCTTCAAGGGTGCCTTGGGCGTGCATGATCAATTCGCAGAACTCACGGGCGGCGCCTTCGCCACCGCGAGCGCGGGTCACGCCGTGGGCGTGCTGGCGGACAAAGCCGTCGGCGCTGGCAACTGCCATGCCCAGGCCGACACGGCGGATCACCGGCAGATCAGGCAGGTCGTCACCCAGGTAAGCGACCTGTGCATAGTCTAGGCCCAGTTCGCCGAGCAGTTCATCGAGTACCACCAGCTTGTCTTCGCGGCCCTGGTACAGGTGCTGAATCCCCAGGTTCTGCGCACGGCGCTCAACCACGGGGGTTTTGCGGCCGCTGATAATCGCGGTGCGCACGCCAGAGTTGATCAGCATCTTGATGCCGTGGCCGTCGAGGGTGTTGAAGGTCTTGAACTCGCTACCGTCGACGAGGAAGTACAGCTTGCCGTCGGTGAGCACACCGTCGACGTCGAAAATCGCCAGTTTGACGGCCTTGGCGCGTTGCAGTAGGTCGGGGTTGGTCAGGTCAGTGCTCATCACATGACCCCGGCGCGGAGCAGGTCGTGCATGTTTAGCGCGCCAATTGGCAGGTCGTTGTCGTCGATCACCACCAGCGAGCTGATCTTGTGGTCTTCCATGATTTTCAAAGCCTCTGCCGCGAGCATTTCCGCGCGGGCGGTCTTGCCGTGGGCGGTCATTACGTCATCGATAATGGTCTGGCGTACGTCGATGTTGCGGTCCAGGGTGCGGCGCAAATCGCCGTCGGTGAAGATCCCGGCCAGGCGGCCATCGTCCTCGGTCACCACGGTCATGCCCAGGCCTTTCTGGGTCATTTCCAGCAGCGCGTCGCGTAGCGAGGTGCCGCGTTTGACGCGTGGCAGGCTGTCGCCGGCGTGCATGACGTTTTCCACCTTGAGTAGCAGGCGTCGGCCCAATGCACCGCCCGGGTGGGAGAAGGCGAAATCTTCAGCGGTAAAGCCGCGGGCTTCCAGCAGGGCAATGGCCAGGGCGTCGCCCAGGACCAGCGATACCGTGGTGGAAGAGGTTGGGGCTAGGTTCAGCGGGCAGGCTTCCTGTGACACGCGGGCGTCCAGGTTGACTTCGGCGGCCTTGGCCAGCGGGGATTCCGGGTTGCCGGTCATGCTGATCAAGCGGATGCCGAGGCGTTTGATCAGCGGCAGCAGGGTGACGATTTCTGCAGTAGAACCGGAGTTGGACAGGGCCAGCACCACGTCGTCACGGGTGATCATGCCCATGTCGCCATGGCTCGCTTCGGCAGGATGCACAAAGAACGCGGTGGTGCCGGTGCTGGCCAGAGTCGCGGCAATCTTGTTGCCGACGTGGCCGGATTTGCCCATGCCGACCACCACGACGCGGCCTTTACTGGCGAGAATCAGCTCGCAGGCACGCACGAAATCACCGTTGATGCGCGCCAGCAGATCCTGGATGGCTTCGAGTTCCAGGCGGATGGTGCGCTGCGCTGACTGGATCAGGTCGGTGGACTGGCTCATGGCTTCTCTGCGGCGTGCGGGTTAAAGGCTGCCGATTATAACGGTAAAGGTGCGCCTGCCCAGTGTTTCCAGTGGCGAGTCGGTTACAGAAACTGTGCGGCGCTTATCTCTGGCAACAAGTTCAATCTTGGGCGAGGAATGCCGCGATGGTATAGTTTGCGGCCATTTTCGGTACGTTCGACGACCTATAGTGCCCTTTGTTCGGGGCAGTGCGTCAGTCAGGCAAGCGTTGAGCAAGGAGTCCAGATGAGCGCCGGGAACCCGTATGCAGTTGAGCTGAAGAACGTCAGTTTTAAACGCGGCGAGCGGGATATTTTCAAAAACATCGATATCCAGATTCCCCGTGGCAAGGTCACCGGGATCATGGGTCCGTCTGGCTGTGGCAAAACCACGCTGCTGCGTCTGATCGCGGCCGAGCTCAAGCCGAGCCAGGGCGAAGTCTGGGTCAATGGCCTGAATTTGCCGACGCTGTCGCGTAGCGAGCTGTTCGAGATGCGCAAGCAGATGGGCGTACTGTTCCAGAGTGGTGCGTTGTTTACCGATCTGGATGTGTTCGAGAACGTCGCCTTTCCGCTGCGGGTGCATACCCAGCTGCCGGAAGAGATGATTCGCGACATCGTGCTGATGAAGTTGCAGGCAGTGGGCCTGCGCGGCGCTCTGGATTTGATGCCGGATGAATTGTCGGGCGGCATGAAGCGTCGCGTGGCGTTGGCTCGGGCGATAGCTCTGGACCCGCAGATACTGATGTATGACGAACCTTTCGT
This sequence comes from Pseudomonas sp. 1928-m, assembly GCF_029269135.1. Lineage (NCBI taxonomy): Bacteria > Pseudomonadati > Pseudomonadota > Gammaproteobacteria > Pseudomonadales > Pseudomonadaceae > Pseudomonas > Pseudomonas sp. 1928-m. Next base: position 283,624 of record NZ_JARIXO010000002.1, on the reverse strand, counting down.
CGGCCAGGACCCGATTGCCATGGGCGTTCTGGTGCGTTTGATTCGTCTGCTCAGCGATGCGTTAGCGATCACCAGTATTGTGGTGTCCCATGACCTGGCGGAAACCGCGAGCATTGCTGACTACATCTATATCGTCGGCGACACCCAGGTGCTGGGGCAGGGTACGCCGGCCGAGTTGATGGCCTCGGACAACCCACGCGTGCGTCAGTTTATGCAGGGCATTCCCGATGGCCCGGTGCCGTTTCACTTTCCTGCGGCCAATTACCGCGACGATCTTCTGGGGGAGCGCTGATGCGCAAGACATCTGTGCTCGAGCGGGTGCGCCTGTTCGGTCGCGCCGGTATTGATGTGGTGGCTACGCTTGGGCGCTCGGGGCTGTTTCTGCTGCGCGCGCTGTTTGGCCGGGGTTCGACCGGCAACAGTTTTCAGCTGTTGGTCAAGCAGCTGTATTCGGTTGGGGTGATGTCCCTGGCCATTATCGTCGTGTCCGGCATCTTTATCGGCATGGTGCTGTCGCTGCAGGGCTTCAGCATTCTGGCCAAATACGGCTCCGAACAGGCGGTCGGGCAGATGGTTGCCCTGACTCTATTGCGCGAGTTGGGGCCGGTGGTCACCGCCTTGCTGTTTGCCGGGCGCGCCGGCTCGGCGCTGACCGCGGAAATCGGCAATATGAAGTCCACCGAGCAGTTGTCGAGCCTGGCGATGATTGGCGTTGATCCGCTCAAATACATTGTCGCGCCGCGCTTGTGGGCCGGTTTTATCTCGATGCCGCTGCTGGCAATGATCTTCAGTGTGGTCGGTATCTGGGGCGGTGCGATGGTCGCCGTCGACTGGCTGGGGGTTTATGAAGGCTCGTTCTGGGCCAATATGCAAAGCAGTGTTTCGTTTCGCGAAGATGTGCTCAATGGCGTGATCAAGAGCGTGGTCTTTGCGTTTGTCGTGACCTGGATCGCCGTGTTCCAGGGCTATGACTGTGAGCCGACTTCGGAAGGGATTAGTCGTGCCACCACGAAAACCGTGGTGTACGCCTCGCTCGCCGTATTGGGGCTGGACTTTATTCTGACCGCTTTGATGTTTGGAGATTTCTGATGCAGAACCGCACGCTGGAAATTGGTGTCGGCTTGTTCCTGTTGGCCGGGTTGTTGGCCTTGTTGCTGCTGGCCTTGCGCGTCAGCGGCCTGACTGTTGGCAGCAGCGACAATACCTACAAGGTGTATGCGCACTTTGAGAATATCGCCGGTTTGACGGTCAGATCGAAAGTGACCATGGCCGGTGTGACCATCGGCAAGGTCACCGCGATTGATCTGGATCGCAACAGCTATATGGGGCGCGTCACCATGGTGCTGGATGATGCCGTGGATAACCTGCCGGCAGACTCCACCGCCTCGATTCTGACCGCGGGCCTGCTGGGCGAGAAATACATTGGGATTAGCGTGGGCGGCGAAGAAGAGGTACTGCGCGATGGTGGCACCATTCACGACACGCAGTCGTCATTGGTTCTGGAAGACCTGATTGGCAAGTTCCTGCTCAATTCGGTCAACAAAGACCAGGCTAATTAATAGAGGTACTGACTATGTTCAAAGCACTGCGTAACGGCCTGTTTATCTGTCTGGCCGCCATGTCCTTGCCGTTGCTGGCGGCTCCGGCGGCCCATGAAGTGGTGCAGCAGACCACCACCACGCTGCTGGCCGACCTCAAGGCCAACAAGGAGCAGTACCGCACCGACCCAGGTGCGTTCTACAACGCCCTGAACAGCATTCTCGGCCCGGTGGTGGATGTTGACGGCATTTCCCGTGGTGTGATGACCGTGCGTTACTCGCGTCAGGCCTCGCCGGAGCAGATGCAGCGCTTTCAGGAAAACTTCAAGCGCAGCCTGATGCAGTTCTATGGCAATGCCCTGCTCGAATACAACAACCAGGATATCCGCGTGTTGCCGGTCAGCGGCCAGCAGGACCCTGAGCGCACCTCGGTGAATATGGAAATCAAGGACGGTAAGGGTGTGGTCTATCCGCTGTCCTACACCATGGTTAATCAGGACGGCACCTGGAAGATGCGCAACGTGGTGATCAACGGTATCAACGTCGGCAAGCTGTTCCGTGACCAGTTCGCTCAGGCCATGCAGGACAATCGCAATGACCTGGACAAGGTCATCGACAACTGGACCGAGACCGTCGCCAAAGCCCGCCAAGGGACAAATGCATCGTGAGCAAGGCCAGCATCAGTGAGGCGTCGCCTGGGGTTTTTAACCTGACCGGCGTGCTCGATTACCTGAGCGCCCCGGCGCTGCGTGAGCAAGGCGCGCGCCTGCTCAAGGTCAGCCCGGCCGCTACTTGCGTGCTCGATTGCGGCGGCGTAGAGAAATCCAGCAGCGTCGGGCTGGCGCTGTTGCTGGCGTTTATGCGTGACGCCAGTGCGGCCGGCAAGACCCTGAGCGTGAGCAATCTGCCTAAGGACATGCGCGAGATCGCTGGGGTTTGCGGTTTGCTTGAAATTATTCCGCTGCAGGCCTGAGCAGGGCTTCGGTCGGCTAGGAATAATGCGGGGTTCGCAGGCGGGGGGCTTTTTTGTATGATGCTCGGCCCGCGAGCGTCTGCTCGGCAGTCGTTAATTCATGCAGTGATCGAGGTTGAGCATGCAGGCCTTAGAAGTAAAGAGTCTCCTTGAGGCTAAATTGCCAGATACCCAGGTGGAAGTTGAAGGCGAAGGCTGCAACTTTCAGCTGAACCTGATCAGTGACGAATTGGCCGCCCTTAGCCCGGTCAAGCGCCAGCAACAGATCTACGCTCACCTCAATGCCTGGATCGCCGATGGCAGCATCCACGCCGTGAGTATGAAATTCTTCAGCCGTGCCGATTGGGCCGCGCGCTCCTAAACCGAGAGAATCATGGACAAACTGATTATTACCGGCGGTGTGCGCCTCGATGGCGAAATCCGCATTTCCGGGGCGAAGAACTCTGCCCTGCCGATTCTCGCTGCCACCCTGCTCGGTGACGCGCCCGTCACCATCTGCAACCTGCCGCACCTGCACGACATCACCACCATGATCGAGCTGTTCGGTCGCATGGGTATTGAACCAATCATTGATGAAAAGCTCAGCGTCGAAGTCGACGCGCGGGCGATCAAGACCCTGGTTGCGCCCTATGAGCTGGTGAAAACCATGCGCGCCTCGATCCTGGTGCTCGGCCCGATGGTTGCGCGCTTCGGTTATGCCGAAGTGGCCCTGCCAGGTGGTTGCGCCATCGGTTCGCGTCCGGTTGACCTGCACATTCGTGGCCTGGAAGCCATGGGCGCGATCATTGATGTCGAAGCCGGTTACATCAAGGCCAAGGCGCCGGAAGGCGGCCTGCGTGGCGCGCACTTCTTCTTTGATACCGTCAGCGTGACCGGTACTGAAAACATCATGATGGCCGCCACCCTGGCCAAAGGCCGCAGCGTGCTGGAAAACGCCGCGCGCGAGCCGGAAGTGGTCGACCTGGCCAACTGCCTGATCGCCATGGGCGCGAAAATCAGCGGTGCCGGCACCGACACCATTACCATTGATGGCGTTGAGCGTCTGCACGGCGCGCGTTTCAGCGTGATGCCTGACCGTATCGAAACCGGCACCTACCTGGTGGCTGCGGCTGTTACCGGTGGCCGGGTCAAGGTCAAGGACACCGATCCGACCACCCTGGAAGCCGTGCTGTCCAAGTTGCAGGAAGCCGGTGCAGAAATCACCTGCGGCAACGACTGGATCGAGTTGAACATGCACGGCAAGCGGCCGAAAGCCGTGAACCTGCGCACCGCTCCTTACCCGGCGTTCCCCACCGATATGCAGGCGCAGTTTATTGCCCTCAATGCAATTGCCGAGGGCACCGGCACGGTGATCGAAACCGTGTTCGAAAACCGCTTTATGCACGTGCATGAAATGATTCGTATGGGCGCGCAGATCCAGGTCGAAGGCAACACCGCCATCGTCACTGGCGTCGAAACCCTCAAGGGCGCGCCAGTGATGGCCACCGACCTGCGTGCGTCGGCCAGCCTGGTGATTTCGGCGCTGGTTGCCGAGGGCGACACCCTGATCGACCGCATCTACCACATCGACCGTGGTTACGAGTGCATCGAAGAGAAGCTGCAGTTGCTGGGGGCGAAGATTCGCCGCGTGCCGGGCTAGAAAGCAGTTTCAAAACTACTGCGCTCGGTGATGCTGCGTTAAAAACAGGCTCGGAATGCTCATTTACACCAGTAAACTCCGCTTCCTCGCCTGTTTTTGCCTTGCCTGACCTACGCTCGTGACGTTTTTAAACCGCTTCTAGAAATTAGGTTTTGTAATGCTGACCATTGCCCTTTCCAAAGGCCGGATTCTCGATGACACCCTGCCGCTGCTGGCCGCGGCGGGTATCGAGCCGACCGAGAATCCGGATAAAAGCCGCAAGCTGATCATCCCCACCACCCTGGATGACGTACGTCTGCTGATCGTGCGTGCCACCGACGTGCCGACCTATGTCGAACACGGCGCCGCCGATCTCGGCGTGGCCGGTAAAGACGTGCTGATGGAATACGGCGGCCAGGGTTTGTATGAGCCGCTGGATCTGCGGATTGCCCAGTGCAAGCTGATGACTGCCGGTGCCGTCGGCGCGCCCGAGCCGAAAGGTCGGCTGCGAGTTGCCACCAAGTTCGTCAACGTGGCCAAGCGTTATTACGCCGAGCAGGGCCGTCAGGTCGATATCATCAAGCTGTATGGCTCGATGGAGCTGGCGCCGCTGGTGGGGCTGGCCGACAAGATTATCGACGTGGTCGACACCGGCAACACCCTGCGCGCAAACGGTCTGGAAGCTCAGGAGCTGATCGCGATGATCAGCTCGCGGCTGATCGTTAATAAAGCGTCGATGAAGATGCAGCACGCACGCATCCAGGCGTTGATCGACACCCTGCGCGATGCGGTTGAAGCGCGACACCCCCGCTGAGTCTGATGGCCGCCCCAGTGCGGCCTAGCCTATCCGCGTTATAGCCAAAATTCTCAGGTGCCCGCGCGGAGTGGTTGTTACTCTACGGGCGCTTGAGCATTTGCCAATTTAAGAGGCCCGCTATGACCGCTCCTATCGCTATCCGCCGACTCAATGCCGCTGACCAGGACTTTGCCCAGCATCTGGATCATCTGCTGAGTTGGGAAAGTGTTTCGGATGATGCGGTCAACCAGCGCGTGCTGGACATCATCAAGGCCGTGCGTGAGCGCGGTGATGCTGCCCTGGTCGAGTTCACCAAGCAGTTCGATGGCCTGGATGTCGCCTGCATGGCTGATCTGATTCTGCCGCGTGAGCGCCTCGAGCTGGCCCTGACCCGCATCACCCCGCAGCAACGCAGCGCCCTGGAGAAAGCCGCCGAGCGCGTGCGCAGCTACCACGAGCGGCAGAAGCAGGATTCCTGGACCTACACCGAAGCCGACGGCACGGTGTTGGGACAGAAGGTCACCCCACTGGATCGTGCCGGCCTGTATGTGCCGGGTGGCAAGGCGTCCTATCCGTCTTCGGTGCTGATGAACGCCATCCCGGCCAAGGTCGCCGGCGTGCCAGAAGTGGTGATGGTGGTGCCAACCCCGCGCGGCGAAATCAACGAGATCGTCCTGGCTGCCGCCTGCATCGCCGGCGTTGATCGGGTGTTCACCATCGGTGGCGCACAGGCTGTGGCCGCCCTGGCCTATGGCACTGAGAGCGTGCCGCCGGTGGACAAGATCGTCGGCCCCGGCAATATCTATGTCGCCACTGCCAAGCGTCATGTATTCGGCAAGGTCGGCATCGACATGATCGCCGGTCCTTCGGAGATTCTCGTGGTGTGTGACGGCCAGACCGACCCGGACTGGATCGCCATGGATCTGTTCTCCCAGGCCGAGCACGACGAAGACGCTCAGTCGATTCTAGTTAGCCCGGATGCCGCCTTCCTCGACCGCGTCGCCGAGAGCATTGCCAAGCTGCTGCCGACCCTGGAGCGCGAGACGATTGCCCGCACTTCGCTGGAAGGTCGTGGTGCGTTGATTCTGGTGGCCGATATGGCCCAGGCCATTGAAGTGGCCAACCGCATTGCCCCGGAGCACCTGGAACTGTCGGTGGAAAACCCGGAAGAGTATCTGCCGCTGATCCGTCACGCTGGCGCGATCTTTATGGGCCGCTACACCGCTGAGGCTCTGGGTGATTACTGCGCCGGGCCCAACCACGTGCTGCCGACCTCCGGTACCGCGCGCTATTCCTCGCCGCTGGGTGTGTACGACTTCCAGAAGCGCTCGTCGATCATCCATTGTTCGGCCGAGGGTGCGTCGGAGCTGGGCAAGGTTGCCAGCGTGCTGGCCCGTGGCGAGTCGCTGACCGCCCACGCCCGCAGCGCCGAGTACCGCATCAAGAACTGATGGTTGTTTTGTAGTTTTGTAGGGTGGACAACGCTTTGCTTGTCCACCGTCTTGTCCGGTGGAAAACGCTTCGCGGTTTTCCACCCTGCGCAAACCGAAGAATTCGAGGAGAGAAGGGCAGATGAGCAAATTCTGGAGCCCCTTCGTTAAAGACCTGGTGCCTTACGTGCCGGGTGAGCAGCCGAAACTGGCCAAGCTGGTCAAGCTCAACACCAATGAAAACCCCTACGGCCCGTCGCCCAAGGCCATCGCGGCCATGCAGGCCGAGGTCAATGACAACCTACGCCTGTACCCGGACCCCAACAGCGATCGCTTGAAGCAGGCTGTGGCTGATTATTACGGCGTGCAGACTGCCCAGGTATTTGTCGGTAATGGCTCCGACGAGGTGCTGGCGCATGCCTTCCACGGCCTGTTCCAGCACGGCCAGCCGCTGCTGTTTCCGGATATCAGCTACAGCTTCTATCCGGTGTACTGCGGCCTGTATGGCATCGACTCCGTGCAGGTGCCGCTGGATGAACAGTTCCAGATTCGCGTGGACGATTACGCGCGGCCCAACGGCGGCATCATCTTCCCCAACCCCAATGCTCCGACCGGCTGCCCTCTGGCGCTGGAGGCCATCGAGCGCCTGCTCCAGGCCAACCCGGATACTGTGGTGCTGGTGGATGAGGCCTATATCGATTTTGGCGGCGAGACGGCGATCAGTCTGGTGGATAAATACCCCAACCTGCTGGTCAGCCAGACCTTGTCCAAGTCACGCTCCCTGGCGGGGCTACGGGTCGGTATCGCGGTCGGCCATCCTGATCTGATCGAAGCCCTGGAGCGGATCAAGAACAGCTTCAACTCCTACCCGCTGGACCGTATGGCAATTGCTGGCGCGGCGGCGGCGTTCGAGGACCAAGCCTACTTCGAGCAGACCTGCCAGCGCGTGATCGACAGCCGTGAAGCGGTGGTGGCCGGGCTGCAGCAGCTGGGCTTTGAGGTGCTGCCATCGGCAGCGAACTTTGTGTTTGCCCGTCATCCCGGCAAGGATGCCGCGACCCTGGCAGCCGGCCTGCGTGAGCAGGGGGTGATCGTGCGTCACTTCAAGCAACAGCGCATTGCCCAGTTCCTGCGTATCACCATCGGCACGCCGGAGCAGAACCAGGCGCTGCTGGATGCGCTGCAAGACTTGTAGCTTGTAGCCCGGATGCAATCCGGGAGCGCCACTACCTGCCCCGGATTGCATCCGGGCTACGCAAAAGCCAGCGCCGCGTAAGCCGCGCTGGCTTTTTATTGCTTGCGTGTTACTCGTGGTGCGCTTCGCCGAGGAAGGTCAGCGAGGTGAATAGACCGCGCGTTTCGATATCCTTGTCGCCTTTAACCGGCAGGCTGATGGACGCGCTGATGATATTCAGCCCTTCGTTGCGCACCAGCACCTGGGCGCGGCCGTCGGCATCGGTGGTGGCGCTGACCTGGTGTGGCGCACCACGGTAGTCACCGACCAGCTCGACCCCGGCAGCCGGCTTGCCATCCACCAGTACACGCACCGCCAGCGGCTTGCCGGGGCCGACCTTGAGCGGGTCGACTTCGGGCAGGATGACCATCTTCAGCTGATCCAGCTTCGGCAGCTTGGCGCCTTCCTGGTAAATCGCCAGGCTGTACTTGTAGGTATGCAGCGATTCGGTCGAGTTTGGCACTTTACTGCGGCCCTGGTTGATCCATTGGCCGTCCGGGGTCTTCGACCAGGCGCCGTTGTCCAGTGCTACACCGAGTGCGGCCGGGGTTTTTAGTGGTTGCAGGCGGGCGTGGTCATCCAGACGCTGGACGGTGACCGGGATCATCTTACCGGCGCTGTCATAGGCCCAGGCGCCGCTGATTTTCTCGGCCTTAAAGGCGTTGTCTTCCGCACCGTGACCGTAGATGGTTTCGATATGGCCGCGGCGCTGTTCGGTCCACAGGCCGTGGGCCTGGACGTGCCCGGCGAGCAGGGCGGCGAACAATGCAGTGAGTAGGGCGGGTTTGGCTATGTGCATGGTGGGTTCCTTGTGGGTTAGAGATTGAGGGTCAGGCTGAGGCTGAGGTTGCGCGGCTCGCCGGGCATTACCCAGACGCTGTTGAAGGCGCGCTCGTAGTACTCGCGGTCGAACAGGTTGTTGAGGTTCAGGCCGATGCTCAGGTCCTCGCTGGCCTGGTAGCGGGCCAGCAGGTCGACGGTGCTGTAGGCCGGCAATTCGAAGTTGCTGCCGGCTTGCCCCGAGCGATCCCCCACATAGTTGAATGCCGCGCCGATATCCGAGCCGCGCAGGCCACCATCCTGAAACTGATAGACCGTCAGCAGGCTACCGCTGTGGCGGGCGACGCCGAGCAGCTTGCTGCCCACCGGCAGGCTGTTGTCTTCGGTGACTTCGGCATCGATATAGGCGTAGGCGCCGATGATGCGCACGGCATCACTGAGCTGGCCGCTGAACTGCATATCCAGGCCCTGACTGCGCGCCTTGCCAGCGGCGATGCTGTCGCCGGGGTTGGCCGGGTCAGCGGTCAGCACGTTTTCCTTGTCGATATGAAACAGCGCGATGGTTGCGCCCAGGCGGCTGTCGAGCAGGTCGAGCTTGAGCCCGGTCTCATAGCCCAGGCCCTTCTCCGGTTTGAACACCGTGCCCTGGCTGCTGATGCTGTTGGGCTTGAACGAGGTGGACGCGTTGGCGAAAACCCCGACCTGCGGCGTCAGCTGGTAGAGCAGACCCGTGCGGGCGGTGGCGACATCCTTGTTCTGCTCGTTGCTGACGCGCGTGCTGCGGTTCAGTGCGGTTTGTTCGAAGCGCTCGAAGCGCGCGCCGATCAAGCCACTCAGGCGCTCGCTGAAGCTGATCTGGTCCTGCAGGTTGAGGGCATAGCTCTCGGTGTGCTCAAAGAAATCGTTGGGGTTGACGATGGCCGGCTTGGCCTGGCCGTAATGCGGTTGGTAGATGTTCTGGCCGTAGCCCAGGGTGGTCGCGCTTTGTGGGTACTTCTGGCTGTTGCGGTAGTTCTCGTACTCCAGGCCAGCGAGGGTCTGGTGCTGCCAGCTGCCGAGGTTGAAGCTGCCGTGCAGCTCGGCCTGGGTAATGCTGTCGTTCCATTCGAAGCTGCGCTGGCGATAGAAGCGCGTCAGGGTGTCGCCGACCAGGCGCGACGGCTCGGAACTGTTGCCTTGCAGGCGGCCCTGGGCGTAGTGGTTGGCCAGGCGCAGCTTCCAGCTGTCATTGAGGTAATGCTCAAGGCTGACCTGCAGCATCTGGTTGTCGTTGCGGATGCTGCCGTCGTTCGGCTCGCCCATAAAGCTGGAGTCTTTCACCGCGCCCATGCGGTTGTTCACCGCCGGAATACCACGGTCGAATACAGACTCGGTGCGGCTGAATTCGCTCTCGATCAGCAGCAGGGTGTCGGGGTTCAGCTGCCAACTCAGTGAAGGGCTGACGATCTGCCGCTCGCTGCCGACATGGTCGCGAAAGCTCTGGTTGTCCTCGACCGCCAGGTTGATTCGTGACAGCAGGGTGGCGTCGTCATTCAGCGGGGTGTTGACGTCCAGGCTGCTGCGGTAGCGATCCCAGCTGCCGGCGCTGGCCTTGAGCTGGCTGAAGGCCTCGGCCTGGGGTTTCTTGCTGACGATATTGATCATGCCGCCTGGGTCGCCCCGGCCATACAGGCTGGCAGCCGGGCCTTTGAGCACCTCGATGCGTTCGATGCCGGAAGCGTCTGGCGAGCTGTAGCTGCCACGGTTGATGGCGAAGCCGTTCTTATACAGCTCGCCGGTGGTGAAGCCGCGCACGCTGTAATTGAGGAAGGTCAGGCCGCCGAAGTTGTTCTGCCTGGACACGCCGCCGGCAAAGTCCAGGGCGCGGTCGATGCGCGTGGTGCCCAGGTCATCGAGCACCTGCGCGGGCACCACGTTGATGCTCTGGGCGATCTTCTCAATCGGCGTATCGGTGCGGGTGGCGCTGGCCGAGCGGGTGGCGCGGTAGCCTTTCACGGGACCGTCCGCCTGTTCCTGGCGCGCGGTTACAGTGGTGGCAGAGAGCTCAACGGGGTTTTCTGCTGCAGCGGCAAAGGCGCTGGGAACCAGCAGGCTGGCGAGTAAGGCGTGGGCGGCGCGCAAGGGAGAGCATCCTTCAATTGAGATTTAATGTAATAACATAACATTAAATCTGAGAGGAGTTATCGCTTGCGTTGCGCAATTTGCAAAAGGAGGGGAGTCAGCTGCCGTTGACGGGCGGTCGTACGCCGATTTCTGCGCTCAGTTGCAGTGGTTTGCCGTTGCGCAGGATGTCGATGCTGATCTTCTGTCCTGGCTTGGCGCGCGCCACCTGGTTCATTGAGCGCCGGCCATCGCCGGCAGCTTCGCCATCGATGCTGAGGATCAGGTCACCTGGTTGCAGGCCGGCTTTCTGCGCCGGGCCGTCGCGGTAAATACCGGCCACCACGATGCCGGGGCGCCCGTCCATGCCGAAGGATTCAGCCAGCTCCGGGGTCAGTGGTTGCACCTCGATACCCAGCCAGCCGCGAATCACCTGGCCGTGCTCGATAATCGCCTGCATCACATCCATCGCCAGTTTCACCGGGATGGCAAAGCCGATGCCTTGCGAGCCGCCGGATTTGGAGAAGATCGCGGTGTTGATGCCGACCAGATTGCCGTAGGCATCCACCAGCGCGCCGCCGGAGTTGCCGGGGTTGATCGCCGCATCGGTCTGGATAAAGTCCTCGTAGGTGTTGAGGCCCAGCTGGTTGCGCCCGGTGGCGCTGATAATGCCCATGGTTACGGTCTGGCCGACGCCGAACGGGTTGCCGATGGCCAGGGTCACGTCACCAATACGGATATTGTCCGAGCGGCCGAGGATGATAAAGGGCAGGTCCTTCAGGTCGATCTTCAGCACCGCGAGGTCGGTCTCCGGGTCGCTGCCAATGATCCGCGCCAGGGTTTCGCGGCCATCTTTCAGGGCCACGACGATCTGATCGGCGCCAGCGACCACGTGGTTATTGGTCAGCAGGTAGCCTTCAGGGCTCATGATCACTGCCGAACCCAGGCTCGACTCCATGCGCCGCTGTTTGGGCAGGTTATCGCCGAAGAACTTGCGAAACTGTGGGTCTTCGAACAGCGGATGCGCGGCTTTGTTGACGAATTTGGTGGTGTACAGGTTGGCCACGGCAGGCGATGCGGTGGTTACCGCCTCGGCATAGGACACCGGACCTTCCTGCATGCGGCTATAGAACGGCGCCTGGCGCACGTGCACGTCCTGCCCCGGCAAGCCGACCCATTGCGGGAAATACTGCATGATCAGCAGTGCTGACAGCACGCCGACCAGCAGGGGCCAGCCGAGGAAACGCAGGGCCTTGAACATCGATCCAATCCTGAGGGTTGCCGGGGGCGGGTGCGCCCCTTAAGGTGCGCCATTATAGAGAAGCCGCTGCGAATAAAGCAGCGCCTCGCAACTGTTGATAAGGAAACCCTATGGCCATTGCCCTGGCGACCCTGGTGGAAGAAGCCGACCGCTACCTGAATGCCGCGCGCATCAGCGATTACTGCCCCAATGGCCTGCAGGTCGAAGGCCGGCCGCAGGTGCGGCGCATCGTCAGCGGGGTCACCGCCAGTCAGGCGTTGGTCGATGCCGCCGTGGAAGCCGAAGCCGATGTATTGCTGGTGCACCATGGTTACTTTTGGAAGGGCGAAAACCCCTGCATCACCGGGATGAAGCGCCGCCGCCTGCAAACCCTGCTGGCCAACGACATCAGCCTGCTGGCCTATCACCTGCCGCTGGATGTGCACGCTGAGGTGGGCAATAACGTGCAACTGGCCGCGCAGCTGGGTATTACGGTGGAAGGCCCGCTGGAGCCGGAAAATTCGCGCACCGTCGGCTTGATCGGCTCGCTGGCCGAGGCCATGAGCCCGCGCGATTTCGCCCGCCATGTGCATCAGGTGCTCGGCCGTGAGCCGCTGCTGGTCGAAGGTGAGGCGATGATTCGCCGAGTCGGTTGGTGCACCGGCGGCGGTCAGGGTTATATCGATCAGGCGATTGCCGCCGGGGTTGATCTGTACCTGACGGGCGAAGCCTCCGAGCAGACCTTCCACAGCGCCCGCGAGAACGGCATCAGCTTTATCGCCGCTGGCCACCACGCTACCGAGCGATATGGCGTGCAGGCTTTAGGTGATTATCTGGCAAGGCGCTTTGCCATTGAGCATCTGTTTATTGATTGCCCAAACCCAATCTGAGGCGCAATTACGGCCTTTCCTGCAGGTATAAAGCTAGATCGTTTCGATCTAACCTGGCTCCTGATTAGAAGAGGGTGCTGTGCTAGAGTGCGCCCTCGTCCACGGCCCGCCGGCCCAAACACATCGCATTTCGTGAGTAGCCATGCTCGATAAACTGACCCACCTGAAACAGCTGGAGGCGGAAAGTATCCACATCATTCGTGAAGTGGCCGCCGAATTCGACAACCCGGTAATGCTCTATTCCATCGGTAAAGACTCCGCCGTGATGCTGCACCTGGCACGCAAGGCGTTCTTTCCGGGCAAGCTGCCGTTCCCGGTGATGCACGTCGATACGCGCTGGAAGTTTCAGGAGATGTACAGCTTCCGCGAGAAGATGGTCAAAGAGTACGGCCTGGACCTGATCACCCACATCAACCCCGATGGTGTGGCGCAGGACATGAACCCCTTCACCTACGGCAGTGCCAAGCACACCGACGTGATGAAGACCGAGGGCCTCAAGCAGGCGCTGGACAAGTACGGCTTTGACGCCGCCTTCGGTGGCGCGCGCCGCGACGAAGAGAAGTCCCGCGCCAAGGAGCGTGTGTACTCCTTCCGCGACAGCAAGCACCGCTGGGACCCGAAGAACCAGCGCCCCGAGCTGTGGAATGTGTACAACGGCAAGGTCAAGAAGGGCGAGTCGATCCGCGTGTTCCCGCTGTCCAACTGGACCGAGCTGGACATCTGGCAGTACATCTATCTGGAACAGATCCCGATCGTGCCGCTGTATTTCGCCGCCGAGCGTGAAGTGATCGAGAAGAACGGCACGCTGATCATGATCGACGACGACCGCATCCTCGAACACCTCTCCGACGAAGAGAAAGCCCGTATCACCAAGAAGATGGTGCGTTTCCGCACCCTCGGCTGCTACCCGCTGACCGGCGCTGTGGAATCCACGGCCACCAGCCTCACTGACATCATCCAGGAAATGCTCCTGACCCGTACTTCCGAGCGTCAGGGCCGCGTCATCGACCACGATGCTGCAGGTTCCATGGAAGAGAAAAAACGTCAGGGGTACTTTTAATATGTCGCACCAATCCGATCTGATCAGCGAAGACATCCTCGCCTACCTGGCCCAGCACGAGCGCAAGGAACTGCTGCGTTTCCTTACCTGCGGCAACGTCGACGACGGCAAGAGCACCCTGATTGGCCGCCTGCTGCACGACTCGAAGATGATCTACGAAGACCATCTGGAAGCCATCACCCGCGACTCGAAGAAAGTCGGCACCACCGGTGAAGACATCGACCTGGCGCTGTTGGTTGATGGCCTGCAGGCCGAGCGCGAGCAAGGCATCACCATCGATGTGGCGTACCGTTATTTCAGTACCGCCAAGCGCAAATTCATCATCGCCGACACCCCCGGCCATGAGCAGTACACCCGCAATATGGCGACCGGTGCTTCCACCTGCGATCTGGCGATCATCCTGATTGACGCGCGCTACGGTGTGCAGACCCAGACCAAGCGCCACAGCTTTATTGCCAGCCTGCTGGGTATCAAGCATATCGTTGTGGCCATCAACAAGATGGACCTCAAGGGCTTCGATCAAGGCGTATTCGAGCAGATCAAGGCCGATTACCTGAAGTTCGCCGAAGGTATCGCGCTCAAGCCAAGCTCGTTGCACTTCGTGCCGATGTCGGCGCTGAAAGGCGACAACGTGGTCAACAAGAGCGAGCAGTCGCCTTGGTACACCGGCCAGTCGCTGATGGAAATCCTCGAAACCGTGGAAGTCGCCGGTGATCGCAACTTCACCGACCTGCGTTTCCCGGTGCAGTACGTCAACCGACCGAACCTGAACTTCCGTGGTTTCGCCGGCACCCTGGCCAGCGGCATCGTGCGCAAGGGCGATGAAGTCATCGCCCTGCCGTCGGGCAAGGGCAGCAAGGTCAAATCCATCGTCACCTTCGAAGGTGAACTGGAACAGGCCGGTCCAGGTCAGGCAATTACCATCACCCTGGAAGACGAAATCGACGTCTCCCGTGGCGACATGCTGGTGCATGCCGACAACCGTCCGCAGGTGGTCGACAGCTTCGACGCCATGCTGGTGTGGATGGCTGAAGAGCCGATGCTGCCGGGCAAGAAGTACGACATCAAACGTGCCACCAGCTATGTACCGGGCTCGATTGCCAGCATCAACCACCGCGTCGATGTGAACACTCTGGAAGAAGGCGCGGCGAGCAGCCTGCAGCTCAACGAAATCGGCCAGGTGCGCATTGCCCTGGATGCACCGATCGCGCTGGACGGCTATGCGCACAACCGCACCACCGGCTCGTTTATCGTGATTGATCGCCTGACCAACGGCACCGTCGGCGCCGGCATGATCATCGCCGAGCCAGTTGGCGCGCAGGGTTCGGGCGGCCATCACGGCAAGCTGGCGCATGTGTCTACTGACGAGCGTGCTACGCGCTTCGGCCAGCAGCCAGCGACCGTGCTGTTCAGCGGTCTGTCCGGTGCTGGCAAGAGCACCCTGGCCTACGCCGTAGAGCGCAAACTGTTCGACTCCGGTCGCGCGGTGTATGTGCTGGACGGGCAGAACCTGCGCCATGACCTGAACAAGGGGCTGCCGCAGGATCGCGCCGGGCGTACCGAGAACTGGCGCCGTGCCGCACACGTTGCGCGTCAGTTCAACGAAGCCGGCCTGCTGACCCTGGCAGCCTTCGTTGCCCCGGATGCCGAAGGCCGTGAGCAGGCCAAGGCGCTGATCGGTGCCGAACGCCTGATCACTGTCTACGTGCAGGCGTCCCCGCAGGTTTGCGCCGAGCGTGACCCGCAAGGCTTGTACGCGGCGGGTGGCGACAATATCCCGGGCGAGTCCTTCCCGTATGACGTGCCGCTGAATGCCGATCTGGTGATCGATACGCAGTCGGTGTCGGTGGATGAAGGGGTCAAGCTTGTACTGGCTCTGCTGCGTGATCGCGGCGCGATCTAAAGCCGTTGCACACTAAAAAGCCCCGCCTATTGCGGGGCTTTTTATTGCCTATTCGGTCGCCGAAACGACCGAGTCAGCGGCGTTTATTTGTTCTTCAAACCGTAGCTTTCATCGAGCATGCCTGGCACATCGGCGCTTTTCGGCGCGTAGTCCTTAGGCATTTCATGGTGGGCCGGTGCCTTGATACGTTCGCGCTTTTCACTGCTTTCATCGGCATGCAGGGTGGCGAGCAGGCGCTGGCGGGTCAGTTCGTCGAGTGCCAGGCGGTTGGCCCCGTCAGACAGGTGCTGTTGCACGTCCAGTTGAGTTTGGCTGAGCTTTTTCACCAGATTGGCGGTGGTGTTGAAATGAGTCACCACTTCGCTTTGGTAGGTATCGAAGCGTTCTTGAATTTCATCCAGCTGGCGCTGGGTGCGGCTAGGGGCTGCATTGGGCGCCAGGCGGGCAATCAGGAAGCCAATGGCAATGCCTGCTACCAGGGTAATGGCGGGTAGCAACCAGGCGGTAAGCGTCTGTTCCACGAGTCCTTCCTCTCTAAACGGCTTTGCTTTACGTTAACGGCTCGAACCTGTGCTGTATACCGCAATGCAATGCCGAGATGTGTGCGGCGGTATGGCTGTGTAGCAGCGCAGGCTGTCAGATAGACGAGTCGACCCACTGCGAGGTCACGGAGTTCCCTGTTGCTCACCCGCGAAACCCCTCTGATGATTGCCGGCCCCAGCGGCCAACTCGAAGCCCTGTGGCTGGACACCCCCGACGCCCGGGGCGTGGCGCTGATCTGCCACCCCAATCCGGTGCAGGGCGGCACCATGCTCAACAAGGTGGTCTCCACCCTGCAGCGCACTGCCCGTGACAGTGGCCTGGCCACGTTGCGCTTTAATTACCGCGGCGTCGGCGCCAGCGCCGGCAGCCACGATATGGAAAGCGGTGAGGTGGACGATGCCGAGGCCGTGGCCAACTGGCTGCGTGCGCAGCGCCCTGAATTACCGCTGACCCTGCTGGGTTTTTCCTTTGGTGGTTTTGTCGCCGCTGCCCTGGGCGCGCGTCTGGAAGCCCAGGGCGTAACGCTCGACAAGCTATTTATGGTGGCCCCGGCGGTGCATCGTCTGAGCGAAGACGTGCCCCCAGCCAGCAACTGCCCGTTGATCCTGATTCAGCCCGAAGACGATGAAGTGATCGACCCGCAGGTGGTTTACCAGTGGTCGGCGGCACTCGGGCGTGCCCATGAGCTGCTGAAAGTGGCAGAATGCGGCCACTTTTTTCACGGCAAGCTGACCGATCTCAAAGATCTACTATTGCCGCGTCTCTGATCTGATTGAGCCCCAATAAGCGAACGTTATGACCACTCGTATCCTTACCGGCATCACCACCACCGGCACGCCGCATCTGGGCAACTACGCGGGCGCGATTCGCCCGGCCATCGTTGCCAGCCGCGCCGCCGATGCGGATTCGTTCTACTTCCTGGCTGACTACCATGCGCTGATCAAATGCGACGACCCTGCGCGCATTCAGCGTTCGCGTCTGGAAATCGCCGCCACCTGGCTGGCGCTGGGTCTGGATACCGACAAGGCAACTTTCTACCGTCAGTCGGATATCCCCGAGATTCCCGAGCTGTGCTGGCTGCTTACCTGCGTCGCCGGCAAGGGCCTGCTTAACCGTGCCCACGCCTACAAGGCGTCGGTGGACAAGAACGTTGAGCAAGGCGAAGACCCGGATGCCGGTATCACCATGGGCCTGTTTAGCTACCCGGTGCTGATGGCCGCGGACATTTTGATGTTCAACGCGCACAAGGTGCCGGTTGGTCGCGACCAGATCCAGCACGTGGAAATGGCCCGTGATATTGGCCAGCGCTTCAACCACCTGTTTGGCCAAGGTAAAGAGTTGTTCACCCTGCCCGAAGCGGTGATCGAAGAAGACGTAGCGACCCTGCCAGGCCTCGACGGGCGCAAAATGAGCAAGAGCTACGACAACACCATCCCGTTGTTCGGCAGCGCCAAGCAGCTCAAGGACGCCGTTGCGCGGATTGTTACCGACTCCAAACTGCCGGGCGAGCCGAAAGACCCGGACAATTCGCACCTGTTTACCCTGTATCAGGCCTTTGCCGCACCGACCCAGCAGGCGGACTTCCGCGCTGCGCTGGAAGGCGGCATGGCTTGGGGCGAAGCCAAGCAGGCGCTGTGCAACCTGCTGGAAGCCGAGCTGGGCGAGGCGCGCGAGCGCTATCACGCACTGATCAGCAAACCGGCCGATCTGGAAGACATCCTCCTCGCTGGTGCCGCCAAGGCGCGCAAGACCGCCACGCCGTTTCTCGGTGAGCTGCGTGAGGCCGTGGGCCTGCGCTCCTTCCGCAGCCAAGCCGTCAATACGGCGGGCGAGAAGAAAAAAGCCGGCAAGAGCGCACGTTTTGTCAGCTTCCGCGACGACGACGGCAGCTTCCGCTTCCGCCTGCTGGATGCCGCCGGCGAGCAGCTGTTGCTGTCCAAGTCGTTTGCCGATGGCAAAGCGGCAGGCATGGTTAACAAGCGTCTGCAGTCCGGCGAAGCACTGGATATCCGCGAGCAGGACGGCGGCTTTGGCGTCTGGCTGGACGACGAGTGTGTGGCGCAAAGCCCGGCATTCGCTGATAGCGCCACTTGTGAGGCCGCTATCGCGCGCCTGCGCGAGGCGCTGGCTCCTCAGGAGTGACGCGCTACTAGATGGCTTTGTGGGAGGGGCTTTAGCCGCGACGCAGCGATACCGGCAGAGTGTCGCGGCTAAAGCGGGGTGCCGCCCAGCCCCTCCCACGGACCGGTACGCTGTCTATAAGCCGTTGCCAATCAACGGGGGCGTCGCTAAAGTGACGCCCCCGTTTTACTTGCCCGGCTAACGAATTTATGACGCCCCTAGAACGCTACCAGGCTGACCTTAAACGCCCTGAATTCTTCCATGATGCCGCCCAGGAAACTGCGGTGCGTCATCTGCAGCGCCTGTATGACGATCTGGTCGCCGCCGACAAGGGCAGCTCCGGCATGTTCGGCAAGCTGTTCGGCAAAAAGCCGCAGGGGCCGGTCAAGGGCCTGTACTTCTGGGGCGGCGTCGGTCGCGGCAAGACTTACCTGGTCGACACCTTCTTCGATTCGCTGCCGTTCGAGCGCAAGGTGCGCACGCACTTCCACCGCTTTATGAAGCGCGTGCACGAAGAAATGCGCACCCTTAAGGGCGAAAAAAATCCGCTCACTATCATCGGCAAGCGTTTCGCCGATGAGGCGCGGGTGATCTGCTTCGACGAATTTTTCGTCAGCGATATTACCGACGCGATGATCCTGGCGACTCTGCTTGAGGAGCTGTTCAAAAACGGCGTCAGTCTGGTTGCGACCTCCAATATCGTGCCCGACGGCCTGTACAAGGACGGCTTGCAGCGCGCGCGCTTCCTGCCGGCCATCGCCCTGCTCAAGCAGCACACCGAAATCGTCAACGTCGACAGCGGTATCGATTACCGCCTGCGCGCCCTGGAACAGGCCGAGCTGTTCCACTGGCCGCTGGATGCCGCCGCCGAGGAGAGCCTGCAGAAGAGTTTCGTCAGCCTGTTGCCCGAGCACTGCGAGGTGCAGGAAAACGAGCCGCTGATGATCGAGAACCGCGCCATCGTGGCGCGCAAGGTCGGTGACGACGTGGCCTGGTTCGACTTCCGCGAGCTGTGCGATGGCCCGCGTAGCCAGAACGACTACATCGAACTGGGCAAGATCTTCCACGCCGTATTGCTGGCTAACGTCGAGCAGATGAGCACCGCCAAGGACGATATGGCGCGGCGCTTTATCAATCTGGTGGATGAGTTCTACGACCGCAACGTCAAGCTGATCATCTCTGCCGAAGTGGAGCTGAAGGACCTCTACACCGGCGGTCGCCTGACCTTCGAGTTCCAGCGCACCCTCAGCCGTCTGCTGGAAATGCAGTCGCATGAATTTCTCGCGCGCCCGCACAAGCCCTAATCTGCGCAGTTCGCTCGCTGCCAAAGCCCGGATTAATCCGGGCTTTGTATTGATGGCCTGTTGAAGACAACCGGGCCGTCTGCACTCAGGCAGGATAAACTCTGCGCCATCGATTTATTTCAGCGGTTAGCCCTATGACGTTTGCCTCCCTCGGCCTGATCGAGCCTCTGCTACGCACCCTCGACAGCCTCGACTACAAAACCCCCACCGCCGTGCAGGCCCAGGCCATTGTGCCGGTCCTGCAGGGCCGCGACCTGATGGCTGCGGCGCAGACCGGCACCGGCAAGACCGCCGGTTTTGCCCTGCCAGTGCTGCAGCGGCTGATGATGGAAGGGCCAGAGGTAGCGAGTAATTCGGTGCGTGCGCTGGTGCTGGTGCCGACCCGTGAGCTGGCCGAGCAAGTGCTGCAGAGCTTTATCACCTACGGCCAGCACCTGCCGCTGCGCAGTTATGCGGTGTACGGCGGGGTGAGCATCAACCCGCAGATGATGAAGCTGCGTAAAGGCGTGGACGTGCTGGTGGCCACCCCAGGCCGCTTGCTCGACCTGTTCCGGCAGAACGCGGTGAAGTTCAACCAGGTGCAAACCCTGGTGCTGGATGAAGCCGACCGCATGCTCGACCTGGGTTTTGCCAACGAGTTGGACAGTGTGTTCCGCGCACTGCCGAAAAAGCGCCAGACCCTGTTGTTCTCCGCGACCTTCTCCGAAGCCATCCGCAGCATGGCCGGCGAGATGCTTAATGATCCGCTGAGCATCGAGGTCAGCCCGCGTAACGCTGCGGCCAAGTCGGTCAAGCAGTGGCTGATTCCGGTGGATAAAAAGCGCAAGAGCGAGCTGTTTCTGCACCTGTATCAGGCCAAGCGCTGGAGCCAGGCTTTGGTGTTCGTGAAAACCCGCAAAGGCGTTGATGAGCTGGAAGCCGAGCTGCAGCGCCACGGCATCAGCGCCGACTCGATCCACGGCGACAAGCCGCAGGCTACCCGCCAGCGGGCTTTGCAACGGTTCAAGGATGGCGAGGTCAAGGTACTGGTGGCCACCGATGTGGCAGCCCGTGGCCTGGATATCGACGACATGCCGCTGGTGGTCAATTTCGACCTGCCGATTGTTGCCGAAGACTATGTACACCGCATCGGCCGTACCGGCCGTGCTGGCACCACCGGCCAGGCGGTGTCGCTGGTCTGCGCCGATGAAGTGCAGCTGCTCTCGGCCATCGAAACCCTGACCCAGCAAGTGCTGCAGCGCATTGATGAGCCGGACTTTATCCCCGACCACCGCGTACCGCAGACCCTGCCCGGCGGCCAGGTGGTGAAAAAACCGAAGAAGGCCAAGAAGCCGAAAGTGGTCGGCGGCGGCAAGGGCGGCAGCCTTGGGCGCTGGATGGAGGCGGATGAGCCGGCCGCGCCGTCGGTCAAGGCGGTGCGCAAGGTGCCGAGCTTTGGCGGTAAGCCCAAGGGCGGCAGAAAGCCGTAGGGTGGACAACGCGAAGCTTGTCCACCAGATAGGCTAAATGTTTTGCGCAATCCGCCAGAGCACGCCGCTGGGGTCGATGATCACAAAGTCGCGCATGCCCCAGGGCTGATCCTGGGGTGGCACCAGGCGTACGCCGAAGCGTTCGCCAAGCTGCTCATCCAGTACCTTCTGCCACCAGGCGTCGACGTTTTCCACCAGCAGGTGCATAACGAAGTTCTCCGCCTGCTCCTTGACGTAGAAGTCCTGCAGTAGAAAGGCACAGTGATCGCCGTGGCTGAAATAGGCCAGGTCATCACCGACCCAGCCGGGTTTGAAGCCCAAGGCACGGTAGAACGCCTGACTCAAGGCGAAATCGCGGGCCGGTACGAAGGTTTTCAGTTCAACGCTTTGCAGCATCGGATGACTCCTGCACGAGTGATGTCGAACAGGCTGATAACGGTTGCGCCGGCCCTCTAACGGGGCCTGGCGAAGGGGGAGATTAACGGCTGGCCTGCGCCGCTTCCAGTTGCTTCTTGTGGGTCGCGGCGGCAGTCATGTCGTAGATCACCACGCAGATATGCTCCACATCACCCTTGGCCCCGGCTAGCGGCAGCAGGGTGACGTTCTGGTACATAAAGTCTTCCTGGCCGGTTATTGGCTGGTAGTTCTTGAAGTGCATCAGGTAGGGGTGCTGCTCCCACAGGCTGAACGCGCGGGTGCCCAGTTGCACCACGGTATCGACCTTGCGCCGTAGCCAGGTTTCGTTAATCTCCGGGAACAGGCTGAACAGGGTTTTGCCATGCACCTCGTCCGGGCCCATGCCCGAATGGTTTTCCATAAAGCTGTTCCACACTTCCACCTGGTACTGGCGGTCGAGGACGATCACCCCGACATCGATGCACTGCACGATATCGAGCAGCCAGTGCACCTCTTGAATATCTATCTGTGCGGGCATGGACGTACCGCCTAGTTCATCAGGTAGTTGATCTTGTTGGTCAGGCGCTTGATCGAGTCTTCGGTAAACAGCAGCAGCAGGTCGAAGTGGATGTTGTGCGCCTCCAGGCTGTAGCTGATTTCCACCGCCAGGGTCTTTTTCCAGCGGCGCTGATTGAGGTGAATCAGCTGCTCGATGGACGAGTGCTGGCCGAGAAGTTGCGGATGGCCCTGGGAGAAGCGCACGTCGATCTGTTCGGCAATCCCGGCCAGGCACGCGCCGATCAGGATGCTGGCCAGGTCCAGGAGCATTTCCGAGGTTTCCAGATCATCCTTCGGCTGCCAGTTGAGCAGGCGCGCCATATCGGCGACTTCCGAATCGTGGAACAGCAGCAGCGACTCACCGGCGATGCCATCGCCAATAAAGCCCTGGCATACCGCGCTCAGGCGCTCGCCGCGCATGGCATCGGTCAGGGTCATATGCAGCTCGCTGACCTCGAAGATATTCACCTGCGGCACCGGCAGTTGCACAAAGACCCCAAGCGCCTTGGCCAGCAGCGCGGCGGCGCGGCCCATGGCGACGTTGGTGACCTCGCGCAGGGCATCGCGGAAATTCACTTTCAGCTCATCAAGCACCGCCGCCTGGGCGATAGCACCGGGTGTGGCCTTGGGGTCGAACAGGCCAAGTTCGAGCAGGGTGGCGCGCAGTACCTCGGGGTCGGCGGGTTTCTTGATAAAGGCCAGGGCGCCGAGTTCCTTGACCCGGCGCAGCGCCTCCTCCTGCACGTCACCGGAAACCACCACCACCTTGCAGGCCAGGCCTTCGGCGCGCAGCGCGGCGAGGGTTTCGTAGCCATCCAGCACCGGCATGGTCAGGTCCAGCAGCATCACCTGGCCCAGCCCCTGGCGCAGCGCAGCAAGGGCTTCCTGGCCGTTGGTGGCCTGGCTGATGGTCACTGGCCATTCGGGCGGCAGGGCGCGGATCAACTGCTTGCGCGCCATGTTCGAGTCGTCGCAGACCACTAGAGGGATCACGGCTGGAGATTACCTGTGCGCGTTGAAGAGCACCGCTCTGGGGCGGTTTCCCTCAAGCATAGTCGTTTGAGATTGTGCGCGGCGGCTTATTCGGCCGGCTGTTGCAGCCATTCCAGCATGCCCAGAGCGGCGCGACGGCCGCTGGCAAAGCAGGTGGTCAGCAGATAGCCGCCGGTGGGCGCTTCCCAGTCGAGCATTTCTCCGGCGCAGAAGGTGCCCGGCAGGGCCTTGAGCATCAGCTGGCCGTTCAGCTGTTCGAAGGGCACGCCGCCGGCCGTGCTGATCGCTTCATCCAGCGGCCGTGGGCGAATCAGGGTGATCGGCAGGGATTTGATCGTGCTGGCCAGTAGCGCCGGATCATTAAAGGCAGCAGCGCTGGCCAGCTCGCGCAGTAAGGCGGCTTTGACCCCGTCGATCCCGGCCTGGCGATGCAGGTGTTTGGCCATCGACTGCGAGCCGCGTGGCTTGCTCAGAGCCGCCTGCAGCTTGGCCAGCGGCGTTTGCGGCAGCAGGTCGAGCTGCACGGTAGCGCTGCCATGCTGGTTGATCGCCTCGCGAATAGCCGCCGACAGGGCATACACCAGGCTGCCTTCGATGCCACTGGCCGTCAGCACAAACTCGCCCAGACGAGGTGTTTCTCCGGGCAGGCTGAGGCTGACGTTCTTTAGCGGCGCGCCGGCGAACTTGTCGCGCAGAAACGGGCTCCAGGCGCTGACATCGAAGCCGCAGTTGCTGGCCTGCAAGGGTGCGATAGTCACGCCACGGTCTTGTAACAGGCTGACCCAGGCGCCGTCCGAGCCCAGCCGCGCCCAACTGCCGCCGCCTAGGGCCAGCAGGGTGGCGTCGGTATTTACACTGTGTTCGCCGGTGGGCGAGGTGATCCGCAGCGCACCCTGGTTATCCCAACCCTGCCAACGATGGCGGGTGCTTATCCGCACGCCCAGTTCGCGCAGACGTTTGAGCCAGGCGCGCAGCAGCGGCGCGGCTTTCATATCGGTGGGGAAAACTCGGCCCGACGTGCCGACAAAGGTGTTGATACCCAGGCCGTGAATCCAGGCGCGCAGGGCGTCGGCATCGAAGTCCTGCAGCAGCTCTGCTACTTCCGACTGACGCTGGCCGTAGCGGGCGACAAAAGCCGGCTTGGCCTCGGAATGGGTGATGTTCATGCCGCCGACCCCGGCCAGGAGGAACTTGCGCCCCACCGAGGGCATGCCGTCGTAAAGGTCGACCTGCACGCCGCCCTGGGCCAATACCTCGGCCGCCATCAGCCCGGCGGGGCCGCCGCCGATAATGGCAACGCGAGGGGCAGGTGGTTGGCGGCTGTCGGTCATGGCGATATCGGGCGGGGATTAAGGGCGTGCATTCTAACCGAGGCCGCCGCGACCTTGTCATTTGCCCTGGCTTCGGGCAGGGTCGTTGGAGACTTTTCTGCCTGGAGCCCCTTATGTCTGACCTCTATCCCAGCATCGACCCCGACGGCCTGATCGAATACTCGGTGGTCTACACCGACCGCTCCCTCAACCATATGTCGCAGTCGTTCCAGGGCGTGATGAAGGATATTTCCAGCACCCTGAAACAGGTCTACAACGCCCAGGCCGTGGCCATCGTGCCCGGTAGCGGCACCTTCGGCATGGAAGCGGTGGCTCGCCAGTTGGCCACCGGGCAGAAGTGCCTGGTGCTGCGCAATGGCTGGTTCAGCTACCGCTGGACGCAGATTTTCGAGATGGGCCAGATCCCTTCTGAATCGATTGTGCTCAAGGCCCGTCCGGTCGCCGAGGGCAGTCAGGCCGCGTTCATGCCGCCGCGATTGGTCGATGTGCTGGCAGTTATCGCCGCCGAAAAGCCCCAGGTGGTGTTCGCACCGCATGTGGAAACCTCTTCCGGGATGATCCTGCCAGATGGCTACCTGCGCGCGGTGGCGGATGCCGTGCATGCGGTTGGCGGCCTGTTTGTGCTCGATTGCATTGCCTCCGGCACCCTCTGGGTGGATATGCAGGCCTGCGGTATTGACGTGCTGATTAGCGCCCCGCAAAAAGGCTGGAGCGCTTCACCGTGCTGTGCCCTGGTTATGTTGAGCGAAGCCGCCCAGGCCCGCGTTGAAGCCACTCAAAGCACCAGCTTTGCCTGCGACCTGAAAAAATGGCTGCAGATCATGCAGGCCTACGAGCAGGGCGGCCACGCCTACCACGCCACCATGCCCAGCGATGCCCTGGCGCGTTTCCGCGATGCCATGTTCGAGGCCAAGGCCCTTGGCTTTGCCTCCGTACGCAGCCAGCAGCAGGAACTCGGTGATCGCGTGCGCGCATTGCTGGCCAGAAAGGGCTTTAAAAGCGTCGCCGCCGAAGGCTTCGAAGCACCGGGTGTGGTGGTTTGCTACACCACCGATGGCAGCATCAAAAACGGCAGCAAATTCGCCGCCCAGGGTCTGCAGATCGCCGCCGGCGTGCCGCTGCAGTGCGATGAGCCGGCGGATTTTCAGACCTTCCGCCTAGGCCTGTTCGGGCTGGATAAGCTGGGCAATATCGAGCGCACCGTGGCGACTCTGGAGCAGGCGCTGGATAAGGTGTTGGCGGGGTAGTTTGATAGCAGGATTAATTACTTATGCGGGTTTTATTCTTTGGCTTTCTCTTCATCCTGAGTGCCTTTGATAAATGCCTGCATAGTGATTTTTCCTGGCTCGGCAAGGCCTTCTCGTATAAGCGTCTCGTGCCACGCGATTAAACCCTGGTGGGCTGCCTCATTGGGGCCGTTTATTACCGGAACGACAAGAGTTTCCCAAAGTTCGAGCTCTCGCTCAGTTATATGCCGTTTATTTGCAAGCAACTCTGAAGTCGTTACAAGGTGCTCTGCCAATAGCTTGTCTGCTATATCGGATGGCATTGACCAATTAGTTGAGCCCAAGCAGTCCGAGTAGAAACCGATCTGTTTGATAGCATCAAGAACATTGGGGTGGTCTGAGGCTTGGTCGCAAATTGAACTCAAGCTCTCGAGGCTCCTGGCACCCTTTTCAACTAAATCAGGAAGGATCCAGGCGACGTTCTTGCTTGTGTGGCATCGATACTCTTTCCATAGGCCTTTTAGTTCCTGTTCAGTTGCTCCGACAAAGCGTCGGAGGATTGGTACTTTGCCCGACTCCTCAATAGAGAGAATGGCAATCGAAGCCGCCGTGGGCCAGCGTTCGTGTTCGAAGAGAAGCCGCGCATCATTGGCGAGGCGGTTTGCATTTTTTATTGCTGCATTCATTCCGCATGCTATGGCGGAAATATTGAGCTTTCCTTTGTATGGGTTTAACTGGTTATTTGTACTCATACTTTGGATAACCTGGCGAATGGGTTGAGGCGTAGCCGAAGATTTTTCATTAAATATGTAGGATGGGTTGAGCATCGCGATACCCATCACTCTCCTGGCGTCGCAGCGATACCTGCCGATGGGTATCGCTACGCTCAACGCCATCCTACGGTTTACCCGACCTTGACCGCCTGCAGCGTATAGCTCAGTGGTAGCCGTTCTGGCTGGCTATTCAGCCGCCACTCGCCATCCTCACCCAGGCTCATCTGCCCCGGCAGGGCGTCCCAGGGCAGGCTGGTGTGTTCTTCCAGGGCAGTCAGGCGCATGCCGTGACGCAGCAGCGCCGTGATGATTTCGCCCAGGCCGTGGTTCCATTCATGGGTGATGGTGGCGGTCAGCAGGGTGTCGGTTTCGACGTAGGTGTGCTCGTCATCCCAGACGGTTGGTTCGCTGTGTTCGAAATAGGGGTGGGCAATCTGCAGGGCGTCCTCGCAGTCTTCGTCGAGCGCCATCAGCACGGGGTGGGCTTCACGCAGAAACAGGCGGCCGCCGGGTTTCAGCAGGGCGGCGACATTGCGTGCCCAGTCATTGATATGCGGCAACCAGTTCAGCGCGCYGATGCCCGTATAAACCAGATCGAACGATTGCGCGCCAAGCACCTTGGCAGCGTCGTAGACCGAGGCTTCGACGAACTCTATGCGGGTGTCGCAGGCATGCGCCAGTTGGCGGGCCTGCTCCAGCGAGGCGGAGGAAAAATCCAGACCGCTCATCTGCGCGCCCAGGCGGGCCAGCGACAGGGTGTCGGTGCCGATATGGCATTGCAGATGCACCGCACGCAGACCGCTGATATCGCCGAGGCGGGGCAGATCAAAGCGCACCACCTCAGATAAATGCGCGGGTGAGGCGATAAACAGTGGGATCTGATAGTCCGGCGAAGCCGCATGCAAGGCCGCGCGCTCGTTCCAGTTGGCTTTGTTCAGCGCAAAAGAGTCATCCATGACGGTATTCCATTCAGTGTGTGGGGGAATGCTTATCCAGCGCGCTCAGTATGGCGTGCGCGGCCTTTATTCTGGCTGCGTTGGGGTAGTTCTTGTTGGCCAGCATGACCAGGCCAAGGTCCTGGTTGGGGACAAACACCGCGTAGGCGCCGAAGCCGCCAGTGGAGCCGGTTTTATTGAACAGGCTGTCGCCTGGCTCGGTTTCAGGTGGCGCTAGGCGTGTTGCGGGTTGTGACTCCATGGCCATGGCCGGGGAATTGCCAGCCTGCAGGCGCTCCAGGCTGATCGGGTAGGGGTAACGCTCCCAACCGAGGCCCTGGGTCAGCTCGCCGACGCGGTAATAGCCGGTGTGGGTAATGGCGATGGCGCGCTGCAGGTCCGCATCCAGGCCTGCGGGGCTGAGGTTGGCCTGGACAAAACGCAGCATGTCCTTGGCGTTGGTTTTCACCCCGTAGGCTTCGGCGTCGAGCATCCCCGGCGTAACCCGTAGCGGCTGGTTGTCTTTGCTGTAGCCGTAGGCGTAGCGCGGCATCTGCGCCGCCGGCACCTGGATATAACTGTGCGGCATGCCGAGCGCGGGGAACAGCGTGCCTTCCATCAGCGTGGGAAACGGCTGACCCATGCTCTTGGCGGCGAGCATGCCCAGCAGGCCGATGCTGGGGTTGGAATAGCGTCTGTGAGTACCGGCGATATGCTCGGGCTGCCACTGGCGGTAATAGGCGAGCATGCTGGCCGGGTCGGTCACGTTGTCGGGGAACTGCAGCGGCAGCCCGCCGGCGGTGTAGGTGCCGAGGTTGAGCAGGCTAGCGTGTTCCAGCTTGCTGCCTTGCAGCTCGGGCCAGTGCTGGCCGGCGCTGTCGGCGAGGGTCAGCTTGCCGGTGCTCTGAGCCAATGCGGCGAGGGTGGCAGTGAGCGGTTTGCTCAGCGAGCCGATTTCAAACAGGGTGTCGCTGGTCACGGGCTGCTGCTCGTCCAGGCGCGCCACGCCATAGTTGAAGTAGTGGGCCTGGCCGTTGTGAGTGATCGCCACGGCCATGCCGGGAATATCGTGTTCCGCCATCACCGGGCGAATGGTGGCGTCCACCAGCGACTGCAGTGTGTCGTCTGCGTGCGCGGCAGTGCAGGTGCCGAATGCCAGTGCGGCCAGCAGGGCCGGCAGGGTGCTGAGTTTTCCGTACATGTTGTTAGCAATTCCTTGGTCGTAAAGATGCGCGATATGACCGCGCCCGGTGCTGGTTTTATCCCGGCTCTGTGCCGTTGATGCGTTGCCTGACTGGGCAGACTAGAACCCGTCTTGCAGAGACTGCAACAGGTAGGGTGCGCCATGCGCACCAACCCGGTTGCAAATCCTTGGTGCGCACGGCGCACCCTACGGGACCAGGCCATCTCGGGCTCAGTGGTGATGGTCCAATGCAATACGTTAGCCTTTATCCCAGCCCGTGCGCCTGCCATACCTTTGCCGCGCTGTGATGCAGAATGCCGTGGCGCCTGGCCAGGGCCATGCGGTCCTTGTCGTAGCCGCCGCCGATCAGCCCAACCACCGGGATATCACGGTCCAGGCAGTGGTTGAGCACGGCTGCGTCACGGGCAGCGATGCCGGCGTCCGTCAGGTTGAGGTAGCCGAGGGCGTCGTGCTGGTGCACATCCACGCCGGCGTCGTAGAGCACGATATCCGGCTGGTAGAGCGCCAGCAGGTAGTTGAGGGTGTCATCCACCACCTTTAAATAGTCGGCATCGCCCATGCCGTTGGGCAGGGGAATATCCCAGTCACTGGTGGCCTTGCGCGCCGGGTAGTTCTTTTCGCAGTGCAGTGAAACGGTGATCGCCTCCGGGGTATTTTCCAGCAGGCGCGCGGTGCCGTCGCCCTGGTGCACGTCGCAGTCAAAAATCAGCACACGCTGAGCCTTGCCGCTGGCCAGCAGGTACTGACTGATCACCGCCAGGTCATTGAAGATGCAGAAGCCGGCCGGGTGGTCGTAATGCGCATGGTGAGTGCCGCCGGCCAGGTGACAGGCTAGACCGTGTTGCAGCGCCTGCTCCGCCGCCAGCAGCGAGCCACCCACGGCCCGAATGGTGCGCTGCGCCAGGGCTGCACTCCAGGGCAGACCGAGGCGGCGTTGCTCTTCATAAGCCAGTTCGCCGCTGGCAAAGCGCTCGATATAGGCCGGGCAATGGGCCAGGGCGAGTACCTCGGCGGGGCAGAGTTCAGGGCGTAGCAGCTCGGCGTCGGTGCTTAGGCCGCTGTCCACCAGGTGATCGCGCAGCAGGCGAAACTTCTCCATGGGGAAGCGGTGGTTGGCCGGGAAGGGCGGGCTGTAATCGTCGTGATAAACCAGCGGCAGGCGCATGGTGGCGGGCTCGGGTGGAAGTGGCCGAAGTATGGCGGCAGTCTTATCCGACACTCAAGGCTGGCTGTCGATTGGCCATAATGCTGCCATTATTGTCCGCATCCATCTTTCAGTCGGGCCGACAAGCGTTGGCAAAGTCTTTACCATCTCGCCCGCACTACCCCCATACACGGCCAGATGCGTTAACAGGAGAGCATGCATGAGTCAGGTGTTGAATGAGTTGGTCGCCCTGCTGACCCTGGAAACCATCGAAGAAAATCTATTCCGCGGGGTCAGCCAGGACCTCGGCTTTCGCCAGTTGTATGGCGGTCAGGTGCTCGGTCAGTGCGTCTCGGCGGCCAGCCAGACGGTGGATACCGCGCGCCATGTGCATTCCATGCACGGCTATTTTCTGCGCCCAGGCGATGCCACGCTGCCGGTGGTTTATCAGGTTGAGCGCGTGCGTGATGGCGGCAGCTTCAGCACGCGGCGGGTAACGGCGATCCAGAAGGGCAAGCCGATCTTTACCTGCAGCGCGTCGTTCCAGTTCGATGAAGAAGGCTTTCACCATCAGAATTTGATGCCAGAAGTGCCGGGGCCGGAAGAGCTGAAATCGGAAACCGAGCTGGCGCGCATGGTCGAGGCGATAATTCCCGAGCGTATGCGTGAGCGCGCTACCAGCGACAAACCCATCGAAATTCGCCCGATCACGTTGATCAACCCCTTCGCGCCCAAGCCGTGCGAGCCGATCAAGCATGTGTGGTTCCGTGCTGCCGCGCCGCTGCCGGACGAGCCGCAATTGCACAAGCTGCTGCTGGCCTACGCGAGCGATTTCAACCTGCTGACCACCTCGATGCAGCCCCATGGCGTGTCGGTGTTCCAGAAGTTTATGCAGGTCGCCAGCCTCGACCACTCGCTGTGGTTCCACGGCAACCTGCGTATGGACGACTGGCTGCTGTACAGCATGGACAGCCCCTGGGCCGGCAATGCCCGCGGCTTCTCGCGCGGCAGCATCTTCAATCGCCAGGGCCAGCTGGTCGCCTCCGTGGCGCAAGAGGGACTGACCCGAGTCCGTGAGGATTGGAAATGAGCCGTGAGGATTGGAAGTGACTTTGTGCAGTGCGAAGCACTGGGTGTTCGATATGGACGGCACCCTGACCCTGGCAGTGCACGACTTCGAGGCAATCAAGCGGGCGCTGGATATTCCGTTGGAAGACGACATTCTTGGTCATCTGGCCGCGCTGCCTGAGGCCGTGGCTGCGGCCAAACACGCCTGGTTGCTGGAACATGAGCGTGAACTGGCGCTGACCGCCGAGCCGGCCCCTGGGGCGATTGAGCTGGTGCGCGAGCTGCACGGGCGTGGCTGTCGCCTCGGCATTCTCACTCGTAATGCCCATGAACTGGCGCTGCTGACCCTGCGCGCCATTGGCCTGGATGACTGCTTTGCCGTGCCGGACGTGATCGGCCGCGATGAAGCGCCGCCCAAGCCTGACCCTGGCGGGCTGCTGCATTTCGCCAGAAGCTGGCAGGTCGCGCCGAGCGAGCTGGTGATGGTGGGCGACTACCGCTTTGACCTGGAATGCGCTCGCGCGGCTGGGGCGCGCAGCGTGTTGGTCAACCTGGCAGAAAACCCCTGGCCGGAGCTGGCCGATCATTTCGCCGTGGATTGCCGGGCGTTGCAGCAGCTGTTGTAGGGTGGATGGCGTTTTATCCATCCACCAATTGCCCCTGTGGTGGATGGGTGAAGCGGCATCCACCCTACGTGTGTTTATTCAATGACAGCCGCCGGACTCCAGGTCCTTAAAGATCGGGCAGTTCGAGTAGCCTGGATAAGCGCAGCGCAATCCGGGACGGCGGCGCGCGTATCCGGCAATGCCCCGGATTTCATCCGGGCTACGGTTAATCGCAGCGTCTGTTAATGACAGCAGCCGGATTCCAGATCCTTGAGTATCGGGCAGTCCGGGCGGTCGTTGCCCTGGCAGTTGTCCATCAAATCCTTGAGGGTGTCGCGCAGGCCGCTGAGTTCGCTGATCTTGCGTTCCAGTTCGCTGATATGCGCGGCAGCCAGGGCTTTTACGTCGGCGCTGGCGCGTTGACGGTCCTGCCACAGGACCAGTAGCTGGCTGACTTCGGCCAGGGAAAAGCCCAGGTCGCGTGAGCGCTTGATAAACGCCAGGCGATGCAGGTCCTGCTGGCTGTATTGGCGGTAGCCGCTGTCGGTGCGGTCGGCTGCGGGCAGCAGGTCAATGCTTTCGTAGTAACGAATCATCTTGGCGCTAAGGCCGGTTTGCTTGGCGGCTTGGCCGATATTCATTTTTTGTCTCCCAATCTGCTTGCGTAGGATGGGTGAAACCCATCAGGCGATGATGGGTTGGCACCTGCGCGGCCCGACCCATCCTACGGCTGTGCGTGAAATCGTTGTCGTTGTCCAAGGTCGCTCCTTGGTTTTTTAGGGATTCAGCCTGGTAGCCCGGATGCAATCCGGGGCGGTTCAGCGCCTAGCAACGCGCTCCCGGATTTCATCCGGGCTACACGGTTTCCGAGCTCTTCGGTTTCCAGGTTTTTAGCAGCAAGGCATTGCTCACCACGCTAACGCTGGACAGCGCCATAGCCGCGCCGGCGAGCATCGGGTTAAGCAGCCCAGCTGCCGCCAGGGGAATGCCGACCAGGTTATAGGCAAAGGCCCAGAACAGGTTCTGGCGGATCTTGTTGTAGGTGCGCCGGCTGATATCCAGGGCGTCGGCCACCAGGCGCGGGTCGCCGCGCATCAGGGTGATGCCGGCGGCGTGCATGGCCACATCGGTGCCGCTGCCCATGGCGATGCCGACATCGGCGGCAGCCAGCGCCGGTGCATCGTTGATGCCATCGCCGACCATGGCCACCACTGCATGTTTTTTCAGCTCGCTGATAATCGATGCCTTGTCCGCCGGCAGCACTTCGGCATGCGCGGCGCTGATGCCAAGGGCCTCGGCTACGGCCTTGACGCTACCAGGGTTGTCGCCGCTGATCAGATGGCTGGCAATGCCTTGAGCGGTCAGCGCGGCGATGGCCTCGGCTGCACCCGGCTTGAGCGTGTCGCCAAAGGCGAACAGACCGAGCACCTGCGGTTGCGGCGCCAATTCCAGCAGCCAGGACAGGGTGCGGCCTTCGGCCTCCCAGGCCAGGGCGTCGGCAGCCAGTTCGTCAGGTAGCAGAAAGTGTTCTTCCAGCAGGCGCTTGTTGCCCAGGGCCAGCTGCCGTTCGCCGATCTGCCCGGCGATACCACGCCCGGCCAGCGCCTTGCTGTTGCTGACCTCAGCGAGGTTCAGCTGCTGTTCTGTGCATGGGTCCAGCACCGCTTTGGCCAGCGGGTGTTCGCTGCCGCGCTGCAGGGCGCCGGCCAGTTGCAGCAGCTGGGTGCTGTGTTCTGCGTCAGGGCCATCGACCGCGCGCAGATGGGCAATGCGCGGGCTGCCTGCGGTCAGGGTGCCGGTTTTATCGAAGGCCACCAGGGTTACCGAATGGGCGATTTCCAGGGCTTCGGCGTCCTTGATCAAAATGCCGTGGCGCGCCGCCACGCCGGTACCTGCCATGATTGCCGTGGGCGTGGCCAGGCCAAGGGCGCAGGGGCAGGCGATCACCAGCACTGCAACGGCATTTAGCAGCGCGGTTTCGATACCTGCGCCAAGCAGCAGCCAGCCGAACAATGTGGCCAGAGCGATCAGCAGCACGCTGGGCACGAAAACCTGGCTGACTTTATCCACCAGCTTCTGGATCGGCGCTTTCGCTGCCTGGGCATCTTCGACCAGGCGAATGATGCGTGACAGCACGGTTTCCGCACCGAGTGCGGTGGTTTCCACCAGCAGGCGGCCTTCGCCATTGATGGCCCCGGCGGTGACGCTGTCGCCCGGCTGCTTGGGCTGTGGCAGGCTTTCGCCGCTGATCAGGGCTTCGTCGGCATGGCTCTGGCCTTGCGTTACCCGCCCGTCGACCGGGAAGCGTTCGCCTGGCTTGACCACAATGCAGTCGCCCAGCTGCAGCTCGCCCAGCGCTACCCACTGCTCGACGCCACCCTGCAGACGCAAGGCGCGTTCCGGGCGCAGCGCCTGCAGGGCGCGAATGGCGCTGCTGGTTTGGCGTTTGGCGCGGCTTTCCAGGTATTTGCCGAGCAGGATCAGCGTGATGATCACCGCCGAGGCTTCGAAGTACAGATGCGGCATGCTGCCAGTCGGGCTTGCCGCCCATTGATACAGGCTCAGGCCATAGGCGGCGCTGGTGCCGATGGCCACCAGCTGATCCATATTCCCGGCACGGGCGAGTAGCGCGCTCCAGGCGGCGCGGTAGAAGCGCGCGCCGAAGATAAATTGCACCGGCGTGGCCAGGGCGAACTGCAGCCAGGCCGGTAGCATCCAGTGCAGGCCGAAGGGTTCGACGAGCATGGGAATGACCAGCGGTAGGGTTAGCACAATCGCCAGCAGCAGCGACCAGCGCTCGCGCTGCAGATGCCGCTCGGGCGTTGGTTGAGCCTGTGTTGCATCGTCCAGCACGCTGGCGCGGTAGCAGGCCTGGCTGACGGCCTGCAGCAGGTCGTTGAGATCAGTACCGCGCAGCACCTGCAGCTGCGCGCGCTCGCTGGCCAGGTTGACGCTGACCGAGAGCACGCCCGGCTGTTGCGCCAGGGCGCGTTCGATACGTCCCGCGCAGCTGGCGCAGGTCATGCCGGAAAGAGCTAGCTCTAGGCGCTCGCTGGGCACCGCATAGCCGGCCGCGCTAACGGCATTGACCAACTGTTCCAGGCTGTCGGCAGGCGCTTCGACCCGCGCCTGTTCACTGGCCAGGTTGATGCTGACGCTGGCGACATTGGCCACCTTGGCCAGGGCGCGCTCGACCCGCCCGGCACAGCTGGTGCAGGTCATGCCGATGATGGGCAGGTTGAAGGTGGTGAGGCTGGACATGGGTGGTCCTCCATTGAGTTCCAGCACAGGATCAACCTTGCCATGCTGTCAAGGTCAAGGCCTTTTATCCCTTGACCTTACCCTTATGGCAAGGCCAAGACTGCAGCTGTGCGGTTACCATGGCGGCTTATTTATTCAGGAGGTTGTTTATGCAGGTTTCTCAGGTTCACGCATTCCGGGTCGATGGCATGACTTGCCAGAATTGCGTCAAGACCATCACCGAGGCGCTGTTGGCCTGTGACCCGGCGGCTGATGTGAAAGTGAAGTTTCCCGGTGGTGAAGTGCGGGTGAGCAGCAGCGTGTCGGTGGATCAGCTGATGGTCGCCATCGTCGAGCAGGGTTACGGCGTCAGCCTGGCGTAAGCCCTGCAGGGTTTGGCCAGTCGCGGATCAGCCCGCGAAAGCAGGCGTCGACCATCGGCGCGGTGTCGCTGAGTGGGTCGAACAGATTGGGGTCGCGCGACCAGTCGTAGAACAGGCCGATCAGCAACGCATGCACGGTACGCGCAGCCAGGCGCGGCGTCAGCCCGGCATGCAGGCGCAGGCGCACTGACGGCGTGTTGAACTGCTGCTCGCAGAGCGCGATAAACAGGTTGATAAAGGCTTCCTGGCGCTCTTCGGCCTCGCGCAGTTCTTCGGTGAATTCACACCTGCGCAGCAGGATGGTGAAGATGCGTTTCTTCTGCGGGTCGCGGGCCAGGTTCTCGATGGCCTCGATACATAGCTCGCGCAGGGTCATTAGTGGGTCGTGCTCGGGGCAGCCGCGCATGCGTTCGGCCAGCTGCTCCGGCGGCAGGCGCACCTGGTTGAGCATGGCGTTGAACAGATCAGCCTTGTTGGCAAAGTGCCAATACACCGCGCCGCGCGTCACCCCGGCATGCCGGGCGATGTGCTCCAGGCTGGTGTGCGCCACGCCTTTTTCCAGAAACAGCGTTTCGGCGGCTTCAAGAATGGCGCAACGGGTTTTCTCGGCTTCTTCTTTGGTTCGACGCATGGCGGCAGGCGTATTTCTGGCTAGGCTCAGCACAAAGTGTAATGAACTTAAGGGTAATGTTCTATTTACAAACACTTGTGTATGTAACTAGCATTGCCGGTCTCAAACGTTGCGCCTTGCGTTTTTTCGGAGACACCCATGCTTTTTCCCCGTCGTCTGCCGGTTACTGCCGGTTCCTTGCTGTTGGCTTTTTTGGCCGCCCCGCTGTTTGCCGCCGATGCTCCGCCAGCGCCCGAGGTGGTGGTAGAGACCGTCAAGGCCGAGGCTCTGCCGCTGGAGCTTGAGTACTCCGCGCGCACTGCGGGTTTCCGTGAAGTGCAGGTGCGGGCCCAGGTCAGTGGCATTCTGCAGGAGCGCACTTATCTGGAAGGCAGCCAGGTCAAGAAAGGCCAGGTGATGTTTCGCATCGACCCGCGCACCTACCAGGCCGCATTGAGCCGCGCCAAGGGCGCGCTGGCGCAGGAGCAGGCGCGCTATCGGCAGACCGAGCGCGACCTCAAGCGCATCCGCGAACTGCAGAAAAAGGGCTTTGCCAGCGAGAGCGAGCTGGACAACGCGGTCTCCAACTTCGAGCAGAGCAAGGCGAATATCCAGGCCGCTGAGGCCGAAGTGCAATCCAAGCAGATCGACCTCGACTACACCACGGTAAAAGCGCCGATCTCCGGGATCACCAGTAAGGAAACCGTCTCCGAAGGCAGCCTGATGGTGGCCGGCGATCCAAGTGCCAGCCTGCTGAGCAACATCACCCAGCTGGACCCGATCTACGTCAACTTCGCCGCCCCGGATTCCGATGTGGAAAGCGTGCGCAGCGGCCTGCAGAACGGCAGCCTGGTGCTGCCGGAAGACGGCAAGATGAGCGTGCAGATCAAGCTCGGTGACGGCAGCGTCTACCCGCTGGAAGGCAAGGTGGACTTTACCGATAGCCTGGTGGATCGCGGCACCGGCACCGTCAGCGCTCGCGCCGTGGTGCCCAACCCGGATCAGACGCTGTTGCCGGGCCAGTTCGTGCGGGTGCAGGTCAAAGGCCTGAGCATCCCCAATGCCATGACCCTGCCGGAGCGCGCGATTGCCCAGGGCCCGGCCGGAACCTTTGTGTATGTGGTGGATGAAGGCGGCGTGGCGCGCATGCGCCAGGTCACCACTGGGCACACCGCCAAAGGCCGCTGGGTGATTGTTTCCGGCATCAACGCCGGTGATCGGGTGATCGTCGAGGGCTTGCCGAAGGTGCGTCCGGACAGCCCGGTAAAAGTTGCCGCCCCAGCCGCCAGCCAATCCTAAGGAGCGTCCCCGGTGATCTCACGCTTCTTTATCGACCGTCCGGTATTTGCCGCGGTCATCTCGATCATCATCGTGCTGGCGGGCCTGATGGCCATGCGCTCGTTGCCGATTGCCCAGTACCCGCAGATCCTCCCGCCGCAGGTGTCGGTCAGCGCCAGTTACGCTGGTGCCAGCGCCCAGGTGATTGCCGAAACAGTGGCCGCGCCGCTGGAGCAGTCGATCAACGGCGTTGAGGGGATGATCTACCAGCAGTCCAACTCCGGCGGTAACGCCATGAGCCTGTCGGTGTACTTCGAGGTAGGTCGCGACCCCGATCAGGCCACCATCGACGTCAACAACCGTGTCCAGGCTGCCCTGGCCAAATTGCCGGAAGAAGTGCGCCGACAGGGCGTCAAGGTGCAGAAGAAGTCCTCGGACATTCTTCAGGTGGTGACCCTGTACTCGCCGGATGGCTCGCGCGACCCGGTGTATATCAGCAACTACGCGCTGATCAACGTGATCGACGAGCTCAAACGCCTGCCGGGCGTCGGTGATGTCAGCCAGTTCGGCTCGAAAGACTATTCCATGCGCATCTGGCTGCGTCCGGACAAGCTGGCGCAGTACAACCTGACACCGACCGATGTGGTCAATTCGATCCGCGAGCAGAACTCGCAGTTCGCCGCCGGCAGCTTTGGTCAGCAGCCGCTCAAGCAGGAGCAGGATTTCACCTACACGGTAACCACCCAGGGCCGTTTCACCGACCCGAAAGAATTCGAAAACGTCATTCTGCGCACCGACGACACCGGTGCCAGTTTGTTGCTCAAGGATGTCGCGCGGATCGAACTGGGTGCCCAGGATTACTCGCTGATGACCTCGCTCAACGGTCAGCAGAACGCCGCTTTCGGCGTGTATCTGCAGCCCGGCGCGAATGCCCTGGACACCGCCGAGGCAGTGAGCAAGACCCTGGAGCGGCTGTCGCAGAACTTCCCCAGCGGCATGACCTACAAAGTGCCGTACGACACCACCAAATTCGTGCAGGTATCGATCAAGGAGGTGATCCACACCTTCTTCGAAGCGCTGATCCTGGTGGTGCTGGTGGTGTTTATCTTCCTGCAGAACTGGCGCGCCACGCTGATCCCGGTGCTGGCAATTCCGGTTTCGCTGGTCGGCACTTTCGCCGGTATGTACATGCTCGGCTTCTCGATCAACCTGCTGACCCTGTTCGGCATGGTGCTGGCCATCGGTATCGTGGTGGACGACGCCATTGTGGTGATCGAAAACGTCGAGCGGGTGATGGCCACCGACAAGATCGGCCCGCGTGAAGCGACCATCAAAGCCATGGAAGAGGTCACCGGGCCGATCATCGCCATCGTGTTGGTGCTCTGCGCGGTATTCGTGCCGGTGGGCTTCCTCGGCGGCCTGGCCGGGGAGATGTATAAACAGTTCGCCATCACCATTGCCGTGTCGGTGGTGATCTCCGGCATCGTCGCCCTGACCTTGAGCCCGGCGCTGTGCGCCTTGCTGCTCAAGCCTGGGCACCATGAGCCGGCCGCGCCGTTCCGCGCCTTCAACCGGGTCTTCGACAAGCTGACCAACGGCTACACCGCGGGCGTGCGCTTCTTCCTCAAGCGTTCGGCGGTGGGCCTGCTGCTGTTCGGCGCGATGATTGCGCTGATGGTGGTGCTGTTCAACCGGGTGCCCAGCTCCCTGGTGCCAAACGAAGACCAGGGTTATGTGATCAACGCCTACTTCCTGCCGCCAGCCGCCTCGCTGACCCGCACCGAGAAGCTTACCGGCGACGTGACCCAGCAACTGATGGCGCACCCTGCCGTACAGGATGTGGTGACCTTTGCCGGCTTCGACGTGCTGACCTTCGGCACCCGCAGCAACGCCGGGGTGTCCTTCGTGCCGTTGAAAGACTGGAGCGAGCGCACCACGCCTGAGCTGGATGCACGCAACCTGACCGGCGAATTTATGGGCATGGGTGCTGCGCAGAAAGATGGTGTGGTGCTGAGCTTTAAC
This sequence comes from Pseudomonas sp. 1928-m, assembly GCF_029269135.1. NCBI lineage: Bacteria > Pseudomonadati > Pseudomonadota > Gammaproteobacteria > Pseudomonadales > Pseudomonadaceae > Pseudomonas > Pseudomonas sp. 1928-m. The sequence goes on along the minus strand of NZ_JARIXO010000002.1, from coordinate 244,859 downwards.
CCGCCACCGATCACCGGCATGAGCACCACTGGCGGTTTCGAAGGTTTTATCCAGGACCGCAGTGGCGGCACCACCGCTGAGCTGGCGGCCAAGGTGCAAGCCTTCCTCGCCGCTGCGGCCAAGCGCCCTGAGCTGGCTGGGGTACAAAGCACCTTCAGCGCCAACGTGCCGCAGTACTTTATTGACCTGGACCGCACCAAGGCGCGCGCCCTGGGCGTGGCGGTGAATGATGTATTCACCGCCATGCAGGCGACGTTCGGCAGCTACTACGTCAACGATTTCAGCCTGTATGGGCGTACCTTCCAGGTCAGCTTGCAGGCCGAAGCAGAGTTCCGCAGCAAGCCGGAAGACCTGTCCCAGGTCTATGTGCGCGCGGGCAGTGGCGAACTGGTGTCGCTGGCCAGCCTGGTCAAGGTCGAGCGGATTCTCGGCCCGGACACCTACGCACGCTTCAACGTCTATCCTGCGGCGAAGATCCTCGGCGGACCGGCACCTGGCTTCAGCTCCGGCCAGGCCCTGAACGCGATTCAGCAAGTGGCGGATGAAGTGCTGGGCAGCGATTACAGCATTGGCTGGACCGGCTCGGCGTTCCAGGAAGTGGCGTCGCAAGGCTCGGGCAGCAGTGCCTTCGTCTTCGGCCTGATCATGGTGTTCCTGATTCTTGCTGCCCAGTACGAGCGCTGGACCCTGCCGCTGGCGGTGGTCACTGCGGTGCCGTTTGCGGTGTTCGGCGCGATTCTCGCGGTGTGGCTGCGCGGCATCGAGAACGACCTGTATTTCCAGGTGGGTCTGGTCACCCTGATCGGTCTGGCGGCGAAGAACGCCATCCTGATCGTCGAGTTCGCCGTGCTCTGCAGGCATCAGGGCATGGGCATCTTCGAGTCGGCGCTGGAGGCTTCGCGCCTGCGTTTCCGCCCGATCATCATGACCTCGCTGGCGTTTATTCTCGGTGTTGTACCGCTGGCGATCAGCTCGGGCGCAGGCTCGGCCAGCCGTCACTCGATTGGCACCGGGGTTATCGGCGGGATGATGGCGGCGACCTTCCTGGCGATCTTCCTGATCCCGATGTTCTACCTGCTGGTGGAGTCGCTGGCAGAGAAAATCGGCAAGGGCCGGAAAAAGGCCGACACGTCGGTTTGACCAGCGCCCGCTGGTAAGGGCAAGCCGTCGCCCGGATGCACGCCGGGAGCGGTTTGTCAGTCCGTTGTAGCTCGGGGTTGATCCGGGCTGCAGCGGCTCCATCGGTTATTTCATTTCTGGACACCCATGCCGTTACGTCTTCTGTTAATTCTTGGCGCGTTAAGCGCCTTTGGCCCGTTGGCCATCGATTTCTATCTGCCGAGCTTCCCAACCCTGGCACGCGCGTTCGCCACCGATGTGGAGCATGTGCAGCTGTCATTGGCCGCCTACTTTGCCGGCCTGGCTATTGGACAGCTGGCGTACGGCCCGCTGGCTGACCGCTTTGGCCGGCGTAAACCGCTGTTGGTCGGGGTCATGCTGTTCAGCCTGGCGTCATTGGCCTGCGCCCTGGCGCCGAGCCTGGAATGGCTGATTGCCGCGCGCTTTGTCCAGGCCCTGGGTGGCTGCGCCGGGATGGTGGTGTCGCGGGCAGTGGTGCGTGATCTGTGCGACCCGATCAGCTCGGCCAAGGTGTTTTCCCAGCTGATGCTGGTGATGGGCCTGGCGCCGATTCTCGCGCCGCTGGGCGGTGGGCTGCTGCTCAGCACGCTGGGTTGGCCGTCGATCTTTATCTGCCTGACGCTGTTCAGTTTTGTCTGTCTGTTGGCAGTGGCTAAGTGGCTGCCGGAAACCCTGGCCAAGGACTCGCCGCCAGCGCCTTTGCGCGGCGCCCTGGGGGAGTACAAGCGGCTGTTCGCTGATTTGCCGTTTCTCGGTTATGCGCTGACCGGCGGCTGTGCGATTGCCGGGATGTTTGCCTATATCGCCGGCTCGCCGTTCGTGTTTATCGAGCTGTATGGCATCCCCGCCGAGCACTACGGCTGGTTGTTCGGCAGCAATGCCCTGGGCTTTATTCTGGTGGCGCAGCTGAATGCTTGGCTGGTGGCGCGGCACGGGCCGGCGTACTGGCTGGGCAAGACCGTGTGGTTTTACCTGGCCTGTGGCCTGGCCCTGCTGCTGGTGGCGCTGGCCAAGCCAGAGGCGTTGTGGCCGCTGCTGATTCCCTTGTTCGGCTGCATTGCCAGCCTGGGCATTCTCCTGCCCAACGCCTCGGCGTGCGCCATGGCGGGGCAGGGCAGCCATGCCGGCAGTGCTTCGGCGTTGCTCGGTAGTCTGCAGTTCGTCATCGCCGCCAGTGCCGCCGCCATGGTGGGCGTGCTGCATGACGGCAGTGCCTGGCCGATTGCCGTGGTGATCTTCGGCTGCGGGGTATTGGCCGTGAGCTTTTCGCTATTTACCCGCTGGGTCGAGCGCAACGCGATTCGCGCATAGGGTCGCAGGCCGTTGAAAAAACGTAGGCGAGGCAGGCAAGACAAGGCAAAAACAGGCGAGGAAGCGGAGTTTACGAGTTGTAAATGAGCATTCCGAGCCTGTTTTTAACGCCGTATTGCCAACGTAGGTAGTTTTTCAACGGGCTGTTAGCTGGCGGCGCGCTGTTGCTCGAATGGCAGCCTATGCGGCGCGCTCAGGCGCGCTTGCAGGGTGCTGACAAACTGATGGGCCTCGCTTTCACTGCGGAAAGTGACACTCTGCTTGCCAAAACTTACTTGCCAGCCCGGGCCTGCAGCTGTTTTTACCGGTTGGATCATGACGTTCATCGACGAGCCTCCTATGCAAGAAGGGCCAGTCTAGTCGCTCAATATGAACTTTCATTGACCTGTAACAAATCAATCACGGCTGGCGTACCGTTGGTCTGATTCGCTCACTTTGGCTGTGCTGGGGTTGGCGCTGAACTGTACGGCCAGCCCCGCCAGGCGGGTGAATTCGGTGACCAGGGCGATATCTGCGGCGCTCGGTCGGCTGGGCTGCGGGTAGTAGATGCCGAAGGTGCCCAGCACCTGGCCGCTGTCATCCTTGAACGGCAGTGACCAGCACGCGCGCAGGCCGGCGGCCAGGGCAACGCTCTGGTAGTCGCGCCAATAGGGATGCTGGCTGAGGTCCTCGGCGATCACCAGCTCGCCACTCGCCGCGGCATGCCCGCAGGAGCCAACCTCCAGCGCCGCCTCAATCCCCTCAATGGCCTGGCAATAAGCCTCCGGCAAGCTCGGTGCGGCGCCGAGATGCAGGCGCTGCTGCTCATCGAGCAGCATGATCGACACACGCATCTGCGGTTGCAGGTTTTCCAGGCGACGGGTGATGCCGTTGAGGATGCTGTGCAGTGGGCGCAGGCCGAGCAGTTCGTCGAGCACCGCATTGCGCGCCTGCTGCAGATGCTGGGTCTGATGGCGCTCATGTACGTCATGCAGGCTGCCGTGCAGGCTGTGCTCGGGCAGGCTCAGGTTGAGGTGCAGCTCGACTCTACGCGCCTGGCCGCTGAGGGTGAGCAACTGGCATTCCAGGCGCAGGCTGCCGAGTTTACCGCTGCGCAGTTCTTCCAGGCGCTGGCGCAGGGTGGCCTGGCCCAGTTCCGGCATAAAGCGCTGCAACGGGCTGCCCAGGCTTTCGTGGATCGGGTAACCGCTGATCTGCTCCCAGGCCGGGTTGAGGAAGCTCAGTTTGTCGTCGGTATCGGTGATAAAAACGGCATCACCCAGGTGCTCGACCAGCGAACGGTAGCGGCTTTCGCTGACCTGCAACTCACTGTCCATTTTCTTCTGTTCGGTGAGGTCGATATCGACGCAGTACAGCTCCAGCTGGTCGAGGCTGTTGCGCAGCATCAGGTGGCTGGAATAGACCCACACCAGGCTGCCGTCCTTGCGCTGCAATTGCACCTCGGCTGCAGGAATCGGCGAGCCACCGAGTTGCCACAGGTTGATCGCACTGGCCACCTTGCTGCGCGCCGGTAGCGGCACGATCAGCTCTTCCAGGCGGCGCCCCATCACCTCATGCACGGCATAGCCATAGAGCAGGGTGCTGGCCTGGTTCCAGTAAATCACCCGGCGTTCGCGGTCATAGCCTTGCACGGCAATCCGTGGGGTTTGCTCGAACAGCAGACGAAAGCGCTGCTCGCTTTCGCGCAGGGCGCTTTCATCATGTTTCTGCGCGCTGATGTTCTGCACCGTGCCGAGGATGTGGCCGTGCTCGTCGACCTCGCCGCGCAGCATCAGCCAGGTGGCCTGCTGTGGCTGGGGTTGCAGCAGACGGGCGCTCACCATCATGGGGGTGTGGCCTTCCAGCAAGGCCAGTAAAGCGCGTTGTACGGCAGCACGTTCGGCGGGGTGCAGCCAGCTGAGCAGCTGTTCGCTGGTGCACGGCTGGCTATCAGCGTCGCGGCCGAGCAGGCAGAGCGCCTCGTCACTCCAGTAGAAAGCGTTACGGTACTCCCAGCTGCCGAGCCCGGCATTGCGCTGGGTGTGGTGCAGCAGGCGGCTGTTATGGGTGAGTTTTTCCAGCAGTTGGCGCTGCGCCTGCCGGTCACGCTGGCTGAGCAGGAATATCAGCCCGGTGCTGAGCAGAATAAACAGCAGGCCTTTGCCTGTTTGCAGCTCGGCCGCCAGTTCGCTGTCCTCGACCAGGGCATGCAGCAGATAGTCACTGCCGAAAATCCACAGGGCGCTGAACAGGATATATACGCCAGCCAGGCGCAGTGGGCCTTGAAGATCGGGTCGCATCCCTTACCGCCAATGGCTAGCCAGGTCGAGAGGATTGATGGTCTTGTTGCCAGCGACACTGCTGGAGGCAATGGCCTAAGTCTAGCTTGCGGCTTGTCGAATGCAGGGCGCGCGATAAAAAAGCTGCCCGGCCCACGCAGCACGTGAGCCGGGGTGGCTAAGCGGCTTTAAAAACCTTCGAGGACGATCTTGCCCTTGGCCGTGCCGCTCTCCAGCAGCGCATGGGCGCGGCGCAGATTGGCCGCGTTGATGCTGCCGAAGTGCTCGCCCAGGGTCGTCTGCAAGGTGCCGGCATCCACCAGCTCGGCCACCCGATTCAACAGACGATGCTGCTCGATCATGTCCGCGGTTTCGAACAGCGAGCGGGTAAACATCAGCTCCCAGTGCAGCGACAAGCTTTTGCGCTTGAGCTGCATGATGTCCAGTGGCTGCTCCGGGTCATCGATCAGCGCCAGGCGGCCTTGCGGGGCGAGGGCTTCGACCAGTTGCGCGAAGTGCTGATCGGTCTGGGTCAGGCTGGCGACGTGGGTCACCTGATCAATGCCGATACGTTTCAGCTCTTCACTCAGCGGCTGGCGATGGTCGATCACATGGTGTGCACCCAGCTGGCGAACCCAGGCCTGGGTCTCCGGGCGAGATGCGGTGGCGATCACGGTCAGGCCGGTGAGTTGACGGGCCAGCTGCACCAGCACCGAACCGACGCCACCGGCGGCGCCGACGATCAGCAGGCTCTGGCCCTGATCGGCGTTGCCCTGGGTGATTTGCAGACGCTCGAAGAGCAGTTCCCAGGCGGTGATCGCGGTCAGCGGCAGGGCGGCGGCTTCGGCAAACGGCAGTTTTGCCGGCATACGCCCGACGATGCGCTCATCCACCACATGCAGTTCGCTGTTGGCCCCTGCGCGGTTGATTGCGCCGGCGTAATAGACCCGGTCGCCGGGCTGGAACAGGCTGACTTCGCTGCCCACCGCTTTGACGATACCGCTGGCGTCCCAACCGAGCACCTTGGCGGCGGCGCCTTCCGGGGCGACGTTGCGACGGATCTTGGTGTCCACCGGGTTGACCGAAATGGCCTTGACCTCGACCAGCAGATCGCGCGGGCCGGGCGTGGGTGCCGGTAGTTCGACATCCTGCAAAGCGTCAGCGTGATCGGCAGGCAGGGATTGGTAATAGGCGACAGCTTTCATAAGGGCTCCTTAGAGAATGCGTTGCATCAGTTGATGATCGACCTGTTCCAGCAAGCTGCCGCAGGTCTGTACGAAATGCAGAAAGTGCGCGGTCTGCTGGTGCGCACTAAGGGCGGCGGCGTCCTGCCATTGCTCGACCATGATGAAACGGCTGGGCTGCTCCTGATGCAGGTGCAGGTTGTATTGCAGGCAACCGGCTTCGGCCTGGCTAGGCGGCACCAGCTGGCGCAGGCCGGCCTCAACCGCCTCGGCATGGCATGGCCGGGGCGCGCGGTGATGGTGGCAATCAAAGTCAATGGCGTGGTCATGGCGGACTCCGGTTCAAGTGCTGCCATGCTCGGTTATTTGATTGACGAGAAAAACAGCCTGCTACTAGAGTCTCTTTCAATATTTTTTTGATAATGAGCCGCCATGCTGCGTTTTGATGATCTGCAGTTGTTTGTCACCACCGCTGATCTGGGCAATCTCTCGGCCGCCGCGCGGCGCCTGGACATTTCCCCTGCGGTGGCCAGCGCCGCGCTCAAGCGCCTGGAGCAGCAGCTGGAGGCGCGCCTGTTCAGCCGCTCCACTCGTAGCCTGCGCCTAACCCCGGAGGGCGAGCTGTTTCTCGGCCATGCGCGCCTGGCCTTGCAGAGTCTGGATGACGGCCGGCAGCAACTGGCCGGCAGCAAGGTTGGCATCAGCGGGCCGTTGCAACTGTCTGCACCATCGGACTTTGGTCGCAATACCTTGCTGCCCTGGCTGGATGAGTTTCAGCAGGCGCACCCGCAGGTGCAGCTGCGTCTGCTGCTGGGGGATCGCGTGGCCGATCTGTTCCGCGAGCCGGTGGACATTGCCCTGCGCTATGGCGCACCGGAGGACTCCAGCCTGGTCGCCTTGCCAGTGGCTGCGTCTAACCGGCGCGTGCTGTGCGCCGCACCGCAGTACCTGCGCAAGCATGGCGCGCCACAGGCGGTGGAGGAACTGGCCGAGCACAACTGCCTGATCTATATGCTCGGCGGACGGCTGCATGACCGCTGGCGCTTCAGCGACGGCAAGCGCGAGCAGGGCATCAGCGTTAAGGGTGACCGGGTCAGTGATGACGCCGATGTGGTGCGGCGCTGGGCGGTGAGTGGCGCCGGGCTGGTGTACAAATCCTGGCTGGATGTGGCCGGCGATGTGCGCGCCGGAAGGCTCCAGGTGCTGCTACCTGAACTGCGTGGCGAGCCGACACCGCTCAACCTGATTTGCGCGCACCGGGCGCAGCTGAGCAAACCGGTGCTCTTGCTGCGTGAGTTCGTTCAACTCCGCTGCGCAGAGTTGTTGGCGGATGCGCCTTGGCCGAACTAAGATTGCCGTCAGCGCGCTGCGGCAATCCATCGCAGTGCTGCTGCGTCACATGCGCCCCAGAGCAATGCTAGAGTCGCGCCCCATGAAAATGACCCGTACTGACCGTCGCCTGCTGGCCTGGATGCTGTATTTCAGCGTTCTGTTCAGTGCGTTCGCCTGCAGTATCGGTCACGGGCAGATGGCTGGTCTGCAGCTCAGCGGCTTGAGCAGCCAGTACTGCTCGTTCGACGGCAACTTCGGCGCTGGTGCCGATCTGGATGGCTCCGGTGTGGTAGCGCCCAACCCCGCCACCGGCTCCGGCTGCGCCCTGAGTTCCACCTTCAGCGCGATCATTCTCGCGGCGTTCTTCGGCCTGCTGGGCTTGCTGGTCCCCAGCCGCGCGCCACTGCTGACCTTCTTCTTCACCCCGCGACCTGTCCGCTATCTCTGGCCTTCGGCCAATCCCCGCGCATCCCCCGTTCTAGCTTGAGTTGTCTTTGCTGCGGCCGCATTTGCTTGCCGCGCTTATTACTTGAGACCAGATAAGAAACTGCGTTTGTCGGTGCCCAAAGCCTGTATTTAGGCGGCACCCGATAAGCCGAAGTTGGGGAAGTTCATGCGTCAGATATCCGTAGTCAGTCTGCTGGCCGTCAGTGTCAGCCTGGCCAGTTCCGCCTTTGCCGAACATCTCAAGCTGGAAGACAGCACCGTGATCGGTCAGCAGCAGCCTGATGCCACTGCGCCGAGCATTGCCGAAAAGCGCGCCGAGTTTGCGCGGATTCCCGGCGGCGCCAGCGTGATCGATGGCGAAACCTATAAGACCGGCCGCGCCAGTTCGCCGCAGGATGCTCTGGGCCAGGCCACGGGCGTGTATATCCAGTCGCGCTCCGGCGCCGAGGAGTCGCGCCTGTCGATCCGTGGTTCGGGCCTGCAGCGCACCTTCCACCAGCGCGGCATTCTGCTGATGCAGGACGGCGCGCCGCTGAACCTGGCTGATGGCAGTGGCGACTTCCAGAGCATCGAGCCGATTGCCCTGGACCATATCGAAGTCATGCGTGGCGCCAACGCCTGGCGCTACGGCGCCGCCAACCTGGGCGGGGCGATCAACTTCGTCACGCCCACCGGCAAAACTGCGCCCAAGGTGCAGCTGCGCACCGAAGCGGGCAGTTTCGACTACCAGCGCATCTTCGGAGCGGTGGCCGAAGACTTTGGCGACTGGGACGCCTACCTGAGTTTTTCCGATTATTCCCAGGACGGTTTTCGCGATCACGCGCGCCAGGAAAACCAGCGCTATTTCGCCAATATCGGCGGGCGTATCAACGAGCGACTGTCGACCCGCTTTTATATCAGCCATGTTGAAACCGATTCGGAAATCCCCGGCAGCCTGACCAAGGCGCAGCTGCGGCGTAACCCCGAGCAGGCCGCGCTGAGCACGGTGACCGGCGATAACAAGCGCGACTTCACCCTCAACCGCATCGGCAATATCACCACTCTGCAACTGGATGGCGGACACAGCCTGGAACTGTCGAGCTTCTACAGCGAGAAATCGCTGTGGCACCCGATCTTCCAGGTGCTGGAAGTCGACAGCGAAGATGTCGGCGTGCGCCTGACCCACAAATGGCACAACAGCGACGGCTGGAGCTGGAATGCTGGCGTGGAGGCGCTGCAGGGCCGCAATCAGGCGGAAAACTACGTCAACGTCGCCGGTAAACGCGGCAACCAGGTGGATCGCCAGGTGCAGACCGCGCGCAGCCTGAATGCCTTTACCGAACTGGAAGTGCCGCTAGCCGAAGACTGGGCACTGATCGGCGGCCTGACCTGGCTGCATAGCGAGCGCGATATCGACGACAAACTGAAAAGCAGCTTCAACTTCGTCGGCATGCCGACTGGTTATCAGGATGCTTCTTTCAACCGCAGCTACAGCGCACGCATCGGTCGTATCGGCCTGCGCCATGACCTGGCCGACGGCGTACAGCTGTTCAGCAACCTCAGCCAGAGCTATGAGCCGCCGACCTTCAGCGAGCTGACCGGTGGCGCCATCGTCACCGAGAACGAGGCGCAGAAGGCCACCACCCTGGAAGCCGGTATGCGGTTCAAACAGGGCAATCTGGACCTGGACCTGGCGGTTTACCGCAGCGAGATCCGCCACGAGCTGCTGGGCTACGTCAACCCGCTCAACCCAACTCTGGTGGTCACCACCAACGCCGACCGCACGATCCACCAGGGCATTGAGTTCGGTGCTGCCTGGCAGCTGGGTGAGCTGGTGTTGCGTGGCCAGTACCTGCTCAATGACTTCCGCTTCGATAACGACCCGGCCTATGGCAACAACCGCATTGCCGGCGTGCCGAGCCAGTTCCTCAAGGGTGAGGCGTTGTGGCAGCGGGGTGGCTGGTACGCCGGCCCGACGGTCGAGTGGGTCCCGGTGCATTACGCCGCTGACCACGCCGAGTCGCTGTATGCAGAAGCCTATGCGATCTGGGGGCTGAAGGGCGGTTATCGTCCACGTGAAGGTCTGGGCTTCTTCGTCGAAGGGCGCAACCTCTCGGATAAGACCTATATCGCCACTACCGGCGTTGTGGCCAATGCCCGTGGCCAGGATGCCGCGCTGTTTATGCCCGGTGACGGTCGCAGCCTGTATGTCGGCCTGGAGTGGAAGCTTTGACGGCGGCGCTGCAAGCGCACGAGCTGCCGCGCCTGACCTGGCGCCAGCGCCTGCTACGGCTGATGCCGTGGCACAAGCGCCTGGCGCTGCTGGCCTGCCTGGGCATCTTCAGCTGGGCGGGCAGCGGCATGCTGCACCCGCTGATGGGCTATCTGCAGCCGCGTCCGCAAACCATGGCCACACCGCAGCAGGTGTTGCCGCTGGATAACCTGCGCAGCCCTGCGCAGGTGCTCGGCGCTGCGGGTGTTACGCAAGTGCAGGGCTTGCGCCTGCTGGTGCTGGCCGCTGAGCCGTATTACCAGGCGCGTCTGGCCGGCGAGCTGCAGCCGCGTTATTGGCATGCACGCAGTGGTCAGGCGGTCGAGCTGGCCGGCCCTCATGCCGAAAGCCTGGCGCGGCATTACCTGGGCCGTGACGAGCCGCTGGCCTACGCCGGCAGCATCGAGCGCTTTACCAGCGAATATGCCTTTATCAACCGCCTGCTGCCGGTGGCGCGGATCGATACCCAGCGCGATGACTCGTTGCGCCTGTATGTCGATCTGTTCCATGACCGCCTCGGCACTCTGGTGGATGAGCGCAAGGCTTGGTTCAGCGCGTTCTTCCAGACGATGCACAGCTTTCGCTGGCTGGATGCGGCGGGCCCGTTGCGGCCGGTGCTGATGCTGGTGCTGCTGGCCTCGATTGTCTCGGCGACGCTGTTCGGTATCACGCTATTTATCGCCCGCCATCCATGGCGGCGACCCTACGGGCCGTCGCCGAGCGACGTTAAAAATGGCTCCCGGCCATTTTTTATCGCCCGTCGGCGTGCCCGTACCTTCAACCGGCGGCTGCATGGCTGGTGGGGGCTGGGGCTGGCCTTAGCGACGCTGAGCTTTGCCAGCAGCGGTGCCTGGCACCTGTTGCACAAGCAGGGCACGCAGCCCTGGCCAGCGCCCTTTGTGCCGAGCTTTGCTGTGGCCGAGCTGGACAGCGCACCGGCAGCCGACTGGCTGCTGGCCGGTGAAGAGCTGTACATGCTCAGCCTGCTTGAACTCGACGGCAAGCCGATCTGGCGTGCCCAGGGGCAGCAGTTCGCCAGCATGCCCAGCCTGCACTACCTGGATGCTCAGGGCCGTGAACTGGGCAATGACACGCCGCGCCGTTATGCCCAGCAGCGCCTCGATCATTACGCCAAGTCCCTGGGGCTGGGTGAGGCGCAGACGCTCACGCTGCAGCACAGCTTCGACCATGAATACGGCTTCGTCTTCAAGCGTCTGCCGGTGTTCAAGGCCAGCTATGCCGATGCACACAACACCGCGCTGTTTATCGACCCGTTAGATGGTGCCCTGGCCAGCCGCGTGCAGGATGCCGACCGCACGGAAGGCTGGACCTTTGCCTACCTGCACAAGTGGGAATTTCTCGCAGGCCTTGGCAATGGCTACAAGCACCTGCTGCTGGGCATCGTCGCGCTGGCGCATGTGCTGTTGGCGCTGGTGGGCCTGGGCCTGCTGCGCCGAGGGCAGCACCGATGAACCGCTGCCGATCCATCACTGATTGTGGCCATGCCTGGAGTTGACTATGCAGAAGCCGACGACGCCGAACATCTCGTTCTACAACCTGGCCTGGCGCTGGCATTTCTATGCTGGGCTGTTTGTGATTCCGTTTCTGATCCTGCTCTCGGTCACCGGCATCATCTACCTGTTCAAGCCGCAACTGGACCAACTGATGTATGCCGAGCTGCTGCAAGTCACGCCTGCCGAGCAGGCGATCTCGGCGGATCAGCAGCTGGCTTTGGTGCGCCAGGCGTATCCCGGGGCGAGCATCAGCCAGTACCTGCCGCCGATAAGCGCCGAACGCAGTGCGCAGTTTGTGCTGGAGGCTGAGGGTCAGAGCCTGAATGTGTTTGTTGACCCCTACAGTGCCAGGATTCTCGGCAGCCAGGACTCGCAGCTTAATCTGCAGGCCATTGCCCGTCAGCTGCATGGCGACCTGATGGTCGGCACCCTGGGCGATCGACTGATCGAGCTGGCCGCCGGTTGGGGCATCGTGTTGGTGGTCTCCGGTTTGTACCTGTGGTGGCCGCGCGGGCGTTCCGGTGCCGGTGTGCTGTGGCCAAGGCTGAGTGCCCGTGGGCGTTTGCTATGGCGTGACTTGCATGCGGTGACGGGCTTTTGGGGCTCGCTGCTGTTGCTGTTTATGCTGCTCACCGGCATGACCTGGACCGACTTCTGGGGCGCCCAGTTTGCCGGCGCCTGGAACCACTTCCCGGCGGCGATGTGGGACGACGTACCGCAGTCCGGCAAGCTCACCGGCAGCCTCAATACCAGCAGTCAGCAGACCGTGGCCTGGGCGGTGGAAACCACACCACTGCCGGCCTCCGATCCACACGCCGCGCATAACGGCCATGCCACTGCCGAGACGCCTGCCGCCCCGGCCAATCTGCTGCAGTACGTGGTCGACACCGCCGCTGAGCGCGGCGTAAAGCCGGGTTACAGCATCACCCTGCCGAAAGGTGAAACCGGGGTGTACAGCATCGCCCTGTTTGCCGACGACCCGCGTAACGACGCCACTCTGCATATCGATCAGTACAGCGGTGCGGTGCTCGCCGATGTGCGCTGGAAGGATTACGGCGTGGTGGCAAAAACCGTGGAAACCGGGGTGATGCTGCATGAAGGCAAGCTGTTCGGCCTGGCCAACCAGTTGCTGATGCTCGCGGTCTGCCTGCTGGTGCTGCTCAGCGCGGTCAGCGGCCTGATCATGTGGTGGCAACGCCGTCCGACTGGAAAGCTTGGCGTACCACCACTGCGCCACGACCTGCCACGCTGGAAAACCGCAATAGTGATCATGGGCCTGCTGGGCGCGGCCTTCCCGCTGGTGGGCGCGTCTTTGCTGCTGATCTGGGCGCTGGATTGGCTGTTGCTCTCGCGTCTGCCAGGGCAGCGTTTGGCCAACAGTTGAATGGAATAACCGGCGCGGGCTTGGCCGGCGCCAAGGCTTCGCGTTACAACACTTGTCATGGACAGTCAGTCCACAACCGGAGGAACACCATGTTGTTGAAAAAGACCCTGCTGATTGCCGCTCTGCTGAGCCCAAGCCTGTTTGCCAGCGCCCACGAATACAAAGCCGGCGAGCTGCATATCGAACACCCCTGGTCGCGGGAAATGCCGGCCGTAGCGCCGACGGCGGCCGCTTATTTTGTGGTGCACAACAAGGGCGCCGAAGCGGATCGCCTGCTCAGCGCCAGTACCCCGGTGGCCGGGAAGGCCGAGCTGCACGAACATATCCACGCCGATGGCCTGATGAAGATGCAGCAGGTGCAGAACGTGGCGATTCCTGCTGGTGGTGAGGTGAAGTTCGAGCCGATGGGCTACCACGTCATGCTGTTCAACCTGAAGCAGCAGGCCAAGGACGGTGAGCGCTTTCCGCTGACCTTGACCTTCGAAAAAGCCGGTGCGGTCGAAGTGGAAATCGCCGTGCACAAGGACGCCCCTGCCGTTGAGAAAACTCATGGCGAAGGCCACGCGCACTAATCTGCGCACCCAGCCCCGCTGCGTTGTGGCGGGGTTGCTGTTGTACGGTGATGTTCACCGTCATTGATTTGCATCAGCCGTCCTGCTCAGGCCGTTAGTCATACTCGGCGCAGGATTCTTGAGTTGTCGTGATGCCCCGCAATCGCTCCTTTACTGCCGATTACCGCGCAAACTGGCTGGCCCTATTGGCCATGCTGTTGCTCAATGTCGGGCCGTTGCTGTCGCAGCTCACTGCACCGGCTGAACCGGCCTGGCTGACGGAACTGGCTTGCGGGGAGCATGTCGGTAGCCATGACAACCCGCTGGATCACGACGCGTTGTGGGCCAAGTGCGGCTATTGCACCCTGTTGCTCAACAGCCCAGCCACCGGTTGTGCCAGTCCAACGCTAGCCCTGACGGCCGTTGCGCCTGCGGATCGGCATAGTGCGCCGGTACGCAGCGGCGTTGCCCGCTCAGCTATTTTCCCCGGTTCGCGCAGCCGCGCACCGCCTGCCTATTCCTGATCGCCATTGCCCTGTTGCTGGTGCCGCGTATGCGGTGCTGGCCATTCCCTGGTTTTGTCTCGATTCTGGAATAGTCATGTCTACTCGTTCGCTTTTGATCAGCGCTTTACCTTTCCGTCTGGCGCCGCTGTGTATCGGCCTGCTGCTGGCCACTCAGGCGCATGCCGCGCAAACCACCGAATACGACCCGGAACACCACGCGCTGCAGTTGCCGCCAACGGTGGTCACCGCCGTGCAGCAAAGCTCGCCACTGACTGTGGTGGCCGACCCCAAGGACCCGCGCCAGCCGGTGCCGGCCAGTGACGCCGCCGATTACCTGAAGACCATTCCCGGTTTCTCCGCGATTCGCAGCGGCGGCAGCAACAGTGATCCCGTGCTGCGCGGCATGTTCGGTTCGCGCTTATTGCTGCTCACCGATGGCGGGCAGATGCTCGGCGCCTGTCCAGGGCGGATGGATGCACCCAGCTCGTACATCTCGCCGGAAACCTTTGACCTGCTGACCGTGACCAAGGGCCCGCAAACGGTGATTTGGGGCCCAGGTGCCTCGGCCGGTGTGGTGCGTTTCGACCGTGAGCCGGAGCGTTTCGGTGAGCTGGGTGCGCGTCTGCATGCCAGCGTGCTGGCGGGCTCCAACGGCCGTTTCGACCAGACCCTGGATGGCGCTGTGGGCGGCGAGCAGGGCTACCTGCGGGTGACCGGTAACCGCTCGCATTCGGACGATTACGACAACGGAAACGGCGACACCATCCCCTCGCGCTGGGATAAATGGAACGGCGACGTGGCCCTGGGTTGGACGCCGGATGACGATACGCTGATCGAACTCACCGCCGGCCGTGGCGATGGCGAGGCGCGCTACGGCGGCCGTGGTATGGATGGCACCCAGTTCAAGCGTGAAAGCCTGGGCCTGCGCGTTGAGCGCAGCAACCTCGGTGGCGTGCTGGATAAGGTCGAGGCCAAGGTTTACTACAACTACGCCGATCACATCATGGACAACTTCCGCCTGCGCATGCCCGACCCGACCAGCATGATGAGCGGCCCGATGGCGGCCCAGGTTGACCGCCGCACCCTGGGTGCACGCCTGGCCGCCACCTGGGCGTGGGAGGATGTCGAGCTGATCACCGGCGTCGATGCCCAGCGCAGCGAACACCGCCAGCGCAGCTCCACCCTGAGCATGATGGGTAACTACACCGACGCCGATCGTTTCCCCTGGGACAAGGACGCGCTGATGCACAACTACGGCCTGTTCGCCGAGTCCACCTGGCGTCTGGACGAGCGTGATCGAGTGGTCTCCGGCGCGCGCCTGGACCGTGCTTCGGCCAAGGATTACCGGCCGAGCTTCAGCGACATGATGGGCATGTCGACGCCCAACCCGACGGCTGGCGAGACCCGCGCCGATACCCTACCGAGTGGCTTTGTGCGCTACGAGCACGACCTGTCCGGCTCGCCGACTACCGTCTATGCCGGTATCGGTCACGTGCAGCGCTTCCCCGATTATTGGGAGCTGTTTTCCGCCGGCCTCAATGGCCCGGCTGGCGCGGACAACGCCTTCGACGGCATCAAGCCGGAGAAGACCACCCAGCTGGATGTCGGTATTCAATACCAGGGCGACGCCCTGCAGGCCTGGGCCTCGGCCTATGTCGGTCAGGTGCGTGACTACATCCTGTTCGACTACCGCGGCATGAGCACCCAGGCCGACAACGTCGATGCGCGCATCATGGGCGGCGAGTTAGGTGTGGCGTATGACCTGACGACCAACTGGAAAACCGATGCCACCCTGGCCTATGCCTGGGGCAAAAACAGCAGCGACGGCGAAGCACTGCCGCAGATGCCGCCGCTTGAAGCGCGCCTGGGCCTGACCTATCAGCGTGACGATTGGAGCGTCGGCGGCCTGTGGCGGGTGGTCGATGGTCAGGGCCGCATTGCGGACGGGCGCGGCAACGTGGTGGGGCAGGATTTCAGCAACAGCGCCGGATTCGGCGTGCTCTCGCTCAACGGTGCTTACCGTGTAACCAAGCAGGTCAAGCTCAGCGCCGGGGTGGATAACCTGCTCGACAAGCAATACGCCGAGCACCTCAACCTGGGTGGTGATGCCGGTTTCGGCTTCCCTGCCGATACCCGGATCGACGAGCCAGGCCGGACGTTGTGGGCCAAGGTCGATTACGATTTCTGATCCTGATAGATCTGGCGTGTTGGCAAAGGGCTCATCATTTGATGGGCCCTTTGCGTTTCCTAATACAGCCTTAAGCTTGCCGCGCGACAGTAGTCCCCGCAGACACACAACTTCCCCTGCATCACGAGGACTTCACCATGCGCAAATTGCTTCTGCTGTCTCTGGTTCTGGCCAGCCCGCTGACCCTCGCCGCCACCCAATGCACCACCGCCGACAAGGCGCAGTGGCAGGACCAGGACAAATTCCAGGCCGACCTCAAAGCCCAGGGCTACGAGATCAAGAAGTTCAAAGTGACCGGTGGCAACTGCTACGAAATCTACGGCTTCAACAAAGAAGGCCAGAAGGTCGAAATCTACTTCGATCCGGTCAGCGGCAAGGTCATCAAAGGCGGCGTTGAAGACTGATGAACAACGCCACCACACGCCTCTGGGACCCGCTGGTCAGGTTGTTCCATTGGTCTCTGGCGAGCGCTTTCCTGGCCAATTACTTCTTCACCGAAGAGGGCGAGAACTGGCACCGCTGGTTCGGTTACTACGCCGTGGCCTGGCTGGCGATCCGCCTAGTGTGGGGTTTTATCGGCTCACCGGCTGCGCGCTGGGCGGACTTTTGGCCGACCCGGGCGCGCCTGGCCGAACACCTGCGGGCATTGCTCAGCGGGCGTGATTACCACCGCATGGGGCATTCCCCGCTGGGCGGCTTGGTGATGATCGGCATGATGCTGTTGATGCTCGGCCTGGGTGTGACCGGCTTTCTGATGGAGGAGGTCGATTACTTCTGGGGCGCTGATTTACCGCTGGAACTCCATGAATTCTGCGCCGATGCGCTGATGGCCCTGGTGGGCCTGCACATCGTGGCGGCGCTTTTTGAAAGCTACCGCCTGAAGGAAAACCTGCCGCTGTCGATGGTCACCGGCAAGCGGCGCAAGCTGGATCACTGAGTTTATATCTGTCGCGGCTGAAGCCCCGCCCACAGCGTATACGCACTGTGGGCGGGACTTCAGTCGCGATGATTTTGCTTAAACCAGGCGCGCATCCAGGCTGTTCTGCGCCAGGCGCTTGGCCTGTTCCTGGGTCATGCCCAGACTGTCATGCAGGGCCGCGAAGTTTTCGGTGACGTAGCCGCCGAAGTAGGCTGGGTCATCCGAGTTCACCGTCACCTTCACCCCGCGCTCAAGCATCTGCAGGATGTTGTGCTGGCGCATGTCGTCGAACACGCACAGCTTGGTGTTGGACAGCGGGCAGACGGTCAGCGGGATCTGCTCGTCGATGATGCGCTGCATCAGCCGCTCGTCTTCGATGGCGCGCACGCCGTGGTCGATACGCTCGATCTTCAGCAGGTCCAGGGCTTCCCAGATGTATTCGGGCGGGCCTTCCTCACCGGCGTGGGCGACGGTCAGGTAGCCCTCGCTGCGCGCCTTGTCGAACACGCGCTGGAACTTGCTCGGCGGGTGGCCCATCTCCGAGCTGTCCAAACCGACGGCGATAAACGCATCGCGAAACGGCCTGGCCTGCTCCAGGGTCTTGAACGCTTCTTCCTCGGGCAGATGGCGCAGAAAGCTCAGGATCAGGCCGTGGCTGATGCCCAGCTGTTTCTCGCCATCGACCAGTGCCTGCTTGATGCCGCGCAGCACTACTTCGAAGGGAATACCACGGTCGGTGTGGGTTTGCGGGTCGAAGAACGGCTCGGTGTGGATGACGTTCTGCGCCTTGCACTTTTGCAGGTAGGCCCAGGTCAGGTCGTAGAAATCCTGCTCGGTGCGCAGCACGTCGGCACCGGCGTAATACAGGTCGAGAAACTCCTGCAGATTGTTGAACGCGTAGGCGCTGCGCAGCGCTTCGACGTCGTTCCACGGCAGGGCAATCTTGTTGCGCTCGGCCAGGGCAAACAGCAACTCGGGCTCCAGCGACCCCTCAATGTGCAGGTGCAGTTCGGCCTTGGGCAGGGCGTTGAGCCAGTCGTACATGGTCAGATCTCGTTATCAGGCGTGGTCGCGACAAAGTTTAACCGTAAGGACAGGATTTCGCCGTATCAGACGGGCGCTAAATCGCCTTGACCGCGCAACGCTCTCGCGGCCAAGGCCGTTCCTCCGGGGCGCGGGCGGTGTTATGCGCCCGCCTGTTCTTCACGCCTGTAAGCGTAGGTATCGGCAAAGCGCGACAGCAGATACTCGGCGCTGGTTACTGAAGGATACTTGGGCGGGTTGCTGGCGTCCGAGCAGTTCGGTAGGCAGCTGATTTCGGTATCCGGGTGCGGTTCGGCGAAGAACGGCATGGAGTAGCGATCCACGCCCAGCGGGCTGATCACCCGGTGCGGGGTCGAGGTGTAACGGTCGTTGCTCCAGCGCGCGAGCATGTCGCCGATGTTCACCACAAAGCTGCCGGCAAGCGGCGGCGCGTCGATCCACTGGCCATCGCGATGGCGCACCTGCAGACCGCCGGCGTCGTCCTGGTAGAGCAGGGTGGTGCAACCGTAATCGGTGTGTTCACCCGCGCCTTGCTGTTCGGCACTGCTGGCGGTGTGGCGCGGCGGGTAGTGGATCATGCGCAGCACGCTGATCGGCTCATGAAAGCGCGTGTCGAAAAAATCGCGGTCGATATTCAGGGCAATGGTCATGGCGCGCAGCAGGGTTTGCGCCAGTGCCTGCATATCGGCGTAGTGCTGTTCCATCAGGGCTGCCCAACCGGGCAGGTCTGGATGGCGATTGGCGCCGCGCAGCGGTTTGCCGGCCAGCACCTCGGGGTGATTGAGGTCCATGTGGAAACCCATATCGAAGGTTTCCTTGAGATCGCTCGGTTTGCTCGGGTCCAGCTGCTCGGTGGCAATCGCGCCGTAACCTCGGTGATGGGCGGTCTGGGTGATGTCGATTTTGAGTTTGTCCGCAGCCGGCAGGGCGAAGAAGGTCTTGGCGGCGCTCAGCAGTTCGGCGATACGCGCCTGGCTGATCGGGTGGCCGGTGATATAGAAAAAGCCCCACTCGCGGCAGGCGCGGTCTATCTGCTCAGCCACGGCTGGCCAGGCGGATGAATCGGCTGAGTAAAGCGGGGCGATGTCAATAATCGGTAGGGTGTTCATAGAGGCTCCGGGTGGGGGCATGCTGCGAGTCTTCTCGTACCCAGGGCAGCGAATAAGAGCGCCCCGTATACAGGGCACCCTTTTGATGCGGTTCTGCTTGTGGTTAGCAGGGACGGCATCTAGGCGATGTTTAGTGGGAGGGGCTTTAGCCGCGACAACCAAACAGCTCGCGGCTAAAGCCCCTCCCACAGTCAACCGCTTACTTCGGCAGTTCAGCCTTTACGTTTTCCACGTAGTAGTTCATCGAGGCCAGTTCGGCGTTGGTGGCGGCGACGCCGGCCGGGATTTTTTCTACGCCGCTCTGGTCCTTGATCGGGCCGGTGAACGGGTGGAAGGCGCCGCTCTTGATGTCGGCGATGATCTGCTCGGCTTCGGTTTTCACATCTGCCGGCACCAGATCGCTGATCGGCAGGCGAATGGTGTCTTCGGTCAGGCCGCCCCAGAAATCTTCGGATTTCCATTTACCGTCGATCACCGCCTGGGTGGATTTGACGTAGTGCGGGCCCCAGTCGTTGACGATCGAAGTGAGCACGGCCTTCGGCCCGAAGTGCGCCATGTCCGAGGCGTAGCCCACGGAATAGACGCCGCGACGCTCAGCGGTCTGGATCGGTGCCGGGCTGTCGGTGTGCTGGAACACTACGTCGACGCCCTGGTCGATCAGCGCGTTGGCGGCATCGGATTCCTTGCCCGGATCGAACCAGGAGTTGACCCACACCACCTTGATCTCTGTGCCGGGGTTGTACTTGTCCAAAGCCAGCTGGATGGCGTTGATATCGCGGATCACTTCCGGGATCGGGAAAGAGGCGACGTAGCCGATCTTCTTGGTCTTGGTCATCTTCGCTGCGAGGAAACCGCCGACGTAACGGCCCTCATAAGAGCGCGACAGGTAGGTGCCGAGGTTCTTGTCCTGCTTGTAGCCGGTGGCGTGTTCGAAGGTGACCTTGGGGAATTGCTTGGCGACTTTCAGCGTCGGGTTCATATAGCCGAAGGAGGTGGTGAAGATCAGGTCATAACCGCCCTTGGCCATGTTGCGGATCACCCGCTCGGCGTCCGCACCTTCCGGTACGTTTTCCACGTAGCTGGTCTCGACCTTGTCACCAAGCTCTTTGATCACCGCCTGACGGCCCTGCTCATGCTGGTAGGTCCAGCCGTGGTCGCCAATCGGGCCGATATAGACAAAGCCGACCTTCAGCGGGGCGGCGGCAGAAGCGCCCAATGTGGCGCTAAAGCCAAGGGCGGCAACGAGGGTGCGCAGCAGAGGTTTTTTGCTCTTCTCGAACATGGTTGGCGGAACTCCGATGTGTGTGGGTACGTTGTTGTTAAACAGCTGCCTGTTGGATTGCAAAAAGCTGACCAACTGGACAATTAGCCTGCCCGCCGCGCTAAAACGCAGAACCCCGCCGGGGCGGGGTTCTGTGCGGGTGCTGTGCTGGTGCGTAAGAGGCCGAGAGTGCTGCGTGCTGGTGCGATGGTGCTGCTGGGGTGTTGCGGCTGAAGCCTTTCCACAGTTCGGTGCTGATCTGTGGGAGGGGCTTTAGCCGCGAACAAAGTAAAAACTCAGTGCCCCGGCTGCCAAGGTTTGCCTAGGGACACCGGGGCAAACAGGCGGGTCTTGATTGCATCGCGCGACAGCAATACCAGCACCAAGATGGTCGCCACATAGGGCAGCATCGCCAGCAGGTTGGAAGGGATCGACAGGCCGATGCCCTGTGCCACCAGATGGATGATGCTGGCCAGGCCGAACAGATAGGCGCCGAGCAACACGCGCAATACCCGCCAGCTGGCAAATACCACCAGCGCCAGGGCGATCCAGCCGCGCCCAGCGGTCATGTTTTCGGCCCACATCGGCGTATAGGCCAGCGACAGGTAACCGCCCGCCAAGCCGGCCATGGCGCCACCGAACAGTACCGCCAGGGTGCGCACGCGCAGTACCGGCAGGCCCATGGCGCTGGCGGCATCGGGATTTTCGCCGACCGCCTGAATGATCAGGCCGATGCGGCTTTTCAGCAGCACCCAGGCGACTAAACCGAACAGGGCGAAGGACAGGTAAACCAGAATGTCCTGGGCAAACAGCATGCGCCCGATCAGTGGAATCTCGCTAAGCAGCGGAATGGCAATGGGCTCAAAACCGGCCAGCGGTTTGCCGACCCAGGCCGCGCCGACAAAGGTGGAGAGGCCGACGCCGAAGATGGTCAGCGCCAGGCCGGTGGCTACTTGGTTGGCGTTAAAGCCCAGGGCTACGGCGGCGAACAGCATCGACAGCAGCATGCCGGCGCTCATCGCCAGCAGCACGCCGAGCCACAGGTTGCCGGTACTCAGGGCGACGATAAAACCGATCACCGCGCCGAACAGCATCATGCCTTCCTGGCCGAGGTTGAGTACGCCGCTCTTCTCGCAGATCAGTTCACCCAGCGCCACCAGCAGCAGCGGCGTACCGGTGCGCACCATGGCGTAGAAAATATTGCTTAACAGGTCGAGATCCATGGGAGTTCCTATGTGAATAGCTTTTGTAGGAGCGAGGGGGGCGCCCAGTTCTTGCTCGCGATCGGTGTCGCCGCGGATCGCGAGCAAGCGGTACGCCGCCCGGCCGCCCCTACAGGTTCTTTGTCAGGCCAGGGCCTCGGCGTTGGCTTTAGTTTTTCGTTGCGCCCATTTCCACTTCAGCCTCGGCCGATAAAGAATCAGCACGTCACAGGCGAGCAGGAAGAACAGCATCATTCCCTGGAACAGCTGGGTGATCGCCTGGGGCAGGTTCATGGTCATTTGCGCGTTCTCGCCGCCTAGGTAGAGCAGCGCCATCAGCAGGCTGGCGAACAGAATGCCGAGCGGATTCAGACGGCCGAGAAAGGCCACGGTGATCGCCGCGTAGCCGTAACCCGGTGAGACCTGTGGGACCAGCTGGCCGATGGGACCGGCCACTTCACCGACACCCGCCAGCCCGGCCAGCCCGCCGCTGACCAGCAGGGCAAACCACACCAGGCGTTTCTCGCGAAAACCAACAAAGCCGGCGGCGCGGCGGTCGAGGCCGAGCACCTTGATCTGGAAGCCGAGAAAGCTCTTGTGCAGCAGCACCCACACCGCCACCAAGGCCAGCAGGGCGAAATACAGGCCGGCGTGCAGGCGGCCGTCCTCGCTGACCAGCGGCAGGCGGCTGGCATCGCCGAACATCGCCGACTCGGGGAAGTTGAAACCGGCTGGGTCCTTCAACGGGCCATGCACGAAGAACAGCAGCAGGTTCAGCGCGATGTAGTTGAGCATGATGCTGGTGAGGATTTCGTTTGCATTGAACTGCGTGCGCAGCCAGGCGGTCAGGCCGCCCCAGGCCGCACCGGCCGCCACGCCGGCGAGCACCACCCAGACCAGCGCCCAGCGGCTGTCCCAGTCGATGATCTGGATCGCCATGGCGCTGCCGGYCAGCGCGCCGAGTAGCAGCTGGCCTTCCGCGCCGATATTCCAGATACGCGCCTGGTAGGCCACGGCCAGGCCGAGGGCGCAGAGCAGAATCGGCAGCGCCTTGACCAGCAGTTCGGAGACGCCATACCAGTCGGCCAGCGGTGCGATCAGCAGGGTGTGCAGGGTGTCCAGCGGGTCGTGGCCGAGCAGGGCGAACAGCAGCGCGCCGCTGCACAGGGTCAGCACGGCGGCGAGCAGCGGTGATAACCAAAGCATGGCGCGCGATTGCTGGCCGCGCGGTTCGAGGGATAACAGCATGGAAAACTCCGTCAGCTCAGGCTGGCAGCAGCGGCTGCCGGCGTGCTTGTGATAGGGGGAAGCGGGGCGAATTCACCAGCCATCCAGCGGCCGACATCAACGGCTTCGGTCTCTGCCGTGGCGGCCAGGGGCGAGAGCTTGCCGCTGCACAGCGCGCCGATGCGGTCGCTGATCTGGAACAGCTCGTCGAGGTCTTCGGAAATCACCAGAATCGCCGCGCCGGCATCGCGCAGGGCAATCAGCGCGCGATGAATCGCTGCCGCTGCGCCGACGTCCACGCCCCAGGTCGGGTGCGCGGCCACCAGCAGTTTGGGGTTCTGCAGAATCTCGCGGCCGAGGATAAATTTCTGCAGGTTGCCGCCGGACAGGCTGCGCGCGGGCGCCTCAGCATTCGGTGTTTTCACCGCAAAGCGCTGGATGATTTCGTCAGCCAGAGCGCGCACCTTGCCGCGTTGAATCAGGCCCTTGCTCAGCAGGCCTTGCTGAAAAGCGGTGAGCAGGGCGTTATCACTCAGGCTCATATCCGGCACCGCGCCGTGACCCAGGCGCTCGGCCGGAACAAAGGCCAGGCCCAGCTTGCGCCGCGCATCCGGGTACAGGTCGGCAATCGGTTGGCTATCCAGGCTGATGCGTTCGCGCTCGTTACGTGGCAGGCGGGTTTCGCCGCTAAGCAGGGCCAGCAGTTCGTCCTGACCATTGCCGGCGACCCCGGCGATGCCGACGATTTCGCCGCTGCGTACTTCCAGGCGCAGGTTACTCATGGAGCTGCCGAATGGGTCGGCGTTCTGCCAGCTCAAATCATCCACGCGCAGGCGCGGTAGGCCGCCGTCAGCTTTCGGGTAACTGCTTTCCAGTCCCTCAGCGTCGCCGACCATCAGTCGCGCCAGCTGCAGATCGCTGCATTCGGCCGGTATGCAATGCCCCGATACCTTGCCGCCGCGCAGCACCGTGGCGTTCTGGCACAGGGCACGCACTTCGCCGAGCTTGTGGCTGATAAACAGAATGCTGCAGCCCTCGGCCGCCAGACGGCGCAGCGTAACGAACAGTTCTTCGGCCTCCTGTGGGGTGAGCACCGAGGTCGGCTCATCGAGGATCAAGAGTTTGATGTCCTGCATCAGGCAACGGACGATCTCCACCCGCTGCCGCTCGCCGATGGACAGGCTGTGCACCAGCCGGCCCGGTTCCAGGGCCATGCCATAACGCTGCGAGACTTCGCGAATCTTCGGCTCCAGCTGTTTCGGTGTGCCGGCCGCTGCGCCCATGGCCAGGGCGATGTTCTCCGCCACGCTCAAGGTCTCGAACAGCGAGAAGTGCTGAAATACCATGCCTACGCCAAGGCTGCGCGCCATGGCCGGATCGCGCATTTTCAGCGCTTCACCGTGCCAGCGAATTTCGCCGCTGTCGGGCTGGGTAACGCCGTAGATGATCTTCATCAGGGTGCTTTTGCCAGCACCGTTCTCGCCGAGTAGCGCATGGATTTCCCCAGGCGCGATGCTCAGGTCGATACGGTCATTGGCCAGGCAGCCGGGGTAGCGCTTGCTGATACCGCTCAGCTGCAAGCGTGGAACAGAAGGGGAACTGGACATGGACAGAGGCTCGGGAATGACAACTGCCCGAGCTAAAGCAAAAAGCTGGCCAGTGAGTCAGAAAAGCCGCTGTGCAGCGTTCGCCCATCCGCTGTTTGATCAAGGCTGCCCAGTGATGGTGCGCGTGTTTGAGGCGGGGCTGTGTTGCTGCACCGAATCGAGGCTGCACGCTGGCCTAGTGGCGCAACCAGGCGCCCTGGGTCTTGCCGTATTCGGTGTCGCGGTCGTAACGCTGTTCCTGCTCGACATGCAGTTGCAACACAGCGTTTGCTTGTTGATTGGCCTGTTCTTGCAAGCGCAGGCAGCTGGGTTGTTCGGCCGTCAGTTGCAGGCGCTGATCAATTGCCCGGGCGGCGGCCTGGGCGATCTGGTAATGGCCGTTTTCGTGTTGCTGCAGGGCGCTGATGTAGGCAACAAAGTGCTGCTGGTGCGCGGGGCTGGCAGCAAGCAGGCGGGGCAGGGTGATGCTGGCGTGCAGCGTGGTTTCCGTGCGGGTAATGCGGCATCGGCCGTCAGGTTCTTCCCACCACCAGAAGCGCCAGTTCACGCGCCAATCGGTGTAGCCATGAAACACCTTGCCGTCATGGCGAATCGGCGATGCCTGATCCAGCGCTGAGTACAGCAAGGCGTGCGCACTGGCATCGACATCGTAGTAGGTGTGCTCCAGCTGCTCACTCACCTGCGCCTGCAACACAGCGCTGCAGAACAGGCAAAGCCAGGCTAGGCGCTTCATAGCGGCTGCAACGCCTCACGGCCACGGCTGATATCCGCCAGCAACCGCTGCAGCTCGGCAACCCTTGGCGCGGGGATGGCCAGCTGCAGCTCGGCCCCTGTGGCGTCGTAGTCTTCGCGCTCCAGCAGGCAGTCGAGTTCCGTTAGGCGCGCCTTGAGCAGCGGCAGTTCGGCGAACAGGCAATGGCAGCGGTACTCCTCGCGGGTGATCAACTCCCGACGTGGGGCGGCCTGTAGGCATTTATTGGCGCTGCCGCCGTAGGCGCGAGCCAGGCCGCCGGTGCCGAGCTGGATGCCGCCGTAGAAGCGGATCACCAGCACCGCCACCTGATCCATCTCCTGGGCGTTGATGGCTGCGAGGATCGGCCGGCCAGCCGTGCCGCCAGGCTCGCCGTCGTCGCTGAAACGGTACTGCTGGCCAACCTTCCAGGCCCAGCAGTTATGGCTGGCGCTGGCGTCGCTGTGCGCCGCGATAAATGCTTGTGCCTCGGCCGCGCTGGTGACCGGCGCGGCGAGGGCGATAAAGCGGCTTTTGCGAATCTCCTCGCGGTACTCGCAAGGGCCGAGCAGGGTGAAAGGCATCAGGCGTCTTTGACGGGAGGCGTCAGGCCGCAGCCCTTGAGGATGATGCGGATCAGGTTGTCGCCGGCTTCTTCATAGTCCTGCTTGGTCAGGCGCGTGCGGCCGGTAACGCGGCAGATCTGCGAGGAAAAATCGGCGTAGTGCTGAGTGCTGCCCCACAGCAGGAAGATCAAGTGCACCGGGTCCACCGGGTCCATCTTGCCGGCTGCGCTCCAGGCGGCGAACACTGCGGCGCGGCCACGGAACCAGGCCTGGTAATCCTGATTGAGCATCTGTGACAGGGTCTCGCCGCCGCTGATTACTTCCATCGCATAGATGCGCGAGGCTTTTGGGTGACGGCGGGAGAATTCCATCTTGGCGCGGATATAGCCGGCCAGCGCGGTGGCCGGGTCGTCGTCTACGGTCAGGTTGTTGAAGGTGCTGTCCCACAGTTCGAGGATGTTCACCAGCACCGCCTGATACAGCCCCAGCTTGTTGCTGAAGTAGTAATGCAGGTTGGCTTTCGGCAGCCCAACGTTCTGCGCGATGGTGTTCATGCTGGTGCCTTTGAAGCCGTGACGGGCGAACTCTTCCTCGGCGGCCTTGATGATCGCCTCTTCGTTCTTCTGCCGAATCCGGCCGGCAGGTTTGTTGTTCGGATCGGCTCGGTGCGCAAGTACTTCAACAGTCATGGGCGGTTCCGCAGTGGTCAGGTTTTCGGACGACTGCACTGATAACCCAGCGCCGCTTGGGTGACAAGCGCAAGGGGCAGAAAAACTGACCTAGGTACGCTGCAACCCGGCTTTTGCACCAGGGTTGTGCGTGAAAGTGGCGTGCTGCGGTGGTTTTGGGGGCGGCGCTTTGCCTTGGTGGCCCGGATGCAATCCGGGGAATTTGCGGCGCGTAGCTGACGCCTTTTTCATCCACCACCGCTATTGGTGGATGGGTAAAGCGTCATCCACCCTACGATGCCGCAGATAGTGCGCATGGACATAGCGTCTACGGGTGTTTCTGGCCGCGCGGTCCGGGGCTCGCTTGCTCCCTGCGCCCACCCAAATACCAGCCCAGCGCGCCCCAGGCAGCTGCGCAAATGGCGCCGGCCACGGCGGCGATCAATACGCCGTTGGCGAGCATGTCGAGCAGGGCTTTGGCCCAGGCGCTGACGGCGTCGCCGGCGCGGTAGACCACGGTGTCGATAAAGTTCTTGGCCTTGTACTTGCTCTCGGCGTCCAGCGGGGCGAAGAGCATTTCCCTGCCGGGGCGCACAAAGGCGTATTCGCCAACCCGGCGCACAATCATCAAGGCTGCGAGCATGGCGAAGGTTGGCGCCAGGGCCAGGCCGATAAAACCCAGGCAGACCAGCAACGGCACCCCGGCAAGCAGGGCGCGAATACCAAAGCGTTGGGCGATGCGCCCGGTGATAAACAGCTGCGCGATCAGCGACAGGGCTTGCACGCTGAAATCGATCAGGCCGAATACGCGGATCTGTTCGTTGCGCTCGGTGAAGGTCTGCGCCACCAGGCGCGCCTGCTCGAAGTAGAGAAAGGTGCTGGCGGTGGCCAGCAGGATCACGAAGGCGCTGATGCCCAGCAGATAGGGCGAGGCGAGCACACGAGTCAGGCCGCTGAACGGGTTACCGAGCACCGGCTGGCGCGGGCTTTCGCTGGGTGGTGCGCCCGGCCGACCGGCACCGGCAATCGCTCGCCAGGCCATCAGCTGTTGCTTGGCCAGAATCGCCATGCCCAGCAGCACTGCCGCCAGCAGGATCAGCCCACTTTGCCCGAGGCGCTCAATCAGCAGTGCGCCCAGCGCCGGCCCGGCCAAGCCGCCGCAGCTGGCACCAGCGGCGATAAAGGCAAACAGGCGCTTGGCCTGGGCGCTGTCGAACACATCGGCCATCAGGCTCCAGGCCACCGAGACGACGAACAGGTTGTAGACCGAGATCCATACGTAAAACACCCGCGCCACCCAGATGTCGTCGCCGCTGCGTTGAAACAGCGCGGCGAAGGCCAGCAGGTTGAGGATAAAGAAGCCGTACACCCAATCGATATACCGCGCCCGCGCCACCGTCGAGTTAAGCCAGGCAAACAGCGGCACGGCGGCGAGCATCAGCAGAAAGGTCGCGGTAAACAGCCACTGCAGGTTTTCCACGCCGCCGCGAATGCCCATGGCCTCGCGAATCGGCCGCAGCATGAAATAGCCGCTGAACAGGCAGAAGAACAGGCCAAACCCGCACAGCACCGCCAGCAGCTCGGCCGGCCGCGCGTTGATCGCCTGGGCCAGGCGTTGCGC
Organism: Pseudomonas sp. 1928-m; assembly: GCF_029269135.1. Classification (NCBI taxonomy): domain Bacteria; kingdom Pseudomonadati; phylum Pseudomonadota; class Gammaproteobacteria; order Pseudomonadales; family Pseudomonadaceae; genus Pseudomonas; species Pseudomonas sp. 1928-m. Next base: position 216,839 of record NZ_JARIXO010000002.1, on the reverse strand, counting down.
CGGGCTCATCGCTTCGCTTCCAAATCGCGGGCAGCCGCGAGCATCTCAGCTAAACGCCTGGACGATCTTCTCGCGCAGCGCCGCATCCGGCAGGCGACCGATGCCGGCCTTGAGGTTGTCGGCCATATAACGCGGGTTGGAGGTGGCTGGGATCACCACCGTGACCGCCGGGTTGGCGAGGATAAATTTGAGCAACAGCTGCGCCCAGGAGGTGGCGTCGGTCTCCATCGCCCAGCTGGGCAGTGATTTGCCCTTGACCCGGCTGAGCAGTTGCGCGCGCTGGAACGGCCGGTTGATCAGCGTGGCGATGCCGTGGTCGGCGCAGTAGGGCAGCAGGCGTTTCTCGGCATTGCGTTCGCCCACCGAGTAGTTGAGCTGGACGAAATCCACCGATTCTTTTTCCAGCACCTCCAGCAGGTCGTCGTGCGCCGACTCGATGTAATGGGTGATGCCGATATAGCGCACCTTGCCCTCGGCTTTCAGCTCGCGCAGCAAGGCCAGCTGGGTGCGGGTGTCCTGCAGGTTATGCACCTGCACCAGGTCGAGCTTGTCGGTTTGCAGCGCCTGCAGGCTGGCCTCGATCTGCGCCATGCCGCGCTCGCGGCCGGTGGCGGAAATCTTGCTGGCGAGGAAGGCCTTGCCCTGGGTTTTGGTGCGTTTCAGCAGCTCGCCCGTCACCGCCTCGGAGGCGCCGTAACTGGGCGCGGTGTCGATCAGCCTGGCGCCGCCGTTGATAAAGGTGCGCATCACTGAATCCAGCGGTTTCAGGCTGTCATTGCTGAGGCTGACATCGAAGGTGCGTGAGGTGCCCAGGCCGATCACCGGCAGCAGCTCGCTGCTGCTCGGGATGGCGCGTTTCAGCAGTTGGCTGGGGTCGGCGTAAGCCAGGGAAGGCAGCCAGGGCGTGGCGGCGAGAGCGAGCAGGCTGGCGCTGCCCTGGATGAAGTGACGACGGCTAGGCATAGGGTCCTCCGTGGTAACACTGCACAGGTAAAGGGATCTAAGAACCTGTTCACGATCTGCTGCGCGTCGGCCCTGCTGCGTTAAAAACAGGCCGGGACGCGGCGTCTCGGAATGCTCATGTACAGCTCGTACACTCGTGTGCGAGCCCAGTCCGCTTCCTCGCCGCTTTGACCAGCCAGAGGCTGTTACTAACGTAGCGCCTTGCATGGCTCTAGCTCGCGAGATCGTGAACAGGTTCTAAGCCGCGCCAGGCGTGGCTTCGTCCGAGCATAGACCTGTGAGTCCCGGCTCCGCCCAAGGTTACGTGGTCAGTTGTTACCTGGTGTGTCGCTATGCCTCGGCCAGCGCCTCGAGAAAGCTCTCCAGCACCAGATGCGGACGGCGGCCCTTGCGGGTGACTGAGGCCAGGCTGATGTCGTAGAAGCGGCTGGCCGGTTTCAGCACGCGCAGGCGGCCTTGCTGCACCCAGGCCTGGGCGTAGTGGTCGGGCAGGTAGCCGATATAGCGCCCGGTGAGAATCAGAAAGGCCATGCCTTCACGGTCCGAGGCGCTGGCTGTGCAATTGAGCGCCTGGTAGTGGCTCTGCACCTCGGGCGGCAGGCGGAAGGTCGGGGCGATGGCTTCCTGGCTGTTCAGGCGCTCATCCTCCAGCTGCTGATCATCGACATAGAACAGCGGGTGGCCGACCGCGCAATAAAGCAGTGAGCGCTCGTCGTACAGCGCCTGGTATTCCAGCCCCGACAGCGCCACGGTCTGCGGCACCACGCCGATATGCAGGCGGCCATCGAGTACGCCTTGCTCGACTTCGCTCGGCGGGGTCATGCGGATATGGATATGCACGTCCGGGCCGCGTTCTTTCAGGCGCGCCAGGGCGTTGGTGATGCGCATATGCGGCACCGTCACCAGGTTGTCGGTCAGGCCGATATTCAGCTCGCCGCGCAGGTGCTGGTGCAGGCCGTTGACCTCGGTGCGAAAGCTCTCCAGCGCCGCCAACAACTGCTGGGTGCTCTGGAACACCTCGCGGCCTTCTTCGGTCAGGGCAAAGCCAGCGCGGCCGCGTTGGCACAGGCGTAAACCGAGGCGCTGTTCCAGGTCGCTCATCTGCTGGCTGATCGCCGAACGGCCGATGCCCAGGGCGCTTTCCGCAGCGGAAAAGCCGCCGCATTCCACCACGCTGCGAAACAGCTTGAGCAGGCGAATATCAAAATCACTGACCTGGGCCAGCGGATCGGGGCGACGGGTGCTCATTGGTGGTGGCTCATTGTTTAGTAGATGGTTAACTAAAGATAAGAAGAGTCGTGTTTTCCTGACTCTAAGCCCGTGGCACCTTTGCTGGCAACTGCTTCTCCTTATAAGAACACCGCCCTTCCTTGCGAGGCCGCACCATGAACATGCCGCAGACCGCCACCCCGTCCCTGGCCAGCCAGCTCAAGCTGGATGCGCACTGGATGCCGTTTTCCGCCAACCGCAACTTCAAGCGCGACCCGCGTCTGATCGTCGGTGCCGACGGCAACTACTTTATCGACGACAAGGGCCGCCGCGTGTTCGACAGCCTGTCCGGGCTGTGGACCTGTGGTGCCGGGCATAACCGCAAGGAAATTCAGGAAGCCGTGGCCAAGCAGCTGGGCACCCTCGATTACGCGCCGGGCTTCCAGTACGGCCACCCGCTGTCCTATCAGCTGGCGGAAAAAATCACCGAGCTGACCCCGGCCGGCCTCGACCACGTGTTCTACACCGACTCCGGCTCCGAGTGCGCCGACACCTCGGTGAAGATGGCCAAGGCCTACTGGCGCCTGAAAGGTCAGCCGAGCAAAACCAAATTTATCGGCCGTGCCCGTGGCTATCACGGCGTAAACATCGCCGGCACCTCGCTGGGCGGCATCGGCGGCAACCGCAAGATGTTCGGCCAGATGATGGACGCCGACCACCTGCCGCACACCCTGCAAGCGCACCTGGCCTTCACCAAGGGCATGGCGGCAACCGGCGGCGTGGAACTGGCCAACGAGCTGCTGAAGCTGATCGAACTGCACGACGCCTCGAACATCGCGGCGGTGATCGTCGAGCCGATGTCCGGTTCCGCTGGTGTGATCGTGCCGCCAGTTGGCTACCTGCAGCGTCTGCGTGAAATCTGCACCCAGCACAACATCCTGCTGATCTTCGACGAAGTGATCACCGCTTACGGCCGCATGGGCAAGTGGACCGGTGCCGAGTACTTCGGCGTGGTGCCGGACATCATGAACACCGCCAAGCAGGTCACCAACGGCGCGATTCCGCTGGGCGCAGTAATCGCCTCCAGCGAGATCTACAACACCTTTATGAACCAGGCGATTCCCGAGCATATGGTCGAGTTCGGCCACGGCTACACCTACTCGGGTCACCCGGTTGCCTGCGCCGCTGGCCTGGCAACCCTGGAGCTGCTCAAGCGCGACAACCTGATCGAGCAGTCCGCCGCTCTGGCACCGATCTTTGAAGAGAAGCTGCACAGCCTCAAGGGCAGCAAGAACGTCATCGACATCCGCAACTGTGGCCTGGCCGGCGCGATCCAGATCAGCCCGCGTGACGGCGACCCGGTAATCCGCCCATTCGAGGCCGGCATCAAGCTGTGGAACGCCGGTTTCTACGTGCGCTTCGGCGGCGACACTCTGCAGTTCGGGCCAACCTTCAACACCACGCCCGAGCAGCTGGACTCCGTGTTCAACGCCGTTGGCGATGTGCTGAATAGCCTGGATTGATGCTTGTCTCCCCTCTCCCATGCATGGGAGAGGGGCCGGGGGAGAGGGCTGCAGCGCAAAAAGCCCCTCTCCCTAACCCTCTCCCGCAGGCGGGAGAGGGGACGCCCGCAACAGGGCATGAATTTCGGTAAATGAGCCATGGCTCATCTGCCCAACGAACTACCAACGAGGAAGACCCATGACCATCGTTAACCACCTGATCCACGGCGAACTGACTGCCGGCACCGGCCGTAGCGCTGACGTGTTCAACCCGTCCACCGGCGCAGCAACCAAGAAAGTCGCCCTGGCCGACCGTGCCACCATGCAACTGGCCATCGACTCGGCCAAGAGCGCCTTCCCGGCCTGGCGCAACACCCCGCCAGCCAAGCGCGCCCAGGTGATGTTCCGCTTCAAGCAGCTGCTGGAGCAGCACGAAGCGACCATCTCCAAGCTGATCAGCGAAGAGCACGGCAAAACCCTGGAAGACGCCGCCGGTGAACTCAAGCGCGGCATCGAAAACGTCGAATTCGCCTGCGCCGCCCCGGAAATCCTCAAAGGCGAGTACAGCCGCAACGTCGGTCCGAATATCGACGCCTGGAGCGACATGCAGCCAATCGGCGTCGTGGCCGGCATCACCCCGTTCAACTTCCCGGCCATGGTGCCGCTGTGGATGTACCCGCTGGCCATCGTCTGCGGCAACTGCTTTATCTTGAAGCCGTCCGAGCGTGACCCAAGCTCCACCCTGTATATCGCCCAACTGCTGCAAGAAGCCGGTCTGCCCAAAGGCGTGCTCAACGTCGTGCACGGCGACAAGGAAGCGGTGGATGCGCTGATCGAAGCGCCGGAAGTCAAAGCCCTGAGCTTTGTTGGCTCCACGCCGATTGCCGAATACATTTACAGCGAAGGCACCAAGCGCGGTAAGCGCGTACAGGCCCTGGGCGGCGCGAAGAACCACGCCGTACTGATGCCCGATGCCGACCTGGACAACGCCGTCAGCGCACTGATGGGCGCTGCCTACGGTTCCTGCGGCGAGCGCTGCATGGCCATCTCGGTAGCCGTGTGCGTAGGCGACCAGATCGCCGATGCACTGGTCGAGAAGATCGTGCCGCAGATCAAAGCGCTGAAAATCGGTGCCGGCACCTCCTGCGGCCTGGACATGGGCCCGCTGGTTACCGGCGCTGCGCGTGACAAGGTTAAAGGTTATATCGACGCCGGTGTGGCCCAGGGCGCAAGCCTAGTGGTCGACGGCCGCGATTTGGTGGTGGCCGGCCATGAGAATGGTTATTTCGTCGGCGGCACGCTTTTTGACAGAGTCACGCCTGAGATGACCATCTACACCGACGAAATCTTCGGCCCCGTGCTGTGCATCGTCCGCGTCGGCAGCCTGGAAGCAGCCATGCAGCTGATCAACGACCACGAATACGGCAACGGCACCTGCATCTTCACCCGCGATGGTGAGGCGGCCCGCCTGTTCTGCGACGAAATCGAAGTGGGCATGGTCGGCGTCAACGTGCCGCTGCCGGTACCGGTCAGCTACCACAGCTTCGGCGGCTGGAAGCGCTCGCTGTTCGGCGACCTGCATGCCTACGGCCCGGACGGTGTGCGCTTCTACACCCGCAAGAAGGCCATCACCCAGCGCTGGCCGCAGCGCGCTTCGCATGAAGCGGCGCAGTTTGCTTTCCCGAGTAATGGCTAAGTAACACAAAGGGGGCTGATCGCAGGATCAGCCCCCTTTTTGGATGTGGATGACGACCGTAGGAGCGGCCTTGGCCGCGAGCTTTCGTGACCATCCGCGTGCATGCGATCAGTCCCCTCGCCCCGTTGGGGAGAGGGTTAGGGAGAGGGGATGCTGCCCGTTTTGCGGTGTTTTCAGCCCTCTCCCCCGTCCCCTCTCCCATAAATGGGAGAGGGGAGCAGTACCGCTTTACGCAACAAACCAGCCGCGCGGGCGCGGCGTTGGTGCAGTGACCGCAGGTTACGGCACCCCTTGGGTGAGCGGGTTCAGGGTTTCCTGGCCCGCAAGCCCGCTCTCCCAAGGGCAGCCCACTTCAATCATTAATGAAGAGGACTCCCTATGACAAAACCCATGATTGGCCTTCCCCTGTGCCGTTGGCAGCTGACCAGCCGTGATATCGGCTGGTTTCACCTGGTCGGTGAGAAGTACATCCACGCCGTCACCGGTTTCGGTGCTTTCCCGCTGATGATCCCGGCCTTTGGCGATGATCTGGACATGGACACGGTGCTGGATAGCGTCAGCGGCATCATGTTCGGCGGCTCACTCTCCAACGTGCACCCCAGCTTCTACGGCGACGAGCATCCCGGCCTCGGTCTGGCCGACAAACCCCGTGATGAAACCGTACTGCGCCTGCTGCGTGCCTGTATTGATCGCGGCATTCCCTTCCTTGGCATCTGCCGGGGCATGCAGGAAATGAACGTGCTGTTTGGCGGCACCCTGCACCGCGAAGTGCATGAAGTTGAAGGTCGTCTTGATCACCGTGAAGTGAAGGATGTACCGGATGATGTGGCCTACGGCCCGATGCACAACGTGGCCCTGACCGAGGGCGGCGTGCTGCATTCGCTGTTCGGCGAGCGGCAGATCAAGGTCAACTCACTGCATGGTCAGGGGGTTGATCGACTGGGCGAGGGCTTGCAGGTTGAGGCCGTGGCCGAGGACGGGCAGATCGAGGCGGTCAGTGTGATTGGCGCCAAGGCGTTTGCCGTTGGTGTGCAGTGGCATCCCGAGTATCGCTATTGGGAGAAGGCGGATTACAACGCGCTGCTGGAGGCGTTTCATCAGGCGGCGAGGGAGTATCAGGTGAAGAAGTTGGAGAAGGGCAAGGTCGCAGAGGTTGCTTGATCGATGTAGCGAGCTTGTAGCGTGAATAAAAATGCCCGTCGAATGACGGGTATTTTTATTCTGAAGATAATTACTTGGTGATGTTTTATTTAAACGTCGATTCCAAGTTTATGGAAGAAAATTCGGTTTCTCATGGTTGCATCTTTTAATGCTTTATCCCAGCTGATTACTTCGATGTATAAGTTTATGCTGGATACCCAATTGAACCAGCCTTTGCTGTCTGGCATTGGTTTGAAGTCTTTTTCGTACTTAAGCCAATCTTCGATTTTTTTATTCAGATCGCAGATCACGTATCCGTAAAATGGGGTGTTGTCACCGACTAGTATTTTCTTCCCTTTGGGGGTTTTGAATGCCCCGTTTCGTATGCTATTGGTGTATCTAATGATTTGTTGAATTGGGTCTTCTTTTGAAGATGGATTTACGAAGTCGTCGCGCCCTGGTTTTTTAAATTCAAATATGGTTACAGGATTGCTTGGTTCGTTCTCCCCGCGAAATGCAACTCTTGTCCCATAAGCCAACAGGTCAGGTCGCTCAGACTTTCCCCCATTTAACGGTTGATCTGAAGAGATGAAGTCTGTAAATGTAAGTCTCTCATCAATTATCCAGAGGTTATGACTGCTGTAAGGAGTGTTTTCGCTGTCTTTTTTTGTTGGGAATATTATGCTGTGCACTTCGTCTTCGCTGCGATAATCCCCTGTTTCTGTTGTCTCTAAAGCTTTTTCAAAAACATTTAGAATGTTTTTTCTCAGCACGACATAGTGGATTAAATCGTTCTTGCTGGCGTCTGATATTTTGTCAATTATTTTTGAAATTTCTTCTGAGTCATGTTGGGTGCCCGCAATAGATAAGGCCGCGACTTCATGCCTTATTTCAGCTTCAATTTTGAATTTTTCTTTTTGTAGAAAATTTTCTATTTCTTCTTTTGACGCGTGATATGACAACGAACTAATGTCAGCGTTCTTTACTAGGTCCTTGTGCCAAGGTGCTTCTGATCTTACGTATTCGTTGACTTCACCTCGCTTTTTGTCTTGCCGTGCGCTTACTTCGTCAGTGACTGCCGCTGCAGTAAGTTTTGCCGCTTGTTTCTCAATTTCGGATTGCGATATACCAAATAGCATGTCGTCTTGTTTTTGAAAGTCGAAACTTCCTCTCTCAAGTGAAACGTTGCTGTCTAGGTAGCTGCTGAATACGTAAGTTTTGATTATGTAGTTTCGTTCTCTGTTTTCGGTTCCGTCATAATGCTTGTCATAGAACTCATCGGAAAATTCTGGAATGTAGTTGTGGATTGGCGTTTCTGTTACCTCGCGTTTGTGGGCCACGAGGCTAATGCGACTTTTTTGATTTTTTGGTGAATATATTTTGAAAAGTCTTACCTCAAAAAGCTCGTTTTTCTCTTTTGAGGGGATTGTGAATGTGTTTTCTGGTAGGGGTATTTCCCGTATGAGTCCTGATGTGTTCTTTATGAAATCATTGAGCACTATGAGCCCGGAGTCATCTTCTTCGCATAAGGTGATTGTAGGGCAGTTATAGTCTTTTGTTATGAAATATGGAAGTAGTCGCTCAGTAAGGCTTCTGGCTAGAGTGTTGAGTTTTTTGTTGAGGCTGCTTGTCTTTACGCCAGAGAGCGTTACAGATGTTCGATGTTCTGTTTCTGTGGATGTTGATATTTTCTCGTTTATTATTATTTCATTGCCTTTTCCCATGGAGAATGATCTGTGCATTCGCTCAGTGTTCTCTATGTAGTGGCTGTCTATCTTGAGGTTATGAAAATATTTTAAGCAGGTGAAGCGTCCGAACCCTTTTCCTCCAATATTTAATTTGTGATCACTATATAAGGTGTCGAATGAATCCCTGTTTTCTTTTGTGAATCCAATTCCGTTATCTGTAATGATTAGGTTTTCAATTGCTGCCAGTGAGTCGTCTGTTTCAACTTGTTTTGACCGAATTGCTGTTATTTTTATGGTGCCATTTTCTTGTTGGGATGACTCGATAGCCTGTATCGCGTTGACTATAACTTCAATGATTGGTGTGTAGATTGTTGTATTGGCTTTGATGTTCTCAACCGCTCTTACAATATTTACGTTGCTCATAACCTCACCGTTTTAAAACTAAGAGTGGATTGTTTTTTATTTTTGGCATGCGCCTGCCAAGTCTTTTCATTTGACCGGTTTTCGGTTTTTCGCATAGAGAACTTTTCCGCCTGTGGCGGTGGCTCCACGCTCTTGTAATTCAAACCGGCTGTTCTGCGCTTTGATCAGATCGCTCAACTTCTTGTGGCCATAAAGGCGTGAGTCGAAGTCCGAGCGCAGCTTGCTGATATTGGTACCGAGGGCACCGAGGTGGCACCAACCATCCTCGTCTGAGTTGTCGTCAATCACCTTGGCAATAAAGTCCACCGGCACTTTCTGCGGTTTGACCTTGGCTGGTGCTGGCGTCGCGGCAGGTTTGCTTTCTGCGGCGGCGGATGGTGTTTGTGTAGCGGCTGGCGCACCGTTGCCGGTGCTTTCCGGCTCGGCAGGTTCGGCGTCGTTGCGCAGCAGTTCGGTGTAGATAAATTTGTCGCAGGCGGAGACAAAAGGCTTGGGTGTTTTCTGTTCGCCAAAGCCGATCACTTCCAGCCCTTCTTCACGCAGGCGGGCGGCCAGGCGGGTGAAGTCGCTGTCGCTGGAGACCAGGCAGAAACCATCGAGGCGCCGGGTATAGAGCAGGTCCATGGCGTCGATGATCAGTGAGCTGTCGGTGGCGTTTTTACCGGTGGTGTAGGCGAACTGCTGCATGGGTTGAATCGAGTGTTCCAGCAGTACCTTCTTCCAGCCGCCCAGTTGTGGGCCGGTCCAGTCGCCGTAGATGCGTTTGACGCTGGCGACGCCGTATTTGGCGATTTCCTCGAACAGGCCTTCAACGATTGCAGCGGAGGCGTTATCGGCGTCGATCAGCACGGCAAGGTGCTTCTGCTGCCGAGGTGGGCTGGATTTGGCGGCCATGCTTCTTCCTTGAATGAGGTTGGCTCGACATTACTGCGAATTGATGGCCATGCGCCATAGTTTGCGCATTGGCTTTTGGTCTTGGGTCTGTTCTTGGGTTGGTGGGTATCCGCCGCTTATGTGTTGTTGCTACTAACGGTTCCGCCCTTACGGCGGCTCACTTTTGGCAAACGCCCCAAAAGTAAGCAAAAGGTCTTGCCCCTTGCATCCGGCCCGACTTCGTCGGGTTCCCTCGCTCCATCATTGCTCCAGGGGCACGCCGCGAAGGGCCATCCCTGGCCCATCGCGGCTCTCGCGGCATCCATGCCGCTCAACCCCTTCCACAACGATTCCACTCGGCCTCCTGATGGGGCGTTTGGCGTCGTCTGTGAGATTGGTGTTTTTAGAAGCACAGCAAACTGTAGGAGCGGGCTTGCCCGCGATGCTTTTGTTTCGGCTTTTACGTTTTGCTTTGCCGTCCACAAATAGTCCAAACAACGCGGTCCCCGAATCCCGTCAGGAGGCCGAGTGGAGGTGCTGTGGAGAGGGGCGTTTGGCATGGATGCCAAACGAGGGACGATGGGCCAGGGATGGCCCACCGTGACGACCCTCGGAACAGCACCGGAGCGAGGGGAGTTGAGCGCAGCGAAACCCGGATGCCGGGCGCGCTTTCTCTTTGGTTACTTTCTCTTTCGCGCGAGCAAAGAGAAAGTAACTCGCCGTAAGGGCGAAACCAGTAAGCAGAGCCAATACACCAGCGGCGTGACGCGCTGATTAGGGCGGTTTACCAGCGGTTGCGCACTTCCTCGGCAAAGCCCGGCAGGTTGTGAATCGCCAGGACTTGGCCATCGTCGAGGGTGACGTGGCCGTTGTAATGGCCGAACACCTGGTGCTGTTCGGAGGCCAGCAACAGCAAGTTGAGCTTGCTGTTGCGATCGACCCTCGGGGTGAAATCCAGTTGCAGGCGGGCATCGTTGCTGCGGATCTTCCAGGGTCTCAGCCAGTCGTTACGGTCAAACTCAAACGCGACCTGATCCAGCTTGTGCGCCACGCCGCGGTACAGCAGCAGGTTTTCCGTGGCGGGGCTGCGGTCGCTGAAACCGTAGCCGAGGTTGAGGCCAAAGAGCTCGCCTTCGACATAACCGGACGCCGAGGCCCAATACCAGGTGTTGTTGTAGGTCCACACGCCACGGCCCCAGTCGAGCACGCCGAGGTCGCGCGTTGGGCTTAGTGGGTAATGCTTGCCGGCTTGGCTGAACTGGCCGCTGGCCTGCAGGCAGTTGAACTTGCTGTTGTAGTAGAAGGCTTTGCGTTGCTAGGGCCAGGACGTGGCGATATTCATCGACTGATGGTCCGGCGGCAGGCGCAAGGTTAGATCGCCCTCGATGCCACGCCCGTGGGGCCCCTGGAACTGCGCGCTGGAGAAATGCAGCCGATGTTCATCGCCGCTGCGCCGTATCTGCAGGGTCAGTTGAGCGTTGCTGAAGCTGATTTCGCCGCTGTCGGCGCGCTCCGGAAAGGCATGCCGCGCCAGTGGCAGTACTTGCAAGGTATCGATCTGCCAGCTGCGGCCTTGCGTCAGGTCGACCAGGCAAATGGCATAGAGCCCGGCATAGCCGAGGTTGCTGGCGGTCAGGCAGATGGCGAACTGCTCGGGTGACACCACGGCGTAGTAGTCCCATTCCTTGATCCGCCAACTGCTCGCGGCGACGGCCTGGCGTTGGTAGTGCCAATACGGCTGGCGAGCCCAACCGGGCTCGGTTAGCGTGCCGTCGGGTTGCAGCAGTGGCAGGGGGGCGAGAATTTCGTGCTGCATGATTGGCCTCTTGTTTTTATTCTGCGGCGGTTTGCCGTTTGGCTGGCTCGGCTGTTTTTGGCTAAGTCCAAGTCGCCTAGCGCGGTGAGCAGCCTTAACTATCCTCTAGTAGCGCCGATAGAGCGTATTACTAGACAGCTAGAAGGCGAAGCCCCATGCGTATCAAATCCAAACTGTTGCTGAGCTTTCTGGTTGCAACCCTGATTCCCGTTCTGGTGGTGGCGCTGCTGACGATTCGCAATGTCACGCAGCAGGCCAAAGAGAACTTCCTGGTATCCAGCAGCCTGGATATGAAGCTGGTGAACAACAGCTTCGCCACTTTCTTTGATTCGGTGGGCTACACCGTTTCGGCCCTGGCGGAATACCCCGCGGTCAAGGATGCCGATAACGGTGAGCTGACCACCTACTTCGGTGAGGCGCGCAAGCCGGGTGAGGTGGCCACCGCCAATGGTGGGCGGGAGAAGCAGATTTTCGATTACTTCTCCAGCATCGGTAAGAACAACCCCACCTTCGGTTACGTGTATATGAGCGATACCAAGGGCGGCTATGTGGAGTGGCCGGGCACCGGGGATTACGGTGATTGGGACCCGCGCACGCGTGAGTGGTACCCCATTGGCCGCGACGCCAATTTCACTCTGGGCCGCCGCGACGGTTATTACTGGGAGCCGGATGACGCGGTGTATGTCTCGGTGCTCAAGGGCTTCAAGGACAACGCCGGGCAGTTTGCCGGGGTGGTGGCGGTGGATGTGTCGCTCAAGGCGCTCACCGATATGGCGCAGAAGGTGCGCTTTGGCGAAACCGGCTTTCTCATGCTGGCCGAGGGCAGCGGCACTTTGCTGGTGGATGGCCTGAAGCCGGACAACAACTTCAAGAAGGTCAGCGAGCTGCCTGGCGAGTACTTTGCCACCATCGGCAAGACCGAAAACGGCTTGGTCGAGGTGGAGATCGACGGGGTGGCGTATATGGCCAACGTCTACACCTCGCCGGAGCTGGGCTGGAAGTTTGTCGGCTTCAAGCAGGCGGACGAGATCTACGCCAGCGCCCGTGAGCTGACCTGGATCACCCTGATTGTTTGCATCGTGCTGGTGCTGGTGTTCGGCGCGGCTGGGGTGGTGATCGCCAACCGTATCGTCAACCCGATCAATCTGGTGAAGGACGGGCTACGCACCATCGCTCAGGGTGAAGGTGACCTGACCCGCCGGCTGGACCTGCTCAGCAGCGATGAAACCGGCGAGCTGGCCAAGTGGTTCAATCAGTTTATCGAGTCGATCCAGGGCATGATCCGCGTGATCAAGGAAAACGCCATCAGCATGGATGGAGTGTCCAGCGATACCAATAAACGCACCACGGCGATGTCGGCCACGCTGCAGCGTCAGTTGAGTTCGGTGGAGCAGATTGTCACGGCCGTGACCGAGATGTCCTCGGCGGCCAATGAGGTGGCCAAGACCTGTGTGCAAACCGCCGATGTGTCGGAGCAGGGGCTGGTGGCCACGCGCAATGGCAAAGAGGTGATCGCGCGCAGTACGTCGGGGGTCAACAAGCTCGGCGCCAGCATCCAGAACTCCAGCAAGGTGCTGCAGGAGCTGGAGAAGGAAACGGTCAATATCAACAATATCCTCTCGACCATTCAGCAGATCGCCGAGCAGACCAACCTGCTGGCCTTGAACGCCGCCATCGAAGCCGCCCGCGCGGGCGAGCAGGGCCGCGGGTTTGCGGTGGTGGCCGATGAAGTGCGCAACCTGGCCAAGCGCACCCAGGACTCCACCGAGCAGATCAACAATATCCTCAACCTGCTGGTCAACCGCATCAAGGAAGTGACGGTGAGCATGGACCAAAGCCTGGTCGAATCGGGCAAGGCCATCGTCTTGTCCGATGAGGTCATGGCCGCCTTCGAGAGCATTGAAGGCAAGGTGCAGATGATCCGCGACATGACCATGCAGATCGCCACCGCCACCGAGGAACAGCACCTGGTGACCGAGGAGATCAACCAGAACATCGTCGCCATCAACGACGCGGTAACGCAGATCTCCGTGCAGGCAGCCGAGGTGGAAAGCTACGCCCAGGAACAAAGTGGCCTGAGCAGTGAGCTGAAGCAACTGGTGGTGCGTTTCCGCACGGAGTAAGGCGCGGGTTAACCCCAGAAAGCCTCGTAGTTACGGCAATGCTGTTCATTTAAGTGGGGCCGCTTTACGCCCTATAGAGCGGCGGGCTTTGAAATCTTCCTCGCTCTAAGTCTTTGGCAGTGGTTCAGGCCGTAGGATGGGTGCTAACCCATCAGCCAATTGATGGGTTAGCACCCATCCTACGGTGGTGAGCACAAAGAAATGCCGCTTCCCTGGCAAGGGCGAAGCGGCATTTTTCTTATGTGAACAACCTGACGCAACTGCGGGGCTTTTTGTTTACCAGCGATAGCCATGGCCGTCGTGCCGACGGTGTTTGTGGCCATGCCAGCGTTTATGGCGCGGCCGTTCCTGCACGTAATACACGGGGGCCGGTTGGTAATAAACCGGCTGGCGTTCGTAGTACACCCGTTGTGGTGGGTAATAGGCCGGTGGCGGCGGGTAGTACTCGCGCGGTGGCGGGGCGTAGACCTGTACGGGGCGGCTTTGGCTGACGATAACGCCGCCAATCACCGCGCCCACCACGGCTCCGGCAATCGCTGCGTCACGGTTGGAGGCCTGCGCTGGGGCCTGGGCAAACAGCGCCAGGCTGGCCAGCAGGCCGGTGATAAGGGGGATACGCGACTGCATGATCGAAACTCCTCTGCAAACCGGTCTTTCCCGGCTTGTAGTTTCGACACTGGCTGTTGCGCGGCATTGCAGGGCGCAATGTAAAGCCTGTGTAAAACAGCACGGCCGCGTAAAGCTGATCAGGTGTGTTCGAGACGCTGATGTTTGGCAGTATTGGCGTGCTGGCGGAGCAAAAACAATTCAACCCGCCGCCTTCGCTTCCGCACTTCAGCCCTGGGCCTGGAGCCGGAAGCGCAGAAGCCCCCATTTAAGGAGTCGTTTATGTTGAGCCGCAAAGGATTATTGCTTGTCGCAGCCGCTGGGTTGCTGGCCTGTCACGTTCAGGCCGCGGATGTCACGGTCAAGCTGGGCAGCGCGGAACGCGTTACCCGTTTGTTTGCCTATCCCAATAACTGCAATGTGATCTGCTATCGCGACTGGACGCTGGAGCAGACCGCCGAGCACTACCTGCGTCAGAGCTTGCAGCGTGATGGTTATGCCACCGCCAAGGTCAGCGTCCACCGCGAACAGCAAGACCTCTTCGCCAAGTTCACCGAGGTGCCTGAAGGCTACGGTAAACCGCTCGAACAACTGCTGAAGACTGGGGAGCTGGCCTACGCGGGCGCCAAACTGCTTAATAAAGATGGCAAGTGGCAATACAACTGGTCGTTGTTTCTGCCGCTGGGCATGGCGCTGGATAACCGCAAGAGCGTTGAACTGCTGCACTTCCCGCCGGATTACTCGCTGACCCAGGCGCAGGACTATCTGGAGTCGAGCACCACAAACCGTTGGGCCGATCTGCTGACCCAGAATGGCATCAATGCCGCGCAGACACCGGCCTTCCAGACCATCATCGATATTGCCCCGATTGCCGCGCCTGCCAACGCCGGTAGCGCGCTTGAAGGGGTTTACAGCTATTTCAACGCCTACCAGACGCAGATGGTTATGCAGTTGACCGCTGGCGAAGGCGGCCAAACGCTGCCAATGGTGGCTTTTGGCAGCCCGGTGCGCAGCTGGGTTAAGCAGCAGTACGGGGTTTCTGTCGATGTCCTTGGTCTGGCGCAGATCAGCCCTGCCGCTGGGCAGCAAGTGGCCGTGCTTGGCGCCAACCACCCCAGCTACATCTGGTATGCCGCTGACCCGGAAAACTACGACGGCGATCAGCAGAAAGCCGATGCTGCCGGCTTAAAGGTCTTGGGGCAGGATCTCAGCGCCGCCTGCTGGCAGGCCCGGATGGGCGAACAGCCCAACCAGGACGCGAGCCCAGTGCTGAGCAGCTGCAGCGAGAAATGGCAGGTCACTGACAAGCTGCAAACCTGCGAGCTGTTCTACACCTCGGTGCGCAACCTGACTCCCGAGACCGCTCAGGCCAAGTGCACCCCGGCGAGTAGCTAAGTGCCACGCTCAAAGCCCACAGCTCTGGGCTTTGAGCGCTTTAGGGCTTAAGGAATAGCCGGTGTTTGATGGCCAGTGGTAGCGGCTGACACGTCAGGCGTTACCGCTGGAGCCTGATTTTGCGCGGCCAGGTAAGCCTGTAGTTTGGCCATCTGATCGTTTTTCAATTGGATCAGGCGCTGCAGTTTGTCGAGTTGGCTCTGCAGGTCGGCAATACGGCTTCTCAGTTCAGCGTTTTCACGATTGGTCGAATCGAGGCTTTCCTGGGTTATCGCCAACTGATCAAGCAGGGCCTTGTTGCCTGCGCTGCCTTTGTCACTGCCGGCGCCCGCCTTATCGCTGCCGTCTGCAACCAGTTTCAGGTTATCGCGGCGTTCAATTGTGGCCGGCGTAGCGGCTGCGGTATTGCGCTTGCTGGCATCCAGCTGACGGGCGCTGGCAGCAACACTGCGCGCCTCACGCCAGGCTGCGGTTTGCTGATTAACCTGCGCGATGGCGGCGCTTTGCGTGCGGCTGTTGATTTGTTGGGCATCGGGTAGGCGCAGCACCTGGCCGCTTTTCATGCGGTTGATGTTGTTATCGATAAAGGCCTGCGGATTCAGCTCCTGGATCGCTAGCATGGCCTGCTGCACGCTACCGTCAGCCCGCACACGGTTGGCAATGTCCCAGAGGTTGTCGTTGGCGGTGGTCTTGTACTCATTGCCTGCCAATGGTGTGGCAGCCGCGCCGGGGGATGCTGGCTGAGTTGCAGTAACCGCTGGGCGCGCTGCAGATGATTGTGTGCGTGGTGCAGAAGACGCTGCGGTTAGCGGCTGTTGGATGGCGGCAGGGATCACGTTTTGCGCGGTGTAGAGCGGCGGGTCCAGCAGCAGGGTGTATTCACGCTGCAAACGGCCATTTGGCCAGAGCACCTGCACCAGGAAGTTCAGGTAAGGCTCGCGCATTGGCTTATTCGAGGTCACCCGGATAACGCTCTTGCCATTGGCTTTGATCAGCGGGGTGAACTTCAGGTCAGTCAGGAAGAACTGGCGATCAATCCCGGCCTTATTGAAGGCTTCTGGGGATGCCAGGGTTGGGATCACTTCGTTGGCGTCCAGGCCACGGCTTTCCAGCAACTCGATCTCAGCCACCAAGGGTTGATTGAGTTCTGACTGCAGTGTCACTTCACCCAGCCCTAGAGCGTGCGCCATGCCGGATGACAGCGCCGAAGCCGCTGCAATTGCCAGCACCAGTTTACGAACCCGAGCCATAGCGTTATCCCTTGTGTTATCTGTTTCTCGACCAGCGAGAGGGTCTTGAAAGTTGTTGCCGTCCCGGCCGCAGAGGTGACCCTACTCAGCAATCAACTCGGCCAGTATTGGCAGTTTCGAAAGAGGTGGGATTTTATTGAGTCGCGCCGATTAATTGTGTTGATCAGCTTGCAAATCTCTCAAGGTTCTCGGTGGCAATAGCGTCCATTCGTCGGGCGCACAGCGTCCGCACGCCCGTTTGAATAGGCGTGGGTGCTGAGTGGGATAGGTGCGGCTGTTGCGCGGTCAGGTGTTTCTGGTCGCCACGCGTTTACGGTTTAGCTGTTTTGCGCATCTTTGCGGCATTGCGCCTGCAGGTCGGCCCAGCCATCTGTGCCGAGGTCTTCCAGGGTCTGGATATTGGCTTCGAAGATCGCCTCCGGGTCGGGAAAGGCGGCCACGGCGCGGTCGATGCTGGCCTCACGGAGGATATGCAGGGTCGGGTAGGGCGAGCGGTTGGTGGCGTTGCTGACATCATTGACGTCGGTGTCGGCAAACTGGAACTGCGGGTGGAAGCTGGCCACTTGCAGGATGCCGGCATAGCCGAGCTCGTCGAGGGCATCGTCGACCACGGCGAGAAAATCATTGAAATCGAGAAAGTCGGTAAGCGCGGCGGGGTGGATCAGCAGGGTGGTGTCGGTTTCGCTTGGCTCGCACTTGGCGAGCGCGTGCAGCTCGTCGACCAAGGCGCTGAGCAGTTCTTCCGGTTCGGCGCTGGCGCACACCACATAGCGCACTTGCCCTTTGACCTGCACCGCCTTGGCGAACGGGCAGAGGTTTAGGCCGATCACCGCGCGATCAACCCAGGCGCGGGTTTCGGCAATGGCGTGGGCGGCGCTCGGGGTGGCGGTGCTGGGCATAGGGCAATACTCGGGTTGGCTTAGCGTGAAGTTTAGCGTCAATAGCGGCGCGCAGAGTTCTCTCGGCAATTGTCTGTGCTTAGCCGCTGTTGCGTTGCGGGTTGCCGGCGCGGCGTAGCGGGCTGCAGCGGCCGAGGTCGATGGTGCCGACATAAGGGTTGCCGTGGCCCATCACGCAGCCGACCTGCTGATTGCGCCAGCGCTCCCATTCGCTGATCGGGTATTGGCGGTTCCAGGCTTCGTAGGTGCGGCGGTCGAGCTTGGACAGACGCAGCTGGTAACGCTCGGCCATATACAGATAGATGCGTGCTGCGGCCCCGCGCGCGTGGGCTGGCGGCATGGCGGTTTTCGCCTTGAAGTTGACCACCATCGGGCAGGCGCCGTACTGCGTGGGTTTGTCACTGAGCATGCCGAGGGCGTAGTTGGAACGGTCGCCGTTTACCTCGCCGATGCTCGGCACCAGGTTGTGTAGGTCGGCTTCGGCGGCTTTGAAGCTGGTGTCGTTGCGTGCGCAGTTCTTGCGGCCGCCGTTCTGCCAGCACTGACGCTGATGGCCAATCACCCAGGCCGGTACCACATGTTCCCATTCCACTCGGGCGGCGCGCCGCTCCTGCTTGCGCACTTTGTAACCACAGCTGCCGAGGTCGACCCGGTTACCGCTGTAGGCGCATTGGCAATAGAAGGTGTTGGGTCGCTCGGCATACAACTGCCAGGCGATTTTCTTCGCGGCGCTGAAGGTTTTCGGGGCATCGGCAAAAGCGGGCAGGGTGGTTAACAGGCAAAACAGCACAAGCAGACGCAGCATGGGGCACTCGCAGCCAAAAAGCTGCGGATCATACCGATTAAAGCGCTCTGCGACGGGCCTTTTGAAGGTGCCCTGATCAGTGGTCGCCAACCTTTTGCCTGTGAGGCGGTCTGTTGGCAGTCCACCTGAGCTTATGCGGCTAGGTGCTTGATTGTGCTGAAAGTCATGTATTCAGGAGGAAAACTGGCCAATCTGGATTTTGTTGCTAGCGTTACCCCATCACACCGCAGCGGACGAGCTCCTCTGATGAGTACTGTGCAGCGTTGGCAATGGCTAAAAATGGGCCCCGCCTGGTCGGGCGGCAGTGCTGTGGCAATCCGCCGTTGGGCGCTGTTGGCGACTCTGTTGGCGGCAGTAATGGCCATCGCGGGTTGTTCGAGCCGGCAAGACCATCAGACCATCATCAGCAACCGCAGCCCGATCAAGCCCACCGAGTTCTTCCAGAGTCATGCCGACCGCATGGCTACCCTGGGCATGCGCAATAACCTCAATAGCCTCTACCGTCTGATGGACAAGCTGTACCTGCGCAACCCGCGCGAATGGCGCAAAACTGGCCTGGCTGATGTGGAATTCGCCAAGCGTGCGGTACACCGCGCCATTGAGCTGGATCAGCCGCTGCCGCAATTGGGCGGGCGCACCGATGTGGCGGCGCTGAGCTATGCCCTGAGCGCCGAGTACCAGGGGGACCGCGTGGGGGCGTTTATCTATTCATTGGCGAGCATGCTGATTACCGCCCACGGCGGGCGCACCGAGTACTACCTGAGCGACACGCTGGACCCGCAGTTTATCCATAACGCCGCACGTAATTTCGAGAAGGCCAGCTGGATGCTTGCCCAGCGCACGGATGCCGGCGGCAAGCCCTGGCTGCTGTCTAACGAGATTTCCGCCGAGGGGCATAACCTCAGCTATGCCGTGGAGTTCGGCAAGATAGTCGCGCGATTGGATCTGCTCACCGATGTGCTGGATGAGCGCTACCGGCGTATGGGCGTGAGTTATGCCCAGGGTTTGCTCTTTATGAACTTCCTACCGGTGCAATAAGAACCTATTTACGGTCTGTTGCGCGTCGGCCCTGCTGCGTTAAAAACAGGCTCTGCAAGCCGTTTTCGGCTAACGCGCTTCAGCGCGGCCCGAAGGGCGAGTGAAACGAGTAATGCTCATGTACAGCCCGTACACTCCGCTTCCTCGCCTGTTTTTGCCTTGCAGGGCTCTAGCTCACAAGGCCGTAAACAGCTTCTACGCCTCTATTTAATAGCCTTCTTCCAAGCGCTTATTGCTCTGTGCATTGGCCGCTTCGATCTGCTGTTTCAGCTGTTCAGTCTGCTGCTGCAGTTGCGCCGCTTGCTCGGCTTGCAGGCTGGCGGTTGCCGCCGTTTCACCGAGGCCGCAGGCGCTCAGGGCGAGGGTGGTTGATAGCAGTAATAGCGCAAGGGCGACGCGCATGATGGCTCCTGAGCAAAGGTATAAAAGGCGCGGCTTAGTGCCAGCGCTTGTGGATGCTATCCAGGGTGCCAGCCTGTCTTAAACGCTCCAGCGCTGCTGAGAACTGTTTGGCACGGGCGCTATCACCCTTGGCGAAGGCCACATAGCGCGGCATTTCCACCAGCGGTTTGGGCAGAAGGCGTACGTTTTGCTCAGCGCGCTGCTCGCGCACGAAGTACATCAATTGCACCCGATCGCCGACTATCACATCAATGCGCCCGGCCAGCAGCATCGACACCAGCTGCCGTGGGTTCTGCGCGCTGGTATCGCGCGACAGCTCGGCCTTGTCGAAGTCCGACTGGTAGGCATAACCGCGCACCTGGCCAATGGTGTAAGGCGACAGGTCGTCGAGTTCGGCCCAGTCGGTGAGGGTGGTTTTGCGCGAGGTCATAAACACCGTGGAGCCGGTGCGAATCGGCCCGACCAGCTCGTATTGCTGCATCCGTTCAGGGGTGCCGGCGAACTGGAAGGCCATGGCCACTTCGCTGCGATCAATCATGCGTTTGACCCGCTCCCAAGGGTACAAGCGCAGGCTGTAGGGAATCTTGGCCTCCTGCATAACGGCCTCCACCAACTCGACATCCAGCCCGCGCGGCTGGTCATCCTCGATGGTGACAAAGCTGTAGGGCGCAAACTGCTCATCGCCCACCACCTTCCATGGTTCAGCCTGCACAGCCCATGGCAGTAGCAGCATCAGGCACAGCGCAACAATACGCATGAGGTCCTCCAGGCGGACGCCTCGAACGAGCGATTTGCTCTGTATTGATGCTAGCCAATTACGCGGCAGATGTTGTGTGTTCGGCCTTTTTTGCATATGGCTTTGGTGATGTTTTTGCGGTGGTGTTACTGCGTTTTGCTATGACTTATTTCCTTTTTTAGGTTGTTTTTTGATCGATAGAGGAAATTGAAATTGACTAAATATACCGCCTGTAGATTGGCGTCAGAAAATTGATTGGTGCTTCTCAGTTCTATCCTTGAGGGCGCGAAGCATTGGTTGACTCTCCCTAGTCTGGTGTCGTGCCCACCTGATAGGAGAGCCAGACATGAAACTCTGGACATGCAGTTCCTTTGCAACGCCTAGCCGTAAAAAACTCTCAGTCATGCTGTTTAGCCTGATGGTGTTGATATGTCCCAGCTTGGAAGCTGAGCCATCGCTCTCGCTTAAAGGCCCACGTGATGTGGTGTGGTCTGACTTCTTGGGCGTGAATGCCCAGCTGCTTTGGTTTGAGGAAGCGGCGTATCGTAATCAGCTCGATCAGATGCAGGCGCTGGGCTTGAATTGGGTTCGCGTTGATTTGCACTGGGACCGCTTGGAGCCGGCACCTGGGCAATGGCAGTTGAATACGTTGGATCGAATGACGCAGGTACTTGCTGAGAAGGATGTCCGTTCGCTTCTGTTTATGGTGGGCTCCGCCCCATTCGCCAGCAGTGCGCCAGCGGGCACGCCGAACTACGACCAGTACCCGCCGATTTCTGCGCAGATGTTTGCCAATAGCCTTGGTTATCTCGCCTCACGCTACCCCACTGTGGATGCCTGGCAGGTGTGGAACGAGCAGAACATCCCTCCTTTCTGGCAGCCAATGGAGGATCCGGCGGCATACAACCAGTTGCTTGAAGTCAGTTTGAATAAGCTTGAGCAGGTTAGTCCCGATGCGCAGCGCGTGATGGGCGGGATGGCCTACTACAGCCAGATGCCTTTACGCGGTGGTTTGATGCTGGAGGCATTAGATGGCATGGGCAGCATCAGTAATGACCGCGTAACGGCCTATCACCCATACAGTTTGAAGCCAGAGGGTGATGTGGTTGCTGATAAGGACTTCCTTGTCCGTGGCACGGTGCTCAACCAGCGCCTACGTGAATTGGGTAGCGAGTCGATCTGGGCAACCGAATTCGGTTGGTCCAGCTACAGTGGCCAGGTGGAGTGGCAGCCGATTATTGGTGAGCAAGGCCAGGCCGATTACCTGGTCAAGCGCATTGCCCTGATGAGTGCGATGGACTACGACCGGATCTTTCTTTTCAACCTCAGTGACCTTGATGCCCGTGCCACCTTGCGTGATCAGAAGTATGGGTTGCTGCGTTTGGATGGCAGCCAGAAGCCTGCCTACAAGACGTTGAAGCGTTTCCTGGAGATTACCGGGCCGAGTCTCAAACCATTGAATGCACCTGCGTTTGCCAATGCTCCTCGGGGAATGTTGAGCACGGCTTGGCAGCGTGCAGACGGACGCTGGGTCTGGCTGTTCTGGGCGCAGGAGCCCGGCCGTGTGACCCTTGCGCGTAAAGGCAAAGGTACGATCTACAACCCATTGCAGGGCACTAGTCGGAGTTTCAACGCGAGCGGTGCTGGGTTGGCTGTAGATGTGGGGACTGAAATGCAAATCATCGTTATGTAAGCGGCAGGGGGGGGAGCAGTGATGGCCAAGTTGCTGCTATCCCCTTCGGCCGTTTGGAGTTGAGGCGTGCTCACACTGAATAGGTGGAGCACTTCGATCCCCGGGTCAATTAACCAAGGGTCGCAATAAAGCGGTTTACCGCCTGCAGCAGGTCTTCGTAGGAGGTCGAGTTCATCACGAAGACCACGAAGCCTTCGATATCCTGTTTTTTCAGCTCAAAGCGGATATGGATCAGCATCACCACATGATTCTGCACGCGGGTGCCGAGCACTTTGCGGGTGTCGCCGGAGTCGACCGAGGGCATGCTGCATTCAAATGGCGTGCTGGTCATTTCCGCCAGCGAGGCCAGGCAGGCGTTGAGCACCACGTTGCCGACTTCCAGCAGGGCGTCGCGCTGGATTTGTAGCAGCTCGGTGCCGGGCGGTACGTCACCGATCAGCATTTTGACCATCTCCAGGCTCTTGTCCTCGGGAAAGATCAGCAGCGCGTTGCCGGAGAACATGCCCTGGAATGGTTGACGGATGCAGTACATCGAGGCGCTTTTCTTGCCGAGGTGTTCGGTCACTTCGCTGACCGTGACAAAGTGCAGCTCGGGCACGCACAGCAGCACTTCATCCTGGAGCATTTCGCTCATGGCGGCTGCGGCGCGGCCTATGCCGATGTTGAACATCTCGCAGAGCACATCCGTTTGCAGGCTTGATAGTTTGAGCATGTCACTGTCCCAGCGCTTGCAAGAGCGCTGGCCCCTTGTCGGCGGTTATCGGTTTGGCCAGAAAGGGCAGGCCAAGGGCTTGGATCTGCTCCTGGATGGCCGACTGGATATTGGCCGTGAGCATGACAATTTTGATGCCGGGGTACTCCTGGCGGATCACCGTCGCGGCTTCCAGGCCGCTGATGCCCGGCATGTTCAGGTCCATGCTGATCAGGTCGATGGGGTGCTCGCGGCAGGTCTCGATCGCCGCCTGGCCGCTGGCGGCTTCAAACACCGTCCAGCCGGGTTGCAGGCTGGCGAGGATGCTCTTGGTCATCATGCGCGAGACCATGCTGTCATCAACGATCAAAAAGTTCTTTGTCATGGCGGTATCAAATCTCCACACGATTGCGGCCAGTGGTTTTGGCCTGATAAAGCGCTTTGTCAGCTGTGATCAACATCTGCTCCAGGGTCGCGTTCTGTTGCGCGTTGAATACGGCCGCTCCTATTGAAATGGTCATATGCAGGGTGTCACTGGTGCTGTTTATCGGGGTGGCTGCGACGGCCTGGCGCAGTCGCTCGGCGCTGTCCAGGGCCTGTTGCCGGTCGGTGTGCGGCAACAGCACGGCAAACTCTTCGCCGCCCATGCGGCCAATGATATCGGCATCGCGTAGGGTGTCGCGCAAGGTCTGGCTCAGGCTGCAGATGGCCTCATCGCCAACCGCGTGGCCGTGGGTGTCGTTGATCTGCTTGAAGTGGTCGATGTCGATCATCAGCACGCTGCACGGATGTTCATAGCGTTTGCAGCCGTCCAGCACCTGTTCGCCGAGTTTGTAAAACGCGCGCCGGTTGTACAGCTTGGTCAGTGAGTCGGTGTTGGCCTGGGTTTCCAGCAGGTTGAGCAGGCTGCGGTGCTCGCTGACATCGAAGCCCCAGAGCAGGTGGGCGAGTTTGCCTTCGATCTCCACCAGCTTGGCCGACAACGAACTCCAGTACGGCTTGTGCGGCATGACCTGGGCTTCCCAGTTATCGACGCGACCGTACTGATCGAGCTCGTCGATAAACGCCTCACCTTGCTCTGGGGCGACCAGCAGGCTTTTCAGGAACAGCTGCGGTGGCGGCGAGCTGAGTTCCAGCTTGTCGAGCAGGGTCTTGTTGATAAACAGCACATCGCCGGATTCGGCATTTACCAGCGCCGCCTCGCTGGGGCTGGCATCGAGAATAAACATCAGCAGCGCCTTGCTCTCGGCCAGTTGGCGGGTACGGCGGTTGACGCGCATTTCCAGGCGTTTGTTCAGTGACTCGAGGTGGCTGGACAGGCGTTTCATGATTTGCCGGTCCCTGATCAGCTTGATCACCAACAGGGTGATGCCGATCAGCAGGGCCAGCAGAATCCAGGCGAGTAGCACGAACTTTTCGTAGTGCTTGATGCGTGCCTGGTCCTGCGCGTTGGTGCTGGCGATATGCACGGCGAGCACCACATGGCGCAGGCTTTCTGAGAGGGTGTCGACCTGGTTGGCAATCTCCTGGGTGACCTGCGATGGGTCGGCGCTGTTGGCCAGGCGATAACTCCAGGACTCAATGCGCTCGCTAAGCATTCCCAGGGTTTGCTGGGCCTGCGGCAGGGTGTGCAGGATGCTTTTCGCTACTTTCGGCGCGAATTCGGCGGGTTTGAGTAGGCTGGCCAATACATCCAGGCGCACCTCCAGTTCGTCCCGCGCCTCATGCAGCGTTTGGGTTGTGTAGGCTTTACGGGCCACTCGGCCGAGGTTGTGCAGTTCCAGCGCGGTATTGGTGACGTACCACAGGTCATGGTTCTGCTGGGGTTTGGCCAGGGTGTGCATTTCCAGCTGGGTAATGCGCAGCGCAAAGAGTGTGGCCGCAGCCATCAGAATAACGGCCAACAGTAATGCTTCAGTCAGCCAGCTGCCACGTGTCGGTCGTTTGAATAATCCGCCCAGATAAGTCTTATTCAATATGGATTTCATTGATCTGCCAGACTGAGCGGTTTATATAAACTTGTTGGCCAAGTTGCTTAAATTTATTGAATGGGTAGATCAGGATAAACGGGCCCTTTTCGCGGATGGTTAAATTCTGCCCGTCGCGCCGATAAGCCAGGACTGGATTGAACTGTTCAGCATCGCTGACCGGTAGGGTCGCGTAATAGCCGTTCAGCGCCTGCAGGCGAATCGATTGGCCGCTGCTGTCACTCAGCTTGAGCAGCTCCTGCAGGCTGATGCCTTGCCAGCTGTGGCTGCCCTGGATGCCTAAGGTTTCCGGTAGCTCAAGGGTCAGGGTGCTCTGCGGCATGGCGTCCAAATCTTCAAGCTTGAGGCGGGTTTGCCGTGGCACGCCCTGATCATCGACCCAGTGCAGGGCCAACAGGGTTTTACTGCGGGTGGGTTCCGGGCCTTGAGTCGCACTGGCGCTAATCGAATAAAGCAGCGAGAGCAGGGTGGTGATAGCGATATGTTGAATAATGGACCGCACACTCATTGTCGAATCTGCCTTGGGCTATAGCACCACTGTTTAATTGTTGAAGTTACACGTTCAAGGTTTAAGTCGTTGTAGCGGGCGACACCTCGCGCAATACCCTGTGCGTGGGCTTTGCCGGCTCGCTAGTGTAGCCAGAAGGGTAGCCCAGGATTGCAAAGCGGGTAGTTCGACTAGGTTGTCAGTAATAGCCTGTAGTGCATTGCTAGGTAGTTTTACTGGTGTATCGCGCGCGCAGAAAAAAGCCCCGGCAGTTGGCCGGGGCTTTTTTATGGCAGGTGCTGTGCTCAGACTTTGCGCACGAACTCGGATTTCAGCTTCATCGCGCCGATGCCGTCGATCTTGCAGTCGATGTCGTGGTCGCCGTCGCACAGGCGGATGCCCTTGACCTTGGTGCCGACCTTGACCACCAGGGATGAACCTTTGACTTTCAGGTCCTTGATCACGGTGACGGTGTCGCCGTCCTGCAGCACGTTGCCCACCGAATCCTTGATCACCTTGGGGTCATCTGCCGCGTCGCTCGCGCCAGTGGCCGACCATTCGTGGGCGCACTCCGGGCAGACCAGCTGGGCGCCGTCTTCATAGGTGTATTCGGAGTTGCATTTAGGGCAGGGCGGCAACGTGCTCACGGCGGGTCCTTGATGGGTCGATAAGAAAAGGCCGCATATTGTATAGGGTTTTATCGCGCTGCGCCGGGCGCGGGCAATTGCGGCCAGTTCAGTGTGCCACGGTCATTGAAACGCCAGGTGCCGAACAGGCCGTTGGCCAGTTTGCCGCGCAGTTCATAGGGCAGGCCCTGGCCGTCCTGATAGCCGGCCATGCCCCAGGCCTGGCGAAGCGCGGCGTAGGCGGAAAGACTGACGGGAATGCGCAGGATGCTTTCGCCGTAACGGGGCACTTGCCCGCGCTGGTCACTAACGCCACTGAGCAGTGGTTGCTGATTAACC
Organism: Pseudomonas sp. 1928-m; assembly: GCF_029269135.1. Classification (NCBI taxonomy): domain Bacteria; kingdom Pseudomonadati; phylum Pseudomonadota; class Gammaproteobacteria; order Pseudomonadales; family Pseudomonadaceae; genus Pseudomonas; species Pseudomonas sp. 1928-m. The sequence goes on along the minus strand of NZ_JARIXO010000002.1, from coordinate 190,451 downwards.
TGCAATTCCAGGTCTACGCCGTCGAAATCGATGGCCCGGTCATTGGGGTTCTGCACTCGCAGTTTGATCGCGAAGCGTGCTTCCAGGCCTTCGCCGGGCAGCGGTTCGATACCCACCAGCTCGATGCGCAATGGGTCGCGCGGGGCCAGGGTGCTGCACGCAGCGAGGCTGAGCAGCAGGCTGACAAGCAGGGCGCGGGCGAGTGTGCGGTGAAGGGCGTTGGGCATGCTGGGTTTCCACTGCTGAGTAATCACAGAGTAGAAGACCCTGATACTGCGGCGATTACGCCGCAGCTGGGCAAATTAGCGCGAGATAGGTTGTTGCGGCGGATGCCCGCCAGCCTGCAGTCACAGGTGCTGGCGGGTTTGCCGCTGCGTATCAGAAGTGCGCTTTTACCAGCAGGCTGGCGGTGTTCTGATCGGTCGCACCGACGAAGTTGTCGCTGACAAAACCGCTGTCCTTGATGCCGTACTTGTCCTTCCAGTAGTCGTATTCGATACCGACATACAGCTGCTTCTCGCCCCAGCTCATGGCTTTACCCAGGTCGTACTTGATCTGCGGATTGAAGTGCAGGTTGGCGTGGTAGCTCTTGTCGTTATCCACCACCCAGTCCATAAAGCCGTCGATCACGATGTCGGATTTACCCACCGGGATGGTGTAGCTCCACACCGGGGTGATCTGCCAGACGTTATCGCCGTCGCGCTTGCCATCGGTAGTGCGGTTGTAGAAGTTCAGCGAGAAGTAGTCGAAGCCGGGGATCGCCAGGTCAAAGCCTGGGCCGATCAGGTAGGACTCGACATCGTCTTCACCGAATTCGTAGGTGGTGGCCAGCAGCACATCCTTGATCGGGCCGAATTCCAGCTTGCTGTTGAACAGCTTGCCGAACGACAGGCGCGGTGAGAACTCGCCGTAGAAGGTGTGGCCGTCGCCTGCGCCATTGGTGGCGTCGGTGTTGTACTTGATGGTGTCGACGAAGAAGAAAAGGTCGCCGATAGCCCAGCCACTGGCGTGCTCGAAGGTCACGGTCTGCTGGATTTCCGGGTCGATCTTGTAATCCTGGCCATACAGGTAGGTCAGGCTGTTGTTCTGCCAGTGCAGCAGGTCACCCGCTATGGCCTGGCCGCCCGCCAGCAGCCCGCCTGCCAGGGCCAGAGAGGAAAGAGTACGGTTCATCGAGTGGTGCTCCCCAAAGTGCTGAATTATCGTTTTAAACCTGTCTGAGTGGTCAGGCTGTCGAGGCTTGAGCAAGAACAAGGCCAAGTCCTGCATTTGCCCACGACGCGACCACTAGAGCGCTGCGGGCGCGCACTCTAGTGGTTTCCAGGGGAATGTAAATACGTTGCATGCACTGATAACTGACCGGCTGGACAGTTTCGGCTTTAAGTTGGTGCGCCTGCTCGAGTGCTGGCGGTTAGCTCTGCCGTGGCGTGGTGCCGGCTCGGCGCTTGATCGGCTTGCGCACCGGCTTGTCGTTGCCCGCTACATGCAGGTAGGACATTACGCTTTCGGTCAGCTCAGCGGCCAGTTGCACGGCTTCCTTGTTGCGCGCCATCACGCCGGCGACCAGGCCTTCGATCAAGGCCAGCACCGAGGTGTTGGAGCTGATCAGCACCGGGTGATCGGCAGGGGCAAACAGCGCGTGTTTGGCGATGGTGGTCAGCGGCGAGGCGGGCGAGTCGGTGATCGCCAGCACGGTCGCTCCGCGTTCGCTGGCAAAGCGCGACAGCTGCAGGGTATCGAGGGAATAGCGCGGCAGGGAGATCGACAGCAGCACGTCCTGTTCGGTGATGGCCGCCAGGCGATACGCGGCGTTTTCGTTGCCGCCTTCCATGCTCACTGCCGTGGCATCGGCGCAGAACGGCACCAGGTTGGCCGCTGCCAGGCCCGCCATATAGGCGCTGTTGCCGAAGCCGAGGATGTAGATCTTGCGGGCCTGGATCAGGCAGCTGACAAAAGCTTCGAAGGTGTCCGCGCTGTTATTGGCCCCTGCGGTGGCCAGGTTGCTGGTGGCGATCTGTACCTGCTCGTGCAGGCCGAAGGTGCCGTCCGGACGATGCGCCAGTTCGTTGCGCAGCTTGTCCACCGGCGACACCATCTGCTGCAAGGTGCTGACCAGTTCGGCTTTTAGCCCGGTATAACCGCCCAGATCGATGGCCTTGGCCAGACGGTTGACGGCCGCCGCCGAGGTGGCGGTCTCCACCGCCATTTCCTCGATGGTCAGGGTCGCGGCTTTCAATGGGTGGCGCAGGATAAAGTCGGCCACCTTGCGCAGCGAGGGCTGCAGGTGCGGGGCGATTTCCGCCAGTTTGCGCATCACCGGGGCGGCGTAGACAGTTACGTTCTTGGCAGAAGTCGGCATGGATGGGCTTTCAGCACGTTGAAGGGTTGGGCGTGCGCGCCGGGTCGGGGCAGGCCTGGGTCGTTGCGGCTGAAGTGTATCCGAAGCCGGCCGCGGCTGTGGCATTGCGCGCGGTCGGCCTACAGGCTCCGTCTATTTCAAGCTGCCGGCGAGAAACTGCTGCAAGCGCTCGGACTTGGGCTGGGCCAGCACCTCGCGCGGGCAGCCGCTTTCTTCGACGCGGCCTTGATGAAGGAACAGCAACTGGTTGGACACTTCGCGGGCAAAGCCCATTTCGTGGGTGACCACCACCATGGTGCGGCCTTCCTCGGCCAGGTCGCGCATGACCTTGAGCACCTCGCCGACCAGCTCCGGGTCCAGCGCCGAGGTAGGCTCATCAAACAGCATTACCTCAGGCTCCATGGCCAGGGCGCGGGCGATGGCCACGCGCTGCTGCTCACCGCCGCTCATATGCGCGGGGTAGGCGTCCTTGCGATGGGCGACGCCGACTTTCGCCAGGTAGTGTTCGGCTTTTTCCCGGGCGTCCTTCTTGCTCATGCCCAGTACATGCACCGGCGCTTCCATGACGTTGTCCAGGGCGCTCATATGCGACCACAGGTTGAAGTGCTGAAAGACCATGGCCAGGCGTGAACGCATGCGTTGCAGCTGTTTGCTATCGCTGGCCTTTAGTGCGCCGGTCGCTCGGCTCGGTTGCAGTTTCAACTCTTCGTTATTGAGCAGAATGCGCCCGCTGTGCGGTTGCTCCAGCAGGTTGATGCAGCGCAGGAAGGTGCTTTTGCCCGAGCCGCTGGAGCCGATGATGCTGGTGACATCGCCAGCCCTGGCGGTCAGGGACACGCCCTTGAGCACTTCATGGGTGCCATAGCGTTTGTGCAGGTTGTCGATTTCCAAGGTGTACATGGCAGCGGATTCTCTTGTTGTTAGTCGGTAAGCAGGCGGCCCTGGCGAATCGGGTGCTGGCCTGCGACCTTGGCCAGCCACAGGCCGGGCTGGGCATAGCGCAAGCGTTCGCGGGCGTAGAGGATTCCTGAGGTGGTGGCGTGCACCACGGAGTGTTGATCGCTCAGCGGGTCGATCACCTCGAACAGCGGGTCGCCGACCTTTACCCGTGCGCCCAGCGGTTGCAGATAACTCACCACGCCGGGGTGCGGCGCGTAGGCGTACTGCGCGCCGGCAAAGGGTGTGGCTTCGCAACAGGTAATGGGGGCGGCGGGCCAGTCGCCGCTGATCAGCCCTTGTTCGGCGAGAAAGCCGAGAATGTCGTCGGCACTGTGTTGCGCCTGAGTGCGGTCGGTATCGGCCATGCCGCGCAGCTCGATGGTGGTAGCCATACAGGCCAGTGGAATCTGCGCCTGCGGGTAACGCTCGGCCAGGCGTAGCCAGGGTACGGCGCAGGCTTCATCGAAGGAGTTGCCGCCGCTGTCCTCGGCCAGCAACACCGCGCCGGCGCGCAGACGCGCGGCCAATGGCTGCAGGCTGGGCCAGTGCTGGGGTAGGGCGTAGAGCAACATGATCGATTCAAAATCACAGTGCAGGTCGAGTACCACATCAGCGTCACAGGCTTGTCGCAGCAGCAGGCGGCGCAGGCCGTCCAGCTCTGATCTGGCGGATGGCAGCTTGGCAATGGCCTCAATCATCAGGTGGCGAATCAGCGTCACGTTGGCTTGCCCGTCGTCGCCCAGGCGGCCTTCCAGCTGTGGCGCGATCAGCTCGGCCAGCGCAGGAAAGTCGCGGTTGAAGTTCTGCCCGCTGGCCAGGTCGAAGCGGCCCTGATGGGTGGCCTGAAACATCTGCCCCAGACCAATCGGGTTGGCCACGGGCACCAGTTCGATTACGCCATTGAGGTGGCCCTGTTGTTCCAGTTCGAGTAGCCGCTGTTTGAGCTCCACCGCCACGCGCATGCCCGGCAGCTCATCGGCATGCAGGGCGGCCTGGATATAGGCCTTGCGCGGGCCGCTACCAAAACGAAACAGTGAAAGCCGGCGCTCCGTTCCCGCCGTGCTCCAGGGCAACCGGTGCTGAATATGTTGCATAGCTTTCCCTCAGCTCTTGCGCGGGGCCAGGTGGCCCAGCCAGCGGCCTTCGGCCAGCTTGAACAGGCGCACCAGGATAAAAGTCAGCACCAGGTAGAACAGCCCGGCGGTGATAAAGGCCTCGAATGGCATGTAGTAGCGCGAGCTGACAGTGCGCGCCGCACCGGTGATATCGATCAGGGTGACGATCGAGGCCAGCGAAGTGGTGTGCAGCATCATGATCACTTCATTGCTGTACTGCGGCAGCGCTCGGCGCAGGGCCGACGGCAGGAGGATGCGGCGGTACAGGGTGACGCGTGACATGCCCACGGCTCTAGCGGCTTCGATCTCGCCATGGGGCGTGGCCTTAAGGCTGCCCGCCAGGATCTCCGCGCTATAGGCACTGGTGTTGATGGCAAACGCCAGGCAGGCGCAGAAGGTGGCGCTGGAGAAATACGGCCAGAGCACGCTCTCCCGTACCGCTTCGAACTGCGCCAGGCCGTAATAAATTAGGAACAGCTGCACCAGCATTGGCGTGCCGCGGATTACATAGGTGTAGAGCCAGGCCGGACCGTTAAGCCAGGGCGCGCGTGAAACGCGCAGCAGTGCCAATGGAATGGCCAGCGTCAGACCCAGCACGAGGGCAATCACCAGCAGTTTGAAGGTCACCAGTACGCCACTGCCGTAGAGCGGCAGGCTGTCGGCAATCAGTTGGAAATCGAGCACGGTAGAAGGTCTCGCTTAGAGTTCGGCCAGGCGGGCGCCCACGGAGTAGCGTTTTTCCAGCAGGCGCAGGGCCAGCAGGGACACCGTGGTGAGCAACAGGTACAGCGCGGCAACCGCGAGGAAAAAGGTGAAGGGTTCGCGGGTGGCGTCGGCGGCGTTCTTGGCTTTGAACATCATGTCCTGCAGGCCCACCACGGAAATCAGTGCGGTGGCCTTGGTCAGCACCAGCCAGTTGTTGGTAAAGCCGGGGATGGCGAAGCGAATCATCTGCGGCACCAGAATCCGCCAGAACACCTGCATGCCACTCATGCCGTAGGCCGCACCGGCTTCGGCCTGCCCCTTGGCGATGGCCATAAAGGCGCCACGAAAGGTTTCCGAGAGGTAGGCACCGAAGATAAAGCCCATGGTGCAGACCCCGGCGATAAAGGGGTTGATGTCGATGTACTGCTGGTGACCGAGCAGCGGGGCCACGCGGTTTACCAGGTCCTGACCGCCGTAGAAGATCAGCAGAATCAGCACCAGATCAGGGATGCCGCGAATAACTGTGGCGTAGCCTTCGCCGAGCAGTGCCAGCCATTTCAGCGGTGACAGGCGAAACGCTGCGCCAACCAGGCCCAGGGCAATTGCCAGAGTCATGGAAGTCAGGGCCAGACTGAGGGTCAGCCAGGCGCCCTCGAGAATGGTCGAGCCGTAGCCGTGGAGCATGATGGGGTTCCTCACGCAGAGGCCGAATGGCCTGCGCTACAACGAGATAAAGGTGCCTCGCAATGGAGGCACCGTGCGCGTTAGCGGTACTTACTTGCCGTAGATATCGAACTCGAAGTACTTGGCCTGCACGTCCTGATAGGTGCCGTTGGCGCGAATGGCGTCGATGGCGGCGCTGATGCGTGCGGCGTTTTCGCTGTCGCCTTTGCGTACGGCGATACCGGCACCGTTACCGAAGTATTTCGGGTCGTTGAAGTCCGGGCCGACCAGGGCGAAACCCTTGCCGGCTGGGGTTTTGATAAAGCCTTCATCGATGTTGATGATGTCCGCCAGGGTGGCGTCCAAACGACCGGAAGCCAGGTCGAGGAAGGCTTCGTTCTGCGAGGCGTAGCGCACTACTTCAATGCCGGCTTTCTCGAATTGGTCGCTGGCGAAACGGTCGTAGGTGGAGGCGCGCTGCACGCCGACTTTCTTGCCTTTGAGATCGACCAGCGGGTCCTTGATTTCGCTACCGGCCTTCATCGCCAGCTTGCCGGGGGTGTGGTAGTACTTTTTGCTGAAGTCCACCGATTTCAGGCGGTCTTCGGTGATCGACATGGACGACAGCACGGCGTCGACCTTGCGTACTTTCAGCGAGGGGATCAGGCCGTCGAATTCCTGCTCGACCCACTCACATTTGACCTTCATTTCCGCGCACAGGGCGTTGCCGATGTCGTAGTCGAAACCACTGATCTTGCCGTCCGGGGTTTTGAAGGCGAAGGGCGGGTAGGCCGCCTCGATACCGATGCGCAGGTTGTCCTGGCTGGCGACACTGAGTGTGCTGACGGCGCTGAGCGCCAGAGCGCCGAGAAGTGTGATCTTGTTCATCTTATTGACTCCTTGATGGGGCGTTTGGGTTTGCGCTGATCGTCATGCCTTCGCCTGTGATCAGCAGGTACTGCCTGTAGCAATGGCCTCGCCAGATGGCGCGGCTTACAACCTGAAGCCTTGTGGGCTTCTGTTCGTTTCGGCCGGGCTAAGTAGGCCTGGCCTGGGGTTTGAGTGCGAGTAGGTTTGACATGTTTATTTTCATAAAACTACTTATTAGAAATATTTGTGTCAAATGCGTTCTGTCGGATAAATGGCTCAAGCCGCTCTAGCGCGGCGGATAGCTGCTGGTGAAGATTTTTTTGGCGCTGTTGGAGCGACAAGCTGTCGGCGCTAAAGGCTTGATCGGGTTTTCTTGTTGGTATATAAAATTTCACAAAGCGAGATTGTGAAAATTTAAATTCACAACCGAAAAGCCAGGGCTGGCGCGGTGTTTTACCTGCTGCAGGGAGGCGCTGACGGGACCGGGACACCGGCTCGCACGAGTTCTCATAACAAGAGCAATAAGAATGAAAAAGCAGCTGAACAAGCGCGTGGCGGTGGCCGCCCTGATCCTTTCCTGTGCAAGCTCTGCAGCCCTGGCTGAAGGTCATTTACTGGCCGTCGGCGGCATGTTGCGTGCGAGCAACTCGCCGGTGTACGCCAAGTTCATCGAACTGGCCGGTGGCCAGAAAGATGCGCGCATCGTGATCATGCCAACCGCCAGCGGTAGCCAGGGTTCGAGCAAGCGCTTTATGAGCGAGCTGGTGGTCCTCGGCATCCCGGCCGAACGCATCAGCATCGTCGGCATCGACAAGAGCAACTACCAGACAACCATGAACGATGCGGCCGTGGTCAAGCCACTGGGCGAGGCCAGCGCGGTGTGGTTTGTCGGTGGCGATCAGGCGCGTATCGCCCGTGCATTGTTTAATGCCGATGGCAGCCCGTCGCTGCTGATGCAGGAAGTCCGCAAGCTGTATGACAAGGGCGGCGTGGTCGCCGGTACCAGCGCGGGTGCCAGCATCCTCGGCGCGCAGATGCCCACCGCTTATGGCGTGGTCATGGATACCCTGGACTTCGGCGTGGCCAGCAAGGCCGACCAGCGCGGCGCTGCGGTGCTGAAAGGCTCGGGCCTGTTCAGCGGCGGTATCATCGATCAGCACCTCGACCAGATCGAGGAAACCAGCACCGGCCGCGCCGCGCGCATGGCTGCCTACCTCGCCGAGCAGAAGTCCACACGCGGCTTCGGCCTGGATACCAACACCGCCATGTGGGTGCAGCCCGATGGTCAGGTGCAGGTGCTGGGCGAGGGTTACCTGACGGTGATGGACGCCAGCCAGGCCGAGAAGACATTCGGTGTCTACGGCACCCAGTTGAGCAACGTGCGCCTGGCCATGCTCGGCAACGGCGACYGTTATGACCTGGCCAGCGGCAAGGTGCAGCCTGCCGAAGGCAAAGCCGCCATCGAGGCCGGCAACGAATACCTGGTGGGCAACCAGCTGATCACCGATCTGTCGGCCGTTTCGGCAATTGGCCGGGCGGTGCTTTATGGCCTGGCAGACAACACCGCGACGCGCCAGGTCGGCCTGATGACCCGCTACAACCCGCTCAACGGCTACCACTACGGCTACCGTTTCGAGTTCAGCAAAACCGCTGACTTCAGCGCCCACAGCCAGTTCTACGATTCGCTGACCAACTACAGCGTGGGCGGTGTGCGCCTGGATATTCGCCCGGTCAATGCCAACCTCGGCGACCCAGCTACCAGCGCACCTAAAGATGCCGGCAACGGCGCGGCGGGCGAAGCGATTCGCGCCGTGAGCTTCCGCGGCCTGATGACCCTCAATGGGCAGAACGCCTTCGAGCCGCAACGGCCGATCAGTCGCCTGGAACTGGCCAACGCCCTGCAGATGACCCTGGCTGCTGAGCCCAAGCTGGATGCGCTGCCCACGCTCACAGATATCGGTGCGGATGATCCGATGCGCGATCAGCTCAACACCGTGCTTTCCAACGGTTGGATGACCAGCGCTGATGCTTTTGCCGGTAACCAGCCGGTCACCCGCAAGGAGTGGGCGCTGGCCTGCAAGGCTCTGGTGGAGCGCTACCAGGGCATCAGCCTGGCGAAAACTGCTGCGCTGACCGACCTCGCTGGCGTCGATAAAGCCTATGCCGACGCTGCCAGCCTGACGGTGGGCGAGGGCTGGTTGCAGGCCGAGAAGGGTCGCTTCAACCCGGATGCCCCGGTGACCCGAGCCGAAGTGGCGCAGGCCCTGGCCAGGGTCAGTGGCTTGCTCAAGCGCTGAGCTAAACCGCCAAGCGCCGCGCTTAGTCGCGGCGCCCCAATCACCGATGAAAAGTGCGAGTCCCTGTATGCAAATCAGCAGGTTGGAATCGTTCGCCCTGGAAAAGCTGCTGCAGCCGCAGAGCAATCACGCCTTAGTCACCGCACAGCCAGCGTTGCGGGTGCTGGAGCGGGTGCAAACCACGGCCGGCTTCTACTCGATTATCCAGCTGCCGGCGAGCTTGCAGGCGCTCCAGAACAGCACCGAGCTGGAGTGGCCATTCAAGCTCAAACGATTGAAAGCCAAAGGCTATTTCGTTTGCTGGGCAGAGTCGTCAGCGACCCTGTGCCTGGAGGCGGTGATCAGCAAGGGCGTGTGTCCGCCCGAGCTGTCGCTGGAGCAGTTTGCCTAGCGGCAGTGCTGGAAGGAATGCGTCGCTGCCCGGCGACGGATTTTCAAGATGTTCAATAAAAAACCAATGGAGTAAGCCATGAACGTTGTAAAACTGAGCCTGATCGCCCTGGCAGTTGCCGCGGCCAGCTCGCAACTGGCAGTCGCCGGCGAGCAGCAAGAGTCCAAGGGCTTTATTGCCGACAGCACGCTGAACCTGCTCAATCGCAATTTCTGGATGCACCGCGATTATCGTAACTCCACACGTAATATTCGTGATGAGTGGGCCCACGGCATCCAGGCGCATTATGTGTCCGGCTTTACCCAGGGCACCGTCGGCTTCGGTGTCGATGCCCATGGTTATGGCGGCATCAAGCTCGATGGCGGGCGCGGCAGCGTCGGCAACGGCATCATGCCGGTGGACGGCGATGGCCGCATCGAAGACAACACCGGCGAGCTGGGCGGCGCGGTCAAGCTGCGGGTTTCCTCCACAGTATTGAAGTTCGGTGAGCAGCGTCCCACCGCCCCGGTTTTCGCCACTGGCGACTCGCGCCTGCTGCCGGAGACCGCAACTGGCTTCCAGCTGTCGAGCAGTGAGTTCGACGCGCTCTCCCTCGAAGCGGGCCATTTCACCGCGATCAATCGCCGCAACTCGAGCAACTCCGATGGCGAGCTGACCAGTGAATACGCGGAAGTCGAAGCACGCAGCGTCGATTTCGTCGGCGGCACCTACAACTTCACCGACAACCTCAGCGTAGCGCTCTACGGCAGCGAAGCCGAAGACATCTGGCGTCAGTACTTCGCCAACGTCTACTACACCATCCCGCTGGCTGACGATCAGGCGCTGAACTTCGACCTGGTGGCCTACAAGACCGATGACCAGGGTGATGCCCTGGCAGGTGAGCTGGATACCCTGACCTACTCGCTGAAAGCCGCCTACAGCTTCGGCGCGCACAAGCTCAGCCTGGCGTACCAGAAGGTCAATGGCGACGAGTTCTTCGACTACATCGGTGGCGACTCGATCTGGCTGGCCAACTCCGTGCAGTACTCCGACTTCAACGCCCCCAACGAGCGTTCCGTGCAGGTGCGTTACGACCTGAACATGGCGACCTTCGGCGTGCCGGGCCTGAGCTTTATGGCGCGTTACATCAAGGGTGATGACATCGACGGCACCAAGGCCGATCCGAATGGCGCCTTCGCCGGCTGGGCGGGCGATGACGAGAAGCACTGGGAGCGCGATCTGGAAGCCAAGTACGTGGTGCAGTCCGGTGCCGCCAAGGACCTGTCCGTGCGCCTGCGTCAGGCCACGCACCGCTCCACCGCATTTGACAGCGACCTCGACGAAGTACGCCTGATCGTCGAGTACCCGCTGAGCATTCTGTAAGGCAGTCGCCGGCCGCTCATGCTGGTGAAGCGGCCGGTTGGTTATTCAAGGTCAGCTCCCATTGCTCCTTTGGCCTTAAGGCGCCCTGTGCGGCGCCTCTTTTCTCGGCTTGGAGCCTGGCCTCTGACCCCAGGCTGTCGCTCTGACAGCGCTTGCAAGGGGCACCGAAATGCTACGAACAACCCTATTTATGCTGGGCTTGATGCTGCTAAGCAGCGTACAGGCGCAGCCCCTGCGTATCGCCATGGAAGGGCAGTTTCCGCCCTTCGAGCAAATCGATGCGAGCGGCCAATTACGCGGCTTCAATGTCGATATCGCCCAGGCCCTGTGTCAGGCCATGGCGGCCGATTGTCAGCTGGTCAGGTTTGCCTGGGACGATTTGATTCCGGCACTCAATGAGCAGCGTGCGGACCTGATTCTGGCGTCCATGTCGATCACCGCGCAGCGCGCCGAACTGGTCGACTTCACCGCCAAATATGCGCAGACCCCGGCGTTCTTCTTCGCCCGCAAGGGCCTGGTCAATCAGGTGATCATCACCCCAAGGCGCATTGCCGGCAAACGCCTGGGTGTGCAGCGCGACACCACTTATGACCGCTTCCTCACTGACAAATACCAGCAGCACACCGAGCTGCTGCGCTTCGATTCCGCCGAGGGCATGTACCAGGCGCTCGGCGCAGGGCGCGTTGACCTGGTGCTGGATGACGCGGTGTCCGGCTATTTCGGCTTTCTCGACACGGCCCAGGGCCAGGGTTTCGAGCAGGTCGGCAACAAGGTGGTCGCTCCCAAACACTTTGGCAAAGGCCAGGGCATCGCCGTGCGCAAGGGCGATCACCTATTGCGTGAGCGGCTGGATAGAGCCCTCAGCGTGATCCTCAGCAACGGCGTCTACAAGCGCATCGAGAAGCAGTACTTCAAACAATTCACGGTGTATTAGCCGAAGGAGTCAGCCACCCAGAGAGCCACGCGGCGTTATCTGCAGCAGTTCCCGTTTTACAACTCTCACAACAAGCGTGCGCCGAGCGCACATCGGAGAACTCGAACCATGATCAGATCATTTATGCGGTGCAGCGCGTTGCTGCTCGCCCTTCTACCCGTCACCGGCTACAGCGCCGGCCCGCTGATATTGATTGGCGGCGGCCTCAAGGATGACAACACGGCGATCTATCAGCGCCTGATTCAACTGGCCGGTGGCAATGGCCAGGCGCGAATTGGCGTGATTACCGCGGCCTCGATCCCGGAAAGCGACGACCCGGATGCCGGCACTGCCGATGCCGCCAACTCCAAAGCCAATGGCGAGTTCTATGCCCAGCTGCTGGAGACTTACGGCGCCGCTGATGCGCAGTGGATCCCTATCGACCTGGATCAGATCAGCAATAACAGCAATCCGCAGGTGGTCGCGCAGATCAACAGCATGACCGGCTTCTTTTTCGGCGGTGGCGACCAGTCGCGTCTGACCCAGACCCTGCAAACCGCGACCCGTGCCGACAGCCCAGCCTTGGCGGCCATTCGCGCGCGGCATAACGCTGGCGCGGTATTGGCGGGCACCAGTGCCGGTACGGCGATCATGGTGCAGGGGCCGATGGTCACCGGCGGTGAAAGCTATGACGCGCTGCGTTATGGCGTGTACACCTCGCCGGGTGGCGATGACCTGTCCTATGACATGCAGGGCGGTTTTGGCTTCTTCAATTACGGTTTGCTCGATACCCACTTTAGCGAGCGTGGCCGTCAGGGCCGTATCGTGCGCCTGGCGGATCACACCCAGGTGCCGTTTGCCTTCGGTGTCGATGAAAACACCGCGCTGCTGGTGCAGAACAACGCCACCCTGGGCCAGGTGGAAATGGAAGTCATCGGTGAAAACGGCGTGTTTATCTTCGATCTGCGCAACAAAGAGCGCGGTACCGGCAGCAGCTACGCCTTGTATGACGTGCTGGGTAGCTACTTGACGGCGGGTGATCGCTATCGCCCGGTAACCGGCCAGTTCGTCATCGCCAGCGGCAAGACCAGCTTGCGCGGCCGCGAGCGCTACAGCTCGGCGATGACCGCCTCCACCGATATTTTCAGCAGCCCGAACAACAGCACCAGCGCTGGCCGGCGCAAACCGCGCGAGTTCGTCAAAGTCAGCGCCGATCTGTTCGACAGCCGCGTGACCACGACTCTGGGGCGTACTTATGAAACCAACCCGCGCTTTCGCGTCGATCTGTTCAAAAGCAGCCAGTTCGATAGCCACGGTTACCAGGGCACCGTTGGCGGCAAGAACATGCTTTCCTACCTGCGTTTGCTGATGGATTTCCGTCCTAACTAAGCGAACTGCGGCCCGCCGGCTTTTGCTGGCGGCGGCCACTGAGCGAAGCCACTTTCTGTTAGGAAGTGGCTTTGCTATTTCAGTCCTGTGGGCAAGGTTTCCTGCACGATGCGCGCATCTGCCCTACATTTCGCCTCAGTAACTGGCTGATTGTTCGGCTGTTGGCCCTCACGCAGAATGCGCCGCGCGTTTGGGGCTGGTCAGCCGGCTGCCAGGCGTTGCACGATAACAATGCCAAGCCAGGGAACGGTGTCTGCCAGTTGTACCGGGGGTATGCCCCGTCTGAGGAGTCTGTAAATGTCTGCGCGGGTTGTATTGGTCGATGATCACGAACTGGTCCGTGCGGGCATTCGCTCGCTGCTGATCGAGGCAGGCTATCAGGTGGTGGCCGAGGGCAGTGATGGTGATCAGGTCGAGGCGCTGGTCGAAAGCCATCAGCCCGATGTGCTGCTGCTCGACCTGACCATGCGCCGCTGTTCGGGGCTGGAAGCGCTGACCATGGTGCGTTCACGCTGGCCGCAGCTGCCGGTGATTCTGCTGTCCATGCACGACACCCGCGACTATGTACTCAAGGCCATGCAGATGGGCGCCAGCGGCTATCTACTCAAGGATGCGGCGGTGATCGAGCTGCAACTGGCCCTGCAATCGGTACTGGGCGGCCACCGTTACCTCAGCCCGCGAGTGGCCGGGCAGGTGATTGATGCGGCCTCCGGGCGCGGCGGCGAAGACCCGCTGGAGCTGCTCACCAGTCGCCAGCAGGAAGTGCTGTACTGGCTGGCCAAGGGCAAGAGCAACAAGGAAGTGGCGTTTATCCTCAATCTCAGCGTGAAAACTGTGGATACCCATCGTGCACAGATCATGGAACGCCTGGCCATTCGCGACCTCGCCGGTCTGGTGATGTATGCCCTGCGCCGCGGGATTATCAAGCTGGACGACTAAAACCGCGTTTTCTACCTAGGTAGATTTACCTGCGCCCACCGGTAAATCACTGATAAGCCTTTTGGCGTCAATTTTATAAGCTCACCGCAGCAGATGGCAGTAAGCCATCAGGTGGCTTGTCGCCGTTAAGTGCGTGGTCGGTTCGCTGATGCTCTGAGCCTGACCTATAGTTTTTCCAGCGCGGCGCTGTGGCGTCGTGCTGTAACACGGGTAGCGCTAACCTCCCTCGTCAGTACCGAGAATCCCCATGATCAAGCATCCACGACTGTTTGCTTACGTTTCGCGTCCCTGGCTGGTGGCTGGTGTGTTGCTGTTACCGGCAGCCTGTCTGGTGCTGGCTGACGTCTGGTGGCACGGCCTGTTGGCCGCCGCGGTGCTGCTGCTGTGGTTGTGGTTGCTGGTCGCCAGCCCGGCGCTGGAGCAAGCGGTGCTTGAGCCGCAGGTGTCGGCGCAGGCCCTCGATGAGGTGCAAAGCAACCTGACGGCGCTGCGCGAACTGCTCGATGCGGTGTTGCCGTTGTGGATGCGCCATATCGAACTGGTCAATGGCCAGACCTCCAGCGCCACTGGCGGCCTGACCGAGAAATTTATCAGCATGAGCCAGCAGATCAGCCAGGCCCTGGACCTCGGCGCCGGCGAAGACGGTGGCGGCGTGTTCGAGGTGCTGCGCAGCGCCCAGGTCGAACTGCCGCAGGCGGTGAAGATGCTCGACGACACCCAGGGCGAGCGCGAGCGCTTTCTGGTGGAGATTCGCGAACTCAGCCGTTTTGTCACCGAGCTGCACGGCATGGCCGAGGATGTCGCCAAGATTGCCTCGCAGACCAACCTGCTGGCGCTCAACGCCGCCATCGAAGCGGCGCGGGCCGGCGAGGCTGGGCGCGGTTTCTCGGTGGTGGCCGATGAGGTGCGCAAGCTGTCGTCGATGTCCGGCGAAACTGGCACCAAGATCACCGAGAAGGTGCAGATTATGGGCCGCTCCATGGAATCCATGGTGGCGCGGGCCGAGCAGATGGACACCAACAGCCATGACGGCATCGAGGCCGCCGAACGCATCGTCGGCAAGGTGCTCGGCGAGCTGGGCGATGGTGTGGCGCAGCTGGAGCAGCGCCTGCAGATGCTCCAGGACAACAGTCGTGAGGTCGAGCAGACGGTCAACGCGGTATTGGTTGACCTGCAGTTCCAGGACCGTGTCAGCCAGATCATTTCGCATATCAGCGAGGACATGCAGCGCCTGCGCGACAGCCTGGGCGAGCCGGTGGTGCCGGCCAGCCGCGATTGGCTGCGCCGCCTGGAGTCGAGCTACACCACCCTGGAGCAGCAGCGCGTGCACAGCGGTCAGCGCGCCGCCAGCGTCGAGCAATCTTCGGTCACCTTCTTTTAACGCAACTTCAGAACCACGGGACGCACAGTAATGGGAAAGACGGTCTTGGTAGTGGATGACTCGACCAGTTTTCGGCAAGTCGTCGGCATTGCCCTTAAGGGCGCCGGCTACGACGTGCTGGAGGCCTGTGATGGCAAGGACGCACTGAGCAAGCTGGATGGTCGCAAGATCAACCTGATTGTCTCGGACGTGAACATGCCGAATATGGACGGCATCACCTTCGTCAAATCGGCCAAGTTGTTGCCGGCCTACAAGTTCACCCCGGTGATCATGCTCACCACCGAAGCCGGTGAGGCGAAGAAGGCCGAAGGCAAGGCCGCCGGCGTGCGCGCCTGGGTGGTCAAGCCCTTTCAGCCGCCGGTGCTGCTCGATGCAGTGTCGAAACTGATTCTGCCCTGAGGACGTAGCCGTGACCGTAATAAACAGTCGTGAAGAAACTGGACGGTACATCTTCGAAATAGCAGGCGAATTCAATATCTACAGCGCTGTCCAGCTCAAGGATGAACTGCTCGGCCTGCTGGGCAGCCATAAACAGCTGGAGATTGACCTGGGTGCGGTCGAGGATTTCGACAGCACCGGGGTGCAGATCCTCCTGCTGCTCAAACGCGAGGCGCAGCGCCAGGGCCGCAGCCTAGCTTTTATCCAGCACTCGCCGGCAGTGCGTGAAGTGCTCGATCTGCTCAACCTGGTGGCCGAACTCGGCGACCCCATGGTGATTCCGCTGGATGCTCGCGGAGGTCGCCCATGAACCTTGATCAGGCCCGTGGTGCATTGGTTCAGGAGGCCCGCGAACTGCTGGTGGACATGGAAGATGCGCTGCTGGAAATCGAAAGCGACGGCTACAACGCCGAGCGGGTCAACGCCATCTTCCGCGCCGCGCACACCATCAAAGGCTCGGCCGGGCTGTTTGGCCTGGAGTCGCTGATCAACTTCACCCATGTGGTGGAAAGCCTGTTGGATCAGGTGCGCAACGGCGAAAAATCCCTGGATGGCAGCATGCTTTCGTTGCTACTGACCTGCGGCGATTACATCGGCAGCCTGATTACCGCCGTCGAAGACCGCAGCGAAGCCATCGACCCCAACCCCGAGCTGCGCGCGCACCTGATCAGCCAGCTCAATGAATACCTGGAACAAGGTGTCGAGCCCGTTGCCGCGGCGCCGCTTCCTGAGCAAACGCAACTGTCGCAGGTGCCAAGCGGCAAGGTCGATGTGTTGACTGGCGAAGAAGTCGGCAGCGACCTCTGGCATATCTCGCTACGGCCCAACAGCGATGTGCTGCGCAACGGCATGGACCCGCTGTCGTTTCTGCGCTACCTGAGCAAGCTGGGGCGCATTGTCTACCTGCATACCCTGACCGATACCCTGCCGCTGGCCGAAGACTTTGATGCCGAAAGCAATTACCTGGGCTTCGAGATTGAGTTCGAATCCCAGGCCAGCAAGCAGGAGGTCGAGGATGCCTTCGAGTTTATTCGCGAGGACAGCCAGCTGCTGATCCTGCCGCCGCACAGCAAGATCGAGGCCTACCTCAACCTGATCGTCAGCCTGCCTGAGTCGCCGCGCAAACTCGGCGAAATCCTGCTCAAGAGCGGCGCGCTGACTGCCCACGAACTGCAACGCGTGCTCGCCCTGCAGTCTGCCGCGCCGCAGCCGGCACCGCCGCTGGGCACCTTGTTGGTGGAAGAACAGCTGGTGGCGCCGCCGCTGGTGTCGGCGGCGCTGAGCAAGCAGAAGCAAGCCGACGACAAGCGCGTGCATGAGCAGGTGTTTATCAAGGTCGAGGTCGGCAAGCTGGATGAGCTGATCAACCTGGTGGGCGAACTGGTGATTGCCGGTGCGGCAGCCAGCCTGTCGCTGCGCCAGGGCTGCCCGGCGGCCATGGGCGAAGCCAATGAAGCGGTGGCGACCCTGGTCGAGCATATTCGCGATGCCTCGCTGTCGCTGCGCATGGTGGCCATCGGTGAAGTGTTCCAGCGTTTCCCACGGGTGGTGCGCGATATCAGCAAGGAGCTGGATAAGGACATCGAGCTGCTGATTACCGGTGCGGACACCGAACTGGATAAGTCGATGGTGGAGAAGCTCGCCGATCCGCTGATGCATATCGTGCGCAACGCCATGGACCACGGTATCGAACGCTCGGCCGACCGCCTGGCCGCCGGCAAGACGCAGCGCGGCGCACTGCGCCTGAATGCCTATCACGAGTCCGGCAGCATTGTGATTGAAGTGACCGACGACGGCCGTGGCCTGGATCGGCCGCGCATCCTCGCCAAGGCGCTGGAAAAGGGTTTGGTGCAGCCCGATCAGGTGCTCAGCGACAGTGAAGTGTTCCGCCTGATTTTCGAGGCTGGCTTCTCCACCGCCGAGACGGTGACCAACCTGTCTGGACGCGGCGTGGGTATGGATGTGGTGCGCAGCAATATCGAAAAATTGCGCGGCGAAGTCGAGGTGCTTAGCGTATTCGGCCAGGGCACCACGGTGCGCATCCGCTTGCCGCTGACCCTGGCCATTATCGATGGCTTCCAGGTGCGGGTTGCCGATGAGGCCTTCGTGCTGCCGCTGGATCAGGTGGTCGAGTGTGTCGACCTCGGCCCGCAGGTCGAGCTGCATGACCTGCTCAACCTGCGCGGCGAACCGCTGCCCTATGTGCGCCTGCGCAGCCTGTTTGGCCTGCCGCCGAGCGCTGGCGCGCGCGAGAGCCTGGTGGTGCTGCAGTTCGGCAGCAACCGCGCCGGCGTGGTGGTCGATCAACTGGTTGGTGAACTGCAGGCGGTGATCAAACCCCTGGGACAGATTTTTGCGCAAAACAAGGTGCTCAGTGGCTCCACCATTCTCGGTGACGGGAGTGTGGCGCTGATTCTTGATGTCGCCCATTTGATTCAGCGTGCCAGTGCAGCCGCTGAAAACTCAGTCAGTGCCAACCTCCGACGCGCAGATGGCTCTGCCGCCGTGGCGCGGACTCAATAAAAAGCCGGGAGAAGAAAATGTTCGACAAAATGACGGTGGCGACCCGCCTGCTCCTGCTCGCAGGGGTGCTTATCCTGTTTCTGCTGCTGATCGGTGTGCTGGGAATTTTCGGTATGCGCGAATCCAACGCCGGCATGGAAACGGTTTACAACGACCGGGTTGTACCGCTGCGTGATCTGAAAGTGATTTCCGACAACTACGCGGTAAGCATCGTCGATACCACGCACAAGGTCCGCATCGGCGCGCTCAGCTGGCAGGAAGCGCTGCGCAGCGTGAACAAGGCCGAAGAGGCGATTCAGCAGAGCTGGACCAGCTTCACCTCGACCCGACTGGTGGGTGAGGAGCAGGTGCTGGTTGATGAGCTGAAACCGCTGCTGAAGGAAGCCGACGAGGCCAACGCTAAGTTGCTGCGTATTCTCGAGGGGCGCGACCAACTGGCCCTGGAGCAATTTATCAGCAGCGAGCTGTACCAGAAGATCGATCCGGTCTCCGACCGTTTTGGCCAGTTGGTTGATGTGCAGTTGACCGTGGCCAAGAGCGAGTACGACCTGGCCCATGACCGTTACAACCTGGTGTTTGCGGTTGCCGTTGCGTGCATCGTGCTGAGCCTGCTGCTGGCTGTGTTGTTGGGCGTAATGATTACCCGCAGCCTGCTGCGCCAGCTCGGCGGTGAGCCGTATGCGGCGATGGAATCGCTGCAGCGCGTGGCGGCCGGTGACCTGACCGTGGATATCCGCCTGAAAGATGGCGACCAGAGCAGCATGCTCTACAGCCTGCAGCAGATGGTGCTCAAGCTGCGCTCGATCATGGGCGATGTGCGCATGACCGCTGACTCGCTGGCTTCGGCCTCCGAGCAGGTCGCGGCTTCGGCCCAGGCGCTGAGCCAGAACGCCTCCGAGCAAGCCGCCAGCGTTGAGGAAACCAGCGCTTCGGTGGAAGAAATTGCCGCCACCGTGGCGCAGAACAGCGAGAACGCCAAGGTCACCGACGGCATGGCCAGCCAGTCGTCCAAGGATGCGGTGGAAGGCGGCGCAGCGGTGCGCGAGATGGTTAACGCCATGCGCCAGATCGCCGGCAAGATTGGCATCATCGATGACATCGCCTACCAGACCAACCTGTTGGCGCTTAACGCGGCGATTGAAGCCGCGCGCGCCGGTGATCATGGCAAAGGCTTTGCCGTGGTGGCCGCCGAAGTGCGCAAGCTGGCCGAACGCAGCCAGGTGGCCGCGCAGGAAATCGGCTCGGTGGCCAGCGACAGCGTGACCCTGGCCGAACGTGCCGGGCAACTGCTGGAGCAGATGGTGCCGTCGATCCGCAAGACGGCCGATCTGGTGCAGGAAATCTCCGCCGCCTCGCGCGAGCAGAACACCGGCTTGGAGCAGATCAACCTGGCGGTTGGCCAGCTGGCGCAGATCACTCAGGTGAATGCTTCGGCTTCCGAAGAGCTGTCCTCGACCTCCGAGGAAATGAGCGGCCAGGCCGTGCAGCTGCAGGAAATGATTCAGTTCTTCCAGCTGGCCGAAGTGGCGGCGCGGCAGATGCCCGGCACCCCGACCGGCAGAAACCGGCCGACGGCCATGAGCAAGCCGACGCAGCCGGTACGCCGTCATCTGCACGATGATCAGATCGATGAGTCGGCCTTTACCCGCTTCTAGGAGGCTGCCATGAGTACCTTGCCAGCCCATATCCAGGGCCGCGCGGCGGCCCCGGTGGAAACGCCGCTGACTCAGCAGTTTCTGACCCTGACCCTGGGCCAGGAGCTGTTCGCCCTGCCGATTGAGCATATTCGCGAAATTATCGAGTTCGGCGGCCTGACTGAAATTCCACTGATGCCGAGCTTCCTGCGTGGGGTGATCAACCTGCGCGGCGCGGTGGTGCCGGTGATCGATCTGGCGGTACGTTTCGGTCGTGAGCGCACGCCGATTGCCAAGCGCACCTGCATCGTAATCGTCGAGGTCGAGCAGGGCGACAGCATGCAACTGCTCGGCATCATCGTCGATGCAGTCAACGAAGTGCTGGCCGTGGAAGGCCATCAACTGGAAAGCCGCCCGGCCTTTGGTGCGCGCATTCGCGCAGATTTTATTGCCGGCATCCTCAAGCACCACGAGCAGTTTGTGGTGGTGCTGGATATTCCCCAGGTGCTGTCACTCGATGAGCTCGCCGAGCTGGTGGGCGGCCTTGAACAGAGCGAAGTGTGAGGCGTTATGGCTGATGGCGGGTGGGCAATGAATGCAGGCACACAGGTTGCGCTGAGCGAGCCGGAGTTTCGTCAGCTGCAGGCGCTGTTCTATGAGCGGGTCGGAATTCAGCTGCCACCGGTAAAGAAGCCGCTGATCTGCGGACGCCTGTCCAAACGCCTGACGGCGCTGGGGCTGAGCAGCTATCAGCGCTATTACCAGTACCTGATTTCGGCGCAGGGCACGGCCGAGCTGGAGATCGCGATTGATCTGATCACCACCCACGAAACCTATTTCTTTCGCGAGCCCAAGCACTTCGATTTCCTCCAGCAGAAGATTCTGCCGGCCTGTGCCGGTCAGGCGGATTTCCGCGCCTGGAGTGCAGCCAGCTCCACCGGTGAGGAGGCTTATACCCTGGCGATGCTGCTGCACGAGGCGCGTCCGCACCTGGGCTGGAGCGTGCTTGGCACCGATATCAGCCGCCAGGTGGTGCAGAGCGCCGAGCGTGGCCTGTACCTGATGGAGCGCGGTAGCAAGATTCCCGCGCATTACCTCAAACGCTACTGCCTCAAAGGCAAGGATCAGTACAAGGGTTACTTTCTGGTTGAACGCGGGCTGCGTGAGCGGGTCGAGTTTCGTCAGGGCAATCTCAACCTGCCGGCGCCTGAGCTGGGGCTATTCGAGCTGATCATGCTGCGCAACGTGCTGATCTATTTCGATCAGGACACCAAGCAGCGGGTGCTGCACAACGTGGTGCAACGCCTCAAGCCCGGCGGCTGGTTGATGGTCGGCCACTCCGAGGCGTTGCATGACACCGGCTTGCCGATTGAAATGGTCGCCTCGTCGATCTACCGCAAGGTGGCGGTATGAGCCGCAGCTGCTTTCTCAAACCCGGCGAGCTGTATTTCGGCGGTGGTGATGTGCGCGTGGAAACCCTGCTGGGGCCCTGCGTTTCCATCGTGCTGTGGTTCCCCGAGGCCGCCAAGGGCGGAATGTGTCATTTCCAGTTGCCCGGCCTGCGCCGCGTCAGCGAGCACGCGCGGGATCTGGACGGGCGCTACGGGGTAGATGCCTGGGTTTGGCTGAAGCAGCAGATGCGCGTACATGCGCTGCGCCTGGAGCAGGCCCAGGTCAAACTCTTCGGCGGTGCGCGCAGCCTGAGCAAGCCTGGCTCCAACCTGCGCACCGATATCGGCGCGCAGAACATTGCCTTTGTCGAGACGCTGATGGATGAGCTGGGTGTGCAGGTGGCCGGGCGTGATCTGGGCGGTGAGGGTTGCCGTTTTCTGCGCTTCGAACTGGCCAGCGGTGAAGTCTGGGTGCGCCGTGGCGCGGCGTTGAGTATTGAACCGCTTGAGGCGCTGCAGTAATGGCTATCAAGGTGATGATTGTCGATGACTCGGCGGTGATGCGTGAGGTCATGCAGCAGCTGCTGGCGCCGCACAAAGACATCGAAGTGGTTGGCGCAGCGATGGACCCGCTGCTGGCCCTGCAGAAGATGAAAACCGTGTGGCCGGACGTGATCCTGCTCGATGTGGAAATGCCGCGCATGGATGGCATCACCTTCCTGCGCCAGATCATGGCCACCCGGCCAACCCCGGTGGTGATCTGTTCGACCCTGACCGAGAAGGGCGCGGACATTACCCTGCAGGCGCTGTCGGCCGGCGCGGTGGAGGTGATCACCAAGCCGACCATGGGCCTGCGTGATTTTCTCCAGGGCAGCGCCCAGGAAATGCTCGCCGCCATCCGCACGGCGGCAAAAGCTCGGGTGCGTGGCGCAGCAGTGCCTACACTGGAGAAAGCCAGTGTTGATGCGGTCGTCAGTGCGCCGAGTGCCGGGCTGCACAATCAGCGCACCAGTGAGCGGATTGTCGTGTTGGGCACCTCGACCGGCGGCACTCAGGCGCTGGAGCAGGTGCTGAGCCAGTTGCCGCGTAGCGCGCCAGCGATTGCCATCGTTCAGCACATGCCGGAGAAGTTCACCCGCAGCTTTGCCGAACGCCTGGATTCGCTGTGTGCCATCGAGGTGCGTGAGGCGCAGAACGGCGACCGGCTACTGCCGGGCCTGGCGCTGATTGCGCCGGGCGGCAAGCATATGTTGGTCAAACGCAGTGGTGGTCAGTATCAGGTTGAGGTCAAGGATGGTCCGCTGGTCAGTCGTCACCGTCCTTCTGTTGATGTGTTGTTCCGCTCGGCCGCTGTGCAGGCCGGGCGTAATGTGCTGGCCGTGATCATGACCGGCATGGGCGACGATGGCGCCCGTGGCCTGAAGGAGCTGCACGAGGCGGGGGCCAGAACCTACGCCCAGGATGAAGCCAGTTGCGTGGTGTTCGGCATGCCGAAAGAAGCAATCAAATTGGGAGGTGTCGATCAGGTGGTCGCGCTGGATGACATCCCGAACGTACTGATGAGCTGGAGGTAGCCGGTGGAAGAAGCAGTCAACAGATTTCCCCAGCATGTGCTGGTGATTGATGACAGCGAATTGCAACGCCAGTTTACCGCTGAGCTGTGCAGTGAAATGGGTATCGAGGACATCCTGCAGGCCGTGGATGGCTTCGACGCGATAGCCCAGATGAAAACCAACCCACAGATCCAGGTGATCGTGCTGGATCTGGAAATGCCTGGCATGGACGGTGTTCAGGTGCTGCACGAGATGGCGCGCCTGGAACTCAATCACTCGGTGGTGGTGGCCAGTGCGCGTGAGAGCGTGCTGCTCAATGTGGTCGAGAGCATGGGCCGTAGCCTGGGCTTGCACCTGCTCGGCGTGCTGCAAAAACCCATCAGCCATGAGCAACTGGCCGCCAGCCTGAGCCGATTCGCGGTGCAGGCGGTGCAGGCCGAGCAATTTGCTGCGCCGCGCGCGCTGTGGCCGCAGCTGACTGAAGCGGATGTGCAGCGCGCGCTGCGTGAGCATGAGTTCGTTGCCTACTTCCAACCCAAGGTCAACCTGGCCAATGGCCGCCTGAAAGGCGTGGAGGCATTGGTGCGTTGGCAGCATCCCGTGCATGGCCTGCTGGCGCCGGGGCTGTTCGTCGACATGATCGAGCGCAGCCATTACATCTCGGACATGACCCTGCAGATGCTCGACATGTCCCTGGCATACTGCCGGCAGTGGCATGACGCCGGCCTGCCGCTGAGTTTTTCCTTCAACGTGTCGGCGCGCTCGCTGGCGGATTCCAAGCTAGCCGACGAGATCATCGCGCGGGTGGCGGCCAGTGGTATCGAGCCGCAGTACGTGATTCTGGAAATCACCGAAAGCGCGATCATGACCGACCTCAGTATTACCCTCGGCACCCTGGCGCGCCTGCGCCTGAAAGGCTTTGGCCTGTCGGTGGATGACTACGGCACCGGGTTTTCCTGCATGTTGCAGCTGTCCCGCGTGCCCTGCACCGAGCTGAAGGTTGACCGCGCCTTCGTCAATGGTGCCAGTGAGAGTCTGCATTTGCGCATCCTGCTGGAAAGCGCCCTGGATATCGCCAGCAAGCTTGGTCTGGGCGTGGTCGCCGAGGGTGTGGAGACCCTGCAGGACTGGCAGCTGCTGCGTGATCTGGGTTGTGGTGAAGTGCAGGGCTACTTTGTCGCCAAGCCGATGCCGGGTGACGCGCTGCTGGCCTGGTGGCGCAGCAATGAA
Organism: Pseudomonas sp. 1928-m; assembly: GCF_029269135.1. NCBI lineage: Bacteria > Pseudomonadati > Pseudomonadota > Gammaproteobacteria > Pseudomonadales > Pseudomonadaceae > Pseudomonas > Pseudomonas sp. 1928-m. The sequence goes on along the minus strand of NZ_JARIXO010000002.1, from coordinate 166,359 downwards.
GCGCGCTTGCGTGGCCTGGTGATGGCAACCTCTTAACCCAGGCGGTTAGTTGCCTGCTTGCTGATATCTAAACGGGCGTGAATCAGCGCTCGTCTTCGGTTGTTTCCAGGCTCTGTAGCACCACCTGTTCCAGTGCATTGCCGGGCTCTGGCTGCGTGCCGGCCAGCTGGCCGAGCAATTGCCATTGCTGATCCAGTTCGTTGTTGATCGCCAGCATGCGCTCAATCATCTTGCACGCAGTGGCGTTCACCGCGCTGTCCTGGGTGTTGAGCAGTTCGAATGACATGGCAGTGATGGCGGCAGTCAGGTGGGTGAGGGTGCGCGTGGACAGGCTGAGCAACTCGGTCAATTGCGCTTCCTTGGCAGTCATGGTCATCTCCTTGTGAATCCCGTCCTGAGCTTAGCGCGACATTGTGTCGCCCGGCTATCCGCTCCATCGCCTGAGTTCTACCGCCGGGCTTGTGCGTGCTCCCTGTTTAGTTTTCGTTGGCCGGTTGCGCTGCTCGTCAGCGCACTCCGTCGGCCACTGCGCGGATATTGCCCTGTTGTGCTTTGCTCAGATCAGGCGTGAATAAAAGTCGTAGTGCAACCTCGTTGGCGTTTGGGTTGTACCTGTCGTCGGAAGCTGTGCGACTTTTTAAAACGGGCGTTTTTCTTGTGCGCCAGGCGATTTTCGCTAGAGCCTTGCCAGCACTGGGTTTGCGCCAGAAAACTTCGCGATATAGGGCTGTCGAGTGCTTTGGAAAACCTTGATTTTGTTTGGTTGCACCTAGTTGCACCTTGCGCCTTCTGAGGTTTAATCTCTCGCCAGATTTTTTGTGACCCGCCACCCATGGCGGCCACCCCTCGGGGCCGTCGCGGGGCGACGTCCAAAACTGCTCCCGGCGATTATTTGCCGTGCTCCAGCTCATACAGGACAAACCAATGGCTACCACTACCCTTGGCGTAAAGCTCGATGATGCAACCCGTGATCGCCTCAAGCAGGCTGCGCAGTCGATTGACCGCACGCCGCACTGGCTGATCAAACAGGCGATTTTCAATTATCTCGAGCAGATCGAGGGTGGTCTGACCCCGGCCGAGCATTCCGGCTTGGCGGCAGTAGCCGGTGAAGAGTCGGTCGACAGCTTGACCGAGCAGGGCCTGCAGGTGTTCCTCGATTTCGCCGAAAGCATCCTGCCGCAGTCAGTGCTGCGTGCCGCCATTACCGGCGCTTATCGCCGTCCGGAAACCGAAGCGGTACCAATGCTGCTGGAGCAGGCGCGTCTGCCCAAGGACATGGCCGAGGCGAGCAACAAGCTGGCCATGGGCATTGCCGAGAAGCTGCGCAACCAGAAGAACGCCGGTGGCCGCCAGGGCCTGGTGCAGGGCTTGCTGCAGGAATTCTCGCTGTCTTCGCAGGAAGGTGTGGCGCTAATGTGCCTGGCCGAAGCGCTGCTGCGTATTCCGGACAAGGCCACCCGTGATGCGCTGATCCGCGACAAGATCAGCAACGGCAATTGGAGCCAGCACCTCGGTAACAGCCCCTCGATGTTCGTCAACGCAGCCTCCTGGGGCCTGTTGATCACCGGCAAGCTGGTGGCCACGCACAACGAAGCCGGCCTGGTAACTTCGCTCAACCGCATTATCGGCAAAGGCGGCGAGCCGCTGATCCGCAAGGGCGTGGACATGTCCATGCGTTTGATGGGCGAGCAGTTTGTGACCGGCGAAACCATCGCCGAAGCCCTGGCCAATGCCACCAATATGGAAAGCAAAGGCTTCCGTTATTCCTACGACATGCTCGGCGAAGCCGCGCTGACCGATGAAGACGCCAAGCGCTACCTGGCGTCCTACGAGCAGGCCATCCATGCCATCGGCAAGGCCTCTCACGGCCGTGGTATCTACGAAGGTCCGGGCATCTCGATCAAGCTCTCGGCACTGCACCCGCGCTACAGTCGCGCGCAGTACGAGCGCGTGATGGACGAGCTGTACCCGATCCTGCTGGGCCTGACCAAGCTGGCCAAGCACTACGACATCGGCCTGAACATCGACGCCGAAGAAGCCGACCGCCTGGAAATCTCTCTCGATCTGCTGGAGCGTCTGTGCTTCGACCCGGCCCTGACCGGCTGGAACGGCATCGGCTTCGTCATCCAGGCTTACCAGAAGCGCTGCCCGTACGTGATCGACTACGTCATCGACCTGGCCAAGCGCAGCCGCCATCGCCTGATGATCCGTCTGGTAAAAGGTGCGTACTGGGACAGCGAGATCAAGCGCGCCCAGGTTGAAGGCCTGGAAGGCTACCCGGTGTACACCCGCAAGCCGTACACCGATATTTCCTACATCGCCTGCGCCCGCAAGCTGCTGGCCGTGCCGGAAGCCATCTACCCGCAGTTCGCCACTCACAACGCTCACTCGCTGTCGGCCATCTACCAGCTGGCCGGGCAGAATTACTACCCCGGTCAGTACGAATTCCAGTGTCTGCACGGCATGGGTGAGCCGCTGTACGAACAGGTGGTGGGCAAGGTTGCCGATGGCAAGCTGAACCGTCCGTGCCGTATCTACGCCCCGGTGGGCAGCCATGAAACCCTGCTGGCTTATCTGGTGCGTCGTCTGCTGGAAAACGGCGCGAACACCTCGTTCGTCAACCGCATTGCCGATACCAGTATCTCGATCAAGGAACTGGTGCTCGATCCGGTGCTGCAGGTCGAGCAGATGGCCACGCAGGAAGGCGGCCTTGGCCTGCCACACCCGCGCATTGCTCTGCCGCGTGCGCTGTATGGCGACGCCCGCTTGAACTCCGAAGGCATCGACCTGGCCAACGAACACCGCCTGGGTTCGCTGTCCTCGGCGCTGCTGAGCAGCACCAACACCGCCTACAAAGCCATGCCGCTGCTCGGTTGCGAAGCGCCTGAGCTGAGCGACGCACAGCCGGTGCGCAACCCGGCGGACCACCGTGACATCGTCGGTCATGTGCATGAGGCCAGCGAGCAGGATGTGCGCAACGCCGTGCTTTGCGCGGTATCCAGCGGGCAGATTTGGCAGTCGACCCTGCCGGCCGAGCGCGCCGCCGTACTGGACCGCGCCGCCGACCAGATGGAAGCGGAAATGCAGCAGCTGATGGGCTTGCTGGTGCGTGAATCCGGCAAAACCTTCGCCAACGCCATCGCCGAAGTGCGCGAGGCGGTGGATTTCCTGCGCTACTACGCGGCGCAGGCACGTAATCACTTCAGCAACGACAGCCACCGCCCGCTGGGCCCGGTGGTGTGCATCAGCCCGTGGAACTTCCCGCTGGCGATTTTCAGCGGTCAGGTTGCCGCCGCCCTGGCTGCCGGTAACACCGTCCTGGCCAAGCCGGCCGAACAAACTCCGCTGATCGCCGCGCAGGCCGTGCGCATTCTGCTCGACGCCGGTGTGCCGAGCGGCGCCGTGCAGCTGCTGCCGGGCCGTGGCGAAACCGTCGGTGCCGGCCTGATCGGCAACGAGCGGGTGCGTGGCGTGATGTTTACTGGCTCCACCGAAGTAGCCGGGATCATTCAGCGCAACCTCGCCGGTCGCCTGGATGCCCAGGGCCGCACCATTCCGCTGATCGCCGAAACTGGCGGCCTCAACAGCATGATCGTCGACTCCTCGGCGCTCACTGAACAGGTGGTGGTCGATGTGGTGGCCTCGGCCTTCGACAGCGCCGGCCAGCGTTGCTCGGCACTGCGCGTGCTGTGTGTGCAGGAAGACGTGGCGGATCGAGTGATCAACATGCTCAAGGGCGCCATGGCCGAATACAGCCTGGGCAACCCGGAGCGCCTGAGCACTGATATCGGCCCGGTGATCGACGCTGAAGCCAAGGACAATATCGACCAGCACATCGAGAAGATGCGCGAGAAAGGTCGCAAGGTATTCCAGACTGCCCGCGCCGTGGGTGATGACATCAAGCGCGGCACCTTTGTGCTGCCGACGCTGATCGAGCTGGACAGCTTCGACGAGATGCAGCGCGAGATTTTCGGCCCGGTGCTGCACGTGGTGCGCTACCAGCGTGCTGATCTGGGCAAATTGCTGCAGCAGATCAACGACAGCGGCTATGGCCTGACCCTCGGTGTGCACACGCGTATCGACGAAACCATCGCCCAGGTAGTCAACACCGCTAAGGTCGGCAACCTGTATGTGAACCGCAATATGGTCGGCGCAGTGGTCGGCGTGCAGCCGTTCGGCGGCGAAGGCCTGTCCGGCACCGGCCCGAAAGCCGGTGGCCCGCTGTATATGTACCGCCTGCTGGCGACCCGTCCGCAGGACGCGGTGGCCAAGCAGCTGCAGCAGGAAAATGGCAAAATCCAGCGTCCGGCGGAGCAGGCCAAGGTGATTCAGGCGCTGCAGGATTGGGCGACCAAGCATGAGCAGAGCCTGAGTGCCCTGAGCGCACAGTATGTCGAGCTGGCGCAGAGCGGTACCGTGCAGATGCTCAACGGCCCAACCGGTGAGCGCAACAGCTACAGCCTGCTGCCGCGTGAGCACGTGCTGTGCCTGGCGGATGAACGCAGTGACCTGCTGGTGCAGTTGGCAGCGGCTTTGGCTGTGGGTTGCCAGGTGCTGTGGCAGGAAAGCGAGCTGACCCGCGAGCTGTTTGCCGCACTGCCCAAGGCTGTGCAGCAACGCATCACAGTGCTCAGCCAGTGGCGCGAAAGTGACAGCGCGTTCGACGCCATCCTGCATCACGGTGACTCCGATCAGCTGCGCGAAGTCTGCCAATTGGCGGCTCAGCGCCCTGGCGCAATCATCGGTGTGCATGGTTTGCACAAAGGCGAGACGGATATCCCGCTGGAGCGTCTGCTGATTGAACACGCCCTGAGCATCAACACCGCAGCGGCTGGCGGCAACGCCAGCCTGATGACCATCGGTTAACAGGTTCTACGAGCATCCTGTCCCAAGCGGCTCGCCGCTTGGGCAGTTGGCAACACCGGCTCCACCCCCAGGCACCTTGCCCAGGTGTCTGATGCTGCACTGCAGCGCCCGTCGTACATCCGGCAACGGAGGGTTATCCACCCGGTACGATGCGTTTCTTCCCCTCTGGCATTTCGATGCACTGCGTCCGCCTACCCGGCGGGCGCGGCAACGGAGCTACCCGCTCCGTTGCGCATCGCCCGCCTGCCGACTGTTCAGATCTAATCCTGCGTTGTTATGTGTCCCTGCATTCACTCGACTGTGTGTAGCCGCAAGGTGCTCAAGCGTATCGATAGCGCTATTTGGTTTTGCCTGCCAGCTGATCGCGCAGTGCGCGCTCGACCGCAATCTGTAGCGTGTATGCAGGTGCTTCGATGGCGTCGTGGTCGCGGGTGTAGCGCCGGGCGAATTCGCGCACGCCCCATTGCTGGTATTGCTGCACATGCAGCAGTTCGTGGGCCCAGAGCGCGACATTGTCCTGCGCGTCTGCGGCATTGCGGAAGACGATGATGTCGATCAGCGTCACCGCTTGCACGTCGGGGTTTTGCAGCAGGGCATTGCTGGCGTTGAGTGCCGCGCCGTCGTCGACCCTAAAGCGCGCTGAGTCGAGCACCGCTATATCGAAATAGGCCTCCAGTTGGGCGCGGATATGCAGAGGCACAGATTCGGTTCCGTCGGCTGCCGCCTGCTGACGCGCCTGTAACAACCCTTGCTCAAGACCTGAGGCGGCTATCTGGCTGACGTCTTCATACAGCACGTCGATGTCGGCCTGGCTGATCGGTGCACAGAAGCACACCCCGGCACAGACCTGCTGCTGCCCGCTGGGGCAGGCGATAACCGAGGCGGCGAGGCTGAGCCCGCCAATCAGCAGGGCGACCCAGCGCAGCGGGTGACGTAAGAACGCAGCAGGCAAGGACGCCTCCCTCAAATAAGAACGGCCGACGCAGTATGCGCCAGTGTGGAGTGGCAGTCGGACAGTGGCCGCTGCGGTTGGTTGCAGCGCTGCGCTGGAGGCTACACCCGCACCCAGCGCTGCCGAGTCCAGCTGCTTAACGCATCGACGCCGAACACCAGCAGCAACATGGCGATGATCACCGTACTGGCCTGGGCCTCCTGAAACAGGCTAAGGCTGACATAAAGCATCTGTCCTAGGCCGCCGGCACCGACGAAACCAAGCACGCTGGCCATGCGGATATTGTTTTCCCAGCGGTACAGGCAGTAGGCCAACAGCTGTGGCCACAGGTTGGGCAGGGTGCCGTAGCAGAATGCCGCGACCTGGCTACCGCCCTGTAGGCGAATCGCCTCGGCCGGCGCGGTTGGGGTGTTTTCCAGCGCCTCGGCAAACAGCCGGCCGAGCACCCCTGCGGTATGCAGGGCCAGGGCCAGGGTGCCGGCGTTCGGGCCAAGGCCGGCGGCCAGTACCATCAGTGCAGCCCACACCAGTTCGGGAATCGCCCGCAGGGCATTCAGCAGCAAACGTGCGGCGCTCTGCAGCGGCCAGCCAAAGCGCCCTGCGGCGGGCAAGGCCAGCAACAGGCCGAATACCGCGGCGAGCAAGGTTCCGATGGCCGACATGGCCAGGGTTTCCAGGGCGCCATGGCTGATGGCCGACAGGTGCTCGGCGCTCAGGTCCGGGCTGAGAAAGCGCCGCACATAGCCTGCCATCTGCCCCAGGCTGTCACCACTGGTCAGTGCGCCCAGATCGATACCCAGGTAAACGAACGAAGCGATCACCGCTGCGCCGATGCCGCACAGCAGTAACAGATTGATCAGCCGGTTCATGCCAGCCTCCCGCGCAGCACGCGGCTGAGCTGGTCGGCCAGCAACACCAGCAACAGAAAGGTCAGCAGCATGCTGGCCACTTCACCGCCGGCGAACATACGCATCGACAGGTCGATCTGCTGGCCCAGGCCGCCGGCGCCGACGAAACCCATCACCACCGAGGCGCGGATTGCGCATTCCCAGCGGTACACCGTGTAGGAAGTCAGCTCCGCTGCGGCATTCGGCAGGATGCCGTAGACGAACGCCGCCAGCCGACCGGTGCCAGACTGCAGCAGGGCGTGGGCCGGGCGCTGGTCGACCGACTCGAAGATTTCCGCATAGACCTTGCCGAGCATGCCGCTGTAAGTGATGGCGATGGCCAGCACCCCGGCGGTGGGGCCGAGGCCGACCGCGCGGACGAACAGCAGCGCCCAGACAATTTCCGGCACGCTGCGCAGGAAGATCAGCAGGCCGCGCACCGGCCAGCGCAGCAACTGCGCCAGCGGTTTGGGTCGACCGCCACGGGATGCGGCCGATAGCGATAGCGCGCGGCTGGCCAGCAGACTGGCTGGAATCGCCAATAGCAGCGCCAGGGCCATGCCGGCGGTGGCGATGGCCAGGGTTTGCAGGGTGGCGTCGAGCAGTAACTGCAAGAAGTCCGCGTCATGGGTCGGCGGCCAGAAGGCACCGACGAAACGGCCCATTTCGCTCTGGCTGTCGGCTTGCAGCAGCACGCCCAGGTCCAGCTCGCTGAGCTGTATACCCGGCCACAGCAGCGCCAGCGCCAGCAGGGTGAGTAGCAGGCGTGGCAGAGCGGCCGGGTCGCGGTTGTCGCGGTTTAGCATCGCGGGATCTGCAGGCTCAGGGTCACGCTAGGCGCGGGCTGTGAGAGCAGTTGCTCATTGGCATACAGCGCGTCGAGCTGCGCCTGGTCGACTTCGCCAGCAGGACGGTCGAAGAGAATCTGCCCATCGCGCAGGCCAATAATCCGCGGGAAATGTGCCAGGGCCAGTTCCACCGCATGCAGGCTGGCGACTAGGGTGACGCCATGCTGTTCGGCATGTCGGCACAACACGTTCAGCGTGTGTGCGGCCAGCACCGGGTCCATGGCTGACACCGGCTCATCGGCCAGCAGCAGTTCCGGCGCCTGGTACAGCACGCGGGCGATGCCGACGCGCTGCAGCTGACCACCGGAAAGCTGCTGACACTGGGCGAACAGCTTGTCGGCCAGGTCCAGCTTGGCCAGCTCACGGCGAGCGCCAGGTATATCCAGCGGGTGCAGCAGATTCAGCAGGCTCTTGCCCAAACTCCACTGACCGAGCTTGCCGGCCAGCACGGCGGTAACCACCCGCTGGCGCGCCGGTAGTGGCGGCGCCTGATGCACCAAGCCAATACGTGCACGCAGGCGTTGGCGCTGGCTGCTGGACAGTTGCCAGGGCTGCTCACCGAGCACCTGAATCTCGCCGCCACTCGGTTGCAGGGCAGTGGCCAGCAGGTTGAGCAGGCTCGACTTGCCGGCCCCGGAAGGACCGATGATGGCGACGCGCTCGCCGGTGGCGATATGCAAGTCCACACCGCGCAGGGCGTGGACTCCGTTGCCGTGGCTGAGGCTGGCGCCGCAGAGGCGCAGGGTCATTTCAGCAGGTCAGCGGCGCGCGCAGCGTCCTCGATGCCCTTGTAGTTTTCAGGCGAGGTTTCGATAAAGCGGCTAGCGGCCTGCAGGTCGAGGATCGCCTTGTGCTCTGGGTTGGACGGGTCGAGGGCGAGGAAGGCGGCTTTGATCTTCTCGGCCAGGGCCGGATCGAGGGTGCCGCGCACGGTCCAGTTGTAGTCGTAGTAAGTCGGGGTGGTGGCGAACACTTTGACCTTGTTGCTATCGACCTTGCCGCTGGCAACCAGCTTGTCCCACACGCTGGCGTTGAGCACGCCGCCATCGACCTTGCCGGCTTGCACCCAGGCAGCAGTCGCATCATGTGCACCGGAGTAGCCGACGCGGCTGAAGTGGCTTTCCGGTTTGATGCCGTCCTGCAGCATAAAATAGCGTGGCATCAGGCTGCCGGAGGTGGACGACACCGAGCCGAAGGCAAAGGTCTTGCCCTTGAGGTCGGCCAGGGAAGTCACGTCCGGGTTAGCGGTGATGAACTTGCTGGTGAACTGCGCATCCTGCTCGCGCTGTACCAGCGGAATGGCGTTGCCGGTTTTCAGGCGCACCTGAACGAAGGTGAAACCGCCTAGCCACGCCAGGTCCAGGCGATCGGTGGCCAGAGCCTCGACCACGGCCGGGTAGTCAGCGACCGGGGTGAACTCGACCTTCATGCCCAGTTGCTGTTCCAGGTAGGCACCCAGCGGTTTGAATTTGCGCAGCAGTTCGGTCGGAGCCTCGTCCGGAATGGCGCTAACGCGCAGCACCTCGGCGGCTTGAGTCAGGCTGGCAGATAAGGACAGGGCAAAGCCGGCGGCGAGCGCCAGGGTACGTTTGAGCATGAAGATTCTCCGGTTCAATAGCGGAAAAATTCGAAATGGCAGTCCAACAGCTGTGCGGACCGCGCGTAGTCAGGGTAGTCGACGTGGCGCGATTATAGGGGCCGCTGCGCTAAAGACCAGCTTTGCCAGTTACAGGTCAACACGGCCATGTCTGCCGCATTGATTACTGGCCCGGCGGCTTGTCTTGCCTGCATTTTTCAACGGCCTGTTAGAATCCGCGCCTGTTTCCGATTTGCCGAGAGCCTGACCGATGAGCGAGCCGATCCGTTTGACCCAGTACAGCCATGGGGCCGGTTGCGGCTGCAAGATTTCGCCGAAAGTGCTGGAGGTGATCCTCGCCGGCAGCGGCGCGCAGAACCTCGACCCCAAGCTGTGGGTAGGCAATGCCTCGCGTGATGATGCGGCGGTGTATGCCCTGGACGACGAGCGCGGGGTGGTGTCGACCACCGACTTCTTTATGCCGATTGTCGATGACCCCTATGACTTCGGCCGCATCGCCGCCACCAATGCGATCAGCGACATCTACGCCATGGGCGGCGATCCGCTGATGGCCATCGCCATCCTCGGCTGGCCGGTCAACCTGCTGGCGCCGGAAGTGGCCCGCGAGGTGATTCGCGGCGGCCGCGCGGTGTGTGATGAAGCGGGCATTCCCCTGGCCGGCGGGCACTCGATCGACGCCCCAGAGCCGATCTTCGGCTTGGCCGTCACCGGCGTGGTGCTCAAGCGTCATATGAAACGCAACGACACCGCCACGGCCGGCTGCCAGCTGTATCTCTCTAAACCGCTGGGCATCGGCATTCTTACCACTGCCGAGAAGAAGGCCAAGCTGCGCCCCGAGGATGTCGGCCTGGCGCGCGACTGGATGTGCACCCTGAACAAGCCCGGCTCGCGCTTCGGCAAGCTGGCCGGGGTTACTGCGATGACTGACGTCACCGGTTTCGGCCTGCTCGGTCATTTGGTCGAGATGGCTGACGGTGCCAATCTCACCGCCCAGCTCGATTACGCCACCGTGCCGCGTCTGCCGGGGGTCGACTACTACCTGGCCGAGGGCTGCGTGCCAGGCGGCACCCTGCGCAATTTCGACAGCTATGGCGAGAAGATCGCGCCAATCACCGACGAACAGCGTGATCTGCTCTGCGACCCGCAGACCAGCGGCGGTTTGCTGATTGCCGTTACCCCTGATGGCGAAGCCGAGTTCCTCGCTGTGGCCGCCGAGCTGGGCCTGAATCTGGCGCCCATCGGCCGTTTGGTTGAGCGACAGCGTTACGCGGTCGAGGTGCTGTGATGCGCGACAACAGCAGCAACTACCGCGACATCTTCCTCAATGATCTGCCGATGATGGACGCCCGCGCCCCGGTCGAGTTCAGCAAGGGCGCCTTCCCCGGTGTACTCAACCTGCCGCTGATGGATGACAGCGAGCGTCAGCGGGTCGGCACCTGCTACAAGCAGCATGGCCAGGACGCCGCCATCGCGCTCGGCCACCAACTGGTCAGCGGTCAGGTCAAAGCTGAGCGAGTTGCGGCCTGGGCGGCCTTCGCCAAGGCCAATCCGCACGGCTATCTGTACTGCTTTCGCGGTGGTCTGCGCTCGCAGATCACCCAGCAATGGCTGGCCGAAGCCGGTATCGACTACCCTCGGGTGATCGGCGGCTACAAGGCGATGCGCAGCTTTCTGTTGGAAACCACTCAGCAGGCGGTGGCCGAGTGCGATTTCGTCATCCTCGGCGGCCTTACTGGCACCGGTAAAACCGATGTGCTGGTGCAGCTGAATAACAGCCTGGATCTGGAAGGCCACGCCAACCACCGTGGCTCCAGCTTCGGCAAACGCGCCAGTGGCCAGCCGGCACAGATCGACTTCGAAAACCGCCTGGCCATTGACCTGCTCAAGCAGCGCGCCCGTGGCACCGAGCAGTTTGTGCTGGAAGACGAAGGGCGCATGGTCGGCAGCTGCACCGTGCCGCTGGCGCTGTACCAGGGCATGCAGCAGTACCCGCTGGTGTGGCTGGAAGATGCTTTCGAGGACCGCGTCGAGCGCATCCTGCGCGATTACGTGGTCAACCTGTGCGCCGAGTTTATCGTCCTGCACGGTGAGGAAGAGGGCTTTCGACTCTACGCCGAGCGCCTGCTGCAAAGCCTGAGCAATATCCAGAAGCGTCTGGGGGGGGAGCGTTACCAGCGTCTGCTGGCCATCATGCAGACAGCGCTGGATGAACAGCGTAGCGGGGCGGTTGCACTGCACCGCGACTGGATTGCCGGGCTGCTGCGCGAATACTACGACCCGATGTACGCCTACCAGCGCGAAAGCAAGGCGGCGCGTATCGAGTTTGCCGGCGACCAGGCGGCGGTCATCGCCTACCTGACTGAGCGCAAGGCTAATCGCCAAGGCTGAGTGTCACCACCCAGCCCCGCGCTGCCATTAGTCGTTGCTGGCTTCTGGCAGCTTGGCGATTACCTTGATCTCGAACTGGAAGCCATACAACCAGGTCACGCCGACGGCAGTTATGGTCGGGTACGGCGCGTTACCCCAGAACTCTGGGACAACCTTCCAGATCCTTTCGAACGTCGCCTGCGGGTCGACCATAAACACGGTCACGTCGACCACATCGTCAAAGCTGCCGCCGGCAGCGTGCAGAATCGCATTCAGGTTGGTGAATGCGGTGCGTACCTGCGCCTCCAACTCGGGTTCGGGAGAGCCGTCTTCACGACTACCGACTTGCCCAGAGACAAACAAAAAGCCGTTGCTGCGGATCGCCGGTGAATAGCGATTGATCTCATAAAGCGCCTGGCGGCCAGGCGGGAATACCACATCACGCTGGTTCATCTGTACCTCCATCATGGGGCGGTAGCGCCCCGGTTTATTAACGATGAAGCGACTGTAGGACGTTGCGTTGGGCCGATAAACCAGCAACTCTGGCTAACACTGTTTGTAGAATCCAAATAATCCAGCCGATATTGGGATAGGAAATGGACCGTTTCGATGCGATGCAGGCATTTGCTCGGGTGGTGGAGTCGGGCAGCTTTACCAAGGCGGCCGAAACCCTGCACATAAGCAAAACCAGCGTGACCCAGCTGGTGCAGCAACTGGAGGCGCGCTTGCGGGTCAAGCTGCTCAACCGCACCACGCGCAAGGTCAACCTCACGGCCGACGGCGCGCTCTATTACGAGCGCGTGTTAAGGCTGCTGGACGACCTGGCCGAGGCCGAGACCAGCCTGTCCGGCGCCTCGGCGGTACCCCACGGCCGACTGCGGGTGGATGTGCCCAGCCCGCTGGCCAGAATGATCCTTATGCCTGCCTTGCCGGCGTTTCATGCGCGCTACCCGGAGATCCAGATCGATATGGGCGTCAGCGACCGCATCGTCGATCTGATTGGCGAGAAGGTTGACTGCGTGGTGCGCGGCGGCGAGCTGACCGATCAATCGCTGATGGCGCGCCGGGTTGGCGATCTGCAGCTGGGCGTTTATGCAGCGCCCAGCTACCTGCAACGCCTCGGCACGCCTGAGCACCCGCGCGAGCTGGAAGATTCGCAGCACCATATCGTCGGCTTTCTCTGGGCACGCACCGGTAAAGCCCTGCCGTATGCCATGCACCGCGCCGGGGAGAGTATTCATATCCAGGGTCGCTACGTGCTGGCGGTCGACGATGGTAACGCCTACCTGGCGGCGGGGCTGGCTGGCATGGGGGTTCTGTGGCTGCCGGCCTATATGTCCGCCCCGTATGTGGCGCAGGGTGAGTTGCTGCCGCTATTTGAGGAATGGCGCCTCGATCCCATGCCGCTGTACGTGGCGTTTCCGCCGAACCGGCATATCAGCATCAAGCTGCGCGTGTTTATTGAATGGGTTGCCGAACTCATGGTGCAGCATGCGCCGATCATCCAGCGATAGAGGGGCCTGAGCGCAGCGGTGCGATAACTGACCCGCGGCCGCTACTGACCTTAAACGACTGGTCGTGTTGCCCTCACCGGCAATCTCCGCTCAATTGCTAAGCGCTGCCTGGTCTGTTTGCATAGCTACCCGCAGTTAGCATGCAGGCCAAGGAGACAGTCGATGAAAGTTATGGTGGTAGGCGCAAGCAAAGGCTTGGGTAGGGCACTGATTGAGGGCTTGGGGCAGCCTGGGGATCAGTTAATTGGTGTTTCTCGCTACCGCCCTGACAGCCTGGTAAACCAGGCCGGTGCTGAGCTGCGCTGGGTGGAGGCCAATCTTGGCGAGTCGCTAAAGGCTGCGCAGATTATCGAGCAGGCTGTGGCGGGGGAAGGGCTGGATACCCTGATCTACAACCTGGGCATCTGGGAAGAATTGGCCTTTGATCCGGCGTATGACTTTCTCGCCGACCAGGATAGCCAGCTGCAGGAAATCATCAGCTGTAACATCACCTCGACCATTGTGCTGATCAAACGGCTGCTGCCGCTGCTGCTCAACAGCGCTAACCCAAGAATCATCCTGACCGGTTCGACCTCCGGCTTGTCGCAAAGCGGGCGCCCAGAGGTTGCCTTCGGTGCCTCTAAATTCGCCCTGCGCGGTATCGCCGATGCCCTGCGCGAAGGCTACAGGCAGCAGCGCCTGGGCGTGACCTGTCTGAACCTGGGTTATCTGAATACCGAGGATGCCCTGGACACCCCGCGAGCGCTTGCCGAACAGCGCGGCGAAGGCCATTTGATTCCCGTGCACGATGTCGTGCAGATAGTGCGTATGACCTTGAGCCTGTCTTCCACCAGCTTCGTCAAGGAACTCACCTTGCCAGCAATACTGGATGAGCGCTTCTGAGTACTGGCGCTGAGCAAAAAGATGTAAAGCGCGCAGATGGCGAATGCGGGCATCTGGTTAAAGCCATATTGCCCGTGAGCTGCGTAGTGCTAGAGAACTGGGTCTTTACTCAACGGCAAACGGCAGCGTTCGACCTTCCACCAGCTGGGCAGTAGTTTGCGGATCGCCGGCTGGTTGAAACGGTCATCAATCAGATAAACCACGCCCTGATCCTGCACTGTGCGAATCACCCGGCCGGCGGCCTGCACCACCTTCTGCAAACCAGGGTAGAGGTAGGTGTAGCCGTAGCCGTTGTTGCTGCCGAACATCAGCTCCATGCGCTGTTTGATTTCTTCATTGACCGGGTTGATCTGCGGCAGGCCGAGGGTGGCGATAAAGGCACCGATCAGGCGGTCGCCAGGCAGGTCGATGCCCTCGCCAAAGGCCCCGCCCAAGACGGCAAAACCAATGCCGCGACCAGTGCTGGAGAACCGGTCGAGAAAGGCCTGGCGTTCGCTTTCATCCATTTGCCGTGACTGCTGCCAAACGGGGATTTGCGGGTGCGCCATCTGCAGCTCTTGTAGCACCGCCTGCAAGTAGGTGTAACTGCTGAAGAAGGCCAGGTAGTTGCCTGGTTTTTCCGCGTACTGGCGGGCAATCAGCGCGGCGATGGGCGCCAGCGAGTAGTCGCGATGGGCGTAGCGGGTGGACAGGTTGCTGACGGCCTGAACGTGCAGCTGCTCGGCGCTAAAGGGCGACTCCACATCGATCCAGGGTGTTTCTTCCGGCAGGCCGAGCAGGTCGGCGTAATAGTTCGCCGGGCTCAGGGTGGCGGAGAACAGCGTGCAGCTGTGCGCCTCGTCGAAGCGCGGGGCAAGAAACGGCGCAGGCACGATATTACGGATGCACAGGGTGGACACCGATTGGCCACTGCCCTCGTCGCGGCTGATATCGAACAGCGAGTGCGCGCCAAAGGCCTCGGCCAGGCGGCAGAACAGCATGGCATCGAGGTAGAAGTGCAGCAGCTCGCTGGCATTGCCAGCCGGTTGCTCACTCAGGTGATCGGTGAGGGTGCTGACGGCCTTTTGCAGCGCCATGACGAACAGGTCCGGGGCGGTGGGATACACCTGATACGCCACGTCCTGGTCGCGCTCCAGCTGCCGCCAGTGCCGGCTGATGCGTTCCAGCGGGGCTTTCATCACGCTCGGCGCGATGCGCCTTACCGCTTCAAAGCGCTGCTGATTGAGCTCGGCGGTGTACATGCCGCGCGCCCGCTCGATCAGATTGTGGGCTTCGTCCACCAGCAGGGTGATGCGCCATTCATTGAGCAGGGTGAGGCCATACAGCAGGCCGCCCATGTCGAAGTAGTAGTTGTAATCGCAGACCACCACATCGGCCCATCGGCACAGCTCCTGGCTCAGGTAGTAAGGACAGATATGATGCGCCAGGGCGGTTGCCCGCACGCTCTCGTGACTCAGCCACTGGCCTTCGAGTGCGGCCTGGCGGGCGGCAGGCAAACGGTCATAAAAGCCTTTGGCTAACGGGCAAGAATCGCCATGGCAGGCTTTATCGGGGTGCTCGCAGGCTTTATCGCGTGCCACATGCTCCAGCACCCGCAGCGGCATCGCTTCTTCCTGGCTGCGCAGGGTGGCCAATGCATCCAGCGCCAGGCGCCTGCCGGGTGTTTTTGCAGTAAGAAAAAACAACCGATCCAGCTGCTGCTCGGGGAAAGCCTTGAGCTGCGGGAACAGGGTGCCGAGGGTTTTGCCAATGCCGGTGGTGGCCTGTGCCATCAGGCAATGACCGTCACGGGCGGCGCGGTAGACCTGGTTGGCCAGCTGGCGTTGGCCGCTGCGAAACTCGGCATGGGGAAAGCGCAGCCGCCCCAGGGCTTCATCACGTTGGCGGCGATGCTCGCGCTCGTACTCGGCCCAGCGGATATAGCGGCTGCAGTGCATCTCGAAAAACTCACGCAGTTCGTCCGCGCTGGCCGTCAGGTGGAAGGCGGTTTCGTGCTGGGTGATGACATTGAAATAGACCACTGCCAGATTGATCTCTGGCATGTCGCGCTCACTGCAGAGCAGCCAGCCATAGACCTTGGCCTGGGCCCAGTGCAGCAGGCGATGGTTTTCCGGGATACGGCTGATATCACCTCTGTGAGTCTTGATCTCCTCCAGCAGGTTTTCATCCGGGTCGTAACCGTCCGCCCGGCCGCGTACCTGCAAGCCCTGGTATGCGCCACTCAATGGCAATTCGGCGTAGTAGCTGGGGCCACGTCTGGCCACCACGATGGCGTGACCGGTCATGCCTTCCTGGGCAGTGGGCGAGGGGGTAAAGCGCAAGTCGAGGTCGCCGACCTTGGCGGTAAATTCGCACAGCGCGCGCACGGCGACCTGATAATTCACGCGTCGGCCCACTGCACGTAACACACATCCACCGGCATGCCGTGCTCAGCGCAGAAGGCCAGCCAGCGCCGCTGGTTGTCCTGCAGGCGGTCGCCCGGGCCTTTGACTTCAATCATTCGGTAGCGCTGCTCGGCCGGCCAGAACTGGATCAGGTCGGGCATGCCGGCGCGGTTGGCCTTGATGTCCAGCAGCAGGCGTTTGAACCAGGCGCGCAAGTGCGCGGCGGGCAGGCAGTCAAGCGCTTGCTCCAGCAAGGTTTCGTCCAGCGCCGCCCAGAATACAAAGGGTGACTGGATGCCAAATTTGGCCGCGTAGTTGTCGCGGATCACCTGCTTGTAGGCATCCGAGTCGATATGCGCCATGCAGCTGGCAAACAACGCTTCGCGCTGGGTATGGAAGTCGGCACTGAATAGATCAACCGGAGCGGTGTGAAACGGATGGAAAAATGCCCCTGGCACCGGCGCGAAGATGGCCGGCCAGCAGAGCAGGCCGAACAGGCTGCAGATCAGGCTGTTCTCGACGTAGTGCACCGGCGCGTCGGGCTGATGCAGATGAGCTTTGACGGCGAACTCGACGCTTTGCGCCTCAGGCCTTGGCAGGCTCAGATCAATCCGTGTGGGCGGAATTGGTCTGGCCTTGCCGGGCAGCGCTTGCCCAAGCTGGCGCGCCAGCCGAGTCAAGGCCCGCTCCACTGCCTGGATTTCAGCATCATTCTCCGGTGCCTGGATGGCCTGCTGCGTCAGCTCATAGGCTTGTTCGGGGCGGCCCAGGCGCTCCAGTACGCGGATCTGCCGCAGGCGAGCGCCGACATAACGGCAGTCGGTGTAGAACGCCAGCGCACCTTCCAGATCCGCTTCACGCTCCAGCTGCTGGCCCATGCGGAATAACAGCTTGTTACGCCGCGCGGCCAGGAAGGGGGTGTCGCAGACCAGTGCGCTGATCTGCTGCAGCACATCTGCAAGCGGCTCGCCAGCCTCGAACTGCTCGCGGCTGCGTTGTAAATGCAGATAGCAGTCCACATCCGCACGGTGGCGAAAGGCTCGCGAGTCGGGCGTCAACTCCACGCGCTCATAGCGAAAGATACCGAGCTCGGCGAGAACGAATTCGGACCAGTCCTGGCGCAGATTGCCGAAGAACATCAGGCGCAGACGCTCGCACAGGGCATCAATAGTCAGGGAGACAATCTGCTCCTCACTGCCCGGGCACCAGGCGGCAAAGGCGCGTGGCTCGGCATAAGTTTCGGTCAGTTGCGCCAACAGCTCGGATTTGTTCTGCGACTTCCGTGAGCCGTGGCCAGCCAGATGCTGGAGCACTTCATCCTTGCGCAGCAGCTTGAACAGTTCCTCCAGGGAGAGTTCTGCGTCATGCCGCACCCAGCCCGCCTCAAGCAGCGGCGTTGCCGCCAGGCGCGCACAACCGATTTCCTCATAGCTCAACTTGCTCAGACGAAAGTGACTGCCCTTGCGCATTATCATCCGCACCAGCAGGGCTTGGGCGGGGGTGTCCATGGCGAAGAACTGCCGCACGAAGGCATGCTCGGCCTCGCTCAACAGATCGGCATAGCGCTCCTGCAGCCAGGTCAGGGCTTGGCGAAAGTTCGACAGGTAGTAGAAGCGCGGATCAGATTGCAGCTGCATGGGTGTGCCGGTTGCGGTTGGCATACAGATACCTGCGTCTAAAAACAACAGGCGCGAAGGTGGGCGCTTAAAGCACCGAACTTACAGAATTTCAGGCACAAAAAAAGACGTCCGTGGACGTCTTTAGATGTTTATTTGGTGGAGCCGGGGGGATTTGAACCCCCGTCCGCCAGTTCTCCACTTTCGGTACTACATGCTTAGCCGTGTCTATTGAGTTAATCCGCAGCCGCCCGACGGGCAGGGTGCTTTGGACGAGTTGTGTAAGTTTTAGCCGCTTTGTCCACAACGTACTACGCGGCGATCCTGTTCTGCATGACAATCACTTCAGGTTTACAGGCATCCCCTAGTGATCGCTGGAGCCGAAGCTACCAGAAGGACTAGTCGCGCCGCTTACGCAGCGAGAGCGTAGCCCTCGTAGTTTTCGTCATTGGCAACTATAGAAAGTTGCAACAGTGGATTTACGACTTCTGTTACCAAGTCGGCATGCACCTAGAGCTTCGCTACCGGCGTCGAATCCTAATCGGCCCCGAAACTTTTGTTGCTGGTACTGGGACGCGAGTTTACGCCAAAGGTTCCACAGCGTCGACCCGGCAATTGCCTGGCGGACGCTAATGGGGCTTGCCGGCTATGATTGCATCCTGCACATTCGCTATGTCTTTTGGATGAGACCCTCGTATGCCGCGCGCGTCGCGTTACCCTTTGCGTCAGTGGATCTGGCGCGCTTTTGTGCAGAGTGCCCTGATTCCGCTGATTCTGGTCGAGTCGGTGTTGATCACGGTGTATCTGCTGAGCAACGCGGCGATTCGCGATGCGCAGATCGAGCATTTGCAGCAGAGCGCGCTGGATGATCTGTCTGCGGCGGTGGCGCGTGAAGGCCAGGTGATTGATGGCCGCCTGCGTTCGGTGGAGGCGCAGGTACAGATCTTTCGTGATGCGGCGCTCAATGCTCTGGATAACCGAAGGTTTGAGCCCGATGCGCTGGAGCGCCAGCGCCATGCGCTGACTGAAAACGGCGTGTTCTACAGCCGCAGTGATGATGGCCGCGCGGCGTCCTTTTATGCCAACAGCACGCCGCTGGCCCAGCAGGACCACGCCAAGGCTCTGCGTTTGTCGCAGCTCGACCCGTTGATGCGTTCGATCCAGGCGGCTAACCCGCGTGTAGCAGCGGCCTATTTCAATACCTGGGACAGTTACAACCGCATCTACCCCTTCTTTATGACGCCCGAGCAGTATCCCCATGACATGGTGATACCCGATTACAACTTCTATTACCTGGCGGACGCCAAGCACAACCCCGAGCGCAAGGTGGCCTGGACCGATGTTTACCTCGACCCGGCAGGCATGGGCTGGATGATGTCGGCTGTGGCGCCGGTGTATCGCGGTGATTTCCTCGAAGGTGTGGTGGGGCTGGATATCACGGTCGGGCAGATGCTCGGTGAGATTGGCGAGCTGGATGTGCCCTGGCAGGGCTATGCGATGCTGGTCAGCCGCGACCACAACATCATGGCCCTGCCGAGTGCCGGTGAAGAGGATTTCGGCCTGCGCGAGCTGACTGAATACTCCTATGCCGAGGCGGTGCGCCGCGAGGTGCTCAAGCCCGAGGATTTCAACTTGGCCAAGCGCGCCGAGATGCAGCCGTTGTTGCAGGCCATGGCAGCGGGGCAGGGCAATGTGCAGGAGGTTGATCTTGGCGGGCGTAAGCAACTGATCGCCTGGAGCGAGATCCCGCAGACCGGCTGGCAACTGCTGCTGGTGGTGGATGAAGAGCATATCTTCAGCGAGACCAACCGCCTGGCTGAGCGCTACCTGCATATCGGCTATCTGTTGATAGTCGGTCTGGTGCTGTTCTACCTGCTGTTCTTTGCCTTGATGTGGGCGCGCTCGCGGCGCCTGAGCGAGCAACTGGTGCAGCCAATTGATGGGGTTGTCGGGATGATGCGCGAGCTGGGCCAGGGCAACTATCAGCCTACTGCACCGAGCAGCCAGATCCGTGAACTGGTGAGCATGGCGGAGGCGGTGCAGCAGACCGGCGAGCAGTTGCAGGCCAGTGAAGTGCAGCGGGTGGAGGCGCAGCGGATTCTCCAGTTGGTGCTGGAAAGCACCACGGAAAGCCTCTGGGAGGTCGAGGCTGAGACGATGAGCATCACCCTCAGCGAGCGCTTCCTCAGGCGCTTCGGCCTTACCCACTCGAACATGAGCTTCAGTGAATTTAACCAGCACGTGCACCCCAATGACCTGGAGCGCATTCGTCATCTGCGTCAGCTGTTCGCCAGCAGTGGCGAGGATCGTTTCGAGGCGGAATATCGCTACGCCGATGCGTTGGGCGAGTACGTCTGGTTACTCAGTCGCGGCAAGGTGCTGGAGCGCGATAGCGAGGGCCGAGCCCTGCGCGTGGCGGGTACCCATGTAGATATCACCCGGCTCAAACAGGTGCAGGAAGACCTGCGTCGTGCCAGCCTGGACGCCCAGGCTGCCAGCCAGGCCAAGAGCCGCTTTCTGTCGAGCATGAGCCACGAGCTGCGCACGCCGCTTAATGCGATTTACGGCTTTGGCCAGTTGATCGAGATGGAGGCGCAGGACAAGCCCGAGGCTAAGCTGGAAGCCGATTACGCCCGTGAGATCGTCAATGCCAGCCGTCACCTGACCTCACTGGTTGACGACATCCTCGATCTTTCGAGCATCGAGAGCCGCCGCCAGCAGCTCAAATTGCAGCCCGTGGAAGTCGGCGCACTGCTGCACGGCTGCGCCGAGCTGGTGCAGCCAGAAGTGCAGCAACGTCAGCTGCAGTTGCGGGTGCTGGCCGAAACCGATGCGGGCCTGTATGTGCAGGCGGATATGCGCCGGGTGCGCCAGGTGGTGCTTAATCTGCTGTCCAACGCGATCAAGTACAACAGCCCGCAGGGCCTGATCCACATGGGCTATGAGGTGCGTTCCAACTGTGTGCGGCTGTGGGTCKAAGACAATGGTGCCGGGCTGACGGCCGAGCAGCAGGCCAATCTGTTCCAGCCGTTCCAGCGGCTGGGGCGAGAGAACTCCAGCATTCCCGGCACGGGTATTGGCCTGGTGCTGTGCCGTGAGCTGGCTACTTTGATGGCTGGCGAAATAGGTTTTAGCAGCAGCGCCGGTACGGGCAGCCGTTTCTGGATCGACCTGCCCGGTGCGGCGGCACCGGCAGCACCGGCAGTTGCCGATGTGGAGTCTATGTCGGCGCAGCCCAAGCAACTGGCCGAGGTGCTGTGTGTGGAGGATCACCCGGCCTGCCTCAAGGTGGTTCAGGAAGCCTTGCGTGAATTTGCCGACGTGCGTGGCGCCTGCTCGGTACAGCGCGCGCTGGCTGAGCTGGAGCACTGTACGCCGACCCTGTTGTTGCTTGATCTGGATCTGCCCGATGGCGACGGCATGCAGGTGCTGGATGCCATGCGCCTCAACCCGCGTTTGCAGGCGGTGCCGGTGTTGGTGATCAGTGCGGCGGCAGATGAGACGGTGTTTGCCGAAGCACGCCAGCGCGGCGCCCAGGCTTGTCTGGCCAAGCCGATTGACCTGGCTCAGGTGCGCCGCGTGGCGCTTAGTCTGCTGGGGCAGGCGTTTTAAACAGAACCGTTGCCGTTCCGTCGCCTGCTCGGGTTATTCGCTGGCTTCGAGCAATTGCAGGGCCTCACCCAGCACTTTGACTGACTCGCCGTGATTACCGGCCTTGTGCAGGGCTTCGCCTTCGGCGCGCAGTTGTTGCACTTGCGCGAGTACCGTGGCATCGCTCGGAGGGTCGGCTTTCAGCAGGCCATCGATCTTGGCCATATCGGCTGGGCAGTGCATGGCCCAGAGTGACGTGCTGAGGAGTGCGGTTGCAAGGAAAGTGGCAAGACGGTGCATGGCGTGGCTCCAGCGATGTAGGTAGGGCTTTCAGTATAGAAAGCCCTCACTCAGTGGCTGGGCCGTTGGTCACTCAAGGCTTGGCGCTGCTGACCCTATCCAGCAGATACACCAGCCCGTGGTAATCAATGCCGCCGTGTTGGCTCAGGCCGATTTCGCAGGTGCGGCTGGTGCTGATGCCTTCCTCGCAATATTGTACGGCGGACTTCAGGCTGCGCAGTGCGTGGCTGTTCAGCTCCGGGGTGGTAAAGCCCTTGTCGCCGGCAAAGCCGCAGCAGTGGATGCCTTCGGGGATGACCACCTCCGAGGTGCAGCGCCTAACGATATCGATCAGCCCCTGCGCCTCGCCCAGATGCTGGGTGCTGCAGGTGACATGCACGGCCACGGGTTTGTCCTGTGGGGTGATGTGCAGGCGGTCGAGCAACTGCTCGCGGATAAATTTCACCGGGTCATGCAGCTTCAGTCGGGTGTCCAGGCCATCCTGCATCAGCCGCAGGGTGCAGGGGCTGGTGTCGCAGTAGATCGGGTCGAGGCCGCCACGGCTGGCTTTGAGCAGCGCGTCGATCAGCTCCTGCTTCTTGCGTTCGGCCTGCTCGCTGTAGCCCTTGGAGGCAAAGGGCTGGCCGCAGCAGAGGTTGTCCAGATCAGCTGGGAACACCACCTGAAAACCGCCTTTCTCCAGCAGTGCGCGGGTTTTGTCGAGCAGTGGTAGCTGTTCGCTATCGCCGGCCGCCGGACCCATGGCGCGCGATACACAAGCCGCCAGGTAGACCACCCGTGGCCGCGCATCGTCATTGGCTTTTGGCAGTTGCAAGCGCTGCAGCGGTTGCGGCATCGCTGGCGTCCACTGCGGCAGTTTGCCTTGACTGGCCTTGCTCAGCGCCGCCGAGGTACGGCTAAGCAGCGGCGCGCCCATCAGCATGCGGGCGCCATTGGCCACGTGCAGCATCACGCGCGCGCCCTGCATGGCGCGGTGGAAGTTATCCGCCAGCCAGTCGGCGCTGCGCGGGCTATTGGCGTCGCGGGCGCGCAACTGGCGCACCAGGTCGCCGGTGTTGATGCCCACCGGGCAGCGCTGGGCGCACAAACCAGTAGCGGCGCAGGTGTCGATGCCCTGGTATTGATAGGCCGCTTCCAACTCACGGGTGTCGATGCCGGCGCGCTTTTTCGCCTGAATATCACGCCAGATCACGATGCGCTGGCGCGGGCTCAGGGTCAGTCCTTTGGACGGGCATACTGGCTCGCAAAAGCCGCACTCGATGCACTTGTCGACTATCTCGTCGGCGGCCGGCAGCGGCTTAAGGTTTTTCAGGTGGATGTCGCGATCCTCGGAGAGGATCACATCCGGGTTGAGAATGCCCTGGGGGTCGAGCAGGCGTTTGATTTGCCACATCAGCTGGTAGGCGTCCGCCCCCCATTCCAGCTCGACGAAGGGCGCCATATTGCGCCCGGTGCCGTGTTCGGCTTTTAGCGAGCCGCCAAACTCCACCGCCACCAGTTGCGCCACTTCATTCATAAAGGCCGAATAGCGGGCGATCTGCTCGGGCGTTTCGAAGGCCTGGGTAAATACAAAGTGCAGGTTGCCTTCCAGGGCGTGGCCGAAAATGATCGCTTCGTCGTAACCGTGTTTGTCGAACAGCGCGAGCAGGCGGTTGACGCCCTCGGCGAGCTGTTCGATAGGGAAGGTTACGTCCTCGATAATCACTGTGGTGCCGGTCTGGCGCACCGCGCCGACGGCGGGGAAGGTGTCCTTGCGGATCTTCCACAGCAGGTTGTAGACGGTCGGGTCTTCGCTGAAATCCACCTGCTTTTCCAGGGGGAAGTCGGCGATAGCGGCCATGATGAGTTGCAGCTGCTCATGCAGCAGGCTCTGGCTGGCCGCGCGGGACTCGATCAGCAGCGCGCAGGCGCTATCCGACAAACCTTTAACCCATTCCGGCATGCCGGGTTTGTCCTGTACCGAACGCAGGCTGCGGCGGTCGAGCAGTTCCACGGCGGATACCGGCTGCTGCTTGAGCACGGTGACGGCGCGGCAGCAGCTCTCCACATCGGGGAACACCAGCAAGGCGCTGGCCTTGTGCGGGTGGTCGGGCACGGTGTTGTAGGTCACCGCGCTGATAAAACCCAGGGTGCCCTCGGAGCCGACCAATAGGTGGCTGAGGATATCCAGCGGCTGGTCGAAATCCACCAGCGCGTTAAGCGACAGGCCGGTGGTGTTTTTCAGGCGGTATTTATGGCGGATCTTCGCCGCTAGGGCGCTATTGGCGCGGGTCTGTTTGCCCAGCTCGTTTAGCTGTGCCAGCAGGTCGGCATGGGTGGCGAAAAATCGCGTAACGCTATGCGGGTCTTCGGTATCCAGCACCGTGCCGTCGGCCAGCACCAGGCGGATGCCGGCCAGGGTGTGGTAGCTGTTTTGCGCCGTGCCGCAGCACATGCCGCTGGCGTTGTTGGCGACGATGCCGCCGATTTTGCAGGCGTTGATCGACGCCGGGTCAGGGCCGATCTTGCGCTGGAAGGGCGCCAGCACGGCATTTGCCTGGGCGCCGATCACGCCCGGTTGCAGGCGGATCTGGCTGCCCTGGCCACGGATTTCCCGGCCGTTCCAGTTATCGCCCAACACGATCAGCACCGAATCGCTGATGGCTTGCCCGGACAGGCTGGTGCCGGCGGCGCGGAAGGTCACCGGCACTTGATGTTTGCTGGCCAGCTTAAGCAGGTCGACCACTTCCAGCTCCGCTTCGACGCGCACTACCAGCTTGGGGATCAGCCGGTAGAAGCTGGCATCGGTGCCAAAGGCCAGGGTCGACAGCGGGTCGTCGAAGCGCCGATCCGCAGGGATCAGGCGCTCGACGGCGGTGAGAAAGGCGGCAGGCAGGCTCATGCAGGCTCCATAGTTCGGTGCGGCGTCAGGTGCAGCGTCAGGACGCGGCGTGGTGCAGTTCACGCACCAGCGAATCGGCATTGATCTCGCTGATCGATTTGGCCCCGGTCAGCACCATGGCCACGCGCATTTCCTTCTCGATCAGCTCCAGCAGGTTGCTTACCCCCGCGCCACCGGCAGCGGCTAGGGCGTAGATAAAGGCGCGGCCGAGCATCACCGTGTCGGCGCCAAGGGCGATCATGCGCACCACGTCCAGACCGGTGCGAATGCCGGAGTCGGCCAGAATCGCCAGCTGGCCTTTCACTGCATCGGCAATCGCCGGCAGGGCGCGGGCGCTGGACATCACGCCATCGAGTTGGCGGCCGCCGTGGTTGGAGACGACGATGCCGTCGGCGCCGAAGCTCACGGCGTCCTTGGCATCCTGCGGGTCGAGGATGCCCTTGATGACCATCGGGCCGTCCCAGAATTCACGAATCCACTCCAGGTCCTTCCAGCTGATCGAGGGGTCGAAGTTGTTGCCCAGCCAGCCGATATAGTCGGCCAGGCCCGTGGGGTTGCCCCGGTAGGCGGAGATATTGCCGAGGTCATGGGGCTTGCCGAGCAGGCCGACATCCCAGGCCCAGCGCGGGTGGGTCATGGCTTGCAGCATGCGCCGCAGAGGCGCGTTCGGGCCGCTCATGCCGGAGTGGGCATCGCGGTAACGTGCGCCGGGCACCGGCATATCCACGGTAAATACCAGGGTGGTCACGCCTGCGGCCTTGGCCCGCTCCAGGGCGTTTTTCATAAAGCCGCGGTCTTTCAGCACATACAGCTGAAACCACATCGGCCGGTCGATGGCCGGCGCGACTTCTTCAATCGGACACACCGAAACGGTCGACAGGGTGAAAGGAATTCCCTTGGCAGCGGCGGCCTTGGCGGCCTGCACTTCACCACGGCGGGCGTACATGCCGGTCAGGCCGACCGGGGCCAGGGCCACCGGCATGCTCAGGGTTTCATTGAACAGGCGGGTCTCCAGGCTCAGTTCCGACATGTTGCGCAGCACGCGCTGGCGCAGGGCAATGTCCGCCAGGTCGGCGACGTTGCGTTTAAGCGTGTGCTCGGCGTAGGCGCCGCCGTCGATGTAGTGGAACAGAAACGGCGGCAGCCGGCGTTGGGCGGCGGCGCGGTAGTCGGTGGAGGCAGAAATGATCATGGAGTCACCCAAGCAGGAAAAAGGGTTTGTAGCAAAACGCCAATGCGCGCCGCCCTAGCGGCGCGCATTCAGGCGTGTATCAGCTCGCCATCAACGGGTCGCTGACGCCCAGCACGTACACCGCGAATAATGCGATCAGGCCGGTAAACAGCACGTAGTACAGGGTAGGCCAGACGGTCTTGCGCAGGATGCTGCCTTCGCGGCCCAGTAGGCCAACCGTGGCCGAAGCGGCGACCACGTTGTGGATCGCCACCATGTTGCCCGCCGCGGCGCCAATCGCCTGTACCGCGACTATCAGGGCGCTGGAAATACCCAGGCTGCTGGCCACGCCGAACTGGAACTGGCTGAACATCATATTGCTGACGGTGTTGGAGCCGGCAATAAAGGCGCCCAGGGCACCCACGCTAGGCGCCAGCAGCGGGTAGATGCCGCCCACGCTATCGGCCACCCAGCGCGCCATCAGGATCGGCATGCTCGACAGCTCGGCGGCGTTAACCCCGGAGTTGATCAGGATGCGCACCATAGGCACGGTAAACAGCAGCACAAAGCCGGCGCTCAGCAGCACGCCCGAGGATTCCTTGACCGCCGAACCGAGGTCACGCAGCTTCATACCGTGGAAGAAGAAGGTGGCGATGACCACGGTCACCAGAATCCCGCCCGGCAGGTACAGCGGTTGGAAGTTGGCGCCGATACCGGTTTCGCCGAGTAGGTCAGGGAAGTTCAGCATCACTGCCTTCAATGCAGTGCTGACCTCGGGGAATACCCGGCTGATCACCAGCAGCACACCCACCAGCACATAGGGCAGCCAGGCGCGCAGGGCGCTCATTGGCTTGGCGGTTATCTGGTCGAGTTTCATCTCCACGGTGCCCAGCCACTCGGTTGGCCATTTATCCGCCGGGGCGAAATCCCAGGTGGTTTTTGGCAGCAGAAAGCCCATGCGCGCGGCGCTGGTGACAATCGCCAGGCCAATCAAACCGCCACCCAGCGATGGAAATTCCGGGCCGAGGAACACGCCGGTCAAGGCGTAAGGAATGGTGAACGCCAGGCCGGCGAAGATCGCAAATGGCAGCACTTCAAAACCAGCTTTCCAGCTTTTCTCGGTGCCGAAGAAACGCGTCAGCATCAGCACCATCACCAGCGGCATCACGGTGCCGACAATGGCGTGGATGATCGCCACTTCACTGGTGATCAACTGCAGGAATTGCGCCCAGGATGAACCCTGTTCAGCCAGCTGCGCGCCGATGGTGGCCGAATCCAGGCCGGTGTTGACCCCGACGATGATCGGTGTACCCACCGCGCCGAAGGATACTGGTGTGCTCTGCACCAGCATGCCGAGCATCACTGCAGCCATGGCCGGGAAGCCGATGGCCACCAGCAATGGTGCCGCGATAGCGGCGGGTGTGCCGAAGCCAGACGCGCCCTCGATAAAGCAGCCGAACAGCCAGGCGATGATGATCGCCTGAATGCGCCGGTCCGGGCTGATGGTGGCAAAGCCTGCGCGAATCGCCGTGATGCCGCCGGAATGCTTGAGGGTGTTAAGCAGCAGAATCGCGCCGAAGATGATCCACAGCAGGCCCAGGGTGATCAGCAACCCCTGCAAGGTGGAGGCGAGTAAGCGATTGAAGCTCATGTCCCAGGCAAACAGTGCGACACCAGCGGTGAGCAGGTAAACCAGGGGCATCGCATGTTTGGCCGGCCAGCGCAGGCCGATCAGCAAAACGGCGGCCAGCAGGATCGGGGAAAAAGCCAGTAGAGCAAGAAGACCTGTCGACATGGTGGTCTCTCCTTAACGCTGCGCAATGCGCATGGGTGAATGCAGGTGCGCGTCGGGCTGTAGCGCTGCGGCGGATATAAGCAATAGAGCCGGCATAGGGAGACCTCGTTGGATTCTTGGAATTGTTCTTGTTTGGTTAATTGGTAATACCAATTTACAGGGCTGCGCGGTCAGGGTAAAAGTGCGGGCTCCAGCCTGTCAATTAGCTGCCTTACGACTTTGGTAGTAAGGCTTCACCTTGCGGGGCTGAGGAGGCGGCGATAGGCTTGCCGGCAACGGGCCGCAAAGGCCCATTGCAGGTGGTCAAACCAGTGGAGTGCGGATGATGGAAGTAGGTTCGGTGCGGCAGCGCCGTTTGTCGGACGATATCGTCAGCCAACTGGAAACCATGATCCTCGAAGGCACGCTCAAGGCCGGCGAACGCTTGCCGGCGGAGCGGGTGCTGGCCGAGCAGTTCGGCGTATCCCGGCCATCGCTGCGTGAAGCGATTCAGAAGCTGGCAGCCAAGGGCCTGCTGGTCAGTCGGCATGGCGGCGGCAACTATGTGGCGGAAACCCTCGGCTCGACTTTCAGTGACCCGCTGCTGCACCTGTTGGAAAGCAACCCCGAAGCTCAGCGCGATCTGCTTGAGTTTCGCCACACCCTGGAAGGCTCTTGCGCGTTTTATGCCGCGCAGCGCGCCACCGAACTGGATCGCCAGCGCCTAAGCGATGCCTTCGCCGCACTTCAAGATTGCTACAGCCGCAGCGGCAAGGTGACCCGCGCCGAAGAGGGCGCGGCCGATGCCAACTTCCACCTGGCGATTGCTGAAGCTAGCCACAACGCCGTATTGCTGCACACCATTCGCGGGCTGTTCGACCTGCTCAAGCGCAACGTGGTGACCAATATCGGCGGTATGTACGCCCAGCGTGATGAAACCCGCGACATGCTGATCGAACAGCACCGCATGCTTTATCAGGCGATTATCGAAGGCCGCGCCGAAGACGCCCGCGCGCTGTCCAACCGGCATATCGACTATGTGCAGGAAGTGCTGGCCGAAGTGCAGCAGCAGGCGCGCCGTGAAGAGCGCGCCCTGCGCCGGGGTGGCCCTTCACCGCGCTAATGGGTACGCAGCGAGTGTTGTAGGAGCCAGCATGGTGGCGATCAGGCCACAGGATCGCCAGCATGCTGGACCACAGCAAGCTGGCTTCTACGGAGTGCTTGGCTTCTCGGCAAGCGCACGCAGACGTCCAGCCCACCGAGGGGCGATTCGCCCAGTTCGATAGTGGCGCGGTGCAGTTCCACCACCCTTAGCACGATGGACAGGCCCAGCCCGGCGCCCTGACCGTCGCCAAGTCGATAGAAACGCTCGAAGAGTTTTTCCCGCTGCGCTTCATCCACGCCAGGGCCGCTGTCCTGCACGCGCAGCACGATGGCATCTGCCTGAGCCTCCAGCTGTACCTGAATGCGCCCGCCATCGGGGGTGTACTGCACGGCATTGCTGATCAGGTTCTGCAGCAGCGTTCCCAGGCTCGGGCCATCGGCGAGCAGCTGATAATCGGCCGGTTCAATGGCCTCCAGATTGAGCTCCTGATGACGCTCCAACGCCAGTGGAATCAACTCCGCCAGCTCGTTGCGCACAAACCCGAGCAGGTCCAGTTCGCCCATGGCCAGTTGCACCACGTTGGGGTCCAGTCGCGCCAGGGTTAGCAGCTGCGCCACTACCCGGGTGGCGCGTTCGACGCCTGTGCCGAGCTGTCGCAGGGCATCGTTGCGGTCTTGCGGATCGGGAGCTTCCAGGGCGTTCTGCGCGTGGATGCGCAGCACCGCCAATGGCGTGCGCAGTTCATGGGCGGCGTCGGCAATAAAGCGCTTTTCCTGATCGAGCAACTGGTTGACCTGCATCAGCAGGCGGTTGAGCGAGGCGCCCATCGGCTCCAGTTCCTGCGGCAGCGGGCCGAAGGTCAGCGGCGCGAGGTTATCCGGTGCGCGGGCCTTGATTGATTCGGCCATGCGCTGCAGCGGGCGCAAACCAAAACCTACGGCCAGCCAGAGCAGCAGGGCCAGTAGCGGCAGGCCAATCAGCAGCGGTTGCAGGGTGCGCCGGGCAATCTTGCCGGACAGCTCGCCGCGCACGTCTTCGCGCTCACCCACCAGTACCCAGTGATGGTCGACGTTGTCGTGCAGCACAAACACCCGCCAGCGGTGTTCGCCGAGGGTCATGGTGTGGTAACCGCTAAGGTATTTGGCCAAGCGGTTGAGGCGTTCGCTCAGTGGTTGCTCGCCGGCCGGCAGGTTAAGGCCGAGCTGGGCAATCATCTCCATCAGCAGGCCTTTGGGCGCGCTTGCGGACTGGAATACCAGCTCGCCGTTGTCATCGAGCATCTGGAAGGCCAGCTTGCTCTCGTAATCGTGTCCCAGTAGGCCGTCGAGGTTGCGCGGACTGTTTTTCAGCAGCAGGGCTTCGTCCAGTGCCGCCTGCAAATCGCGGCGCGAATCGGCGGACAGCTCGTGACGTACCAGGCCCATGAGCATGCGCGAGGTCTGCGCCAGCTGGGCGTCGAACAGCTCTTCCACTTCATGGCTGGCATCGCGGTAAATCTTGTGGCTGATCAGCCCCAGGGAAACGCTCAACAAAGTCAGCAGCAATACCAGCAAACGCGCGCGGATCGAGCGCAGCACCTTCGGCRTGTTATTTATCCACCAGGTAGCCGACGCCGCGCACGGTGCGGATCAGCTCGGGAAAGAATTTTTTGCGCAGATGGTGCACATGCACTTCCAGGGCGTTGCTTTCCAGCTCTTCGTCCCAGCCATAGAGTGCCTGTTGCAGCTTGTCGCGGGTCATCACCCGGCCCGGCTGGGCGAGCAGTTCGTGCAGCAAAAGGAATTCCTTGCGTGGCAGATTGACCGCCTGGCCTTGATAGCTGACGGCCTGGCTGGCGGGGTCGAGGCTGATGCCGCGGTATTCCAGCGCCGGTTGCGGGCGGTTGAAGCTGCGCCGCAGCAGGGCGCGCATGCGCGCCTTGAGTTCGGCGACATCGAAGGGTTTGATCAGGTAATCATCGGCCCCGGCATCCAGCCCGGCGATACGGTCGCTGGTGGAGTCGCGGGCGGTCAGCACCAGCACCGGCACCGGGTTGGCGGCGGCGCGCAGGTGCTTGAGCACCTGCAAACCGTCCATGCGCGGCAGGCCAAGGTCGAGAATCGCCAGCTCGAAGCTCTCGCTGCTCAGGGCATGCAGCGCACTGCTGCCATCCTGCACCCAGTCGACGGTGTAACCCTCGGGCTTGAGGGCGGTGCGAATACCTTCGCCAAGGGCTTTGTCGTCTTCGACCAGCAGAATGCGCATGCAGTGATTCCCGGTTTTTTCTATTCAAGCTCGCGTAGGCGAGATTAGTCCAGCTCGGCTTTGACCTTGCTGAGTAATGCTGCGATTTCCTCTTTGCGGCCGGCGTCTGCGGACAGGCGATTAGGTCGTGGTGGTGCCTGCAGGGCTTTTTCCAGGGCTACCTTGGCTTCCGCAAAGCGTTTGGCGCGGGCCAGGTAGTCGCCATAGAAGTAGTTGGGGTCGATGCCATCCGGGTTGATCGCCAGGGCCTGCTTGAGCATGGCTTCGGCCTTCTCATCATCGCCAAAGCCGACCGGCCAGCCGGGTACCTGGTAGTAGAGGCTGCCGAGGCTGGTGTAGGCCGAGCCGGACAGCGCCTTGGGGTCCAGGGCCAGGCCCTGCTCCAGGCTGGCCTTGGCCTCCTTGACCAAACCGAGGGCACCCAGGCCGCCTTTGGCGCTGGCGTAGGTGCTGAGGATGATGCCGTTCCAGATCTGCAGTTCGGCGGCGTTCGGCTCGGCGGCGACGGCTTTTTGCGCCTGTTCACTGAGACTGGCGAAGGCTTTTTCGCGTTGTTCCTTGGGCAGCTGGTAATTGATCTCGGCCCAACGGTCCTGCAGGGTTTGCAGTTGGGCCTGGCCCTGTTCGCTAAGGGCAAAGCTGGGCAGGCTGGAGAGGCAGAGCAGGGCGCAAGCGGCGGTACGGATAAGCTTCATCGGGGTGTCCTCTTAGGGTTTGCTGCGGGCAAAGCGCTGGATAATCGGCAGTTGTTTGCGCAGGGCCTGGTCGACCAGGCGCGGCAGCAGGCTGTTGAGGCGCACAAAGAGTTGTTCCGGCCAGCCCAGGTAGCGCTCTTCCTCCTCACGGCGAATGGCCGCCAGCAGCTGCAGGGCCACGCTGTGCGGGTCGTCCATGGCGACGTTCAACTCATCATTCATGGCCACCACGTTGGCTGCGTTCATGCTGGTGCGGGTGGCGCGTGGAGCGAAGTAGAGAACCTTGATCTGGGTGTCGGCCAGCTCGCGGCGCAGCGCTTCGGAGAAACCGCGCAGGGCGAACTTGCTGGCGCAGTAGGCGCTGAAACCGGGGTAACCGATGGAGCCGAAGGTCGAGCCGAGGTTGACCAGCAGCGCGCGCTTTTGCTGGCGCAGCAGCGGCAGCAGGCGGTGGGTCAGCTGCAGGGTGGCGGTGACGTTGAGTGCGATCAGCTCGGCGATGGCGCTTTCGTCATGCTGCTCCAGCAGGCCGAAGTGATTGACCCCGGCGGCATTGATCAGCGTATTGATGCCGCCGAAGCGCTGCGCAGCAGCGACCACCGCCTCACGGCCGCTGCGTTGGCAGATATCGGCAGCCACTACCGTGACCTTACCCGCGTGGGCCTGGGCCAGTGCCTGCAAGGCATCGGGCTGGCGGCTGACCAGCAGCAGTTGCGCACCTTCGTTGAGCAGGGCGGCGACCAGTGCCTGGCCGATTCCGCCACTGGCGCCGGTGATTACGGCGCGGCATTCGGAAATTTTCATGGGCTTTCCTCAGGCACTCAGCGGCAGGCTGCGGAACATGTCGCCATACAGGCGGTAGACCACTTTGGCGGTGTGCACCACGGCAGCTTTGTCGTCGTTGTCGAGCTGATTCATCAGTTTTTTGAAGAATTCGATGTGTTCCAGGTCCAGGCTGCCGTGGGAACTCAGGTAGCTGAAGGCCTTGTTCGGCAGTTGCAGCTTGTCCTGAATCACCCCGGCAACCTGGGTGGCGAGGGCGATGCTGGTGCCTTCCAGCACATTGACCATGCCGAAGAAACTCACCGGGTTGTGTCGGGCGATGCGGTCGTAGACGTAGCTGACCATCAGCTCGGTGGGCAGCCTGGGCGTGCCGTTGCGCACGGCCTCCTTATCCGCGCCGCAGGCGGCGATGTCATTGAGTACCCATTCCTGGTGGCCCTTCTCCTCGTCGATATATTCGGCGATGGCCTCGCGCAACCACTCCATCCGTTCCGGCAGGCGTGCGCCGCAGGCCATCAGCAAGGGCACGGTGTGTTTAACGTGGTGGTAGGCCTCGGTGAGAAAGGCCACGTAGCTGTTCAGGCTGACGGTGCCGGCCATGGCCTGGGCAATGATCGGCGCACTGAGCAGGTAATTGCGTTCAGCGCTGGTTTGTTCAAGCAGGGCTTCGTAAAAGCTCATCAGGCATCTCCGTAGCAGGATTCATTGGCCATCAATTGCTCGATGGCGTGCTGGTAGTGGTCGAGCAGGGCAGTGCGGCGCAGGCGACCGTTGCTGGTGGCCAGCTGGTTGGCGCTGCTGAAAGGCTGCGCGGCGCGCAGCCAGTGGTGCACGCGGGCGTAGTCGGGCAGTGATTGGTTGGCGGTAGCCACGGCTTCGGCCAGTTGGCTGTCGCTGGTAGTCGGGAAGCGCGGCACC
The DNA here is from genome assembly GCF_029269135.1 of Pseudomonas sp. 1928-m. NCBI lineage: Bacteria > Pseudomonadati > Pseudomonadota > Gammaproteobacteria > Pseudomonadales > Pseudomonadaceae > Pseudomonas > Pseudomonas sp. 1928-m. Next base: position 132,984 of record NZ_JARIXO010000002.1, on the reverse strand, counting down.
AGCACGGCAACGTTGCCCGGCAGGGCTTCGCCGTGCAGCCAGGCCTGGGCAATCTGCTGTTGCTGCACCAGCTCGGCCTCGACCCACTCCGGGTTGACGTTGCGGCCGAAGGCGGTGATGAACTGGTGCTTTTTGCGCCCGTGCAGCACAAGGTATTTGCCGTCGAAATGGCCCAGATCGCCGGTACCCAGCCATTCTTCGGTGGTGGACGGTTCGCCCAGATAGCCGAGCAAGCGCGGGCCTTTGACCAGCACTTCGTCGTCCGTACCCAGGCGCACCTGCAGGTGTGGCAGTGGCTGGCCGACGCTGCCGATGCGGCGGCTTTCAGGGGTGTTCAGGCACACCACCGAGGCGCACTCCGACAGGCCGTAGCCCTCGAATACCGGCAGCCCCAGAGCATCGGCGCGCTGCAGCAACTGGCTGGCGACGCGGCCACCGCCGACGGCGATAAAACGCAGGCAGCTCGGCACCTGTAGGCCGCGTTCGGCGGCGCTGACCAGGGCCAGCAGCAACTGCGGCAGCAGAATCAGGCTATTGGGCTGTGCCTGGGCCAGGGCGCCGAGAAAAGCCGGCAGGTCGAACTGGCTGGCACCCAGCAGGCCGATCTGCGCCATGGGCATCAGCTCGATCCGCGCCCCGGCCAACAAGGGTGCATAAACCCCGGCGATATTCTCCAGAAGGGTGGCCAGCGGCAGTACGCACAGATGGCGTTCGACCTTGCAGCTGGCGCTGGCCTGCACCAGGCTCTGCGCCACGGCCAGTTGCGTGGCGATATCCAGGCACACGCCTTTAGGCTGCCCCGTGGTGCCGGAGGTATAAGTGATCTTGCAGGTGTCGGCATGTACGGTGGGCGCCTTTACTACAGATCGCAGATGCACGCCAGGTGTGGCCTGGGCGAAGCCGAAGTGGGGCTGGGCGCTGATCAGGCAGTCGATACCGGCGCTGTCCAGCACATGCGTCTGCTGGCTGTCGGAGAAGAACCCCGGCAGCGGCACGCAGACCAGCCCGGCATGCAGGGCGGCGAGGTCCCAGAGTACCCAGTCGATGCCGTTATCCAGGGCCAGGGCAACCCGCCGGGCGCCGAGTTGCTGCAGTTGCGTGCTGCGTTGTGCGACCTCGCTCAGTAGTTGGGCGTAGCTCAGTTCTCGCTCGCCTTCGCGCAGGGCCATGGCATCGCCGAGGGCGGCCAGACGGTTGAACAATGATTCAGCGGCAGGCCACATCAGGCATGTCCTCCAAGGCATAAAAGGCTTGGTGGGCCAGGCGTGGGTAAGCACCCAGCTGCAGCAGGCGCTGATGGCCGGCGTAGATATCGCCGGCCATCACCTGCGGCTGGTTGTCGTAGTAGCTGCCCCAGTCCGCCTGTTCATCGCCCATGCAGTCGGGGCTGGCCGGCCCCAGCGGCAAAGGCGTCAGGCCCAGGCGCTGAAAGCTGTTGAGCAGGGCCAGGGTGCCGGTGAAGCACACCCAGCGATAACCCAGCGCCACCAGCAGATCGGTCAGAGCCACGATCAGCAGCCTTGCTGCACCTGGGCTGCCAGCCGCCAGGTTGCCGACCTCCACCAGTTGTGTGCGCTGCGGCGCATTGACGACCTGCTGCGCGCCAATCACCTGTTCGGCCGGTTGTTGCAGGTAGCGCTCAAGAAACAGCGGGCCACTGGCGGCGCTGCGTAGGCCCACCGCGCCGAGCAGTTGCCCGTCGCGGTCCTCCAGGCTGAGCAGGCAGGGCATGAAATGACGGATACGCGCCTGATGCTGAGCGGCAAAGCGCTCGCCGATAAAGGCTTCAATCCCCGCTCGGCGAGGGCTGGCGGCGTTGGCCAGATAGAGACTGAGCGGCTGCTCGCGGCCAATTTGTGCAAGTGCAGTGTCGTGATACACCCAAGGCAGCTCCATAACAGGAACCTCATCTGAGAACTTGGGTGCGAGTTTCGGTGTCCAGGCTTAACGGCAAATTAAGTCGCAAATTCTTTTGTGCGTTGTTCCGCGAGCATTTCATTGCTTGCGCTGCAACCGCATCAGCCCATAGCCTGCGAAGCCCTACTTGCAGGATGACTGCAGGTTTTATTTGCCCTGACCTTAGAGGGTGGTTACAAACGTAGCGAGCGAAGGCCAGGCAAGGCGAAATCAGCCGAAAAAGCGCAGTGTACGAGTTGTACATGAGCATTTTGAGGCTGATTTCAACGCAGCATGGCCGAGCGCAGTAGTTTGTAGACGCCCTCATAAACGCCAAAACGCTCGGAGATAGTTATGCCCCCTATGGATACTGAGCAACAACTGGCGGCCCGTCTGGCCATCCTGGAAAACCCTGAGGCGCAGGACTGCACGGTCTACCGCGCCGATGATCAGGACCCGGAAGCCGAGGAAGTGGATCTGGGTGATGCCAAGGTGCTGTTCTGCGGCCCGTTTGAGGCTCCGGCCGATTGGGATGCGGCGGAGCGCGAGGACTATTTCGGCGACAGCGCGCCTGAGCTGTTCGTCAATGCGCGTATCGAGTGCGAAGCCAAACCGGGCTCCAAGGGCCATTTCACCGTGGACATCGGCGACTACGTAGCCGCCCAGCCTGGCCTGGGTGAAGTCGTGATGTTCTACGTGCACGACTACCTGGAAGACGACAGCGGCTGCACCTATGTGCTGCTGCGTGATGAAGAGGTGCTGGAATAATCCAGCCACCGCACTGGGCTTCTTGCTGAAGCCCAGTCACATGCTGCCTGTCTCCATTTCCTCGCTGACCGTCTATCCATCGTTTGCCCTGTAGTACCGGGTTATTACCCGCGCTGGGCGGATCGGGATAACACTCTGTGCTTCTCAATTCATTGAAGGGAGCAGACACATGGCAGCGAAGAAGATTCTCATGCTGGTCGGCGACTACGTCGAAGACTACGAAGTGATGGTGCCGTTTCAGGCACTGCTGATGGTCGGTCATCAGGTGCACGCGGTGTGCCCGGACAAGACCGCAGGGCAGAGCGTGCGCACCGCCATCCACGATTTTGAAGGCGAGCAGACCTACAGCGAAAAGCCAGGGCACAACTTCGCCCTCAACTTCGATTTCGCCCAGGTCAAAGCTGAAAACTACGACGCCCTGTTGATTCCCGGTGGCCGCGCCCCGGAGTACCTACGCCTGAATGCTCAGGTGCTGGCGCTGGTACAGGCCTTCGATAAGGCCGGCAAACCGATTGCAGCGGTCTGCCATGGTGCGCAATTGCTCGCTGCTGCTGGCGTGCTTAAAGGCCGCGAGTGCAGCGCTTACCCGGCCTGTGGCCCGGAAGTCACCCTTGCAGGCGGGCGCTATATCGATATCGCCGTGGATCAGGCCCATGTGCAGGGCAATCTGGTCACTGCTCCGGCCTGGCCGGCGCATCCCAACTGGCTGGCGGCATTCCTCGGCCTGCTGGGTACGCAGATCACGCTGTAAACTGCTGGGGCCAGCCAGGCCCCGCATTCAGGGAGGTAAGCAGCCATGTGCGAGCTGTATGTCAAAGCCGATCCGATTCTCTACGAGTCCCGCGCCCGTTCGCTGCGTATCCGAGGCGTGGTCACCACCCTGCGTCTGGAAAACCAGTTTTGGGACATCCTGCGTGAGATCGCCGAAGTCGATGGCATGACCACCAATCAGCTGATCACCAAGCTGTATGACGAGGTTATGGACTACCGCGGGGAGGTGGTGAATTTCGCGTCTTTTCTGCGTGTTAGTTGCACCCGTTACCTTAGCCAGCGTCGTGCGCCGGCTGAGCTAAGTCTGGTGCGTTCGATCCAGGGTTAAACGCCAGTGGGAATGCGCAGCGCAGGGTCACCCAGCGGGTGGCTGAGCGCATCGAAGAAGCGCAGCTCCACCTTTTGCTCGGCGAACAGGCTGGCGTAGTGCTGCTTCTGCTGGGTGATAAACAGCGGGTTATGCGGGTAGATCGAGATCGCCAGGGTCTTCAGTTCGGCTTGCTGTAAGGCCAGGATCAGGTGCTGGTCCTGCGCCGCCAGGCTGTGGCCGAAGATGCACAGCCTGTCCTTGGGCTGCGACAGCTGGCTGTAGCAGTACGACAAGTAGTCAGAACTGCGGATGGCCTTGAGCTTGTCCGCGCTGCTGCCTTCATTGACGAACAGCGGAATATCGCCCAACTGGTTGATGGCGAAACTAGCCAGCAGGGTGCTTTCCGATGAATTGAGAATGCGCGTACTGCCGTCGATATTCTTCACCAGGTGCATGCCGCCGTGCAGGTAAAGCATGCGCGTGGCATTGCCCAGGCGCTGACAGTCGCCGGGGGCGAAGGTTGAATCCGCGCCGCGGAACATATCTTCAAACGCTTCCGGGGCCTGCATAACGGCCCAGTAGTTGAGCAGGTCGTAATTACCGGAATACACCGTCTGATATTGGCTAAGCGCGCTGTTGATCCGCGCCAGGCTGGCGGCCTGCATCTGGCTCCAGGGGATATGCACCGCGCGCACGGCGTGGATCAGCGCTTCCTTGATGGCGAAGTAGCGATGTCGCGGCGACGAGGAGTTGATGGTCAGCGCGGCATTGACCCGGATGCTGTTCTTCAGCGCGCTGAGCACCTGCTCGAAGTTGCTGGTATCCAGGGCGCGGAACACGCTGAGTTCGGTCGCGCTAAGCGGGCGATTACGGGTGGTCTGGGCCTCATCGAACAGTGAGAAATAGGCGAACTTACGCCATACCGCCAGGCTCGCGCCGTTGCCGATCAGCAGCTCGGGGAAGCCGATGCTGCTGTTCAGGGTGTTCCAGTCTTCCAGTTCGCCAGTAAATGCCGGGGTTTGCATAATCGCTAGTTGTCGCCTTGGGTCGTCGTGGTTGTGCAGCGCGCGACTTTAACATGGGGCGCGGCAACAGCCGGCTTCGCCGCTGCGGCCCATTGCACTGCCAGGATGCTGCCCAGCACCGCAATCAACCCCAGCAGCGCTACGCCGGTAATGCTCTGCCCGAGCAATGCCCAGCCTAGCAGCACCGCCACCAGCGGGCTGAGCAAACCCAGAGACGACACAGCCACCGGCGCCAGCCGAGCAATACCGCGAAACCACAACACATAAGCCAGCAGCGCGCCGAACAAAGACAGGTAGGCGTAGCCCAGCCACTGCAGCGGGCTTAGTTGCGGCAGTGGCGGGTCGATCAGCCAGGCCACCGGCAGCAGGAACAGACCGCCAATCAGCAACTGCCAGCCGGTAAAGGCCAGGAGCGGCACAGTCGGCCGCCAGCGCCGCGTCAGGTACGTGCCGCTGGCCATGCAGGCGGTGCCGATAAAGGCGGCGGCAATGCCTATCGGGTCCCAGCTGGCCCCCGGAGCGAGCAATAGGGCGGCCATCCCGGCGATACCCACCACGCTGGCGGCGACCGCAACGGCGGCCGGCCGCTGCTGATCCATCGACCACACCAGGCCCATCACCAGCAGCGGTTGAATCGCCCCAACCACCGCCGCCAAACCGCCCGGCAAGCGGTACGCGGCGACAAACAGCAGCGCCTGGAAGAAGCCGATATTCAGCGCCGCCAGTACCAGCAGGCGCGGCCATTCGCTGCGCCGGGGCAGGTAGCGGCTGTACAGCACCAACAGCAGGCCGGCGGGCAGGGCGCGCAGCAGTGCGGCGGTAAACGGCCGGTCCGGCGGCAGGATCTCGGTGGTGACGATATAGGTCGAGCCCCAGATGGCCGGCGCTAAAGCCGTGATCAATACATCCAGCCAGGAGCTACGCGATGCTGAGCGGTCCATGCATTTGTCTCGTGGTCAAGATAAAATGCGAGGCTAATAGCAACTTGTCTTGGGTTCAAGATAAATTTCCAGAGGTAAGCCAATGGCAGTCCAGCGACAGATGGATGCGGTCGATGCAATTCTTCAGCAGTGGCACCGCGAGCGACCGGACCTGGATGTCAGTCCGATGGGTGTGATCGGCCGCCTTGGCCGCTGTGCATCGCTGCTACGGCGCGAGCTGGACAAACTGTTCAGCAGCTTTGGCCTGACCTCCTGGGAATTTGACGTGCTGGCCACCTTGCGCCGCTCCGGCGAGCCCTACCGCCTGGCCCCGACCACCCTGTTCTCGACCCTGATGGTCACCTCCGGCACCATGACCCGGCAGCTGCAGCAACTGGAAGCCGCAGGCTGGGTCAGTCGTATAGCCAACCCCAGCGATGCGCGCAGCATGCTGGTGCAGTTGACCCCGGCTGGGCTGGAACTGATCGATCGCGCGGTAACCGCGCATGTGGCCAACGAGGCGCGGCTGCTGGCGCCGATTGCCGCCACCGAGCTGGCGCAACTGGAAGCGCGGCTATCTGAGTTGCTGACGGTGCTAGAACCGACTGGCGAGTGAGTTTTCTGCAAACCCGGCCGTGAGCAGGCCTGCAAGATGAGGTGATTAATGAGTAACGAATTGGTGATCGAAGATATTCAGCTGGGTGACGGCAAAGAGGTGGTCAAAGGTGCTCTGATCACCACCCAGTACAACGGATTTCTCGAAGATGGCAGCAAGTTCGATTCCTCCTATGATCGCGGCAAAGCCTTCCAGTGCGTGATCGGCACCGGCCGCGTGATCAAGGGCTGGGACCAGGGCCTGATGGGCATGAAAGTCGGCGGCAAGCGCAAACTCTTCGTACCCGCGCATCTGGGCTATGGCGAGCGCGAGTTCGGCGCGCATATCAAACCGCACTCCAATTTGATCTTCGAGATTGAGCTGCTGGAAGTGCTGACGCGGGATGAGTAGGGCATAGAGTTGCTTTCGGCCAATAATTGATACGTTGTTAAGATGCCTTCAAGGGTGCAAGAAAACTGACGGAAAAGTTAAACATAGTGAGTGCTGTAAATGGTTAACGGATTACACGATCAGCAAAGCGAAATCCCCGAAAGCGACTATAGCCAGTCACTCAAGAAAATGGACGTGGCTACGTGTGAAGCGATGGCAGTTAGCCAGGCTATTAAGATTGATCATGTGGCAAAGCATATCGGTTATTCGGTGCATATATACAAGCGCATTTGTAGACATTCTGTGTCTTTGGTCAGTGCTGTTCCGCGTTCGCGTTGGGTTACGTCGGATTTCGAGAACTGGGATTTTGCCTGCGCTGCTGGTCAAAGTAGGGCAATCATGGAGGGATATTTACTATTTCGCTATCTCGTAATTCCCCCATCCTGCAATGATGAATGGGTAACAAAACTCTTGGTTTTGTACCTCAATGACCGTGTAAGGCGGGCCAAAATGATGGCCGACCTTATGGCCACAGAGGCCGCAGACCAATGGTCTAGTGAGATTGAAGAGCTACGAATAAGGCTCAACTCTAATCCTTGGTTTCTCGCTCTAGATACAGAGGTGAGAAAGGGATGTCTATCAGGCAAGTACTTAATGGTCCAGAATCGCGACCAAATATTAGAATTGGCCGGTTTAGATAGAGGCCAGTTCAATGCAGCTTGGGATCTACTATCGCAATATGCACATATGCTGCCGATGTTATTCACAAGCTCCGAGCCAGACGGCAGAGGTTCAGGCGAAGAAAATCAACAAGACAAAGACTATATTGGAGCTACGGTAGCTTGCTGTGCTGATATTTTAAATACCGCTACCAACATAATGACTACTGAGTTTCCAGCGACAAAAATAGTGCGACAAGGCATTGATTCAATATTCTACAAAGGGCCAAAGTCAAACCACCCTGAATTCCCCAAAAATCATCGATGAAAAACCCTCTTCTGTACGTATATACGTGAGATCTGAACCAAGAGTCTTTGTCGGATTTGAATATTTAAATCCAATTCGACAACTTTTAAGTCGTGCTTATCGAGGCCGATTTTAAACAAAATCGGCCGATTTCTTCCTGCGGCCAACGGTTGAGAGTTCCGAAAGCAACTCGTTACCTTCAGTATTTCTAATAACTTGCTCTCGACGGCCAGGCTACTGTGGCTTCCTTATCTAGGATATCCGAGGTGCTTATCTGGCCAGCGCTTAAACCCACTGATCATTCCGCTTACGCCGCACCCTCAACATGGTCGGCAGGATCAGCCCGGCGAGCAGTCCGCCACCGGCGATGCCGCCGCCGTAGGCCATATAGCGCATCAGCACTTGCTGGTTTTCCTCGCCCAGTTGCGCTTGCAGTGCGCGTAGTTCGGAGTTGGCCTGGCTTAGTTCTATGTCCAGCGCCGAGCGCGCGGTTTGCAGTTCGTCGATCAGGGTTTTGCGTGAATCCAGGGTTTCCTGCATGCCTTGCACGCGGGTTTTCCAGGTGTCGTTGATGCCTTCCAGTTCGGCGCTAAGTTCGGCCACTTTCTGTTCCAGCTGCGGCAGGCGCTCGGCCTGGCCGGGCACGTCCTGCAGGTCGCGGTTGGCAATCCATACCGCGCTGCCGTTATCACCACGCACCTGGCTGTAATCGCCGTCGGTGCGCAGCAGGGTGACCTTTTGCCCGGAGATCAGTGTGCCGACGATGCGGTAGCCGTCGGTTGGGCCGCTGCGTACATAGGTATTCAGGCTGTCGCTGACCCAGCGGTTGCTGCTGGCATTTTCTTCGGCTTGGGCGCTTACGCTTGCCAGCAGGCAGGTAGCGAAGGCGAGACTGTGCAAAGGGCTAAAACTGGTGGGGAGGTGGCGAGATAGGGACATGGGGCAATCTTCACATGGCGATTGAACGAAACCCTCAGGCGGGTGCGATAAATGTCGGCCAGGCGCATTGCCGTGAGCAGTTAGGCGATCGGGATGGAGTGGCGCTATGCAGCTGCTCGCTGGGCAAATGGCCATGCAATCCACCCGGCGGGCCGACAGCAGACAGACACTTAGCGAGCGCGGGGAGTTCACTCGGCGGCGGGTTGCGGGATGGATGGTTGGTATCTATGCGCAGCTTGCCGGGTGGTTCACAGCCTTGCTGGCCGCTCAACCTGAGGTTGCGTTCGCTAGCGCTAAAAACAACAAACCCGGCACGTGGCCGGGTTTGTTGGGGTTGCAGCAGGGCTTACTTGATCTCGACGGCCAGGCTGTCGTGGATCTTTTTGTTCCAGATCGCTGGACCGGTGATATGCACCGACTCGCCCTTGGTGTCGACCGCCACGGTTACCGGCATGTCTTTCACGTCGAACTCGTAGATGGCTTCCATACCCAGTTCGGCGAAGGCCACCACGCGCGACTTCTTGATCGCCTGGGCGACCAGGTAAGCAGCGCCGCCAACGGCCATCAGGTACACGGCCTTGTTGTCCTTGATCGCTTCGATGGCAATCGGGCCGCGCTCGGATTTACCGATCATGCCCAGCAGGCCAGTGCTTTCGAGGATCTGCCGGGTGAATTTGTCCATCCGCGTGGCGGTGGTCGGGCCGGCTGGGCCAACCACTTCTTCGCGCACCGGATCAACTGGGCCGACGTAATAGATAAAGCGGCCTTTGAGGTCCACCGGCAGCTCTTCACCCTTGTTCAGCATGTCGACCATGCGCTTGTGCGCAGCGTCGCGGCCGGTGAGCATCTTGCCGTTGAGCAGCACGGTCTCGCCCGGCTTCCAGCTCTGCACGTCTTCTGGGGTCAGGGTGTCGAGATCCACGCGGCGTGCGCTCGGGCCGGCTTCCCAGACGATTTCCGGGTAGGCGGACAGATCCGGCGCTTCCAGCTCGGCAGGGCCTGTGCCGTCGAGCACAAAGTGGGCGTGACGGGTGGCGGCGCAGTTGGGGATCATGCACACCGGCAGGGAAGCGGCGTGGGTCGGGTAATCCATGATCTTCACGTCGAGCACGGTGGTCAGGCCGCCCAGGCCCTGGGCGCCGATGCCCAGCTGGTTAACTTTTTCGAACAGTTCGAGGCGCATTTCCTCGATCTTGTTCTGCGGGCCGCGGGCTTTCAGCTCATGGATGTCGATGTGCTCCATCAGCACTTCCTTGGCCATTACCGCAGCCTTCTCGGCGGTGCCGCCGATGCCGATACCGAGCATGCCCGGTGGGCACCAGCCGGCGCCCATTTCTGGGACGGTTTTCAGAACCCAGTCAACGATCGAGTCGGACGGGTTGAGCATGGCCATCTTCGACTTGTTCTCGGAGCCGCCGCCTTTGGCTGCGACGTCCACTTCCACCTTGTCGCCAGGAACGATGGAGTAGTGGATCACGGCCGGGGTGTTGTCCTTGGTGTTCTTCCGCGCGCCAGCTGGGTCGGCGAGGATCGAGGCACGCAGGACGTTTTCCGGCAGGTTGTAAGCGCGGCGCACGCCTTCATTGATCATGTCGTCGACGCTCATGGTGGCACCGGTCCAGCGCACGTCCATGCCGACGCGGATAAATACGGTGACGATACCGGTGTCCTGGCAGATCGGCCGGTGACCGGTGGCGCACATGCGCGAGTTGATCAGGATTTGCGCCATGGAGTCGCGTGCGGCGGGGGACTCTTCGCGCAGGTAGGCCTCATGCATGGCCTGGATAAAATCCACGGGGTGGTAATAGGAGATGAACTGCAGGGCGTCGGCGACGCTCTGGATCAGGTCGTCTTGCTTGATCACGGTCATGCTTGGCGCTCCTTTTTGTAAAGGTAGGAGTAGGGCAGGAACTTCGAACAGCGCTGGGTCACGGCCCGGCGCAGGGCTATCAAGGTCAAAGGACAAGGCCAAAGCACAAGATAAAAAGGCGCAGCAGTATACCGCGCACGCCGTCAGGCGGACACCTGTACGGCCCCAGACTATGGTCGCTGATCGGCCATTTGAGCCGACTAATGACCTGGGAGCGGCCTAGGCATTGTCTAAGCACAGGGGTACAGTGGCGGCTAGATGCCAGCATGGGACGGAGCCCATAAACCCATGAGCCTAAGTAGCCAGCGGGTAACCCAGCGATCTCTGCAAAGCCTGCTGCTGAAACGTTTCGGCATGGCAGTGGCAACCTATGCGCTGACCGGGCTGTTGTGCTGGATTGGCGTTTTTGCCGGGCTGTTTCATGCATCGCCCTTGACCGCTCTGACCATCACCGCCTTGGCCGCACTGAGTCAGCTGGTGTTTCTCGGGTTGTTTCTGTCCCATTTCAATCTGCGTTTAGCCGACCCCAGCCTGACTGAACCCCAGGTGCTGGTGGCATTGGCCTGGCTGACCGTGCTGTTGTCGCTGTTCAGCGAAGGGCGCGGCAGCATGCTGGTGATCTATCTGCTGATTCTGCTGTTCGGCGTGTTCCAGTTGCCGCCGCGGGTCTTCGCTCGTTGCGCGCTGTTTGCCTTCTTCGGCTTTGCCGGCCTGAACCTATATGAAGCCTATACCCTGCAGTTGAGCGAACCGCGTGTGGCGCTGATGCAGGCGTGCGTGCTGGCGGTGGTGCTGGTCTGGCTGTGTCTGTTTGCCAGTTACGCCCAGGCCATGCGTCAGCGGATGCGCCAACGGCGTTTTGCCTTGCAGGCGCATCAGGACACGCTGCGTGGCATGATGCGTCAGCTCGAAGATCTGGCCGCCACGGATGAGTTGACCGGTTTGTGCAACCGTCGGCACTTCCTGCGCCTGGCCAGTCGTGAGCTGGAAGGGCTGCGCAACGGACGCCAGCATGGTTTGGCGTTGCTCGATCTGGATCATTTCAAGCGGATCAATGATATCCATGGCCACGCCGCTGGGGATCGGGTTCTGCAGACGTTCGCCGCCGTCGCCCGCGCCTGCCTGCGCGATGGTGATGTGGTAGCCCGCTACGGCGGTGAGGAATTTGTGTTGTTGTTGCCCAATACCGAAGCCGATCAGTTCACCGCCTGCTGCGAGCGCCTGCGTGAGGCCTTTAGCCGCGCCGAGCCGCTGGGCGTGAAAGTGGCCAGCCTGAGCGTGTCCATCGGCATGACGTTGCTGACCGTGCACGATGATCTCGACGAAGCCCTGCAACGTGCCGACCAGGCGCTGTACCAGGCCAAACGCGACGGCCGTAACCGTTGCGCGGCGACCTGGGAGGATGTGGATGCCTGAGTTGCGGGCCGCGGGACGCAGTCTTGAGGTCGCCCCCGCCAGTAATCTGCTGGACAGTCTGTTGGCTGCCGGCATCGCCGTGCCCTACAGCTGCCGCGCTGGCAGTTGCCATGCCTGCCTGGTGCGCTGCGTGGGTGGCGAATTGCTCGATGGCAAACCCGAGGCCCTGGACGCTGCACGGCGCGAGCAGGGCTGGCGCCTGGCCTGCCAGTGCCGCGTGGTCGAGGACTTGCAGATCGAGGTATTCGACCCGCTGCGTGATGCGGCCCCAGCCGTTATTCACAGTTGCGACTGGCTCCGCAGCGATGTGCTGCGTCTGCGCCTGGCCCCACAGCGGCCGCTGCGCTACAGCGCCGGCCAGCACCTGCAACTCTGGACTGAGGACGGCATTGCCCGGCCATATTCCTTGGCCAGCGTGCCGGGCGATGATCCTTGGTTGGAGTTTCATATCGATTGCCGTCAGGGCGGCGCGTTTGCCACGGCGGCGCGGACGTTTCAGCCAGGCGATAGCCTGCGCCTGGGCGAATTGCGCGGTGCGGCGCTGCACTATGACCCGGACTGGCAAGCCCGGCCACTCTGGTTGATGGCAGCCGGCACCGGGCTGGCGCCGCTGTACGGGGTGCTGCGTGAAGCGCTACGCCAGGAGCATCAGGGCGTGGTCCGGGTTATTCACCTGGCCCATGATGCGTCTGCGCATTACCTGGCCGAGCCCTTGCAAGCGTTGGCGGTCAGCCATCCTCAGGTGCAGGTCGAGCTGCTTGTCGCGGCCGAGTTGCCGGCTGCTTTGGCCGAACTGCGCCTTGTATCGCGGCAAACCATCGCCTTACTCTGCGGCCACCCCGACAGCGTCGAAACCTTTGCGCGCCGCCTGTATCTGGCGGGTTTACCGCGTAGCCAGGTTTTCGCTGACGTCTTTTTGCCCCACGCGCGCTAGCCGTTCAGGTTTCAGCGCGCGGGTGGCCTGCCGTGAGGATTGATGATGAGCGAGCATCTGCTGGTTGAGCGTGAGCAAGGGTTGCTGACCCTGCGCATGCACCGCCCCGACAAGAAAAATGCCCTGACCCGCGCCATGTACAGCGGCATGGCCGAAGTGCTGGCGCAGGCCGATCAGGATAAAAGCGTGCGTGCCGTGCTGATCACCGGCAGCGACAGCTGCTTTACCAGCGGCAATGATGTCGCCGACTTTATTCAGGCACCGCCCACCGGGCTGGGCAGCGAAGTGTTCCAGTTTATGCTGGCGCTGTTCGAGTTCAGCAAACCGGTGGTGGCCGCTGTCAACGGCCCGGCGGTGGGCATCGGCACGACCATGCTGCTGCACTGCGACCTGGTGTATGTCAGCCGTGATGCCAAGTTAAAGATGCCGTTCGTTAATCTCGGTCTGTGTCCGGAATACGGTTCCAGCCTGATCCTGCCGCGTCTGCTTGGCCACGCTCGCGCTGCTGAGCTGCTGCTGCTCGGGCAGAGCTTTACCGGTGAGCAGGCCGCAACCTGGGGCATCGCCAACCAGGCGCTGGACAGCGGCGCGGCAACCCTGGCCAAAGCTCGCGAAATGGCCCTGCGCTTTCAGCAACTGGCACCGGCTGCAGTGGCGGATAGCAAACGCCTGATGCGCGCGCCGGATCGCGAGCAACTGCGCCGGGTAATTGAAGAGGAGGGCGCGCTGTTCGGCCAGCGCCTGCGCTCGCCGGAAGCCATCGAGGCACTGACCGCCTTTATGCAGCGGCGCACGCCGGACTTCAGCAAGTTCGCCTGATGCTCTGAAACAAACAAAAAAGGCTCTGTAGCAGGACTGTTTTGCAGGCCGCTTTTGTAGGGTGGGTTAGTGGCGCGGGGTTAGTTGTGGGCGGCACCACGCCATTCGGGCGCCGCGTAACCCACCATTGCGGTTTGCCGGTAGGCCGCCATGGTGGGTTACGGCGCGTTGCAAGTCGGTGGTGTTTGCCTAATCCCGGTTCGCGCCTAACCCACCCTACGTATTACAGCTGTTCATGCACCGCATAGCTGTTAGGGGCGGCTCAACAGATAACTGGCAAATAGCCAACAAAAAGGCCGCTCGATTGAGCGGCCTTTTGCGTTGCAGTGCAGCAGTTACACCAGCGCTTCACCGACATGAAGCAGCTTCATGGTGTTGGTGCCGCCGATGGTGTGGTAGCTGTCGCCCTTGGTCAGGATCACCCAATCACCGGTTTGCACCACGCCGCGCTTGAGCAGCTCGTCCACCGCGGCCTGGCTGACTTCCGCCGGTTGCAAGGCGGCTGGGTCGAACGGCACGGTGTAGACGCCGCGGAACATGGCCGCGCGGGCCTGGGTTTCGCGGTGCGGAGAGAAGGCGAAGATCGGCACCGAAGAGCGGATGCGCGACATGATCAGCGGGGTGTAGCCACTTTCGGTCAGCGCGATGATCGCCTTGACGCCCGGGAAGTGGTTGGCGGTGTACATGGCCGCCAGGGCAATGCTTTCGTCGCAGCGCTCGAACTCGGTGCCCATACGGTGGCTGGACTTCTTGCTGGTCGGGTGCTTTTCCGCGCCCAGGCAAATGCGTGCCATGGCCTGCACCGCTTCCAACGGGTAGGCGCCGGCGGCGCTTTCCGCCGAGAGCATCACCGCATCGGTGTAGTCGAGCACGGCGTTGGCCACGTCGGAGACTTCCGCGCGGGTCGGCATCGGGTTCTGGATCATCGATTCCATCATCTGCGTGGCCGTGATCACCGCCTTGTTGTGGCGACGGGCGTGCAGAATGATTTTCTTCTGGATGCCGCACAGTTCGGCGTCGCCGATCTCCACACCCAGGTCACCACGAGCAACCATCACCGCGTCACTGGCGCGGATCAGGCCGTCGAGGGTTTCGTCGTCGGCCACGGCTTCGGCGCGTTCGATCTTGGCCACCAGCCAGGCGGTGCCGCCGGCTTCGTCGCGCAACTTGCGCGCGTAATGCATGTCGTCGGCATCGCGCGGGAAGGACACAGCCAGGTAATCCAGCTCCATCTCGGCAGCCAGTTTGATGTCGGCTTTGTCTTTCTCAGTCAAGGCCGGCGCAGTCAAGCCGCCGCCACGGCGGTTGATGCCTTTGTGGTCGGACAGCGGGCCGCCGATGATCACTTCGCAGTGCAGGGCATCGCTGGTGGCGCTGACAACGCGCATCACTACGCGGCCGTCGTCGAGCAGCAGCTCATCACCGACGCCGCAATCCTTGACCAGATCCGGGTAGTCGATGCCGACGATGTCTTGCGTACCGGCAGTCAGCGGATGGCTGGTGGAGAAGGTGAAGCGGTCACCGAGTTTCAGTTCGATGCGCTTGTTGGCGAATTTTGCGATGCGGATTTTCGGGCCTTGCAGGTCACCGAGCAGGGCAACATGGCGACCATGCTTGGCGGCCAGCTCGCGTACCAGCTTGGCGCGGGCTTTGTGCTCATCGGGCGAGCCGTGGGAGAAGTTCAGGCGGGCGACATCCAGGCCAGCGATGATCAGCTGTTCAAGCACTTCGGGGCTGTTGCTGGATGGGCCGAGGGTTGCGACGATTTTGGTGCGGCGAAAGGTCATGCACAGACTCCTGAGTTGCATCTGAGCACGAGGCTACTATGCCGCAACGCTGTAGTCATTGTTCCTCTGTACTACCTTGCCCGGCCTGCTAGCGATTAAGTGCCTGATCCAGATGGCGGGCAGCCTTGTTGTTTAGCTCGCTGCCGGGGTATTGCACCAGCAGGCGCCGCAGGTAGGTGATGGCCTTGTCGCGGCTGGCCTGGGGGTTATCCGGGGCCAGGTACATCAGACCGAGCTGGTACAGGGCTTTTTCCTTGATATCGGCGGGGATGCCGGGGTCGCTCAGGGCCAGCAGGTAGAGCTCTTCGGCTTCAGCGACGCGATTCTTCAGCACGGCGCGGCGTGACAGCAGGGTCATATCCGGGTCGAGGCTGGGTTTGTACAGATCAAGTTGCTGGTTGGGCTTCCAGTGCGCGAGCAGTTCGCGTGAGGTTTTGTGCACGGGCTCGTCTGCGCGCTCGCGGATCATCACAATTCGCGCCTCGGCCCGTTCGGCTGCGCGGCTGGCGGGGAACTGGTTGAGCACCTGATAGAAGTAGTTGAGCGCTTTGTTGTCGTCGCGCTGCTCGTTGAAGCGGTTCATATAGAGCAAACCGATCTGGTACAGCGAGATGGCGCGCACCTCATCGCTGAGCTTCTCATCGCGGTAGCCCGTGAGATACAGCTGCTCGGCCTGTTCACTCTTGGCATCGCGTATGGCCTGGGCGCTGTAGGTCAGCAAGTCGCCTTCATCCTCGATGGCGGCGAGCATGCGGTTGTTTTTCAGGGTCTTGTACTCGACCACTTCGTTGGTGGTGATCTGCGCAATAAACAGCGGGGTGGTGGGCGAGCAGGCGCTCAACAGCGCGGTACACAGCAGCACTAACAGGCGAGAAGACGACGACATGACAGCTCCTGGGCGCAATGGCCGTTGCGCGCCAGTCTAGTCAGGCGTGCGGGCGCAGGCCAAGTGGCTGGCGGCATTACCCATCAGAGGATATGTTGCTGCAGAATTTTCCCCGGCAGTCGATACACTGCTCATCGGAGGAGAGGCTTATGCGCATACTGTTTATTGTTCTGCTGGTGCTGGGTGTGGCGGGTTGCAACCGTTATTCGTTTGATCACCACCTCAATAGTGCCTATGAGGCCTATGACCGTGGTGAGTGTGAGGCGGCGATCCTGTCGCTGTCCAAGGCCGAACGCAACAGCCGCTCGCGGCGTAATATGCAGCCGGAAATTTCCCTGCTGCGTGGCCAGTGCCTGGAGCGTCAGGCGCTGTTCGTCGATGCCATGCAAACCTATCAGTTCATCACCACCCATTACCCGGCCAGCGAATACGCCTACCGCGCTCGCGCGCGTATGGATACCCTGCGTCAGTTGGGGCATGACAGCGTCGATGTGGCGGTCAAGGTCAATCCGGTCAAGCCTTGACCGCTGGTCGTTACAGGCCATAGAAGGCTATTCTCGGCAGTAAGCTGAGACTTTACGGGAGGGAATCCATGCGCGTTTTGTTGTGCCTGTTGTTATTGCCGGGGTTGGCTGCTGCGGAAATCTATCGCTGGACCGATGCCAACGGCCAGGTGCATTTCGGCCAGCGCCCTGCGGCGGCAGGGGCCGAAAAGGTCGAAGTCAAACCGCAGGTGGTTGAGCGTGACCAACTGACCCGTGAGCGCGAAGAACGCACCAATCGCTTCTACGACGCGCGCCGCGAGGAGCAGGCGCAGGCTTCGGCGGTCGCGGCGGAAAATCAGGCCAAGCGCGCTGAGGAATGCCGCGAATTGCGCAAAAAACTGGCCTCGATTCCCGAAGGACGCAGCTATTACCGCACTGAGGCGGATGGGCAGCGTAGTTATTACAGTGATGAACAGGTCGATACCGCTCGTCAGCAACTGCAGAGCCGGGTGTCTGAACGCTGTTCCTGAAACTGGTTTAAGCGCAGTAGTGAGGCCATACTCAATGGCCATCTATAGCGATTTGCCACTATGCCGAAGCATATTCAGCGCAGCATCGAACGCCATCAGTTGCCCTACTACCTGAAGGTGTTCAACCGCATCACCGACAAGCCCATGGGCTATATCGGTAACGTCTCCCTGGACGGGCTGATGCTGATCAGCCAGCTGCCGCTGCTGGTGGGCGCGCGTTTTGACATGCGCCTGAAGATCCCCGGGCACGATGCGCCGCACTACATCGATTTCTCCGCCACGTGCCAATGGTCCCGCGAGGATGTCAGCCCTGGCTGCTATGACTCCGGCTTCGCCCTGGTCGCTCCGCCCGGTGACTATGTCGAGATGGTCGATGCGCTGCGCCATTACTTCAGTTTCCGCCCTATGGCTGCATCGGCCTGACCTAGCTGCGTTTAGCCGGCAATAAAAAACCGCCCCGAGAGGCGGTTTTTTATTGCCGTACGCTTTAGGCGCTGACGGTTTGTTCCAGCTGCAGCAACGCGTCGGAGCGCGATTGCACTTCGCGGTAGCGCTCGGCGTCGCTGGCAAGAACGGCACCCATGGCTGGGAAGATCTCGTTCAGCTTGTTGCTCCACTGCTCTGATTTGACCTGCGCGCCAAAGCAACGCTGGATCAGATCAAGCATGATCGACACGGTAACCGATGCACCTGGCGATGCGCCGAGCAGGGCGGCGATGGAGCCGTCCTGGGCAGCCACCAGTTCGGTGCCGAACTGTAGGATGCCGCCGTTCTTCGCGTCTTTTTTGATGATCTGCACGCGTTGGCCAGCCATCTCCAGGCGCCAGTCTTCGGCTTTGGCTTCCGGGTAGAAGCCGCGCAGGGTTTCCAGGCGCTGTTCTTCGGACTGCAGCACTTCCTTGACCAGGTAGCGGGTCAGGTCGAAGTTGTCGCGCGCCACTGCCAGCATCGGGCCGATGTTGTTCGGGCGTACCGACAGCGGCAGGTCGAGGAAGGAGCCGTGACGCAGGAACTTGGTCGAGAAGCCGGCGTAAGGGCCGAACAGCAGCGAGGTCTTGCCATCCACCACGCGGGTATCCAGATGCGGTACCGACATTGGCGGCGAGCCGACCGCGGCCTGGCTGTAGACCTTGGCCTGGTGCTGTTTGACCACTTCCGGGTTGTCGCAACGCAGCCACTGGCCGCTGACCGGGAAGCCGCCAAAGCCTTTACCTTCCGGAATGCCGGACATCTGCAGCAGCGGCAGCGCCGCGCCACCGGCGCCGAGGAAGACAAACTTGGCCTGAATCTCACGGCTGCTGCCGTTCTGCTGATCTTTGACGCTGACGCGCCAGCCATCGGCATTACGCTTGAGGCCGACAACCTTCTGGCTGCAGGTGACTTTGGCGTCTGCCTGCTGGCCGAGGTGGTCGAGCAGGTGCTTGGTCAGGGTGCCGAAGTTGACGTCGGTACCGGCCATGACGCGGGTGGCGGCAATCGGCTCGTTCGGGTCGCGTCCCGGCAGCATCAGCGGCATCCACTCGGCCATGGTGGCGCGGTCTTCGGTGTATTCCATCTCGGCGAAGGCGTGGTGCACGGTCAGCGCGTCAAAGCGCTTCTTCAGGTAGTCGATACCTTTCTGGCCGCGAACGAAGCTCAGGTGTGGAACCGGGTTGATAAACGACTTAGGCGAACCGAAGCGGCCTTTCTCAACCAGGTAGGCCCAGAACTGCTTGGATTCTTCGAACTGGGTGTTGATGGTCACCGACTTCTTGATGTCGATCGAACCGTCCGCCGACTCCGGCGTGTAGTTCAGCTCGCACAGGCCAGCGTGGCCAGTGCCCGCGTTGTTCCACGGGTTGGAGCTTTCAATCGCTCCGGAGGCCATCATCTCGAGCACTTCCAGCTTGATTGCCGGGTCGAGTTCCTTCAGCAGTACGGCCAGGGTCGCACTCATGATGCCGGCACCAACCAGCACCACATCCATTGTTTCGTAATCGTTTTGCGCCATTACCACTTCTCCGCAAACCAGCACTCAATAGACGTTAGTCAGCTTATGTATGCACACAGCCAATCAGCAGTCGGCGAGACGCTCAGGGTTGAAGGAAGCAGGCTTCTGGGTGCAGATGCCAACCGCGAGATCGTTCATTTTCGCCACACTCTTGTGAAGTTTTCCAAACCGTTTTTTCACGCTCTTTTGGAGTCGTGAACCTCAAAACACGTCAGCCTGGGCCAACTTTTTCCACGACGTGAAGCGACCATTGCAGCAACTGCATGGCATTTCACAGTGGGAAAAAGCGGCAGCCGGAAGGCAGCGCGAAGTGGGCGACTCTCTGGGGCGCGGCCGATGAATGGTGCATCAGCGTGACGGCAGGGCCCGAACAGGAGGCGTCCTTATAATCGGGGCGCGATTATAAGGGCAAAGCAGGAAAATTGATCGCCTGGTGTGACTTTTCTTCTTCCGCTGGTCAGGCCGCCAGCGTTTGCCGCACGCGCAGGCATGGCGTGACCTGGACGGTTCTGACGCCGGCTGGCAGCGGCCGATTGAGCCAGCTCATGCAGCTGTGTTGCACCTCAATCCAGCCAGAGCCTTGTGGCGCCTGGGCTGACTGGCGCAGGGCGCGGCAGATGCCTTGCTCATCAACCAGGGCAAATGAGCGCATCGGACGACGTGGGGCGAGCAGGCTGCGCAGTGAAAACATGGCGGGTCACTCACTAACAGGGAAGACTAAAGTCTTATGCCTGATGCGCATGACAAGGGCGTTACGGGAACCTGTTGGCGCGATAAACGTCCTAGCGCTGTCAGGCATTTACTGCGCTGGTTATACTGCGCGCCACTTCTACCCCTTATTTATGGAGAGTTGAGCATGCTGCATCGTCTGCTGTTTGGTCTGGTGGCTGTTGCCAGCCTTACTCTGGTGGGTTGTGCCCACAGCCCGCAACAACTCAGCCCACAACCCAAACTCAATAGCCCACTGACCGCCGTTGGCCAGGGCCAGCCGGTGGTGGTGCGGGTGGCCGACGGTCGTCCTTCGCCCGTGCTGGGCACCCGTGGTGGTCTCTACCCGGAAACCAGCGCCATCAGCGTGACCGGCCAGGACGTTCTGCCCAAGCTACAGGCCCAGGCTGAAGCGGCTGTACGTCTGCTCGGCTTTACCCCAAGCGCCAACGCCTACAATGCGCCGCAGCTGACCCTGACTCTGGCTGAGCTGAAGTACCAGTCGCCGAAAGAAGGCCTGTACGTGACTGAGGCTGACATGACCGCGACCTTCCGCGTTGATGTGCAGAACAGCAGCCGTCGTTACAGCGGCCGTTACGGCGCGTCACTGAACCAGCGCTTCGGCATGGCGCCGAATCAGGCGACCAATACCAAGCTGATCAGCGATGTGTTGAGCGATGCCTTGACCCGCGCCTTCAAGGACCCGACCATCGGCCAAATGCTCGCGCAGTAAACCTTGCTGCGGTCATGAAAAAGCCCGGACTATTCCGGGCTTTTTTACATCTGCATTTTGCGGCCGTTCAGGCAGCTTCGCTGTAGAACTCGGGCATGCTCATGCCGGTCAGCGTATCGACATCAGGCAGGGCGTAATGCTCGTGGCCGCCCATGGCGCAGTAGACCAGCCAGTGGTCGTCTTGCACATTGAAAGACAGCCCGTCGATGACGGCTTCCACGTCATCCAGCGAATCGATCAGGTAGTCGCGGTCTTGCGGTTGGGCGTGCAGCATGGTGCGTTCCTCCATGGATGATTAAGACCTGTCACCGTGCTTGAAGCCTTTTTGGCCAAGGCGTTGGGACGAGTGTTAGACCATAGCTCACGTAGATGACAGTGTTTAGACCGCTTGGTCATAGCAGCTGCGATTCGTCGGAATCGAGCCGCGAGTGCGGCAACCTTCGGTAGACTCCGCGGCCGTATTTGGACTGCCCGATACTGCATCGGGTGTGCTGCTAATTCAGGCGCGGTGTTAACCGCATGCCTTATAGACGTAGAGGTTGAGCATGTCGTTGCAAGCGCTCTGGTTGCTGATCGAAGGTCAGCCTGGACAGTGGCTTAATGGCCTTGCGCTATTTTTTGCCCTGGCCGGCGCCTGGTTGCTACTGGCTACCCGCATGCGTGAGCAGCGTGCGCAGGCCCGCTTGCTGGCGGGCAGTCAACTGAATGAGCTGGCGGATGAGGCCTATGCCTTCGATGAGCCGACACTGCGGCTGAACCAGTTTTTCTACCGTTTTGCTTATGCCTGCCTGGCGTCGGCCTTGCTGCTGTCCTGGCTTAGCACACAGCTGTAACTCGGTTTCTCCGGCAATAAAAAACGGCAGCCAATGGCTGCCGTTTTTTTGGGCTGCGCTTTGCCTAAAGCGGCAGACCGGCCTTGATCCGGTACTGGTTACGCACCGGGTTGGCGTATTGCAGGATCAGGTAGGGCTGCTGCTCACTCGGGCAGTTGGCCAGGCGCTGTTGCCATTCGCTCTGCGCCGCACTGAGCTCTGCTGCGGGGAACAGTTCTGCAGCGCTGGGCACGGCCAGCTCCGGGTCGCGGTCAGCCCACATGGCATAGGCCAGGTAGTGCACGGGAAACAGCCGATAACCCGTGAGAATCTGCCGGTCCATTTCCGCCGCCAGCAGCTTGCTGTCCTCCAGCCCCTGGCTGACCGGCGCGCCGAAGTGCACATGCACGCGGCCTTTGTAACCGGTGATGCCGAGGGCGATGCTCTGGTCATCCTCGCCTGCAGCCTTGGTGTAGCTGCCACTGCTGGCGCGGATAAACAGCTCACGGGCCTTGGCCTGGTCGCAGGGGTCGTACTCGTAGCTGATCGATACCGGGGTCAGGCGCAGGGCACTGATCACCTCGGCAAACGGCTCAGCCTTGCGGCTCATATGGAACATCTTGAGGATCGCCGAATCGGTGCGGTCATCACCATCCTTGGCGCGGCCCTCGGCCTGGGCGATCCAGATCGACTCGCCATCATTGCGGATCGAATGGTTGATATAGGCCGACAGCAGCTGATAGGCCGCCAGCTTCTCGCGCCGTCCGCTGATCGATCGGTGCACGATAAAGCTCTTGTTCAGGCGCATTAGGTCGCTGACAAACGGCTTCTGCAGCAGGTTGTCGCCGATGGCGATGCGCGGCGTCGGCAGGCCGGCGTGGTACACCGCGTAATTGACGAACGCCGGGTCCATGACGATATCGCGGTGGTTGGCGAGGAACAGATAGGCGTTGCCGGCCTGCAGGTGTTCGATGCCGGAATAGCTCACGCCATCGGTTGCCTGCTCAATGCTGCGGTCAACATAGCTCTCGATGCGCGTCTGCAATTGCGCCACCGAACTCACGTCGCGAAACTCAAGACGCAGGCGATAGGCTATAAGTGGTTTAAGCAGCCAGCCTAAAGGTGCCGCCAGGCGCGGGAAGCGGAACTGGGTGAGGATGCCGAGAAACGCATCGTCGGCCAGCAGGCGCGCCAGCACGGCAGGGACTTCGGCGTCGGCGTAAGGTCGGATGGCATCGAATTCGCCCATCATGCTCTCTTGTTGTGGTTGGCTGTGGAGATGCTCACTGCGCTGGTCGTCGCGCCGGACAATGGATAATGCGCGACTGCAGGGCCAGCTATAGACCGGCGATTATAACGCCAAGTCACAAGGAGACAGCGATGCTGGAAAGCCAGGACTACCAATGCCCTTATTGCGGCGAGCAGGTTGAGGCGCTGCTGGACCTGTCGGCCGGCGATCAGCAGTACATTGAAGACTGTCCGGTGTGCTGCCGGCCGATCGTGTTTTCGCTGCAGACCGATGGTGAGGACTGGAGCCTGGATGTGCGTGGGGAGAATGACTGATGCAGCGAATCTACGAGCCGCAGGACCTGATGGAAGGCGAGCTGCTGCTGGGGATGTTGGCCAGTGAGGGGATCGACGCCTACCTCACCGGGCAGCACCTGGCTGGCGCTGTGGGCGAGTTGCCCGCCTGTGGCTTGCTCGGGGTGATGGTTGAGGATGACCAGGCGCACAGCGCACAACAGCTGATCGCCGCGTACAATGCCGCGCTGCCGCTGCCCAGTGATGAGCCGGATAATTTCCAGGGTACGCTGCTCTGCTGATTGCCTGGTTATGGTCTGCTGCGCGTCGGCCCTGCGGCCTTTCCTTCACGAGTTATCGAGTTTTCCATGTGTGGACGTTATGCCCTGTTCCGTTGGACGCCTGCATTTGCGGCGATTCCCGGTTTTCCCGCTGATCAGTTACCGCACTGGAGCATTTCGCCCAATAGCCAGGTGCTGCTGCTGCGCAACGTCGAGGGCGAGCGTCAGCTGACGCGTGCGCGTTGGGGGCTGACCCCGCCCTGGTTGACTGACCTGACCAAGACCCCGGCCCAAGCGCGGGCGGAAACCCTGGCCGAGCAGCCGATGTTTCGGGAGGCGTTTCGCCTGCGTCGCGGCCTGCTGCCTGCTAACGGCTTTTATGAATGGCGCGGCACCGCGCGCAAGCGCCCGTATTGGCTCACCGGTGAGACGACACCGCTGTATTTCGCCGCCTTGTGGGAGGCTTATCCGGTAGAGGGTTGTGTTTACCTGAGCGCGGCGGTGGTGACTCAGGCGGCGGCCAGCCAGCGCCGCCCGCTGATTCTCGATGAAGCCGGGCAGGCCGCCTGGTTGGCTGCCGATACTCCGGCGGCCGAGTTGCAGGCCTTGTTGGCGAGCCCGCAACCGGCGTTGCGCGAGCGGGTGCTGGCCAACCTGATCAATGATCCCAAGCTCGATGCCCCTGAGTGCCTGACGCCGGCCTAGGCCATTAACAGGGCGCAAGAAAAAGGGCGGACTGTTATGGCAGTCCGCCCTTTTTGTTGCAGCCAGATCAGACCCTGAACTGGTTGATCAGCCGACGCTGCTGTTCGGCCAGCTTGGTCAGTTCGGCACTGGCCTGGCTGGCTTCGTCGGCGCCGCCGGCCACTTCATTGGCCACCTGGCCGATATTGGTGACGTTGCGGTTGATGTCTTCGGCCACCGCGCTTTGTTCTTCGGCGGCGCTGGCGATCTGCGTGTTCATGTCGTTGATCACCGATACCGCCTGAGTGATCGATTCCAGCGCCTCGGCGGCTTGGCTGGCCTGTTGCACGCTGACCTCGGTCTTGCCCTGACTGTCCTCCATCACCTTGACCACGTCGCGCGTGCCCTGTTGCAGCTGCTGGATCATGGTCTGGATTTCTTCGGTGGCCTTCTGGGTTTTCTGCGCCAGGTTGCGCACCTCGTCGGCCACCACGGCAAAACCACGGCCCTGTTCCCCAGCGCGGGCGGCCTCGATGGCAGCGTTGAGCGCGAGCAGGTTGGTTTGCTCGGCAATCCCGCGAATGGCTACCAGGATGGCATTGATGTTCTCGCTGTCCTTGGCCAGGGTTTGCACCACGGTGACCGCGCGACCAATTTCCTGCGCCAGGGCGGCAATCGCCTCGGCGGTGTGCTGCACCGTCTGCTTGCCCTGATTGGCCGCGCGATCCGCATGGTTGGCGGCCTCGGCGGCATGGGTGGCGTTGCGTGCCACGTCCTGAGCGGTGGCGGTCATTTCATGCACGGCGGTGGCGACCAGTTCGATCTCCGCCAGCTGTTTCTGCACACCGGTGTTGGTGCGGATGGCGATGTCAGCGGTGTGCTCGGAGGAGTCGCTGACCTTCTGCACCGAGCTGACCACCTGGGTAATCATGCTTTGCAGTTTGCCGAGGAAGGTATTGAAGCCCTTGGCGATATCGCCAAGTTCGTCGCTGCGGTTCACCTCCAGGCGGCGGGTCAGATCACCCTCGCCCTGAGCGATGTCGTCAAGCATGCTCACCATCTGCTTCAGTGGCTTGGCGATACCGCGGCTGACCAGCCAGATCACCAGTAGGCCTAGCGCGGCAATCAGCAGGCCGACCAGGGTCATATTCAGGGTGTCAGCTTGCCGCTGATTGGTGAGGTCACCATGCAATTGCTGCAATTCGGCCATTACGGTGTCGAGCGGCAAGACCAGCATCAGGGTCCAGCGCGCGTCGGTGTCACCTATGCCGAAGGAGAGGAACAGCTCGATATGGCTCTCGGCTGGATTAGCCTCGTGGTGGATGTCGTAGATGATCTGCCCAGGTTGCAACTGCTTGAGGTTTTCCAGCTCGTTGGCATCCAGCAGTTCGGTGGCAGGGCTGCCCAGTTTGTCTGGTGCCTGGGTGGATGCCACCAGGCGGCCGTGGCTTGAGATCAGCGCCATTTCACCTGCGCCGTCGTACAGCTGATTGTCTGCGTTGACCAGCAGGTCCTGGATAAAGTTGACGCCCAGATCGGCGCCGACCATGCCCTTGAAGGTGCCGTCGATAAGAATTGGGCTGACGAACGACGCCAGCATCACCATCTTGCCGCCCATTTCATAAGGCGCCGGGTCGATCACGCAGGCCTTCTTCGCATCGCGTGGGCATAGGTAATACTCGCCAGCGCGTACGCCGGTGGGTAGCGGCTTCTCGTTCTCCAGGTCGGTCAGTAGCTCCTGGGCCAGGCTGCCGTCATCGTTGCGGTACCACCAGGGAATAAAGCGGCCGCTTTCGTTAACCGCCGGATTGCCGATGCCAGCGTAGATGGCGTCGCTGTCATCCAGGCCGTTGACGGCCCAGCCGATATAGGAGCCAAGCAATTTAGGGTGTTGCACCAGGATTTCGCGGGCCAGGTTGTTGAGCTCTTCGCGGCTCATGGAGAGCATGGCACTGCCGTCCTCACTCTTCAGGCCAAGTAGACGGCTGGTGTTGGCCAGCTCGGCGGTGATCATCAACGGGTATTCCAACTCGGCCTGGATCTGCAGCGTCTGTGTGTACGCCAGAGCGCTCAGGCGTTGTTTGATCACCTGCTCAAGCAGGCCCTGGGTGCGCGCCTGGGTCAGTTCCTGGCTGCGGCCGCTGGCGTACAGTGCATAGAGAATCAGGGCTACGACGATGGCCAGGATGCTGGCCCCGGCGAGAGTGGCAATGGTGGTCTGGATCGAGCGAAATTTCATGGAAGCTCCACACAGGAAAGAGTTGCCGTGACTGCTTATCGGCCGCCGGGGAGAAAATCCTTAATCGCCTGTCTAACTAAAGATTGCTTACGGGCATTGAGCAAGCTTGTAGTTGTCCGTCGCTGCTCAGCCGCCTAGGATGTCGCAGTTTTCATAAGGAGTATTAACATGGCCAAATTGTTACCCCTCGCCGCGTTGAGCACGGCCCTGTTGCTGGCGGGATGCCAGGCGGTGAACACCACCAGCGGCGGCGCCGTAGGTGTTGAGCGCAAGCAGTACATGTTCAGCATGCTCTCGACCCAAGAGGTCAATCAGATGTATGCGCAGTCTTATCAGCAGACCCTCGGCGAGGCGTCCAGCAAGGGCGTGCTGGATAAAACCAGCAATAACGCCAAACGCCTGCGCACCATTGCCGATCGCCTGATCAAGCATGCCCCGCTGTTCCGTCCGGATTCGGCGCAGTGGCAGTGGGAGGTCAACCTGATCAAGAGCCCTGAGCTGAATGCCAACTGCGGCCCAGGCGGCAAGATCATTTTCTACAGCGGGATCATCGAAAAGCTGAAGCTCACCGACGATGAGATCGCCGCGATCATGGGCCACGAAATGGCCCACGCCCTGCGCGAGCACAGCCGTGAAGCGATGTCCAAGGCCTATGGTGTCGAGTTGGCGAAACAAGGCGCGGGTGCCTTGCTCGGTCTGGGCTCCGACAGCTTGGCGCTGGCCGATGCAGCCGTGCAGTACGGCATGATGTTGCCGAACAGCCGTGGCAATGAGAACGAGGCTGATCTGATCGGCCTGGAACTGGCCGCCCGTGGCGGCTACAACCCTAATGCCGCAGTCAGCCTGTGGCAGAAAATGGCCGCCGCCAGCGAAGGTGCACCGCCTGAGTTTATGAGCACCCACCCCTCGTCGAGCAGCCGAATCGCTTCTCTGCAGGCGGCGATTCCCAAGGTGATGCCGTTGTATGAACAGGCGCGCTAAAGCGCGGTAAACAAAAAGCCCCCGATTGGGGGCTTTTTGTTGAGCGTGATTTGTTCAGGGCAATGCCTTGGCAGCAAAGGGCTGGGTGGCCAGGCCCAGTTGCGAGCGGAAGCTTTCCATGTCGAACATGGTGCAGATTTCCTGAATTTCATTGCTTGGGGTAATGGTCCAGAAGGCCATGGCCGAAATGCTCAGTACCTTGTCGCTGGGCGGGTAGCCGAGCGCGGGCTTCTGGATGGTGCCGATCAGGGTGCTCCAGGTAACGACCTTGTTGCCCTCAGCGATGCATTCTTCGACCACCACCTGCAGGTCCGGCATGGCGTGACGGATGTCCTGCACCATCTGGGCAAATGCCGGGCTGGTCAGCGGCCTGCCGATAAACGAGCTCTTGTAGAGAAAGTCTTTGCTATGCAGCTGCTCGGCAAGGGCTGTGCGGCCTTTGTTCCACGACAGGTCGATATGGTGGCGTACCAGCTTTTTCCGATCATCCAGTGACATAGGTGTCTCCCTGACGGCTGAGTGGGCAGGATGTTGCGCACTGTAGCAGCCGTCTGGAAGCCGGTGTATTGGCCGAAACGCCAGTGTCCTGGCGTCAACTTGATGTCAAATCAGCCCGCTGAACTTCAGTGCTTGGTACCCCGCATACACGGCCAGTGCGGCAAAGGCGCAGGCGGCCAGGCGGCGAATTAGCGTCAGTGGCAAGCGTTCAGCCGCAAAATTACCCACCAGTACCACTGGTACGTTGGCGATCAGCATGCCCAGGGTGGTGCCGATCACCACCAGGATAAAGTGCGGGTATTGCGCGGCCAGCATCACCGTAGCGACCTGGGTCTTGTCGCCCATTTCTGCAAGGAAGAAGGCAATCAAGGTCGTCAGGAACGGCCCGTAGCGCTTGAACTTGGAGCTTTCATCGTCATCCAGTTTGTCCGGGATCAACGTCCACAGCGCTACGGCAACAAAGCTGGCGGCGAGCGTCCAGCTCAAGGTGGCGGGGGAGAAGAAGCTGGCAACCCAGTTGCCAATCGCGCCGGCGGCGAAATGGTTGGCCAGGGTGGCGACCACAATGCCGCAGATGATCGGCCAGGGTTTGCGAAAGCGTGCAGCCAGCAATAGCGCGAGCAGCTGCGTCTTGTCGCCGATTTCGGCCAAGGCCACGATAAAGGTGGGGACAAACAGGGATTCGAGCATCAGGCTTTCCTAAAGGGGCGGGTCGACATTGCTATGACACGTACAGCCTTCCCGCCCCGGGTAAGGTGTGCGTGTCATAGGTCTTGTCAAACCGCAGGCCTCTCTAAGAGGGCCTTGGGTCGCACGCGCCATGCTCTGTTGAGCAAGTATGTTGACGCGTGCCGGGCGAGCTGGCGCTCGCGGGAGACTACTCCCCTAGGACGCGCGCATTCTGCCCGCGCATCCGTGATAGGGCAAGTCCCGTTTAGCCTTTGCTGGCGCGGTAGATGCGAAAGCCTTTGGCGTCGGCCAGGGTCTGGCAGGCGCCGAGGTGCTGTTCGATCAGCGGCGGGTATTTGAGAAAGCTGTTGGCGACCAGGCGCAGTTCACCTTTGCTGGCCAAGTGCTGGCTGGCTTGGCGCAGCAGGTGCTCGGTGGCCTGGTAGTGGGTATGTACGCCCTGGTGAAAGGGCGGGTTGCTGAGGATCGCGCTCAGACCGGTGGGCGCGGCATCGATGCCGTCGCCATTGATGACCTCAGCCTGCAAGCCATTGGCCGTCAGGGTCAGGCGGCTGCTTTCGACGGCAAAGGCGTCGACATCCAGCAAGGTGATCTGGCTGTCCGGGTAGCGGCGCTTCAGCGCTGCGCCGAGCACGCCGGCCCCGCAGCCGAAATCCAGAATATGCCCGCTGGGTAAACCGTCGAGGTGTTCAAGCAATAGCGCGCTGCCTACGTCCAGGCGGCCATGGCTGAATACGCCGGGCAGGCTGAGTACCTGCAGTGGGCCGTCGGCCAGGGCTAGCTCGTAGCGTTGCGCCAGGCTGTGCAGATCCAGTGTGGCGGGGCTGTGCTCAACCCGTACCTGCCAGAGTTGACAGTGCCGTGCGCTGTCGAGCTTGCGTGAATGGCCGAAGCTCGCCAGCTGCTTGGCGGCGCGTTCAATACCGGCGCGCTTTTCACCCACGAGAAACAGCTCACGGCCATTCAGGCGCGCCGCCAGAGCATTGAGCAGGTATTCGGTCAGCTCGCGGGATTTCGGCAGAAACAGCACAGCTGCGTGCAAGTCGCGCTCGCCAGGCTGGGTGCCAAAGTGGCAGCGATTGCTGAAGCGGGCGTCCAGCAGCCCGTGCTCACCGGCATGCCAGCTCCAACCGTGGGCTTCAGGGAGTCGACCGAGCAGGTCATCCGCCGGCAAACCGGCAAGCAGCAGCGGGCCGTTGAATAGATCGGCTTGGCGCAGCAGTACTTCGCTTCGCGGGTCCATAAGCGCTCCTCGAAAAAAGTCGCGTAGCTTAGCTGACAACGCGCATAGGCGCGCCGTTGAAGAATGCCAAAGCGTTTTCACTTAGCTGGCTGACGATGCGTTGCCGCGCTTCGCGGCTGCCCCAGGCGCTGTGCGGGGTGATGATCAGTCTTGGAATATCGGCGGCGAGCAAGGGATTGCCGTCTTTTGGCGGCTCCTGAGTCAGCACGTCGGTTGCCGCGCCGCCCAGGTGGCCGGCGCGCAGCGCGTCGGCCAGGGCCTGTTCGTTGATCAGGCCGCCGCGGGCGGTATTGATCAGAAAGGCGCTGGGCTTCATCAGGCTGAGTTCGCGGGCATCGATCAGGTTCAGGGTGTCACTGTTCAGCGGGCAATGCAGGGTCAGCGCATCGACCTGGGGCAGCAACTCATCCAGTGACAGGCGGTCGGCACGGGCAGGGCGGCCGGGTAGCTGGCCGAGCAGCACGCGCATGCCAAAGGCTTCGGCGAGTTTGGCGACTGCGCCGCCCAGTTCACCATGACCGAGCAGGCCGAGGGTTTTGCCGTGCAGTTCGACGATCGGGTAATCGAGCAGGCAGAACTGCTGTGCCTGTTGCCAGTGGCCGGCGCGAACGTCGCGTTGGTAATCGGGCAGGCGGGTGGCCAGCGCCAGTAGCAACATCAGGGTGTGTTGCGCCACCGAGGGTGTGCCGTAACCCTGGCAGTTACTCACGCTGACGCCATGGGCGCGGGCGGCGGCCAGGTCAATCGGGTTGGTGCCGGTGGCGGCCACCAACACCAGCTTCAGCTCCGGGCAGGCGGCGAACACCTCGGCATTCAGCGGCACCTTGTTGCTGATCGCCACCTGCACGCCCTGCAGGCGTTCGATGGTTTGTGCCTGGGTGCTGTGTGGATACAGCTGCAGGTCAGCAAAGCAGCCGCTCAGGCTGGACAGGTCGAGGTCGCCCAGGTCGAGTGAACTGTGGTCGAGAAAGACGGCGCGGTGACTGTTACTCATCAGCTGTATCTATCCTGCGGGTTTGGGCGGGGAGTAAGGTGGCGAGCCTAACAGAATCATTTCGACGTCGCGGAGCCGCCCCATGTACTGGACCGAGTTTTTAGCTGTGGCCCTGATTCACTTGCTGGCTGTGGCCAGCCCTGGCCCGGATTTCGCGATTGTGGTGCGCGAGAGTGTCGCGCACGGGCGGCGTGCCGGCATATTCAGTGCGATTGGTGTGGGCTGTGGGATTTTTATCCATGTGGCCTATTCGCTGCTGGGGATCGGCTTGATCGTGTCGCAGTCGATTGTGCTGTTCAACGCTCTGAAGTGGCTCGCGGCGGGCTATCTGCTGTATATCGGCATCCGTGCGCTGCGGGCCAAGCCGGCCAGCCCGAGCGACGCCGAGTTGAGCCTGGGTGAGGGTGAGCGCACGCCGCGTGCGGCCTTTGTCGCCGGTTTTGTGACCAATGGCCTGAACCCCAAGGCCACGCTGTTTTTCCTGTCGCTGTTTACCGTGGTGATCAACCCGCATACGCCGCTGCCGGTGCAGGCAGGCTATGGCGTATACCTGGCGGTGGCCACGGCGCTGTGGTTTTGTATGGTCGCGCAGCTGTTCAGCCACCAGCGGGTGCGTGCCGGTTTTGCGCGCATGGGGCACTGGTTTGATCGCTTGATGGGCGCGGTGCTGGTGGGCTTGGGCGTTAAGCTGGCGTTTAGCGAGTTGCGCTGAGTCGAGCGCAGTAACAAAAACGCCCCGCATTGCGGGGCGTTTTGTTTGGAGGCAGTGCTTAGAACCTATTTTCGATCTCGCGAGCTAGAGTCCTGCAAGGCAAAAACAGGCGAGGAAGCGGAGTGTACTGTCGTACATGAGCATTCCGAGCCTGTTTTTAACGCCGCAGGGCCGACGCGTAGCAGATTAAAAACAGGTTCTTACTCGTCTTTGCCTTTGCTGCGCATAGCGCGCTGCACTTCGCGGTCGGCGTCGCGTTCTTTCTCGGTGTGGCGTTTGTCGAAGTCCTTCTTACCCTTGGCCAGGGCAATCTCGCACTTGATCAGGTGCGCCTTCCAGTAAATCGACATGGCCACACAGGCATAGCCTTTTTGCTGGACGGCGCCGAACAGCTTGTCCAGCTCGCGTTTATTCAGCAGCAGTTTGCGGGTGCGCGTCGGGTCAGCGATCACATGGGTGCTGGCCGCCGTCAGTGGGGTGATGTGGCAGCCCATCAGCCAGGCCTCGTCGTTCTTCAGCAGCACATAGCTGTCGACCAACTGGGCCTTGCCGGCGCGCAGACTTTTTACTTCCCAGCCAGCCAGGACCAAGCCTGCCTCGAACCTGGATTCGACGAAGTAGTCGTGCATCGCCTTCTTGTTTTGCGCGATGGTGCCTTGCGGGTGTTTCTTTTGTTTAGCCATAGGGCGCGCATTATAGGGAGTCACTGGCGCGGGCGCTATGTGTGCAGCAAGGCAAAATCAGCTTTGCCAGGCGCCTGGTGCTGCGCGGCGTCGGCTGCGCTTGAGCCGCCCTGGCGAATCCCCGACAATGCGCGATCTTTTTCAATAGAGCAGGCTAGCCGAGCATGGCGAACGATAAGGTTTCGATACACGGCGCCTGGGCCAGTCGTTGGGTGTTTATTCTGGCGGCGACCGGTTCGGCCGTCGGGCTGGGCAATATCTGGAAGTTCCCCTATATGACCGGCATGTACGGCGGCGGGGCTTTCGTGATGATGTACCTGGTGTGCATCTTTATGGTCGGCTTGCCGATCATGCTCGCCGAAACCCTGATCGGTCGGCGCGGCCGGCAGAGCCCGGTGAATACCCTCAAAACCCTGGCTATCGAGTCGGGCGCTTCACCGAAATGGTCCTGGGCTGCGCTGGTGGGGATGGTTGCCGCGCTGCTGATTCTGTCGTTTTACAGCGTGGTGGCCGGCTGGTCGCTGGATTACATCCTCAGCATGGGCGGCGGGCAGTTTGCGGGTGTGAGTGCCGAGGGCGCTGGCGCGGCGTTTGGTGCGCTGACGGCTGATCCCTGGCGGCTGACCCTGTGGCATACGCTGTTTATGCTGCTGACTGGCTTTGTCATCGCCCGTGGCGTGGTGGCCGGCCTTGAGCGCAGCCTGCGCATCATGATGCCGCTGCTGTTCGTGCTGCTACTGGTGCTGCTGGGTTACAGCATGACCACCGGGCACTTTATGCAGGGCTTTCACTTTCTATTCGATTTCCAGCCGGACCGCGTGCTCGATGGTGTGCTGGCCGCCATGGGCCATGCCTTCTTTACCCTGAGCGTCGGTGTGGGCGCGATCATGGTTTATGGCTCGTATATGCCGAAGAACGCCTCGATTGGCGGCACCATTCTCACTGTCGGCATTCTCGATACCTTGGTGGCCCTTACCGCTGGCATGGCGCTGTTTCCGATTGTCTTCGCCGGTGGTCTGGAGCCTGGCGCAGGGCCGGGGCTGATGTTTGTCACCCTGCCGGTGGCGTTCGGCAATATCGCCTTTGGCCAGGTGATGGGTACGCTGTTCTTTATTCTGGTGCTGATCGCGGCCTGGACCTCGTCGATCTCCATGCTGGAGCCGGCGGTGGCCTACCTGGTTGAGCGCAGCAAGCGCAGCCGCGTGCTGGTGACCAGCGTGCTGGCGTTCCTCTGCTGGGCGGTCGGCATGGGCACGGTGCTGTCCTTTAATGTGGGGGCTGAAGCGAAGTTCTTTGTCTTCGGCGAGGATGGTTTCCACCTGTTCCAGTGGGGCGCAGAGGGTGGGCGGAATTTCTTCGACACCATCGATTACCTAACCAGTCGTATTCTGTTGCCGTTCGGCGGCCTGGCATTCGCCATATTCGCCGGTTGGGTGCTTAAGCGTGAGGCGGTGCGTGAAGAGCTGGCGATGAAAAGCCCGCTGCTGTTCAACGTGGTGTACTGGTTGATTCGTGTGGTCGCGCCGATTGGCGTGCTGATCGTGTTTATCGCAGAGCTGAGCAAATGATCGCCTGCCTCCTGTTTAGCCAAGTGGTTGCGTTATGAGTACTCATATTCAGCGTTCGGCGCTGTTGCCTTACCCGGCGCGGGCGCTGTTTGATCTGGTCAATGATGTGGCCAGTTACCCGCAGTTCCTGCCCTGGTGTTCGGCCAGTGAAGTGCTTGAATCAAGCGATACGCATATGCGCGCCAGCCTTGCGGTGGCCAAGGGTGGGCTGAGTCAGCGTTTTGTCACGGCTAACACGCTGGTGCCGGGCGAGTTGATCAAGCTGACCCTGGTCGAGGGGCCGTTTACTCAGCTGTATGGGCATTGGGAGTTCAAGGCGCTGGGCGACAAGGCCTGCAAGATCAGCCTGGATCTAACCTTTGACTACGCCGGGCCGCTGGTGCGGGCGACCCTTGGGCCACTGTTCAATCAGGCTACCAATACCTTGGTCGATGCATTCTGCCAAAGGGCTAAACAACTCTATGGATAAGCCGAATATCGTGGTCGAGGTGGTCTATGCCCTGGCCGACAAGCAGAAGCTGCTGCGTCTGAGCCTGCCCTACGGCACCACGGTGCGGCAGGCGGCGGTGCAGTCCGGGATGCAGGCGCACTTTGCCGATCTGGATCTGCACAACAGTCCGCTGGGTATTTTCGGCAAGGCAGTGAGCAAGCCCGACGAGCGTGTGCTGGAAGACGGTGAGCGGGTGGAAATCTACCGTCCGCTGATTGCCGACCCGAAAGAAGTACGCAAGCAGCGTGCGGCCAAAGCGGCGCAAGCCAAGGCAGAAGATGCCGGACAGTAAGTGCTGAAAGTGTGATTTGCAGAGATGCAGGTATAAAAAAGCCCGGACTAGTCCGGGCTTTTTTATCAGCAAATGTTACTGCGGTGTGCTTTCCAGAGGCTCTGGGGTTGGCACCGGCACGACTTTCACGTCGTCCACTTCGCGCTGAATCTGCTCAAGCAGCGAGCCTGGAGCGGGTTTCTCTTCAACCTGCGGCTGCTGAGTGGCTTGCGGGGTGGTAACGCCGCTGTCTTCGCCCAGGATGGCCTGGTCGCGGCTGACGCCCGGCATAAAGTCGCCAGACAGGCCAACCAGTTGATCATCGGCGTTGAAGTTCACGCTCACGCGTTCCTGCAGGCGCTTACCGCCGCCCGGCTGGATGCTGTACAGGTAATCCCAGCGATTGGCGTGAAAGGTGTCAGTGAGCAGGGGGTTGCCCATGATAAACCGCACTTGCCGGCGGGTCATTCCCGGGCGCAACTGGTCTATCATGTCCTGCGTGACGACATTGCCCTGTTGGATGTCGATTTTATAAACCCCGGGGAATGAACAACCGGCGAGTGCGAGTAGCCCCGTAAGGGTGAGGCTGGTCAGCAGGAGTTTGGTTTTTTGCATCGGTGGGCGACTTCCACTATCTTGGCTGGGCAATATAACCCCGGATCATACCCGCAATAAAGGAAGCTGCGAAGCCGCTTCCGTGAGAAAGCAGACCATGGTTGAAAATAGCGAACTACGCAAGGCTGGCCTGAAAGTGACCCTGCCACGGGTCAAGATACTGCAAATGCTCGACTCTGCCGGTCAGCGTCACATGAGTGCTGAAGATGTCTACAAGGCACTTATGGAGGCGGGTGACGACGTAGGTTTGGCGACGGTGTACCGCGTACTGACCCAGTTCGAAGCGGCAGGCCTGGTGGTTCGCCACAACTTCGATGGCGGTCATGCGGTCTTCGAATTGGCGGACAGCGGCCATCACGACCATATGGTCTGTGTCGACTCTGGTGAGGTGATCGAGTTCTTCGATGCCGAGATCGAAAAACGCCAGAAGGAAATCGTCAAAGAACACGGTTTCGAACTGGTCGATCACAATCTTGTGCTGTATGTGCGCAAGAAAACCTGATTGATGCAGCAGGCATAACAAAGGCGACCCTCGGGTCGCCTTTGTGCTTTCTACGGCCTGGGCAATCAGGCCTGGGCGCTGCCAACCATCTGTCGGGCGTGGGCCAGGGATTCTTCGGTGAGGTCGACGCCGCCGAGCATGCGCGCGATTTCCTCGACCCGCTGTGCCGGGCTCAGTTTGCTGACTGCGGTGCGGGTGGCATCGCTTTCGCGCACCTTGTGCACGAACAGGTGCTGGTGGCCTTGCGCGGCAACTTGCGGCAGGTGGGTGACGGTGAGTACCTGGCCTCGTTCACCGAGGCGGCGCAGTAGCTGGCCGACCACTTCGGCGGTGGGGCCGCCGATGCCGACGTCGACTTCATCGAATACCAACGTCGGTACCCGCGAGGTTTGTGCGGTGATCACCTGAATCGCCAGGCTGATGCGTGATAGCTCGCCGCCCGAGGCGACCTTGGCCAGGGCCTTCAACGGCTGGCCAGGGTTGGCGCTGACCAGAAATTCCAGCTGCTCCAGGCCGTTGGGGTGCGGCTCGCTGTTGCTGTTGGCGCTCAGCTTGATGTTGAAACGCCCGCCAGGCATGCCCAGGGTCTGCATTTCCTGCTCGACTGCGCTGGCCAGCTGACTGGCGGCGTTGTTGCGCAGGGTGCTGAGTTCCGCTGCTTTTTCCTGGTAATGCCGTTCGAAGGCGGCCAGTTCGTCGCTCAGGCGTTCGGCGGCCTGATCGTCTGCGTTAAGGCTTTCCAGCTCCTCGAATAGCTGTTGTTGCATAGCACCCAACTCGGTCGGTTGGATGCGGTGCTTGCGCGCCAGGGTGTAGATCGCGTCCAGGCGTTCTTCCATCTGCTGCAAGCGTTCGGGGTCGGCGTCGAAATGGTCGAGAAAACGGTTCAGCTCGCCGACCGCTTCTTCCACCTGGATTTGCGCGCTGGCCAGCAGGTTGGTGGCTTCACTCAATGCGCCGGGTTGGCCTTGGAAGGCGCTGAGGCGATTAAGGCTGCTGGTCAGGGCTGATAGAACGTTGCCGGCGTCGTTCTCGCTGCATTGCTCAATCACCAGGCGGCAGGCGCTGAGCAGGCTTTCCGCGTTGGTCAGGTTCTTGTGTTCCTGCTCCAGGTTGTCCAGCTCGTCTTCGCCGAGGGCCAGGTTGTCGAGTTCTTCCAGCTGGTAGCTGAGCAGTTGATGACGCGCGCGCTGTTCGTCGCCGATGCTGGAAACCCGTTCCAGCTCGTTCTTGGTCTGCTTCCAGCGCTGTGCGGCGAGCTGCACCTGGCGCGCCAGTTCCTGGCTGCCGGCGTATTCGTCGAGCAGGCGGCGGTGGGTGTCGGGCTTGAGCAGGGATTGGTGCTCATGCTGGCTGTGGATGTCGATCAGCAGCTCGCCCAGGGCCTTGAGGTCGCCTTGTGGGCAGGGTGAACCATTGATATAGCCACGCGAGCGGCCTTCGGCGGTGATTACCCGGCGCAGGATGCACGGGCCGTCATTGTCCAGATCACGCTCGGCCAGCCAGGCGCGGGCTTCGGGGATGTCGTGCAGGTCGAAGCTGGCGAGGATGTCCGCCTTGTCTGCGCCGGGGCGCACCACGCCGCTGTCGGCGCGATCACCCAGGGTCAGGCCGAGGGCGTCGAGCATGATCGACTTGCCGGCACCGGTTTCCCCGCTGATCACGCTCATGCCGGCGTCCAGCTCTAGATCAAGGTGTTCAACGATGGCGTAGTTGTGTACGGACAGGTGCACCAGCATGGCGAGGGCCTCCCAAGTTCATGTCTGGTTATTTATACAGTGTTTTTTTGTGGGCTGACAATCCGTCTGCTGTCCTTGAAACCAGATTTTTTGACCCCATATAGCGGTCAGGTACGTGAGTTGAGGCTCGCGTCGGATTTATAAGAGGAGAGACGCATGGCTGACGAACAGACCCTGGATACGCAGAACCCCGATGTACAAACAGCTGCCGAAGCGGCTGCGGGCGATGACCTGGTTGCCCGCGTGCAAGCGCTGGAAGAGCAACTGGCCACTGCGCAGGATCAGTCGCTGCGCATGGCTGCCGATCTGCAGAACGTGCGTCGCCGCGCCGAGCAGGATGTAGAGAAGGCGCACAAATTCGCTCTGGAGAAATTCGCCAACGACCTGTTGCCGGTGGTGGATAGCCTGGAGCGCGGCCTTGAGCTGTCGAATCCTGATGATGAGGCGATCAAGGCAGTACGTGAGGGCATGGAGCTGACGCTCAAGCTGTTCGGCGACACCCTCAAGCGTCACCAGTTGGAAGCCATTGACCCGCATGGCGCGCCGTTCAACGCCGAGCACCATCAGGCGATGGCGATGCAGGAAAGCACCAGCGTCGAGCCTAACAGCGTGCTCAAAGTGTTCCAGAAGGGCTACATGCTCAATGGTCGTCTGCTGCGCCCCGCCATGGTGGTGGTCAGCAAGGCGCCGGTAGAAGCGCCGCCATCGATCGATGAGCAGGCTTGAAATTCGCCGAGCTGCCCCCATTAAACAGTCAAGCGTTTTAGTGCTACCGCCGCTGGCAACGATCAGCGGCGGGATTATCAAAGTTTCGGGAGAGTGAAGATGGGCAAAATTATTGGTATCGACCTGGGGACCACCAACTCGTGCGTCTCGGTTCTGGAAAACGGTGTCGCTAAAGTTATCGAAAACGCTGAAGGCGCGCGTACTACGCCGTCGATCATCGCGTATGCCAACGACGGTGAAATCCTCGTCGGCCAGTCGGCCAAGCGTCAGGCCGTGACCAATCCGCATAACACCCTGTATGCGGTAAAGCGTCTGATCGGTCGTCGTTTTGAAGAAGACGTCGTGCAGAAAGACATCCAAATGGTGCCGTACAAGATCGCCAAGGCGGACAACGGTGACGCCTGGGTTGAAGTGAACGGCCAGAAGATGGCGCCGCCGCAAATTTCGGCTGAAATTCTGAAGAAGATGAAGAAGACCGCCGAAGACTACCTCGGCGAGCCAGTGACCGAAGCGGTTATCACCGTGCCGGCCTACTTCAACGACAGCCAGCGTCAGGCGACCAAAGACGCCGGCCGCATCGCTGGCCTGGACGTCAAACGCATCATCAACGAGCCGACCGCAGCCGCTCTGGCGTACGGTATGGACAAGGCCAAGGGCGATCACACCGTGATCGTTTATGACCTGGGTGGCGGTACCTTCGACGTGTCGGTGATCGAGATCGCTGAAGTTGACGGCGAGCACCAGTTCGAAGTGTTGGCCACCAACGGTGACACCTTCCTCGGTGGTGAAGACTTCGACATTCGTCTGATCGACTACCTCGTTGACGAGTTCAAGAAAGAAAGCGGCATGAACCTCAAGGGTGACCCGCTGGCTATGCAGCGCCTGAAAGAAGCCGCAGAGAAAGCCAAGATCGAGCTGTCCTCGAGCCAGTCGACCGACGTCAACCTGCCGTACATCACTGCAGACGCCACCGGTCCTAAGCACCTCAACGTGAAGATTTCCCGCGCCAAGCTGGAGTCGCTGGTTGAAGACCTGGTGCAGCGCACTATCGAGCCTTGCCGTATCGCGCTGAAAGACGCCGGTATCGACATCGGTGCGATCAACGACGTGATCCTGGTCGGCGGTCAGACCCGCATGCCGCTGGTGCAGAAGCTGGTGACCGATTTCTTCGGTAAAGAAGCGCGTAAAGACGTCAACCCGGACGAAGCTGTGGCCATGGGTGCTGCTATCCAGGGCGCGGTACTGTCGGGCGATGTGAAAGACGTGCTGCTGCTCGACGTATCGCCGCTGACCCTGGGTATCGAAACCATGGGCGGCGTGATGACTGCGCTGATCGAGAAAAACACCACGATTCCGACCAAGAAATCGCAAGTATTCTCGACTGCCGACGACAACCAGGGTGCGGTGACCATTCACGTGTTGCAGGGCGAGCGCAAGCAAGCCAGCGGTAACAAGTCCCTGGGCAAATTCGACCTGGCCGAGATTCCGCCAGCTCCGCGTGGCGTACCGCAGATCGAAGTAACCTTCGATATCGATGCCAACGGCATTCTGCACGTCGGCGCGAAAGAC
Source organism: Pseudomonas sp. 1928-m (assembly GCF_029269135.1). Lineage (NCBI taxonomy): Bacteria > Pseudomonadati > Pseudomonadota > Gammaproteobacteria > Pseudomonadales > Pseudomonadaceae > Pseudomonas > Pseudomonas sp. 1928-m. The sequence continues at coordinate 93,428 of NZ_JARIXO010000002.1, read as the reverse complement.
AAGGCCACCGGCAAGACTCAGTCGATCGTGATCAAGGCCAACTCCGGTCTGTCTGAAGAAGAAATTCAGCAGATGGTGCGTGATGCCGAAGTCAACGCCGAGGAAGATCGCAAGTTCGAAGAGCTGGCGACCGCACGTAACCAAGGCGATCAGCTGGTGCACGCCACCCGCAAGATGATCACCGAGGCCGGCGACAAGGCCACTGCCGACGAGAAGACTGCTATCGAAACCGCATTGAGCGCACTGGAAGTGGCGATCAAGGGTGACGACAAAGCCGAAATCGACGCCAAGATGACCGCGCTGTCCGAAGTGACCGCACCGCTTGCGCAGAAGATGTACGCCGAGCAGCCGCAGCCAGGTGCGCAAGCCCCGGGTGCTGAGCAAGCCAAGGACGCAGGCGACGACGTGGTCGACGCTGAGTTCGAAGAGGTCAAAGACAACAAATAAATAGGCGCAAGCTTATGCCACTCTGGCCGGGCGTGACGCGAGTCGCGTTCGGCATGATCCGCCGCGCGGGAGCTTGCTCCCGCGTTGGCGTGTCTGGAGTAGACGATTTAAAGGTGTTGAAGACTTATGGCTAAACGCGATTTTTACGAGGTGCTCGGTGTCGAGCGCGGCGCCAGCGAAGCGGAGCTGAAAAAAGCCTACCGCCGTCTGGCCATGAAGTATCACCCTGACCGTAACCCGGACGATAAAGCCGCCGAAGAGAAGTTCAAGGAAGCCAACGAGGCTTACGAAGTGCTTTCCGATGCGGCCAAACGTTCGGCCTACGATCAGTACGGGCATGCCGGTGTCGACCCGCAAATGGGTGGCGGCGGTGGCGGCCCGGGTGGGGCGAACTTCTCCGACATCTTCGGCGATGTATTCAGTGATTTCTTCGGCGGCGGTGGGCGCGGCGGTCAGCGGGGCGGCGCACAGCGCGGCAGTGACTTGCGCTACACCCTGGAGCTGGATCTGGAAGAAGCGGTGCGTGGCACTACGGTGACCATTCGCGTACCGACTTTGGTTAATTGCAAACCTTGCGATGGCTCGGGCGCGAAGAAGGGCACTACGCCGGTGACCTGTACCACCTGTGGCGGTATTGGCCAGGTGCGTATGCAGCAGGGCTTCTTCTCGGTGCAGCAGACCTGCCCGCGCTGCCACGGCAGCGGCAAGATGATCACCGACCCGTGCGGCTCCTGCCATGGCCATGGCCGGGTAGAGGAGCACAAGACTCTGTCGGTAAAAGTGCCGGCTGGCGTCGATACCGGCGACCGTATTCGTCTGTCTGGCGAAGGCGAGGCGGGTGCTATGGGCGGCCCGGCGGGCGACCTGTATGTGGTGGTGAATGTGCGCGAGCACGCGATCTTCCAGCGCGACGGTAAGCACCTGTACTGCGAAGTGCCAATCAGCTTTGCTGATGCGGCCCTTGGCGGCGAACTGGAAGTGCCGACCTTGGATGGTCGGGTCAAGCTGAAGATCCCGGAAGGTACGCAGACCGGCAAGATGTTCCGTTTGCGTGGCAAGGGCGTCGCGCCCGTGCGTGGCGGTGGTGCGGGCGATCTGATGTGCAAGGTGGCGGTGGAAACCCCGGTGCACCTGGATAAGCGTCAGCGCGAATTGCTCGATGAGTTCCGCAAAACCCTGGAAGGCGACAGCTCGCATTCGCYGWAAGCCAATGGCTGGTTCGAAGGCGTTAAGCGCTTCTTTGGCGACCTGTAAATCCCGCTGACAGGCTGCGCGGTCGCTGAGCGGCGGCTGCAGCCTGTGGCGACAGCTTGGAGCTGATAGCTATGCAACGTATTGCTGTGATGGGCGCCGCCGGGCGCATGGGCAAGACCCTGATCGAGGCTGTGCAGTTGGTCGATGGCGCAAGCCTGAGCGCGGCGATTGATCGTGCCGACAGCAGCCTGGTTGGCGCGGATGTCGGTGAGCTGGTGGCGCAGGGCAAGATTGGCGTCAATCTGTCCGGCGATCTGAATGCGGTGCTTGATCAGTTCGATGTGCTGATCGACTTCACCCATCCATCGGTCACCCTGAAGAACCTGGAAATCTGCCGTCAGGCCGGTAAATCCATGGTGATCGGCACCACCGGTTTTTCCTCGGAAGAAAAGCAGCTGCTGGCTGAGGCCGGCAAGCAGATTTCCATCGTGTTTGCCGCCAACTTCAGTGTTGGCGTCAATCTGTGCCTGAAGTTGCTCGACACTGCGGCGCGGGTGCTGGGTGATGATGTGGATATCGAAATCATCGAAGCTCACCACCGTCACAAGGTCGATGCGCCCTCTGGCACCGCCTTGCGCATGGGTGAAGTAGTGGCCAATGCCCTGGGGCGCGATCTGCAGAAGGTCGCCGTCTATGGCCGTGAAGGCCAGACCGGTGCACGTGAGCGCGAGACCATCGGTTTTGCCACGGTGCGCGCCGGTGATGTGGTCGGCGATCACACTGTGCTGTTCGCCGCCGATGGCGAACGCGTGGAAATCACCCACAAGGCATCCAGCCGCATGACCTTCGCCAAAGGCGCGGTGCGCGCGGCGTTGTGGCTGCAGGAGCGCAAGCCTGGTCTGTACGACATGCAGGACGTTCTGGGGCTGAATTGATGTTGAACTGGGGCATTCTGTCGCAGGAGTGCTTTTTGCCTGGGTCTTAAGCGCAACTGGCGGTGGACCAAAAAGGCAGTTTCCTGTAAGCTTTCTGCTTTAGTGTGTCCACTAAAGTTGCGCAGAATGAATCAGATAAAAAAGCGGGGTGACGGTCGATACGTCATCCCGCTTTTTTACAATCTGCGTTTGCTTCACGATTTAATTTTCGGAGGTTTTCTTGAGTAAGCCAGCCCTTAAACCTGCCATTTTGGCTCTTGCTGATGGCAGTATTTTTCGCGGCGAGGCCATCGGTGCCGATGGCCAGACTATTGGAGAGGTGGTTTTTAACACCGCCATGACCGGCTATCAGGAAATCCTTACCGATCCTTCCTATGCCCAGCAGATTGTCACCCTGACCTATCCGCACATCGGCAACACCGGCACCACGCCGGAAGACGCCGAGTCCAACCGCGTATGGGCAGCTGGCCTGATTATCCGTGACCTGCCGCTGACCTCCAGCAACTGGCGCAATAAGCAGCCACTGGATGAATACCTCAAGGAAAACGGCACCGTCGCCATCGCCGGTATCGATACCCGCCGCCTGACCCGCATCCTGCGTGAGAAAGGCTCGCAGAATGGCTGCATTCTGGTTGGCGATGACGCCACCGAAGAAAAAGCCCTGGAACTGGCCCGTAGCTTCCCCGGCCTTAAAGGCATGGATCTGGCCAAGGTGGTCAGCTGCACCGAGCGCTACGAGTGGCGTTCCAGCGTGTGGAGCCTGAAGGATGACAGCCACCCGCAAATCCCGGCCAGCGAGCTGCCGCATCACGTGGTTGCCTACGACTACGGCGTTAAGTGGAACATCCTGCGTATGCTGGTCGAGCGCGGTTGCCGCGTGACTGTGGTGCCGGCGCAGACGCCTGCTAGCGATGTGCTGGCGCTGAATCCCGACGGTGTGTTCCTGTCCAACGGCCCTGGCGATCCTGAGCCTTGCGACTACGCGATCCAGGCGATCAAGGACGTGCTGGAGACTGATATCCCGGTATTCGGCATCTGCCTTGGCCATCAGCTGCTGGCCCTGGCCTCCGGCGCCAAGACCCTGAAAATGGGCCACGGCCACCACGGTGCCAACCACCCGGTGCAGGACCTGAAAACCGGCGTGGTGATGATCACCAGCCAGAACCACGGTTTTGCCGTGGATGAAAGTAGCCTGCCGAGCAATGTGCGCGCCATCCACAAGTCGCTGTTCGACGGTTCCCTGCAGGGTATCGAACGCACCGACAAGGACGCCTTCAGCTTCCAGGGGCACCCCGAAGCGAGCCCCGGCCCAGCCGATGTGGCGCCGCTGTTCGACCGTTTTATCGAAGCCATGGCCAAGCGCCGCTAAACCTCGCCGACCGACCCAAGGATTCGAGTAACCGCTATGCCAAAACGTACAGACATTAAAAGCATCCTGATCCTCGGCGCTGGCCCGATTGTTATCGGCCAGGCCTGCGAGTTCGACTATTCCGGTGCCCAGGCGTGTAAAGCGCTGAAGGAAGAGGGCTACCGCGTCATTCTGGTCAACTCCAACCCGGCCACCATCATGACCGACCCGGCCATGGCGGACGCCACCTACATCGAGCCGATCAAGTGGTCCACCGTGGCCAAGATCATCGAGAAGGAGCGCCCGGACGCACTGCTGCCAACCATGGGTGGCCAGACCGCGCTGAACTGCGCGCTGGACCTGGAAAAGCACGGCATTCTGGAAAAATTCGGCGTCGAGATGATTGGCGCCAACGCCGACACCATCGACAAGGCCGAAGACCGTTCGCGCTTTGACAAGGCGATGAAAGACATCGGTCTGGCCTGTCCGGTTTCCGGCATCGCGCACAACATGGAAGAAGCCTACGGCGTGCTGGAGAAGGTTGGCTTCCCCTGCATCATCCGTCCGTCCTTCACCATGGGCGGCACTGGCGGCGGTATCGCCTACAACCGTGAAGAATTCGAAGAAATCTGCGCCCGCGGCCTGGATCTGTCGCCGACCAGCGAGCTGCTGATCGACGAATCGCTGATCGGCTGGAAGGAATACGAGATGGAGGTGGTCCGCGACAAGAAGGACAACTGCATCATCGTCTGCGCCATCGAAAACTTCGACCCGATGGGCGTGCACACTGGCGACTCGATTACCGTGGCCCCGGCGCAAACCCTGACCGATAAGGAATACCAGATCCTGCGTAACGCATCGCTTGCGGTGCTGCGCGAGATCGGTGTGGAAACCGGCGGCTCCAACGTGCAGTTCGGCATCTGCCCGAACACCGGCCGTATGGTTGTCATCGAGATGAACCCGCGCGTGTCGCGCTCCTCGGCGCTGGCCTCCAAGGCCACCGGCTTCCCAATCGCCAAGATCGCCGCCAAGCTGGCCGTGGGTTACACCCTCGACGAGCTGTCCAACGACATCACCGGCGGGCGTACTCCGGCGTCGTTCGAGCCGGCCATCGACTACGTTGTGACCAAGATTCCGCGTTTCGCCTTCGAGAAATTCCCGAAAGCCGACGCCCGTCTGACCACCCAGATGAAGTCGGTCGGTGAAGTCATGGCCATCGGCCGCACTTTCCAGGAATCCCTGCAGAAAGCCCTGCGCGGTCTGGAGGTCGGTGTTTCGGGCCTCGATCCGATGCTGGATCTGGCCGATCCGGAAGTCGAAAGCACGCTGCGCCGTGAGTTGACCGTGCCAAGCGCTGACCGCATCTGGTACATCGGCGATGCCTTCCGTGCGGGTAAGACCGTGGCCGAAGTGTTCGAGCTGACCAATATCGATGAATGGTTCCTGGTGCAGATCGAAGACCTGATCAAGGACGAAGAGCGGATCAAGACCCTGGCCTTGTCCAGTATCGACCGTGATTCGATGTACAAGCTCAAGCGCAAAGGCTTCTCCGATATTCGCCTGGCCAAGCTGCTGGGCGTGACCGAGAAGACCCTGCGCAGCCAGCGCCACAAGTTGAAAGTGCTGCCGGTGTACAAGCGCGTCGACACCTGCGCCGCCGAATTCGCCACCGACACCGCTTACATGTACTCGACCTATGAGGAAGAGTGCGAAGCCAATCCGTCGAGCCGCGACAAGATCATGATTCTCGGCGGCGGGCCGAACCGTATCGGTCAGGGCATCGAGTTCGACTACTGCTGCGTGCACGCCGCGCTGGCGCTGCGTGAAGACGGTTACGAGACCATCATGGTCAACTGCAACCCGGAAACCGTCTCCACCGACTACGACACCTCCGACCGCCTGTACTTCGAACCGGTAACCCTGGAAGACGTGCTGGAAATCGTCCGCGTCGAGCAGCCGAAAGGTGTGATCGTGCAGTACGGCGGGCAGACCCCGCTGAAGATCTGCCGAGCCCTGGAAGAGGCTGGCGTGCCGATCATCGGCACCAGCCCAGACGCCATTGACCGCGCCGAAGACCGCGAGCGCTTCCAGCAGATGGTGCAGCGTCTCGGTCTGCGTCAGCCGGCCAACGCCACCGCGCGCAGCGAAGATGAAGCCCTGGCGCACTCCAAGACCATCGGTTACCCGCTGGTGGTGCGTCCGTCCTATGTGCTGGGCGGCCGGGCGATGGAAATCGTCTATCAGGAAGACGAGCTCAAGCGTTATATGCGCGAAGCGGTAAAAGTCTCCAACGACAGCCCGGTGCTGCTCGACCACTTCCTCAACTGCGCCATTGAAGTGGACGTGGATGCGGTGTGCGACGGCGAAACCGTGGTGATTGGCGCGATCATGCAGCACATCGAACAGGCTGGCGTGCACTCCGGTGACTCGGCCTGCTCGCTGCCGCCGTACTCGCTGCCGATGCACATCCAGGACGAGATCCGTGACCAGGTCAAGAAAATGGCCCTGGAGCTCAATGTGGTGGGGCTGATGAACGTGCAGATGGCTGTGCAGGGCGAGGATATCTTCGTGATTGAAGTCAATCCGCGCGCCTCGCGTACCGTACCGTTCGTCTCCAAGTGCGTCGGCGTTTCGCTGGCCAAGGTGGCTGCCCGCGTCATGGCTGGCAAATCCCTGGCGGAAGCCGGCTACAACGCCGAGATCATCCCGCCGTATTTCAGCGTCAAGGAAGCGGTATTCCCGTTCGCCAAGTTCCCAGGCGTCGACCCGATCCTCGGCCCGGAAATGAAGTCCACCGGTGAAGTGATGGGCGTTGGCGATACCTTCGGTGAGGCTTTTGCTAAAGCGCAGATGGGTGCCAGCGAAGTGCTGCCGAACGCCGGCGTGGCCTTTATCAGTGTGCGTGACGACGACAAGCCGTTGGTGGCTGGCGTGGCTCGCGACCTGATCGAGCTGGGCTTTGAAGTGGTGGCAACCGCCGGTACCGCCAAGTTGATCGAGGCGGCTGGCTTGCCAGTGCGTCGCGTCAACAAGGTCACCGAAGGCCGTCCACACGTGGTCGACATGATCAAGAATGACGAAGTTACCCTGATCATCAACACCACCGAAGGTCGTCAGTCCATCGCCGACTCCTACTCCATTCGTCGTAACGCTCTGCAGCACAAGATTTACTGCACCACCACCATTGCGGCGGGTCAGGCGATCTGTGAGGCGCTGAAGTTTGGTCCCGAGAAGACCGTGCGCCGGCTGCAGGATCTGCATGCAGGAATCAAGGCATGATCAAATACCCAATGACCGTCCAGGGCGCGCGCGCCCTGGAAGAGGAGCTGGCGCACCTGACCAAGGTCGTGCGCCCCAAGCTCAGCCAGGATATCGGCACCGCGCGTGAGCTGGGTGACCTTAAGGAGAACGCCGAATACCATGCCGCGCGCGAGCAGCAGGGCATGGTTGAAGCGCGGGTGCGCGATATCGAAGGTCGTCTGCAGAATGCAGTGATCATTGATGTCACCACCATCGAGCACACCGGCAAGGTGATTTTCGGCACCACCGTGGAAATCGCCAACTGCGAAACCGATGAAAGCGTGACCTACCAGATCGTCGGCGAGGACGAGGCGGACATCAAGCAGCGCAAGATCTCCGTCGGTTCACCTATTGCCCGTGCCCTGATCGGCAAGAGCGAGGGTGACGTGGTGGTGGTGCAGACGCCGAGCGGCGCGCTGGAGTATGAGATTGTCGAGGTTCGCCATCTCTAAGCCGGGCGCGCGTGATGCTGGCGCGATCAGTTGGCTGCTGGCTCAGACGCTTTGGGTTGGCGGCCTCTGGTTGCTGCACTTTCTGCTGTTGCCGGCAATTACCAAGATCGGCCTGGCCTCGTTGCTGGTCGAGGAAATCAGCAATACCTTGCGGCCATTGCTGATTGGCCAGGCGGCAGTGTGCGCCGGGTTGCAGGTGCTGGTGTTGATTCGCGCTGAGCGCCTGGCAAGCCTGTGGCGTGATACCCGCGGGCAGTTGCTGCTGGTCGTGGTGGCGATGGCGGGCAGTTACTTCGCGGTACGCCAACTGCTACCCGAGACTGAACTGTGGTTGATGTTCAGTTACCTGGTCATGGCGTTTTGCGGGTTGTTGTTGGTCTTGCAGCCGGTGCCGCAAAAACTCAGGCACAGGCTCTAAGCAGCAGTATTGAGCGGGGTAGGGGTTGCAAAGGCGCTGAACGCGCCTTGCAACGGCTGATCAATCAGCCGTGATGACGGTGAACGTTGGACAGGTTCTTGTTCACTTTCGGGTTCTTGCGGTAGATCAGCGCCATTTTGCCAATCACCTGAACCAGCTCGGCTTTGCCGGCTTTGCACAGTTCATTGATGGCCGCGAGGCGGTCTTCACGCTCAGTGATGCGTAATTGCACTTTAATCAGTTCATGATCGCTCAGTGCGCGTTCCAGTTCAGTCAGCACACCTTCGGTCAGACCGTTGTCAGCCACGATCAATACAGGCTTCAAATGGTGACCGATAGATTTGAATTGTTTCTTCTGCTCTTGAGTGAGCGGCATAATCTGATTCCTGCATTTAATCTGGTAAAAAACGGCGGTTAGTTTACCCGAGCGCCTTCGGGGCCGCCCAGATATTCATGCGTTGCACATTCGAGGTATTGCGTGGCCCGTTCCAAGACCAGTCAAGGTTGGCTGAAAGAGCATTTCAACGACCCCTACGTCAAAATGGCGCAGAAGGATGGCTATCGTTCGCGCGCCAGCTACAAGCTGCTGGAGATTCAGGAGAAGGATCGCATCCTCAGGCCTGGCATCACTGTAGTCGATCTGGGGGCCGCGCCTGGCGGCTGGTCGCAGGTCACCAGTCGGGTGATCGGTGACAAGGGGCGTTTGATCGCTTCAGATATTCTGGAGATGGACAGCATCCCTGATGTCACCTTTATCCAGGGCGACTTCACCGACGACGCGGTGTTCGCGCAGATTCTCGAAGCCATCGGCGAACACCCGGTAGACCTTGTGATTTCCGATATGGCCCCCAATATGAGTGGAGTAAGGGAGTCGGATCAGCCGCGTGCGATGTACCTGTGTGAGTTGGCGCTGGATTTGTCGACCCGAGTGTTGCGTCCGGGTGGGGATTTTCTGATCAAGATCTTCCAGGGCGAAGGTTTTGATCTGTACCACAAACAGGTGCGTCAGCTGTTCGACAAGGTGCAGATGCGCAAGCCGCTGTCCTCGCGTGACCGCTCCCGCGAGCAATATATGCTGGCGCGGGGCTTTCGCGGCCTCTGATGGCTGCAGGCTTTGCGGCGAATTGTGGTGGGGCTTTGCGGTCTCACAACAAATAAAGGGTTACAGACGGCGTCTGCCAGGGGTGGGCGTTGTGTAGTAAGTTAGATCGGTACATAACTGGTCGTCATGCGAAGCGCGCTTCGACACGGGGCCTGCTTCAGAGGGTAGCTAATTGAACGACATGGCAAAGAATCTAGTCCTGTGGCTGATCATCGCCGCCGTCTTGGTGACGGTGATGAACAATTTTTCCAGCCCCACTGAGTCGAACAAACTCAACTATTCGCAGTTTATCCAGCAGGTTCAGGATGGCGGCGTTAAGCGGGTGACGGTGGATGGTTTCATCATCAGTGGTACCCGTACCGATGGTTCCTCGTTCGAGACCGTGCGTCCGGCGATTCAGGACAATGGCCTGATCAAGGACCTGATGGACAACAACGTCGAGATCGTCGGCAAGCAGCCTGAGCAGCAGAGCATCTGGACTCAGCTGCTGGTCGCCAGCTTCCCGATTCTGGTGATCATCGCTGTGTTCATGTTCTTTATGCGCCAGATGCAAGGTGGTGCGGGCGGCAAGGGCGGACCGATGAGCTTCGGCAAGAGCAAGGCGCGCCTGCTCTCGGAAGATCAGGTCAAGACCACCTTCGCTGACGTCGCCGGTTGCGACGAGGCCAAGGAAGAAGTCAGCGAGCTGGTCGAATTCCTGCGTGATCCGGGCAAGTTCCAGCGTCTCGGTGGGCGTATCCCGCGTGGCGTGCTGATGGTGGGCTCGCCTGGTACTGGTAAAACCTTGCTGGCCAAGGCAGTTGCTGGCGAAGCCAAGGTGCCGTTCTTCACCATCTCCGGTTCGGACTTCGTCGAGATGTTCGTCGGTGTCGGTGCATCCCGTGTGCGTGACATGTTCGAGCAGGCCAAGAAGCACGCGCCGTGCATCATCTTTATCGACGAGATCGACGCGGTGGGTCGTCACCGTGGCGCTGGCATGGGTGGTGGTCACGACGAGCGTGAGCAGACTCTCAACCAGTTGCTGGTAGAGATGGATGGCTTCGAAATGAATGACGGCATCATCGTGATCGCCGCCACCAACCGTCCTGACGTGCTCGACCCTGCCTTGTTGCGTCCAGGTCGTTTCGACCGTCAGGTCGTGGTTGGCTTGCCGGATATTCGTGGCCGCGAGCAGATTCTCAAAGTGCACATGCGCAAAGTACCGATGGGTGAAGACGTTGCCCCAGCAGTGATTGCGCGCGGTACACCGGGCTTCTCCGGTGCCGACCTGGCCAACCTGGTTAACGAGGCCTCGCTGTTCGCTGCCCGTGCCGGTAAGCGTGTGGTCGAGATGAAAGAGTTCGAACTGGCCAAAGACAAGATCATGATGGGCGCCGAGCGCAAAACCATGGTCATGTCGGACAAGGAAAAGCTCAACACCGCCTTCCACGAAGCTGGTCACGCGATTGTCGGGCGCCTGGTGCCTGAGCATGACCCGGTCTACAAGGTGTCGATCATTCCGCGCGGTCGTGCCCTGGGCGTGACCATGTTCCTCCCTGAGGAAGATCGTTACAGCCTGAGCAAGCGTGCACTAACTAGTCAGATCTGCTCGTTGTTCGGTGGTCGTATCGCCGAAGAAATGACCCTGGGCTTCGATGGCGTCACCACCGGTGCGTCCAACGACATCATGCGTGCTACCCAGTTGGCCAAGAACATGGTCACCAAGTGGGGCTTGTCGGAAAAACTTGGCCCGCTGATGTATGCGGAAGAAGAGGGGGAAGTCTTCCTCGGTCGCAGCATGGGCAGCAACCAGAGCAACGTTTCGGCCGATACCGCCAAGCTGATTGATCAGGAAGTGCGCAGCATCATTGACGAATGCTACGGCACCGCCAAGCGCCTGCTGCAGGAAAACCGCGACAAGCTCGATGCCATGGCTGACGCGCTGATGAAGTACGAAACCATCGATGCCGAGCAAATCGAAGACATCATGAATGGCCTCGCGCCGCGTGAGCCGAAAGGCTGGCAGGGCGGTGACGACAACAACGGCACGCCGAGCGCGCCAGTTGAAGTCGCTGAGTCCGCAGAAAAACCAATTGGTGGCCCAGCCGCCGAGCTTTAAGGTTTTCCATGTCTGTTGCGCCAACCTTTGACCGGCTGCCCTGTGGCAGCCGGTTTCTTGATTTAAGCCGTCCGCAAGTGATGGGCATCCTTAACGTCACTCCCGACTCCTTCTCCGATGGTGGGCGCTATGGCCAGCGTGATGCGGCTTTGCGTCATGCCGAGGCGATGCTGCAGGCCGGGGCGACGCTGATTGATGTTGGTGGTGAATCGACCCGCCCCGGTGCTCGTGCGGTTTCTCCGGTTGAGGAGCTGGAGCGGGTTGCGCCCATCGTCGAGGCTATTGCCGCCGAGCTGGATGTGATCATCTCGGTGGATACCTCAACGCCGGCGGTCATTCGCGAAACTGCGCGGCTGGGTGCTGGTTTGATTAATGACGTGCGCTCATTGCAGCGCGACGGCGCTGTGGATGCGGCAGCGGATAGCGGCCTGCCGGTGTGCCTGATGCATATGCGCGGTGAACCAAGCACCATGCAGCAGAGCCCTCAATACCCTGATGTCGTGGCGGAAGTGCGCGAGTTTCTGCTTGAGCGTCTGGCGGCCTGTGCGGCGGCAGGGATTGGCGCTGAGCGAGTCATTCTTGACCCGGGTTTCGGTTTTGCGAAAACCCTGGAGCACAATCTTTCGCTGTTCAAGCATTTGCAGGCGCTGCATGCGTTGGGTCGGCCTTTGCTGGTCGGGGTGTCGCGCAAGAGTATGATCGGCAAGGTGCTGGGGCATGAGGTGGGCGAGCGCCTGTATGGCAGCCTGGCCTTGGCCGCGTTGGCGCTGAGCAAAGGCGCACATATCCTGCGGGTCCACGATGTGGCGCAAACGGTTGATGTAGTACGGATGATCGCCGCGGTTGAAGTGGCCGAATAAGTTAGAAGGAATTGTGGGATGGGTAGAAAATTTTTTGGTACTGACGGTATTCGTGGGCGTGTCGGTGACTTCCCTATTACCCCGGAGTTCATGCTCAAGCTCGGCTGGGCGGCCGGGATGGCGTTTCGCAAGCAGGGCAAGTGCCGCATTCTGATCGGCAAGGACACGCGCATCTCCGGTTATATGTTCGAGTCTGCCTTGGAGGCGGGCTTGTCTGCGGCCGGCGCGGATGTGATGCTGCTCGGCCCGATGCCGACGCCGGCCATCGCCTACCTGACCCGTACCTTTCATGCCGAGGCTGGGATCGTTATCAGTGCCTCGCACAATCCGCATCATGACAACGGCATCAAGTTCTTCTCCGGGCAGGGCACCAAGCTGCCGGACGAAATCGAGCTGATGATCGAAGAGTTGCTCGATCAGCCGATGACCGTGGTCGAGTCCGAGCAGCTGGGTAAAGTCTCGCGAATTAATGACGCTGCCGGGCGCTATATCGAGTTCTGCAAGAGCAGTGTGCCGAGCAGCACCGACTTTGCCGGGCTGAAAATCGTCGTCGATTGCGCCCATGGCGCCGCGTACAAGGTTGCCCCTAGCGTATTCCGCGAGTTGGGTGCGCAGGTCACTGTGCTTTCAGCGCAACCCAATGGGCTGAATATCAATGACAACTGCGGCTCGACCCACGTCGAAGCGCTGCAGGCTGAAGTGCTGGCGCAGCAGGCTGATCTGGGTATCGCCTTCGACGGTGATGCGGATCGGGTGCTGATGGTCGATCACGCTGGCGCCGTAGTTGATGGTGATGAGCTGCTGTTTATCATCGCCCGTGATCTGCTGGAGCGCGGCAAGCTGCAAGGTGGCGTCGTCGGTACGCTGATGAGCAACCTCGGCTTGGAGCTGGCTCTGGCTGATCTGGGCATTCCGTTTGTCCGCGCCAAGGTTGGCGACCGTTACGTGATTGCCGAGTTGCTGTCGCGCAACTGGCAGCTGGGCGGGGAGAACTCCGGCCATCTGGTGTGTTTCCAGCACACCACGACCGGTGATGCGATCATCGCTGCACTGCAGGTGCTGATGGCGCTCAAGCGTCGTGGGCAAACTCTGGGTGAGGCGCGGTTGGGTATGCAGAAGTGCCCACAAGTGCTGGTGAACGTACGCTTTGCCGGTGGTGTTGACCCGCTGGAGCATCCTGCTGTGCAGCAGGCTAGCGCGCGGGTAACTGAGCAAATGGCTGGGCGTGGGCGGGTGCTGCTGCGCAAATCCGGCACCGAGCCATTGGTGCGTGTGATGGTCGAGGGTGACGATGAAGGCCAGGTGCGCGGCTATGCCGATGAATTGGCTAAAGTTGTTGCGGATGTATGTGCTTGATTCGGCTTGCCAGTCGGGTAGCTGTTGGGTAACATCTGCGCCCTCTTTGACCGACGAGGTAAAGCATGCGTCGCCCAATGGTTGCTGGTAACTGGAAAATGCACGGTACCCGCGCCAGCGTCGCAGAGCTGATCAACGGTCTCAATCAGCAGGTGTTGCCTGCTGATGTAGATGTAGCGGTTTTCCCGTCTTGTTTGCATCTTGGCCAGGTGGTTGATGGTCTTGCAGGCAAGGCTGTTGCGGTAGGTGCGCAAGATTGCGCGACTGAAGCACAGCAAGGTGCTTTGACTGGCGAAGTAGCCGCAAGTCAGTTACATGACGCGAGCTGTGCACTGGTGCTGGTTGGTCACTCCGAGCGTAGATCGCTGCTGGGTGAAAGTGATGAGGTTGTGACGCGCAAATTTGCGGCGGCGCAGTCTTCAGGTTTGCTTCCAGTGCTGTGTGTCGGCGAAACCTTGGCTCAGCGTGAAGCGGGGCAAACGCTTGATGTGGTTGCTGCGCAGTTGTCTGCGGTAACCGATGCGTTGGGTGTTGAGGTGTTTGCGCGTGCAGTTATTGCCTATGAGCCTGTTTGGGCCATTGGCACTGGTCTGACAGCATCGCCTGCGCAGGCGCAGGAAGTGCATGCGGCAATTCGCGCACAGTTGGCGGCGAAAAGCCCTGAGTTGGCGGGCAAGGTAAGAATTCTTTATGGCGGCAGTGTCAAGGCCGCCAGTGCAGCCGAGTTGTTCGGTATGCCGGATATCGATGGGGGGCTTGTGGGTGGAGCCTCTCTGAATGCGGGTGAGTTCGGTGCGATCTGTCGCGCCGCAGGAAGCTAAAGAAATGCTGGAAACAGTTATCGTTGTTCTTCATCTGCTGGGTGCTATCGGTGTTGTTGTGCTGGTTTTGCTGCAGCAGGGTAAAGGTGCGGACGCAGGTGCTTCTTTTGGTGCGGGTGCTTCTTCTACCGTATTCGGTAGTCAAGGAACCACTACCTTTTTGAGTCGCGTTACTGCTATACTCGCCACCGCTTTTTTCATGACTAGCTTGGGTTTAGCGTTCTTTGCTAAAGACAAAGCTGATGGTATGGCTCAGGTCGGTTTGCCTGATCCAGCAGTCCTGGAAGTACAACAGGCTAAGCCAGCTGTTGAAGATGTACCTGTTCTTGATGCAGCTAAGCCGGCTACCGAAGCGGCGGACGTACCTCAGGCTCCTGAGCAGCAGTAATACGCAGTAGGTTGTACGCAACAAACGATTTTGCCGAGGTGGTGGAATTGGTAGACACGCTACCTTGAGGTGGTAGTGGCCATAGGCTGTAGGGGTTCGAGTCCCCTCCTCGGTACCAATTTTCAGGAAGGCCCGCTCGATGCGGGCCTTTTTGTTGCTGGAGTGTCGATTGACCCTGCTTGGGGTTCAGTCGTATAATCCGGCCCCAGCTTTGATGTGGGATTGAGCAGCAAGGTCGCTCCTCGGGTGTTTAATCCGAAGCTGGCTGGGTAAAACCAGCCCCCGCATTGAGTTGCAGAGGAGCCCCTTTTAAGGGGCTTTTTGCTAGCTGGGCGACAGCTTTGCCGGCCTTTCGAGGGCGGTTTGATGATGGGCGATTCGCCCATTTTTTATTTTTACAGCATGCGCGAGGGGTTCAGGTGTCGAGCAAGCTAGAACAGTTGCAGGCCTTGGTGGCCCCGGTAGTCGAGGCTCTTGGCTACCAATGTTGGGGTGTCGAGTTCCTGTCACAAGGGCGGCATTCTCTGCTGCGAATTTATATTGATAAACAGCCTAACGGCGTACTGATCGAAGACTGTGAAATTGTCAGTCGGCAGATCAGTGGTGTGCTCGATGTCGAGGACCCGATCAGCGCCGAGTACACCCTTGAGGTGTCCTCGCCAGGTATGGATCGGCCGCTGTTCACCATTGAACAGTTCGCCAGCCATGCCGGTGAGCAAGTGAAGATCAAGCTGCGCTCGCCTTTTGAAGGTCGACGCAACTTCCAGGGCCTTCTGCGCGGTGTGGAAGAGCAGGACGTGGTAGTGCAGGTGGATGACCATGAATTCCTGTTGCCGATCGACATGATCGACAAGGCCAACATTATCCCCAGGTTTGATTGAGACGCGGATCCCCCGCAAGTGGCGCGGATAGCGCGGATCCAATGGATTGCGAAAGGCGAGGCGTACGATGAGCAAAGAAGTACTGCTGGTTGTTGAGTCGGTATCCAACGAAAAGGGCGTACCGGCGAGCGTAATTTTTGAGGCGCTGGAGCTGGCTTTGGCCACGGCTACCAAGAAGCGTTTTGAAGATGAAGTCGAGTTGCGTGTGGCGATCAATCGTCAGACCGGCAACTACGAAACATTCCGCTGCTGGACAGTGGTTGAAGAAAGTGACTTTGATGATCCTGCACACCAGGTCACCACTGACATGCCGCGTGCAGTAGAAGCCAACGCCAAAGTTGGTGACGTGCTGGAAGAGAAGATCGAGTCCATCGAGTTCGGTCGTATTGCCGCGCAAACCGCCAAGCAAGTGATTGTGCAGAAAGTCCGCGAAGCTGAGCGTGCTCAGGTGGTCGAGGCTTACCGCGAGCGCCTGGGTGAAATCATCTCCGGCACCGTGAAGAAAGTCACCCGTGACAGCGTCATCGTTGATCTGGGTAACAACGCTGAAGCCATGCTGGCGCGCGAAGACATCATCTCCCGCGAAACTTTTCGTGTCGGTGTGCGCCTGCGCGCCCTGCTCAAGGAAATTCGCACCGAGAACCGCGGCCCGCAGCTGATCCTCTCGCGCACCGCGCCGGAAATGCTCATCGAGCTGTTCCGCATCGAAGTGCCAGAGATCGCCGAAGAGCTGATCGAAGTCATGGGCGCGTCCCGTGATCCGGGTTCGCGCGCCAAGCTGGCCGTGCGTTCCAAAGACAAACGCATCGACCCGCAGGGTGCCTGTATCGGCATGCGCGGTTCGCGCGTGCAAGCAGTTTCCGGCGAATTGGCGGGTGAGCGTGTGGATATCGTGCTGTGGGATGACAATCCCGCGCAGTTCGTGATCAACGCCATGTCGCCGGCCGAAGTTGCAGCCATCATCGTTGACGAAGATGCCCATGCCATGGACATCGCCGTTGGCGCAGACAACCTTGCTCAGGCCATTGGTCGTGGCGGTCAGAACGTGCGTTTGGCCAGTCAGTTGACTGGCTGGACCTTGAACGTGATGACCGAAGCGGACATCCAGGCCAAGCAGCAAGCTGAAACAGGCGACATCCTGCAGCGCTTTATCGACGAGCTGGAAGTCGACGAAGAACTGGCCCAGGTGTTGGTCGAAGAGGGCTTCACCAGCCTTGAAGAAATTGCCTACGTACCGATGGAAGAAATGCTCAGCATTGATGGCTTTGACGAGGATATCGTCAACGAGCTCCGCGCCCGTGCCAAAGATCGCTTGCTGACTAAAGCCATCGCCAACGAGGAAAAGCTGGCAGATGCCCACCCAGCCGAAGACTTGCTCTCGCTTGAGGGGATGGATAAGGCGCTTGCGCATGAACTGGCAGTGCGCGGCGTTGTTAACCGCGAAGACCTGGCCGAGCAGTCGATTGATGACCTGCTCGACATCGACGGTATCGACGCTGAGCGAGCCGGCAAGTTGATCATGGCCGCCCGAGCCCATTGGTTCGAGTAAGCAGTTGCGGCCTGAGGAGAGAAATGCATGACGCAAGTCACGGTTAAAGAACTGGCCCAAGTGGTCAATACGCCGGTTGAACGCCTGCTGCAGCAAATGAGTGAGGCAGGTTTGCCGCACAAGAGTGCTGAGCAAGCGGTGACCGACAGTGAGAAGCAGGCCCTGTTGGCCCATCTCAAGAGCAGTCACGGCGACAGCAAGACAGAAGAGCCGCGCAAGATTACCTTGCAGCGCAAAACTACCAGCACCCTGCGGGTTGCCGGCAGCAAGACCATCAGCGTCGAAGTGCGCAAGAAGAAAACCTTCGTCAAGCGCAGCGCTGAAGAAATCGAAGCTGAAAAGCAGCGTGAGCTGGCTGAGCAGCGCGCTGTAGCTGAAGCGGCCAAGGCGAAAGCTGACGAAGAAGCCAAGCGTCGCGCTGCAGAAGAAGCGCAGCGCCCTGCACCTGCTGCTGGCGAAGCAGTAGTTGAAGCAGCTCCGATTGTAGCGGTTGATCTGCCAGTAATGGCGGCTCCTGCGGCCGACGAGCGCAAGAAAGATGAACCGCGCCGTCCAGACAAGGCGCGCAATGATGATGCCGACCGTCGTGGTGGTGAGCGCAAGACCACCCAGCATCGTCCGACCGTCAAGGAAAAGGCTCCGGCACCACGTGTCGCACCGCGTTCCATCGACGAGGAAAGCGACAGCTTCCGTCGTGGTGGTCGTGGCAAGGCCAAGCTGAAGAAGCGTAATGCTCACGGCTTCCAGAGCCCGACGGGGCCGATCGTGCGTGAAGTGAAGATTGGCGAGACCATCACTGTGGGCGATCTGGCTCAGCAGATGTCGGTCAAAGCCGCCGAAATCATCAAGTTCATGTTCAAGCTGGGTACCCCGGCGACCATCAACCAGGTTCTGGATCAGGAAACTGCCCAGCTGGTTGCTGAGGAACTGGGCCACAAGGTCATCCTGGTCAGCGACACGGCTCTGGAAGACTCCCTGGCTGAATCGCTGAAGTTTGAAGGCGAGACCTTTGCTCGTGCGCCGGTTGTTACCGTTATGGGTCACGTTGACCACGGTAAAACCTCGCTGCTCGACTACATCCGTCGCGCCAAGGTGGCTGCTGGCGAAGCCGGTGGTATCACCCAGCACATCGGCGCCTACCACGTAGAAACCGAACGCGGCATGGTTACCTTCCTCGACACCCCAGGCCACGCTGCGTTTACCGCGATGCGTGCTCGTGGTGCCAAGGCGACCGATATCGTGATCCTGGTGGTTGCCGCGGACGACGGCGTGATGCCGCAGACCATTGAAGCCGTTCAGCATGCTCAGGCTGCTGGCGTGCCGCTGGTGGTTGCGGTGAACAAGATCGACAAGCCGGGCGCTGACCTTGATCGCATTCGTAGCGAACTGTCGGTACACGGCGTGACCTCTGAAGAGTGGGGCGGTGATACGCCATTCGTCTCGGTGTCGGCGAAAGTCGGTACGGGTGTCGACGAACTGCTCGAGGCCGTGCTGCTGCAGGCCGAGATCCTCGAACTGAAAGCTACTCCATCGGCCCCGGGCCGTGGTGTGGTGGTTGAATCGCGTCTTGATAAAGGCCGCGGTCCGGTTGCGACCGTGCTGGTTCAGGACGGTACTCTGCGTCAAGGCGACATGGTGCTGATCGGTTCCAACTACGGTCGTATCCGCGCCATGCTCGATGAGAACGGCAAGCCGATTAAAGAAGCGGGCCCGTCGATTCCAGTCGAGATTCTCGGCCTGGACGGCACCCCGGATGCTGGCGACGACATGAGCGTGCTGGCTGACGAGAAGAAAGCCCGTGAAGTTGCGCTGTTCCGCCAAGGCAAGTTCCGCGAAGTGAAACTGGCCCGTGCGCATGCCGGCAAGCTGGAAAACATCTTCGAGAACATGGGCCAGGAAGAGAAGAAGACGCTCAACATCGTCCTCAAATCCGACGTCCGTGGTTCGCTGGAAGCGCTGCAAGGCTCGCTTAGCGGCCTGGGTAACGATGAAGTGCAAGTGCGTGTGGTCGGTGGCGGCGTCGGTGGTATCACCGAATCCGATGCCAACCTGGCGCTGGCCTCCAACGCTGTACTGTTCGGCTTCAACGTGCGTGCCGATGCCGGCGCGCGCAAGATCGTCGAGCAGGAAGGTCTGGATATGCGTTACTACAACGTGATCTACGACATTATCGAAGACGTCAAGAAAGCCCTGACCGGCATGCTCGGCAGCGATGTTCGCGAGAACATTCTGGGTATCGCCGAAGTGCGTGACGTATTCCGTTCGCCGAAATTCGGTGCAATTGCCGGTTGTATGGTGGTCGAGGGTACGGTCTTCCGTAACCGTCCGATCCGCGTACTGCGCGACGATGTAGTGATCTTCGAAGGCGAGCTGGAATCCCTGCGTCGCTTCAAAGACGATGCCTCCGAAGTGCGTAACGGCATGGAGTGCGGTATCGGCGTGAAGAGCTACAACGACGTCAAGGTCGGCGACAAGATCGAAGTGTTCGAGAAAGTCCAAGTGGCTCGTAGCCTGTAAGAATCTGTTTCGGATTCAAGCGAGCTAGAGCGAGACAAGGCAAAAATGGCTGAGGAAGCGGAGTTTACGAATTGTAAATGAGCATTCCGAGGCCATTTTTAACGCAGTATCGCCGACGCGCAGCTGATCCGAGACTGGTTCTAAGCACGAGTCGCAATATGCAGCGCCCGGCCCCGCTTTTGCGCGGCCGGGCGTTTGCCGCTTTTAGGTCCGCTGCTTTTTGAGCCGCGTGACGAGTGAAGGTAGTAGAAATGGCCAAAGAATTTAGCCGGGCCCAGCGCATCGGCGACCAGATACAGCGCGAACTGGCGCAGTTGATCCGCCTGGAAATCAAAGACCCGCGTCTTGGCGGCCTGGTGACCATCACGGCGGTGGAAGTCAGCCGCGACTCCAGCCATGCCAAGGTGTTCGTCACTATCATGGGTGGCGAGCCGGAAGAGGGTGTTGATCCCGTCGTGCAGAGCATCAAGGTGCTCAACGATGCCAGCGGCTTCCTGCGTATGCAGTTGGGCAAGGCGATGAAGCTGCGCAGCGTGCCGAACCTGCGTTTCCATTACGACGAAAGCGTGATTCGCGGTGCGCAGCTGTCGGCCTTGATCGAACGTGCAGTCAGCGAAGACCGTCAGCACGGTGATGAACCCGAGGCCAAGGAGTAAGCGCGTGGCCCAGGTCAAACGTATTCGTCGTGCCGTCGATGGCATCATCCTGCTGGATAAGCCCAAGGGCTTTAGCTCCAACGCCGCCTTGCAGAAGGTGCGCTGGTTGCTGAATGCCGAGAAGGCCGGGCACACCGGCAGCCTTGATCCCCTGGCCACTGGCGTACTGCCGCTGTGCTTTGGCGAGGCGACCAAGTTCTCCCAGTACCTGCTGGATGCTGACAAAGGCTACGAAACCCTGATGCAACTGGGCGTCACCACCACCACTGCCGATGCCGAAGGTGAAGTGCTGGAACGCCGCCCGGTGACCGTTGGTCGCGCCGATATCGAAGCGGTTCTGCCCGGTTTTCGTGGTGAAATCAGCCAGATACCGCCGATGTACTCGGCGCTCAAGCGCGACGGTCAGCCACTTTACAAGCTGGCCCGTGCCGGTGAAGTAGTGGAGCGCGAGCCGCGTTCTGTTACTATTGCGCGCCTGGAATTACTGGGCTGCGAGGCGGAGCAAGCGCGCCTGGCGGTCGATTGCAGCAAAGGCACCTATATCCGCACTTTGGTCGAAGACATCGGCCACCTGCTGGGCTGTGGGGCACACGTTGCAGAGCTGCGCAGAACCAAAGCCGGCCCCTTCGACTTGAGCCGCACGGTAACGCTCGAAGAGCTGGAGCGGGTGCATGGCGAAGGTGGCAACGAAGCGGTTGACCAGTTCCTGCAACCGGTCGATAGCGGCTTGCAACACTGGCCGCTGCTGCAGTTCTCCGAGCACAGTTCGTTTTACTGGCTGCAAGGGCAGCCGGTACGCGCCCCGGAAGCGCCGAAGTTCGGCATGGTACGGGTGCAAGATCACAATGGTCGCTTTATCGGTATCGGTGAAGTGAGCGAAGACGGGCGCATAGCGCCGCGTCGATTGATTCGGTCGGCATGACCGTAGCGCAGGCAGGGGGTTTTGGCTCTGGTCTGCGTGTATCGAGGGTGGCTGTTAATAGGCGCGGTCATACCTCACTTAAAAACACGGGAAGCGATTCCCGGCCTATTGCGACTGTTTCGGCAGTTGCCTAACTGAGAGGATTGCCCCATGGCACTCAGCGTTGAAGAAAAAGCCCAGATCGTAACTGACTACCAGCAAGCTGCTGGCGACACCGGTAGCCCGGAAGTGCAAGTTGCACTGCTGTCCGCCAACATCAACAAGCTGCAAGGCCACTTCAAGGCCAACGGTAAAGACCACCACTCGCGTCGTGGCCTGATCCGTATGGTTAACCAGCGTCGTAAGCTGCTGGATTACCTGAAGGGTAAAGATGTTAGTCGTTACAGCGCCCTGATCGGTCGCCTGGGTCTGCGTCGCTAAGCAATGCTTACGCGTAGCTGACTGCCGAAGCTGGAAGTGGGGTTTGCCCCTGCTTCCAGCTTTTGCTTTTCTGCTTTAGCTGTTTTGGACGATAGCGGGTCCGATTCCCGTAACCGCCCACACATTCTGCAAGACCCGTTTGTTCACGTTGCAGTGATAGAACGGTTGCAAGAAACGCTTTCCCCAAGGGCAACAAAGAGAAGGAAAACACCGTGAACCCGGTAATTAAGAAGTTCCAGTTCGGTCAATCGACCGTTACCCTCGAGACTGGCCGTATCGCCCGTCAAGCCTCCGGCGCAGTGCTGGTCACCGTTGACGACGACGTTGCCGTACTGGTCGCCGTAACCGGCGCCAAGACTGCCGACCCAAGCAAAGGCTTTTTCCCGCTGTCCGTGCACTACCAGGAAAAAACCTACGCAGCCGGCAAGATCCCTGGCGGTTTCTTCAAGCGTGAAGCCCGTCCTTCCGAAAAAGAAACCCTGACCTCGCGCCTGATCGACCGTCCGATCCGTCCGCTGTTCCCGGAAGGTTTCCAGAACGAAGTGCAGGTTATCTGCACCGTGGTTTCCACCAGCAAGAAGACTGATCCGGACATCGCTGCGATGATCGGTACTTCGGCTGCGCTGGCCATCTCCGGCATTCCGTTCAACGGCCCGATTGGTGCCGCGCGCGTAGCCTTCCATCCGGAAACCGGCTACCTGCTGAACCCAACCTACGAGCAGCTCAAGGCTTCCAGCCTGGACATGGTCGTAGCCGGCACCAAAGACGCCGTGCTGATGGTTGAATCGGAAGCCAAAGAGCTGACCGAAGACCAGATGCTGGGCGCCGTACTGTTCGCCCACGACGAATTCCAGGCCGTGATCCAGGCTGTTACCGAGCTGGCCGCTGAAGCTGCCAAGCCGACCTGGGATTGGTCCGCTAAGCCTGAGAACACTGCACTGCTGAGCGCTATCCGTAGCGAATTCGGCGAGGCGATCTCCCAGGCGTACACCATCACCGTCAAGCACGAGCGTTATGCCCGTCTGGGCGAGCTGCGCAATGAAATCGTTGCCAAGCTCTCCGGTGAAGAAGGCCAGCCGTCTGCTGGCGAAGTCAAAGACGCTTTCGGCGAAATCGAATATCGCACCGTGCGCGAGAACATCGTTAACGGCAAGCCGCGTATCGACGGCCGTGACACCCGCACTGTGCGTGGTCTGAACATCGAAGTCGGTGTACTGGACAAGACTCACGGTTCGGCGCTGTTCACCCGTGGCGAAACCCAGGCGCTGGTAGTCGCTACCCTCGGCACCGCGCGTGACGCACAGCTGCTCGACACCCTCGAAGGCGAGCGTAAAGACCCCTTTATGCTGCACTACAACTTCCCGCCGTACTCGGTCGGTGAGTGTGGTCGTATGGGCGCCACTGGCCGCCGCGAAATCGGTCACGGCCGTCTGGCCCGTCGTTCTATTGCCGCCATGCTGCCAGCTGCCGACGTGTTCCCGTACACCATTCGTGTGGTCTCGGAAATCACCGAGTCCAACGGTTCGTCCTCGATGGCTTCCGTTTGCGGTGCTTCCCTAGCCCTGATGGACGCCGGTGTGCCGATGAAGGCCCCGGTTGCCGGTATCGCCATGGGTCTGGTTAAGGAAGGCGAGAAATTCGCCGTGCTGACCGACATCCTCGGCGACGAAGATCACCTGGGCGACATGGACTTCAAAGTAGCCGGTACTGCCAATGGCGTTACCGCGCTGCAGATGGACATCAAGATCCAGGGCATCACCGAAGAGATCATGGAAATCGCCCTGAATCAGGCTCTGGAAGCACGCCTGAACATTCTCGGTCAGATGAACCAGGTGATCGCGCAGTCGCGTACCGAGCTGTCGGCTAACGCGCCGACCATGATCGCGATGAAGATCGACCAGGACAAGATTCGTGACGTGATCGGCAAAGGTGGTGCAACCATCCGCGCGATCTGCGAAGAAACCAAAGCGTCGATAGATATCGAAGACGACGGTTCGATCAAGATCTTCGGCGAAACCAAGGAAGCGGCCGAGGCGGCGCGTCAGCGCGTTCTGGGCATCACCGCGGAAGCCGAGATCGGCAAGATCTACGTCGGTAAGGTTGAGCGCATCGTCGACTTCGGTGCCTTCGTTAACATCCTGCCGGGCAAAGACGGTCTGGTGCACATCTCCATGCTGAGCGACGCTCGCGTTGAGAAAGTGACTGACATTCTGAAAGAAGGTCAGGAAGTTGAAGTTCTGGTACTGGACGTGGACAACCGCGGCCGTATCAAGCTGTCGATCAAGGATGTAGCTGCTGCCAAGGCATCGGGCGTTTAATCGCCGGATTGCTTACGCGCAGAACAGAGGGCCCTTCGGGGCCCTCTTTTTTTGCCTGCGAAAAACCGAACGCTCTGCAGTGCCGCAGGTGTCGTGCAATATGCCTTGTGCAGTGGGCCCCAACATGCAGATTGCACGACGGAGGCTGTCTTTGAATTTTTATAAGTTATTGATATTTATCAGTAAAAATACTTTATGTGAGTTGGCATAGCGCTTGCGATGGTACTGGGGAGGCTGCAGCTCGTAGAGGCTGCAGATTGTTCAGTACACGCAGGAGGCATTATTTATGAAAAAGCCAATCAAGCATTTCGCCGTAACCGCCATGACCGCCACCGCGCTGGGCCTGTTGCTCGCCGGGCCGGTTCTAGCTGCAGGCACCCCGACGGTGCAGCCAACCCTGCTGGCCGCCAGTGAAACCATGGATAAAGCAGAAGACGCGGTAAGCGATACCTGGATTACCAGCAAAGTGAAGTCGACCTTCCTGGCCGACAGCAGCTTGAGCGGTATCGATATCAAGGTCGAAACCAACCAGGGCGTTGTCACGCTCTCCGGGGTTGTTGCCAGCTCCGCCGAACGTGATCTGGCCATCGCCAAGGCTGGCGAGATCAAAGGCGTGAGCGCTGTCTCCGCCGAAGCACTGAAAACTGCCGAGTAACCCAAGGACGTGAGCCGGGCGAGCTGACTTCGCCTGGCAACCACTCAACGACGAGGATAATCAGATGAATGCTGACATCATTAAAGGCAAGTGGAAGCAAATCAATGGCCGCATCAAGGAGCGTTGGGGCAACCTGACCGATGACGACCTGGATGTCGCCGAAGGCCATAGCGAGTACCTGGCCGGCAAGCTGCAAGAACGCTACGGCTGGACCAAGGAAAAGGCTCAGGACGAGCTGCGTGATTTCAGCAGCAAGCTGTAATCAGGCGTAAAAAAGCCCCGCTGGCATAACCAGCGGGGCTTTTTAGTGGCTGGTCGGCAGGGCTTAGCTGCCGCGTTTACTTTCCACGCTCTTCAGTCGGCCGCCTTCGAATCGCAGGTAGTAGTTCATGCCGTTACGCGGACCATAGACCCACTCCTCGACGAGAAACTCGTTATTGCCGTGGGCATCCAGGGTGTAGCCGAGCATATCGCGGGCAATCGGTTCGCCGCATTTGCTGGCGACCTCTGTAGTGCGGTCGCCAGTGCTGGCGATGCCCTTCTCGCAGCGCAGGGTACTGGCCTGGGCGCTGGTTGCCAGAAGTAACAGGGTGAGGCTGAGTGCTATCCGTTGCATGCTGCAATGTCCTTATGGTTGGGGGAGTGTCGGGTGTTGCTAGTTACGGCGTTTGCTGTCGATCTTGATCAATCGGTTGCCTTGGAAACGCAGAAATTGGTACATGCCGTTGCGCGGCCCGTAGGACCACTCTTCGACCGCGACTTCATTGTAGAAACCGTATTGATCCAGTACTTCGCGGTAGCCGAGAAAGTCACGGCTCAGTGGTTCGCCGCATTTTCTGTTGACCTCGCTGGTGGTGTCATCAAGGCTGACCAGCCCGCTGTCGCAGCGCAGCGTTGATGAGGCCTGTGCCCAGACGGGCACCAGTATTAGCAGGGCGCTAATCAGGGCTTTCATTAGTTAGCGGCTACGACGGCGTTCGATGGCGCGCAGGCGCGTGCCCTCGAAGGTGAGAATGCTGAGCATGCCGTTATCGGGGCCGTAGACCCATTCCTCGATCTGATATTCGCGGCGTTCGTTTGGCCCGAGGGAGTAGCCGACCAGGTCGCGGAAGGCCGGCTCACCACATTTCTGCAGCACCTCGAAGCGCCGGTCATCCAGGCTTACCAGTTGGCTGCCGCAGCGCAAGGTCTCAGCCTGAGCCAGATACGATGCGCCCGCCAGGGCAAGGAGCAGCGTGGTAGCTAAAGCGCGCATATGACGAAGACCTTACTCGCTGCCGAGGTGCAGGGTGGTGGCGACGCGGCCATCGGCGTCAGCCTGTGCAATGTTGACATCCAGCAGGTAAATACGTTCGTCGGCCAGGCCGCCGCGCTCGACCAAATAGCTTTTTATTTCTGCCGCCCGTGCCTGGGCCAGCTGACGCTGCAGCAGTTCGCTCTGCGCCCAGGACTGCAGCACGGCTTCACGCATCTTCGCGCTGCGTTCGTCGTCTTTCAGTCCGGCCCATTCGGCCGGCGGTTGTTGCTTGAGGCGGGTGCGGTAGATGCCTTCGAGCAGCACCGCTTTGTCGTCTTCATCCACCACCAGTTCATTGGCCTCGGCGGGCACATCATCGCCACGGCGTTGCAGCATCTTGTACCAGGTGTTCTGGTATTCGCGCTCCAGGCGTGCCGCCGCCAGTGGCGGGCCGTCGCTGCTCTGCGCGCTCATGCCTTCGATTTCCAGGCGCAGGGTCGGGCGCTCCTTCAGGGCGCTGGCCAGGGTATCCAGGGCTTTCTGCGCGTCGGCGTCGAGTTCGATTTCGCCGGCAGTGAAGCGCACGGTGCTGAGGTCGACATTGCTGCCACCGCTGACCAGGCCGCCGATAAACTTGAACGGTGCTTGCGCTGCGCGCAGTACCAGGTTGCGCAGGGTCTGCCAGACAATCGGCATCACGCTGAATTCTGGGCTGTTGAGGTTGCCCTGCACCGGCAGCTGGATCTCGATATTGCCTTTGGTGTCCTTGAGCAGGGCCACGGCCAGGCGAATCGGCAGGTCCATAGCGTCCTTGCTGTCGACTTTTTCGCCCAGCTGCAGGTCTTCGAGCAGCAATTTGTTTTCGGCGTTGAGGTTGCCCTTCTCGATCTGGTAGTGCAGGTCGAGGTTGAGCCGGCCCTTGCGGATACGGAAGCCGGCGAACTTGCCGGAGTAAGGCGTGAGGGTGGTCAGCTCGACGTTCTTGAAGCTGGTGGCGATATCCAGGCTGTTCATCGGGTCGAACGGGGTGAGCTTGCCCTTGATACTGACCGGCGCGTACTTGTCGACCTTGCCCTTGATATCAACGCTGGCAGCTTTCGGGCTCTGGTTATCCAGGGTGCCGATTTGCCCATTGAGCTGGCCAATCGCGGTGGCGAAGTTGGGGCGCAGGCTGAAGTCGGCAAAGTTGGCCGAACCGTCCTTGATACTGATGCCGCCGATGCGGATCGGCAGCGGCTTCTCGGCCGGTGCTTTGGCTGGGGTGGCGCCGGCCGCTTGGGGCACCAGCAGGTCGTTGATATTGGTGGTCAGGTCTTCGTTGATGATAAAGCGCACGTAAGGCTGTTGCAGTTTGACCTGGCCAATCGCCAGACCCTTGCCGTGCTGGTAATCGAGCCCTTCAACCACGACCTGTTGCCACTTGAGGAAGTCGCGGTCCTTGAGCGTGTCGAGGGTGTGCAGTTGGTTGATCTCGGCTTGCCCACCAATGCTGAAGGCCAGCGGTTCGACGCTCTGCAGGTCAACCGCTAGGTCGCTGCCGAGTTTGCCGCTGCGCAGCTCAAGACGCACGAAGGGGCTCAGGTAGGTCTGCGCCAGACGCAGGTCGATATCGCGGGTGGCAACCTGCAGCTTGGCCGTGGTCGGGGTCAGTTGCACCTGGCCGTCGGCCTTGATCTGCCCGCTCTTGTTCACCCCAGTGTCGAGCTTGAGGGCAAACGGCGAGGTGCCCAGGCTGTCGAAGTTGCTCAGATCGAGGTTGAGTGGTGCCAGATCGATTTTGACTTCCGCGCCGCCGGCGCGGTCGGCCAGATGCACCTGATAGTCGCGCAATTGCACGTCACGCAGGATTACCTGCCAGGGTTTGCTGGGCTCTTGCGGTTGGCCTGCAGTGGCGGTTTCCAGGTCGGCGGATTGCTCTGCGGTGGTCGGTTCGCTTGGCTCTTTTAGCGGCTCGGGTTCTGTTGCTGCCGAGCCTGCGCCACCCTCATTTGGAGCTGGAGCTGGAGCTGGAGCTGGAGCTGGTTTAGCAGGTTGGCTGGCCAGCAGTTTTTGCCAGTCGAGTTGGCCATCGGCCTCACGCGCGGCCCAGGTTTCCAGCTTCTGACTCCGAATCTTGCCAACGATGACCTGTTGCTTGGCCAGGTCCACGCTGGTTTCGCTGATATCCAGGCTTTCCAGGCGCAACAGCGGTTTGTCCGCCGGGCTCTTGATGGCAAAGCTGCTGACGCTGAGCTGGGTGTTGCTCAGCAGCAGTTCGGTGCCTTTGGCCAGGTTCAGGCTGTAGTCGCTGCTGAGGTTGACGGTGCCGTCCTCCAGAACCAGCGGCAGCGCATCGCGTACATAGGGCCACACGCCTTTCAGCTTGCCGTCGGTGACTTTCAGGCTGCCGCTGGAGCTGATCGGTACCAGGCTGATGCGCCCGGTCCAGTCGATGCGCCCGCCCTGGGGGCCGGTGGCGACCAGGCTCATGTCGGCATTGTCGTCGGGCAGGGTGCTGAGATTGAACAGCTCGAAGTTGAGGTCGTCGTAGATAAACTCGATTGGCTCGCTGGGGCGCAGGTCTTGAAAGTGCACGTTGCCGCCGCTCAGCTTGATCCGCGCGATGCGCAGCGGGAACGGCTCGCCGGCCGGTTCTTCGGCCGCAGGTTGCGGGCTGGGCGGCACTTTGAACAGCTGGGTCAGGTTAAGCCGACCGTCTTTGCCGAACAGTACTTCGCTGTGCGGCTTGTCCAGCTCGATATCGGCCAGGTGCAACACGCCGCTCCACAGGCTGTCGAGTTGCAGGTTGGCATACAGGCGTTCGAAGGCGATCTGCTGCTGGTCGGCTTCGCCAATCTGCAGACCCCAGAGGCTGAGCTCCAGGCTGAACGGGTTGAGTTGCAGGCGCTGCAGCGTGGCGGGTACTTCGGCGTATTGCGCAAGCTGCTGGTTGGCGATGCGCAGGCCGATACCGGGCAGAATCAGAAAACCCAGCAGGCTGTAGAGGGCAACGGCGATAACAATGGCGCTGGCAGCGCGCTTTATTCCTTTAAGCATAAAAACGTCATCTATCCCGACGAGAAGTGCCTTGGAGTATGGCACGCGTGCGCAGTTCCGCAGAGGCTCTACGCGGGGATTTTCTTCACGCTGGCGGAGCGTCAGAACTGCAGGATCAGGGTCTTCAGCGGCGGTTGACCATCCTGCGAGGGGAAGTCGCTGGCCGGTGGCAGCACCTGCCAATCGCGTACCGGACGGCCGAGTTTTTCCGCGCAGCGCAACACCTGTTCGCGCCAATCGGCCATGGCGACTTTTGCCAGGTTGTTGCAGCAGATCAGTACACCATCATCGGCGGTGGCGAGGATCGCTGGCTTGAGCAGGCTCTGGTAATCGCGCAGCAGATCGACGGTGCCGAAAGCGCTCTTGGCCCAGGCGGGTGGATCGAGCAGCACCAGATCGAACTGACGTTGCTCAAGGCGCGGATAGTGCGGCAGCTTCTGCCCGCGCCGCGCATTGATTGGCAGACCTGCCAGCTGGCGAATCGCCGGGAAGTAGTCCGACTGGACAAACTGCATGGGTTGCAGCTGCGGATTGAGCGCGCCATTCTCACGACCGACCGCCAGATTGCCTTCGGCAAAGTCCAGATTGACGACTTCGCTGGCTCCGCCAGCGGCCGCACTCAAACCGACGCCGCAGGTGTAGGCGAACAGGTTAAGCACCGACTTGCCTGCACTGTGCGCTTTGACCCAGCCGCGGGCGTTGCGCAGGTCGAGAAACAGCAACGGGTCTTGCCCAGCATGGCGGCCGCGCACGCGGTAGTTGAGGCCCCATTCATGGCCGATCAGGTCTTCCAGCGCCGCCGGCTCGGCCTGGTAGACCGCATCAGTGCGCTCGATCCGCGAGTTGCCCTGGGAGCGGTCGTTGTACACCAGCAGCAGTTGTGTGCCGAGGCTGGTCTGGCACTGCTCGGCCAGTTGCAGCAGCTCATCACGGCTCAGGCTCTGGTGGAAGCTCTGTACCAGCAGTTGCGGGCCGTAGCGGTCGACGGTCAGGCCGCCGGCGCCTTCTTGGCTGCCATGAAACAGGCGATAACAGTCGGTGCCTTGCTGATGTAGCTCGGCCAGCAGGTCGTGACGGTTATCCAGTGCGGCGCGCAGCGCCTGATCGAGAGAGTGCATGCGCGGCGACTCGAAAAAGGAGGGCGCGCAGTTTATCAAGATTCACCTGCCGGGACGCAGGCTCGGCAAAAACAGCAAGGGCACCCTAAGGTGCCCTTTAATTTGCGAGTGTTATTCGGTCAGACGACGCGGTTGATGCCGGTACGGTCAGCACCATCTTCGGCGATACGGTTGATGCTGGTACGGTCAAAGCCGTCGGCTGCGATACGGTTACCGCCAGTGCGGTCAGCGCCATCAGCAGCGACGCGGTTGCCACCAGTACGATCAGCACCATCTTCGGCGATACGCTTGATGCTGGTACGGTCAAAGCCGTCGGCTGCGATACGGTTAGCGCCAGTGCGATCAGCACCGTCAGCGGCTACGCGGTTACCGCCGGTGCGATCTGCACCATCTTCGGCGATGCGGTTGATGCTGGTACGGTCAAAACCATCAGCGGCGATGCGGTTGCTCAGGGTGCGTTCTGCGCCGTCTGCGGCGAAAACATTGCTGGTCAGGCTGGCGGCAAGCAGGGAAGCGATCAGGTACTTGTTCATCTGGGTGTCCTCGGAAGAGTGGGGTAAGTGGCTACGGGGCTAATGTTGCGCCGCAGCCCGACTCTTGAGAAACGCAGGTGGTCAATAGCAATCATCATTGCTGTCGATGGTAAATAAAAAAGCCGGCTCCCTGATTGATGGGGCCGGCTTTTTTGTCGCTATAACTGAGCGGTGTTATCAGGCCCGTTCGATCGCCAGTGCCACGCCCTGGCCGCCGCCGATACACAGGGTGGCGAGGCCTTTCTTGGCGTCGCGCTTGATCATCTCGTGCAGCAGTGTCACCAGCACGCGGCAGCCAGAGCCGCCAATCGGGTGGCCGAGGGCGATGGCGCCGCCGTTGACGTTGACCTTGCTGGCGTCCCAATTCAGCTCCTTGCCGACCGCCAGGGCTTGCGCGGCGAAGGCTTCGTTGGCTTCGATCAGGTCCAGGTCCGCGATGCTCCAGCCGGCTTTGGTCAGGCAACGCTGGGTGGCGCTGACCGGGCCGATGCCCATGATCGCCGGGTCCACTCCAGCGTTGGCGTAGCTGGCGATCTTCGCCAGAACCGGCAGGCCGAGGGCCTGGGCTTTGGCGGCGCTCATCAGCAGCACTGCAGAGGCACCGTCGTTAAGGCTGGAGGCGTTGCCGGCGGTGACGCTGCCGTCCTTCTTGAATGCGGGCTTGAGCTTGCCCAGTGACTCGGCGGTGGTGCCGGCACGAGGCTGCTCGTCAGTGGCGAAGGCTACTGGGTCGCCTTTGCGCTGGGGAATCATGATCGGGGTGATTTCATCAGCGAAGCGCCCGGCCTCGATAGCAGCCACGGCCTTCTGCTGCGAGGCGGCGGCGAAGGCGTCCTGCGCTTCGCGGCTGATGCCGTATTTGTCGACCAGGTTCTCGGCGGTGATGCCCATGTGGTAATCGTTGAAGGCGTCCCACAGGCCGTCGGTGATCATGGTGTCGACCAGCTTGGCGTGGCCCATGCGCAGGCCGGTGCGCGCGCCGGGCATGACGTAGGGCGCCAGGCTCATGTTTTCCATACCGCCGGCGATGATCACCTCTGCATCGCCGCAACGGATTGCCTGGGCACCGAGGTGCAGGGCTTTCAGGCCCGAGCCGCAGACCTTGTTCAGGGTCAGCGCTGGCACGGCGTGCGGCAGGCCGGCGAGGATCACCGCCTGACGCGCCGGGTTCTGCCCGCTGCCTGCAGTCAGCACCTGGCCGAGGATCACTTCGTCGACCTGCGCGCCGTCCAGGCCGGTTTGTTCCAGCAGGCGGCGGATTACCGCAGCGCCCAGTTCCGGTGCCGGGATATTGGCCAGTGAACCCTGGAAGCTGCCGATGGCGGTGCGGGTGGCGGCAACGATGACGACGTCTTGCATAACGCGATCCTCACAAGTGACAGGCGCGGCTGGCCGCGAAAGGTCGCTATGGTGGCACAGCGGCTTTGTTTACGGCCAGCTTGCGAACTGGCCGGTCAGCGTGGTGGCAGGTTCAGGCGTTTGCGCGCACGGTGGATGGCGCCGCCGCGTACCGCCCAGCGCAGCGCCGGGGCCAGGCTGTGTACACCGGCGTGGATGATTCGGCTGCTGGCCGGGCTGATCTGCTGGCCGAGCATCTGCTGCGCCCAATCCGGTAGTAGGTCGATGCCAGCCTGCATCAACAGCTTGGCTGCCGGGGCGGCGAGGGTGCTGGGTGCGGGGGCGTTGAGCAAGATACGGAGGATCTCCAGCGAGCGTTCATCACAGAGCAGCTCGGGGCGCACAGTTGCCAGGTAGGCGGCGACCTCGGCGCGCGAGCGCGGCACCTGGGTGGCGCCCAGACGCTCTGCGATCAGGGCGATTTCCGCGTAGTAGCGGTCCTGATCGGCTTCGCTCAGTTGTGGGTTGCGGTAACGCAGGTGTGCCTGGAGAAAACTGTACACCTCGGCCACATGCACCCAGGTCAGCAGCGCTGGATCACTGGCGGCATAGGTGCGGCCATCCGGGGCGGTGCCTGTGACTTTGAGGTGAATGGTCTTGACCTTGTCGATCAGCCAGTCGGCATCGGCACGCGAGCCGTACGTGGTGCCAGATATAAACTGGCCGGTGCGACGCAGGCGGCCAAGCAGGTCCTCACGAAAATTTGAGTGATCCCACACCCCGGCTAATGCCAGTGGATGCAGAGCTTGCAAGAGCAGGGCGCTGATCCCGCCGATCAGCATGCTGGTGAAGTCGCCATGCACCTGCCAACTCACCGAGTCGGGGCCGAACAGACCGGGGTCGTCCTGGGGCTTTTCGAAGTCGATTTGCCCCAAGGCTATACCGCTGAGACTAAGAACTTGGCTTTCGATACGGCGGCGAAGAAATTCCATGGAATGGTGGGTTCGTTTGCTGGTTTAGGGTGGATCGCGCTTCATCGATCCATCGGTTGGCGATCCACCCGATGGGGCTACGCCGCGCGGGGCCCTTGGAGGATGAACAGAGCATCAGCTACGTGCCTCGATACACCCTACATCCTAGCGTGCGGTTATCGGTTCAGGCGCTGCTCGATCAAACCGTCGACCACCGTCGGGTCGGCCAGAGTCGAGGTGTCACCCATATTTTCAAGCTCGTTGCAGGCGATCTTGCGCAGGATGCGCCGCATGATCTTGCCCGAGCGGGTCTTCGGCAGGCCCGGTGTCCACTGGATCAGCTCGGGTTTAGCGAAGCTGCCGATTTCCTTACCGACCAGGGCCAGCAGTTCTTGCTTCAGCGCATCGTTGATTTCCACGCCGTTCATCGGTGTGACGAAGGCATAGATGCCCTGGCCTTTGAGGTCATGCGAGTAACCGACCACGGCGGCTTCGGCGACGGCGTCGTGCAGCACCAGGGCGCTTTCCACTTCGGCGGTGCCGATGCGGTGGCCGGAAACGTTGATCACGTCATCCACCCGGCCGGTGATCCAGTAGTAACCGTCCTCGTCGCGGCGCGCGCCGTCGCCGCTGAAGTAGTAACCGGGGTAGGGTTTCAGATAGGTGTCGATCATCCGCTGATGGTCGCCGTAGACGCTGCGGATCTGGCTTGGCCAGCTGTCCTTGATCGCCAGTACGCCTGACCCAGGGCCGTCTATTTCCTTGCCCTGTTCATCCAGTAGCACCGGTTGTACGCCGAAGAACGGTCGGGTCGCCGAGCCGGGTTTGAGGTCGGTGGCTCCGGGTAGTGGGGTGATCAGGATGGCGCCGGTTTCGGTCTGCCACCAGGTGTCGACGATCGGGCAGCGGCGCTCACCGACCACGTTGTAATACCACTCCCAGGCTTCCGGGTTGATCGGCTCGCCGACGCTGCCGAGCAGGCGCAGGCTAGTGCGCTCGGTGCATTCGACCGGGCCGGTGCCTTCACGCATCAGCGCGCGCAGGGCGGTGGGCGCGGTGTAGAAGATATTCACCTGGTGTTTGTCGATCACCTGCCAGAAGCGCGAGGCGCTCGGGTAGTTGGGCACGCCTTCGAAGATCAGACTGGTTGCGCCGTTGACCAACGGACCGTAGACGATATAGCTGTGCCCGGTGACCCAGCCGACGTCGGCGGTACACCAGTAGATATCGCCTTCGTGGTAGTCGAACACGTACTTGTGGGTCATCGCCGCCATCAGCAGATAGCCGCCAGTGCTGTGCAATACCCCCTTGGGTTTGCCGGTGGAGCCGGAGGTGTAGAGGATAAACAGCGGGTCTTCGGCGTCCATCGGCTCCGGTGGGCAATCGCCGTCGGCGTCGCGCAGGGCTTCGTGGTACCAGATATCGCGGCCCTCCACCCAGTCGATCTCGCCCTGGGTGCGTTCGACCACCACCACCGTGCTGACTGCCGGGCAGCTCTGCAGGGCCTTGTCGACATTGGCCTTGAGCGCCACGTACTTGCCGCCGCGCACGCCTTCATCGGCGGTAATCACCGTGTGGCAGTCGGAGTCGAGGATGCGGTCGCGCAATGCGTCCGGGGAGAAACCGCCGAACACCACCGAATGCACCGCGCCGATGCGCGTGCAGGCCAGCATGGCGTAGGTGGCCTCGGGGATCATCGGCATATAGATGCACACACGGTCGCCCTTTTTCACCCCACGGCTTTTCAGCACGTTAGCCAGGCGACTGACGTTGTGGTGCAGCTTTTTGTAGGTGATATGCGCCGATTCGCTGGGGTTGTCGCCTTCCCAGATCAGTGCAATCTGCTCGCCGCGCTTTTCCAGGTGGCGGTCGATGCAGTTGTAGCTGACGTTCAGCTGGCCACCCTTGAACCAGGAGCCCTGGCCGCTGAGCAGATCACCCTGCTGCACGCTGGTCCAGGGTTTGCTCCAGTCGAGGAAGGCCTTGGCCTGTTCGGCCCAGAAGATTTCCGGCTGCTCGATCGACTGCTGGTAAAGACGCAGGTAGTCGTCGTTGTCCAGGTGGGCGCGTTGGCGCACGGCGTCGGGCACGGGGTGGCGGGTAATTTCGAACATGGCGGGTCCTTGTTGTTGTGTTCCGCAATGCCCGTAAGGGTGCACCCAAGCGGGTGCTTGGTTCAAGTGTTGTGGCCGCTCAAGGCGGCGAGACCGGCCCAAGGTAGGGGCTGGGGTATTCCAGCTGCAGGGCAACCAGGCGCGCAGTCGCAGGGCCATGCCGGTTGGCGATATTTTCCAGAGCCTGCTGCAGGGCATGGCTTGCTGGGCCGTTGGCGATGCTAAGGCTGCGCATGCGCGGCTCGCTGTGCGCGCGGTCAGGGATCAGACGCAGGCCGCTGCGCGTCACCAGCGGCGCCGTAGCGATGCTTAGCACCTGTGAGCGGTAGGTGCGCGCCTGGGCATCGGCAGTCAGGGCCAGGGCGATTTCGTCGACCCCGGTATGCACGGGTATGGCCAGGGTTTCATGGGCCCAGAACGCCAGCCAGTTGCCGGCCAGGGTCAGATAGTCGGCGCGGTTTAGGGTGAAGGGGCGGCTGTCGTGGGCGGCTGACCAGTCGGGCAAACCCAGTTCAGCAGCCAGCTGCTGCGCCCGTGCCTGCCCGGCAATGGCCTCGACCAAAGCCAGGGATACCGGCATGGCGGCGCTAACCCCCGAGCTGCTGATCATCGCGCCATCGACCACATAGCGGCGCTGCTCCAGCCATTGGGTTTGCGGGAATTGTGCACGGCGTTCGCTGGCCGAATACCAATGCCCGGTTGCGCGTCGCCCATCGAGCAGGCCGGCGTGGGTCAGGCTGAATACGCCATCGCAGATGCCCAGCACAGTCGCGCCCTTGCTCGCCTGTGCGCGAATCCAGGTGAGCAGGCTCGGATCGTCGTTGTGGTGAGTCGCCGCGACGATCAGGTAATCGGCGCCCTGCGGATAGCGTGCGTCGAACTCGGCCGTGCTGGCGTCGGTGGCAAAGCTTAATGCCGGCAGCATCTTGATGGTGCCTGGTTCGGGGGCGACGGCCAGCACCTCGGCGATATCGGCGCGCTTGAGAATCCCGTAGGGCACCACAAAGTCGACCAGTTCGGTCATGCGGTTCTCACCCAGCACGGCAATCACCGGGCGTATGCGGCCGTGGCGCGGCACATAGGTGGCGATGGCTTCGTCGGTTATCTGCAGCGAGGTTGCGGCGCGCACGGTGGCTGTATCGAGCAATAGGCTTAGGCACAGGCTGAGCAGCAGAAGGCGAATAGGCATGGGCAGTCTCCGGTCGAGGTTTGAGTCTCGTCGGGATGCGTTTGGCAGTAATGCCATTGTTGAGTGAATATCTGCCAGTACCGCACGCTCGCGCGCCTTTGAGCCGGTGCCAAGGATGATTGATATGCGCGAATTACCCCTGCCGACGTCCGCTGATTTGCAGGACGTTCTGCTGCTGGTCTTCGACAATTTCCAGCTGCTCGATGCCAGTGGGCCGCTGGAAGTCTTTGCCGTGGTCAATGATCGTCTGGCGGCTGCCGGCTTGCTGCCGCGTTATCGCTTGCGCTTGGTCTCGCAACACGGCGGCGAGGTGCGTGCTTCGGCGGGTGTGGTGGTGCTGACCGAACCCTTACCGCCGGTTGCTCAACTGGCTGGGGCGACGCTGCTGGTGGCCGGTGGTTTCGGCGTGATGCAGGCGCTGGCTGGCGGGCAGCTGGCCGCCTGGTTGCGGCAGGCCGCCGAGCAGTTGGCGCGCTGTTGTTCGGTCTGTACCGGGGCCTTTCTGCTGGGCCAGGCCGGGCTGCTCGATGGGCGTATGGCGGTTACCCATTGGCGCTATGTCGAGCTGCTGCAGCGCAGCTTTGCGCATATCGAGGTATGCGCCGACGCGCTGTTTATCAAGGATGGCAACTGCTACAGCTCGGCCGGAGTGACCGCCGGGATTGACCTGTGTCTGGCGCTGGTAGAAGAGGACTGTGGGCCGACAATGGCCCTGGATGTGGCCAAGGACCTGGTGCTACCGCTCAGGCGCAGCGGCGGGCAACGTCAGTTCAGTGCCGAGTTGCTGGCGCAGGGCGGGGCGCCAGGCGGGCTGGCGGCAAGCCTCAAACAATGGCTGCAGCCCAGGCTGCAACAGCGGTTGGATAACGAGGCCATCGCAGCGGGGCTGGCGCTGTCGGTGCGCACCTTGCATCGCCGTTGCCGTGAGGAGCTGCAGATGACACCGGGGCATTATCTGCAGCAGCTGCGCCTGGAGGCGGCTTGTCGCCAGCTGGAGCAGGGCGCCCGCTCCCTCAAACGAGTGGCTGAGCAGTGCGGCTTTGTTTCGCTGTACAACTTGCGGCGCTGCTTCAGCCAGCATCTGGGGGTTACCCCAGATGAGTATCGTCAGCGCTTCTGTCGCAGTTAGCCGCGATGACGCTCGCGGAAGTGCTGGATCAAGCCCTGGGTCGAGGCGTCGCTGGCCGGCGTGTCGAGCTGACCAGTGAGACGCTGGTAGACGCCCTGACCGAGTTCCTTGCCTAGCTCGACGCCCCATTGGTCGAAGGCGTTGATACCCCAGATGGCGCTCTGCACAAACACCTTGTGTTCATACAGCGCGACCAGCGCACCCAGGTTAAACGGGTCAACCCGGTTGAGCGCTAGGATATTGCTCGGGCGGTTGCCGGGAATCATCTTGTGCGGCGCCAGGCGTTGCACCTCGGCCTCGTCCAGGCCTTTGCCACGCAGCTCGGCCTCAGCCTCGGCGCGGGTCTTGCCGTGCATCAGCGCCTGGCTCTGCGAGAGACAGTTGGCAAACAGCCATTGGTGGTGGTCGGCCAGCGGGCTGAAGCTGTTCACCGGCACGATAAAGTCCGCCGGAATCAGCTCGGTGCCCTGGTGCAGGAGCTGGTGGTAAGCGTGCTGGCCGTTGCAGCCAACGCCGCCCCAGATCACCGGCCCGGTGCTGAAGTTCACGGGGCTGCCGTCCTGGCGCACGCTTTTGCCGTTGGACTCCATATCCAGCTGCTGCAGGTGCTTGGTGAAGTTACGCAGGTAGTGGTCGTAGGGCAGGATTGCTTGGCTTTTCGCGCCCCAGAAGTTGCCGTACCAGATACCCAGCAGGGCCATCAGCACGGGCATGTTCTCGGCCAGCGGCGCCTGGGTGAAGTGCTGGTCCATGGCGTAGGCGCCGGCCAGCAGTTCCTTGAAGTTGGAGATGCCGATGGCCAGGGCAATCGGCAAGCCGATGGCCGACCACAGCGAATAGCGCCCGCCAACCCAGTCCCACATCGGGAAGATGTTTTCCGCCTTGATGCCGAAATCGATGGCGGCAGTCGGGTTGCTGGTCACCGCAATAAAGTGTTTGTGCAGCTCGGCTTCCGGGCCGCCCAAGGCCAGGTACCAGTCGCGTGCGGCCAGGGCGTTTTTCAGGGTTTCCAGGGTGCCAAAGGATTTCGACGAGACGATAAACAGGGTGGTCTGCGGGTTGAGGCGGGCGGTCAGCTCACGGAACTCGCTGCCGTCGATATTGGCCAGGTAATGGCAGCGCACGCCGCGCTGGGTAAAGGGCCGCAGCGCTTCGGACATCAGCTGCGGGCCGAGGAATGAGCCACCGATGCCGATATTCACCACTTCGGTGATCGGCTTGTCGCTGTAGCCGCGCCACAGGCCGCTGTGCACGCGGCTGACCAGTTCGGTCATCTGATGCAGCACGCGATGCACTTGCGGAATCAGGTCAACACCGTCGAGTTTCAGGCTGCGGCCAATCGGGCTGCGCAGGGCCGTGTGCAGTGCGGCACGCCCTTCAGAGGCATTGACCTGATCGCCCGTAAACAGCGCTTGAATAGACTCCTGCAGCTGGGTCTGTTCGGCCAGTTGCACCAACAGGGCCAGGGTCTTTTCGTCGATCAGGTTCTTCGAGTAATCCAGCAGCAGGCCACAGCTGCTCAGGGAGAAGCGGTTAAAGCGTTGCGCATCACTGGCAAAGGCCTCACGCATGCTGAAGTCGTTCATCTGCTCGCGCTGCTCGCGTAGCGCCTGCCAGGCGGGCAGGCTGGTGACGTCATGCGGCTGCTGGAAATAGGCCATTGGTGCGTGTTCCTTGCTCTGGGTTCGACGATTCATGCAAAAAAGCCCGGAGTGATCCGGGCCTTGAGTGTAACTGGCGGGTGGGGGCCAGCATCTACGCAGTAGATCAGCCTGGAGTATCGAGGTCGAAGGCCAGGTTGTCGATCAGTCGGGTGCTGCCAATAAAGGCGGCCACGAGAATGACCAGCTGACGATCATCGGCGCTGGCCGGGCGCAGGCTGTTGGCTTCGCGTACTTCCAGGTAGTCCGGGCGAAAACCGGCGGCGCTGTGTTGCTGCTGCGCCGCCGCAACCAGCTTGGCGTAGTCGCGGTCGCCGGTGCGAATTGCCGCGCTCATCTCCTGCAATGAACGGTACAGCACAGGCGCCGCTTCACGCTGTTCGGCGTTCAGGTAGCCGTTGCGCGAAGACAGCGCCAGGCCATCTTCGGCGCGTACGGTGGGCTCGCCGATAATCTGGATCGGCATATTTAGGTCACGTACCAGGGTGCGAATCACCGCCAGTTGCTGAAAATCTTTCTGGCCGAAAATTGCCAGGTCCGGCTGCACCATGTTGAACAGCTTGCTGACTACGGTGGCGACGCCTTCGAAGTGCCCTGGGCGACTGGCGCCGCACAGGCCTTCGGAAACCCCTGGCACGCTGACGCGGGTCTGACCGTCCATGCCGTGCGGATACATATCTTCAACATCCGGGGTGAACAGCAGGTGGCAACCGGCTTCGACCAGTTTTTCCTGATCGGCGAGCAGGGTGCGTGGGTACTTGTCGAGGTCTTCGCTGGGGCCGAACTGCAACGGGTTGACGAAGATGCTGGCGACCACAAAATCGGCGCGCTGGGCGGCTTTTTCTACCAGTGCGGCATGGCCGGCATGCAGGTTGCCCATGGTCGGTACGAAGGCGATCTGTTTGCCTTCGGCGCGAGCCTGGGCGACAGCGGCGCGCAACTCGCGCACGCTTTTAACTGTGTTCATGCAGAAAATCCGTGTTCGGCTGCTGGGAAGCTCTGGTCTTTGACCGCTTTGACGTAGGCGCTGATGGCGTGCTGGATGCTGCTCTGGCCGGCCATAAAGTTCTTCACGAACTTCGGCGTGCGGCCGCTCAGGGATAGGCCGAGCATGTCGTGCAGCACCAGCACCTGGCCGTCGGTTGCGCCGCCGGCGCCGATGCCGATCACCGGGATTTTCACCGCCTGGCTGATTTCAGCGGCCAGTTCACTGGGCACGCATTCAAGCAACAGCATGGCCGCGCCGGCCTGCTCCAGCGCCATGGCGTCGGCGCGCATCTGCCGCGCCTGGGCCTCTTGGCGGCCTTGTACCTTGTAGCCACCGAGGATGTTGACCGCCTGCGGGGTCAAACCCAGGTGCGCGCACACCGGGACGCCGCGTTCGGCCAATTGGCGAATCGGCTCAGCCAGCCAGGCGGCACCTTCGAGCTTGACCATATGCGCACCAGCCTGCATCAACGCAGCGCTGTTGTTGAGGGTCTGCTCAATGGTGGCGTAGGCCATAAACGGCAGGTCGGCGAGGATCAGCGCGCCCTGGTTGCCACGTTTAACGCTGGCAGTGTGGTACGCCATCTCGGCGACAGTGACGGGCAGCGTGCTGTCATGGCCTTGCAAGACCATACCGAGGGAATCGCCCACCAGCAGCACATCGACACCGGCCTGGCAGGCCGTCTGGGCGAACGTGGCGTCATAGCAGGTCAGCATGGCGATTTTCTCGCCGCTCTGCTTGAGGCTTTGCAGGGTGGTCAGGGTTACATCAGGCATGAAAACTGTCCTCACTCAGGCGTTCAGTCAGCAGTTGTGCTGCTTCAAGTTGGCCTGCATTGGCCTCGAATTGCACCGGTGCGGGGCAACGGGACGCCTATAGTCCTGATGGGGGGGCTCGAAGTCAATTGCAGGTGTTACCGGCCTGTTACTGGCGTTACCGCCAATGCACCTGCTAGCTGCCGAGGTTAGCGTTGCGTCGGCTGTATGACCCGGCAGTCGAGATTGACCTGCTTTCAGGTCAGCTCTGCTTCGTTAAGGCGTTCCAGCCCGACAAAGGGACAGGCGCTAAGTAGCTCTGTCAGCGCGCGGCCATCCGGTAGCTGCAGCCCAGGGGCGATCTCGGCCAGCGGGTAGAGGACAAAGGCGCGGGCATGCATATGGTAGTGCGGCACGGTCAGGCGTGGTTCATCCAGCTGGCGTTCGCCGAACAGCAGGATATCCAGGTCGAGGGTGCGCGGCCCCCAGCGTTCGGCCTTGCGCGTGCGGCCCTGTTCCAGCTCGATGGTTTGCAGCGCATCAAGCAGGGCTAGTGGGCTGAGTTCGCTATCCAGTGCGGCCACGGCATTTACATAGCGCGGTTGATCCGCCGGGCCGAGCGGGTCGCTGGCATAGAAGGACGACTGGGCGATTAGGCGGGTGTGCGGCAGCGCGGCCAGGGCGGCCAGGGCGCTGCGCAGTTGTTCGAGCGGGGTGGCCAGGTTACTGCCCAGGCCAATATACACGCGCTCCATCATTCACTCGCGGCGGGGCTGGCGGCGTCACTGGCCGGGCCGCGTTTGCGCTTGCTGTTGCTGCGTTTGCGCTTGCGCGGGCCGGCGGGGCCATCGTCCTTGCTGCTGAGGTCGCGGATCATATTGCGCCGCTCGCTGTCGCTAACATCCTGATAGCGGGTCCACCACTCGCCGAGGCCGCCGGTTTCCTCGCCTGCGCTTTCACGCAGCAGCAGGAAGTCGTAACCGGCGCGGAAGCGTGGGTTTTCCAGCAGCATGTCGGCGCGTTTGCCGCTGCGCCGTGGCAGGCGTTCCTGCATATCCCAGATTTCGCGGATCGGCATGGTGAAGCGCTTGGGC
Organism: Pseudomonas sp. 1928-m; assembly: GCF_029269135.1. Taxonomy (NCBI): domain Bacteria; kingdom Pseudomonadati; phylum Pseudomonadota; class Gammaproteobacteria; order Pseudomonadales; family Pseudomonadaceae; genus Pseudomonas; species Pseudomonas sp. 1928-m. The sequence goes on along the minus strand of NZ_JARIXO010000002.1, from coordinate 51,628 downwards.
ACGGCGATGCGCTGGCATTGCTCGCTGATCAGCTCGTGAGCGGCTTCCTGCATGGCCGGGATCGGCGGCATGCCGCGGTCCTGCAGTTTGATCACGCGGGCTGGCAGGGCCGGCCAGAGCAATGCGGCAAGGAGGAACGCCGGGGTGACTGTCTTGCCCTGATGAATGCGCAGGTCGGTGTTGTCCAGCGCATTACGGATTAACTGGTCGGTGTAGTCCGGGTTGAGTTTCAGTGCCTCGGCGCTGGCCGGGAACAGCTGGCCGAACAGGCCGTAATCCACCAGCAGTTCGTAGGTGTACACCGCGTAGCCGGCGAGGAACAGCTTGAGTACTTCATCAAACAGGCGCGCGGCGGGGATGCCGCCAAGCAGCGGAGCCAGTTTGTAGATCGGTGCGGCGCTGTGTTTTTCGATGTCGAAATCCAGCTTGGCGGCAAAACGCACCGCGCGCAGCATGCGCACCGGGTCTTCCTGGTAGCGCTGGGTCGGATCACCGATCAGGCGGATCAGGTGATTGCGGATGTCGTGCACGCCATTGGCGTAATCGAGAATGCGCTCGGTGCTTGGGTCGTAATACAGCGCATTGATGGTGAAGTCGCGGCGCTGGGCGTCGTCTTCCAGGCTGCCATACACGTTGTCGCGCAGGATGCGCCCGCTCTCGTTACGCGAGGACAGGTTGCTGTTCTCTTCCTCATCGCCTTCGGGGTGGTTGGCGCGGAAGGTGGCGACTTCGATGATCTCGCGGCCGAAATGCACGTGGACCAGCTTGAAGCGCCGGCCGATCACCCGCGCGTTGCGGAATTCGGCACGCACTTGTTCGGGCGTGGCGCTGGTGGCTACGTCGAAATCCTTGGGGTCGATGTCCAGCAGCAGGTCGCGGACACAGCCGCCGACCAGATACGCCTGGTAGCCGGCCTGTTGCAAGCGTTCGACCACGCTGATGGCGTAGCGGCTGATTTCACCGCGCTCGATCGGGTGCTGGCTACTGCTCAGCACTTCGGGCGTGCTGTGCGAATGTTTGCCACGGCGGATGGGGGTACGAAAGGACTTGAACAGCTTTTTCAGCATGGGAGGCACTGTTTGACTAAATGACTGGCCAGAGTATATGCCGGCCGCAGGAATGGCGCGGATTCTAGCATTGAGTCGGGGGTTGATGCAGGAAACGGCGGGAGACTGTTGCAGGCGGGGAGTTTGAAGCTACTGGGGGAGCCGAAGCTCCCCCCCAAATTGGTGCGTGCTCTTTTTTTATTATTATGGCGGGCTTGTTGTTTTTGTTGATTTACCCGTTCCATCCAGTCAAGGACTTTTGGAAAACTTCCCAAGCTGGGAATCAAGAGCAAACGGATTGCTTTGGATGCTGATGCTGCCATGATCACACAGTGACCCAACCAGTTCTGGCGCTGCCTTAGGGCAGTTTTATTATTCTCAGCCTGGTTTTGGGGCGAACCCCAAAGGCAATTCCTTTCCAAAAGAATCAGTTAGCTGCGCCTCCGCGTTGTTGTTTTTATTGTGCTGGAGTCGGTACGTCTTATTTTTATTAGGTTTGGAGCGTGCTTGTTATTGTTGTTGTGCCAGCAATAAAGCAGAACCCGTGCCAGTTTTTGCAATTCCTTTAAAAACAAGGGGTTGAGCTGTGCTGAGGGTGCTGGGGTGGCATAAAAAAGCCGGGTTCTCGTTACCATAAGACCCGGCTTTTGTTACTAAGTGTTGAATGGGTAACAGACTGTGGAACCTTGTGTGTGCGTGTCTGTCACCCTGGCGCAGGCCTTCTAGCCTGCGGTTGCCCCCGAAGATTTGCGCCGTGGAATGCCCAGGCGCTGGCGGCGTTCCCACAAACATTTGCGACTGATGCCGAGTTTGCGTGCCAGTTCGGTCTCGGTCATATGGTCCTGATGCTCCAACACGAAGTGCTGGAAGTAGTCTTCCAGTGACAGGTCTTCGGTTGGTTCGCTCGGCTCATGGCCCAAGCCGCCGCTTTGCGCGGGCAGGCCGGTGAAGTCGTCTTCCAAGTCATCCAGTTCGATATCGATGCCCAGCAGCTCGGCGGAAATGCTGCTGCCTTCGCAGAGAATCACCGCGCGCTCGATGGCGTTCTCCAGCTCGCGCACGTTGCCCGGCCAGGAGTAATGACGAATGGCCTGTTCGGCATCGGCAGCAAAGCTCAGGTCGAGACGGCCCTGGCGGGTGCTTTGGCGAATCAGGAAGGCGCGGGCAATTTCGATCACATCCGCGCCGCGTTCACGCAGCGGCGGCAGTTTCAGGGCGATTACGTGCAGGCGGTAATACAGGTCTTCACGGAACTGACCGATCTTCGACAGGGTTTTCAGGTCGCGGTGGGTGGCGGCGATCAGGCGCACATCGACCTTCTGCGACTGCACCGAGCCAACCCGGCGAATCTCGCCTTCCTGTAGCACGCGCAGCAGACGCGCTTGAGCTTCCAGGGGCAGTTCACCAATTTCATCGAGGAACAGGGTGCCACCATCGGCGGCTTCCACCAGGCCCGCACGGCCGGCGCTGGCGCCAGTAAAGGCGCCTTTCTCATGGCCGAACAGTTCGGATTCGATCAGCGATTCCGGGATGGCGGCGCAGTTCACCGAAATCAGCGGCGCCTTGGCGCGGCGCGAGAGGTTGTGCAGGGCGCGGGCGACCAGTTCTTTACCGGTGCCGGACTCGCCTTGAATCAGCACGTTGGAGTCAGTGGGCGCGACCTTGCGGATCTTGCTGTACATCTCCTGCATTGCCGGGCAGGAGCCGATGATGCCGATTTCGCCGTTGCTGTTGTCCACCACCTTGTCGGCGCTAGCTTTTGCTGGGCCGGTTGCGGGTGCTGGTGCGCTCTTGGCCTGCTGGTGATCGCGCAGGATGCGCGCCACGGCCTGGAGCATTTCGTCGTGGTCGAAGGGTTTGGCGATGTAATCGACCGCGCCCATCTTCATCGAGTCGACCGCCGAACGCAGGCTGGCATAGCTGGTCATGATCAGCACCGGGGTGCCTTGACCGAGCTTGATCAGCTCGGTGCCGGGGGCGCCCGGCAGGCGCAGGTCGCTGACGATCAGGTCGAAGCTGGGGATGCTGAAGCGCTCTTGCGCTTCCTGCACCGAGCCGGCTTCGCTGACTTCGTATTGGTTACGTTCCAGCAGGCGACGCAAGGCAGAGCGGATAATGGTTTCGTCTTCGACGATCAAAATATGAGGCATCAATTCGGTCTCTCGACGGTCTCGGGGCATGCCGCTGGACTAAGGGGCCTGGCAGGCATGCTCGCTGGTAGCTGGTTTAAGTCGCTAGGGACGTCGCCTCGACATGCCTCGGCAGGCTGACCCTAATGCGGGTGCCGCGTTGAAGCTCGGGGTCGGCCGGGCTGTCGATTGTTATCTGTCCATAATGCTCTTCCACGATCGAATAGACCAGTGCAAGGCCCAGTCCCGTACCTTTGCCCGGGTCCTTGGTGGTGAAGAAAGGTTCGAATAAACGGTCGATGATCGCCTTGGGAATGCCGCTGCCTTCGTCCTCGACGATCAGGTCGACGGTGTGCTCGAAACGTTCGCTCTTGACCCGGATCGCACTGCCTGGCGGTGAGGCATCGCGGGCGTTGGACAGCAGGTTGATCAGCACCTGGGCCAGGCGTTGCGGGTCACCGACCACCCAGTGGTCGGAATCGCAGAGGTTGAAAAACTGCACTTCGACGCTGCGCCGGTTGAGGGCCAGCAGAGCGATGGCGTCCTGGGCGACCTGGGCCAGGCAGACCGGCTCTTCGCTGTTCTGGTGGCTGCCGGAATGGGCGAAGCTCATCAGTGACTGGACGATGCGCGACACGCGCTTGGTCTGCTCGATGATCTGCTCGCTGATCTCGGTCAGCTCGCTGTCGCCTTCACGCTCTTCGCGCAGGTTCTGCGCCAGGCAGGCGATGCCGGTGATCGGGTTGCCGATCTCATGCGCCACCCCGGCGGCCAGGCGACCGATGGAAGCCAGGCGCTCGGAGTGCACCAGCTTGTCTTCGAGCATCTGCGTTTCCGTGAGGTCTTCAACCAGCAGCACCAGGCCGCTGTTACCCGGCGCCAGGGGCTCGTCGATGGCCGCCTTGTGCAGGTTGAGCCAGCGGGTCTGGCCGTCGAGGGCCAGGCGCTGTTTGTGCAAGTGCTCGTCGGGCAGTTCGATAAAGTTCTGCAGCAGGCCGCGCCATGGCTCGCCCAGGGTATTCAAGCGCGAGCCGACTACACGTTGCGCGGGGATTTCGGTGAGTTCTTCCATGGCCTTGTTCCACATCAGGATCTCCTGATCCTTGGCCAACGAGCAGACGCCCATGGGCAGTTCCTGCAGGGTCTGGCGGTGGTAGCGGCGCAGGGTGTCGAGTTCGGCCGCCAGCCCCGTGAGGCGCGAGTGGTAATCCTCGAGGCGGTTCTCAATAAAGTGGATGTCTTCGGTGACGTAGGTTTCGCTGCCGGCTTTGTAAGGCAGGAAGGTTTCGACGATGTCCTGGGCCACGCTCGGGCCCATCAGTCCGGAGAGGTTGGCTTCGATGCGGTCACGCAGACGGCGCAGGGCATAGGGCCGACCTTCATCGAATGGCAGATGCAGGTCGCGCAGGGCTTGTTCCACTTCATGCTGGGCGGTCTTGGCGCCCAGGGGTTTGGCCAGTTGCGCGGCAAATTCCTGCGGCGAGGCCGCCAGCAGTTCACGGCGCTGCGGGCGGCGCACGTTATCCACGGCGCAGGCTTCGGCGGCGCTTTTCTCTTCCGTGCTGGCTTCGGTAAACAGCGACACTAGGGTGAACACCAGCACGTTGGCCGCCAGCGAGCCGATGGCCGCCAGGTGCCAGCTGCTGTCATCCAGCACATAAATGACGTTGAACCAGGGCAGATACAGCCCCTGCAGGTTGCCGAGCATCGGCAACAGCATGCTCACCACCCACACACCGATCCCCGCCAGCAGCCCGGCGATAAAGCCTTTGCGGTTGGCGGTCGGCCAGTACAGCACCGAAAGCACGCCAGGGAGGAACTGCAAGGTGGCGACGAAAGCGACGATACCCAGGTTGGCCAGGTCCTGTTCGGCGCCGAGTAATAGATAGAAGCCGTAGCCGGCCATGATGATCAGCAGGATCAGCGCGCGGCGGGTCCACTTCAGCCAGCGGTAGATATTGCCTTCCGACGGCGGTTGGTACAGCGGCAACACCACATGGTTGAGCACCATGCCGGACAGTGCCAGGGTGGTGACGATGATCAAGCCGCTGGAGGCCGACAGGCCGCCGACATAGGCAATCAGCGCCAGGGTCTGGCTGTTGACCGCGATGCCGACGCCGAGGGTGAAGTATTCCGGGTTGGTGGTGGCGCCGAGTTTGAGCCCGGCCCAGAGAATCAGCGGCACTGCCAGGCTCATCAGCAGCAGAAACAGCGGCAGACCCCAGCTGGCGCTGACCATGGCGCGCGGGTTGAGGTTCTCGGTAAAGGTCATGTGGTACATGTGCGGCATAACGATGGCCGAGGCGAAAAACACCAGCAGCAAGGTGCGCCACGGGCCTTCCTGCAGCGGCGTGTGCAGGCTGGTCAGCGAGGACTGGTTCTGCACCAGCCAGGACTGCAGGTCCTGCGGGCCGTCGAATACGCCGTACAGGGCGTACAGGCCAATCACGCTGATCGCCACCAGCTTGACCACCGACTCAAAGGCGATGGCGAACACCAGGCCTTCGTGTTTCTCGCGGGTGGCGATATGCCGGGCGCCAAACAGAATGGTGAATAGAATGATCAGCCCGCAATAGGCCAGCGCCACGCGCTCCTGCACCGGTTCACGGGTGAGGATGCCGATGGAGTCGGCCACCGCCTGAATCTGCAGAGCCAGCAACGGCAATACGCCGACCAGCATAAATACCGTGGTCAGGGCGCCAGCCCAGGTGCTGCGAAAGCGGAAAGCGAACAGGTCGGCCAGCGATGACAGCTGGTAGGTGCGGGTAATGCGCAGGATCGGGTAGAGCAGCACCGGCGCCAGCAGAAAGGCCCCGGAAACCCCCAGGTAGCTGGCGAGAAAACCGTAGCCGTATTGATAGGCCAGCCCCACTGTGCCGTAGAAGGCCCAGGCGCTGGCGTAGACGCCGAGCGACAGGGTGTAGGTCAGTGGGTGGCGAATCACCCAGCGCGGAATCAGGCCGTGTTCACTGATCCAGGCTACGCCGAACAGAATAAGAAGGTAGGCAGCGCTGATCAGAATCAGCTGGCTCAGGCTAAAGCTCGTCAGCATCACGTTGGCTCTGAAGAATGAAGGTCACGACTATCAGGATCAGCCACAGCWGGTAGGGGCGGTACCAGGCCCCATTGGGGTCGATCCACCAGTCCATGATGGCCGGGGAGAACAGGTAGATCCCCACCACCAGGATCAGCACCAATCGATAGATATACATGCCGCATCTCTTCGCTTAATTGCCGGCGATGGTAACGGATGCATCGCGCTCTGCGTAGGCTGGCTGTTGGTCGGGAGAGTTGCGCTGTGCTGGCGCGGGGCTTGGCTTTTTCTTATTAATTGGTACTATCGTTCCACTTAATAAGAAAAACGCTGGAGATTGCCATGCGCCTTGCCCCGCTTTCCGTGCTTACCCTGTCTGTGCTGCTTGCCGCCTGCAGCGAAGAACCGGCCCCGGTGGCCGATCTGGATTTCCAGAAAGACCTGCAGACCCAGCTGATCAAGGCCAAGCCCGGCAGCGTGATCGAGATTCCTGCCGGCACCTACCAGCTCGACCGCAGCCTGAGCCTGAAAGTCAGTGGCGTGACCATCAAGGGCGCGGGCATGGACAAGACCATCCTCAGCTTCAAGGGGCAGAAGTCCGGCGCCGAAGGCCTGCTGGTGGATGCCTCGGATTTCACCATTGAAGACATCGCCTTCGAGGACACCCTGGGTGATTCGCTGAAAGTGGTGGGCGGCAAGAACATCATTATCCGCCGTGTGCGCACCGAGTGGACCAATGGCCCGGCCACCGAGAACGGCGCTTATGGCATATATCCGGTGCAGACCGAGAACACCCTGATCGACGGCGCGGTGGCCATTGGCGCATCGGATGCCGGTATCTATGTCGGCCAGTCGCGCAACGTGGTGGTGCGCAACAGCCGCGCCGAGCGCAACGTCGCCGGCATCGAGATCGAAAACACCATCGACGCCGACGTATACGACAACGTCGCCACTGGCAACACCGGCGGCATTCTGGTGTTCAATATGCCCAACCTGCCGCAGGCCGGCCGGGTGACGCGAGTGTTCCGCAACAAGATCGAAGGCAACAACCACAAGAACTTTGGCCACAAAGGCACACCGGTGGCCAGCGTGCCGGCCGGCTCCGGGGTGGTGATCAACTCCAATGACGATGTTGAGGTGTTCGACAACGATATCGGCGACCACAAGACCGCCAACGTGATCATCAGCAGCTACTTCAGCACCGGTTACACCGACCTCTCCACCGCCGAGAACTTCGACCCCTATCCAGAAGGCATCCATATCCACGGCAACCGTTTTGGCCCGGGTGGCGAAAGCCCGGATCACCTGGAGTTGAAGGCGCTGAAGGTCAGCCAGTTCGGCTTGAACGGTCGCCTGCCGGATATTCTCTGGGATGGCTACGTCAACCTCTACATCCTGGTGGATGGCAAGCTGCCGGCGGATCGGGCGATCTGCATCAATAACGGCGAGGCGGGGATGATCAACGTCGACGGGCCGAACAACTACAAGAACATCAGCACCGATATGACCGACTACCGCTGCAGCCTGCCGCCGCTGCCAGCGGTCAAACTGGCCTCGGCTGACGCCGACCAGGGGGCCTGATGCGTCGTCTGTTATTGGGGGCGCTGTTGCTCCTTGCTGGCTGCGAGCAGCAGCCGGCCCCGCTGTATCTGCCGCAAGGTGACAGCTACCCGGAAAAGCTCAGCGAATGGGGCATGCTGCAACGCGCCGATGGTTTTATCGCGCCCGTTGCCGAGGCCTTGCCCTATGACCTCAATACCCCGTTGTTCACCGACTACGCACACAAGCTGCGCAGCGTCTGGATGCCGGCAGGCACGTCGGCGACCTACGCCGAGGCGCATTTCGATTACCCGGTCGGTACGGTGCTAAGCAAAACCTTCTACTACCCCAAGGATGCCCAGGGCCGCCTGCTGCTTAATGAACAGGATGACCGCGACCCGCAGCGCGGTTTGGAGCTGGCGCGGGTGCAGTTGATCGAGACGCGCATTCTGCTTAAGCAGCAGGACGGCTGGGTGGCGTTGCCCTATGTGTGGGATGAGCAGCAACAGGAGGCGCACCTGGAATGGGCGGGCGACAGCCGCCAGTTGAGCCTGCTGAATGCCGAGGGCAAGACTCAGGCGGTGGCCTATCAGGTGCCGGACGCTAACCAGTGCGCCGGTTGCCATGAGGAAACCGCAGGACAGGGCGTCAACCCGCTGGGGCCCAAGGCGCGCCATCTGAACAAGGATTTTGCCTACGCCGACGGCACGCACAATCAGTTGCAGCATTGGCAGCAGCAGGGCCGTCTGCAGGGCGTACCGGCCGAGTTGCAGGGCGTGCCGCAGAACGCCTTATGGCCGACGCCGCGCGATGGCGAAAGCCTGGCAAAACAGGCGCGCAGTTATCTGGATGCCAACTGCAGCCACTGCCACAACCCCAAGGGCCCGGGGCGTACCTCGGGATTGTTACTCGATCCGGCCACGGCCATCGGCATCAGCTATGGCCTGTGCAAACAGCCGGTGGCTGCGGGTAAAGGTTCGGGTGATCGCCTGGTGGATATTCACCCCGGCCAGCCGGATAAGTCGGTACTGCTGTTTCGCGTGGAAAGTGTCGACCCGAGCATCATGATGCCGGAGCTGGGCCGTTCCACTGTGCATGCTGAAGGCGTGGACGTGTTGCAGCGCTGGATCTCCAGTCTGCAAGGGGATTGCTGAATCACCTTTGGCTATATGACTTGGCATAGGGATTGTGGGAGGGGCCGGGCGGCGATCCGCTTCAGCCGCGACAGCTTTCGCCGCTACGACTGCATGGATGCAGGAGGTAGAGCGAAGCAGGATGCCAGAGCCGAAAGCGCCTCCCACAAAGCTGCTATGCGAGCTTGAACACGCGCGACCTGTTTTCGTGCGCCGAGGCAGGCATGGGGCATGGCCGGCCCTGTTGTGGTGCGCGCCTGTAGCGGGTGAATGCGCCAGGCCGCGCCAGTGCTGGCTTGGATCACTGGCATAAGTCTTGCGCTGCCTGGTTATCGCCCAGGCTCGCAGGAGGCCCGCTGTGTCGATTCATATCGCCTTGCACCATGTCAGCCACTATCGCTACGACCGCGCGGTCAATCTTGGCCCGCAGGTCGTGCGCCTGCGTCCTGCACCGCACAGCCGTACCCGGGTTCTGTCCTACGCGTTGAAGGTCGAGCCGGGCGAGCACTTTATCAACTGGCAGCAGGACCCCCAGGGCAACTACCTGGCGCGGCTGGTGTTTCCGGAGAAGACCCGCGAGCTGAAGATCGAGGTCGATCTGGTCGCCGAAATGGCAGTCTTCAACCCTTTCGATTTCTTCCTCGAACCCTACGCCGAAAAAATTCCTTTCGCCTACACCGAGGGCGAGCAGCTGGAGCTGGCGCCCTATCTGGTCAAGCTGCCGGCCGGCAAATTGTTTGCCGAGTACCTGGCCAGCATCGAGCGCACGCCACTGCCGAGCGTGGACTTTCTGGTGGCGCTGAACCAGCGCCTTTCAACCGATATCAGCTACCTGATCCGCCTGGAACCGGGCGTGCAGACCCCGGAAGAAAGCCTGGAGAAAGGCTCCGGCTCCTGCCGCGATTCGGCCTGGCTGCTGGTGCAGCTGTTCCGCCATTTGGGCCTGGCCGCGCGCTTTGTTTCCGGTTACCTGATTCAGCTGAAAGCCGATGTGAAATCCCTCGACGGCCCCTCCGGCACCGAGGTGGATTTCACCGATCTGCATGCTTGGTGCGAGGTCTATCTGCCCGGTGCCGGCTGGATCGGCCTGGACCCGACCAGCGGTTTGTTCGCCGGTGAAGGCCATATTCCGCTGGCCTGCAGCCCCGAACCGTCCTCGGCGGCGCCGATCAGCGGCGGCGTGGATGAGAGCGAGTGCGAGTTCAGCCACGAGATGTGGGTCGAGCGTATCTGGGAAGCGCCGCGCGTCAGCAAGCCTTACAGCGACGCGCAGTGGCAGGCGATTGTCGCGCTCGGACAGAAAATTGATGAAGACCTGCAAGCGCAGGACGTACGCCTGACCATGGGCGGCGAACCGACCTTTGTCGCCCTCGATTACCCGGATGATCCGGAGTGGAACACCGCCGCCCTGGGGCCCAACAAGCGCCGCCTGGCCACCGAGCTGTTTCATCGCCTGCGCGAGCACTACGCGCCGAGCGCGCTGGTGCATTTCGGCCAGGGCAAGTGGTACCCCGGTGAGCAGCTGCCGCGCTGGTCGCTGAATGCCTACTGGCGTCGCGATGGTGAGCCGCTGTGGCACAACCCGGCGCTGTATGCCGATGAACAAAAAGACTACGGCGTCGATGCGGCCAAGGCCGCCGACTTTCTTACCTTGCTCGCCGAGCGCCTGGGTGTGGACGCTAAATACTGCGTGCCGGCCTATGAGGACCGTTTCTATTACCTGTGGCGCGAGCGCAAGCTGCCGAGCAACGTCAGCGCCGAAGACCCGCGCCTGGCTGACCCGCTGGAGCGCGAGCGTCTGCGCAAGGTGTTCGAGCAGGGGCTGGACAAGGTGGTCGGGCATATCCTGCCGCTGGCCCGGCAGGCCAAGCAGTTGGGCTGGCAGAGTGGCAGCTGGTTCTTGCGTGACCAGCATTGCCGGCTGATACCGGGCGATTCGGCGATGGGCTACCGCCTGCCGTTGGATTCGCAACCCTGGGTCAGTGACGCCGATTACCCCTACGTCACCCCGGAAGACCCCAGTCAGCGCTTCGCCCCGTTGCCGGCTGCGGCGCAGATCAAACCGCAGTCGCGTGGCGTCTGGTCGGGTAGCCAGAGCGGTGCAAACAAGCGCCCGCTGCTTGGCCAGTCAGCGGCTGGTGTAGTGCGTACCGCGCTGTGCGCCGAGCCGCGCGAGGGCAAGCTCTATCTGTTTATGCCGCCGCTGGTGCGCCTGGAAGACTATCTGGAACTGGTGGCCGCCATCGAAGCCACCGCCGCCGAGCTGAACTGCCCGGTGTTGCTCGAAGGTTACGAGCCGCCGCTGGACCCGCGCCTGCAGTTCTTCCGGGTGACTCCGGACCCTGGCGTGATCGAGGTGAATATCCACCCGGCCGCCAGCTGGGATGAGCTGGTCGAGCGTACCGAGTTTCTCTACGCCCAGGCCCGCGAATGCCGCCTTTCCAGCGAGAAATTTATGATCGACGGCCGCCACACCGGCACCGGCGGCGGTAACCACTTTGTTCTCGGCGGCGCGACGCCGGCGGACTCGCCGTTTCTGCGCCGCCCGGACCTGCTGCGCAGCCTGATCAGCTACTGGCACAACCACCCGTCGTTGTCCTACTTGTTTAGCGGCCTGTTTATCGGCCCCACTTCCCAGGCCCCGCGTATTGATGAAGCGCGTAACGATGCGCTGTACGAGCTGGAAATCGCCTTCGCGCAGATGCCCGAAGTGGGCCGCGACTGTCAGCCCTGGCTGGTCGACCGTCTGCTGCGCAATTTGCTGGTGGACGTGACCGGTAACACTCATCGCTCTGAGTTCTGTATCGACAAGCTGTACTCGCCAGACTCGGCCTCCGGGCGCCTTGGTCTGCTGGAACTGCGCGCCTTTGAAATGCCGCCCCATGCGCAGATGAGCCTGGCCCAGCAGCTGTTGATTCGCGCGCTGATCGCGCGTTTCTGGCGTGAACCCTACAAACCGGCGCGGTTGGTGCGCTGGGGCACCGAGCTGCATGACCGCTATCTGTTGCCGCACTTTATCGAGCAGGATTTTGCCGACGTGCTGCAGGAGCTGGACGGCTGCGGCTATCGCCTGCACAGCGAGTGGTTTGCCCCGCATTTCGAGTTTCGCTTCCCCAAATCCGGCGATTTCAATGTCAAGGGCATCGAGCTGGAGCTGCGTCAGGCCCTGGAGCCCTGGCATGTACTGGGCGAAGAGGGTGGGGGCGGCGGTACGGTGCGTTATGTCGATTCCTCGCTGGAGCGTATGCAGGTCAAGCTCAGCGGTCTGCCGAGTGACCGTTATGTGCTGACCTGCAACGGCGTGCCGGTGCCGCTGCGGCCTACCGGCAAGGTCGGCGAGTTTGTCGGCGGCGTGCGTTTTCGCGCCTGGCAGCCGGCCAACTGCCTGCATCCGACCATTGAAGTGCACGCACCGCTGGTATTCGACCTGGTGGACAGCTGGATGAGCCGCTCCCTCGGCGGTTGCCAGTATCATGTCGCCCATCCGGGCGGCCGCAATTACGACAGCCTGCCGGTAAACGCCTATGAGGCGGAGAGTCGGCGCCTGGCGCGCTTCTTCCGCCTAGGCCATAGCCCAGGCAAGCGCCCAACACTGGCGCCAATCAACAATAATGAATTGCCCATGACCCTGGATCTGCGCCTGACCTAGTCAGCGCGTGTTGTAGGAGCCAGCTTGCTGGCGATGCTCTTGCGTCGCTACGGATCGCCAGCAAGCTGGCTCCTACACATACGAAATGCCTTTTATCGAGCCTGCCATGCCCGACCTGCTTGCCGACTACCCCCTGACACCAGGGGCTTACCATGAACTGTTCGACGCCGACGGTCAGGTGCGCCCGCACTGGCGCCTGTTGCTGGAGCGTTTGCAGCGCAGCAGTCCGGCGCAGCTGGCGCAGCGTCAGGCGCTGCTGGCGCGGCAGATTCAGGAAAACGGCGTGACCTACAACGTCTACGCCGACCCCGATGGCGCTGACCGGCCGTGGGAGCTGGACCTGCTGCCCAATCTGATTCCGGCCGAAGAATGGCAACAAATCGCCGCTGGCGTGGCGCAGCGTGCCGGTTTGCTAAATGCCGTGCTGGCCGACCTATATGGCCCGCAGCAGCTGCTGGCCGACGGGCTTTTACCGGCTGAACTGGTGTTTGGCCACAACAACTACTTATGGCCCTGCCAGGGTGTGCAGCCGCCCGGCGGCACCTACCTGCACCTGTATGCGGTGGACCTGGCCCGCGCGCCGGATGGCCGCTGGTGGGTAACCGCAGACCGCACCCAGGCGCCGTCTGGCGCGGGTTATGCCTTGGAAAATCGGCAGATCGTTTCCCGCGCGTTCCCAGAGCTGTACCGTGATCTGCGCGTGCAATACCTGGCCGGCTTCTTCCGCACCCTGCAGGACACCCTGGCGCGCCAGGCCCCGGCCGGCAGTGAAACACCGCTGGTGGTGCTGCTCACCCCTGGGCGTTTCAACGAGAGTTACTTCGAGCACCTGTACCTGGCGCGTCAGCTCGGCTACCCGCTGGTGGAAGGCAGCGACCTGACCGTGCGCGACGCCAAGGTCTACCTCAAGACCCTGGCCGGCCTGCGCCGCGTGCATGCGGTGCTGCGTCGTCTGGATGATGACTTTTGCGACCCGCTGGAATTGCGCACCGACTCGGCCCTCGGCGTGCCCGGCCTGCTCGAAGCGGTGCGCCAGGGCAATGTGCTGGTGGCCAATGCCCTTGGCAGCGGCGTGCTGGAATCCCCCGGTTTGCCGGGCTTTCTGCCGGCCATCGCGGAAAAATTATTGGGCGAAGAACTGCTGCTGCCGAGCATCGCCAGTTGGTGGTGCGGCGAGCCGCCGGTACTGGACAAGGCCCTGGAGCAGCTCGATGAGTTGCTGGTGCGCGCCAGCTTTCCCTCGCAGAGCTTTGCGCCGGTGTTTGGCCGTGATCTGGACGCGGCGCAGCGCGCCGAGTTGGCCGAACGCCTCAAGGCGCGGCCTTATGCCTATGTCGCTCAGGCTTTGGCGCAACTGTCGCAGGCGCCGGTCTGGCAGCCGGAAGAAGGCCAGCTGGCGCCGCGCGCCATCGGCATGCGGGTGTTTGCCGTGGCCAGCGCCGAGGGGTATCGGGTAATGCCCGGTGGCCTGACCCGGGTAGCCGCCGAAGCCGACGCCGAAGTGGTGTCGATGCAGCGCGGCGGTGCAAGCAAGGACACCTGGGTGCTCGGTGAACGGCATGCCGGCGGCGAGCCCTGGCAATGGCTGCGTCCGCTGGGCGTGGCCGATCTGGTGCGCAGCGACCCCTATCTGCCTTCGCGGGTGGTGGAAAACCTCTACTGGTTCGGCCGCTACAGCGAACGCTGTGAGGACGGTGCGCGGCTGCTGCGCATCATGCTGGCGCGTTATGTGGATGACGACGACGACCCGCAAGCGCTGCAAACCGCCCTGAGCCTGGCCGAGAGCCTGGGCCTGCTGCCGGATGCCGAGAGCGGCGAACTGCAAGCGCGGCTGCTTGAGGCGCTGCTTGGCGAGGACTGGCCCGACAGCTTGCGCGGCAATCTGCAGCGCCTGCAGTGGGTGGCTGGCAGCGTGCGCGGCAAGCTGTCCCAGGCCAACTGGCAGGCCCTGCTGGAGCTGCAGCGCGAGGCCCAGGGCCTGGATGCTGAACAGGCCGACTTTGGCGAACTGCTGGATTTTCTCGACCGCCTGCTGCTGTCGCTGGCGGCGCTATCGGGCTTTGCCCTAGATGACATGACCCGCGATGACGGCTGGCGCTTTCTGATGATCGGCCGCTGTATCGAACGCCTGCAGTTTCTCTGCGACAGCCTGGCCAACTTCCTCACCAGCAGCGCGGCGCAGGACCAATCTGCGCTGGAATGGTTGCTGGAGCTGGGCAACAGCAGCATCACCTACCGCACCCGTTACCTGGCCTCGGCGCAGCTGATTCCTGTGCTCGACCTGTTGCTACTGGATGAGCAGAACCCGCACGCCGTGTTGTTTCAGGTGCGCACTCTGCTGCGTTCCCTGGCGCGCCTGGGTGAGCGTTTCGAGCTGCCCAGCGAGCGCCGGCTGAAACACCTGGAAGGGCAGCTGGCGCGTTTTAGTCTGGCCAGCCTGGAGAATCCGCTGTTTGGCGCGGCCAGCGTGCAGGAGGTGCTCGACGGCCTGTCTGCGCTGCTGGAAAGCATCAGCCAGGCCAGTGCGGAAATCTCCGACCGTTTAGGCTTGCGCTTCTTTGTGCATGTCGACGCCAGCCAGCGGACGCAATCCTCATGAGCAGCGCCTGCTACCAGATTCTTCACGACACCCATTACCGCTACGCCAGCCCGGTGTCGCTGGCCCAGCAGCTGGCGCATCTGTGGCCGCGCGCCTGCCCCTGGCAGCGCAATCACAATCAACAGCTGCTGGTCAGCCCGCAGCCGTGCCAGCGCCAGGACGCCCTGGATGTGTTCGGCAACCCGCTGACCCGTCTGGTGTTCGAGCGCCCGCATGATGAACTCAAGGTCAGTGCGCGGCTGCAGGTCGAAGTGCTGGCGCGGCCAACGTTGGATCTGCAGGCGTCGCCGCCCTGGGAGGAGGCCTGCACGGCGCTGCGCTACAGCGGTCAGGCACTATTGCCTGGGGTGCTGGAGGCCACGCGCTTTCGTTTCGAATCGCCCTATGTGCACCTCAAGCAGGTGTTCGCCGCCTACGCGGCGGATTGCTTTAGCCCCGGCCGGCCGCTGCTGGCGGCGGTGGACGGGCTGATGCAGAAGATCTTCAGCGAGTTCAGCTTCGATGCGGCCGCCACCCAGGTGGCCACGCCGCTGCTGCAAGTGCTAGAGGAGCGGCGCGGTGTGTGTCAGGACTTCGCCCACCTGATGCTTGCCTGCCTGCGCTCCATGGGCCTTTCCGCGCGTTATATCAGTGGTTATTTGCTGACCCAGCCGCCGCCCGGCCAGCCCCGGCTGATCGGCGCCGATGCCTCGCATGCCTGGGTCTCGGTGTTCTGCCCGCAGCAGGGTTGGGTGGATTTCGATCCGACCAACAATATCCGCCCGGCGCTGGAGCATATCACCCTGGCCTGGGGCCGCGACTTTGCCGATGTCTCACCGCTGCGCGGGGTGATTCTCGGCGGCGGCAGCCATGACCCCGAGGTGCAGGTGACGGTGCTGCCGATCCCCGCGATAGAGGGCTAGCGCTTATGTAACGGCGTGCTAGCGTTTTTCCAGTGAACACTCACTGGAGCTGCGCCATGGAAGAAACCAATCTGATCAATCTCGGCACCGAGAAAGTTGCCGATCTCTACAACCTGGTCGCGCAGTACGGCGCGGCGTTTGCCATCAAAATTCTCTCAGCGATTGCCTTCTGGGTGATCGGCCGCTGGCTGATCGGCTTTGCCGTCGGCATGGTGCAGCGTGCGCTGGGCCAGCAGCGGGTGGACCCGACGGTGCTGCGCTATGTCGGCAACTTTATCTCGGTGACCCTCAACATCATTCTGGTCATCGGTATTCTCGGTTACTTCGGCGTGCAGACCACCAGCCTGGCGGCGTTGATTGCGGCGGTCGGCCTGGCCATCGGCATGGCCTGGTCGGGGCTGTTGGCCAACCTCGCGGCCGGTGGTTTTATCATCGTGCTGCGGCCGTTCAAGGTCGGCGATTTTATCAGCGCCGGCGGCGTGGTCGGCACCGTTACCGAGATCGGCTTGTTCGTCACCGCGATCAACACCCCGGACAACGTGATGACTCTGGTGGGTAACAACAAGATCTTCTCCGACAACATCCAGAACTTCAGCCACAACGCGTTTCGCCGGGTTGATCTGCAGGCGCAGCTTTCCGGCGCGGCGGATTACAAAGCCGCTGCGGCGCTGCTCAAGGAGCGCATCGGCGGCATTGCCAACGTGCTCAAGGAGCCGGCAGTGGATGTGGAAATTATCGAGTTCAATCTGGTCGGGCCGGTGCTGGCGGTGCGCCCGTATTGCCACACCGATCATTACTGGCAGGTGTATTTCGACACCAACAAGATGATCAAGGATGCCCTCGGCGAAGGCGGCTTCCCGGCGCCGATGCCGGCGCAGACGGTGATCATGCAGCAGGCGGGATAACAGAGGAGGCCGGCCGCCAGGGATGGCGGCCGGCGCTGGATCAGGCGTGCGCCTTGTTCGGTTTCACGGCTTTCCAGATGCGTGTCGCCAGGCTGACCAGCAGCAGGGCAGCGGCACCGGCGATGATCCCGGCGATGGCATTCAGCAGGGTTGGCAGCAAGGCTGCGAGTAGGCCGCTGCTGGCCGCCACGCTCTGCGCCAGTTGGTCGATCCATTCCTGTGCGGCATGTACGCCGTGGGTGAGGATGCCGCCGCCGACCATAAACATCGCCGCGGTGCCAAGAACCGACAGGGTTTTCATCATATACGGCGCGGTAAACAGAATGCCGCGACCGATGCTGCGTTGCAGTCGGCTGCCCAGGCCGTCGCCATCACGCTGGTTGAGATAGAGGCCAGCGTCATCCAGCTTGACGATACCCGCCACCAGGCCATAAACCCCGACCGTCATCAGCAGGGCGATACCCGAGAGCACCGCGACCTGTTTGCCGAAACTGGCCAGGGCCACGGTGCCAAGGGTAATGGCGATGATTTCCGCCGAGAGGATAAAGTCGGTGCGGATTGCGCCTTTGATCTTGTCCTTTTCGAACGCCAGCATGTCCACTTCGGGGTCGGCCACGGCGTGCAGGCGTTCGACATGCTGCACCTGGGCATCGGCCTTGCTGTGGAGGAACTTGTGCGCCAGCTTCTCGAAGCCCTCGTAGCAAAGGAAGGCGCCGCCAAACATCAGCAGCGGCGTTACCGCCCAGGGCGCAAAGGCGCTGATCAGCAGGGCGGCCGGTACCAGAATCAGTTTGTTCTTGAACGAGCCCTTGGCTACCGCCCAGACCACCGGCAGCTCACGGTCGGCGCGTACGCCGCTGACCTGCTGGGCATTTAGCGCCAGGTCGTCGCCGAGCACCCCAGCGGTTTTCTTGGCGGCGATTTTGGTCATCACCGCGACGTCGTCGAGGACGGCGGCAATATCATCGAGCAGGGTTAACAGGCTAGCGCCGGCCATGGGTCGGATTCCTTTCTACGGTTTCTGGGGCGAATCGCCTGGCAGAACTGCAGGCAGATCTGTAGGCAATAGTGCGCAGATTTATACGTGAGTCAGCACGCATCAGCCATAGGCGGCAAACCCCGTTTTGCCGCAGTGCACGAAAAAATCGGCCGCGAATGCCATGCGGGCGCGACGGCACTGCTATAGCGGCACCGCCCCTGATCTGTCGGTAGATAGGCCGGCGATGTGGGAGGGGCTTTAGCCGCGATTGACCCCATAGAACGCTGAAAGCGTCGCGGCTAAAGCGGAACGCCGCCCGGCCCCTCCCACGGAAGCGGCAGCTTTTGTGTCGTGAGACTAATCGTTACTGCTGCCGCTGGCGCCGCTGGCATAGGCGGCGAGCAGGCTGCGTAACAGGTCATTGAGCGGCATGGGCGTATCTCCTGAGTGAGTGGAGTGACGTTACGCCTGTGCTCGGCGGCTGGGCTGTTGATTGTCTCGATAGGGCTCATAGCCAGCCGCCGTGTTGGCGTTATGCACAGCCCTTGCCGCTGCATGCGGGTAGTTGTGCACAAAGACTGTGGAGCGAACTGTGGATAAGGTGGGCGTAGGCGCTTGCAGGCTTAGTCGCGTGGTTGTTTGCGGTGTTTGTACGCTTTTTGATCAGCACGTTATTTATCGTAGAAACAACAAGTTAGCCTGGTTATTCAGGGCGTTTTAGGGTAGCACTGAAGTTGTCCACGGCTACTGTGGGTAGAGCTGTTGATAACTCTGGTATGCCTGGCTGAGAGGCTTATAAGGCCTGGTTTTGCGCCATTTGATCGATTTTTGAGCAGCTTGCCGAGGTCTCGAAATACGTCATTTACGCTCTGCCGAGTCAAGCAATAATCGCGCTATTTCAAGGCTTTGCCGCAGTGCTGCGGCGCACGGTGGATAACTTATCCCAGGTTGCTGTGGAGTGATCTGTGGATAAGCTGCGTACGCTTGCGTTCAGGCCACAGTGGGCGTGGCCTGAGCGCGGTAGGTTGTTTTTTATACAGCGGCGAGTGGTCAGAGCCTTTCTACGATCTCGCGAGCTAGAGCACTGCAAGGCGAAAACAGGCGAGGAAGCGGAGTTTACGAGCTGTAAATGAGCATTCCGAGCCTGTTTTCAACGCAGCAGGGCCGACGCGCAGCAGATCGTAAAAGGCTCTTAGTCTTCCAGGGCGCTGATCTGGGTTGACCGCCCCAGTACCTGCAGGGCGCGGTCCGGGTAGTCGGTGATCAACGCATGGGCGCCCTGGTCGAGCAGGCGGCGCATGTCCGGCTGTTCGTTGATGGTCCATAGCTGCACGTTCAGCCCGCGTTGTGCAGCCGTCTTGAGCAGGCTCGGGCTGGCAACGCGCAGGCCGCCATGGGCTTCGGGAATCTGCAGCGCCTGGTAGGACGGCGACAGCAGGCTGCCCAGGCCGACCCAGTTGAGCGCCACCAGCAGGCGTACCGAGCCAGGCCCGGCCGAGGTGGCCACGCCTGGGCACTGCTCGCGGAACAGCTGCAGGCTGCGGTCATAGAAGCTGCCGACAATCACCAGTTCGCGTTGCTGGTGTGCTTCCAGGGCATCACACAGCAGGGCTTCCATGCCGACATCCGGCACCTTGATTTCAATCACCTTAGGGATGCTGGGGAAACGTTCCAGCACCTCGGTAAAGGTTGGGATACGCACGCCCTGGCCACGGTAGGGGAAACTCTGGCCGCCGTCTGCACTCCAGCGGTAACCGGCGTCCAGCGCTTGCAGCTGCGCCAGGCTGAGCGCGGCAACCGGGCCTTCGCCATCGGTGGTGCGGTCCAGGGTGCGGTCGTGGATCACTACCAGCTCACCATCACTGGACAGGTGCAGGTCCATCTCCAGCATGTCCACGCCCAGGGCGCTGGCACGCTCGAAGGCAAACAGGCTGTTCTCCGGCCACAGGCCTTTGCCGCCCCGGTGGGCAATCACCAGCGGTTGCTCGGCAAAGCTGCTGAGCACCGCCGCCGGTTGGGCGGGTTTGCTGGTTAGGGCCAGCACGCCGAGGGCGATGGCCAGCAACAACAGTGGAACAGAGAGAAAGCGGGCAACGCGCAGCATGGTCAGGGTCCAGTGCAGTCAATGGGGGAGGGGCTTTAATACGCCTCGACTATGACAAAGCCATGGCGGCTGGGCGAGAGGCGAAATGCGCCAGCCCTAGGGCCATCTACGCCAAGTGGAAAGCACTTTATTAGTAGCCCGGATGAAATCCGGGGCAGATCTGACTTCGGCAAACCAGCCCCGGATTGCATCCGGGCTACACGACGTTGCGTTCAGCGATGGACGAGTGGACGTCGCCCCTGTCAGCCAGCTAGCAACCAGGCGCCGGTCACGGCCGAGGCCGCGCCGAGCACGCGCACTACCGGTGCAGCGGCTTGGGGCAGCAGACGCACCAGGGCGTAGCCGCTGGCGTGCAGGGCGGCGGTTGCGACCACGAAACCTGCAGCGTAGCCCCATGGGCTGGCCAGCGCCGGCAGCTCCAGGCCGTGGGCAACGCCGTGGGTCAGGGCAAACAGTGCAGTCAGGGCGATGGAAATAACCATCGGCAGGCGGATGGCTACAGCGACCAGCAGACCGAAAGCTAATACCGAGGCAGCGATACCGGTTTCCATCAGCGGAATCTGCAGGCCGTTAAAGCCCAGCAGGCCGCCGATCAACATAGTGCCAACAAAGGTCAGCGGCAGCGCCCAGCGCGCCGCGCCGGATTGCTGCGCGGCCCACAGGCCGACGGCGAGCATCGCCAGCAGGTGATCGAGGCCGAATACCGGGTGTGCCAGACCGGCCATCACTCCTGCGTGGTCGTGGCCGGCGTGGGCGAAGGCCACAGCGGGGCTGAGAAACAGGGCGATGGCGAACAGGGTTTTGCGCAGGTTCATGGGGGTGTCTCCTTGATTGTTCGTGAGGCTTGGATTTCCGTAAGACCGAGGGGGATGCCTAGTCCCATGCTCGCGAAACGCTCGCGGGCATGGCCCGCTCCTACGCGGCGGTGAGCATTCCGTGTTGTTCTATAAAGGCGATGATCTGCTCCAGGCCCTGGCCGACCTTCTGGTTGCTGAACACAAACGGCTTGTCGCCGCGCATCTTCAGGGTGTCGCGCTCCATTACCTCCAGCGATGCGCCGACCAGCGGGGCCAGGTCGACCTTGTTGATCACCAGCAGGTCGGACTTGCAGATGCCCGGGCCGCCTTTGCGCGGCAGCTTGTCGCCGGCCGACACGTCGATCACGTAGATGGTCAGGTCCGACAGCTCCGGGCTGAAGGTGGCCGAGAGGTTGTCGCCGCCAGATTCGACGATGATCAGGTCCAGTCCCGGAAAGCGCCGGTTGAGCTGATCGACCGCTTCCAGATTGATTGAGGCGTCTTCACGGATTGCCGTGTGCGGGCAGCCACCGGTTTCCACGCCGATAATCCGCTCCGGCGCCAGTGCTTCGTTGCGCACCAGAAACTGCGCGTCTTCCTGGGTGTAGATATCGTTGGTTACCACCGCCAGGTTGTAGCGCTCGCGCAGGGCCAGACACAGGGCCAGGGTCAGGGCGGTCTTGCCGGAGCCGACCGGGCCACCGATGCCGATACGCAGGGGTTGGCTGTTCATGGTTTTTCTCACTCCCATCTTCACTTGAGTGCCGACCGAGGCTATTGCCTGCGGGCGACTGAGTTCTTCCACGTAGGAGCGGGGGCGACGCCTAGTTCCATGCCCGCGAAAGCTGATCGCGGGCATGGCCCGCTCCTACAGGTTTATTTGTTATGACCTGAATAGCCGGCTGTACTGGCGCTCGTGCGCCATGCTCGCCAGGGCCAGGCCGAAGGCGGCGCTGCCCCAGTGTTGTGGTTGCAGTTCACTGGCCTGACGCTGGGCCTGATCGAGCAGCGGCAGCAGTTGCGAGGTCAGACGCTGAGCGGCTTGCTGGCCCAGCGGCAGGGTTTTCATCAGCACCGCCAGCTGGTTTTCCAGCCAGCCCCAGAGCCAGGCGGCGAGGGCATCCTCTGGCGCGATCTGCCAAGCCCGCGCCGCCAGCGCCCAGCCAACGGCCAGGCCAGGTTCGTCCAACTCACTAAACAGCTGTTGCGCCGGTTGATCCAGTTCTGGCAAGCCTGTGAGCAACTGTTGCAGGGAGTAACCCATTTGCCGGCTTTCCAGGCGCAGCTCTCGGGTTTCGCGGCTGGCGCGTTGTTGTTCGGCGAGCTGGCGCAGCTGCGTCCAGTCCTCGACGGCTGCTGCCTGGCAATGGGCGAGCAGCAGCGGTGCCTCGAAGCGCGCGAGATTGAGCAACAACTGATCGGCAATCCAGCGCTGGGCGCTTTCTGCGTTATCGACCAGGCCCTGATCCACCGCCATTTCCAGGCCTTGGGAATAGCTATAACCGCCAATCGGCAGCTGCGGGCTGGCCAGCCGGAGCAACTGCCAAGCTTTATTCACTTGCGCGCACCGAATTGATGCAAGCGCGGTGCGTAGCTGAATTCGGCATCGCCAGCATGGGAGTGGTGATGGCCGCCGCCGTAGGCGCCTTGCTCGGGCTGGTAGGGCGCTTCGATCAGCTCCACCGTGGCGCCGAGCTGTTCGAGCATGGCCTTGAGCACATAGTCATCCGGCAGGCGCAGCCAGCCATCGCCGAGTTGCAGGGCGACATGGCGGTTGCCCAGGTGATAGGCGGCGCGCATCAGTTCGAAAGGGTTGGCGCAGGTGACGTGCAGCAGCGGCTCGGGGCGGGCGATCACGCGCACGATGCGGCCGTCTTCGGCTTGTAGGCATTCGCCGTCGTGCAGTGCGGGTTGGCCGCGCTCAAGGAACAGACCGACATCCTCACCCGTGCGGCTGAAACAGCGCAGGCGGCTTTTGCTGCGGGCTTCGAAGCTCAGTTCGAGTTCGGCGTCCCAGTGCGGCTGGGCGGCAATACGACGGTGGATCACCAACATGGGGCAGTTTCCGGCAGGTCAATGCCGGTTATAGAGCAAGTGCCTTGCCAAGCTGCCGTTGCACCACGCAGAGCGGGGCGCGTGGGGTGTGGTGTGGCTGAAGTTGGAGCGTGATGAGCTATGGATTGGTGCGCGCGTCAGTTTTATGCGCGCTTTTGGTGCTATTGGCGCGCTGCGATCAGTCGCGGGTCTGGCCCAGACCCTGCCAATGCTTAGCCCCGATAAAGATAAAGCGCAGCTGCTCGATCATCTTGACCTCGGGCGAGGCGTGCATCGGCAAGGTTGGTGCAGGCGGGTCGATCAGTTCGGGGAGGGTGGCGAATACGGTTTTTACCACCAGGTCGGCGATCACGTTTTGCGCCGGGGCGTCGAAGTGCTGCAGCTTCGGCATAGCCGCCAGATCCGCCACCAGGTCGGCGGTGATGCGTTCACGCAATGCGCCCACTGCCTGGCGTACCAGTAGCGAGCCGCCGTATTGCTCGCGGGCGAGAAACAGAAACTGCGAGCGGTTGGCCGCCACGGCGTCGAGGAAGATGCGCACCGAGGCGTCGATCACGCCGCCCAGTTCGAACTCGTGGTGGCGTACCTGGCGAATGGTTTCGCGGAAGGTTTCGCCCACTTCGGCGATCAGCGCCAGGCCCAGGGCGTCCATATCCTCGAAGTGCCGGTAGAAACCAGTCGGCACGATGCCAGCGCAGCGCGCCACCTCGCGCAGGCTCAGGCTGCCAAAACCACGGCCGCTGTCCATCAGGCTGCGCGCGGCGTCCATCAGGGCGTGGCGGGTCTGCAGTTTTTGTTCGGCGCGCGGTTGTAGTGGTTTCAAGCGGGCATGGCTCTGCATTGCGAAATCAGCGCCGCACTCTAACAAATGGCCGTTGTTTACGTCGAACCGCGGTTGCTTAGTTGATTTTGAGTGAACGAGTGTTGACTGAATAAATATGCTCTGCCAGTCTAGTGAACAATTGTTCACTGGAGTCTTGCCATGGCCCTTTTTCCTTTTGCCTGGGTACGCGGGCTCGCAAGCCTGCTGTATCCGTTGCGCGTGCTGGTCGCCCACGGCTGGTTGCGCGAAAGTGATGTCGATGCCGGACTGGCGCTGTTGCATCCGGCGCTGCGGCTGAACCGGGTGTTTGCTCGGGTCACCCAGCGCCACTGGGTGGCCGATGACATGCTCGAATTGACCCTGCAGGCCAACGGCAACTGGCGCGGCGCGCAGCCGGGGCAGCATCTGCAGCTGTATCTCGAACGTGATGGCGTACGCCTGAGCCGCAGTTACAGCCTGACTGCGGTGCAGGCGAAAGGCCGCCTGCAGATCGCGATCAAGCATCAGGCGGCTGGCCGCGTTTCGCCCTACCTGCTGGAGCATCTGGCGGTGGGCGATGTGCTGGAGCTGGGCCCGGTGTATGGCGAGCTGAGCTGGCCCGAGGCGCAACAGGGCGTGTTGCTGCTGGCAGCTGGCAGTGGCATCACGCCGCTGCTGGGCATGCTGCGCGCTGCGCTGGCTCAGGGTTTCAGTGCGCCGATCACGCTGCTGCATTACGTGCGCGAGCAGGGTCAGCGTGGCTTTGTTGCCGAGCTGCAGGCCTTGCAGGCGCAGCACAGTAATTTGCAGGTGCGCTGGTCGCTGACCGCTGCCGGGGTTGAGTCGGGGGCTTTGGCCGGACGTTTTACCGGCGAGCATCTGGCCGAGGTCACGCAGCTGGATCAGCGCCGTGTGCTGGCCTGCGGGCCGGCGGGGTTTGTCGCCCAGGTGCAGCAGTGGTGGCAGGCCACCAGATTGCCTGGCGCGCTGCAGATTGAGGCCTTCACTGCGCCCGTGCTGCGCGCCGATGTCAGCCTGCGTCAGGTGCGTTTGGGCTTTGCCCGCAGCCATCAGCAGGCGACGGCCAATAATCAGCACAGCCTGCTGGAACAGGCCGAGGCCCATGGCCTGCAGCCGGTGCATGGCTGTCGCCAGGGTATCTGCGCCAGCTGCACCTGCACCTTGCTCAGCGGCACGGTGCGCGATTTGCGCAGCGGGCTGTTGTTTAGCGAGCCGGGTCAGCCGATTCGCTTATGTGTCAGCGCGCCGCACACTGATGTCGAGATTGATCTTTAACTTGCGAGGGAATCCCATGCGTCGTGATCGCGAGCTTTCCACGGATGAAATGAACGCCTTCGGCAACGAGCTGGACGCCTTGCGCCAACGCACCCTGGCCGATCTGGGCGCGGTGGATGCACGCTATATCCGCCGCATTCGCGCAGCGGTGCGGTTCTGTTGCTGGAGTGGGCGCGGCCTGCTGATGCTCGGTTGGTTTCCGCCGACCTGGTTGCTTGGCACTCTGCTGCTGGGCCTGGGCAAGATTCTGGAGAATATGGAGCTTGGCCATAACGTGATGCACGGCCAGTACGACTGGATGAATGACCCGGAGTTTGCTGGGCGCAGCTACGAGTGGGATATCGCCGGGCCGAGCGACTTCTGGCGGCACACCCACAACCATGTGCACCACACCTGGACCAATGTGCTGGGTATGGACGATGACGTCGGTTATGGCGTGGTGCGGTTGTTTCCCGAGCAGCGCTGGAAGCCGTTCTACCGCTGGCAGCCGCTGTGGGTGACGATTCAGGCGGTGCTGTTCCAGTACTCGGTGGCGATCCAGCATTTGCGTCTGGACAAGGTCTACAAGGGCAAGCTGAGCAAGGCCGAAGTGCGCCCGCTGATCAAACAGTTCAACGCCAAGATCCTGCGGCAGTGGGGCAAGGATTACCTGTTCTTCCCGCTGCTGGCGTTGCTGCTCGGGGCCAATGCCTTGGCGGTTCTGGCCGGTAATGTGTTGGCCAATCTGCTCCGCAATCTGTGGACCTTCACGGTGATCTTCTGCGGTCACTTTACCGAGCAGGCGGCCGTGTTCAGCAAGGAGTCGGTGGTCGGCGAGAGCCGGGGGCACTGGTACCTGCGCCAGCTGCGCGGGTCCAGCAACCTGAATGGTGGACCGCTTTTTCATATTTTGACGGGCAACCTGAGCCACCAGATCGAACACCACCTGTTCCCCGATCTGCCGGCGCGGCGCTATGCGACGTTGGCGGTGGAAGTGCGCGAGATCGCCGAGCGTTACGGTCAGGTCTACAACAACGGCAGTCTGTGGAGCCAGTTTTCGACGGTGCTTAAGCGAATTTGGATCTACCGCCAGCGTCCGGTCGAGGCTACGCCGGCTGGCGTGTAAACACGCAGGTCAGGTAGCGGTTGCTAAAACCGTAACGCAGCATCGAATACAGCCGGCTAAACAGGTACAGGGGGCGCTTGCGGTAGTACAGCAGCACCGCATTGCCGACCCCTTCGGAGCGGTGCTGTTTCTGTTGATCGGCCTGTTTCGAGAATAAACCTTTGAACTGCCACCACTGAATCTGTTCCAAGTGCTGGCTGGCATGCAGCCCTTGCTGGCGGAACAGTGCATAAAAGCTGCGTTTGCTGAAGTCATGCAGGTGGTGAGGGTTGCCGTCCAGGGTCGGAGTGATCGGCACCGAAGCGATCACCTTGCCGCCTTCAGCCAATAAACGCGCATAGTTGGCTAGCAGCACCTGCGGGCGCGGCAGATGCTCAATGGTTTCCAGGCTGACGATGCAATCGAAGCCCTGGTCGCTGCTGAACTGTTCGGCATCGGCGCATTCATAACGCAGGTTGGCCAGCTGGTAATGCGCGCGGGCGTAGGCAATGGCCGCCGGGTCGATGTCTACCCCGGTGACCTGCATGTGCGGGTTGCGCTCGGCCAGCAGCGCCGTGCCATAGCCGCAGCCACAGGCCATATCCAGCACGCGCTGGCCGCTGAGGTGCAGGGCGGCGAATTCATAGCGCTGCATATGAATCTGCAGGCTGGCCTGGTCATCCGGGTTGAGCGGGTTGAGGTCCTTCGGGTAAATCCGTTCGATGGTATGCATGGTCATGGCAGCGCAAAGAGAAGCCGGGACTATATGCCAGGCGGCCCACTTTTCCCACGAGCGGCATTGGCATGTTTCGTGGTTCAGCACTTTCTTTCTCGGCGGTATGACACAAGGATGGTTTGCTATGTCGACATCTTCTGCACCCCGTTATCCCCTGGTCCTGGTGCCAGGTTTACTCGGCTTTGTCAGCTTGCTCGGTTACCCCTACTGGTACGGTATCGTCACGGCGCTGCGCCGCATCGGTGCAAAAGTCTTTCCGGTGCTGGTGTCTTCGGTGCATTCCACCGAGGTGCGCGGCGAGCAACTGCTGTTGCGTATCGCCGATGTGTTGCAAGAGACCGGCGCAGAAAAGGTCCATCTGATCGGCCATAGCCAGGGCGCCCTAACGGCGCGCTATGCGGCGGCGCTAAAGCCCGAATGGGTAGCGTCCGTTACCTCGGTAGCCGGGCCCAATCATGGTTCGGAGTTGGCGGATTTTCTCAAACGCAAAGCCCCGCACGGCAGCCTGCGTGAGCGCATTTTGAGCGCCTTGCTGCGTGGCGTGGCTCGCTGCATGGCCTGGCTGGAGCGCGGCTATAAAGGCGAGCCACTGCCGATGGATGTGGCCGCCGCGCAGCAATCGCTGACCAGCGACGGTGTGGCGGCCTTTAATGCGCAGTATCCGCAGGGCCTGCCTGAAGTCTGGGGCGGTGAGGGCGCAGCCGAGGTCAACGGCGTGCGCTACTACTCCTGGTCCGGCACCATTCAGCCGGGTATCACCGATAAAGGTGGCAACCGCTTCGATGGGCCGAATGTTGCCTGCCGAATGTTTGCCAAGACTTTTCAGCGTGAGGTGGGGCAGTGCGATGGCATGGTCGGGCGCTACAGCTCACACCTGGGCACGGTGATTGGCGATCAGTACCCGCTGGATCACTTCGACATCATCAATCAGACCTTCGGTCTGGTCGGTAAAGGTGCCGAGCCGGTCAAATTGTTTGTCGAGCATGCGCAACGGCTGCAGGCTGCAGGCCTTTAGGCTTCGTTTAGATCAACCCAGATGCCCTGCTCATCTTCGCGGATGGCAAGCTCTTGCAGCGATTGCCCGGCGCAGGGGCCGGCGACGCATTCGCCGGATTCGATCAGAAACAGCGCGCCATGGGTGGCGCACTGGATCAGGCTGGCGCTGGCATCGAGAAACTGGTCGGGCAGCCACTCCAGTGGGATGCCGCGGTGCGGGCAGCGATTGCGATAGGCATACAGCTGGCCGTCCTTGCGCACGGTAAACAGCTTCTCTTCAGCTATCTCGAAGCCCCGGCTCTGGCCTTCGGCCAACTCATCCGGTGCACATAAACGCAACATAGGAACCTCCCCGACAGGCCGGCATTATGCCGCCTTGGCGCGGAAGTGAAAGAGGAGGGCGCATCCTTGCGCCAAGTGGAACTCTTTTTCGCGGCTAGTTGATAGCGCGGTAGACCTGTTGCTGTGTCAGATTTCCCAAACCAGATTGACTGCGGCGTGGCGGCCCGGCTGGCTGAAACGGCCCATGCTTGGGCTGTTTTCGGTCAGGCCGCGTACGTCGCCCCATTGCCAGTACTCTTTGTCGGTCAGGTTGAACAGGCCGGCATTCACGGCGAAGGCATCAGTCATCTGCCACCAGCCATTGAGGTCGAGTACGCCATAACCCGAGGTCTCGGCGTGATTGGCGGTTTGGGTCATGTCGACGCGGGTTTTCGCCGCCACCAGGGTCCAGCTCAGCTCGCCACCAAACTTGCCGCTCGGCTCGCTGTAGCCCAGGCCGAATACACCCTTGAGCGGGTCGACGCTGTTGATCGGCTGGCCTGTGCCTTCATCCTTGCCGCGGGCGTAAGCCACACTGCCGCGGGCTTTCCAGCCAGCCGGCAGGCCCAGTTGGTCGAGGAACAGCTCGCCTTTGGCTTCCGCACCGCGAATGGTCACGCGATCACGGTTGACGTACTGGAACTCGCCGAAGGGGAAACCCGGCACGCTGGAGGGCCGGCTGACCTGTTCAATAAAGTCGTCGTACTGGTTGTAGAACAGCGCCGCGCCAAAGCTGCCGATGGCGTACTGACCGCGCAGGCCCAGCTCGAAACTGTCGCTGGTTTCCGCCTTCAGGTTGGTGTTGGCCAGGGTGCGGTACATGCCGGGGTTGGCGAACTCGCCAAAGATCTCGATTGCCTGTGGCGCGCGGAAACCTGCAGCGTACTGACCGTAGACGCTGTGGGCGTCGTCGAGTTGGTAGGTCACGCCAAACTTGGGCGACAGCGCCGAATCCTTGAAGTCGCTCGGATTGCGCTCGGTAGCCTGACTATTGAGGTACTTGTCGGTGACGTGTGGGCTCATCTCATAGTGGTCGTAGCGCAGGCCCGGTAGCAATGTCCAACGGCCGATGCTGATGCTGTCCTGAGCAAACAGGGCGTATTCCTTGGTGGTCGGATCGGGAAAATCGCTGGTGGGCAGAACAGGCGTGGTCACGCCGGTGGCCAGTACTGTTTCACCGCCTTCGCGCAGATCCGCGTTCTTCAGGTGTTTGACGTCCAGGCCATAGACCAGCGCATGTTCTGTGCTGCCGATGCTGAAGGCCTTGTCCAGCTTGGTATTGAACGCCCAGAGTTTTTCTTCGTAGTACGAATCACGTGTGCGGTAGCGTGGCTGTCCGCCGACCACGCGGTCCTCGAACGTTTGCTGACGCGTCTGGCTGTCCTGGTAGCTGAGCTGGCTGTGGATCTGATCAGCAAGCAGGGTGTCGAGTTGCTGGGTATGGGCGAGGGAATAGCGCTCACGGTCGACGCGGTCTTCAGCATCCTGGGTACGGATGGTCGCAGTGTTGCTGTAGTTGCTCAGCACGCGGGTGTCGGTATCGTCCTGATAACGCTCGTAGGTCAGTTGCAGGCGGCCGCCGTCGCTGTAATCCCAACCGAATTTGCTCAGCAGGTTGTCGGTGCGGTAATCCAGTGGATTGGCCTGCTCGCGAGTTGCGCCTATACCACCCTGACCGCTGTGGGTATCCGTGGCCTGGCCACTGCGCCGGCCCAGGTGTAGCAGGCCATCGACCTGACCCAGGCGCGCTGCGAAGGTGGCGCTGCGCTGCCAGCTGTCATCGCTGCCGTCATAGCCGGTTTTCAGGCGGGCGTAAGCGTCATCACCTTCGTCCAGGTAGTCACCGGCATCCTTGGTCAGGAAGCTCACCGCGCCGCCAATCGCATCGCTGCCGTACAGCGAACTGGCTGGGCCACGGATGATCTCTACCTGCTTGACGGTGTCGAGGTCGACGTAATCGCGTTTGGCGTTAAGGAAGCCACCAAAGGAGAAGGCGTCTGGCATACCGACACCATCTACTTGGGTCAGTACACGGTTGCCGCCAATGCCGCGGATGGTAAAGCCGGAAAGGCCGAAACGATCACCGCTACCACCGACCGACACGCCAGGCTCGTAGCGCACCAGATCCTTGATGTTCTTGATGTTCTGCTGGTCGATCTGCCGTTCGGTCTGTACCGACACGGTGCTCGGAACCTGGTCGAGGGTCTGTTCGGTGCGGGTTGCCGTGACGGTCACCGTATCGAACTGGTTCGGCGCTTTCTCGGCGCCAAGGGCCAGCGATGGGCTGAGTAACAGTAGGGCAAGCCAGGGGCGGCGGGCGAATGGAGGACTTCTGTGCATGGGGACTCCAGGGTCGTACAGGTGGCTTCTCTGGCCACCGGGTTGGCATCGGCGGCAAAGCTAAACGACATTGACATGCTAATGCAAATAATTATCAAATAGATCTTGTTCGCTTTGACTGGGTCTTTGCATGTTGCGTTTGTCGCTATTTCTGCTGCTGTCGCTGGCGCTGCATATCGCCGGCTGGCTGCTGCATGGTGATGCGCAAGTGCCGGCGTTGAGTGCGGCGCAAACCCGTGAAGCGCCCCAGGTATTACGCCTGGCTGCAGTGTTGCAACAGGCCCCTCCGGCACCGGCCAAGCAGCCTGAGCAACCGCAACCGCAACCGCAACGCCAGGCGGTGGTGCCGAGAAAGGCGCAGGCACCGACACCTAAGCCGGCAGTGCAGGCGCCCGTGGCCAAGCCAAAGCCAGCGGTAGTGGCACAGCCAACTCAAAACCAGCCCGTGCAAGCGCAGCCAACCGAGACAACCAGTCAGTCGGCAGCGGTGCGTGCAGCGGCTCAAACCGAGCCCGCCAAGCCGGTTGCCGCAACGCCGGCCGCTGAAGTGCTTAGCAGCAAGCCGAGCTTTCGCGAGCCGCCCCGCCAGCCGAATTACCCGTCCCAGGCGCGGCGGCGTAATCAGCAGGGCGTGGTGCTGGTCGAGGTGCGCCTGGATGAGCGCGGCCAGCAGCGCAGCCTGAATGTGCTGCGTTCCTCGGGCGTGGACAGCCTTGATCGCGCCGCCCTGGAGGCGGTTGCCAAGTGGCGTTTTCGCCCTGAAACCAGCGGCGGCCAGGCCGTGCCTAGCCGCGTACAGATCCCTATTCAGTTCGCTTTGACGGCGAGCCGTTGATTAATCAGTGAGGAGTTTTCCATGAGTACACACGTCCAGCCTGTCGCGACCACCAATGACCTGTATCTGGCCTGGCAGGTGCTGCGCAGCGAGCAGCCACGCCTGCGCGCTCGCGATGCCGCCGAACGTCTGGCCGTCAGCGAGGCCGAACTGGTGGCCAGCCGCCTCGATGTTGACGCCGTACGTCTGCAGCCGGATTGGGCGCAGTTGCTGCCGGCACTGGGCGAGCTGGGCTATGTGATGGCGCTGACCCGCAACGAGCATTGCGTGCATGAGCGCAAGGGTTATTACCGTGAGGTGACGGTGACCGGTAATGGCCAGATGGGCCTGGTGGTCTCGGCCGATATCGACCTGCGCCTGTTCCTCGGCGGCTGGGCCAGTGTGTTTGCCATCGAAGAGCAGACCGGCAAAGGCACCCAACGCAGCATTCAGGTGTTCGACCGTCAGGGCACTGCGGTGCATAAGGTCTTCCTCACCGAGGACAGTCAGCTAAGTGCCTGGGCGCCGCTGCTGGAGCGTTTGCGTATGGCTGAGCAGAGCGCCGAACTGGAGCTGATGCCTTTGCCCCAGGCGCAGCCGGCGCAAGCCGATGCCCAGGTGGATGTGAATGCCCTGCGCGTGGGTTGGTCGACCCTCAAGGACACTCACCACTTCTTTGCCCTGCTGAAAAAACACGGCACCACACGCACCCAGGCCCTGCGCCTGGCGGGGCGCGAATGGGCCGAGCCAGTGGATGTGCGCGAATTGCCGAAGCTGCTGGAGCAAGCCGGTATGCGCGAAGTACCGATCATGGTGTTTGTCGGCAACCGCCACTGCATCCAGATTCACTCCGGTCCGGTACGCAACCTGCGCTGGATGGATACTTGGTTCAACGTGCTCGATCCCGAGTTCAATCTGCACCTGCAGACCACTGGCGTGACCGAGCTGTGGCGGGTGCGCAAGCCGAGCAGCGATGGCGTGATCACCAGTTGGGAAGCCTTCGATGCCAATGGCGAGCTGGTGGTGCAGCTGTTTGGCGCGCGCAAACCGGGCATCCCGGAGCGCGAAGACTGGCGCGCCCTTGCCGAAAGCGCGCCTGCGCTGGAGTGCTGAGATGAGCCAGTGGTGGAGTGCGATGGGGCCGCTGGGTTGGCCGCTGGCACTGTGCTCGCTGCTGGCGCTGGCGCTGATACTTGAGCGCCTCAGCGTTTTTCTGCGTTTGCAGCCGCTGAGCACTGCCGCCGGGCGTGCAGCAGTCAGCGCCTGCCGCACCTGTGAGCGAGAGCACTGCAAAGGCCGCGCGCGTGGTTGGCGCTATGGCCTGGCGTTGTTGCTCAAACACAGCGCCTTGCCGGCGGTGCAGCGCGAAKAGCTGCTCGGCTGCTGGTTGCTGGAAGAGCGTCAGCGCCTCAATCGACAACTGCGCTTGCTGCAGCTGATCGGCATGCTGGCGCCCATGCTCGGGCTGCTCGGCACTGTGCTGGGCATGCTTGAGATGTTTGCCAATATCGCCGGGCAGAACAGCCCGGTCACCCCCGCGCTGCTCGCCGATGGTTTGTGGCAGGCGCTGTACACCACGGTGTGGGGCTTGCTGATCGCCATTCCGGCGCTGGCAGCCGGGCAGGGCTTTGCCTTGTGGGCTGAGCGCTATCTGGAGGGCGTGCAGGCGTTGCTCAATCGTTGCCAGTTGGCTTTGGATGGCCTGGAGCTGGAACTGCCGAGTAATCAGCCGGCCGCGCAGTGGGTGTTGTCGTGATTCGTCTGCCGGCTGCCAGTAGCTCCCAGGGCAATCTGTTGCCCGATCTGACGCCGCTGCTCGACGTGATTTTTATCGTGCTGGTGTTCTTTCTGCTGACCGCGCAAACGCCGTTGCTGGAGTTGCCCCTGCAGTTGCCGCAGAGCCGTGAAGCGCTGCCTACAGCGAGTGCCGGCAGCGGCGAGCGCATGCAAATACAGCTGTCCGCCGAAGGGAATTGGCGCTTTAACGGCACCCCGCAGACGGATTTCAGCGCGTTACGCACTGAGATGACTGCAGCCTTTGCCGCCGATAACGCAGCGGGCCTGGACCTGGCGCTGGATCGTCAGGCACCGCTGTCGGCATTTCTCGATCTGATGGCCTTGCTGCAGCAGCAGGGCATTCAGGACAGTCGCATTCTTCTAGAGGCCAATCATGAAACGCCTTAATACTCTGCTCGCCCTGGGCGCGAGCCTGTTGTCCTGTGCCTCGCTGATGGCTGCCGAGCCGTTGCCGCAACGCTGGATCAGTTCCGGCGGCTCGCTCAGTGAGTGGGTGGTGGCGTTGGGTGGCGAAAGCCGCCTGGTCGGGGTGGACAGCACCAGTCAGTATCCAGAGTCGCTGCGCACGCTGCCGAGCATCGGTTATCAGCGCCAGCTGGCGGCCGAGGGCATGTTGACACTGCGCCCGGATATGCTGATCGGCAGCGAGGAAATGGGCCCGCCGCCCGTGCTGGCGCAATTACGCGGCGCCGGTGTGCGGGTGGAAATGCTCTCGGCCAAGGCGGATCTGACCAGCCTGCAGGCCAGCCTGCAACGTATCGGCACCCTGCTGGGCGAGCCACAACGCGCCGATCAGGCCTTCGCGGCTTATCAGCAGCGCTTGCAGCAGCAGGCCGACTGGCTGGTGACTGCGCAGCGTCAGCAAGCGGCTCCGGGGGTGTTGCTGTTGCTCGGGCATGCCGGTGGTAGCCCGATGGCGGGCGGCAAGGACACTTCGGCCGATTGGCTGATCGAGCGTGCCGGTGGGCGCAATCTGGCCAGCCATAGCGGTTACAAGGCGCTGTCCACCGAAGCCTTGTTGGCGCTTGATCCGGAGGTGGTGATCATTGCTGATCGCAGTCTTTCTGGTGATGCCGCGCGTGAGGCATTGCTGCAGCAGAACCCGGCGCTGGCCTCGACTCGTGCGGCGCGTAACCAGCGTTTGCTGATGCTCGACCCGACGCTGCTGGTCGGGGGCCTCGGCCCGCGTTTGCCGGATGGGCTGGCGGCCTTGTCCGCAGCCTTTTATCCTGCCAGCCAACCTCTGGTCGCCGAAGCTAAGCCCACGCCATGAATCCTGTTATTCGTCCGCGCTCACTGTTTATCGCACTGAGCCTGCTGTTGGCGCTCGCGCTCTGGTTATCCCTGGCGCTGGGGCCGGTCAGCCTGCCGCTGCTGGATACCCTCAAAGCGGCGCTGCGCCTGCTGGGCCTGGTGCAAGCGGGTGATGATCTGGCCCAGGCCGAACTGATCCTCGGGCAGATCCGCCTGCCGCGCACCTTACTCGGTCTGCTGGTCGGCGCGGTGCTGGCGCTGTGCGGGGTGGCGATGCAGGGGCTGTTTCGCAACCCGCTGGCCGATCCTGGGTTGATCGGCGTATCCAGCGGCGCGGCGCTCGGCGCGTCGATTGCAATTGTCGGTGGCGCGGCACTGGGTGGTTTGCCGGAAGCCTTTGCACCTTATCTATTGTCGTTGTTCGCCTTTATCGGCGGCCTTGGGGTGACGGCGCTGGTCTATCGCCTGGGCCGGCGTGATGGTGAAACCAATGTGGCAACCATGCTCCTGGCCGGTATCGCGCTGACCGCCCTGGCCGGTGCGGCCATCGGCCTGTTTACCTACCTGGCCGACGACGCCACCTTGCGTACCCTGACGTTCTGGAACCTGGGCAGCCTTAATGGCGCCAGTTACGCGCGCCTGTGGCCGCTGCTGCTGGTGACGGCGGCAGTGGCGCTGTGGTTGCCAAGGCGGGCCAAGGCGCTGAATGCCATGCTGCTGGGCGAGTCCGAGGCGCGTCACCTGGGTTTTGCCGTGGAACGGGTCAAGGCCGAGCTGGTGTTCTGCACCGCCCTCGGTGTCGGCGCGGCTGTGGCTGCGGCAGGGATGATCGGCTTTATCGGCCTGGTGGTGCCGCATCTGGTGCGTCTGCTGGTGGGGCCGGATCATCGCGTGCTGTTGCCAGCCTCAGCCTTGGCGGGTGCCAGTCTGCTGCTGCTGGCGGATCTGGCGGCGCGGCTGGTGCTGGCGCCAGCGGAACTGCCGATCGGTATCGTCACGGCGCTGATTGGCGCGCCGTTCTTCCTTTATCTGTTGCTGCGGGGGCGTACCTGATGCTGCGCGCGGAAAATCTGGCGGTACAGCGCGGCCCGTGCACGGTGTTGGCGGATATCAACCTGGAGCTGCGTCCGGGCGAAATGCTCGGCGTGCTGGGCCCCAATGGTGCAGGCAAGAGCACCTTGCTCGGTGCCTTGTGTGGCGAGTTGCAGCCGAGCCACGGCGACGTGTGGCTGGATCAGCGGCGGCTGCAGGACTGGCCCGGCAGCGAGCGCGCGCAACGCCTGGCGGTATTGCCGCAGACTTCGACGCTGAACTTCGCCTTTCGCGTGGAAGAAGTGGTCGGTATGGGCCGTTTGCCCCACGCCAGCGGGCGTGTGCGTGATGCGCAGATCATCAAGCAGGCGCTGGAGGCAGCCGATGCCTTGCACCTGGCCGGGCGCAGTTACCTGGCGTTATCCGGCGGCGAGCGTCAGCGCGTGCATTTGGCGCGGGTGCTGGCGCAGCTCTGGCCAGGTGGGGAAGGGCAAATGCTGTTGCTCGATGAGCCCACCTCGATGCTCGATCCACTGCATCAGCACACCACGCTGCAGGCCACCCGCGCCTTTGTCGAGCAGGGCGCCGCTGTGCTGGTGATCCTCCACGATCTTAATCTGGCCGCGCGTTACTGCGACCGCTTGTTGCTGCTGGAACGCGGCCGCCCCCATGCGCTCGGTTCCCCTGAGGAAGTCTTGCGCGCCGAACCGCTGCAGGCTGTGTTTGGTCTGGAGGTGCTGGTGCAGCGGCATCCGGAACGGGGTCATCCTTTAATCGTTGCTCGCTAAGGTTGTGTTTATGCGTATTGCATTACTGCTGGTGTTGGCGCTGTTGAGCGCCTGTCAGGCCTCGCTACCGGCTTTACCTGCTTGGCAAAGCCCGCAAGGTTTGCAGCATCCTGAGCTGGGGCAGATTGTCGAGTTGCGCACCGGTGCGCGGCTTACCCCGGCGCAGCTGCTGGAACGTCTGACTGCTGCGCCCAAGGTGCTGGTCGGCGAGCGGCATGACAATCCCGATCACCATGCGCTGCAGCTCTGGCTGTTGCGCGCGCTGGCAGCGCAGCGGCCGCAAGGTAGCCTGCTGCTGGAAATGCTGACGCCGGATCAGCAGGCCAAGGTCGATCAGGTGCGTGCTGCTATCGCGGCCGGGCAGGCGCCGCAGGACATGCTCAGCGCCCTGGCCTGGCAGCCGGGCTGGGCCTGGTCGCAGTACGGGCCGCTGGTGCAGCATGCGCTGCGTCAGCCTTATCCGTTGTTGGCGGCCAATCTTGAGCGTCGCGAAATCATGCAGATCTATGCCCAGGTGCCGCAGCTGAATGGCCAGGCATCCACCGCGCCACCGGTGCGTGAGGCGTTGTTCAAACAGATTCGCCAGTCGCATTGCAATCTGCTGCCGGACAGCCAGCTGCCCGCCATGCTTGCCGTGCAGCAGCAACGTGACCGGCGAATGGCTGAAGCGCTGCTGGTCGCGCCGGCGCCAAGTCTGCTGTTTGCTGGCGCCTTCCATGTGCGCCGTGAGTTGGGTGTGCCACTGCATCTGCAGGATTTAGGGGCAGCGGAAGGCGTGCAGGTGTTAATTCTGGCGGAGGTTGGCAGCCAGGTTGCTGCTGAGTCGGCCGATTACGTCTGGTACACCCCGGCGCAACCTGAGCAGGACCACTGCGCAAAACTGCGACCCTAGCCCGACTTGCCTGCGGCTGAGCAGGTAGTCTGCGGTTTTCACCGGAGACTGCCGATGCCAGCCGCTGCCCACGCCCTGCTTACCCGCTACTTCAACGCCCTCAACGAACGCGACAGCCGCGCCTGCCTGGCCCTGCTCAGCGACGATGTGCTGCTGGATATCAACCAGGGCCCGCGCGAGCAGGGCGTACAAGCCTTTGCCGATTATCTGGAGCGCACCCAGCGCTGCTATCGCGAAAGCATCGATAACCTGCAGATCCTCACCGAGCCAAGCGGGCAGCGCGCCGCCTGCGAATTCACCCTGAGCGGCGAATACCTGAGCACCGATGATGGTCTGCCAGATGCCTGTGGTCAGAGCTATCAACTGACGGCGGCGAGCTTCTTCGAGATTCGTGACGGCAAGATCTGCCGGGTCAGCCAGCACTTCAATCTGCCGGAGTGGTTGGCGCAGGTCGATTTCTAAAGGTTGCTGAGCGTACTTTTCGACAGGCAAAAAAAGACCCGGCAAGAGCCGGGTCAATAACCGTGATTAGCCTGATGAGGAGATAATCTGAAGAGGCCGACTGAAGGTCTCTTAAGCTTATCGGCTGATCTCGCGACCAGTTGTGGTAATAATAACAATTCTCATTTTCAAGTCAACACCTTCAAGCAAACTTTTTTATCGATCTGCTGGCGACCTGTTCGGCCCATAAACAAACAACCCGACACAAGGTCGGGTTGTTGAGGTCGTAAGCCGGTTTCAGGACGCTTCGGCCGGCAAGCGCAGCTGGGTGACTTCCTTGTTCAGCAGGTCGATACGCTTGGCCATGCTCTCAATCAGGCTGTGGGCAATCCGCGGGTTGCTCTGCATCAAGCTGAGGAACTGCTCCTTGGGGATGACCATTACGGTGCACGGCTCGCTCGCCAGCACGGTGGCGCTGCGCTTCTCGCGAGTGAACACGGCCATGGCGCCGAAGATTTCATCCTTCTGCACATCGCCGACCTTGTGCCCATCGACATAGGCCTCGGCATGGCCTTCGATGATGATAAAGACGTTGTCGGCGACATCACCCTGATGGATCAGCTCTTCACCCGCAGCAAAGTGCTGGAAGCCGGTGGATGGGCGAATTTCTGGCTGTTTCAAGCGAGCCAGAGCGTCGGACAGCAGGGCGGTATGGCCGATCAGGTACTGGATAAACAGTTCCTGGCGCTGTTCGCTGGCATAGATGTGCTTGAACACATCACTGCGCGAATAGGGGATCAGGCTCAGTTGCTCCTCGCTGCTGTAACGGCAGCTGGGCATGTCCAGGCCCTGGCGCAGGCCAACCAGGTCGCCTTCCTGCAGATAAAACAGCGGACGTTCATCGACCACTGCATGCAGCAGGCCATTTTCAATGATGAATAGCTGATTGCCCGGCAGCACCTTGGCCAGGTCTTCTGCACGTTCAAGCTGTAGTGGCGATCCAGCAGGTGCAAGCCCATCGAGCAATTGAGTGGGGATGCTTTGTAGTCGGTTGATCAGCTGATCGGCGTAAGCCGGTTGCTCCCCGAGTAAATACATGAGCGAATTTCCTTGAACTGGCTGGGCATACTAAACCGCACGAACGTCCCTAAAACAATAGTTGCCAGCACGCTTCAGGTAAATCAAAAGCCTGAGAGGTTGTGAGCTAGCTCTTGTTGTGGGGTGAACTTTCATCGAGCTGGCCGTTCAGTTCGGCTTTATGTCCGGGTGGCAGCTCGTTCCAGTGCACGTCCAGCAGTGCGCCTTCAATTGCATACAGCAGCACCTTGGATGCCCTGAAGCCCCGTGCGCGTACCGCGCGATAAGCACTAACCGCGCCCAGTCGGCGCAGGTCATTGGCGCTGTGGATACCGACTGCGTGTAACCACTGGGCCGAGGTTTTGCCGAGGTTCTTCAGGTGTTGCAGTTCATCGTTCATCAAGCCTCCTTGCGCTGCTGGGCAGTCGTGCGGATGGAGTCAGTTTGGCGTGCCTGCCAGAAAGTGTAGCGGCCAGCGGACAAAGCGTGGCTGTTTGGCATCACCCCAGGCCTGGCGCAGTTTTGGCTGCAGTTGCCGCAGTGGATCGACGCCGTTTTGCTGCTCGTAGCGCTGCACCGCTGACCAGGTGAGCAGGTAGCCCAGCAGCTGTTCCAGCGACCAGCTGACTTCGATAGCCGAGGCGGGCGGGGCGAGTGGGGTAAAGGGATTGTCGATATCACGGTAGCCGGCATCGACACTGGCGCGGCCCAGCGGCCAGTAACCGCCGAGGGTATTCCAGTAAAACTCGTCGATCAGCGCGTCCAGCTCATCGTCGATGCGCATCAAGCTGTAACACCAGGCACAGAACACCCCGCCAGGCTTGAGCAGGCGGCGTACTTCGGCAAAGAACGCCGGTGTGGCAAACCAGTGCAGGGCCTGCGCCACCACGATCAGGTCCAGGCTCTGGCTGGGCAGGGGCTGCGTTTGCGCCTCGGCGACGAACAGCTGCAGGCCAGGTTGATCCGCGCCGGCCTGCAATTGTTCCAGGCTGGCATCGCAGGCCAGCACCTGTTTGAAGTGCTCGCGCAGCGGATGGCTGGCCTGGCCATTGCCACAGGCAATATCCAGCGCCCGCAGGCGTTCCGCGCATTGCGCGGCCAGCCAGGCAAACAGGTTTTCTGGGTAATGCGGGCGGAAGCTGGCGTAGGCATCTGCTCGGGCGCCGAACAGCTGGCTGACGTGGTTACCGCTCAACGGGTGTTATAGCGCAGGCGGGTGCCGAAATTTACCGACATCAGAATCTCGTCTGCCGTCAGCTCGACCGGGAAGTAGGCCCCGGAAATCTGCGCGTGGGCCAGGCTGGCCCCTTCGAGCTGGGCATTGCGCAGGTCAAGGCCGCGCAGGTCGGTGCCGCGAAAGTAGGCGTTGGTGAAGTTAATGCCCTCGGCATTCAGGGCGCGCAGGTCAATGCCGCGAAAGTCGCCGCCGCTCAGGTCGACGACCGTGTCTTTGGGCTTTTGCGCATTGAAGGCAGAAATTTGTTCGTTGTGGATCAGGCTATACAGCGGGCTATCCAGTTGTCGGGGCTGGCTCATGGTGCATCTCCTTATGG
Source organism: Pseudomonas sp. 1928-m (assembly GCF_029269135.1). Taxonomy (NCBI): domain Bacteria; kingdom Pseudomonadati; phylum Pseudomonadota; class Gammaproteobacteria; order Pseudomonadales; family Pseudomonadaceae; genus Pseudomonas; species Pseudomonas sp. 1928-m. The sequence continues at coordinate 11,534 of NZ_JARIXO010000002.1, read as the reverse complement.
ACTCACCGCCAGTATAGAAGCCGCGGCGCGCTCTGCTCGCGCCGCAACTCTGTTGCCCGTTTTGCCTATTACAGGCCCGTCAGGCGCTGGCGAATACGTGCGATCAAGGTGTCCAGGCTGGCGCTTTCGTGGGTGTCGACGCGTTTGCTGTGCAGCAGTTCATCGTCACTCAAGGCTTCGCGGCTGGCTTGTTGGGCACGTACGACGTCCATGGTGGCGTCCGACGGGTCGCTACCGGCGACTTTGCGTTGCTCCAGCCAGCTGGCGATCACTTCGTCCGGGGCGCTGCATTCCAGAATCAGGAAGGGCGCGCCGCAGGCTTCGGCAACCTGGCTGGCCGCTTCGCGCTGCGCCTGCTTGAGGTAGGTGGCGTCGATGACTACCGGGAAGCCGGCATGCAGGGCCGCTTCGGCGAGCTGGTGCAGGCGCTGGTATGTGGCGGCGCTGGCGTCCTGGGTGTAGATGCCGGCGCTGAGTTTGCCGAGGTCAGCATCCTTCTGCTCGCCGAACAGGCGCTTGCGCTCTACATCCGAACGCAGACGAATAGCGCCCAGCGCCTCGACCAGGCGCATGGCCACATGGCTTTTGCCTACAGCAGAAACACCGTGGGTAATGGCCAGGAAATTGGAGGGGATGGCGCTGTAGCTTTCCGCCAGGTTGGCGTAGTTGCGGTATTGGCGCAGGGTCACGGCTTTTTGCACGGCATCGGTCTGATGCGCCAGGCTGAACAGCGCGACCTTGGCGCGTACCAGGGCGCGGTAGGCCTTGTAGAAATTCAGCAGCTCCAGAGCGGCGTAATCACCGGTGTGCTCCAGCCAAGCATTGACGAAGCGCCAGGCATGGGCCTTGAGGCCGCGGTCTTCCAGGTCCATGGCGAGGAAGGCGGCGTCCGAGGCGATATCGATCAGACGGAACGGCTCGTTGAACTCGATGCAGTCGAATAGCACCACCTGATCATCCAGCAGGGTGGCGTTGCCCAGGTGGATGTCGCCGTGGCATTCGCGGATCGAGCCATTGGCCGCGCGCGTGGCCAGCAGCGGTTCAAGCCGCGCGTAGCTGGCTTCGGTCCAGGCCTCCAGGGCTTCCAGCTGCTGCAGGTCGGCCGCGTCACCGAGCATCGGGCGGATCTGTTCGAAGTTCTGCCGCATCGGCGCGACAATTGCCTCGGGCGTGCACAATTCATGGCTGGCCGCGACCGCAGGGGTCGAACCGTGGAAGTCGGCGATCTGTTTGGCCAGGGCATCGATATGCGCCTCGCTCAGTTCGCCGCGTGCCTGCACGTCACTGAGCAGCTGGCTCTGCGGGAATTGACGCATTTTTAGTGCGTATTCGATCACTGGGCCGCTGCCACCGAGTTGCGGCGCATCGACGCTGCCGCTGATCGGCAGTACGTCCAGGTAAAGGCCCTGGGTCAGGCGTTGGTTGAGGCGCAGCTCTTCCTTGCAGAAGTGTTCGCGGGCGCTCAGCTCGGTGAAGTCGAGAAAGCCGAAGTTCACCGGCTTCTTGAGCTTGTAGGCGAAGGGGCCGGTGAGCACCACCCAGGAAATATGGGTTTCGATAACCTGGAACTGCTCCACGGGATGAGGGTAGAGGGCCGGGTTCTGCAGTGCGGCGATCAGAGCTTGGCTCACGGGCGATCCTTGGCGTTGTACTGAATAAGAGGCGGCCATTATGGCCGCTCAACGCCAGTCTGCAAACCGCTGCGCTGGTCTGCTGGCAAGTGGGCAAAGTGCGTATAATGCCGCGCCATGACTCGTACCCGATCTTCTCGTCCCCGTTCTAAACGCCGTTCCGGCGGTATGCGCCCCTGGTTAGGCTGGGCTATCAAGCTCGGCCTGGTTGGCTTGGTGGTGCTCGCCGTGTTTGCGGTTTACCTCGATGCAGTGGTGCAGGAGAAATTCTCCGGCAAGCGCTGGACTGTGCCCGCCAAGGTCTATGCCAGGCCGCTGGAGCTGTTTGTTGGGCAGAAACTGGCCAAGGATGACTTCCTCAAGGAGCTGGATGCCCTGGGTTATCGCCGTGAAAGCGCGGTGGCCGGCCCTGGCGGTGTTTCGGTCGCCGGCAACAATATCGAGCTGCATTCACGCGGTTTTCAGTTCTACGAAAGTGTTGAACCATCGCAACGCGTACGTGTGCGCTTCTCTGGTGATTACGTTGCCGGCCTGACTCAGGCGAGCGGCGGCAACCTTGCAGTGGCGCGGCTTGAGCCGTTGCTGATTGGCGGCTTGTACCCGGCGCACCAGGAAGACCGCGTGCTGATCAAGCTGGAGCAGGTGCCGCCGTATCTGGTGGAAACCCTGGTGGCGATTGAAGACCGCGAGTTCTTCAACCACTTTGGCGTTTCGCCCAAGGGCGTAGCCCGCGCGGTGTGGATCAATGCCACTGCCGGTCAGCTGCGCCAGGGCGGCAGTACCTTGACTCAGCAGTTGGTGAAAAACTTCTACCTGACCAACGAGCGCACCCTGGCCCGTAAAGCAACCGAAGCCATGATGGCGGTGCTGCTGGAGCTGCATTACGAGAAGAAGGACATTCTTGAGGCCTATCTCAATGAAGTGTTTCTCGGCCAGGACGGCCAGCGTGCGGTGCACGGCTTTGGTCTGGCCAGCCAGTATTTCTTCAGTCAGCCACTGTCCGAATTGAAGCTCGATCAGGTGGCGCTGCTGGTGGGTATGGTCAAAGGGCCGACCTACTACAACCCGCGGCGCAACCCCGAGCGTGCGCTGGAACGACGTAACCTGGTGCTCGATGTACTGGCAGCGCAGGGCGTGGCCAGCACCGAAGAAGTGGAAGCGGCAAAACAGAAACCTTTGGGCATTACCCAGCGCGGTACCTTGGCAGACAGCTCGTTCCCAGCCTTCCTTGATCTGGTCAAGCGCCAGCTGCGCGAGGACTACCAGGAGCAGGACCTGACCGAAGAGGGCCTGCGCATCTTCACCAGCTTCGATCCGATCATGCAGCTCAAGGCCGAAAGCGCCTTGGCCGACACCCTGAAACGCTTGTCCGGGCGCAAAGGGGTTGATCAGGTCGAGGCCGGGATGGTGGTGACCAGTCCGGAAAGTGGTGAGGTGCAGGCCATTATTGGTAGCCGCCAGCCGCGCTTTGCCGGCTTCAACCGCGCGCTGGATGCAGTACGGCCGATTGGTTCGCTGATCAAACCGGCGATTTACTTGACCGCGTTGGAGCGGCCCAGCCAGTACACCTTGACCAGTCTGCTGGAAGATCAGCCGTTCTCCATCAAGGGCCAGGACGGTCAGGTCTGGAGCCCGCAGAACTACGATCGCAAGGCCCATGGCACGATTTACCTGTACCAGGGCCTGGTTAACTCCTACAACCTGTCGACTGCCAAGCTCGGCTTGGAACTCGGCGTGCCAGAAGTGCTGAAGACCCTCAATCGATTGGGTGTCGAGCAGCAGTGGCCGGCGTATCCGTCGATGCTGCTCGGCGCTGGTGGGCTGAGCCCGATGAACGTGGCGAATATGTACCAGACCCTAGCCAATGGTGGCTTCAATACGCCGTTGCGCGGTATTCGTGCGGTATTGACGGCCGAGGGCGAGCCGCTCAAGCGTTATCCATTCCAGATTCAGCAGCGTTTTGACAGCGGCGCTATCTACCTGCTGCAGAACGCCATGCAGCGCACGATGTCAGAAGGCACAGGGCGTTCGGTCTACAGTCAGCTGCCGCGCTCCCTGGCCCTGGCCGGCAAGACCGGCACCAGTAACGATTCGCGCGACAGCTGGTTTGCCGGCTTCAGCCAGGATGTGCTGGCGGTGGTCTGGCTGGGCCGTGATGACAACGGTCCGACGCCGCTGACCGGGGCGACGGGCGCACTGCAGGTGTGGACGGACTTTATGCGCAAGGCCGACCCACTGCCGCTGGATATGCCCGTGCCGGATAACGTGGTGCAGGCCTGGGTGGATGCCAGCAGCGGCCAGGGCACTGACCCGAGTTGTCCGAATGCAGTACAGATGCCGTATATTCGCGGCAGCCAACCCGTCGCCGGGCCGGCCTGTGGTATTCAGGCGCCGGTCAACGAAGTGATGGATTGGGTACGCGGCTGGTTGGATTAAGTTAAAGAGGGCGTGACGTGAATAAGTGGTTGATTCCAGCTGTAACGGCTTCGTTGTTGTTGGCCGGCTGTAGCAGCGTGCCGCGCGGCTCGATTCCGGTAGTTGAAGGCGGTACTGCGGTAGCCGGCGCGCAATCGGGTACGCCAGGCGGTTATGGTGCGCCAGTCACACAGCCTCAGGCCCTGCCGGAAGACTCTGGCGTGGTGGTAATGGTGCCGGGCGGTGGCGGTAGTTCCGCGCCGATTCAGTCGTTCCCGGCAAGCAATGCACCGCTGGATATCGGCAGCACTACCCAGCCGTGGAGTGCTACGCCACCTGCTGCCACCCAAGGCGGCTATGTCGCGCCGGCGCCCAGTGGCATCCCAAGTGGTGGTTTGGCCATGGATGAGCAGCTGGATGGCCCGGTTCTGGCCTTGTTGACGACGGCTCAGCAGCAGCAGGGTGGTGGTGATCTGAATGGCGCCGCCTCCAGCCTGGAGCGCGCCCAGCGTATTGCTCCGCGTGAGCCGCAGGTGCTCTACAAACTTGCCGAAGTACGTTTGGCTCAAGGCGATGCGGCTCAGGCCGAGCAGTTCGCCCGTCGTGGGCTGAGCTATGCCAGCGGTCGTCCTGCCTTGCAGGCCAGCCTGTGGAACCTGATTGCGCAGGCGCGCGAGCGTCAGGGTGATGCTGCGGGTGCCGCCCAGGCTCGCGAGCAGGCGCGAGTCAGTCTCTGATGGATGCACGCGTGCCGGCGGTGGCGGAGCAGCTGCTGCTGATCGAGCGAGAGCTGCGTGTGCAAGGTTGGTGGGATGCGCAGGCGCCTAGTGCGCAGGCGCTATCCAGCCAGCAGCCGTTCTGTGTCGATACGCTGGCGTTCGAGCAGTGGCTGCAGTGGATATTTCTACCGAGGATGAAGCAGGTGCTGGAAGCAGGGGCGGCATTGCCCAGTGTTTCCGGGATTCAGCCGATGGCCGAGCAGGTGTATGGCGGTCAGGCCAAAAAGGCCAGAGAGCTGATCAAACTGCTGGGTGAATTTGATCAGCTGATCGTTGGCGCGACCTGAGCCGCGCCGACAGGCTTATTTGCAGTTTTCGGCAATCGCCTTCTGCGCTTCGCTGATACGGCTCTGGCGCTCTTCTTCGCTTAGGCGGCGTACTTCACCGTCTACATCAACGCGTACGCGCGGATTATTTTCCAGTTGCGAAAGGTTGGTGCGCACATCTGCGCAGTACTTCTTGCGCTCCACTTCTTTGGCGGCAACCTCCTGTTTGACCTTTTCGTCGATGGCAGCCTGCTCGGGGTCGGCGATGCTTTCGAAGGTCGGCGCCGCTTTCTTCTCTTCTGCGACGGCAGGCTTGGGCGGTGGTGTTGCGGTATTGATGCTGGTGGCTTCTTGGCCTTGTGGCGGCTGTGCGCTGAAGTGCGTTACACCTTGGGCGTCGACCCACTTGTAAACCTGGCTGGCCATGGCGGTAGCGCTCATGGCGAGCAGCAAGCTGCTGGTGATGATCATGCGGCGCATGCGGTTTCCTTATATTGAGCTGCGGTGCCTGCTGACTACTATAACCAAAATGTTCGAATCGTCATCCTGCGCTGCGTCACAGCAGAAGATTGCAGATTCAATCACGGATTGCTTGACTTGGCAGCGCCGAATCCGAACAATTCCACGCTCGCTGTAGTGGAGTCCGCCGCAAGCAGGCTTTAGCTCAGTAGACATGAGGTGCACACCCGCGCCGACCTGTTACACCCGCAACGCGTTACCTCGCGCTGGGTGGGAAGACCCCGCAACACTTTGGGGCATTCCCAATACTTGCTCAGTTGTAGCTGACGTAGTCGGCGACCACCGTCGCTCATGCTCTGCTGACAGTAAACCTATCTTAGGCCGTCCTCCTTGTTGGGCGGTTTTCTGGCGTTTTAGAGGTGAACAACGTGGAGCTTTTATCCGGCGCTGAAATGGTCGTCCGCTTTTTGCGTGACGAAGGCGTTAAGAACATCTATGGGTACCCGGGCGGTGCTCTTCTACACATCTACGATGCCCTGTTCAAAGAGCCGGAAGTGCAGCACATCCTGGTTCGTCATGAACAAGCGGCAACCCATATGGCTGACGGCTATGCCCGTGCCACCGGTAAAGCCGGTGTGGTGCTGGTAACCTCTGGCCCTGGCGCAACCAATGCCATCACCGGTATTGCCACTGCCTATATGGACTCTATTCCGATGGTGGTGTTGTCTGGCCAGGTGCCAAGCACCATGGTCGGCACCGATGCCTTCCAGGAAACCGACATGATCGGTATCTCGCGGCCGATCGTGAAGCACAGCTTTATGATCAAGCACGCCTCGGAGATCCCGGAAGTCCTGAAGAAAGCCTTCTATCTGGCGCAATCCGGCCGTCCAGGCCCAGTGGTCGTGGATATTCCGAAGGACATGACCAACCCGGCTGAGAAGTTCGAGTACGTCTATCCGAAGAAGGTCAAGCTGCGTTCCTACAGCCCGGCTTTGCGCGGTCACTCTGGGCAGATCCGCAAGGCGGCCGAACTGCTGCTGACGGCCAAGCGTCCAGTCATCTATTCCGGTGGTGGCGTGATCATGGGCGGTGCTGCAGCGCCGCTGACTGAGCTGGCGCAGATGCTCAACCTGCCAGTTACCAACACCCTGATGGGCTTGGGCGGCTATCCAGGCACCGATCGCCAGTTCCTCGGCATGCTCGGTATGCACGGTAGCTACACCGCCAACCTGGCAATGCACCACGCCGATGTGATCCTGGCGGTAGGCGCACGCTTCGATGACCGGGTGATCAACGGCGCGAGCAAGTTCTGCCCGAACGCCAAGATCATTCACGTCGATATCGACCCGGCTTCCATCTCCAAGACCATCAAGGCCGATATCCCAATCGTCGGCCCGGTTGATAGTGTTATGACCGAGATGGTCGCGATCCTTAAAGAAATCGGCGAGCAGTTGAACAAGGATGCCCTGGCGAGCTGGTGGAAGCAGATCGAAGAGTGGCGCGGTGGTCGCATCATGTTCCCTTACGACAAGGGCGACGGCAGCATCATCAAGCCGCAGACCGTAATTGAGACGCTGTCCGAAGTTACCGGTGGCGACGCGTTCGTGACCTCTGATGTGGGTCAGCACCAGATGTTCGCAGCCCAGTACTACCGCTTCAACAAGCCGAACCGTTGGATCAACTCCGGCGGTCTGGGCACCATGGGCTTTGGTTTCCCTGCTGCCATGGGCGTCAAGCTGAGCTTCCCGGATGACGAGGTCGCCTGCGTGACCGGTGAAGGCAGCATCCAGATGAACATTCAGGAGCTGTCGACCTGTCTGCAGTACGGTTTGCCGGTGAAGATCGTCAACCTCAACAACGGTGCGCTGGGTATGGTGCGCCAGTGGCAGGACATGAACTACGGTAGCCGTCACTCGCATTCCTATATGGAATCGTTGCCGGATTTCGTCAAGCTGGCCGAGGCCTATGGCCATGTCGGCATGCGCATCACTGATCTGAAGGATCTAAAACCGAAGATGGAGGAGGCCTTCGGGATGAAAGATCGCCTGGTGTTCCTCGATATCCAGGTTGATACCAGTGAGCACGTCTATCCGATGCAGATCAAAGACGGTGCAATGCGCGATATGTGGCTGAGCAAGACGGAGCGTACCTAATCATGCGACACATTATTTCCCTGCTGCTGGAAAACGAGCCCGGCGCATTGTCCCGCGTGGTCGGTCTGTTCTCGCAGCGCAACTACAACATCGAAAGCCTGACTGTGGCGCCGACCGAAGACCCGACCCTGTCGCGTCTGACGCTGACCACTGTGGGTCATGATGAAGTCATCGAGCAGATCACCAAAAACCTCAACAAGCTGGTTGAAGTGGTCAAGCTGGTCGATCTGTCGGAAAGCGCTCACGTCGAGCGCGAGCTGATGTTGGTCAAGGTCAAGGCGACTGGTGCTCAGCGTGCTGAAGTCAAACGCACCACCGACATCTTCCGTGGGCAGATCGTCGATGTGACCAGCAGCGTCTACACGATTCAGCTGGCCGGCACGAGCGACAAGCTGGACAGCTTTATCCAGGCCATCGGCACTGCGTCGATTCTGGAGACCGTGCGCAGTGGTGTGACCGGCATTGCCCGTGGCGACAAGGTGCTGAGCATCTGATTACGTTGTACTGATAAAACCAAAAGCCCTCGGGGGAGTGTCCTCTGAGGGCTTTTTGCATTTTGGGGTAAATGCCTCTTAGCGTTGGCGATTCCAGAAGGCATTAATCAGCGGGTCTTTAAGACGCTTCTCCAGCGCGAACAGGCCAATGTCGTATGCGGTTAACGGTGGCTGAATATCGTAGATGCGGATGCGTGCGGTCAGTGGGCTGTTATCGAGAACGATCTGCGGGACTACGCCAATGCCAAAGCCCAGGCTCACCATGCTGACGATGGCTTCGTTACCGCTCACCTGCGCATAAATCCGCGGTTTGATGTTGTGGCTTTTCAGCCACAGGTCGGTTCGGGTACGGGCGAGGCCTTCTTCCGAGAGGATCATCGGCACATCCCGCCAGCTCTCCGCTGTGGGATGTCTAAGCTGTTCTTCGCTTAATAGCTGCGGTGACTGCGGGCCGATAAAGCACAGCGCGGAGCGGGCTATCGGTTGAAATTCGATGCCGGCCGGCAAGCTGTCGGGGCGGGCGCCAATGGCCAGATCTTCCAGTCCTTCTTGCACACGTTCTACGGCCTTGGCCGGGTCGCCGGTGTGCAGCTTCATTTCAATGCGTGGGTAGTCCTGGCGAAAGCTGCTCAAGATGTCATAGAGGAAGCTGTAGCTGGCCGTTACCGAGCAATACAGGGAAAGCTCGCCGTGCAGGATCAACTGGTCCTGCTTGAAGGTCTGGCGGATGGCTTGCCAACCGTTGATAACTTCGCTGGCATACTCGCGAAACTGTTGTCCCTCGCGGGTCAGGCGCACTGAGCGGTTGTCGCGCAGAAACAGTGGTGCGCCCAGTTCGTCCTCAAGCTGTTTGATGCTGCGGCTGAGCGCGGAAGGGCTGACGTGTTGCTCACGGCTGGTTTTACCGAAGTGCAGGTTGTCGGCCAGAGAGAGAAAAAGCCTGAGTGCGTGACTATCCATGATTATTTCAATTATCGGCATGTTGTGTTGCAAATATATCATTTTACGCAATGGGGCGGATCACTTAAGGTGTCTTCGTCGCGGTGCATGCACCCCATCCTTTTTCGATTAAAAGAGCCAAGAACATGAAAGTTTATTACGACAAAGACTGTGACCTCTCGATCATCCAGGGTAAGAAAGTTGCCATCATCGGCTACGGTTCCCAGGGCCACGCTCAGGCGTGCAACCTGAAAGATTCTGGCGTTGACGTGACTGTTGGCCTGCGCAAAGGCTCGGCCACTGTTGCCAAGGCTGAAGCCCATGGCCTGAAAGTGACTGACGTTGCTTCCGCCGTTGCTGCTGCCGATCTGGTCATGATCCTGACCCCGGACGAGTTCCAATCCTCGCTGTATAAAAACGAAATCGAGCCGAACATCAAGAAAGGCGCCACCCTGGCTTTCTCCCACGGCTTCGCGATCCACTACAACCAGGTTGTGCCGCGTAGCGATCTCGACGTGATCATGATTGCGCCGAAGGCCCCAGGCCACACCGTACGTTCCGAGTTCGTCAAAGGCGGTGGTATTCCTGACCTGATCGCGATCTATCAGGACGCTTCCGGCAACGCCAAGAATGTTGCCCTGTCCTACGCTGCTGGTGTGGGTGGCGGTCGTACCGGCATCATCGAAACCACCTTCAAGGACGAGACTGAAACCGACCTGTTCGGCGAGCAAGCCGTTCTGTGCGGCGGTACCGTTGAGCTGGTCAAAGCCGGTTTTGAAACTCTGGTTGAAGCCGGTTACGCGCCGGAAATGGCCTATTTCGAGTGCCTGCACGAACTGAAGCTGATCGTTGACCTCATGTACGAAGGCGGTATCGCCAACATGAACTACTCGATCTCCAACAACGCCGAGTACGGTGAGTACGTGACCGGCCCGGAAGTGATCAACGCCGAATCCCGTCAGGCCATGCGCAATGCCCTGAAGCGCATTCAGGACGGCGAATACGCCAAGATGTTCATCAGCGAAGGTGCGACCGGCTACCCTTCGATGACCGCCAAGCGTCGTAACAACGCTGCACACGGTATCGAGATCATCGGTGAGCAACTGCGCTCCATGATGCCGTGGATCGGTGCCAACAAAATCGTCGACAAAGCCAAGAACTAAGGTTTTATGACGTAAGAAAAGACGCGGCCAAGGCCGCGTTTTTTCATGGTGCGGCAAGGCTTCTGGTATAAAGCCTGAGTGTTGCATGGGCGCTGGCGTGAACCCTGTTCGTCAGCGTCTGTCGAAATTCTCCAAATCCGTTGCAAGGTGTTGTTCATGAATGAACGTCCAGATGAGCCGCAGTCTCCCGCCGATGCCGAAAGTTTGCTGCCAATCGATGAGCATATAGAAGAGGGGCATGACGCCGAAGGGCGCAAGGTCCGTCATCGCGGTATTTATCTGCTGCCCAACCTGTTTACCACGGCCAACTTGTTTGCCGGGTTCTACGCCATCATCAATGCTATGAACGGCAACTTCTATGTGGCCGCCGCCGCAGTGTTTGTTGCCATGGTGCTGGATGGCCTCGATGGTCGTGTAGCGCGTCTGACCAATACCCAGAGCGCCTTTGGTGCCGAGTACGATTCGCTATCCGATATGGTCGCCTTCGGTGTCGCGCCTGCCTTGCTCGCGTTTGAGTGGGCGCTGGGTAGCATGGGCAAGGTCGGCTGGATGGTGGCCTTCATCTATGTAGCCGGTGCCGCGCTGCGTTTGGCGCGTTTCAATACGCAGATCGGCAGCGTCGACAAGCGTTACTTTATTGGTCTGGCCAGTCCGGCTGCTGCGGGTGTGGTGGCGGGTACTGTGTGGGCCTTCAGTGATTTCGGTATCAAAGGCTCGAACATGGCCTTTGTAGTTGCCATTCTGGTAGCCGCTGCTGGCATGCTGATGGTCAGCAATATCAAGTACAACAGCTTCAAGGATCTGGACCTGAAAGGGCGTGTGCCTTTTGTAGCGATCCTGGCGGTGGTGCTGGTGTTTGCGGTGGTGTTCAGTGATCCGCCGCGAATTCTGCTGATCATCTTCCTGGCTTACGCGGCTTCGGGGCCGATTCAGTACCTGCTGCGCCTGCGTCGCGGTAAAAGCGCCTAGTTACTGCGCAGTGGGTTCGACAAAGCCGTTGAAGCGTCAGCTTCAACGGCTTTGTCGTTTCTGCAGGCGGCGCGCAGGTGGCTGTGTGGCTGCAGCCCTTGATTTCGTGGCTATTGAAACAAAAGCATAACAATCGATTGACCTTCGTTCGGCAGTCCCTATAATGCGCAGCTCTTCAGGCGTATGCGGCTCCTTAAACTTCTTATAAAACAAGAAGTTAGATTTGAAAAAGGAGTTGCAAAGCAGCGAAAGCTGCGTAGAATGCG